>NZ_CM160043.1:685000-1377500 GCF_056711585.1 Paenibacillus sp. SJS-P3 | reverse complement strand
ACCTGACATAGGCTTTGTTGGCGTAGTATCCGAACTTGCCCTCTGTAAACTGGCCGTCTGTGGCGCTTAGAGTGGGAATGTTGTTCAGGAACGCTTCGATATTATTGCCTACTGTCTTGACCTTCAATCCGTAGCTGACATCCGACTGGAAAGGGTAGCTGCCGCTCTGCAGGACGGACCTGGATCCATTCACATACTTGACCAGATCGAACGAGTGTCCATCCGTCTCTATCGCGTACCGGTTCCGTGGATCCTGCATGCGGAAGCTGAATCCCATGCTCTCCTGATCAACGTCCACATCCGTCATGCGAAGACTGAATTTCATCTCCGCATCGTTCAGCGAAACGTCGGATACCATCTGTCCGTTCGTGAACGTTTGTCGTGCGAGTGGACCGGTCGTAGGATTACCTACGGCCATATAGACGTAAGGAATTTTTTGCGGGTAGGCAGGTTCCAAAACTTCAAACAGCACCCCGTTGCCTGTGTACTCTCGGAAAAATGCGCATCCGTAAGCATTGCAGTCGCCGCCGGTGTTGGCATTATCCGCTGTAAGGGTCGTGTTGCTTCCCGTCCTGTTTCCGTTCCAATCTAGGAAGGTGCTCGTTCCTGCGGGGAGCTGTTCCTTGATTGTGCCATCCCGCATGCTCAGCCGCAGCACGCTGGATTCAATGTTTGTCGATCCCCCGTTTTGAACAAGAGGGACGTATAAATCATCCGTCGATGGCGACATCGTCATTGGATGATAATTCAAGGTCGTCATCCCCCGGTAAAACCCGACCTGGTTGCTGTTTAGTCCGGCTTCTCGATTGATTTCATTCAGGTACTTCTTCCAGACTAGATTCATGTTGGAGTCGTATTTGTTAACCGTTAAGTCCAGGTAAGAGTGAATCGGGTTCCATGTCTGTCCTGAAGTAATTTTGGTGCCATGGCCTTCATACGTGTATGTGTTCCCATATGGGTCGGTATACCATTCATCCGCAATATGATAATCAAAGCCGGTCCAATACGTTCCCGGCCTTAATAGTACGGATTTGATCGTTCCAAGACGCTTCGGAGATAAATCAGGACCAAGCTTGACGAAGTATCCTGCATCCCCGCCGTCAGGCAGCGTGTAGTCGGAGGAATGATTATTGTAGAAGCTGCTCAAAACGATGGTTCCGTCATTTCCGGAACGGGATATTTTCCATTCGTCAAAAGATCCCCATGACTTGTCTCGCTCTGCTACGGTTCCGTCAAAGCTGGAGGTGAAGCTTCTTTCCTTGACGAGTTGTCCAGTTGCTACATTGTAGGCAGCAACCCTTACTTCTCCCTGAGCCGTCTGGATTAGATACAGGTAGGTTCCTGATACCGTAAACCATTTCCGGTAGGCATTGTCGATGGTGATCATGTACTCATACGGGCTGCCATTCGTCCATTTCCGTTTAGGGGAATAGGGATTGCTGTAATCCCACACGACAGGCGATAACTTCTTTGGATTTAAGCCATAGATCGTGTAGCTTGAGCCTTTGTAGCCAGAAAAAATCGTGAGTTTCTTCGTTGAATAGACTTGAGGCAGGAAGTGATTGTACAAAATGTTGCCGTCACTTCTAACTTGCATTAGTTCGTTGTCTTTATCTAGGATGATGTCGTTAAACGTGTTCTTGTTCGTGAGTGCGCGCCAAGGCGAAAGGGAGTTGGGTCCGAATCCATTGTCGGCTTGCGTTCCCATTGTCCAAAATACAGTGTCATTTCCTGTTGCTCTATTCATTTCGTAGCGGTTCATGTTGTTCGCTGCCCCGCCGAAATTGCGGCCTTCGCCACCGACCAAGCTGCCGCCGTCAACACTCCACAGCTTGAGCTTGTCGTACACCTGTTCCAATGTGTTCGGGACATAAACAGGCCATTCGAGCATCTTCTCCGGACGAATAGTCGTGCTGGCGTCCAGATCCGGCTGCGGGTTTTTGCCTTTGAGATCGAAGGATACCTCTGGAGCATTGTTCACGATATTCAGCGTAAGCGTGGGCTGGGTTTGATTATCTGTATTGCCTGTCAGACCGTAGTCCTCGGTTACTTCTGTCCAAAACAAGTACTTGCCGACCTTGCTGCCGGCAAAAGTGACTTGCTTCAACGTCCCGGTTAATGTCTGCCAAGGATCATCTGCAAAGCCATTGTTCAGCGCGTCATATTTATACTTATATTTTGCTGTCACAATCTCATCGCCGTCAGGGCTGTATGACTTATTCAGAATGATATTGGGTTCGTTTCGGATTCCAAGTGTCGGCACATCTAGCTTGGCCACCGGCGGTATATCTGGCTTCACCGTAATATCGCAGACTGCCGGGGCATCGGATCTCCGTCCTTTTGTATCATAGACAGCCAGTCGGACCTGCACGATGATATCCTGACCGGTCCCATTCGCATAACTGGTTAACTTGTTCTGCCATTCGTCGCGGGAATGATCGATCGGTGTCCCAACTGGACTGTAACTGCTGCTTGAGTCGAACTCGTTGGCAGGTATGTAGTGATTTTCAATTACGGCGGCCGGACATTTTATAATTGGAATCGGGCTGCGGGAGAGGACATTTATAAAGGTGCTGGCCTCTGCTGTCGCTCCCCATTGGTCACGGCCGGTTCCATAGACGGTATGAGTGCCTTTTTCCATGGTGACTTCATACATACCGTATTCGTTTGTCGGGTATTTGCCTTTTAAGCTTTTGATCCAGGGCGTGCCTCGGGTGTAATCAAACCCATCAAAGATAAAGTCATCTCCGTCTGGGTCAGTCGGAGTCGGTACCGATGGATCCTGAATGACGACGAGATCAAGAATATCGCCTTCCATTGCTTGACGAATAGGCTTTGTCGGTTCGCCTCGCTTCACCCATGCGATTTGGAATTTCGGCGGATAGTTGTCCTTTGGTCCTTTGACTTCAAGAGGCTTCGGTCCAATCCAATCGGTTGCTCCGCAATCGGTTGATACTTTCATGTAGACCTGATGATTGCCTTGCCCGATTGCTCTTGGATAGTCGGACCGGGTATAGGTCGTATCGGAATAACTGTTGTACCATCCTGTTACGCTTTCGTTATTGCCACGGACAAATTTATACATGTGACCGATATACTTACAGTTGCCGAGTTGCAAGTCCCTCGGATGAACCGTAAAATTGTCTCCGTAATCAATTGATGTCGGAATAACGTCAAAATCGGCCGTAATGTTCTTGTTTGGTGCCTCATAGAAAAATGAAACATATGCCTTTCTTTGAGTTGACGTCAGATTTGCAGAAACCGCGTCACCTGACGTAATGGTATCGGAGTAATTGCTGTAGGAAAGGCTTTTCCCTATGATTGTTCCCCATTTGCTATCCGCTTGTACTGTTTTTGTAGCTGGAAGAGAATTCACAGAGCTAACTTGTTGATCCTTTAAAGTATAGCTGCCACCCGAGCTCGAGCTGACCATATGTCGAACGTTTATCTGCCCACCTACGAGATCATAGACGTAATACAAGTAGAGGGTCTTGAACGATCCATCGTAAGGGGTTAAAGCGTATTCTCCTTTCGTGAGATTGCTGAAATTACTCGGAGTAGTTCCTGTTTTGGTAAAAACATAGCCTGCATAAGTGTAACCATCCGCATTCGGATGTATTGGAGTAAACGCTTGTCCTTTAGTAAGCTGCTTCGTTTGATTAGGAATAACAGAATCTAGACTTTGGCCATCTTTGGTTACATGCAGAATATAAGCGGTTCCATCTGCTTTTTTTGAATAATACAAGTTAATGAACTGTGTGTCGTAAGTACCATCATAAGTAAATGATAAAGGATCTCCTGAAAGAATAGTTCCTCCACTTGGAACAGAGGACTTACTTTCCTTATAACCAACATATTCATAATCGGTGTTCGTTGCAGGAGATAAAGTAATCTTCTCCCCGGTCCTGATACTTTTATTTTGGTTCGAAAAGATCCCATCAATGTTAGTTCCATCTGTAGCGAAATGGTGAACTTCCAGATAACCATCTAATTCATAGATGTATAGGACTGGAAAAAAATAACGATAAGCCTTGGTTCCAGGAGCACAATTAGGGCAAGCATCTTCCTTGATGCTATAATTTTGCCCGGATTCTGTTGTCAGTCTTCCACTTAAAGAAACAGTAAATGAAACTCTACTAGTTCCAATTCCATTAATGGTGTACTGCGGTTTAGACATCTCCGTCCCAATATAAGGACTGTATACGTTCCATGTGTCCCCATCAACTCTAGAAGCTTTGAAATAGTCCATGTGTTTCTTGTTGGAAGGATCAAAAGATAGAATTTGAGCATTTCTTACTGTTCTACCTGGAAAGTAGAAGCTGTATGGTGCAGTTACAGTTACTTTGGCATTCGGTGCTTCTCCAGGTTTCCAATTCCCCGCAGAGTCACTCCAAATGTCATAGTACATAAATCCAACTGCATATCTCATATTGTTTTCGGCATATGGCTGAATACTGGCATTGTCTCCTAAAGACGCTGCTTTAGCTTCCGAAGGAAGAAATAATGATAATCCTTGAAGTAACGAAACAATTATGGAGAGTACAAGTGTCGATACTAAAAAAGAGCGAAGACGGTTCATTCTATCACCTCCATGAAGGCTTCAATAGTATGAGACTTTCATAGGAGGTAAGAAAATCTACATACATAATATCTGATACTGAAAAATCTTCCCAATTATTATCCCCAGCATCTGCATCAGCACTACTGCGGACAATATAATAATTTGTTCTCAGAACGTCTCCTGACTTTTCCCTAATTGGAGTAATATCATTTCTAAGTTTTGCTTTTTTCGCCTTATTAAGAAGCAATAGAGGTATAGCCATATTACCTACATGGCTTGACTGCACCTTCATGTAACTCCTATTAAGATTATCTTTAGCTTGACTAACTCTATAGATAATGTCTCCATTCACTTTAATAGGAAGGTCTAAGTCATCCAGAAGAAACATTGAGTCTCGATCTTTTCCATAGTCATCTTTAAGGAAAAAATCACTTCCTTTAAGGAGATTTTTAACTTCATTATTTATTGCTTTGGGTTTGATGAATTCCTTTAATTCCTGCACCTCTTTACTACCAATCCAGACAAACTGGTTATAATTATCCCATTCAACGCTCTCTCCGAATGCTTCGCTGATGAATCGCAGAGGAACCATTGTCCGACCACCACTAGCTACGGCTGCCGCATTTAGAGCAATTACTTTCCCGTCTACGGTCGCTTGTTTCGCTCCAATAGTGAGCTTTACTGTCTTGCCACCTTTGGTCATTGTGATATTCTTCCCACTGAGAGATAGCTTGACGCGAAGCTTTTCCGAAACAAAACGGAGAGGAATAAGGATTGAGTTGTTGACCATTTTTGGTTTAGTATCCGGGAATTGTACCTTTCGAGCATCGACCAATACCTCAATAGGTAGTGTCGTAGGAACAATTTTAATTCCAGTGGCAGCGTCTGTCTTTGCTGGAACACTTATTGACATCAACCCCACAGTCATTGCTGTTGCAAGCATCCACTTGTTTATAATCATCATGTTAAACCCCCGAATTTATTTTTGATTGAAAGACAAGTGCCCCATCCGTTCCTTTCCCTTCCTACTATTAAAACCTAAAAAGCTCAACTCTTATCCCGAGCCTGCTCCGCAATAACCATCGATCTGGTCGAGCTGATGGATTCATACATGATCAAACCCGAACCGGCGAGCATAACCATAGCCGACAAAGTAATAAACACTAACCGAACCATGTTGCATTCCTCCAAAAACGTCTTTTTGCCTTATATCGGGAATTTTAATGATTTCTTCCATATCCAGAACAAAAAAAACACCCGTCCCAGCATCAGCTGCGGACGGGTGCTTCCCGATTCCAAATCATTCATTTCTTCCTATTATATCCATGTGGAATCATTAATCAACAACAAATTTAACTCGGGAGCTTGTATCTCAACTCAAGCTCATCGGATTCACTAGAATCGGCCATGACAGCGACTTCCCGAACATACCCTCGCTGAACGAGCTTCTGCAGGATGATTGAAAGATCCACATGAAGCCCGTTCATGGAAGGATGGCTCGTCAGCTCCATGATGCTCCAAGGCTCCTCCCTCGTCTCCAGAATATGAAAGATCAGAGCGGAGCAGGACCGCATTTTGCTCATGATCGAAAACTCGCAAGCGAGAAGCACGAGCTGAATGCGCTGTTCAAGCGTCTCCGGACTCGACGTAAGCTCCTCATACAGCTTATAAATACCCGGATGGAATCTTCTCATCTGCCGCCAAACGGAAGGCTCCGGATGAAGTCCCGCTTCAATCAGCTCCATATGGGCATAATGATTCAGTGTTTTGATGATATCGTTATGAGCATCGAATTGAAACCCGTCCGAAAGGTTTTGCTTGGCTTGAAGGCATGATTTCAAAAAAGCCTCATACTCCACAAGCAGCTTCCGCTTCAAGAGCTCATCCGGGAATTGGCTGATGCGTGCCTTGATCTGTACGAGGAAGCTTTCCTTGTCGAAGACAACGTCTCCTCGAAGCAGCCATTCGATGATCTTGCTGTCACTCCCGTTGGAAACCCATTGCTCCAAGCCCACGCAGGTTGTCCGGCGGATCATGACGCGCTGCCCTTCCATTCGCAAATGTTCGATCGATGGCTGATTGCATGCCGAGCTCGTGATGACGAGCAGCAGCAGGTCCAACCCGTCGATCTGCGGATGAAACGGATAGGGATGAGAGACAGACACAAGCCCGATCACTCCTTCTTCAAACTGGAGCATACTCGAAACGTGTTTTTTCATAAGTTCCAAACGGTTATCCCCCATATAGCTTCCACCAGAAGTTTCCGCTATAATATTAGTCTGTAGGGTATGATTCGACAAAAACAGGCGGTTTCCTGCCTTGCTTACAAGAAATCGGGCCGCTATGCCCGAGCCAATGAAAGGGAATGAATTCGAGTGCTACTTAAATCCAGCAAGATCAACGAGTTCCGCCTCTGGGGGCTTGTCCTCATCCTTGTCGGCATGGGGGTTATGATTCTTGGTACAGCTGGCATCGTTTTCTGGGGCCAGACCGGCAAAGTGATTGCCGCCGTATTCATGGTTATCGGCATGATCGCCCTGCTCGTCAGCGTCGGCATCTACTTTTGGGCAGGCATGCTCTCGACCAGCGCGGTCATGCTCATCTGTCCGGAATGCGGACGCCAGACCAAAATTCTTGGACGCACCGACCGCTGCATGTACTGCAAGACGATCCTCACGCTGGACAAAGATATGGCGACGCACGGTCTGGACAGCGAAGAGGAGCTTCCTGCCGCTGCAGGCAAGACCGATTCGGGACCGGCGGCAGCCGCTCCGCCTTCGTCCCAGGCCTGAATTTCATAAAAGCCCTCCGCGCAGCGACTTCGCTTGGAAGTCATGGCGCCGAGGGCTTTTTTGATCGTGATTAAAGCGTCCTTGAATCAAGATGGATTGCTGAGGCCGTTGTGGATGACAGACCAGACATCATCCGCCTGGAAGGAGCGGCTCCATGTGGCCACGCCTGCCAATCCGTATTTATGGACCAAGGCGATGCGCGCCTCCAGGGAGACTTTGTCTTCGATCCATATCCGGCTCAGCCCTCCTTCTATGGGGTACTGAACGTAATTCTGGCCCGTTGACGGATCAAATTCCGGCTTCAGCTTATTCGTAGCGATCAGCTCTCTGATCTTGTTCATTCCGACAGCCTTCGACGATACTTTCACCGACCCGTCCGAAGCGGTTTTCTCCGTCCAGATCCGCGTGTATAGAGGCATGCTCAAAATAAGCTTGGAGCCAGGAATCTTATCTTCTTCCAGCAGCCTCAAAATCGAATTTTCCACCCAAGGCAGCGATGCGACCGAGCCCGACTCGGGACTGGATGCCCAATGCTCGTCATAGGCCATGAGCATCATGTAGTCGACGCTTTGAATCAATTCGGCCCGGTCCAGGAACAAGGACCACATTTCGCTGTTGGACTTCGGCGTCACATCAATGGAAACGACAAGACCCTGCTCATGCAGCATCGGCGTCAGCTCGCGCATGAATTGAACGAGTGCACCTTTGTCGGAAGTCCGTACATTTTCGAAATCGATGTTGATGCCTTGAAGCTGGTACATTTTGGCGTAGGCCAAAAGCTGTTGGATCATGGAAAAGCGGGTCTCGACATTGGCCAAAGCTTGAGTCGTCCGTTCCGGATCAAAGCCGTTGCTGAACAGCGCCCACACCTGGATACCCTTGCTTCTCGCCCATTTCGCATAGTTGGCATCCGCCTTGCTGCGGATTTGCCCGGCTCCGTCCATTAATTCGAACCAGGTGGGGCTGACGACGTTGACCCCTTCCATGGCGGGGAACTTGGCCGGATCGGGAGCCGCGTTGTACACCGCTTCCCAAGTCATATTGATTTTTTGTCCGGTCGATTTCCACGCCAATTCAGGCTGCTGCTCGACAGGCTCCTGGGTCGTCTGCTTGTCCGACAGCTGCAGCTCCGATTTGCGGGCATAACCGCTGTACCCGCTTGGCCCTTGGACGGAGTACCAGTCTCCTTCTTCCTTCCAGACCGCGAGCTTGCCCTCCAATGGAACCTTTTCAATATAAGCGCTATGGATGCTCGGCTCGTTGCGGACAGCCATCTCCTTTTTGCCAGGAATCGCATACTGGACGCTGTCGCCTCCCTTGGCAAGCGTCACGGCTCCAGTCGCCGGCGATACTTGCGCTTGGACGCCGTACAGCGTGTTCAGCGGAGTCAAAGGCACATAGACGATGCCCTTCCGGGTTTCCGGTGCGACAGCCAGCTTGAACGGCTTGCTGCCAAGCTTGGCGGTGAGAGTATCCGTTTTCATCCTCAGCACTTGACTGCCATTGGTTAAAATGATGGATTCCGAATCGGCTTCATAGCGAATCGGAATCTCGCTTCCGAGCATGGAAGTGACGGCTTCGATCGGCAGCTTGATCTCATCGCCTTCCAGCAGAGCTCCCGCTTCCATGAAATGGCCTTTATAAAACAGCGGATGCTCGACCGAGAACACCGGCGTCTCCTGCTCGTTGCTGGGCATAAGAAGCTGATATCCTGCCCATGCTCCTGCCATGATACCAATACATACACAAAATCCCAGCAAGCGGCGAAATCCTCTTCCCTTGCGCCTGCCCGCAGAGGTCATGCCCCTTCTCATTGCCCACACTCCTTGCGTATACAAAGATTAGACGAATACGGAACGCAAAAAGTTGATCGACTCCTCTCTATGAGTCTATTAAGAGAGGGCTATATTCATGCAAATAAAAAAAACCGTTTGGAAGCATCGCTTCCAAACGGTTTCAATTCACGGTCGTTTTAGCGCATTGCGTGCATACCCCGTAAATTTCCATTCGATGTCCTTCGACACGGAATCCGGTCTCTCTGGAAGCGGCTTGCTCCACCTCCATGAGAGGGGGATGCTCAAAGTCGACGATATCTCCGCATACTTTGCATATGGCGTGATAGTGGTCGGACAAGTCGGCATCAAACCGGCTGGAGTCATCCCCATAGGTCAGCTCCCTGACCAAGCCTGCCTCGACGAACAAACGCAGGTTGTTGTAGATCGTAGCGACGCTCATGCTCGGGAAGTCGGGTGACAAAGCTTTATAGATCTCGTCCGCAGTCGGATGAGTCATGGAATTCATCAGAAACCCAAGTATCGCGTGACGCTGCGGGGTCATGCGGACGCCGCTTGCCTTCAGCTGCTCCAGAGCTTGCTCAACGCTGGCTCCCATTCCCGATCACGTCCTTCGTAGTTTATAGTTGTATTTACTTTGTAGTAGTTCTATTGTAAGCCTGGATTTTACGTTTTGTCAATGAAGAGGCTTCCATCCAAGTTTTCTCTTTCGATGGGCCTATGCGGTTTCATCCGGGACCAGGATAAGAGGTAATCCGAATGTCGCTGTTGGCATCGACCCGGATCCGGTACGTACCGAGCCCGATTTGGCCTTTAACCGTCTTTTTCTCGATTTGGAGAGGAAGCTCGGCACGGATCGTCCCGAAGGTAACCGATCCATCTACCGTATAAGAGCCGTCCGCCGGCAAGGATAAGAGAATTTCGCCAATGGAGCTGTTGATGTCCCAAGTGCCCCCGACGACAGAGCTTGCCAGGCTGATTTCTCCATTCAGCGTATCCGCCTGCACGCTCCCGCTGACTTCACGGACATGGATGAATCCGTTCCTCGTCTCGAGCAGCGCTTCACCACGGACATCGTTGATGTCCAGATTGCCATTGGCCGTGGAAGCGGTCAGCTTGCCATGGATCGACGAGGCTGAGATCGCTCCTTCCTTGGCCGACAACGCCGCGTCTCCGGTAATTCTCCGGGCCTTCACCTCGCCGTTGCTAGTGCCTGCTTCCAGCGGTCCGGTCAAATCCATCGCTTCGATGGAACCGCTGCGATTGCGTACGACAAACCCGCCGGTTGCGCGGATGCCGCTTAGCTTGACGGAGCCGTTGCCCGCATTGAGCAGGAATTTGACCGTTTGCTCAGGAGCGGCGGGAGGAGGAGCGGGACTCGCAGCGTCCGCCTCTGGAGATGGGGATGGCTCCGTACCATCAGGAACATTCTCTCCTGGCAGGGCCGTTGCCGTCGATATAGGATCAGGCGAAGGGAATGCTCTCGGAACGGACAGCAGCGTCTCCAAATCGGCTGGAATCGTAATCCGAAGATTGAAACGCGGCATCCGCGCCCCGTTGGCGCCGTAAGGCATCCCCTTCGTCTCGATATGCAGCTTTCCTTCCGCAGAAAGGGTGACGGCTGATTTTTGCTCCACCAGATCCGCTTCCTGCTTGTTGTCGGAATCGACCCAGAGCATCGCTTCAACGGTTACTTCCCGGCTGTACGGGTCTGTCGAAGGTACGACCGACACGTCTCCGTTGGGGTTATCGACCACGACATCGTTCAGCGGTTCCGTAATTACGGCGGATACTGGCTTCAAGCTGTAGCTATACCCCTTTTCCTCCGAAAGATTTTCCATCCTCGCACCCGTTCCGTATTGGTCCAGCCAGCGGAAAGGAAGCCCTCCATATTGGGTAATCGAGTAGGCTGATCCTGCAAGCAGAAGCGCTGCAAGAAGCGAGCCCGCGCCTGCCGACAGCCGGCGGCCAGCTTTTTTCCTCTCCAGCAGCTGGTAGACCAGCATTTCGATCCCGGCAAGGACGAACAAGAGCGGCCACCAGTCGGCTAACAGCCCGATGTCATTGCGTCCCGCAACCTGATCCCACAACAGCAGAACTCCGCATGCGGCCAGCAAAGCGGCGCTGCTGAGCCTGCCGAAGCGGAAGAAGCCCGGCTTGATCCGAAAAGCCATCCATCCGGCGATGATCAGGAGAATGACTCCCGATGCCATATCCCCAAGCCAATCCAGTCTTGGCTGGACAGCTCTTGTCGGACGGATAAGGAAAAACAGAATGATTCCACCGGCGACAAGAATCATGCTATGAGTCATCGCGAAGCCTGCATGCTCCGGCTGAAGGCGCGCTTCGTCTTCAGACAGACGCGTGCGGCTGGCAATCTGCAGGGCATCGAACACGCTGACGAAATACAGCGCCGGCAGCGCCATTCCCAAATAAACGAGCAAAAGGGCTCGGCTGCCGCTCGTTGCATCGGAAAATCGGACGAGAGCCGCCAGATCCAGCAGCACCGCAAGCAAAATGACCAGGCCGCGTCCATAGCGACCGATATAGAGATGGCCTCCGCCGGGGAGCAAAAAAGCAAGCAGCCCGGCAAGCCAGCGACGTTTCGGTTGGGATCGGGTATTGTTCATTCCGCGCTCACGGCATGCACACCATCCAGCGATTTGATTTCTTCAAGCAACTTGATCATATTGCACGATCGGGGGAAATTGACATACAGCAGCAGCATCACCCTCGGCCCTTCCATTTCCCAGTCCCCGTGCTCCTGCAGCGACATCTTGCGCATGACGATGCCTTGCTGCTGGAGAAGAGCGCTGATCGCCTGAAGAAGAGCGTTCGTTTCGTCAGCCAGAATCTGCAGGTGATGTTCTTTTTTTCCGTTGCTGAATTTGCGTTCGACTTTATTAAGGACGATAAGGACGATAAGGACGATCACCGTGACGGACACGGCAGGAAACAGAAATCCAGCCCCGACCGCAAGTCCGATGGCGGACACGACCCATAGCGTAGCGGCCGTCGTAAGGCCCGTAATGGATTTCCCGGTAAATAAGATGGTGCCCGCTCCCAGAAAACCTATGCCCGTAATGACTTGCGCAGCCAGACGCGCCGGGTCGAGACGGACATTCGTCTCGTTGATGAAGGCTGAAAATCCATATGCCGACAAAAGCATCAGCAGACAGGAGCCAAGGCAAACTAATATATTGGTTCGAAGCCCCGCCGCATGATTCGACTGCTCCCGCTCGAAACCGACAAGCCCGCCGAGCAGAACAGCCATCAGCAGCCGGAGCAGCATCTCCCATTCGCTGATATACCACGGGCTGCTCGCAGCCAAGGATGCGCTCATGATGTCATCCCATCCTTTCTCTTCGTTGCTGCGCGCCTTTTCAGGCTATTGTACCTTACTGCATGCGTCGAAATGAAGCATTCTTCGCTTCCTCATACTTTAACACGGATGCAAGGTTCCGTAACGGTCAAGACGAGCAGGAGCGATAAACTTCGTGCTCACATGGCATATTGAAAAAAGCCGCTCCCGATAGGGAACGGCTGTGAAATCAACGGTTGAGATAGTCGGTCAAAAGCTTGTTGACGAGTCCCGGGTTCGCTTTGCCGCGGGATTCCTTCATCACTTGGCCGACGAGGAAGCCGATTGCTTTTTCCTTGCCCGCGCGGTAGTCCTCCACCGACTGCGGGTTCGCTGCGACGACCTTTTCGACAATGCCTTGAATGGCTCCTTCGTCGCTGATCTGGACGAGTCCCTGCTCTTCCACGATCTGCTGCGGAAGCTTGCCGCTCTCGAGCATTTCCTTGAATACCGTCTTGGCGATCTTGCCGCTGATCGTTCCTTTTTCGAGGAGGCCGATCATTTCTCCCAAGCCTTGGCCCGTGATCGCGACGCCGTCGATCTCCTTGCCCGTCTGATTCAGATAAGCGAGAAGATCGCCCATGATCCAGTTGGACACGGATTTGGCATCGTTCGTATACGCCAGGCTTTCTTCAAAGAAATCAGCCAGCTTCTTGGAAGAGGTAATGACGCCGGCATCATAAGCAGGCAGACCGTACTGAGAGGTGTAGCGAGCTTGCCGTGCATCCGGAAGCTCCGGAATGGAAGCGCGGACGCGCTCCTTCCACTCGCTGTCGATCAGCAGCCGAACCAGGTCAGGATCGGGGAAATACCGATAGTCATGCGACTCTTCCTTGCCGCGCATGGAGAAGGTTTTGCCCTGGGAATCGTCCCAGCGGCGCGTCTCCTGCACGACGGTACCGCCGCCGTCCAGAATGTCGGCCTGCCGCATCTGCTCGTACTCGAGTCCGCGCTGCACGCCGCGGAAAGAGTTCATGTTCTTGAGCTCGGCTCGGGTTCCGAGTTTCTCCTGTCTCCATGGGCGCAGGCTGATGTTGGCGTCGCAGCGCAGGCTGCCTTCTTCCATCTTCACGTCGGACACGTCGCAATACTGCATGATGGCGCGGAGCTTTTCCAAATAGGCCTTCGCTTCCTCCGGGGTACGGAGATCCGGCTCGGATACGATCTCCACGAGCGGAGTGCCGACACGGTTGAAGTCCACGAGGGAGGCGAAGCCGCCTTCAACGTGGGTCAGCTTGCCGGCGTCCTCCTCCAGATGGAGGCGGGTAATGCCGATCCGCTTCGTCTCGCCGTTCACTTCGATGTCGATCCAGCCGTTCTCGCCGATCGGCTGATCGAATTGGGAAATCTGATACGCCTTCGGAGAATCGGGATAGAAATAGTTTTTACGGTCGAACTTGCTGATATCGGCAACGGTGCAGTTAAGCGCCATGGCTGCCTTCATCGCGTACTCGACCGCCTGCCGGTTCAGCACCGGCAATACGCCGGGATGGCCGAGGCAGATCGGGCATGTATGGGTATTCGGCGGCGCGCCGAACGATGTCGAGCAGCCGCAGAAAATTTTGCTGGCGGTATGCAGCTCCACATGCACTTCAAGCCCGATCACCGTTTCATACGAATTGTATTCCGTCATGGATAACGTTCCTCCTGCTTGCAAGATACGGGCGCTTACAGCTGCGGGCGCGCCTTGTGGTGGTCGGTATGCTGCTCGAATGCATGGGCTGCGCGCAGCACAGTCGCTTCATCGAACGCCTTGCCGATCAGCTGCAAGCCGACAGGAAGGCCGTCCGCGAAGCCGCATGGCACGCTGATGGCTGGCACGCCGGCCAGGCTGACCGGGATGGTGACGATGTCGTTGAGATACATCGTCAGCGGGTCGCCGATCTGCTCGCCGATGCGGAATGCAGGCGTCGGAGCCGTCGGTCCGAGCAGCAGGTCGAAGTTCTCGAATGCCTGGTCGAAGTCGCGCTTGATCAAGGTGCGGACCTTTTGCGCCTTCAAATAGTAAGCGTCGTAGTAGCCGGAGCTGAGCGCATACGTGCCGAGCATGATGCGGCGTTTTACCTCGTCGCCGAAGCCTTGGCTGCGGGACTTGCGGTACAAGTCGATGAGATTGTCCGGATTGTCGGCGCGCACGCCGAACCGGACTCCGTCGAACCGGGCCAGGTTGGAGGAAGCTTCAGAGGAAGCGAGCAGGTAGTAGGTCGCGACCGCATACTCCGTATGGGGCAGCGATACTTCTTCCCATGTCGCTCCGAGGCTCTCGTACACTTTGAGCGCGGCCAGGACGGATTCCTTGACTTTAGGGTCGATGCCTTGACCCATATATTCCTTCGGAACGCCGATGCGAAGCCCTTTGACATCTCCTGTCAAAGCGCTGACGTAATCCGGAATGGAAACGTTCGCCGATGTCGAATCCATGCCGTCATGTCCCGCAATGGCTTGCAGCACATAGGCGGAATCCTCGACGTTTTTGGTCAGCGGCCCGATCGCGTCCAGCGAGGAAGCGAATGCGACCAGACCGAAGCGGGATACGAGGCCGTAGGTCGGCTTCAAGCCGACGACACCGCAATAGGATGCTGGCTGGCGGATGGAGCCGCCGGTGTCGGATCCTAGAGCGAAATACACTTGGCCGGCTGCAACCGAGGCAGCCGAGCCGCCGCTGGATCCTCCAGGGACATAGTCCGTATTCCAAGGATTGCGGACGGGGTGGAAGCTGGAGTTCTCATTGGAACCGCCCATCGCGAATTCATCCATGTTGAGCTTGCCGATCGTAACCGCTCCGGCATCGCGCAGCCTGGAAGCCGCGGTCGAGTCGTAGATCGGATCGTAATTGCTCAGGAACTGGCTGGCGCAAGTCGTGCGAAGCCCCTTTGTGACAATATTGTCCTTGATGCCTGCGGGAAGCGCGTGCAGCAGCCCCTTCTCCGCTCCTGCGTCGCGGTCCAGCCCTGCAGCCCTGGCACGCGCGGATTCCTCGTTCAGCGTCAGGAAAGCCCCTATCTTGCCGTCCGTCTCCGCGATGCGCTTGAAGGAAGCATCCGTCAGTTCAGCAGCCGAAAGCTTGCCGGCAGCGAGCTCGTTATGTACATCCTGAAGTCTCTTGTCAAATAAAGCCAAGCGTTGTTCCTCCTTTCAGCTAGGGATCCTATTCCAGCACGGCAGGCACTTTGAACTGCCCGTCCTCTTCATCCGGCGCGTTCAGCAGAGCGGTCTCGTTGGACACCGATTCGCGTACCTGATCTTTCCGCATGACGTTCGTCACCGGCAATACATGACTCGTAGGCTCCACATCCGTCGTATCCAGCTCTCCGAGCTTATCTGCATAAGCGAGTATGGCGCTGAGCTGCTGGGCAAATTGCTCCTTCTCCGATTCCGTGAACTCCAGCCGGGCCAGTCCCGCCACATGCTCCACATCCCGAATCGTTATATTCATCGCGCTGTTCCCCCTTGCCTGTTCGTCATTCCTTGTATTATACCTTGAGTTCGACAACATTCTCAATGAGCTGCATATGCAAAAAAAGAAGGCGTCCGCCAAGTTGGCGGCGCCTTCTGCGCTACTTGCTTGCTGTGCCGGAATATCACTTCCAGGCAGAGAGATCGACCTTGGAGCCCGGCTCGACGACCTGGCCCTTCAGGCCGAGCCCTCTCAGGCTCTCGACGAAAGCGCCGGCATCCTGACGGATCGGCGGAAACGTATCGTAGTGGATCGGCACGACATGCTCCGCTCCATACCATTCGGCCGCCTGCAAGGCATCCTCAGGCCCCATCGTGTAATGGCCTCCGATCGGGATGAAGGCGATATCCGGCTTGCTGCGCTTGCCGATCAGAGCCATGTCAGAGAACAGGCAAGTATCGCCGGCATGCAGAATCCGCTTGCCGTCCACCTCAATGACAAATCCGGCCGGCATGCCGCCGTATACGATTCTCTGCTCGTCATCGAGCACGATGCCCGAACTGTGGAAGGCCGGTATCATCGTCGCCTTGGCGAATCCGAGGTCGACCGTTCCACCCATGTTCATGTCGATCGTCTCGGCTCCTTGCCAGGACATATAGGCAGCCAGTTCGGGAATAGCGACGATCGGAGCTCCGTTGGCCTTGGAAATGTCTGCGGCGTCCAGAATATGATCCTGATGCGCATGAGTAAGGAGAACGTAATCCGTGCGGATATCGGACGGATTGCTCTTGGACAGCGGATTGCCGCTTATGAATGGATCGACCAGCAGGGACTTCCCGTTATCCGCCGTAATTTGAATGCAAGATTGGCCGTGAAAAATGATTTCCATCCTCATCATCCTCCTGTATCAACTAAAGTCCGCGCCTTCTTAAATCCAGGCCTTGAGATTGACTTGCCGGATAAAGTCGTCGCGGCTCTGCAGCTCTTTGGATCCGGGATCTTCGGCAGGCTCTTCGGCTTCTTCGCCGTTCATGATCCGGTTGAACAGCTCTTCGTTGCGGGTCGCCAAGGCATAATCGATCAGAGCCTCCCGCTCCACGCGGTCAGCCTCCATACGAAGGAGGATCTCCTCCAGCTCCACGTCATCTCCCGGAACGAGAAAATTGCGGTTTTCCGCAGGTATGCGGACGACATAATCAAATACATTATCCGCATTGCGGTCATAAGCAATAATATATCCATACTCCCCGACAGGAAGATTCTGCTCATATTGATCAGCGATGATAACGACCTTGTCTCCGAGCTTCAGCATTGTCACTCGCCCCCCTGCTCTTTGCCGCGGCCCATTGAAATATACAGAAATGAAGGGCTCGCGGACAGCTCTTTTAAAAAGTTTACTAGAAGTAGCGGGGTAAGTGCAAACTGATGTGTTCAAGAGCTGGTAGATTAAGAGAATAAGCCGAGCTGGAGGTAAGGAAATCAATAGCCTTGACACGGAATTTTCCTGTCCGGCATCAACCATCCGCTGCGGTTCTCGATTAGGGGCTAACGCTCGAATAGACGGCATTCATCGGCCCGGCCAGCTCAGCCGTTCCTTTCACATGCCAGACAATCGGCTCCATCATGGAAAATAACCGCGGGTAAGAGACGGCTATGATCATGACGACGCCGGGCCGATCGAGAGTCACTTCGTAATTGTATCGGGAATTGCGGTACGTGAAAGGAAACGGCTGGCCGGCGTTGATGACCGCCCAGTCTTCCAGCACGACGCGCTGGCGCAGCCTGGAGCCGGGAAGCGGCTGGCCCGAAGCATCCAGTAGCAGATTGAGCTGCAAGTACTCCATTGCCGTTTCGTACGCCGCCTCTTCATTGATCGTGAACCGGCCTTCGGCCAAATCCTCCTTGTTCAGCTGCTGGGCGGCCGCATGGACGGCTCTGCTGACGGAATGCTTGCTCTCGAACAAGGTGCGGATCGATCTTTCCTCGTCGATCTGCAGCGCATGGGCGGAAGCCCAGACGGTCAGCATGAGCATGATAAGCAGCAGTTTGGACATGTTTTTCCCCTTGTATGATTAGGTTCAGGCATTATGGCACGTATTCGCTCATTTTAATGCCCGATGCGGACATCCTTTCCTCCGGATCAGGCACAGCAACCCCTATCAGGCTGTCGATCTGGAACAGCCTTTCGTAGGGATAGCTGATCGTAAGAAGCAGCCCCGTTCCTCTCAGCAAAGGTCTGGCCGAAGAAGTGGCGTCGCCTCCATCCGAAGCCGATATGCGATACCGGATCTGATCCCGCCTCATTCCAGCCTGCTCCAGCCTGCTGCGGGAGGCTTCGACCATGGCATCGTCGATATAGCCGCGGCTGCCGCTCGCCCCCGTCTCGAGAAGGAAATCCACTTCTTTCTGCAGGAGAGCTTCCCTGACGATGAAGACATGCTTGTAAAGCGGCGAAAACATCATCCAGCACAGCATTCCGGCAAACAGGACGAACACCAGAATCTGCTTCATGGATCGGTGCTCCGGATTTCCTCCGCCATCCGGCTGCCCATCGAGGCCAATCGGCCTTGGGACCCTTCCGCTCCGTCCACGACGGATAGATAAATGGCGATGACCGTTACCAATAAAAGCATGGATACGAGCAGTTCCTTCATGGATCCCCCTTGCTTTCAGCCAGTCGATTGGACACTTAGTATTTTAGGGCAACAGACTGCTGATTTGGCCGTTTGCAGCCGTTCCGTGATTCTGAATCTGTACCCGCGTACCGGTGCCGTTATCCGCGATAATGGAGTTGAACAGCAGCATGACGACAACCAGCATCATGACCGTGACTAAAATATTGCGCATCATCTCACCTCCTTGAATAGTATTTGCCATAACCCGGATCATGGATCAATGGAGTCAAGCGGGAGTCGATCTAGTGAGTTGCTTTAGCTGTCCAGTCGGATGAGCTGTCGAGTCGGATGAGCTGTCAAGTTGGATGAGCTGAATCAGGTACTTGTTCAGCTCAGAGTGGTTGCGCTAATTGAGCGAATTGAATAGAACTTGGCTCTCCCTCACCCATGGATAGATAAAGACCTGAAAGGTATAAAGAATCGGAATACCCGCGAGAACGAACAACATGTATGAGCTCGACTCCTTGCGGCTTTCCTTCAAAAGCTCCAGCTTGTCCTTATAATCGCGGATACGCTCCCTTAAGAGGACGTAATAAGCCTCATGATCATGCACCCGCAGCGATTCGATCGTCTCGGCGAAGCTCATTCCCTCCTCCGTCCCGATCCGTTGCTTGAACTGGCGGATGGATCCTTCGGCATCGTGATACCATTCGCCGAGCAGCCGCTGAAGGTCGCTCCGAATGGATCGTGTATAGGGCACGCATCTCATGAGTTTGGCGTGAATATGCAGGCTGGAGCCTTGCAGATACAGCAGCTGTACGCTGATGGCATGCACTTCCTGGATGACACGCCTCGATCGGGCTTTCTTCCAGGCACCGAGAATGGATTTGTCGGCATAGGCGCAGACAAATACAGCCGCGGATACAGCCATGATTGCTGCTTGAACGGGTCGCGCCGCTCCTAGTGCCATCCAGGCTCCAAATCCCGTCACCGCGAGCATGCAAGCCAGCATTGATATCCTCCGTACAAGCAGATAAAGCCCCGGATCGTATTCCAGACCGCATCCGGCCAGCAGCGCCGCCCTTGATTTATAATCGAGGCTGTCCTTAGAAAGCTTCCAAAATGCAAGCCGTTCATCCGTCACCCGAACATGCTTCCAAGGACGTTCGGGAAGATGGAGCCAGCGCTTGCGCCTCGCCGGAAGCAACCTCCCTAAGAAAATGATTGAAACCGCGATAAGCACGAACTGTCCCAAAGCAGATGCATAGAATATGGCAGTGGCCCAGCCTTCCATCATGATCATAAACACCTGTGTCCTTTACATTTTTTTGCGTGAGAGCCAAAGCCCCATCAAGAAAGACATGAATATAAGCAGCAGCGCATTCAGAAGCATGTCCCTGCCTGCGGCGTCCTGCAGATAATACCGGTAGGAATTGTCTGCGTTGTACCGGATATTGATTCCCATGAAGATGGCAAGAAAGAGGATCGGCGTAAAGTTCGCGATTCGAATCTCCAAAAGCTTATGGCGTTCCTGTTCTGCAATCCGCCTCGACTTGCGCATGTCTCCCACCAGTTCCCGCAGATTTTCGGATACTGAATTGCCTTCAATGAGGGCGATTCGGAGAATTTCGACCAGATAATCGCCCCACATATGACCGAGCGACGAAGCGAAGATCCGAAGGCTGGCTTCGTCATCCCCTCGGACGGACAGGTTGCGGTACAGCTGCTCGAAAACGGGCTGCATCGGTCCAAGAAGCCGCTGTTCCTCGACAACCCGCTGCAATGCCCTGCGGATCTGCCGTTC
This sequence comes from Paenibacillus sp. SJS-P3, assembly GCF_056711585.1. Taxonomy (NCBI): domain Bacteria; kingdom Bacillati; phylum Bacillota; class Bacilli; order Caryophanales; family Paenibacillaceae; genus Paenibacillus; species Paenibacillus sp. SJS-P3. Next base: position 1,357,177 of record NZ_CM160043.1, on the reverse strand, counting down.
GCCCGTAATCATATAACATTGGTAAAAGAGTTCCACCGCCGGAAGGAAGTCCATTCTCGCCTGCATCTGGCGATGCAGCAGCAGGCTTCTAAGGAAAACGTAAGGGATCAGCCCTCCCATGGCTCCGGAAAGCAGACTTCCTTTGATGCTTAAAAACAGCAGCGCCCCTCCCGTTGATCCTGCAGATAAAAGAAAGAAGGATAAAAGCAAAAAGCCTTCGGGTTTGATTCTAGACTGCACCGATTCAAGCAAGAGAGAGAGATGACTGTACATACGCTCCTGCTTGGCCAACAAGGAAGCAAGCCTTGCCTTGAAGCTGCGGTCGCGGCGGTAGTGAAGTCTGGCAGCCGAATAATAGGCCCTCTCCCCGTGACGAAGCATCGTCATCACCAGGATGAAGAGGCATAGTCCGAGAAGCAGGGAGGCCGCTGCGGCAAGGACCCCTCCGGTCACAGCTGCAACGCCTTCATCGGAATCTCCGTCCTATATTCGCCAGCTTCAGCCTCGGAGACATCAAAACCGGCAGAAGACATCGAATAGCCTGCTTCGGCAAAGCGCCTGCAATCATCCGGATCAGGAGAAGCTGCCATATGCCATCTGCCTGATCCGCGTTCATACACGGCCCAGTCGAGCACGCTTGCTTGTCCACGATCCCAGCGTATCCGGCCTATTCTTACGATTCTTCGCTTGCCGTCCAAGACTTGCATCTGGATGCCGATCTGGGTCACATAACCTGCAATCCGCTTGGACAATCGTTCCGGATTCATGGCTCTTCCATCAAGCATGCACATGTCGCAGATCGTATCCGGTATATCTTCAAGACGGTTCGCATGAACGGTCGTCATGCTGCCCGAGTGCCCCCGGGTGCAGGCCCTTACGTAGATGTTCGCATCGTCATCCCGAATCTCGGCATGGATGATCCTATCGGGGGATTGTCTGAGCGCCAGCTTGAATGCTTGTCCGGAACGGTGGAGGGGATCATCCTCGTCCATTTCGTATTCCACCGCGTTCTTATTTGGAAAATCGCGGCTCAGCATCATCTCCAGCCGGCTTTCCAGCGTGACGAGACGCTCGTCGTCGGGCAGTTCCGCGATGAGAGCCTTAAGCAGATGGGTTTTGCCTGATCCCGTCGGTCCGATAATGATCAGATTGTACCGGCACTCAAGCGCGGCTCTCAGCATGGTTGCCATGGCGGCGTTCATCGTGCCGCACTCGGGAGAGATCAGCTCTTCCAGGCGAAAAGCCCTTGAAGCGTAAAAACGAAGCGTAAGCGTCGGCTGGGACGTGAATCCGAATCCCGTCATCGTAACGCGGGTGCCGTCCCGCATCATGACTTCGGCCCATCTTTTGCGGGGATTGATGCGGTCATTATTGTAGAGAACAAGATTTTGCTGGATCCGCTCCACCTCCTTCAATGACTGGAAGCGGCACGGAGATCGCGAGACCTGACCTTCCCGCATCACATAAATTCTTGTTCCTACGACCTGGATTTCTTCCAAGCCGGTCCGCTCCTGAAGGACAAGCTCCAGCGCCCCCAGCCCGATGACTTCTGCGAACAGCGCCTCCGCCAAGGAAGGGTACCCGCCAGCCGTTCCGGGCAGCTCGTGAATGCGAAGCCTCAACAGCCTGTCCGTGATGAGAGCCAGAATCTCCTTGCGCTCTCCCGAATAACCGAGAACGGCCCGATTCAGCTTCTCGCCGTATTCTCGCCGCTCTTCCTCCGTCAAGCCGCGCGGCGAAGCTAGATATGCCCTCATGTCATCGGCCGCTTTGGCAAAGTCGGATGGCTTCCGAGCCTGATCCTCGTCAGCTTCACCGACGTCTTTCATCATCATCCGGACGACCGGAACAGTTCCGGCTTGCTTCGGCAAGCTTTCGTTCGCGTCCTCGTTTTTGAGCTTCGCGGAATAGGCGGAGGGGGAGAATCTCTTCTCTCCGCTCATACTCCCAGCTCTCCCCGATGAGCGCGCAGCCGGCGATACCAAGGCTGCGATTCCACAGCCGGCCGCTGCCTCAGGCCATGCCGATTCACAAGCGTCTCTGCTGGACCGCTCATGACCTGGGTACCGGCAGCATCCTTCTTGAGCCAATGCCCGTATCGGCCATGGTCAAGGGAATCATAAAAGGCTTCGTTCGTTTGGAAACTTCCGATCAGCGGCAATCCTGTCTCTTTTCCGATTTCCTTCATCTTGTATCCTCCTGTTCTCCATGGAGAGTGAATGGGAAGCAGCTCATATCGGCTTGGATCGACTCCGAACAAAGGGGACACCTGGCGAATCCAGCGGCTGCAATCCTCCTGGAAATGCGAGAGCGCTCCGGTCGTGCACAATACCCGGGAATCGGCGCGCCGAGCCGCGCTGATTGTCGCGGCATTGTCCCAGTAGCAGCCGGCATCCGCCACGACCGCCGAGAAGGTCAGGGCAGCTGTCTCCAGCAAATGCTCTGCTTCCTCCGGCGTGAAATATTCGGCCTGGTCCCTGAGCAGATTGCCAAAGAGAGCATGCACGCCAGGCTCATCCGGGGATGGCCAGCAAGCTCGCCTCAGCATCCGCGGTGTCAGGGAGCGGGATTTCAGCTCGGGACGGATCGCATCCAGAGTATGCGCAGGAGCATCGCTCCCAAGGTAACGATGAATCTTGGCGCTCTTCAAGTTCAGGCATAGGAAGCCGACCTCTCCGCCGGTCTGCTCCGCGATTCGGCAGGCCGCCGCATACGCCGCCGCCGTCGTCCCGATGTTGGGCGTCGTCCCGATAAAGGCGATCAGAGGTGCCGTCATGGCCTGCCTCCCGCGGCAGCAGCCGCCACAGCATTGAGCGAGTCTGGGCTATAGGCCACGACGAGCTTGCTCTCTCCCGACTTGCAAAGCGAATCGATCCGGAGCCACTGCTCTTCCGTCAGATTCAGGTTGATGTCCTCGATCCTTCCGTTCGCATCCCGGCGGGAAGCATACATCTTCTCGCGGTCGCCAGCGGCAAGCGACAGCAGATTGGGATTGTCCATGTCGTCGATCTCCTGGTTTCCTCCGGTCTTCACCGAAGCGACGATGACGGGTTCCGGGAACAGCCTTTCCGACAGCTCAGCCGCTCCCGAGACATACAGCTGCACCCGATCGCCGGCGCGGATGCCGTTGGATACCGAAAGCACATAGCTTCGGGGCAGCTGGAAGGTGGATTCGTTCTTGGCCGGCATCAGCCGGTATCCATCCATCTTCCAGCTTCGAAGCGGCTCTCCTTCCCCAAGCGGAACGACGGCCTCCTTGCCTGCCGCCAAACCCATATCCGTCATCATGTCGGAATTGAACGCCATCTCCGGAATCGCCATGTAACGGAGATCTTCCGCCGATATCCTCTCCCCGGCCGCAATGAAGCGCTTGGGAGCGACGATCTGCACCGACTGCTGCCTCTCCAGCATCTTGGATTGGACTTGATAAAGACCGTATACAAGTACGGCTGATAGCGCAGCTGCCAGAAAAGCGGTGGATTTCTGATTTCTTTTGAACATGTCGCTCCCTTCTCTGCCCAGGAAAAACAAAAAACGCAAGCAGGAACCGGTGATCCGGTTCAACTGCTTGCGTTCTTCGCGAGCAAAACGATGCCATGCATCGTATACGGTTATGTTTGAGTCTATAGTATCAACAGAATAAATACCTGTCCAGCATTTTTTTCCATATTTGCCTCATCAGACACAGTCGCCAGGCAGAAAATGGCGGAACCGATTCCTGCCGGCTTAGAAGTCGATCAGACCAACGCTGATCTGCAGCGCGTCGTCGACATGTCTCATCATCTCGTCGTCGAGATGCGTGATCTTGTCTGTCAGACGCTGCTTGTCGATCGTGCGGATCTGCTCGAGCAGGATGACCGAATCGCGATCGAAGCCATGAGCCTTGGCATCGATCTCAACATGGGTAGGAAGCTTCGCCTTCTGGATCTGGGCCGTAATGGCCGCTACGATGACCGTCGGGCTGAAGCGGTTGCCGATATCGTTCTGAAGGACAAGCACCGGGCGCACGCCGCCTTGCTCGGAGCCTACGACGGGAGATAAGTCTGCAAAGAATACGTCGCCGCGTTTGACGATCAAGAGCTACACCCCGCTGACGAGGCGGCCCAGCGCACGGTCTGCGTCTTCCTCCGCGTGGAAAGCTTCCGAGGCCATGTTCAAGTTGATCTTAGCCATTTCCAGATAACCGCGCTGCATCAATTCACGGATCTGACGTTTTTTGCGCTCCACCAGGTAAAGTTTCATCGCCTGCCGGATGAACTCGCTGCGGTTGGAGTTCTCTTTGGCCACGATTCCGTCCACTTCTTCAAGGAGCTGGTCCGGGATACTGATCATGATTCGTTTGGTATTCTGCAGATTGGCCACCAACTCGCACCTCCAAAACTTGTCAAAGCCTATTACCATTATGTCTCCGTTGGTATCGAGCTATACTCAACCATACCTATGAAAGGGCACTTTTCGTTAGAACGGCAAGATCCTTCAATAGTCGTTAAAAGGCTATTCGCCGCATAGCGACGCGATTCCTGCTTGACTTCTTCAAAAAATGACAAGAAGCCTCACATCCCTCCGCCGAGAAGCGGATTCGACACTTCGACGACTGCACCGCCGCGCGTATAGATGCGCGGCACGCGCGCAGCCAGCATGCATGTAAGCTCGTAATTGATCGTGCCGAGCATGCCGGCCACTTCTTCGGCCGAGATCGTCTCCTTCCCTTGGGAACCGATGAGCACGACTTCCTCGCCCGGGCGCACCGCCGAACAATCCGCCTGATCTGCGGCTGCAAGCGCAATCATGCACTGATCCATGCAGATCGTGCCGACGACCGGTACTCTGCGCCCTCGCAGCAGCACTTCCGCCTTGCCGGTGAGCATCCGGCTGAAGCCGTCGGCATACCCGACCGGCAGCGTGCCGATGCGGGTATCCGTCGCGGCAACGAAGCGGGTGCCATAGCTCACTCCCCAGCCAGGGGGCACCGTCTTCACGTGCACGACTTCGGTCTTCAGGGACATGACCGGCCGCAGGCCGACACTTCCGACGTCCACTTCATCCGAAGGATAGAGGCCGTACATGCCGATGCCGAGACGGAGCATGTCGCCGCCCAGCTCCGGAGTATCCATGCCTGCCGCCGTATTCGCGCTGTGCAGGATCGGAATCGGAAGGCTGCGGCTGCGTACGTAATGCATGATCTCGGCAAACCGCTCGTATTGCAGCAGCGTGTAGCTCTTGTCTGCCTCATCCGCTTTGGCGAAGTGGGTGAACACGCCGTCGACCTGGAGCTGCGGGATCGCGAGCGCCTTCTCGATGAACCGTTCGGCCGCTCCGCTGCCGTCGGCGAGCGTCCCGAGCCTGCCCATTCCGGTATCCACTTTGATATGAACCTTAAGCCTGCGCCCTTCATCCTCGGGCAGCGATGCCGCCGCCTCTAATACATCCTCCCGGAACAGGGCGATCGATACATCATGCCGGCGCGCCGCCGGCAGTCCCTCCGGCGGAACGTATCCCAGCACGAGAATCGGCGCGGCAATGCCCGCTCTGCGGATCGAGAGAGCTTCGTCAAGAAAAGCCACACCCAGATAGTCAATTCCGCGAGCCTCGGCTTCGCGGGCGACCTGGATGAGGCCGTGTCCGTAGGCATTCGCCTTGACGGATGCCATCATCTTCATGCGTGCCGGCAGCGTGGAGCGGAAGGCTGCGATATTGTGAGCCAGGGCATCCAGGGAAATATGAGCTGCGGTCGGCCGATAAAATGCCGCTTCATCCATCGTATTTCAGTCCTTTTCTTTTGAACCCAGTGCCTCTAATGTTATACGCTGACCCCCGGACTGTCAATGAAACGGGGCCGATTCGGCACTGGCACCTGTTGCCAATCCAGCATCGGCAGGTAGGAAAAAGAGGCGCCGCCTAATGCCCGCGAACGCCTCTTGCACTTTGATTTATTTGCCCATTTCATCCACTACAGACTGTGCTACCGCAATCATTTGGTCCTGCGGAAGATCGCCGCTAGTCAAGCGGAATTCCTTGCCTCCGTAGGTCCAGGTGAGCGTCGTCTGGTCGCCTTCGTTAAGCTGGGCCCACGTATAGCCGAGGTCCACCATCCGTCCGGTGCCCATGGCCACCGCCGTATCTTCCGGCTGGGTTTCGATCAGCGTGTAATTGTAGGTGCCCGTGTAACGCTGGATGTATCCAGGCTCTCCGCCGAATACGATCTCGCTGGAATCCTTCAGCGCGATGCCGTCGCCGCCAAGATAGGAGGGCTCCATCGGCACGAAGCTCGTCGGATCGGCTGCGGCATCCTGCTGCCCGTCCTCATCCTGCGCTCCGGATGGATCCGCCGAGCCGGCGCCTTGCTGATCATCGCCTGCAGATACCGCTCCGCCTTTGCCTGCATCCCCGTCTTTGCCGGCCGGGTCGGCAGCCTTGCCGTCCGTCGCATCCGACTCCGGAACGGCAGTCGTTGGCTGCGAGCCCGCCGCAGGAGAGGATTGGAGATTCGTCTTCGTATCGAACACGCTTTTGTCCAGCTTTTCATTGAATTTGAAGGAATCGAACTTCACGTCGACCAGCACGGAAGCATTCGAATCGCTTACTTCGACCTGCTTCGGCGCATAGTCCGATTTATTCAGCCAGATTTTCTGCCGGGCGAGGGAAGCATTCTGATAATTAGCCATCACATCGAACACATAGCTGTCCTTTTCGGAGGCGAACTGGCGCGAGTTGTCGAGCAGGATGCTCTTCACCAGCGTCTGATACAGATAGACTTGACCTTGGTCTTCCGGCCAGTTGCTTTGGAAGCGGAATACCTTGTTCAAGCTCGGGGTCAGGACGAACACGCCCTCGTCGTTGCGAAGCACGATCTGCGTCAGGTCTTTCTTCTCGTTGGTAAGCGCGATCCGGTAATAGTTGGGCTTCTGGAACTTCACGTCCACCTTGTACTCCAGCGGCTGCGTGGCGGTATGGAGCGTCATCGTCCCCGTTCCTTGGTAAGTCTCGGTCTTGTCCTGCAGCTTGCCCAGCTCCTTCACCACGGAGCCGGCGTCCTTGCTGCCGCATCCGGCCAGCACCAGCGTAATGCAGGCAATCAAAGCCGCGATCCATGTGATGCGACGCATGTAATCATCCCCTCTGCACATTGGTTTTCCTAAGCTGATAACATGTCTATGAGGGGTCTTGGCCAATTATGCGGACGGGTTTCAGCTTGGCCGAGTTTTTGTCGGAAGCAAACCCGCAGAAGGCCTATAATTCAGTGATTCCTGCATGTGCAAGACTTTACCGGGCGGGGGGCCGCTTGATGCTGCTTGTGCCAATCAAATCCGCTTTAATGAAAGGTAAACGGAAAATAGCTGAACGCAAGTCCCTTAAGCGTGGCGGCAAATCTAAATACCGTGGAATCAGTAACGACCAAATATGTGTATTGGTTGCTCGAGACCGTCAGAAGATGACTTTCTCTGGCGTTCTTGGACGTGGACGTATTCGGACAGCTAAATTGGATGAGGCTATCGGCTGTCATTTAACTGAATTAAACGTACTTTGTACCGATTCATGGAGGGCATTTAGTTCCTATGCGAAAACGAAAGAATTAGCCCATTACCGCTTCAAGTCGGATGGGAAGCAACGTGTTAAAGGAATCTACCACATTCAGAATGTAAACAACTATCATAGTCGGTTGAAACGGTGGATTGACCGCTTTAATGGTGTAGCAACCAAGTATTTACAACATTACCTGGCTTGGTTCCGTTACTTAGACAGCAAGGAATATGAGAACACAACGTCGAATAAGAAAAATATGCTGGTCACCTCATGCCTGTTTACTGTAAATGAGACAAACACCAATCTTCGCAGAATATCATTTTCTTCCTAAACTAACTGGCAGTAATGTTGAAAGAGACACTTGAATCAGTGTCTCTTAAATGGTTTATGATGTTTTAGCTGTCATAAAGTACAAAAACCAAACAGCGTGATTTTGTTCATCAGCAGAAGCACGACGGAATTTCTCTTTGATGTATGCGTTATTAGTTTTTTCTGAAATATCAAGGTAAAAGTCCACGGTCTCTTGTTCATCTTTAAAGGCGGCTTTTAAACCAGCCTCATAATCTGTCGCACACTGTTCATTAAATTGTGGTGTTGGTTGTCTACCTGTTAAAGACATATAAATTTCTGAAAACACTCGATAGTGGCTTATCTCATCTTTTCGAATTTCAAGTATCTGTTTTTTTGCTTCCTCATTCGGTGCGAGTTTCGACAAATGTTCGTAACAAGCTATTGCTGTGTATTGACCGTTAATTGCTTTGGCGATATCGTTAACTAAACCAACATCTGCTGAAGAACGCACAAAATATTGATTACTGTAATACAAAATTAATTATCTCCCTTCATATACACGTTCGCCCATTATCTTATGGTTAAAGTGGAAACGAGGTACATTGTCCTACATTTTAATTAAGCTTATCTAAATTAACCCCCATTGAACTCCCCAGGAAAACGATAGTTAAAATAACCGCCTATTAAATAGGCGGTTTTCTTTTGGTCGAAAATCTCCATAGCTGAGCCGAACCGGGCTCTCCGCATGCTTGCCATGCGGGAATGCGCCCCGAGATCCGAGCTCCGGAGTAATAGAGACTCCAGAACTCCTGAACCCCCATGATCCCAGAAACTCCAGAGCGCAATCGCCGCCGCGCTTCAATCGGCAACGCGACTTGCGGCCCATTGATTTCATCCCATCTTCCCTTCCTCTGCAGCATCTGGAAATAAAAAGATGATTTTCCCCTATTGGCCATAAAATAATCCCCCATGCCCGTAGGAATATCCCCCTCCTTTAGAACCAATCTTGCCTTGGCGGGCTGGTGGAAACCTTCTAGACTTTACTTAAGCAGATCAACGATCTGTACGATAAGACTTAGCTAAACTAAGGGGGATCATCGTCTATGAAGAAGAAGTCCCAAGCTCTATGCGCCCTTTCCGTGGCGACTGTGCTGCTCCTGTCCGCATGCGGCGGCAACAACAACTCCGGGAATACCGGCGGAGACGCGAGTCCGGCACCAAGCCCGGCTGCGAGCGCCGCGCCGAGCCCGGAAGCGTCCAAGGCTCCGGAAGCCAAAGACGTCACGCTCCGCGTATTCTCCACCTTCGCCGGAACGGACGCAGCCAAGCCTGCTTTCCAGAAAGCGCTTGACGATTTCTCCGCCAAATTCCCTAATATCAAAATCACGAACGACGCGATGTCCGCGAACGACGACAGCTTCCGCACGAAGGTCAACACCGACATGTCCAGCGGCAACGAGCCGGACCTGCTCTTCTACTTCGTAGGCGCCGACGCCAAAGGCTTCGTCGATGCAGGCAAAGTCGTGCCGCTGAACGCCCTGCTCGACGAGGACGCGGACTGGAAAGCCGGCTTCAACTCTGCGGCTCTCGACGCCGTCAAGCAGCCGGACGGCAACATCTATGCCGCTCCGCTGACGGGCTACTACGAAGGCCTGTATGTCAACAAGGACATCTTCAAGAAATACAATCTGGAGCTTCCTACCGACTGGGATAAGTTCACGACGGCAATCAAAACGCTGAACGAGAACAAGGTCATCCCGCTCGCCGCTCCATACGATCAATCCCACTATCTGATCGAGCACTTCGTCCTCGGAGCCGCCGGCGGTCCAGGCCACAACTCCGGCATCCTGGACGCCATCAATCCGGATTGGGAGCTCGGTCTCTCCAAGCTGAACGAGATCGGCAAGCTGGGCGCCTTCCCTAAAGACGCCGCGACGATCGACCTGAACATGGCTGCCAAGTATTACTCCCAAGGCAAGGCAGCCATGGTCATCGAAGGCTCGTGGGCCCAGGGCGGCTTCTCCGACGAAGTCAAAGCAGCATCGACCGTTCTTCCTTTCCCAGCTATTCCAGGCGGCAAAGGCGACGGCAAATCCATCATCGGCGGCTTCGGCTCCGGCTTCTACCTGTCGAAGAGCACGTACGACAACGCGGACAAGAAGGATGCAGCTGTCCAACTGCTCAAGTACCTGACTTCGCCTGACACGATCAAAGCGATCGCGCAAGCCAACTCCGGAACTCCAGCCGCTGCCAACGTGCAAGTGGAAGGCCTGCCGCAGCTCGCGCTGGACGGCTTCAAAATGGCCAGCGAAGCTCCATCCATCAACGCTCCGATCGACTCCCAAGTCGCTCAGGAAACGTTCACGACGATCCGCCAGCATGTCCAAGGCATCGTGTCCGGCAAAGATACGGCGAAAGCAGCCCTGGAAGCCGCGCAGAAGATCGAAGTCGCGAACAAGAAGTAAGGCGTTCATATCCAGGCGATAGCCAACCCGACTCGCCGCCCGCTTGCTTGAAGGGCGGCGAGTTTCTTTAAAAGAATGAGGCTCGACGATAAACCGCAAAAAGGTGATTTGATGAAGGGCGATAAGAACTATATTTTGGCTTTCCTGCTGCCGGCTTTCCTGCTGCTCGGCACCTTTGTGTACTATCCGTTCCTGAAGAGCTTCTACCTCAGCTTCTACCGTACGAACGGCTTCTTCAACAAGAAATTCGTCGGCCTGGACAATTACGAGCGCCTGTTCTCCGATAACCTGCTCGGCGCCGCTACCTTGCATACGCTGGAAATCATGCTCTACGTCCTGCTCTTCCAGGTCGGGATCGCCCTTGTACTGGCCGTCATGGTCGACAGCATCTCCAAGGGCAAGCAGTTTTTCCGCACCGTGTTCTTCTTCCCGATCGTCATTTCCGGAGCCGCAATATCCCTGCTGTTCGTGCTGATCTACAACTATCAGTTCGGCCTGCTCAACGGCATCATTGCCAAGCTGGGCCTCGAGCCGATCCTGTGGATGAGCGAGACGGGCTCCTTGAAAGCTGTCGCGGTTCCGACCGTATGGCATTACGTCGGCTTTTACTTCGTGCTCTTCCTTACCGCCATGTCCAAAATTCCTTCCGATTTCTATGAAGCAGCCAAGCTGGAAGGAATCGGCGGCATCAAAAAAACAACCATGCTGACCATCCCGCTTATTTTGAGCGACATCAAGGTCGTCATGATCCTTGCCATCACCGGCACGCTCAAAATTTTCGACTTCGTCTTTATTTTGACCCGCGGCGGGAACGGGACGGAACTGCTCGGCACGTACATGTACAAGAAGGCCCTCGTGGACCAGAACTTCGGTTACGGTTCCACTATTGCGATCTACATCGTCATTTTCGGGGTCATCCTGTCCTTGATCACGAACCGTCTCCTCAAAAGAGAAGAAGTCACATATTAAGTTGCAATGGGGTGGAAAGTGAATGCAGCAAGTCAATCCTGCCAATACCGTACCTGTAACGAGAGGCCGCGACGGCAAGCGATTCCCGTTCGGGATGGCCTTCGTTTATCTCTGTCTTTCCCTATGGGCGCTCACGACGATCTATCCGCTCATCTGGATCATCAACAATTCGTTCAAGTCGTCCGACGAGGTCATGGACAATTCGTTCAAGCTGGCGATTCCTCCGGATAAGCTGAATTACACGAACGCTTTCGAGAGCATCAGCATCGGCCGGGCGTATGCCAACAGCTTGATCATGTCCGTTTCCGTCGTCCTGCTCGTCTTGATTGTCGCCGGGCTCGCGGCCTATATTCTAGCCCGCTTCAAGTTCCGCGGACGCAATCTCATCAACTCGCTGCTGGTCGCGACGCTGCTCATTCCGACCTTCGCTACCGTCGTGCCCGTATACGAGCTGCTGATCAAGTGGAAGGTGGTCAACACCTACTTCGGCCTCATCCTGCCTCAGACGGCAGGAAATCTGTCCTTCGCCATCCTCGTCATCGCAGGGTATCTGGCTACGATCCCGAAGGAGCTCGAGGAAGCCGCCTTCATCGACGGCTGCAACCGGTTCAACATGTTCACGAAAATCTTCCTGCCCGTAGGAAGGCCGGTCTTCGCTTCGACGAGCATCTTCGTCTTCCTGTGGTCCTACAATGACCTGTTCTCCGCCATCATCTTCGTCAACAAGGAGTCGGTGAGGCCGATCGTGGCGCTGCTCGCCCAGATCAGCTCCCAGTACGGCACCGACTTCGGCCTCATGGCTGCCGCAGTCGTGCTCACCGTCATTCCCGTTCTGATCGTGTACCTCTTCATTCAGAAGTACATTGAAAAAGGAATGACCGAAGGCGCGATCAAAGGCTGATTCCATCGCAAAAACAAATAACCTCGCGGTCTCGACCGCGAGGTTATTTCGTCTTCATGTCCTTCATAGGGCTTGCTGCTAGCTCGATCCGTCTTCCGCGGCCTCATCGTCCCCGGAAGGAGCGGACTTCGGTTGATCCTCCGCAGCCTGCGGAGGGAGGCCCTTGAGCCTGCCGTTCTTCTTCAGCGATTCGCGAAGCAGATATTCGATATGCGCGTTTACGCTGCGGAATTCGTCGCCGGCCCATTTCTCCACGGCCTGGTACAGCTCCAGGTCCAGGCGCAGCGGAAACGCCTTGCGTTCTTTGGCCATTAGGCGGCCTTAATTGTAGAGCGTACCGGTATTGATGACCGGCGTCGTTCCCCGTTCGGAGACGATGGCAACCATAAGATTGTTGATCATCGCCGCACGCCGTTCGTCATCCAGTACGATTCCGTGGTGCTTCAGCTGCTGCAGGGCCGACTCCACCATGCCGACAGCACCATCTACGATTTTTTGCCGGGCTGCTACGATGGCTTCCGCCTGCTGGCGCTGAAGCATCGCCCCGGCAATCTCGGCTGCGTAAGCGAGGTGGGAGAGACGGGTTTCCAGCACCTCCACGCCGGCAACGCTGAGGCGGTCCTGCAGCTCGGAGAGCAGCCTGCTGGAGATTTCGTCCGCATTGCCCCGGAGCGAGATGACGGAGTTGTCCTCGTACGTGTCATACGGATATTGCGCCGCGATATGGCGGATCGCCGTCTCGCTCTGGATTTCCACGAACGTCTCGTAATCGTCGACGTCGAATGCCGCTCTGGCCGTATCCGTCACCTTGAACACGACCACCGCGGCGATCTCGACCGGGTTGCCGGATGCATCGTTAACCTTGAGCTTCTGGCTGTTGAAGTTCCTGACTTTGAGCGACATCCTGGATTTGACCGTGAACGGAACGACGATCCACAGCCCGCTATCCGACACCGTTCCTTTGTAACGTCCGAAAAACGTGATGATCTTCGCCTGATTCGGCTGAACGACCGTAAGCGAGCTGAACGCCACGAGCACCAGCAGCAGCAGGACGACGCCCAGCACATTCATGCCCGTCGATCCATCCTCGGCATTGCCCGACACAAAGCACCAGATTGCTGCCGCAAGCGCTGCGATAGCAGCCAGCGTCGCCAGGAAACCGTTCGCATGCCAAGCCTGATGTTCCTTCATCCCCATCACACTCCATATCAACTTGATATAATTATGATATCACTTTTTCTTTAAAATGGAAATAAAAAAATCCTTCCATATCGGAAGGATTTTTATCGCACCAGCGGAAGGATTTTTATCGCACCAGCGAAGGGATCTGATGCTGCTTCCATCGCCCCTCTTTCATCAAGAGGGCTGTGTACCGTCCGTCTGATGAGCCGGATCCTTCGGCGCAGGAGACTTCAGCTTGCCCTGCTCATGCAGGCTTTTCAGCTCGTCGCGAAGCTGCTCCTCGGACTTGCCCTCGACTTTGATGCCTTGCTTGGCGGCGAATTCCTTCATTCTCGCGAAGCGCTTTTCTTTCATGCTCGCTTTGAAGGCCATCCATTTCTCCGGCTGCTTTTCCTTGGCGGCATGAACTTCCTGGCGAAGCTGATCCTCCGTCTTGCCGTCGGCCTTGATGCCGAAATAAGCGGCGGCTTCCTTCAGCATGGCGAGCTTCCGGGCTTCACGATATCGGTCATGATGCGGATGGCCCTTCGGATTCCGCAGATCTCCTTGATGGTTGTAGCGATCCGGAGCGCCCATATCCTGCGATGCATGCGGAGATGCCTGCGGAACTGCCGGAGATGCCTGCGGCGCGGCGTAAGCGGCGGCTGGCAGGGCAAGGGCGGCAAGCAGCAAGGCGGCCGCTGTCCATGTTGATCTCATCGATGCTGTCATCCTTTCGGTCTTGTATTCCTTCCTTTCGTATACTCCCCTATTATTGTTTAATTATTCCAACCTTTCGAGAAATCAAAAAAGCGTCCCCGGAGGGACGCCAGCTGCTGTATGAAAAGGAATGGACTTATACGGACTGGCTTTGGAGCAGTTCGCTGAACTGCTGCTCCGTCAGATCGTCATCCAGCACTTCCGTCACGGGAATTTCCGGACAATCCGCTTTCGTGAACGACTTGCCTTTGAGATAATAACCGCTCTTCCTCGCAATGGAGTAGAAGCTGCACAGCTGATCCGCAATCTTGACCGCTTCTTCTTCCGAAGTGGAGCTGGCCAGATTGTTGCCGAAGCTGAGCGGATTTTTGGAGCTCTGAATATTGACACGGTACGGAGCAACAGAGTCCGACTCTTCATGCTTGACCAGAATCTCGATGTCGGAGCAAGTATTACGATATTTGATGGTCATCATCAACACCGCCTGTTAAGACCTCGTTCGAGGTAGATTCGGTCAGTGCATTCCAGCGCTGCCGTACTAGCTATTACACGGCTCAGGCATCTGTTAAACAGCGTGCCCAAGCCTCCCCGCAAACATTTGCAGCCGCATGCCTTCACAGCCGCTCCCGGCGGTTGTCCTCCCGGAGAAGGTCCCCCATCCAGCCTTTCGTCCTCATCCAGAAATATACGCCGACCGTCGCCACCAGAATGACGGCAAGCCCGAATACGTATCCGAGCTTCCACTTCAGCTCCGGCATCTGCTCGAAATTCATCCCCCAGATCGCGCCGATCGCCATCATGGGCGTGCAAAGAATCGTGAACACGGTGAGCGTCTTCATGATTTCGTTGCCGCGGTAGTTCGAGATATTGTCCTCGAGCAGAAGCAGCGACTCCACCTCCTGCCGGTACTCTTCCTGCAGCATGATCATTCTCTCCAGACGCGAGTTGAACGCCTGGTGGATGAGGCTTTCCTTCATCTCCTCGGGAAACGCCTCTTCAAGAGCGAACCGGATTTCGCGGACCGGCCTCGTCAGTCCGGTCCAGTGGAGCAGGCCGTATCGGAGCTCCAGAATGCGGTGGAACATGTATCCGCCATTGCGGTCACGGATATTCTCCTCCATCTCGCGCAGCTTCTGCTCGAACTTGTCCATCCCGTCGAAGAACGGCTCCATGATGCCGGCGAGCAGCTTGATGAATCCGTCCAGAGCCGTCTCCGACTGCTCGATTTCCGCAAAAAAATGAGCCGCTCCTTCGCAGCCGTCGATAATATCCTCTTCTTGAAAGCCGATCGTATACAGATTGCGATGCCCCAAGTAGAAATGCATCGTGCAATTGCTTCCCTGATCGTCATCCGCTTTTCCAACGACGAGCGTCCCGAACACCGCATTGCGTTTCCCTTGAAAGGAAACCGCCGCAAGATGGTTCACATCCCGATCCTTGCTCCTGTCGATCCATTTCCGCACAGCCTCGTCCTGCCGCCACATCTGCACAGCTTGCCCGCTGTCGTCGCTCTGATGCCACGTCCAGCCCTCGCCTGCCGCTTCCGAGCGCTCCTCCTCGTTCCCCATCCTGATCCCACTCCTGACTAGCTGCATCTTGACCTGACTACCCTATCTTTACCCTGCCCGACCGTTCCAGGAATCAGTTGAAGGGATGGCAATGATTGAAAAAAAACCCCGCAAGCGGGGCTTCGACTCTCAGCCGATAATGATCCGGCCTTCCGGATATCGGAACGGTTCTTTTTTGGATTTGGAGCGGACCGCGAACGCCAAGGTAAGCAGCCCGAGCCTACCGGCAAACATCAGGAAGATGATCACTCCCTTGCCGACAGCGGTCAGGTCCAAGGTAGCTCCGAGGCTGAACCCGACAGTGCCGAACGCCGACACGGCCTCGAAGAGAAGAACGAGGAAGGAAGAATCCTCTACGGTCGTCAGGATCATCGTGGAGGCGACGATAATGATGACCCCCATGAGCGTGACCGTGATGGCCCGATACAGCTCCTTGGCTGCAATCCGGTACCGGAAGATAACCGCATCCTCGCGGCCGCGCAAGATCGCGTGGATGCCGGCAAGCAACACGACGAAGGTGGTCAGCTTGATCCCTCCCCCTGTAGAGCCCGGCGCGGCTCCGATGAACATGAGGATGATCATCAGAAGCTGGGTCGCCTGACGCAGCTCCTCGATCGGCACCGTGTTGATTCCTGCCGAGCGCAAGCTGAACGATTGGAAGAAGCTGGCCCAGATCTTGCCGTTCAGCCCCAGATGACCGAAGCTCCTTGTATTCGTAAATTCAAAGATGAAGAAAAGAATGGCGCCGCCCAATGTGAGGACGACAGAAGCCCATAACACGACCTTGCTGTGCAGGGATATTTTGCGCTTCTCGGGAAATCGGATCAGATCCGCCATGACAATGAAGCCGATGCTGCCGAAGAAGATAAGCGTCATCGTAATCAGGTTGATGGCGGGATCGCTGACGAACTGGCTCCAGCCCCCGATAATTTCAAAGCCGGCATTGTTGAACACGGATACGGCATGGAATACGCCGAAGTAGGCCGCTTTGGACAGCGGCATGGACTCCATCCAGATGAGCGTGTACAGCAGCGCTCCGATACCTTCGATAGCGGCGGAGAACAAAAAGATCCTGATTACGAGCTGAACGATTCCGCTCATTTCCGTCTGATTGAGGGACTCCTTGAGCACGAGACGGTCACGGAGCGATATTTTGCGGCCGAACGCCAGGGCGAACCAGGTAGCGGCCGTCATGAAGCCCGTCCCTCCTAGCTGGAACAGCACGAGCAGCACGATTTGTCCGAACAAAGAGTATTCGGTGCCTGTGTTCATAATGGTGAGTCCCGTCACGCATGTAGCCGAAGTCGCCGTGAACAGCGCATCCAGAACAGGGATCCGCACCCCGTCAGCCGAAGCGGCAGGGGTAGCGAGAAGAATCGTGCCAAGCACGATCAGGGAGAGGAATCCGCCCGCAAGCACCCTCGGAGGGGTCAGGTAGGTAGAGCGGATATAACGATTGGACAGCACGGCTCGAAGCCCCTTTCCGCTTCATTTCTAAAAGCGTGGTGAAAAATAGATGACCTGCGGTCGGAACGGGTCTCCAATCGCTATTGTCGTTCTGATTTCAGACGACAAAGGCGAACGCTGACGCTTTTCCGACTCCATTCCGACCCTCCGGTCACTTTTTCACCACGTTTCCAATACTCGCTCCTTCGCAAGCCTTCCCGGCCAGGGCATGCAAAAAGCAGCCCACATCAATGCGTGGACTGCCTGCCCATGGTCCAGTCAAAACCCAAATACCGGCCGATCATCGCTTCAAGCATTTCCAGCCGGATCGGCTTGCTGATATAATCGGTCATTCCGGCTTCCAGGCAGCGCTGCCTGTCTCCCGGCAGCACGTTGGCCGTCATCGCGACGATGACCGGCTGCTTGCCGGCACGCGCATCCCCGTTGATCAGCCTTGTTGCCTCAAGTCCGTCCATGACCGGCATTTTCATATCCATGAAGATCATATCATAGAATCGGTTTTTTGCCATCGCCACAGCCGCTTCCCCGTTCTCCGCCACATCCGCTTCGATGCCGAGCCGGTCGAGCAGCTTGAGGATCAGCTTCTGGTTCACGTCGTTGTCCTCGGCGACGAGAACCCGGGAACGCTCGCTCAGCGGCTGCACGCCGCGATCTCCAGTGCCGAGCGAGAACGGCAGGACGTTGGCCTTCAAGACAAGCTGGCTGTCGACGCCCGTCTCGCTGGCCGCCGTAGTCTCGGTATAGGTCTGGCTCAGCATGGCGGAGAAAGAAAAGGAATCCGAATGCGGAGGGGTTTCCCATGGACGGGAGCCGGGCAGCGGATTGTCGTCGGCTTGATCTTCCTCCAGAGCCGGACAACATTCCTCCATTTGCTTGAGACGGACGGTAAAGGTGAAGCTGGTTCCTTTGGGCTCATTGGCGCAGGCTTCGATCGTTCCACCCATCAGCTCCACCAGGTTTTTGCAGATGGCTAACCCCAGTCCGGTTCCTCCGTACTTGCGGGTCATGGAGGAATCCAGCTGGGAGAACGGCTGGAACAGGAGGGGGAGCTTATCCTCCGAAATGCCTACCCCGGTATCGCTCACTCTGAACTGGACAACGATGCCCTCTTCTTGGCGGTCGGCAGCATCGAGCGGCTTCTCGGCAAGGCGGACGTCGAGATCAATATGCCCTTCATGCGTGAATTTGATCGCATTGCTGATCAGGTTCATCAGAATCTGGCGCAGCTTGGTGACGTCTCCGTACAGATACTCCGGCAAATCCGGGGATATCGAACAAAGAATATCGAGGTTGCTCTCGCGCGACTTGGCGATGAACAGATCCAGCGATTCGTCCACGCAGCTCTTCAGATCGAAAGGAACCATTTCGAGTTCCAGCTTGCCGGCTTCGATCTTGGCGTAGTCCAGAATGTCGTTGATGACACTGAGCAGGCTGTCGCCGCTCTTCAGGATGATTTCGGCGAAATCCTTCTGCTCCTCGTTCATCTCCGTCTCCATGAGAAGATTGGTCATGCCGAGAATTCCGTTCATAGGCGTGCGGATCTCGTGGCTGACCATGGCCAGGAACTCCGTTTTGGCTCTGTCGGCCACTTCCGCCGCTTCCTTGGCCGCAAGAATATCCGCCTCCGACTTCTTGCGCTCGCTGATGTCGCTGACCGTGCAGGCGAAGATGACTTCCTCGTCCACCAGCGTGCTGCCCAGCTTGATCTCCGCATGGAAGACGGTGGCGTCCTTGCGGCGCGGCATGACTTCGATCAGGCGTCCGGAAGAGGTGCCGTCCATCGCGGCTTCGCCCATGATATCCAGCTGCCGGACGCATATACCCGGGATGAGCTCGTCGATCTGCTTGCCGATCACTTCCCTTTCCTGATACCTGAACATCGGAAAGACGGACGGATTCACCGTCAGAATGGTCCCGTTCTTGTCGAACGTGATCATCGTGTCCATGGAAGTCGAGCTGATGACGCTCTTGACGGCTTCCGACTTGGTCAGCTGGTAGGCCGTGCGCATCAGTTCCTTGTTCATGCGCTCAAGCTCCTGCGTCTGCTGCTGGAGCAGGACGGCTTGCTGCTGCAAGGTCTTGTTGCTGATGTACATCCGGACAAAGCCTTCGATCTTGGAACGGAAAATCTGGGGAACGAAGGGCTTCAGCATATAATCGATCGCTCCGACGGCGTAGCCGGCGAACATATGCTGGGCTTCCTTGCTCGTCGCCGACACGAAAATGATCGGTATCTCCTTGGTCTTATCCCTGGATTTGATCATTCGTGCGGTTTCGAAACCATCCATGCCGGGCATCTGGACATCCATGACGATGACGGCAAAATCATCCTTGAGAAGCGCCCGCAGCGCCTCCTCGCCGGAAAGGCATTTGACGAGATTGTAGTTGAGATCGCCAAGGACGGCTTCTATGGCCAGCAAATTTTCGGGGTAGTCATCGACCAGCAGGATGTTGATTGGCCCCTCATAAGAGATCATGGTTTCCCCCCTCCCTTGTCTGTGGCTTTACTTCACTTTGCGGTAGATCCGGTTGAACAGGTCCAGCTCAACGAACTGGTCCGCATGCCGGGTGAAGTTGATGCTTTCCTTGGTGCCCAGCAGCAGCACGCCGAACATGCTGAGGCTGTCGTAGAGCAGCCCATGCACATGATTCTGGAGATCCTTGTTGAAATAGATCATGACATTGCGGCACAGGATGACATGAAATTCATTGAAGGAGCCGTCCGTGACCAGATTGTGCTGGGCAAACACGATATTTTTCTTCAGAAAGCTATGGAAAATAACCGATTCGTACTTGGCCGTGTAGTAGTCCGAGAAGGACTCCTTGCCGCCGCCGTCCTGATAATTGCGCGTATACTGCTGCATCCGCTCGATCGGGAATACGCCCTGCCTCGCCACGTCGAGAACGGTTGAACTCATATCCGTGGCGTAGATTCTCGTACGATCGTAGAGCCCTTCCTCATGAAGCAGGATCGCCATCGAGTAGACTTCTTCTCCGGTCGAGCAGCCGGCATGCCAGATCCGAATGAACGGATACGTCTTGAGCAGCGGAACGACATTTTTGCGGAACGACTTGAATACTTCCGGATCGCGGAACATCTCGGTGACATGGATCGTGAGATCGGACAGAAGCCTTTCCATGCAGCCGCGGTCGTGGATCACCCGGTCCGTCAGCGCCGTGATCGTCGTCAGCCGTTCCGCATGCACCCGATGCCATACTCTCCTGCGGATCGAGGCATAGGCATAGTTCCTGAAATCATAACCATAGAGCCTGAACATGGCCACGAGCAGCATCTCGATCTCCAGCTGTTCTCTTTCGTCCGAATCGCTCGGACGAGGCTTGACGTTATTTATACAACCACACCCTCATTAATGAAAGAAGTTGATCCACGTTGACCGGCTTGGCGATGTAATCGCTGGCACCAGCTTCAATGCATTTGTCGCGATCGCCTTTCATCGCCTTGGCGGTGACGGCAATGATCGGCAGCTTGTCGTACCGGGAGTCGGCGCGGATGAGCCTCATCGCTTCGTACCCGTCCATTTCCGGCATCATGATGTCCATGAGAACGAGATCAAGATCGGGATTTTTCTCGATCTGCTCGATCGCCTCCCGGCCATTCTCGGCGTACGTAATGTTCATCTTATACCCTTCAAGGACATTGGACAAGGCGAATACGTTGCGGATATCGTCGTCGACAATGAGAACGTTCCGGTCTTCGAAAATGGTCTCCACGCTGTGAAGCTTGCGCAGCACGCTGCGCTTGTCTTCCGGCAGCTCGGCTTCGACCCGGTGCAGGAAGAGCGTCGTCTCGTCAAGCAGCCGCTCCGGCGACTTGACGTCCTTGACGATGATCGTCTCGGCGTATTTCTTGAGCATCATTTCCTCGCGCTTCTCGAGATCGCGGCCGGTGTAGATGATGATCGGCAGATCATGCAGCTCTTCGTTGCGCCTGATCTGGTCCAACAGCTCGAAGCCGGTAATGTCCGGCAGGCCGAGATCGAGGACCATGCAGTCGTAGTGATGCTCGCTCAGCTCCTTGAGCGCGTCGCGTCCGGACGATACTCCCGTAATGACCAGATCGTCGTGGCCGATAAGCTCTTCGATGGCGTGGCGCTGGATCTCGTCGTCTTCCACCACGAGCAGGCGCTTCATATTGCGCTCCATGAACAATCCGATCTGCGTAAACAGATTGTCGAGATGCTCCTTGGAGACCGGTTTCTTGAGATAGGCGATCGCTCCGAGCGCGAGGCCCTGCTGGACCTCGTCGATAACCGAGATCAGATGGACCGGGATATGGCGAGTGTTGGAATCGTTCTTCAGATGATGGAGGACGGACCAGCCGTCCATGACCGGCATTTGGATATCCAGAAGAATCGCATCCGGCAGATACGTTCTTGCATAAGACAAGCCTTTGTCTCCCTGTCCGGCCACGATGGCCTTGAAGCCTCGCGAGCGGGCGATATCGACGAGAACTTTAGCGAAAGCGACGTCATCCTCGACGATGAGGACGACTTTGTCCTCCTCCTTCAATTCCTTGAGGTCGTCTTCCACATCGAACGCATGGCGGGCAAGCTCCGGCTTCATCGGCTGCCGTACCGCCGGGATGACAGGCGACGGAAGGGCCGCCGCCGCTTCGTCCATGCCGCTGAACGAGCTTCTTGAGACTTCGAAATCGGTCCCCTCGTTCGTTTTGACGAGATGGAATTCCGGCAGCGCGAGCACGAAGATGCTTCCCTCTCCCGGCTTGCTCGTCAGATGGATGTCTCCGCCCAGCAGTCTGGCCAGATCGCGGCTGATCGCCAGGCCAAGTCCGGTACCGCCGTATTTGCGGCTCGTCGTCCCGTCGACCTGCTGGAAAGCTTCAAAGATGATCGCTTGCTTGTCTTCGGGAATTCCGATGCCCGTATCCTTGACTTCAAAGGAAATCCAGCTTCCCTGAGCGCCTTCCGGCATCTCGGCCTGAGTGGATTTGCGGATCAGCATGCTGATGGAGCCTTGGGTCGTGAACTTGAACGCGTTGGACAGCAGATTGCGCAAGATCTGCTTGACGCGGTGGCTGTCCGTAAACATTTCCGCGGGCACGTCCTCCTCGGTGTTCGTATGGAACGGCAGCTCCTTCTGGATGCTGAGCGGCTGGAAGCTGCGTACGGCGTATTGCTCGAGATCCCGCAGAGGCACATGCTCGGTTACGACATCCATCTTGCCAGCGCCGATCTTCGACAGGTCGAGAATTTCGTCGATCAGCTTGAGCAGATCGCTGCCCGAAGTATGAATGGTCGTCGCGAATTCAATCTGCTTCTGAGTGAGATTTCCGTCCTTGTTGTCCGACAGCATTTGGGACAGAATAAGCAGGCTGTTGAGCGGAGTCCGCAGCTCATGCGACATGTTGGCCAGGAACTCGGACTTGTACTTGGAAGCGAGGCCAAGCTGGACCGTCTGCTTCTCGAGCGCATCCCTCGTCTGCTCGATCTGCTGGCTGTGCCTTTTCGTCTCCTTCATCTGAAGCTCCAGCAAATGGGTTTTCTGCAGCAGCTCCTCGTTCGTCTGCTCCAGCACTTCCTGCTGGCTCTGCAGCTGCTCTTCGGAAGCCTTGAGCGCTCTCGTCTGCTCTTCGAGACGCTCGTTGGAGCTGCGCAGCTCTTCCTGCTGGCTCATCAGCTCTTCGGACTGGGATTGGAGCTCCTCGCTCATCGTCTGCGATTCGCGCAGCAGCTCCTCGATCCGGATCCTTCCGAACAGATTGTAGAGCACCATCCCTGCAGATTCGCCCATCTGCTCCAGCAGCTCGTGGTGCAGGCCGGTGAACGACTGCAGGCTGCCGAGCTCAAGCACAGCCACGACGGAATGCTGATAATGGATCGGCAGCAGATAGAGCTCCCGGATCTGGGCCTGCCCGATGCCCGAGCGGATGTTGAGGTAGCCTTCCGGCACCTCCGTCAGATGCATCGACTTGTTGTCCGCTGCGCTCTGGCCTACGAGCCCTTCTCCGAACCGGAAGGAAGAAGCCGCTTCAAGACCCTCCGTCCCTGCATAAGAAGCACGCAGCGTGAAGGTCCTGCCTTCTCCCAAATGATCGCGGATATAGATGGCTCCATAGGTCGCTCCCGTAAGCGGGGCGACGGCGGAGATGAATTTCTCCGCCAGGATTTCAAGCTCTGTGATGTTCTGCAC
Source organism: Paenibacillus sp. SJS-P3 (assembly GCF_056711585.1). Classification (NCBI taxonomy): domain Bacteria; kingdom Bacillati; phylum Bacillota; class Bacilli; order Caryophanales; family Paenibacillaceae; genus Paenibacillus; species Paenibacillus sp. SJS-P3. The sequence continues at coordinate 1,333,940 of NZ_CM160043.1, read as the reverse complement.
GCCAACAATGACGTTGGCCAGGCTCGTTTTAAGCCAGGTCTGATCCTGCATCGTCTGATTGTATATTTTCTCGGCCCGCGTCTTTTCTTCCAGATCGTCCGCAAGCTTGTAGAAGGAATCGGCGACCTCCTTGAACTCTCCCTCTTGGGCGAGCGCATCCAGACGCGTCTCCCGGGTGGATTCTCCTCGAGAGAACCCGACGATTGCGGAGGAGATGAACCGGAAGCCGCGGTTGAGCCTCTTCGTATTCCAAATCATAACGAAGAGTCCGAGCAGCTCGCCGGCAATCGCAACGGCAATCATGATATTGACTGTCGCCTTGTTGTCATTTCTCGTCTGTTCGACCAGCTGATCCAAGGCGCGCTGATGATAGGCAACCATTTCGTCGGCATTGTTGACAAGCGTCTCCTGGTAGCGGAGACCTTCGCTTTCCCGCAGGGCGACGGCTCCCGCTCCGTTGTTCGATTCGACGAGCTTAATGGACCGGTCAATATAGGAGAAATAGTCCGACATCCCGGACTCCATCTTGTCGAGCATCTGATATTCGGATTCGGAAGAGGATATGCCTTCCAGCTTTTTAAGGGCGGTTTGTGCCATTTCTTTATTTTTCTCGATGTCGTCGATGTTGCGGTCTACCGATTCCTTGGTGGGAACAGTCAGAATATTGACCATGTACTTGGCAAGGTTGTTCACGTTGCCGCGCATGTCAGTCGTCGTGGCCACCTTGGTGTATCTCTGATCGTAGATCTCGTTCAGCTGTTTGCTGAGATTGGACAGATTGCGTATTCCCGCGCTGCTGAGGACAATCATGATGGCAAACATGATGATGAACCCCAGTTGAACTTTTGTCCTTATTTTCATGTTGGCCGATCACCGGATCCTCTCTGAGTAATAGTGGATGAGCTGTATATGCGGAGAACCTTAATCATTCACTCTATGAATACAATTGCACAAATAATAGAGCCGGGATTCATTTTCTCTCGACGTATGGGGAACATTTCCTGGTCAACACACGAATCGGCCGCCTCCCTCAAGGGTTGCGACCGGATCACAAGTGAATCTTTTCTTTTTGTTACCCTATCGAAATCGGATTGAAACATTGCGTTCGACAGAAATCTATGTTTTTTTCATTATCGGTTATTCTTCTATTCCATGTCCGCCCAGAAGAAATCGACCGATAAAACACGGCCCGTCTTTTCATCCAGGAACAGCTTGGCGGCAAAACCGTTGGCATCCACATACCCGACTCCATCCTCCGCCCTGTACTGAGGCTCGCCGTAGCGGCTTGCCCAGCCTTCCAGCGTGACGGGAAGCACTTCCTCCCCGACCTGAACGGTTCCATTCGAGGAAGGCACGCTCACATAATCGACTTCCGTGCCGGTGAAAGCGATATTCATGTCGGGATAAATCCAGCGCGTCTGATCGACAAGCAACTCATCCTGAGCCGCTTCGAGCGGAAGTCCAAGCTCGGAGACGATCTGCTCCTTGTCGTCCGTCAAGCGGACTCCATTGATCGTGCCGAAATCCATCGTCTCTGGAACGGCATTATTCGAGGATGCCGAATCCTCTTTCAGCAAAGCAATGACAGCGGGAGGAGCAGGCTGACCGGCAGCCGTCTCCGTACCTTTGGCCGGCGCGGCGGCGGACGGCAGGGATACGACGGAGCGGGTCAAGGAAATCGCCATGGCCATAACTAGGAATATGCATGCAATCGAGGCCAGAATGATCGTCTTTTTCACATTGCTTCCTCCCTTTCCACAAGCTGCTGATCCAATAGTATCCATTAACCAACCGGCTCCGCGCGCGAAACAGCAAATAAGCCTGCCGGAAGCCGGCAGGCTGGAGGTCGTCTTATTCGGCTTTCCCTGTATATCCTGCCTCCAGAGCGGCAAGCCGCTCCAGCACTTCGCCGCGCGAGAAATGCTCTCCGATGAACACGATGGCGTCGCGCATGCTTTCGGCCGGAGAAAGAGGAATGAAATCCGTCTCCCTGTATGCGAATTGAAAATGGTACCGGCTGGCCGTGTCGGCGAATGTGACGATTCCTTTTGCCCGGTACACATTGTCCGGCAGCGACTGAAGCATGCTTTCGAAGTCCATGCTGTCGTAGGGCCGCTGCGGATAATAAGTCACTGCCATCAGATGTTCGTGGGCATGCACATGGCTTTCTTCCTTCTTGGCAGCGGAAGCAGACCCTGTCCCTTCGTCGGTTCTCGGGGCGAACTCCTCCGGCCTCAGGGGAGCTCCAGGACCAGCAGACAGCACGCCCTCGATCCATTCCGCATCTGCGCCGCCATGCCGGACGGTGACGAGCGAAGCATGGGAATTGAGCTCCCGGATCCGCTGCTGAACCTCGACCAGCTCCTCGGGATGGAGCAGATCGGCTTTGTTCAGCACCAGCCTCGTCGCGCAGCGGATTCCGTCCTCCATCAGCTTCATCGTACGCCGGCTCCCCTTGAGGCGAAGCATGCCCGGGCCGTCGACGACAGTCACGACAGCGGACAGGCAGAGAGATTCATGCAAGGCGGCGTCCATTACGCCTTCCACCAGCTCCAGCGGATTCGCAGCTCCGGTAGCTTCGATCAGAATGACTCCGGGCCTCTCCTTCCTCGCCAGCAGGACCAGCTCTCCGGCCAGATCGCCCTTCATCGTGCAGCAGATGCAGCCGTTCAGCATTTCCTTGAGCGGAATGCCGGAATCGAATCTCGCCCCCTCCAGATGAAGGTCTCCCAGCTCGTTCAGAACGACTGCCGGCTTCATGCCGGCTTCCCGGCAGCCATCCAGCAGGCGTGTCAGCAAGCTCGTCTTGCCGCTGCCCAGAAATCCGGCCAGAACGATGACCGGTACAGGAGTGACTTGTTCTTCCATTTGCTTTCCCATCCTCTTCCGCTAATCGTCTTTGAACCTTTCCAGTATACCGGATTCCGTTCCGGCGGCACAAAAAAAACGTCCGGCCGGATCGAATCGATCCAACCGGACGTCCCAGCTTCGCGGGCGGCTCAGTGAGGCTTGGCGATGACCAGGATTTTGCCTTGGTCAAGAACTTCCTCATAGCGCTCGGCTTCCATATCGGTCAAGCCTACCGACTCCAGCTTGGAGCGCAGCGCATCGCCGCGGGAGCGGAACATATTCGCCATGGAGTCGAACACGCCTTCCTCCTGCATGCCGATGCTGTTCGCATCGGAATTTTCGGCCAGGCGATCCGTCTGGTCTTTATCGTGGGCAAGCACATAAATCTCGTCCTTGCCATATCCGCGGCGGTTAAGCTCGCGTACTGCCGACATAGCGTCCATTCCGCTTTCTACAACTTGAATGCTTGGTTTCATGTGACTATCCCTCCAATGGCATTGTTGTCGGTTCGGCCCCGCCGTGGCAGGGCGTTCAAGCTTACAGATTAGTACCCCTGCCCCGATGCTGATGAAACATTCCGCTTGACGCCGCTGAGGAGGCCATTCGGACTTTTTACAGATTTAAATGTCGGCGGAAAAACACGGAAAAAGGATATCATTGGAATTCTCTCATCTCGGTTTCAAAGATTTTCAGGCCGTTTACTTATACCGTATAACGAAATACGATCGAGACAACGGAGGTAACACAGATGAACCAGAACAACGAATGCATGGCAATGCTCCTCGCGGGAGGAGAAGGTAAACGGCTGGCGCCGCTGACGAACCGGTTGGCGAAGCCGGCTGTTCATTTTGGCGGCCGCTACCGCATCATCGATTTCCCGTTGAGCAATTGCGTTAACTCCGGAATCGGCAGCGTGGGCATTCTCGCCCAATACATGAAGCAATCCATCAGCAGCCATGTAGGCGATGGCTCTGCTTGGGACAACACGAACATTACGATCCTCAATTCCGAAGATAAAACGACCGGCTACAAGGGAACGGCAGACGCCATTTTCCAGCATATCGGTTTTATCGATTCCCATCATCCGGAGCATCTGCTCGTCATCTCCGGCGACCATATCTACCAAATGGACTATAAAGAAATGCTCGGCTTCCATAAAGCCCGCGGCGCGGCCGCCACGATCGCCGTCAAAGAGGTGCCTTGGACAGAGGCTTCCCGCTTTGGCCTCATGAATACGGATGACCGGCTGAACATCACCGCTTTTGAAGAAAAGCCGGCCAAGCCTCAGAGCAATCTGGCCTCGATGGGCGTTTACATTTTCCGGTGGGCCGACCTGCGCGAAGCGCTCATTCTCGATGCCATGCGCGCCGATTCTTCCCATGATTTCGGCAAGGACATCATCCCTTCCCTTCTGGCCTCGCAGGAGAAAGTCATCGCCTTCCCATTCAAAGGCTACTGGAAAGATGTCGGCACGCCGGGCAGTCTGTGGGAAGCCCATATGGATCTGCTCCAAGGCACAATCGACCTCAATCGTCCCGAATGGCCGATGTATACCCCTTCCCTTTCGGTCAGCCCAGCAATCTACGTGGAAGACAAAGGGAAAGTGAGCAATTCCATCGTCCAGCGGGGCTGCCGGATTCAAGGAGACGTGGAAGGGTCCATCCTCTTCCACAGCGTCCAGATCGGAGAGGGCAGCACCGTAACGGATAGCATCATCATGCCGGGGGCAAGAATCGGCAACAACGTGAGCATCCACCGCGCCATCATCGGCGAAGGCGCTTATGTCGCGGACGGCTCCTTCATCGAGGGCAGCGATGACAACCTGACCGTCATCGGCGCCGGCGAATTCCGCTACAGCCGCTCCCCGCTCCGCAGAACCCGCCCTGCAGCGATGCTGGGAGATGTACGGACCGGCTCATGATTTTAAACGATGCAAAAAAGTCTGCCTTTTACGGGCAGACTTTTTGTTGTCGGCATCAAAAAATATCCATGCTGAGATATCTCTCTCCGCTATCAGGCGCAATGCACAGAATGCGCTTGCCCTTGCCGATGCGGCGAGCTTCCTGAACGGCGGCCCAGACAGAGGCTCCACCCGATGGGCCGAGCAGGAGGCCTTCCTTGGCGGCGAGCTCCCGACAAGCGGTGATGGCCGCATCGTCCTTGACCTGCACGATGTCGTCGTAGACATCTGCATTCAGGATCGGAGGCACGAAGCCTGGACTCGTACCGACCAGCTTATGGGGTCCGGGCTGGCCGCCAGAGAGGACAGGGGAGCCCTGCGGCTCCACGACAAGAATGCGCACTTCCGGCAGGAGCTTGCGAAGCTCTTCGCCTGTGCCGGTAATCGTCCCTCCGGTGCCGCTGGAAGCGACGAATACATCCAGCCGGCCCTCCATCTGCTCCATGATCTCCAGCGCCGTCGTTCCCCGATGCGCATCTGGATTCGCGGGATTTTCGAATTGAAGCGGAATATAGCTGCCTTCAATTCCTGCAGCCAGCTCCTTCGCCTTTTGAATCGCTCCAGGCATTCTCTCCGCGGCCGGCGTCAGGACAACTTCGGCTCCGTAAGCCCGCAAGATTCCGATCCTTTCCTTGCTCATATTGTCCGGCATGACAAGAATCGACTTGTATCCTCTCGCCGCCGCATTCATGGCGATGCCGATGCCCGTATTGCCGCTTGTCGGCTCGATGATCGTTCCCCCCGGCTTCAGTAGACCGTCCCTCTCCGCTTGCAGCATCATATTGGCGGCGGCCCTGTCCTTCACGCTGCCGCTCGGATTGAACTTCTCCAGCTTTACATATACCTCGGCGTCCTCGGGACCGACGAGCCGGTTCAGTCTGACTGCCGGCGTATCTCCGATCAGCTCCGTGACGGAATTTACGATTCTAGGAGGCATTGGCATCTTCCTTTTGTTCAGATTCAATGGATTACTATGAATAGTACAGGAATGGCCTTGGATTCTCAAACGCAGCTGCCGAAGGAGCTGAGCCAGGATGAGCTTCAGCGCCATTTCGATCAACTGCTCCCGATTCACCCGCTTCACGCCGTTCGAGCGTGCAGCTTACTGACAGTCGAAACCACTAAAAAGCTCTTTGGAATGGTCTCGGTATCCTCCTTGAAGCTTGGGACAGCTCAGCTAACTTTTACCTTCATGTTGGTATTCAAAGAAGTTGTGATAAACTTGAATCATGCGATTTAATTCACTCAAAACTTAGATGAGCGTTGGCGCACCATAAGGAGGTTGCCATGAAAGGAAGTATAATTGCCCGTAATAACGTCAACATATTGGGCAACGGAACGCAGACAATCATTTTTGCTCACGGCTTCGGCTGCGATCAAATTATATGGCGTTACTTAACGCCGGCCTTTGAAGAAAACTATCGCATAGTATTGTTTGATTATGTCGGTTCGGGGAAATCTGAAATTCAGGCGTATGACGCCGACCGATACGGAAACTTGAACGGCTATGCGCAAGATGTAATCGACATTTGCCATGCGCTTGAATTGAAAAACGCCATCTTTGTCGGTCATTCCGTCAGCGCCATTATCGGGCTTCTGGCTTCAATAAGGGAAGTGGACTTGTTCGACAAGGTGGTGCTGATCGGACCTTCCCCTCGCTATCTGAACGACTTTCCCGATTATATTGGAGGATTTGAGCGGAAAGATCTAGAAGAATTGCTGCTTTTGATGGAAATAAACTATGCCGGCTGGGCAAACTACCTTGCTCCAGCGATCATGGGGAATTCGGATCGCCCCCAGCTCGCTCATGAGTTGGAACAAAGCTTCTGCGCAATGAACCCGGAGATCGCTCGGCAATTCGCCAGGACTACTTTTTTGGCCGATAATCGAAAAGACTTGAAGCAGGTCACCGTTCCATCCCTCATTCTTCAATGCTCGCAGGATATTATCGCTCCGCTTGAAGTGGGCACCTATGTGCATTACCAGACCCCTAATAGCACCCTGCGATTCATGGAGGCTACTGGACATTGCCCGCATATGAGCCATCCGGAGGAGACGATACGACTGATTGAGGAATACCTGGAGACTACAGCGTAAATCCTGGCACGGAAGGAACGATGCATGACAATCAACGGACAAGTGAAAGTAGAGTTGAACGCAACATTTTGCCTTAGTGAAGATCATATTATTTTGGATGCCGATGACACGCTTCTTTGTTTGCTCGGCTATGATCTTAAAGGCTTGCTCGGATGTCAGTTTGAATCGATTCTTACCCAAGCCAGCTCGACTTTTCTTCATTTACATTTTCAACCGCTAATGAAATTGCAAGGCAGGGTTGAACAGATGAGCCTATTTCTGAAAGCCGCGAATGGGCATGATATACCGATTCTTTTGCACGCAGATCGGCACGTGCGGGACGGTCAGGTCATTCATCAATGCTGGATAAAATATCGGAAATGATTGCAGATAAGGATTTCATAAATGCTGTGCCGGAATAAAGATGCACTTCAACTAGGGATAAAGATAGTGAACAGGCTGACTGAGAATGTTTGTTCAATAAAACAGCAGCAGTCTAGGACTTATTTCACGTCCATGGCTGTTGCTGTTTTGTTTCTTGGGTCAGTCTAATACCTCGATTACCGGTCGCCAGCAGCTTGTTGTCCGCCAGGCGCACGACCTTTGGAACGAACTCGGCTATATATAAGAAAGAAGCCTCCCACAAGTTCAGTGAACTCATGAAAGGCTCCCGTTAAACTTTCGTTAAACCGCGTTTTAATACCTCGGCAAAAATCCGCACATCTTCCGCCACACCCATATCAGCATGCTCACGGAGTCCGAGGTTCCGCTCAGCACGATTATGCAGCGTGTCGGCCATGATGATCCTGATACCACACTGAAGATCTATACGCACGTCACGGATAAAATGAAAAAGGATGCCGGTCAGAAGGTTAGTGCCTCCTTCGCCGACATCCTCAGCAGGCTTGCTCTGCCGAAAATGTGAGTTTTTCGTGAGTTTTAAAGGAAAACGGGACCCCTAAAGGTCCCGTTTTCCTTGCTATATAAGGGTTTTGGGCAACCCTATTACATCATGCCGCCCATTCCGCCCATTCCGCCCATGTCAGGCATAGCCGGTTTGTCTTTTTCCGGTTTGTCGACGACAACCGCTTCGGTCGTCAGAACGACAGCCGCTACGGAAGCGGCGTTCTGCAGCGCGGAGCGCGTTACCTTCGTCGGGTCGACGATTCCGGCTTCGAACATGTTCACCCAGTCGCCGGTAGCGGCATTGTAGCCGATGCCGATGGATTCTTTTTTCAGACGCTCGACGATGACGGAGCCTTCAACGCCTGCGTTGGTCGCGATCGTGCGAACCGGCTCTTCCAGAGCGCGCAGGATGATGTTGACGCCGGTTTTCTCTTCGCCCGTCACGTTCAGAGCCGCAACAGCTCCGTATACGTTCACGAGTGCCGTGCCCCCGCCGGATACGATGCCTTCTTCCACAGCTGCACGCGTGGAGTTCAGGGCGTCCTCAATGCGCAGCTTGCGCTCTTTGAGTTCCGTTTCGGTCGCTGCGCCGACTTTGATGACGGCTACGCCGCCGGACAGTTTGGCCAGACGCTCTTGCAGCTTCTCGCGGTCGAAGTCGGAAGTCGTTTCTTCCAGCTGCGTGCGGATCTGCTTCACGCGCACATCGATGTCGGTTTTGTCGCCGGCGCCGTCAACGATGATCGTGTTTTCTTTGGTTACGCGGATTTGGCGAGCGGAGCCGAGCTGCTCGACCGTCGTGGACTTGAGGTCCAGACCGAGCTCTTCGGTGATCACTTGGCCGCCCGTCAGAGCGGCGATATCGCCCAGCATCGCTTTGCGGCGGTCGCCGAAGCCAGGAGCTTTGACGGCTACGCAAGTGAAGGTGCCGCGCAGGCGGTTGACGATCAGCGTTGCTTGAGCTTCGCCTTCAACGTCTTCAGCGATGATCAGCAGCTGCTTGCCGGATTGGACGACTTTCTCCAGAACAGGCAGGATCTCCTGGATGTTGGAGATTTTTTTGTCGGTGATCAGGATGTACGGGCTGTCGAGGACAGCTTCCATCTTGTCCGTATCCGTGATCATGTACGGAGATACGTAGCCGCGGTCGAACTGCATGCCTTCAACCACTTCAAGCTCCGTATAGAAGCCTTTGGATTCTTCAACCGTGATGACGCCGTCGTTGCCGACTTTTTCCATCGCTTCAGCGATCAGCTGGCCGACTTCGTCGTCGCCGGAGGAGATGGCCGCAACCTGCGCGATGGAATGCTTGCCTTCGATCGGTTTGGAGATATTCTTCAGCTCTTCCACGGCAGCGCGGACAGCTTTCTCGATGCCTTTGCGGAGAACGATCGGGTTCGCGCCGGCCGTTACGTTTTTGAGGCCTTCGCGGATGATCGCTTGAGCCAGAACCGTAGCGGTCGTCGTGCCGTCGCCGGCAACGTCGTTCGTTTTCGTTGCGACTTCTTTGACCAGCTGGGCGCCGGCATTTTCGAACGGGTCTTCCAGTTCGATTTCTTTGGCGATGGATACGCCGTCATTCGTGATCAGCGGGCTGCCGAATTTCTTCTCGAGCACCACATTGCGGCCTTTAGGACCGAGCGTTACTTTAACTGCATTTGCAAGAGCGTCGACTCCGCGCAGCATGCCGCGGCGTGCGTCTTCACTGAACTTGATTTCTTTTGCCATCGTCCATTACCTCCCGGTATATAGTTGTGGATGGAATGCTCTAAGTATGAAAATCCGATGTATGGCGAAACTTCGCAGCCAGAAGGGCTTAGCCGAAGATCGCGTGGATGTCGCTTTCTTTCATAATCAAATACTCTTTGCCCTCGTATTTGATCTCCGTTCCTGCATATTTGGAGAAGAGCACGCGGTCGCCGACTTTCACTTCCAGCTCAACGCGCACGCCGTCCTTCAGCGCTCCGCTTCCTACAGCGATGATTTTGCCTTCTTGCGGCTTTTCTTTCGCCGTGTCCGGCAGCACGATGCCGCTGGCGGTAGTCTCTTCCTTAGCGATCGGTTCTACCAATACGCGTTCACCCAAAGGTCTGATCATGAAAAAATAGCCTCCTTAATTAAATTTGTCGTATTTTGTTAGCACTCGTAAGCCCTTAGTGCTAACAACATGTTTTTATGATACTCAACTTGAGACAGGATTTCAAGTGGGAGGCATCGATTTTATGAGAAGTTTACATCACACCCCTTTCCACCCAAACAAAATAGCCGCCGGCTGGGGCCGACGGCTGACAGAAGAGAATGAACGTCATTTGTTGGAGGAATCGTCGAGAGCTTCAAGCTTCTCCGAGACGAGATGAAGCGCCGCTCCGGAAGTGTAGATGAAGACGCTGCCGATAAGGAATCCGATGCCGACCATAAGGGTCATATTCGTGTCGCTGAAGTGGGTGATATCCCACAGGCAAGCTACAACGCCGATCAACAAGCAGGTCCAAGCCATTATATTCATGAATTGGAAGAGACGATCGACCGCGGTCTTGCTTTGCTCGATTGGCTTGACAGAAATCATCTTGGCCATGAATGTCACATCCCGTTCAAAGTTGTAAGTGGTTTCATATCTATACTATACCACGTTTCGCCCAAATATGTTCAAATATTTTTCACTTTTTGATCAAATATTGGACATGTATCTGTCTCATATGGCTTAAAAGACTTTGCTGCGCTGCTTGACGAAGCCAAAGTCAATCATCGATTCCTCTCCATTTTGTCCAATTCATGTCCGTTTCATGACGTTCTGGAAAGCAGGCAACAAAAAAAGCCTGCCGCATGGGCAGGCTTGATGCAGGCGATCTATTTGCTTGCAGCGACAGCGTATTCCTGTTCGAAGCGCGCGTCCTTCTCCTGCTGGCGCTTGTAGATCCGAGCGCACATCAGGATGCTCAGCTCGTAGAGCAGGATGAGAGGAATCGCCACCAGCGTATCCGAGACGACATCGGGCGGAGTGACCGTGACGCCGATGAACACCATGATGAAGTAGGCGACTCTTCTCATCTTCCGCAGACCGCCCGGCGTCAGAATCCGGATCGCGGTCAGGAACATGAGCAGGAGCGGCAGCTCGAACAGAAGCGAGATCGGCACGATGATGTTGACCATGAACGTCAGATACTGCACGATGCCGTACGTTTCTTCAAGTCCCAGGCTTCGGGCGACCTTGGAGGTGAAGTGGAAAGCCATCGGGAACACGACGTAATAGGAGAACGCCAAGCCGAGCAGCAGCATGAACAGCGCATAAGGAACGTACCGGAGCGCGGCCCGCTGCTCAGGCACGCGAAGAGCCGGCTTGACAAAGGACCAAAGCTGGAAGAAAGCGACCGGAACCGCCGGAACGAGCGCGATGATGAAAGCGAACTTCATGTAGATTCCGATGCCGTCCCAGAGGGAGAAGGTATGGAAGCCTCCGATCTCCTTGGCCTGTTCCGTGGACGTCAAGTAGTTGTACATCGGTTCGGCGAAAAAGAGGCCCAGTATCAATCCCGCTATGAGCACCAGCAAAATCACGAAGATCCGCTTGCGCAGCTCTCCCAGATGGTCCATGAGGGACATCAGGCCTTCTTCCCGCAGCCGCGTGCGCTGCCCTGCCTTATTCCCTGTGGGGCTGGCCATACGTGATCCTCCTTACATGTACATGTTGAATCATTCCGGCTGTCCGCCGGTTATTCCGGAAGACGCTTCGAATCCGCGCGGACAGGCTCGCTGCCGGATACTTCCCCGTCTACTTCGATGCGCGACGCAGCGTCGCGGCGCGCAGGCTGCTGCTGATTGTCGTCTTCCATCAGATCGCGGGCGCCGGCCTTGAATTCCTTCAGCGTGCGGCCGAAAGCGCGGCCGAGCTCCGGGAGCTTGTTGGGTCCGAACAGCAGGAGAGCGATAACGGCGAGCAGCAGGAAGCCTGTAGCTCCAATTCCACTAAACATGATGAATGATTCCTCCTCTGGATTTCGCGAGAATCTCGCTGGATGTCTGGCGTCTCCAGCCATCCTTCCTTCCAGGAGCCATCATGCCTGAAGGGAAGGATGCTGAAGACGATCGGTATTGCGCGCCGCGGAAGCTTCAGCAGCCGTGCAGGCCGCCGTAGCCCATCGCGGTAATATCTTCCTTGACGATCTTATCCCCGGCCAATATCCGGGGAAGCAGCACATCGAATGACGTATAGGGGTCGTGCATGACGCAGCCCGGAAGGCCCAGCACAGGCGTCCCTCCGAGATAGCCGATGAGCAGCATCGATCCCGGCAGCATCGGCGTTCCGTAGCTGACGATGTCGGTGCCGGCCGAGCTGATGGCGCCTGGCGTGCGGTCGTCGGGGTCGACGGACATGCCGCCTGTAAGCAGTATCATATCATACTCTTTATTTTTGTACTCAAGGATTTTCCTTGCGATGGCGTCCTTGTCATCCGGCATGATCGCCTGCTCGGCGACCGCCGAGCCGAGCGCCTCGAGCTTCGCCCGGACCGCCGGCCCGAACCGGTCCTGGATCCGTCCGCTGTGCACTTCTCCGCCCGTCGTGATGAGGCCGGCCCGCATCGGACGAAGCGGCTTCACCTCGATCGGAGCCCTGCCGGTAGCGGAACGATAGTCGGCAGCGAGGCTTTCCACGGCCTCGATCTTGCATCGGGATACCACGAGCGGAATGACGCGCGTCGCCGCGAGCTGTCCGCCCGCCTCGACAAGGCTGTTGCTGCGGATCGTGGCAAGGGCGATGTCCCCGAGTGCATTGACGGCGTTCACATATTCGGAATCGATCTTGGCAAGGCCCTGCATCAAGGACTTGACCGCAACCTTGCCCTCGTGCGGCTCGCCGATCCGCGTTCCTTCTCCTTGAAGAGCCTTGGCCATCCTCAGAGCCGCATCGTCCTCGTGCAGCTCGTCCTCGGCCAGCTCCATGACATAGATATGGGCTTTGCCGATATCCAGCAAGGCCGGTATATCGGTCGCTTCAATGACATGGCCTTTCTTGAACAGCCTGCCCTTGAAGCTTCCGGGAACGATCCGCGTCAAATCATGGGCGAGCCGGAGGCCGAGCGCATGCTCAACAGGCACTTCGCGCAGCTTGGTTTTCATGGTCACCCTTCATGCTCCCCTTCCCGGCCCGATACGATGCCGAGAGCATGAGGCAGCTGGTCGATGACCGCCATCAGGCATTCATGGACGCCTTTGGGGTTGCCCGGCAGATTGATGACCAGCGTCCGGCCACGGATGCCGCTGACGCCCCGAGACAGCATCGCCTTGCGGGTACGCGACATCGTGCTGCTGCGCATCACTTCCGATATGCCGGGAACCAGCCTCTCGACGACTTTGAGCGTCGCCTCCGGCGTCACATCCCGCGGTCCAAGCCCTGTGCCTCCGGTCGTAAGCACCAGGTCGGCCTGATAATAATCCGTCATTTCGATCATGGCCGCCATGATTTCGTCCTGCTCGTCGGGCACGATCCGGTAATCCACGATATCCCCGTGCAGCTCCTCCTCGACCAGCTCGCGGATGACTTGCGCGCTCGTGTCCTCCCGCTCTCCCCTGAAGCCCTTGTCGCTTGCTGTGAGAACCGCTACCTTCCAACGCATTGACGTTCCTCCCGTCCCCTGTCGCCGTTCTTATCCTCGCATGAAATCCCCGTTTTTGCCGCCTGACTTGGATACAAGCTCGGTCGGACCGATCACCATATCCTTTTGCATCGCCTTGCACATGTCGTACACGGTAAGCGCAGCGGCGGATACCGCCGTAAGAGCTTCCATTTCCACTCCGGTCACGCCTTTGGTCTTCACTGTGGCTTCGATGTAGAGCTTGTCCTCGCCATTATCCGAGAAGGCGATGTCAATGCCCGTGAGCGGGAGCGGATGGCACATCGGAATCCATGACGACGTGTTCTTGGCCGCCATGATTCCGGCCACTTGAGCCACGGCCAGCACATCCCCCTTGGAGATGCCGCCGGATTTGATCCTGGCCAGCGTATCCTCCGCCATCTGCACGGTTGTCCGCGCCGCAGCCGTTCTTGACGTCGTCTCCTTGTCCGTCACATCCACCATCCGGGCCCGTCCCTGTCCATTGAAATGGCTCAGGCTGTCCGCCTTGCCGCCATCCTCGCCAGCCGGCGACCTGTCATCTGCAGTCGTCATCCGCTCCCCCAACTCCCTTCAACTGACCGATATCCGCCGTCAAGCCTGCCGAGCGAACCATTGAATGCCCTCTTCCGTAATGAGGCCGTCAAGCTTGGCGTCATGCGGCTCCATCGGTATGGCATCGACAATCTGGAACGCGAACCCGATGCCGATCCATGGAGGAGGCTCCCTCCCGGCCGACCGGGCAGCATGCTGAAGCTTGACCCGGTAGCGGTCGTAATAACCGCCGCCGTACCCGAGCCGGCCTCCCTTGCCGTCGAAGCCGGATCCCGGCACCAGCACCGCATCCGGCACGAACCCATCCGGCAGTGCCGGCGTTGCGAGCGGGTCGGGCTCCATGATCCCATAGGCGCCGGGCTTCAGCTCTTTCCAGGAGGCAAGGCGATGCAGCGTCATCGACCGATCGGACACCGAGGCGCGAGGAACGAGGACATCGATTCCGGCTCGCCAAGCCCATTCGATCAGCGGCGACAGGTCCAGCTCGGAGCGGAAAGCCGCATAGGCCGCCAAGCTTGTGCAGCTCCGTCCCTGCAGCCATTCCGCCGCCCGCGAGCATGCAGCCGCCGATGCGGCCATTCTTGCTTCGGGAGAGGCGGAATCCCGAATGTGAAGAAGCCGTGCTCTTACCGATGATTTGTCGTCTGGATTATTGCCCATCGTTCGAAGTAACCCCTCGCAGGCTCTTGGTCATAATTGTCTATAGTTTACCACCGAGACCTTTGTTTCGCCAATAAGGGTCGATTATGGCAATCAATTGCGGTATTCTTAATAGAAGAAGAACGATTGAAAGGAACTAGGGTTCTATGCTGCTGCAAGTAAACGATCTGACCAAAAGCTACGGCATCACAACCATACTCTCCCGCATCTCCCTGCAGATCCAGGAGCGCGAGCGCATCGGACTTGTCGGGGTGAACGGCGCCGGCAAGTCGACGCTGCTCCAGATTCTGGCCGGTGTCCAATCGGCCGACAGCGGCGTCATTCATCGCGCCAAGGAAACCCGCATCGGCTACCTCGCCCAGAACAGCGGCCTGCAGTCGGGCAATAGCATCGGCGAGGAGATGCGTCTGGTCTTCGCCCATCTGGTGGAAGCCGAGCAGGAGCTGCGCAGGCTTGAGCATGAAATCGCCGATCCTTCCCTTCAGGGGGATGAAAAAAAATACAACGACACCCTCGAGCGCTACGCCCGCAGATCCGACTGGTACCGGGATCAAGGCGGCTTCGAGATGGAGACCCGCATCAAAAGCGTGCTGCACGGCATGGGTTTCGGGGACACGGATCCCGCTACGCCGGTCTCGACGCTGAGCGGAGGACAGAAAACCCGTCTCGCGCTGGCCCGGATCCTGCTTCAAGCCCCCGACCTGCTGCTGCTGGACGAGCCGACCAACCATCTGGACATCGCGACGCTGACCTGGCTGGAGGATTATTTGCGCAGCTATTCGGGCGCCATTCTCATCGTCTCCCATGACCGCTACTTCCTGGATGCTACGGTCGGCACGATCATCGAGATCGAGCGGCACCAAGCCCGGCGCTATGCGGGCAATTACTCCCGCTATATCGATCTCAAGGCGGCGGAATACGAATCGGCCATGAAGCAGTACGAGAAGCAGCAGGACGAGATCTCCCGCATGGAAGAATTCGTCCGCCGCAACATCGTGCGGGCATCCACGACCAAGCGCGCGCAGAGCCGCCGCAAGGCGCTTGACCGCATGGAAAGGATCGACCGCCCCGCGGGCGATCTCAAGCGGGCCAGCTTCCGCTTCGAGATCGAGCGCACGACGGGGCGCGACGTGCTGGAGGCGCTGGATCTGTCCGTCGGCTTCGGCGACAGCGTCGAGCCGGTCTTCCGGGACGTCACGCTGCGCCTCGAGCGCGGGGAGACCGTCGCCCTCGTCGGCCCGAACGGCATCGGCAAGTCGACCTTGCTCAAGGCGCTGATGGGCAAGCAGGAGCTGCTCGCCGGCACGGTCCGGTGGGGCACCCATGTGAAGCTCGGCTACTACGACCAGGAGCAGACGGAGCTTAGCGGGACCAATACCGTCCTTGAAGAGGTATGGAAAGCATTTCCCGGCGTGGAGGAAGCCCGGATCCGGACGATCCTCGGCAACTTCCTGTTCAGCGGAGACGATGTCAAGAAGCGGGTCGGCTCCCTCAGCGGCGGAGAGAAAGCCCGCGTGGCCCTCGCCAAGCTGATGCTTCAGCAAGCGAACGTCCTTATATTGGACGAGCCGACCAACCATTTGGATCTGTTCAGCAAGGAAGTGCTCGAATCTGCGCTGCTCGACTTTGAGGGCACGCTCCTGTTCATCTCCCATGACCGGTATTTCCTGAACAAGATCGCGGAACGCATGATGGAGATGAGTCCGTCCGGCATAGTCGAATTCCTCGGCAACTACGACGACATGATCGAGAAAAAGAAGGAGATCGCAGAGCTTCTGCTTGAAGCCCGCGAGGCTTCGCGCCCCGCGGCCGGCACCTCTGCGGAAGGCGGCTCTGCGGTTCCGGCCGGCAGCGCTTCATCTTACGAGGCCGACAAGCAAGCTCGCCGCGACGAGCGGGCGAAGCAGCGCCGGATCGAGCAGCTTGAAGCCGACATCGCCTCGCTTGAGGCCGAATCCGAACGCCACGAGGAGCAGCTGGCGGATCCTGAAGTTTACCAGGACTACATCCGCCTTCAGGAAGTGCAATCCAGCCTGGACGCCGTCCGGGTCCGCCTGCAGGCAGCGTACGAGGAGTGGGAAGGACTTCTTGCCTGAGCGAAAGCCGGGCGGCTATAGGCCGGTTCCTTCCATTCTGATCAGCAAAAGAACCTTTCGGCCTTGGAGCCGAAGGGTTCTTTTGCGCTGGCATTTGCAGCATGCGCGAAAATTAGTTTCAGTCCAACACTTGCAATTCACTCTTTTCAGGCGTATAATAAGTCCTATTGATTAACCCGCCTATTCCCCTTCTTTAGGAATCGATCATAACCCCCGATTCCGCCGTTTCTTGTTTCCCTTTTGATGAGACTGGCCTTAAAGAAATTCTGATTCACGCTGGCGCGGTCATTGGAGCCGCAAGGACGGAAGAGAGGTAGGGCTTCCGTTGTTTTGGAATGCGCAGTACGTAGAGAGCAGGACCAGACAAGCAGTTGCAGATGGAAAAGAAGCAGGAATGCAGTCGTTCTTCCGGGCCAAGCGCCGATCACCCGGTTGAATGGGTCAATCATAGACACGGACGCAGCAAGCTCCGTACATCAGGAACCGGCATGCCGGTATAGCCGCATGAGGCGCACGCAATTTAAATAGAAGGCCCTCCGCCTGAGCCCGCAAGGGGCCGGGAAGAGGGCCTTCGTCCATTTCATGCTGCCGCTTTCAGTTATGCACAGCGTTATCCACAACCCTGAATAAGTTGTCAGGCAATTCTGTTTTGAAATTCAATTCAGACGCCGCATTGCACTTGGATCCCCAGATCGGCATCGATCGAAGAACGGAGCTCCGACAAAATTATCCTCACTATCCACATTGTCCACAGGGCTGTATTGAAAAAAATATCCCCATTTTCTGCACAGCGTTTTTCCAGCAAGGAAGCGGCTGCAGCCCAGCTGTCCACAGATAAGGCCGGTGTTGTGGGCAATATCGTTCAGCAGCCGGGAAGGCTGTCCGGGGTGACCGGGCAGGAAGGCTATGGTAGAATAGGACCCACACAGGAAATGGATGCAACATGTTCCAGTCTTTTGCCGTCATAGAATCAGTCAAGCAATACCGCAATGATCAAGAGGTGATTCCAGCATGAACCAAGACACGCCGGCCGTCTATTCGCGAATGGAAGCGGCCGTTCCCCGACGCACCGCCCGCAGGTCCCCCGTACCGTTCCTGATCGCCTGGCTCCTCATCACGGCTGCAGGCATAGCCGGAGCCTGGTTCTATACGCAGCACTTGCAGCAGCAGATGTCCTTGCAGATCCAGCAGCAGACCGACATGCAGATCGCCGAGCTCCAAGCCAGGTACGACGAGAAACTGGACAAGCTGGAATCGGGTTACCAGACCGAGCTCGCCGCCTTGAACAGCAAGGTGCAGAGCCTCAATGAGCTGCTCGCTTTCACCCGCGACAACGCCAGCGGCAAGACCGACAACAGCAACAAGCTGTTCACCCAGCTGAGCGAAGTCCAAAAACAGCTCGACGAGCTGAAGAAAAACCTGGATGTGCTGAAATAATGCGGGGCATCGACGTGCGCGTCATCAATCGGCGCATGCTGCTCATGACCGCCCCATTCCTCGGCGCGCTTCTGTTCCTGCTGCTGCATCAGCCTGAGGTGAGGCTTCCCGGCTCGACGGCTGCTGCTCCCCCAGCGCCCAAGGACACGTCCGGACAAGTCCAGGCCATCGGGACCGGATTCGAGCAGGCCAAGACCAGCGCCGTCCATACGGCCGGCTCCATCCAGAAAGCCGCTGCGCTGTACAATCAGACCAGCCAGCGGATGAACGTCATTGCTGGCATGGCGCGCTCCCAGAGCGGCCGTCCGCTCGCCGTTTACGACCGCCGCATCAGCATTCCGCTCGGAAGCCCGTCGGAGACGATCCAAACGGACAAGCTTACCGCACAGCTGTATTTCATCAAAGCCCAGAACTTCAACGGCTACGCGCTCAAAGTGAAGCTCAAGCAAGAGGGAGCGATGAAGCTGGCGATCGGCGGAGACAAGCCGGGCCGGGCGGAGACGACGCTCGCAGCCGTCAAGCGCTACAATGCCGTCGCCGGCATCAATGCCGGCGGATTCGCCGACGACGGCTCCGGCCGCCGGTACCCGCTGAGCACGACCGTCATGGAAGGGAAATACATCGGCGGATTCGAGCCGTCCTACAAGGATCTGTTCTTCGTCGGCCTGAGCAAGGAGCGCAAGCTGATCGGCGGAAAGTATTCGAGCCGCCACCAGCTGGACCGGGAAAACCCCGAATTCGGCGTCTCGTTCGTCCCTGTCCTGATGAAAGGCGGCGTCGCCCAGCCGATTCCGCTGAAGTGGCAGCTGAGCCCGCTGCGGGCGCCCCGTACCGTCGTCGCCAACTACAAGGACGACCAGCTGCTGTTCATCGTCGTGGACGGCTACAATGAAGCCGGCAGCTCCGGGGCGACGCTCGGCGAGATGCAGATCCTGCTCTCCCGCTTCAAGGCCGTGGACGGCTACAATCTGGACGGCGGCGGCTCCTCGACGCTCGTATTCAACGGCCGCATCGTCAACCATCCGTCGGACAAGAAGCTCCGTCCGCTTGCGACGAATTTCCTTTTCTTTTCTTGAACAGCAAAGGGGCAGTCGGCCAAGTCATTCCACCGGCTTGGGTTGCTGCCCCTTTTATCAGGAGTGCAAAGAGGCTGGCGCCTTCATGGCGCCAGCCTCTTTGCTTGAAAGAAAGTTATTCGGCCGGCATCGCAGGCCTGGCCTCGCGGACGGACCACTCCTCGAGCGACAGGCCGGGATCGGCCTTCAGATCGAAGCCGGTGAACTGGCTCCGCGTCCACTTCAGATGGGCGGCGGCGCCGATCATCGCGGCATTGTCCGTGCACAGCGAATGCGGAGGAATGAGCAGCGGCAGCCGCTCCGCGGCGCACAGCTCTTCCAGCCGGCTGCGCAGGCCGCGGTTGGCGGCGACGCCGCCGCACAAGAGCAGCTGCCGCGCTCCGAACTCCTTGGCGGCACGGATCGCCTTCACCGTCAGCACTTCGATGACGGATTCCTGGAAGCCGCGCGCAAGCGCAGGCACATCAAGCTCCAGCCCTTTCATCCTGGACTGGTTGATGGCTGCGAGCACGGCGGATTTCAAGCCGCTGAAGCTGAAATCGTAGGAGCCCGGCTCCAGCCAGGAGCGCGGAAGCTCGGCTGCATGCTCCGCCGCCGCTGCCTGCCGGTCGATGTGAGGACCGCCGGGATAAGGGAACTTCAACGCCCGGGCGACCTTGTCGTAGGCCTCGCCGACCGCGTCGTCCCGCGTGCGGCCGACAATGCGGAAGACGCCCTCCTCCTCCAGCATCACGAGCTCGGTATGGCCGCCGGATACGACAAGCGCCAAGCATGGATATTGAATCTCGTGCACGAGCGCATTGGCGTAGATATGCCCTGCGATATGATGGGTGCCGATCAGCGGCACGTCAAGCGCCATCGCCAGGCTCATCCCGGAGACGATGCCGACGAGCAGCGCGCCGACAAGTCCCGGCCCCTGGGTGACGGCAATGGCGGACAGATCCTTCGCCTCGATGCCGGCTTCGGAGATCGCCTGCTCGATAATGAGCGTGATGACTTCGACATGCTTGCGGGAGGCAACCTCCGGCACGACGCCGCCGAACTGGCGATGCGTCTCGATCTGGCTGGAGACGATATTGGAGAGAATCTCGCGTCCGCCGCGAATGACTGCCGCGGACGTCTCGTCGCAGCTGGTCTCAATGGCTAGAATAAGTTCTTCTTCCCTGTACGACTGTGCGTTCATTGGGCTTGTCCCTCCGCTTGCGGCTGCCCAAGCTCCGCCCACATGATCAAGGCGTCCTCGTTGTTGTCGGAATAGTAGCCCGGACGGATGCCGGACGGCTCGAAGCCGAATTTGCGGTACAGCGACTGCGCCACTTCATTGGTTACCCGAACCTCCAGCGTCATCCGGACGGCTCCGAAAAAGACCGCGAGCTTCTTCAGCTCGGACAGCAGCCGCGCTCCCAGCTTGCGTCCGCGGAACTCCCGGCTCACCGCGATGTTGGTCACATGAGCCTCGTCCATGATCAGCCACATGCCGCCGTAGCCGATGATTTCACCGTGCAGTGTCATGACCATGTACCGCGCGAAATGGTTATGTGTAAGCTCGTTCACGAAAGCATCGGAGGTCCACGGAGAAGTGAACGCCTCATGCTCGATCGCGATGATGGACGGGATGTCGTCGAGCTTCATCGAACGGAACACCAGGTCATCCTCGCCGGATGCAGCATGAAGCTGCATGACGTCGTAATCCGCCATCGTTTTACGCCTCCCCGGGTTTCTCCAATAATTTAGCTTCCGCTTCAGCCAATTGCGTGTAGTTTGGAACAAATGCGTGCGCGTCATCCGCTTCACCTCCGGCTAGCCGCCTGCTTCCAAGCCAGGCTGCGCTGCGCCCTTCCATGACATGAGGCTGCCTTGCGACAGCAGGAGCTCCTCCGGGCAAGCCCGCAAGGAGGGATTCCAGCATCGAGATGGATTCCTCATGCTTTTCCAGGTCTCCCGTAAAGACAATCCGTTCCGGCCTCCCAGCGGCATCCGTAATCTCCAGCCGTTCATAAAGCCTGCGCGCCCAATCCGAAGCGAGCCGGATGGCGTCCGTTTCGAGGCGCCGCCAGCCTTCCCTATCGGAAGCGGCAAAGAGAGCCGTATAGGCTTGTCCTCTCCGGGCGTCGATCAGGGGAACGGCCCAAGACGCTCCGACCGCATCAGCGGACGTCGCGGCATCCGCCGCTTCGCCATGGCTGGCTACAGCCTCGGAGCTTTGCCCTGCATGCTCGCGCCATGCGCCGACGGCCAGCGCCTCAAGCGTAGACACGCCGACGATCGGCAGCTTCCAGGCCCAGGCCAGCGTCTTCGCGACGGATGCCGCTATGCGGACGCCCGTATAGGAGCCCGGGCCGATGCCCGCAGCGATGCCATCCAGCTGCCCGGGGGAGATGCCGGCATCGGCGAGCAGCTTCTGTACGGCCGGCACGACATGCGCCGAATGGTTGCGCTCGGCCGGCGACTGGACGCTGGCGAGCACTTCGTCGCCCCGCGTCAAGGCGGCGGCAAGCACCGCCGTCGCCGTGTCCAGCGCCAGGACGAGCAGCTCTTCCCTTGGCTTGGCCTGCCTCAAGCTCGTGTCCGTTGCGCCATCAACTCGCGGAGAGCTCTCCGCTCCGGCTCCTGCGGCCGGATCATGCTCCGTCATCACACTGCTCCTCCCTCTCGGCGATAAGCCTGCACCATTCCGCATAAGGGAGACCGCGGCCTTCCAGCCGTATCCGCCTCTCGCTGCCTCCCAGATGCTCGATGTACAGCTCCAGCCTGGATTCCGGAATCAGTTCCGGAATCAGGCTCGCCCATTCCACGAGGGAGACGCCGCTTCCGTAGAAATATTCGTCCAATCCGAGCTCGTCGGCCTCTTCCTGCGACAGCCGATAGACATCCATATGGTACAGCGGCATCGTTCCGCTGGCATACTCTTTTATAATCGTAAAGGTCGGGCTGTTAACCACTCCCTTCACCCCGATCGCGGCGGCGAACGCCTGCGAGAACCGGGTTTTGCCCGCGCCAAGATCGCCATCCAGCGCGATCACCGTTCCGGGAGCGGCCCATGCGGCCAGCATTTCCGCGAGCCGGACCGTGTCCGACTCCTCCCGCGCGCGCCAACTGGCTGTTGCTGCGGCCTCTGTCATCTGTGTATCCCACCTTGCTATGTTCCGCTTTCATCCGCTTCCGGAATCTTGTTCTCATTATATCGGCCCCCTTCCTCTGCCGCAACCGCCGCCGGGCGGGCTCCGCACGGACATCCGAACGCCATGGCGGACAGCAGCCGACCGTCCTTCGCGGCGAGCCGTCGACGCCTGCGCTTGCCTGACGGCAGCGGACAGAAAAAAACTCCGCAGGCAGATGTCTGCCTTGCGGAGCATGCGTCCTGCCGCCGATCGCGCTAGTGAATATCGCGCTTCTTGAAGCGGCCGCCCTTGACGTCATGGATATTGCCGACGGCCAGGAAGGCGCCGGGGTCCATGTCGGTCACGATCGATTTGAGCTTGGCTTCCTCGAGGCGCGTCACGACGACGAACAGCACTTTCTTGTCGCCGCCGGTGAATCCGCCCTCGCCGTTGAGATAAGTGACGCCGCGGCCAAGACGGCTCATGATGGCTTCCCCGATGTCGCGGTACTCGTCGCTGATGATCCAGACGGCCTTGGATTCGTCGAAGCCCTCGATGACGATGTCGATCATCTTGTAGGCGATATAGTAGGCGATGAGCGAGTACATCGCACGGTCCCAAGAGAACACGAAGCCCGCGCTCGACAGGATGAACAGATTCGCGAACATGACGATCTCGCCGACCGAGAAAGGCAGCTTCTTGGAGAGGAGGATCGCGACGATCTCCGTGCCGTCGAGCGAGCCGCCGAAGCGGATGACGAGGCCGACCCCGACTCCGAGCACCATGCCTCCGAAGATCGAGGCGAGGAACTCGTCGATCGTGAGCGGATCGACTTCATGCAGCAGGTAAGTCGTCAGCGACATGACGGCTACTCCGTACAGAGTCGACAGCGCGAAGGTCTTGCCGATCTGCTTATACCCCAGGAAGAGGAACGGAAGGTTGAGGAGGAAGAGGAAAAGTCCGAGAGGAACGTCAGTCAAATAAGAAAGCATGATGGAAATGCCGGTGATGCCTCCGTCGATGATGTTGTTCGGCACCAGGAAAATCTCCAGGCCTACCCCCATCAGGACGGCTCCGACGGTGATGAACAAGACCCGCTTGAACACTTCAAAGAATGGCAGCTTGAGATGCTGCCCCTGCGCTGTTACCATGCCCCCACACCCTTTCAATCTGTCTTGCTTATGACCTTTATGCTAATTATAAAGTATTTTCGCTCTAAATTAAAGGAAAAGGGTGGATTTAGCTAATTTTTAACGTATTTCTCCACAAAAAGACTCGTTATCTCCGGTTATCGATGGTTATCTTTCTTTATCTTGATTTTAACCCTGACATGACCGTCTAAGGTTTGTATCCCCATCTATCTATATGTATTTTCGCCCCTTCCCGTTATTCCGATCATTTGGTATCGTTGGGGATGCCGGACATTTCCGGCGGAAGGGGAAACAGCCATGTCAGCAGGCCGTCACAGGCCGTCATCACCGCCATCGGCTCGCGCCCAGCACGAGGTCGACCTCGCGAGGGGAACCTGGTCCCGCAAGCCGGCTACGCAAGTGCAGCCGAACCGCAAAAAAGAACAGCGCCGCTCTTGGTGCCGCAAAGGCAACGGGAACGACGCTGTTTTTTTGTTTTCACGAATTCAGCGCGGCCTTTAGTTTTCTCGGTGCGGCTGGCCTTCATGAAGCTGTTCGACCGATACGGTCTGCGTGTTCTGAGGGGTCGTGCCGACCTGCACGGTCGCCATGCCGTTCGCCTCGTCCACATTCTCGATCCAGACGGAGTGCCCGCCCAAGTGGACGGTCACCATATCCTTGGAGCCGTAGATTTCCATCGCTCTTTTTACATCCACCGCGAATTCCCTCCTATTCTCCGTCCTCTGCTTCTTCCTTCAGCATCATCGTATCCGTCGTCGACTCTCCGATATGGCCGTTGTGGATCGTGACCTGGCCGCCTCCGAGACCTTCGCCCACCATCCGGTCGATATCCATCTCGTAATCGACCCTGCCGCCATGGTCGGCCGTCCGGCCGACGCCGGCATTCGTCATCGTACGCGCTCCGCCTTCCTCCAGCGAGCCGTCCAGCTCCGTGCTCATTTCGGCAGCCAGATCCGGAAGGCTCTTCTCGTCGCGGCTGCTGGCCAGCATATGGCGGCTGTCCAGCCTGCGCTCAAGATGGCGGCGTATTTCCTGCTCGTCCATTCGCCTCACGCCTCCTTTCCGGGGCTGTCGTCAGCCTTAATGAGAAATATGCCCGCAGCAGCCGGGCTTCATGCATGGGAACCCCCTCCGGATGGGCACACTGGTAGGAAATAATGCCGGAACTCCGGCTGCAAGGAGGCGCGATAGCTATGCATACCGTATGGAAAGGCGCGATCAGCTTCGGACTGGTGCATGTGCCCGTCAAGATGTTCTCCGCCACGGAGGACAAGGACATCTCGCTGCGCATGCTGCATTCTGTCTGCGGCAGTCCGATCGCCTATGTGAAGGAATGCCCCGTATGCGACAGGCGAATCGAAACGAATGAAATCGTCAAAGGCTATGAATACGAGAAAGGCCGCTTCGTCACCTTCGAAAAGGAAGAGCTGGACCAGCTCGGCGGAGAGAAGTCCAAAACGATTCAGATCATCGATTTTGTCGCCTTGGAGGAGATCGATCCGATCTATTTCCAGAAAACCTATTACCTCTCCCCCGATCAGGCGGGTGGAGGAGCTTATTCGCTGCTGATGGAAGCGATGAAGGAATCCGGCAAGATCGGCATCGCCAAAATTTCCATCCGCTCCAAATCAAGCCTCGCCGCGATCCGCGTCCTCGACGGCTGCCTCGCGATCGAGACGATCTTCTATCCCGACGAAATCCGTCCGATCCAGCAGGTGCCGAACCTGCCCGGAGCGGTCGTTCTGAATGACAAGGAGCTGTCGATGGCCAAGCTCCTCATCGATCAGCTGACGACGCCGTTCGAGCCCGAAAAATACACCGACGATTACCGGAGCGCCATGCATGATCTCATCCAAGGCAAGATTGCCGGCGAAGATGTCCGCATCGCGCCGCAGCAGGAGCCCGCACATGTGCTGGATCTGATGGCCGCCCTGCAGGCAAGCCTGGAATCGGTCAAAGGACCTGCCGCAGCGCCCGTGCTCGATACCGGTGCAGCGGACAAGCCCAAGAAGAAAAGCGCGAAAGCGCCGGCAGCCGGTCTGGCGGACTCCGGAGAAGCCGATAAGCCCGCGAAGAAAGCCGCCAAGCCGCGCGCCAAGAAAACCAAGGAATCCGGCGTTTCCTGATGCGCGCCGCGAAAGGCAGCCTTCCGCTCGGCCTGACGGCGCCGATGGCGCCCATAACGAGAGCCGATCTTCCGCAAGGAGAAGACTGGGGCTACCAGATCAAATGGGACGGCGTCAGGCTGCTTGCCGACATCGGCTCCGACGGCAAGGCGCTGCTGTATTCGCGCCAAGGATTGATCAAGAACAACATTTACCCCGAAGTTGTCGTCGTAATAGAGAAGGCTGCTCTCGGCCGCTGCATTCTGGACGGAGAGCTGATCGCCTGGACGGGCAGCAGGCCCAGCTTTCAAAAGGTTCTGCAGCGCGAGCGCATGCGCGGCAAGCAGGGCGGAACCAGGCTGACGCCGCTGCGGAATCCGGAGGTAGCGGCGGAGGCGATGGCCGGCGGCGCGGGCAGCAAGAATTCCGCCCACGACCTTTCCGGATCGGACGACAGGTTGCTGCGGCCGCAGCCTTCGCAACAGCATCCCGACATCGACAACCATGCCGATGCTGCCGATCGGCCGCTGCCTTCGCAGCCTCCCGCCGGACTCGCCTACGTGCTGTTCGATATGCTGGCGGCGGGAGGCCAGGATCTCAGAGGCCTGCCTTATCTGCAAAGGCATGAAGCCCTCCTGAGCCTCTCTCCGAGGCTGCCGGACGGCATGCTGGTGACGGAGCTTTACCGCGATGGAGATGCTCTGTGGCATTGGGTCGCGGAAGCCGGCTGGGAAGGCGTCGTCAGCAAGCGCCTGAACTCTCTTTATAAGGAAGGCAAGCAGCACAAGGATTGGTTCAAGAAAAAAACAGCCCTGCTGCTGGATGTGGACATCGTCGGCCTCAAGATTCGGGATGGAATGGCGGCAAGCCTCGTCATGAGCGCCGAGGGGCAATATTTCGGCAGCGTATCGCTTGGACTGACCGGCGAGATGCGCGCGCTCCTGACAAGCCAGCTTGTGCCGGAAGGCGCATTCGCCGGCGGCTCTCTGCAAGCGGGGGCGGCCCTTCCTTTCGCCGCACTCCCGGATGACCTGAGAAAGGAACGGGTCGTCTGGCTTCAAAATCCTTTTCCTTGCACAGTAACCGGGCTGGAGATCACCGAGGCCGGCCAGCTTCGCCATCCCAAGATCGCCGGATTCGGCCGCCGGAGAGGAGATTAGCGTCCATGCCAGCATCCAAAGGCTATCGCAGCGAAAAGGGAAGCATTACGCTGGACGGCCATCAGCTGACGATTACGAACCCGTCCAAGCCGCTGTGGCCGGAGATGGGCATCACCAAGCTCATGTATCTGGAGAAGCTTGTCCAGCTCTCCCCATTCCTGATTCGGCATTGCCGCGACCGCCATTTGACGACGATCCGTTATCCGCACGGCATCCATGACAAGTCCTTTTACCAGAAAAATTGCCCCGAGCCGCGGCCCGAGTTCGTCCGGACCCGGTCCGACGGCAGCATCGACTATGTCGTTCTCGACTCGCTGCCGACCCTGATCTGGCTCGGGAATCTGGCTTGCCTCGAATTCCATGCCTCCTTCGACCTGGCCGACGATCCCCAGCATCCGACCGAATGGGTCATCGATCTCGATCCTTCCGTCGAAGAGGAGCCGAGAATCATGGAGGCGGCGTGGCTTGTCGGCGAGCAGCTGAGAGGCCTTGGCATCGAGTCGATCGCCAAGACGAGCGGCGCTACCGGCGTACAGCTCATCGTGCCGCTGGCGGATCGGCTGAGCTTCGACGAGCTGCGCTCCATCGGGATGTTCGTCGGAGGCTTTATGACCCAGAAGCATCCCAAGCTGTTCACGGTGGAGCGGCTCAAGAAGAACCGCGGTGATCTGATCTATTTCGATTACCTGCAGCATTATCAAGGCAAGACGATTGCCGCTCCCTACACGCCGAGGGCCAGAGCCGGAGCGACCGTCTCCACCCCGCTGGAATGGGACGAAATCAGGCAAGGGGCGCAGCCGCGCGACTTTCACCTGCTCAATATCCATGATCGTCTCCAGCAGTGCGGGGATCTTCTTGCGCATGCCCCCAAGCAGGCGCTTCGTCCGATTTTGGATTTTTTGAAAAGCAGGACACTATAACCAAGATATGTTATAATATGCTACATTATGTATCATTTAATTGAAACATATGGGGTGAACGGGTTGAGTCTGGCTGTCGTCAAAGTGATTTGCTATAGCTGCGGGAATGCGGATTCATTCCCTTCCCTTAAAGACAAGCTAGGCTTATCCGACCCGGCTTCGAGAGAGCAAATAGCCGCAGGCTTGGAACGGAAAGCCTTGTTCCACACCTGCAGCCACTGCTGTACGCTGTTTAGAATCATAGAAGCCGATCTTGTTCCTCGGCCGCCTGCGCTTTGAATCTTCGAATCGCTGGCTTGCCGGCCGCATCATCTCTTCGGCCCGGCTCCTCCCGGGCCGGCTCATGCCGGTTCTCAGGCCAGCATTCTACAATAGCGGCGACAGCATATGCGCCGCCACTTCCGCCGCCTTCTGCGTCCACGGACGCGCCTCGAATTCGCCGAGCTTCAGCTCGTAGCAATCCTTCAAGTCAAGCATGAAGTCCTCCTCCAGCCTTCCGATCGCCTTGCTCCCGAACAGATTCGCATTGATCTCGAAATTGCTGAAGAAGCTTCTCATATCCATATTCGCCGTTCCGACCGACGCCATGAGCCTGTCCACGATCATGACCTTCGCATGGATGAAGCCTTTGCGGTAGCGATAGATGCGGACGCCCGCCTCCAGCAAGTCCTGGACATAAGAGAGCGAAGAATAGAGCACCAGCCTGGAATCCGACTTGTGAGGGAGGATGATCCGGACATCCACGCCGCTCAGCGCCGCCGTCCGCAGCCCCATCAGGACGCTCGGGTCGGGAATGAAGTAAGGCGTAGCGATGTAGAGCTTCTCCTTGGCGGCGCTGATTGCGGAAAATACGCTCTCCAGAATGGAGTCCGCGCTCGTATTCGGTCCGCTGGCGACGATCTGTACCTGCTCGCTGCCGCTGCAGCCATGCTCGGGAAGATAGGCGGGATGATCCAGCCTCTCCCGCGCCGTGAACCACCAGTCCCGCATGAACACCAGCTGCAGATAATAGACCGCATCCCCTTCAATCCGCACATGCGTGTCGCGCCAGAAGCCCAGCTTCGGATTTTTGCCGAGATATTCGTCCCCGATGTTGATTCCTCCGACGAAGCCGATCTTCCCGTCGACGACGACAATCTTCCTATGGTTCCGGAAGTTGACGCGCTTGTCGAAGAAGGCGAAGCGCGGGGCAAGGAAGCACTGCATCTTCACGCCGCCGTCCAGAAGCTCCTGCACATAGGCGTTTTTGAGCTCCAGACTGCCGATCCCGTCGTAAATGACCCTCACCTCGACGCCTTCGGCGGCTTTGCGGAGCAGCATCGCCTTGAACTTGCAGCCGATCTCGTCATGGCGGATCGTATAATAATCGAGATGAATGTGATGGCGGGCGGAATCCAGCGCCTGCAGGATCGAGGCATAGGTCGGCTCCGCGTTGGTGAGGATCTTCGTCCGGTTGCGGCCGGTGACCGGCAGCATCGAGAAGCTGCCGAGCAGGTTGAACAGCCGCACCTCATGCTTGAAGTCCGGATTTTCCATGTCTCCGGGCCGATGGATGAGAGCGCTCTGCCGCAGCGCCTTGAGCTGGACCTCCTGGGCGATGACTCCCCTTCGCCGGACCGTCCGCCTCGTCTGGTACTCGCGCGCGACGAAATAGTACATGACAAAGCCGATGATCGGCAGCACGAACAGGATGAGCAGCCATGCGACGGTTTTGCCCGGCTGGCGGTACTCGAGAATGAGGATCGTCATGATTTGAAAGAGAAAGATGAACAGGGCAAGCACGAGCCAGAACATGGGGCACCTCTTTTGCGGATTGGCGGAATATTATTGCTCTCCATAGATATAAGTATCAACGGACAACCATCTTTTAAAGCAGAACCTTTCAGCAAAGTTGCGGTAGCCGCCGTGAACATGCGCGCTGCGCATTGTCATGCGGCTTGATATCAGTCCGCTGCCTTCCGCTCGGCTTGATCAGCGCCTCTTCGCTGGCAGACCGTCTGTTCGGTCGCGGGCATCCTGTCGGCTTCTTCAGGAATGAAGCCGGTTCTGTACGAATATATACAACATAGCACGTATCCGAATCCATTCCAGGGAGGCGAATATCCATGTTCAAGGAAAACAAGCGCTGGTCGGCTTCGGACACCCTGATCGGCCAGGGCACCCGGGCGGAAGGAACCCTATCCTGTCAGGCAAGCCTGAGAATCGAAGGGGAGTACAGGGGCGACATCGATTGCAAGGAGGATGTCATTGTCGGAGAGAGCGGAGTGGTTCGCTCCAATATCTCGGCCAAAGACATCACGATCTCCGGCAAAGTCTACGGGGATGTCACCACGACAGGGCGCCTGACGATCATGTCGAGCGGCCAGCTGCACGGCAGCGCGGCCGTCGCCTCGCTCATCGTTCAGGACGGCGGCATTCTGAGCGGCAGCTGCCGCATGGAGCAGCGTGCTCCCGAGCAGGCTCAGCAGAAGGCGCCGGAGCAGGCGCAGCCCGTGCAGCAGACGGCACAGCCGCAATCGCGCCCGATGGCGGCGGCAGACGGCGTCCGCGAGACCTCGCGCGACGGAACGCTGAAGGAGCGCCGGCAAGCGGGCTGAGACGCAGGGACGGTTCCGCTGAAAAGCGTCAAAAAAGCCCCGGAAACGGGGCTTTTTATCGTTTTGCTACATGCAGGAGTGCCGGTCAAGCCGCAACATCGCGTCTCGTAAACACGAACCATGACAACGCCATGAAGATGACATAATAGCCGGCAAGGACGGCGAGAGAGAAGCCCAGCGTCATGCCGTCGCTCGCCCCGCTGGAGCCCATGCCGATGTATCGGGTCAGATCGAGATGCTGGAACAGCACGTAATCGACCCATTGGCGGTCGATCAGCCCGAACAGCTGGCCGAGCGTCTTGCCCATCAGCACGACGAACAAGGAAAGTCCGATCGCCAGGGCGCCGCTGCGGAACACCGATGAAATCATGAAAGCCAGCGTGACGGTCACGATCAGAGAGATGAACTGCATGATGAAGGACTGGTTGAAATACGACCAGGCCGACATCGTCGGGTCCGCGGCTCCGAACACCTGGGCCGCCTTGATGCCTTTCTCGTAGCCGAAGAAGATGATGTTGACCAGCAGCAGTGCGGCATACAGCAGCGCCATGCTGAAAAATCCGAACAGAAGCGTCGCCGCGTACTTGGACAGCAGGATTTTCGAGCGGGACCAAGGGCGGATCAGCAGCAGCTTGATCGTTCCCGCCGTGAATTCTCCCGCGACGATGTCAGCGGCGACAATGACGGCGAAAATGCTGACCAGCGGCATCATCACGATCGTCTCGATGCCGACCATCTGCCACATGGAAGGCGTGTTCACACTGGATGAATAGGCGATTCCCGATACCGCGGCAATCGCAAGGACCATGAGTCCCCACATGATCCATACCCGGGCGCGCCGGTAGATCTTCATGTTCTCGTTGAGCACGAGATTCCCGAAATCAAACAACCGACTCACCTCCCGTCACTTCCAGGAATTGATCCTCGAGCGACTTGGCCTTGGACCGGATTCCGTATACCCGGATGCCTTCCTTCACCAGGAGAGCGTTGAGCTCCGCTATATCCTCGCGCAGCGCGTCGATGACCAGCAATCCGTCCTTTACCGATGCGCGGATCTCCCTGCCCCCGTCGTCTCCGGCAGGACGGATCGACTGGCGGATGATCGCCAGCGCATCGTCCGGACGGTCGAGCTCGAACTGGACCGGTACGGGCATCGCTTCCTGCGATCCCTCGCCGCTGCGCAGCGAGCGGATATCGATCAGCTTGCCGGCCTGGATGATGGCGACCTGATCGCACATCAGCTCCATCTCGGAGAGCAGATGGCTCGAGACGAATACCGTAATCCCTTCCTCTTCGGCGAGCCTGCGCAGGTAATCCCTCAGCTCCCGGATGCCGGCAGGATCAAGGCCGTTGGTCGGCTCGTCCAGGATCAGCAGCGACGGCTTGTGCAGCAGCGCCTGGGCGACGCCCAGCCTCTGCCTCATGCCCAGCGAGTAGGTCTTCACCTTGTCGTGGATCCGCTTGTCCAGCCCCGCAAGACGGATGACTTCGTCGATGCGGTTCCTCCCGACTCCCGGAATCATGCGAGCGAAGTGAAGCAGGTTCTGGTATCCCGTCAAGTATTTGTACATCTCCGGATTTTCGACGATAGCCCCTACATGGCGGATCGCCTTCTCGTAATCCGTGGCGATGCTGGCTCCGCCGATGCGGATTTCGCCTTCCGTCATTCTCATCAGGCCTACCATCATCCGGATCGTCGTCGTCTTGCCCGATCCGTTCGGACCGAGAAAGCCGAATACTTCACCCCGCGGCAAATCCAGAGTGAGGCCGTCGATAATGGTCTTGCCTCCTATTTTCTTGGTCACGTTCCTGAATTGAACGATTGCGCTCGTCTCCAAACCCGCACCTCCCATATGGCCTTCCAGCTCTTTACATATCCTGTAGTATTATAGACCATCAAGCAGGGAAAGTGGAACCTGGACCTTGGTCGGGAAAGCAATTTGAAGGCTGCCGCACGCAAGGCAAGAACAGATCCGGGCAAAAAAAAACCTGCCTTGCCCAGGCAGGATCAGCCTCTCTGGAAAAGTCAGGCAGTAAGAATCTTGCCGCGCCCGATAAATCCGCTTCCCTCTCTCGTCCTGCGCTCCGCAGGCAAGGCCACGATCTCGAAGTGGGAACCACCGCTTCCCGAATCTTCCGCATCCAGGCTCATAGCGCAGGAACGGCAGTAGCCGAGACGGTAGGAACGGCGATAGAAACCGGTTTTGAACAGGATCTCCGCTTCCTGGCGGGATATCAACTTCTCGCAGCACACGCAGTGGAATTGCTCGGTCAAGCTGCATCTCTCCTTAGATGAAAAAATGGGACGGCTTAGGTTACGAACTGTATCTGATTCCTGGCCGAAAGCTCAGGATCGCGGGCGATTGCTTCTTGTCGGCTGTAACCTTGCCAGAACTTAAATCCGATCTGACGACTTCAACGGCAAAGGTTTTTGCGTAATACGGGGAGCTTGCATCCTGCTCGCAAGCAGCCGATGCATTGTTACAAAATGTATCATAAACTCCTTCTATAATTTATGACAAATCTCGATTCCCGTCAAGGGCTAAAACTCATTTTTTTGTCGAAAGCGTTCTCAATATGAATACGCTTACATATTTGACGAATATAGCTGAATTCCTTCTCGTTATATTATCAAATAGCCCCGGATGCAATACCGTTAGGCATTGCATCCGGGGTTCGGATTATCCATCCAACAGGCTCAGGCTCGTCCTCAACTGATCTTGCCCCACTGCTCCCGGCTGTTCCGATCCATCCGCTCCAGCCCGGACAGCTCGTACCGCCGTTCGTCATCGTCCGTCACGATCCACCTGCCGTCGGACAGCTCATGGATGCCTTCGTGGAGGATGCTCATGCGCAGCGTGCTCGGTCCATAATCCGTCTCGACCGACCAGATCCACTCCGAGCCTTTTTTGCGGATGGCCGCGATCCGTTCGATCCGGGGAATGATATAGCTGCGCTCCAGCTCCAGGACGGCGGCCTGGCGGCTTTCCTCCTCCAGCTGATCCAGCTCGGCCAGCAAGGCGATCTCCACATTGTCTTCATAGGATCGAATGGAGATGAGCCGATCCGGCAAGGAATACGGGAAGCAGCGGACCAGCTTCACCCTCCCCATCTGCTCGCCGCCGCGCACCGCCTTCAAGTATCCTTCGCGGTTGTGGTACAGCAGCACATCATCCGGCTTGGAGCGGTTCATATAGACGAGATTGTTCATCATTCCTATCCCACCTCCGAAGGCGGCTCGGTCATCTGCTTCTGCGACTCGACCAGCCTGTAATACGTCCCTTTGCTCTTGTACAGCTCGTCATGCGTGCCTGTCTCGGCTATGCGGCCATTGTCCAGCACGATGAGCCGGTCCGCCCCGCGGAGCGTAGACAGCCTGTGCGCGATCGCGATCGTCGTCCGGCCGCGGATCAAGCGGGCAAGGGCTTCCTGAATTTCACGCTCCGTCTCGGTATCGACCGAAGCCGTCGCCTCGTCGAGGATGAGGATCGCCGGATCGAGCAGCACCGCCCGCGCAATCGCGATCCGCTGCTTCTCCCCGCCCGACAGCCGGTGCCCGCGCTCCCCGACCCTCGTCTCGTAGCCTTCGGGAAA
Source organism: Paenibacillus sp. SJS-P3 (assembly GCF_056711585.1). Lineage (NCBI taxonomy): Bacteria > Bacillati > Bacillota > Bacilli > Caryophanales > Paenibacillaceae > Paenibacillus > Paenibacillus sp. SJS-P3. The sequence goes on along the minus strand of NZ_CM160043.1, from coordinate 1,300,087 downwards.
GCCGCAGATGAACGTATGGGCGTTGGCGATCCGCGCCGCCTCGATGATCCGCTCGGGAGTCGCGTCCTTCATGCCGTAGGCGATATTCTGGGCGATCGTGCCGTCGAACAGGAACGTCTCCTGGAGCACGACCCCGATATGGGAGCGCAGGCTTTCCTGGCGGATATCCCGCAGATCGACCCCGTCCAGGCTGATGCGGCCGTCATCGGGATCGTAGAAGCGGCAGACCATGTTGATCAGCGTCGTCTTGCCCGCTCCGGAATGACCCACCAGGCCGACCATCTCGCCGGGCCGGATGGCGAGGTCGATTCCTTTGAGAACCGTGCGCTGCTTGTCGTAGCCGTACCTCACGCCCTCGAACCGAATCTCGCCCTGGACGGCCGGCAGCGCCGCCGCGTCCTCCCGATCCGGCGTATCGCTCGGCGCGTCCATGATCTCGAAGATCCGCTCCGCCGATCCCATGACGCGGTTGATCATCCCGAGCGAAGCGCCCATGAACTGCAGCGGGCCGAAGAACATGACCAGGTAGGAAGCATAAGCCGTCAGCGATCCCAGCGACATGCTGCCGTCGAGGACATGCCTGCCCCCCATATACCAGACGAGCAGGCCGAAGGCGGCAATGACGAGAGAGAAGACGGGCGAGATGCCGATCCACATATTGCCCATGGAGATCATCTTTTTGACGAGCAGGTCATTGGCTTTGCCGAAGCGCTCCTTCTCCCGCTTCTCCTGGGCGAATGCCTTGATGACCCGGATGCCTTGAAGCGTTTCGCCGATGACGTTGTTGACCCCCATCGTGCCCATCCACTGCGAGTACCACATGACCTGCACGCGCGGCCACAGCCAGATCATCCCGAGACCGAGGAAAGGGAGCGGAATCAGAATCATCCAGGTCAGAGGGGCGCTCAGGTAGAACAGCAGGCCCAGCACCCCGACCGCCATCAATACCTGGGACAGAATCTGGATGAAGCCTTCCGTCAGGAACTGCTTGAGCTCCTCCGTATCGTTCTGGACGCGCCCGATGAACTGGGATACCTGCCTCCGGTCGAAATATCCGAGCGACAGCCGCATCAGCGAGGCGAACGCATCCTTGCGGATATCGCCCATCAGCTTGCCGCCAAAGCGCAGGCCGATGTAGCTTCTGGCCATGGACAAGCCCGTTCCCGCCAGATGGGCGCCGGCCATCGCTCCGATGAGCAGCAGAAGCACGGAAGCGTCTCCGCCTGCTGTGAAGTTGTCGATCAGGAGCTTCATGAGATAAGTAGGGAGCAGTTCGAGGAGAATGCTCAGCAGCAGCAGGATGCCGCTGGCCTTCATCAGCTTGCGGTGAGGCGAGGCATAAGCGAGTATGCGCCGGAACATCAGGGCCTTGTTGCTGCAGCGCAGGCACTTGGTCCGCCGGTGCAGCAGGCGCCTGCCGCAGACGGCGCAGGCTCTGCCCGTCCGCTGGAGGGCGTCCGCGGCCGGTTCATGCCCCGCTCCGCCACCGTCGTCCTGTCCGCTGCATGACGCGGGCGCGGACGGCTCCTGCCCCGCAGCGAAGCCCGGGACAGGCACCGGCTCGTCGAGCCAGGCTCTGATGGCCGGCATCGCCTTGGCGCATGCCTCCGCATGGGCGGCGGAGAACCGGCCCGCTTCCCGCATGCCGTCCCTCGTCATCAGGATCAAGGCTCCGCCCGACAAGGCCTGGCGGAATTCGATGTCATCGATCGTTCCTTTGGGGTATCTGCGCTGCAGCTGCCCCCTGTCGTTCAGAATGGCGATCTCGCGGTCCGTGAACAGCACCTTGTAGGATTCGAACTGGCGCGCCTCGTTGATGTCCCCGCTCAGCTTGAGCCAGGCTTGATCCAGCCTCAGCCTGAGAGCGGAGGCTGCTCCCGCAGCCGCGCCCTCCCGGTCTACCTTCTTGAAATTGCCTATTCCTTTCATGAGTACAGCCGGCCTTTCCGCGCGCTTCCTGCTAATCGCAGCTGCCATTTATTCCTGTCCCTGATCAAGCTAAATATTGTTACTCAGTACTTTGTGATACGAATTGTATCATTTCAATCAGCACAGCAAGTGCTCCTCTGCCATTATTCTTGATGGTAGCACGGATCCGCGAAGTTCCTTAAGCGATGTACAGCAGTCGGGATTTCCCGCAGAACATTGCTGCTGCCTGAAAGGCTGCCGCATCTCCCCCTGTGCTGATATCGAAAATCCAATCATTTTCTTCAGCGTTAATGGAACCATTATACGTAATGATTGTCCCGGCATCCGGCTTGATACGGGCATTGTATTTAAAGGTGACTATGATCGTCTTCGGAATGGTGATGCTGCTGGCGATCCGGTAAACGCCCTCAGGAATCAACACGCTTTGCGACGAATCTGCCATTGCGGCTGCCAGCGCATTTGAACTATCCGCTGTGGCTGTCTGATCCCCACCGAAATCTATGATGTTTGCCAGAAGGTAATGGATAAGGACGAACAATGCCTCGAGGTCAGCTAAACAGCTATGATTCAGATATCTCAACAGTACAATGTGCCAGATTCATAGCCATTTTTTTGCTCCTATTATTTATTTGTTCGGGGCAGTTTATACGGAAAGGCCTTTGGCACTGGCTTTGCTTCTTTCGATGTGCAGCGGATCCACGGCGCTTGACTGCTTTCCGCGTCCATGCATCGCGGAACGGACCGCCTCCCTGATTTCCCTCTCAAAACGCTCCTCTCCGAACTTCTCTGCATGGGCCCGGATGGCTTCCGAATTCCAGTGGGAACGCGGGAAATCGAGAAGTGCGGCCTCCAGTGAAGCTGCGGTCTGCTCCTCGAAGAACAAGCCATTGACACCCGGCATGATCGTATCCAGCGCGCCACCCTCACGATAGGCGATAACAGGCCTGCCGCAAGCGTTCACCTCCAGCGGAGTAATGCCGAAGTCTTCTACTCCGGGAAATATTAGTGCTCTACAGCCCCGCATCAATCGTTCCACCTCTTTATCCTGAAGACGGCCGGTGAAAGTTATCGTCGGTCCTCCGAGCTGCTCCAACCGGTTGCGGTCTGGACCTTGCCCGACGACAATGAGCTTTTGGGAGAGCAGCGTGCAGGCTTCGACCGCTATATCGATCCGCTTATAGGATACCAGCCTCGAGACGACCAAATAGTAGTCTCCTGTTTCCGCAACTTTTTCCGCTTTGAACCGCGAAAGATCCACTGGTGGATAAATGACCGAAGAGGACCGACCGTAGCAGTCTAGAATCCTTTCCTGCACGACGCTCGAGTTCGCTACAAGCTCGTCTATATCCGATGATCTCCGGCGATCCCAATGCTTAAGGGCAGGCACGAAACTGAAGGCTGCTTTTTTCACAAGAGGAGACACTCCCATCCCGTCGATATAATCGTCGAAGTTCCAGGCAAACCTCATGGGGGTGTGGCAATAGCATACATGGACGGCTCCTTTCGCCTTCCGGATTCCTTTGGCGTACGCGCTGCTGGAACTGATGATCAGGTCATAACCCTTAAGATCGATTGACCGGATGGCGGCTGGATAGAGCCAGAAGAACAACTTGAATTTCTTGAGGATCCCCGGAATCCGCTGCATCCAGGTCGTCCTTATGTCCGCGTCTTCAAGCTCCGGCAGCAGCTCGGAACGATCAGCGATCGTTGTAAAAATAGGGGCGTCAGGAAACATCTTATGGAACGTTCCCACGACCCTCTCCGCGCCGCCTCGCTGATTCAGGTAATCATGGACGATGGCGGTTCGAATTCCTGGTTTCAAGAGAGAGCGATAGATGCGCTCCACCTTCTCGACCGTCCTGTCGATGACAAAGTTCTTCCGGACATGTTCTCTTGCGTTGCGGCCGTATTCCTCCATAAGGGAATCGTCTGACAACAGACGATCCGCACACGCCATCAACCCTTCTGTATCCCCGACCTCATACAGAAGTCCGCATTTTTCATCGTCCACAACTTCAGGGACCCCACCTGCCCTCGTCGCTACGACCGGAATTCCTTGAGCCATGGCCTCGATCAGAACACGGCCAAAGGGCTCGTTGTCCGAGCACAAAACAAGGAGATCTGCTGAACAGCAGATCTCCTTGATATCGTTACGGAATCCGGTAAACCGTATCTTTCCTTTCAGCTTGGGAGAGCTTGCAAGCTCTCTTAGCCGTTTTTCGTAGAGGGTATTTTCTTCCCGAAACTTGGGCTCTCCAACGATCCACACTTCCAGATCATGGCCTTTTTCGAGCAGCCTTGCAGCGGCGAGAAGAGCATCCTCCTGACGCTTCCAAGGAGCGATCTGCCCGATCACCGCAAGCACCTTGACCTCAGCAGACGTTCCCAACTCCTGGCGGATCCGAGTGCGGTGGCTCTGCTTCTCCTCTGAATCGGCAAAATCCGCCTTGACTCCATTATGGATGACTCTTGCCAGCTTGCCGTTCGAATCCCCCGTCCCTTCGCGGACAGCCTCCGAAATGCAGATCCATGCGTCCGCACTTCTGGCGCCGAATCGCCGGATCATCCTGCCGATCAGACCACCCGGAGGGTTGTCACGGATATGCCAGATAATTGGGCGGCGATGCTTCCAGCGGAACAGGGACACCATCAATCCCGCCCGAATCGAGTTGGCATGAACAATATCGATGCTTCGTTCCTCAATCAGACGGGACACTCTCCACCCTTCTCGTAACATTCCGGCTGCATGCTTGAGAAGCGCAAACGGATTCTTAGTCATCCGGGCTCGGTAGCCGGGAACCTCATAGTACTCCAGGCCGAGCTCTCGCACCCGATCAGCCAGCTCTCCTTCCGGGGCGAGCAGAACAGGAACCGCTTCCTGCAGGTGAGAAGCCATAGTGACCAGGCTGATCTCCGCTCCGCTGATGACGGAGGTGTGATTGTAGTACCCGATCCTCATGAGTGTACCCTCCTTCCCGACTCCTGGGATGCGAGCTCGAACACATCGGTCACTCCCTTGGATACTTGCTCCCAGGTATAGTTTTCCATCACGTGGGCGCGGCATAGGGTACGATCCGGCAACAGCGACTCACCCTTGAGCATGCGGACGAGCAGGGCTGACATGGCCTCCGGGGAATCGTCCGCGAACAAGAGATCCGGCTCGAACCGCCCCAGGATTTCTTTCGTTCCGCCGTTAGGGGTACCCAGCACCGGTGTTCCGCAAGCGAGCGCCTCCACGGTGACCAGTCCGAATCCCTCCAAAGTCACGGTCGGCACGATCGCGGCATCGGCGGCTTGATACCAGCACACCAGATCCTCGTTGGATACGCGTCCCGTGAACCGAACTTTCTTCTCCATTCCCAGCTCTCGAGACAGTGCGTGCAGCTCCTCCCTCATGGCGCCATCTCCAGCGATGACAAGAACGGCATCTGGCACCACATCAACAACATCGGCCATCGCTCGAATCAAGCGGTCGATTCCCATCCGCCGCACCAATCGCCGAACGCAAAAAAGAACCCGATCGCCTGGAGCGAATCCGAGTTCTTTGCGTATTTGCTCCCTGTCCGCAGCTGGCTTGAACCTCCCTGTATCCACCGCACCAGGCACAATATGAATGCGATTCGATGGGATGCCGTAATCCTTCTGGAGCACGGAAGCAAAGTATTCGCTCAGGACGATGAATCGGTCTGAACGCTTATAAGCCAGGGATTCTACCTGTTTTTTCAGCTGGTACTTGATTCTCTGTGCGGACAGCCCGCTCCTGTCTTCGACGAGCGATTCCTGAGCCCATGGCCCGTGAAAGTGAGTGACGATCGGGATGCCTTGCGGCAGCTGCCCCTTGTTGATAAGAGAAGCATATAGGGCAAAGTGGGGATTATAAATGTCCGGCTGCCATTGCTTGCTACCCGAACCGGCCGCTTGGCGAAAGGCACGCATTCGACTCCATGTTCCTGCTCGGCCTTGGTGAGGCAGCACCTCCTCTACATATTGCGGTGCTGTCGTAGCACCTTCTGCTGTTACAAGAGCTCTGATCTCATGCCCCCGACTTTTCATGGCTGTAATGTAATCCGCGAAGTACCTGTTTAGCCCGCCAGGCGTATGGTCAATCCAACCCATTCCGGTCGTTAGAATTTTCAAGTCGCTGCCTCCTCCTGTTTACGGCTGAAAACGAAATCTTTTTCGCTCTGACTTTCCGAAGCCCCCGATTCCTTTGCGTTCCCTGCATGATTCATAATAGGCAATCGTTCGATGGGCGATGTCGTCCCAACTATACCGCTGAGCAGTTTTGTAGGCTTCCTGTCGGAGTCGATCGAGTAGTTGCCGGTCTGTTAATATCCGATCCAACGCACGATACAGCTCTTCCGCATTCGCAGGCGGGACAAGCAGACCGTCCTTTCCATCGCTCACCATGTCGGAAGGTCCTGGAATCGTAGTCGTCACCGGGGCCAGCCCGCAGGCCATCGCCTCTACCAGCACCAATGGCGACCCTTCTTTTACCGTAGGAAACAATTTAATATGATGATCCTTTAGTAATACCGGCAATTCCCGATGCTCGTAACGCGGAACAACGGCAATGCGTGCATGTAAATCGGCCTCGTAATCGGACAGTACCCGTTCTATCGGACAAGATGTTCCGAGAAACGTCACCCGCAAGCTCGGGTGTACCCGCATGAGCGGCTGCAACACTTCTGCTGCATCACCTACCCCTTTAAGGGGATCATACCGGCCAATAATCGCCACACCGACCGGATCCGCATTAATTACCGGTGTAGGTGAGATCGTACAACCTAACAAATAATCCGGTATGCCGTTGCCGATTACGGTTAATGAAGACATGCCTAATTTATTCTTGCCGTATTCTTGTTCAGCCTGATTCAGGAAAACGGCACCGTCTGCTTTGCGGAAGGATTGGGCTACTTCCCATAGATGGAATCCTCCATTATACAACGGATATTTCCAGGATAGCCGATGAAGACCGGCACGCGCCCTTTGTAACAGAACTTCATGAACTAAAAGCTCCAACCCATGGCTGCGCGAGATAAGAGTTGTCGCCTTTCGTTTTCTCCCCTTAGTTATCATCGCCCAAACCCATCCGTCACTACTGGAGGCGTCGACGATGTCGAAAACGCAGGAGGATCGATTTATAAATCGACTTACAAAAAAAGGAAATAGCATCTTTTTTATCTTATTAGGCATTCTCTTGGGAAGATGGTCGTATCCGAATAATTCGACTTCGTGGCCTAATCTCCGATACGCATCAGCCAATTGTAAAGTCACTCCTGGCGCTCCGGCATTCCGATCCAGCTGATGATGAATCGTTAACAGAATATTCATCCCTTATCTTCCTCCTTCACTTTCAATTCATACGAAATGGTCAACAAGCTGCAGCACTCATATTCCTTTTCTCCCTCGCAGCTTAGGCATGATCAAATAATGCAGAAGTCCTTGCAAGAGGCCTGTTTGAGCGGGAAGGAACGATTTCACTACTCCCCATTCCCGGCGCACCATAGCGACAATTAAGCGAAGAACGCCTGGAATGCTACGATCTCCTATCAGAGCGGCATAGGCAATTCTAGCGGGAATTCGAATCAATCCGCCTCCTCGACCCAAAATGCCCAGCTGGAGATTGTGAGCTGCGTTATGGATGGCCTCGGGAACAATTTTATTGCGCTGATCCGCATCGAACCGGGGGGCAGGGTAATGATCGACAACGATCGAAGGATCGTAGATGAGTCGGTAGCCCATTCTCCTAATCCGCAAGCATATATGAACTTCAATATGAACTTGTGCACCGCTGCCGCTAAGCCCCTGGGGGAGCTGGAATAAATTCCTGCGGAAGGACATGTTAACTCCCTTCAGTACATCGACATCCCTGAACTTGCCGGTTCCGATATGATGATTCCCGATCAACTTGCCATACCAGGTGACCATTCCAACCTCGATATCCTCAGGAGATTGGACAACACCCGGCTGAATATCCCGTCCTCCTACCCCGCCAACGGAGACATCGTTGTAATGTGCGATTAATTTTTGGATCCAATCGGGATACGGGACCGCATCATCGTCCGTGAAGGCAACAACATCCCCAGTCGCCTTCATAAATCCCGCCTGCATGGCTGCCCAGACACCGGGTATGGTTACGACTGCACTATTCCTGACTGCAGTTCGGGAGGACTTTTGCCAGCTGCAAATGGCAGAAGACGTTATTAGATCCCCTTCTCTGTAAACGACGATAATTTCCGCAGGAGAAACAATTTGCTTATCCAGACCTTCAAGGCATTTAAGCAGATCTGCCGTGCGGCGGTAGCTCGGTACGATGACCGATACCTTCACCATGATCATTCTCCTTTCCTTATCTCTTGGCTGCCAGGCGCCCTTGCCTTCTTGCGATCAAATGGGGAAGACGGGCAGCCAGTCTGTAGACCTGCTTGATCTCTTTACGTTTAAACAACACTAATTTCAATGGGCTTATTCCAAGACGATTAGCGACAAACATATAGAAGAACCATTTAACCAATGAGCCGCAAACGATCCCAAGTGCTGCTGCTTCAACGCCGAATACAGGCATTAATAACAGCATGCTGCCAATCCCGGCCACGATGCTGATTAGTTCAGATACGCTGACAAGGTTGAACTTACCTTCTGTGTTTAGGTAATACATCAGAAGCTGGGAACATATTCGGATTGGGGCGGCTGCCAGCAGGAAGATAGCCATCCAAACAGCGGGTGCAAAGTCCTGGCCGTAAAGCATAGGAAGCAGGAAGGGAAGCGTGGCCATGCCTGCCAGCGCTATGACAGCCGTCCCATACAGCACAAGAACATGGAGCTGCTCCACCATTCGTCTGCGGCTTTCGCCTGAAAGATCCATCAGCTTCGGCCAGAGAAAGACATTCAAAGTACCAAAGATTACGGAAGGCAGAACGCCTCCAACACTACTGGCTACCGTGTAGAGGCCAAGGGCATAAGGGCCCAAGGCAAGTGAAAGAATAACTTGGTCGAAGTTGCCTCCGAAAATGCCTACAAGAGAACCTCCGTAAATTTTGATGCCGTTACCCAAAAGTTGACGAGTATTCTCAACAAAAGATGTGAATTGGGGCTTCAATTCCTTTATTACCCAATATAAGGAAACCAGTACAATAATAAATCCCCATGAAAAAACAAAAGTCCATAAATAGGTAGTTACCGTTAGCATTCCTGAAAAATGAAGTCCAGCTATTATTAATAGAGCTCCTATGGGACTCATAATACGAAGAATCATGATTTTACGGAATCGGTTAAGGCTCTGCAGCGTTCCTATGAATCCGTCTACAAGTACCGAAAAAGGAACACTCAACATTGCAAGAGCAGCGTTTCTAGTTAACCCTTCCGAATCCCCCTTCATGAGCATAGGAATTAATAGTAGACCCAGTGCCATACCGATGAAACCGAAAAATAGTCCAATTACAAGGTAAGTACCAAGCAATTCTCTTTGCTTGCCTTTGTTCAGTTTCCCGAGGTAAACGACAGCTCCAGGAAGTCCAATAGTAGAAAGACCAATAACTAGCGCTGACCAACGTGTAGCAACTGCAAGCTCTCCGCGTCCGTATGTACCAAGCCATCTTGCCATCATGATACCCGTTACTAGATTAATAATCATGACTAAGATATTCAACATGAAACTAGACATAAATAGTCTTTTCATATGCAGGCAGCCTTCCTCTCCCTCTCATCATATATAAGTCACCATAAGGATATGATGAGTTTTGTTCCTTTTCGCCATGACTAAGGGAGAGATTGAATTTGTAAATTTTTATGCGTAAGTATCGATTAACTTGATTCTTCCAATGCCTCATCTTTTGTAGAAGACATAGCTATTCCTGAAAAGAGCCAGAAAGCTATGGCTGGTATACCGGTAAGCTCATTTCCAAAAAAGAATGATATTAACAAATTAATGATCATTATAAGACCGAGGATTTTAATCATTGAATCAGAAGTGACACTGTAAATAGTTTTCCATTGCGTAAACAATGCACGAAAAATCAATATTCCACCTGCAATGCCAAAAGTAGCAAATACCGTCAGATAACCGTTATCTCCAGAACTAAGAGCACTGAAGGACGATTCCCCTCCATTAAGATTTGTACTCCTTCCTACTCCACCAAACCCAGCACCAAATGGATGTCTTAGTATGTCAGGCAATGTATTTTGGAATATAGATAATCTTGCGTTGGCAGAATGATCTTCCCCTATACTACTGAAGGTATTCATCCTTGTAGTAACTGACTCTGCTCCAGGCAAATATGGAAGCATAAAGTAAACTAGAAGACCTATAGATCCCAATGTTAGAAGTGACTTGAATCTATTGACACCAGATGAAAGAATCACAAATGTGATTAGACAGAAAAACAGAGTTACCCATGAAGCGCGAACTAGTGTTATGGCAAGCGCTGAAGTCATCAACAGCACTCCAAACCATCCGAAAAATCCACGATAACACTTTGAAACAATTGCAGGTGTAATGGATGTTACAAGGAATACGGCCAATGTTCCTGTTGCATTGAGTGTAGAAAAAGCTCTGAATTCCATTGGTTCAGGTATTCCTAAAGAAACCATCTGAGCACCTTCCATCCATAAGAGGTCCCATGGTGGCAAAATAAGATATTGGATCCAAGCATAGATGGATATTAAGACTGCCATTGTGACATAGGATCGTATCCAAATTACCTTGACTTTCTCTGTTGGAGGGATAGCGATCATATATATTAGAATGAGAAAGGGTATAAGATAGTTTCCGAGGCTATAAATACCCGCAACTTTATTTAGCAATGCTCCAATAACTGCCGCGTAGATAAAGGGAAGTAAATAAGCTGTGATAACCCTTGTATTGGTCTTCGAAATTCTAAAACGTCGCTGGCTTAATGGAATAAGCAATATAATGGTTGTAATAAGCGGGGTCAGACTCAGCAAAGTAATCGAGGAATAATACCCAAGTATCCAATCATTAATGCGGCGAATCTCAGGTCCGACTAACCAAATAAAGACAATGTATGGCACCAATCGAATCGAGTTACTAATAGCAAGAACAAAGCCAGGAACCAAAATAGAAAAAATAATGATGATCTGAATGACAAGTTCAGGACGTTCACTTGCATATACACCTAAAAAATATGCTGCTAATAGTGCAACTGAACCTATTAAAGAACGGCGAAACCACGAGGGTAAATTAAAGCGGCTCAGAGTAAAGATAATTGTCCTCCTCCTTAAGAAAGCCAAAACAAGTTAAACTAGGGCATCCAACCCCGCCTCACGCCATACCATCGACGAAATCGTCTAAGGTCCTAAAACCCACAGCATGGCCGAGTGCCTACAGTTGTAAAGGTGCAGTAGGCATTACCTGTTTTAAGACGGACGCTCTGTCAATATTTGTTAAGAACGGTTCCCAGCAAGGGCTTATTAAGCTGTTTGAATAGTTTTGCTGCCTTCTGAATTACAGGTCGCTTGGTGCGAGCATGCTCTACGACCATGATGACTCCATCAGCCTGCGCCGTAATAATTTGCGCATCTGCCGTAGTGAATAGGGAAGGCGTATCCACGATGATTCGCTCATAACTTTCTCTCAATTGCGAGAACAGCTCTGAAAGCCGCTTCGATGACAGCAAATCCGCTGGATTAGAGGGAATGATCCCTGAAGAGATAAAGTCCAAATTGGAGTAAGCTGTTTTCTTAAGGATTTCGCTGGAATCCAACGTACGCTGCAAATACTCGCTGAGACCGTCTCGTCGAGACAGTCCCAGCTTCTCATAAAGAGTTGGGCTCCTGAGATTGCCATCAATTAACAGGATTTTCTTGCCAGATCTTGCGTAGGACAGAGAGAGATTAAAGGCAGTCGTCGTCTTGCCTTCGTTGGGAGAGCCGGAGACTAAAGTTATTATCCGGGCTTCGTTTCTGGCTACGGCGAACTCCAAATTAGCTCGGAGAGAATGATAATAGTCGGATATGGCGGAACCTGGCGAGGTTATCATCTCTCCCGTTTCTTGGCCTGTGATCAATGATGCCTTCATAAAGCTTGCCCCCTTGCATTTATTGCTGCTTGACCATGTGATGCTTTTTCTAGCGAAAGATTCAAATCCTTTTTCTTGAACTTAGGTACGATGGCCAGCGTCTCTGCCCCTATCGTCAGCAGGATGTCATCTTCAGACTTAATTGACTGATCCAGGTATTCAAATAGGATGATGATGCCCGATGAGAGCAGCAGAGCTGCGAAAAAAGCGATCATGACATTGGAACGGGTATTTTGACCGAATGGCCTGGCGGGGTCGTTTTCATTCGCGGTAGTCAGCACGGTGACATTGTTTGTTTTCATGATTTTGGGGATTTCGTCCTTGAAAACCTTAGAAACGGCATTGACCGCTTTAACTGCGCGGGTATAGTTGGTGTCCGTAGCGGTAAGTGTCATGACCTGGGATTCATTCGATGAACTTGCTTGGATCATAGAGGCAAGCTGTTTTGGAGTGAGATTGAGCTCGGGATTCAGTTGGGCAACTTTATCCATGATGACAGGGGTTTTCAAGATTTCCTTGTAGGTATCGATCAACTTTATATTGGAGCCGATCGACGAGAAGTCCATTGTTTCCCCTGTATTGCCCTCTACCGTCGTGTTGATGATGATCTTGTTGCTGGCTGCATAATAGTTGGGCATCATCTGCTTCGTATACATATAAGCTGAGACAGATGCCACCCCGACTAGAAGAAGAATGATCCATAGTCTTTTTTTCAGGGCAGAGGTATACTTGCTCAGTTCGATTTCCATGCTCTATCACTCCTAAGATCATATTTATATTGATACAATACGTATCTATTTTAGGTTTAGTTTATGATACAATCTGTAACTTGTCAAATGAAAAGCATGAACGGATGGCTTGCTGTACTTGCTTCAAAAACGAACCCTTCGGGCTTATTTGATTGAGGTTAGTGGAAATAGGCCACTCGGTTGAGTGGCCTCCGGTCGAGATAACATTACAGCGTGCGATTAATTTAATTGCTCGCAACCTTCCAATCCAACACCTTTTATCCTTATGTTGGTAAATCTATATTGTTTCTGATACAATTTGGAGATTAATTTGAGAAGGAGGATCCGTACGTGCCTAGTCGAGGAAAAAAACGTTTTACAGAGATCATCGTAATATTGACGACAATCATTGCTGTCGCGGGAATTTTTATGGCCTCGGATCGATCTGCCAACAACACCTCATCCTTACTGCCAACAGCCTCTGCGGCCGAAAGCAACAACTCCTTGAATCGTCCTTACGAGGACTGGAGGCAACAGGAGATTCCCTTCGGGACGTCTTCGCTGGACCTGGCCCCCTGGCGGTCATACATGGATACGTGGGACACCAGCCGCTATCTCGAAACGGCCGGCATTGGATTCAACGTCAATGCACAGGAAGCGGACGCAACAGCTCAACTGCTGGCTGAGGCCGGTTTCCGCTCGGCTCGGTATGAAATAAGCTGGAACAACATTTCATATGAGGATGAAAGCAAATTCACGGAAACATCTAAAACGCGAATCCAAAAGATTCTCCAAGCGATGCGCAAACACGGACTGCGCCCTATTATTCTCCTGAATGCCAATGCGGGTCTTCCTGTGCCGAACAAGAAAATCCAAATCCGGCTCAAGGACGACGCGAAGAAAGGCAGTCGTGAGATATACGTCACTGAAGCAACAGGGATTATCCCAAATTACACCGGCTTAAGCGGACAGGCTTACCAAACCATGTATCCCGTCATTACCAATGTCGATGCCGCTACGGGGCGTCTGACCTTATCGGCTCCGTTAACGAAGGATCTGAAAAGCGGACCGATCGATCTTACAATCCTGAAATATCGTCCCTTCTCCGGCAGCGTATATGAAGGTGGAAAGGCCAACCCCGACGCACAAGCGACTTATAATGGTTGGCAATCCTACGTAAAAACAGTGACGACCGAGGTTAAAAGAATACTGGGAACCCAAAGTGCCGCTGATGCAGGCTTCGACCTCGAAGTATGGAACGAGCTAAGCTTTGGAAGCCAATTTTTGGACATCAACAACTATTTTGAGGAAAAGCGGTCTTTTGAAAGCTATCCCTCTGTCACAATCGATAATCGTAAATTTGAGGGTATCAAATCTTTACTTCCTCTCACTATACAATATGTCCGGAATCCGGCTAATAAACTTCCCGGAGTTACTATTATCGATGGTTTCTCCAATCAGAGACCTTGGGAAAATGGAACTGAGCTGATTACGGGTCAAAACGGTTTCAGTCGGCATTATTACACCGGATACACCGACACATCTCGCGTAGCTCAAAGCGATCTTGCGAAAAAAAATAAATATATGAATTATGCCGGGGCAATATACGATGGCAAGGATACACAATTGCCAGATCATATTGTAGCTTTCCCTGAATATTGGTTTTACGGATATCAAACCGAATATATCGTGAGGGATTTGCAACCTATTCCCGGACCATGGAAACTCCATTCTCGTTATGCTAATAATGGCAATGGACAACCGGCTCAAGTATGGATGACCGAGACTAACTGGTGGAGAGGTTTTTTTGCCAAGGAGCTTATGCAAAAAGCTAACGTGAACGAAGGCAATGCAAAATTGATATCGCTCATGCACCAAATCGGGACAAAAGCATCGCTTCGACTCCTCAACTTCGCGAGCCATAAGGGCGTTCACACCGTCGATATTTTCTCTGCCAAGGGCGGCGATCTAAACTACGGAGTCATTCCTGATGCCTTCTTCAAGACTTTGGCATTAGAGAATTATCAACTGACGAACAAAGCTCGCGCCGCAGCAGGGCCTCAGCTCGAGGCACTCGGGTTTGTGGCCAAATTGATGCGATCCGGCATAAAAATCAACAACCCAAGGCCAATTAGGGTCGAAGAGGTTGTAGAGCCTCAGGAAAGACTGATCTGGAAGGGCAACGGGACCAACACCACCTATGATCTTTACAATCGGGACGATTTTGCGATCCTCCCTTATCAACTCAGCGACAATAAATTTGCGATTGCCTACTATGTGGTGACTAGGGACCTCACGAAGACACAGAATGCTTCCAAAAGCTTGTTGGATCCTGTCCGTTACAACATGGAACCGCAAAAGTTCATGGTGACTTTATCGAATATTAAGGGGAGCGACGTCTCCGAGGTCTATGCTTACGACCCGATTACCCAAAAGAAAGTGAGCACAAAAAAAGTAGCGAGCACCGCTTCGACCCTCACTGTTGAAGTTGAAAGCGTCGACTACCCCCGGTATTTGATCGTTGCGGAAAAGTCGCCTTCCAAGAATATTCTGTTAACCGACACGAAGCTGGAGCAAAAAAATGGAACGACGTATTTTTCCTTTAAGTCCAACTCCGCAGGCAAAGCTGATCTTTCCTGGGGGCCTTATCCAATCCGCTCGGGAGGAACGTTCACAGGCGAAAAGTACCGCTCCAAAACCGATACCGTTCCTGTCGAAACCTTGACTTCTCCCGTGATAGATTCGGATCGGATGCCCAATATGACGGAAGGAATCTGGAAATGGAAAGGAACGATAACGCCCGAATACAGCGAAAAGTACACATTTCTCATTGACGGCACCTGCAAGACCGGGTTGAAAATTGATGGAAATACTTTAATCGATGGTTGTCAAACACTTCGGAAAATGGCCGATATGGAGCTTATAGCCGGACACAGTTATGATCTGGAGCTCATGGTGGAAAGCGGCAATACCTCTCCTGGCATCGTCCTGTACTGGTCCAGCGATCATATGCCAAAAACACTTGTTGCCGCCGACTCGAAGGGAAAAAACAAGAAAACCATCGATGTTCGAGCTGGAGCCGCAAATGTGATTGAACTTCCCGGGTTTCTTCCCAATGACGGTGTAAAAGTGACCCTCAAATCTGAAGATCAGTCTCTTATTACTCGGTTTCCTCAGTGGGATTACGATGTGAAAGGGGTATGGTGGAAATAACAAAAACCTGATCCAATAACTACTATCTCTAGAGAGGTTGTCTTAGCAGGAAACTATCTGCTCACGACAGCCTCTTTATTTTCGCACTAAAATTCCGGCATGAAATTGCTTAAAGAGAGCAACATACTTTGAAGCGCTTTTCTCCCAATTGTTTTCTATTGCCAGAATCCTAGCATTTTTGCTCATTAGCTCGCGTAAATCCGGCTTAGATGCCAACTCATTTATTGCTTCAACGATTCCTCTCAAGTCATCCGTTTCATCCATAACGTATCCTGCTCTAAGCTCCACACTGTTTAATAAGATGTCCGAAGCTCCAGACACCCGGGTCGTAATCACTGGTAAACCTGCAGAAAGTGCCTCCAAAATGACAAGCCCAAAAGGTTCATATAAGGATGGAAAGACGAAGAAGTCTACTGATTTCATGATTTCAGCGACATCGGTTCGATATCCGGCAAAAATAACGCGATCCTCAAGCTTCATCTCCTTGACTTTATCTGGGTAGATACTATTCCCTACGCCTCCTACTACGACCAGATTGTAATTTGTGTGCAGCATTGAATCCAGGACAAGATCAAGGTTCTTGCGAGTAGATTGAATATCTCCGACAAACAATCCGGTCAAAACGGGCTCGGCAAATTCAAACATGCGGACTTTTGTCGCAGCAGGTCGGAACTCAGAATTGTCAACGCCGTTGTTGATTTTAACAATCTTTTCAGCTGTAATTCCTAGTTGCTTGATCTCGTTCTCGATGTTCGAGGAAACAGCGATTAATGTATCTGTACGACTAAATGCTACTTTCTCGAGCAAAGAGTTTACTAACGTGTAAATAAGAGCAAACCAACGCTTTCGTCCTCTTGAGGTATGAAAGCTATGTACCTTTGATCGCAACCAGCTGTTATGGACAAAATGAACCGCATTAATATCACTTTTTGCCCACGTAATGAATCCATTCACGACAACAATCAGCTTCTGATCTTCCTTTTTCAACTTTTTCAAAATGACATAGCTCTTCCATGCAAAAAATTGATATCGGATTATTGCCGGCAATCCGCTCGGAGTTGCAATCTCGTGCCATGTCAGATTGGCTGCTTCCTTCAGTCCCGCATCCAGTTCTGTTGATAATACAATGACATCGGCTTCATGCCTAAGAGCTTCTCTCACCACCTCATAATTTACCCGGCCTTGTCCGTCTGTTTTTACAACCTTATGAGTCACTATACATAATCTCATTGTCCTCCTCCTTCCTGCGACTCAATGTTTACTTTCTCACAGCCTCCATCAGCGCTGCCAAAACGACCCAGCTTGATTCCCGTCTTTTTCTTGACCTGCTGCCAGGCTGCCTGATTGTTCCTCGCATAGGCATGGGCATTAGAGCATTCCTGCATGGCCATCGTGTTGGCTCGGAATAATAGGATTAAATTTTCATTTTGCAATTCCTTGAGAATAGGTTATTTTATTGTGTTTCTCTATGTTGTTTATTTCCCCTAATAATCTATTCGCAATTTTTAAATGACCTGCATGATTAGGGTGAAAGCGATCCAAAAAGAAATCATCCCATTTATTCAGCAGGTTTGTCATATCAATCCATAAAACACGACTATTGTTAACATTCTCTACAGTACGTTGAGCTATATCCGCAAATATCCCGAGCATTTTATTTGATCCGGGAAAATATCTATCGTCAATTCCAAAATGTGAGGAAACTATTATAACGGCATCCGTAGATGCTACTAGTTTATTTAAAACAAAAGTTAAAGATGATTCATATTCGCTCTCTGAACGTTGTGTTATTCCTCCAAACAAAGTTATCAACCTGTTTTTAACGCGCCATCTAAGCCCAGATTCAATCCTTTCCAGAATTCTTTTGTACCAACGGCTTGAATAATATGGACGAGGATCCATCCATCCACTCTTCCTCCATCTTCTTGGTAAATACTTCAAGCTAGACTCTTTCGGGCGTATTATTGCCTCTGTTATTCCTGTTGAAATAATAATATATTTAGGAGAAATTTCAATGATTTCATTAATTATTTTGGCAGTTTCATCTATTTTCATTGCACTTTGGGCAAAATTTTTTTTTTCCATTGAGAGGTTCGAGGCAAGAATATCACAATAACTTGATCCCCTAACTCCTAAGCCGAAAGCTATAGAATCACCTGTAAATACAATTTTCATTTTTAATACACCTCCATGTTTTAAAGAATTTAAAAATAATTAATGCATTCATAGACTCAATTTACATATGGAAATGAAAACAGAATTATTTTGTAGCGTCGATAAAAAACTCAACATATTGAAGGAAGCTAATAAACTTCAATTTGAAATTAATGTATTCTACTAATGAAAAAGTTTTACAATATAAGCATTAGTTCACCGCTTAGCAGCCTCCAATATGGGTCATGAATCAAGTAAGCAAGGTCGTTTAAAAAGGGCTATTAATGAGCGAAAATCTCTTGATAAATTTTCATCGTTTCCTCCGTAACCCGTTGAGTTTGATAATATTCAAGCCCTTGAGTTGATCTATATTTAAGATCATTCCTTTTTCCTTCGTCTAAGAGAAGATCCACTATGGCATTCCCCAAAGCTTTTGGATCCCTTGGAGGGACTAATATACCAGTAGTTCCATAATTCAATGTTTCTGGGATTCCATCTACATTTGTAGCGACAATTGCACATCCCGCTTCTTTAGCTTCGATAAGAACTAAAGGACATGGATCTTTATGCGATGCCAACACAAAAATGTCTGCCTTTCTCATATATGTAGATGAGTTGGATTGAAATCCTTTAAACTGAATTAGATCACGGTATGCTTTATTCCGAGCTTTCTCCTCAAATTTTTGCCGGTCAGGACCGTCGCCCACAATATAAAGCATAGCATTGGGAAAGTTTCTTACAACAACTTCAAAGGCGTCTATAACATCATGGATACCCTTTCTTTCGTACAGTCCGGCAACAGTTACGATCTTAGGATTTCCCTCTAGATTTACATCTTGAGCCGAGTACGTTCGTGGACTGCCAATTGTCCCATTTAATACGACGCGAAGTTTTTCTTTTTTTATGCCTCTTCCTTCCATGGATTCAGCCACAGCCTTGCTGACAGCGATGACCCGATCCCCGACCCCCATGATATTTGCGCTTTTTTGAAATTCATTATGGACGTGAGTAACGATTTTATAATCATTCAGCGCTCTGCAGAACTTCGCGAGTAATGCGCCTGTCATCATATGGGCATGAACAATATCCGGCTTGATTTCTTTCATCAGTCTTTGAAAAGTGAATAATCCGAGAATTAGATTTTTAGGCTTTCTGGATTGATCAAGCAGATGATGCCTCACGTTGAATCGATTTAGTAAACTCTCGTATTCGCCTCCCTTGGAGGCAACATGGACTTCATGGCCCATTTCGGATTGCTTGCAGGCCAAATCAATCAGGACATTGACGATGCCGTTACCCTTTTCTCCAATATGATTTGCGATATGTAGAATTCTCATGTTCTTCCTCCTGCTACTAATAAGTTAATATCCCTAACAAAAGAACAGGAGAGCAATAAACTAATGTCATGGCAGAAAAAATACATATTGTTTCGAACAATATGTGTCGTCAATAACCTTATTGCCTGTGTCAACGCTTGTCGTCAAGGCGATTCCGTTTTCGTCTGCTGATGGTTTTTCAGAAGCTCATGAATGCGGCTTTTCTCTTCTTCACTGACCAGATAATACCAGATACCGTCAATCGTTTTGCCTTGTCCGGCAATTTCATTCTGATTGATTCCTTCGATTTTCGGTTTGTAGCTAATTAGAATTTCCTTCATATCGTTAAAGGAAAGATTCGTCTTGACATTGTCTCCGACTTCCTCAAGCATGCTGTTCACTTTGGTCAGACTGTTTACCGTTAGCGTATTCTTCATGATTTCACGAAGGATCTGCCTTTGCCTCGTGCTCCGTCCAAAGTCTCCGCGCGGATCGTCGTATCGCATCCGGGAATAGAGAAGCGCCTGATCCCCATTCAGCTTTTGCTGTCCTTTGGGAAACAAATGCTCACCGTATGTAAAAGCAAACGGATTGTCGACCTCTACCCCTCCAAGTAAATCAATGATTTTGACGAAGCCCTCCATGTCGGCTTTCACGTAATAATCCACGGGGTAATCCAATAAATCCTCTACGGTTCTCATCGCCATGTCCACACCGCCAAAAGCATAAGCGTGGTTGATCTTGTCCTCCTTATCAAGCCCGGCAATGGTCGTACGGGTATCCCGCGGAATGCTGAGCATAAGCACATCATTCTTTAGAGGATTGACGCCTAACAGTAGCAACGTATCCGATCTGCCTGCATCGCCCGGTCTTTGGTCAACGCCCATGACGAGTACAGTAAATGGCAGTTCATTCGATACCGCCAAATCAGCCTGAGCAGTCTTACTTTCCTTACTGACATATTTGGGCCTTGCAACGGGCTCGTAAATCTTATGAGCGGTACCCTTAACGGAATTGTACAGGTAGAAGCCGAAGGCCAGAACCGCTGCAAATGCCAACACGAGGAAGGAGGACAGGATTATCAATACACGCTTCTGCGTTCTGCTCATGGCTGCAGCTCCTCTACGCTAGAACAATATCGCCGAACTTTTTTCCTTCACGCCCTTGTTCATATTCGGCCGTCCGACGGAGTAGTAGATGAACGATGTATCTGCCAGCTGCTCTTCCGTGAATTGATTGCGGCCGTCGATCAGAACGGGCCTTCTTGAGTAGGGTTTCAAGCTTGGACAACGGATATTCCCGGAACTCCCTCCACTCCGTCAGCAGACACAGCGCATCCGAATGGATCGCCGCTTCCTCCGCACTAGAGCAGTAATGGACAGAAGGATGCTGCAGCAGCCGGCTGAAATTTTCCTGAGCTACAGAAGCTTTTACTCCGGCCCCTCTGTCCAATAGAGCCTGAATGATCTCGAAAGCCGGCGCATCCCGTCCATCATCCGTCTCCGGCTTAAAGGCGAGCCCCCATACCGCAATCGTTTTTCCCGAAAGCGTTCCGAGATGGGCTTCCAGCTTGCATATGACGTTGAACCGTTGATCCCTGTTCACCATTGACCTTCATCATTTTGGGGATTTCGGACTGAAATACCTGGGCGACGGCATTGACGACCTGCACCGCGCGCATATGGTTCGTATCCTTCACTGTCAGCGTCATTACCTGCGTGTCGTTGAGGGAGCTCACCATGATCATGCTGATCAGCTGGGGAGCGGTCAGCCGCAGGTTCGGGAACTGGTCGACGACTTTGTCCATGACGGCTGAGTCGATTGTTTCCCCTCCAGAACCTTAAATCGTATTGTTGACAATGACCTTCGAGCTAGCGAAGTAATAGCTGGGGTTCATTTCCTTGGAATAGAAATAGGCTGAAACGGAAGCCGCGAAAACGACAAGAACGATGATCCAAAGCCGCCTCTTCAGTGCCGAACCATATTTTTTTATTTCTAATTCATACTCAATCACTCCCGATCAAAATTAAAATTTTGATACATACTGTATCATCATTTATTTTAGTTTATGATACATATTGTAACCTGTCAATGCAAAATCGATTCAATTACTAGCATTCCCGGACGGCAAGAAAGCGTCAAAGAGACGGGAGTACGGAACCGAAATCAAGACGAAAGTCGATGCAACTTATTCCGATGGAACACACACTTTTTATTCCTTCTCCTAAGCATCCAAAAACCGCTAACTGACTCAAACCATCTGTTGGCGGTTTTCTTATGCAGATATGAAAGGGAGTTTCATTCATTCATTTAAATGACCTTTTCGTTCGAGATGTTAATGTTCTCACCACAGATCTTGATGGGGAGATCGGCTTGATCCATATCAATATAATTTCAATACATATTGCGTCTTATTTATTTTTAGTTTATGATACATAATGTAACTATTCGATGTTTATACCGATTCGTGCTCCGTTCGGTTCATTCAATTGCTGGCATTCCCGGCCTGCAAGAAAGCAATGATCTGAGCAGCTGAATCATATAAAGGAGGTGATTGAAATGAGCAAAAAAACGTGGTCGCAACCCGAAATCAAAGAGTTGAGCGTCAAAGAGACGGAGTACGGAACCGAAATCAAGACGAAAGTCGATGCAACTTATACCGATGGAACACACACTTTCTATTCCTTCTCCTAAGCATCCAAAAACCGCTAACCGACTCAAACCATCTGTTAGCGGTTTTTTCTTATGCAGATATGAAAGGGAGTTGCAGTCATGAAAATTCACATTCATTTAAATGACCTTTTCGTTCGAGATGTTAATGTTCTCACCACAGATCTTGATGGGGAGATCGGCTTGATCCATATTGAAACCGGAAAATACTATTTTTTTGAACAAGCCAGCTCTAGAATTTGGAGTTTTTTGGAATCTCCTATTAGTGTGAAAGACATCATATACAAGCTAATGGAAGAGTACGAGGTAGATGAATCCATATGCTCGGAACAGACCCTAGCGTTTTTGAGCAGCCTTCGAGACTTGAACTTAGTTCATCTGGTAGAGACAACAACAAATATACATACCTCCTATAACCATCAGGGGAGAGAAACGAAATTAACCAATTCAAGAAATTAACCGATTGGAACACTTATCGTTGGCTGATCTGTCAAGTCAGCGGCCATTGGTGGTCATTCACTGTAATTATAGCCCTTAACATCATGATTTCACTTAGTTCGGTCGCTACCGCTGTTGTCGCCATGAAGATGATTGATAAATCCATCGCAAAAGGATTTGGCGAAGCCGCACTTTATATCGCTTTATTTGCCCTCATCCTACTCATGCAGACATTTCTGAGTGCCTATCTGACGATACGGGTAACCAAATTCAGGGAGCCGTTAACTTACAGCCTGCAAAATCGTTTTCTGGAACGCTTATACAGGACAGAGTGGGGTACCCTCAATAAATACCATAACGGGGATATTCAAACCCGATTGATTAGCGATGTGACAAGCGTTGTCGATCTCTCTTCCAATACCATTCCGAATATGATCTCGCTTTTCGTTCAACTAGTGACGGCTTTTGTCACGCTTTGGCATTTCGATAGAATCATAGCTTTATTTGCTTTCTTGCTTGCACCTGTCTCTATCGTAATTAGCTGGTTTATCGGACGAAAGCTGAAGAAAATGCAACATCAAATACAAGCCGCAGAAAGCCAATATCGATCCTACCTTATGGAAAGCGTTCATCACACCCTCATCGTAAAAACTTTCGAACATGAAGCCGAAAGCATGAAGAGAGTCGAGCAACTTCAGCAGAACAAGTATTTTTGGGTGCTGAAACGTCAGTTTTTTACGGTCACAACCGGAGTCACTATGGGAATCGGTTACCGAATAGGGTTCTTCCTCGCTTTCGGTCTTGGAGCATATAAACTATCAGCTGGTACGACGAGCTTCGGGACGTTCACAGCCTTTTTGCAGCTAGTAGGACAGATCCAAGGGCCGATGGAAGGCTTGACACGCTCCTTGCCCCAAGTAGCAGCGGCCATCGCATCAGCAGAACGCCTAAAGGAATTTGAAACATTGGAATTAGAGACAGAAAAGCTCTCCAGTAGCCAAGGCGACCTAGTTGTCCAGGCACTGAAGATAGACCGGATTAGCTTCGCATATGATGAGAGCAGGCTTATTCTCAATCAGGTATCCTTATCAGTTCAGCCAGGTGAAATCATTGCCATTGTAGGCACGTCGGGCGAAGGCAAAACCACTCTAATGCGAATTCTTCTCTCGCTGCTCCGTCCTCAGGAAGGGGAGCTCTACATCCAAGATGGCACCAAGCAGAAGCACGAGCTGTCTTCAGCGACAAGACCGTACTTCTCCTATGTACCACAGGGGAATACCTTATTCTCCGGCACCATCATGGACAACATTCGCGTCGGACAAATGTCGGCTACTGAAGACGAAGTTATCTCCGCAGCCAAGCAAGCTTGCGCGTGGGAGTTCATTCAGATGCTGCCTAACGGGCTGCACACCTATGTCGGCGAAGGCGGACACGGACTATCGGAGGGGCAGTCTCAGCGAATTGCGATTGCCCGTGCACTCTTGCGACCGGCTCCTATCCTCTTGCTCGATGAGGCAACATCCGCGTTGGACCTGAATACGGAACGCAGCGTCATTGAGAGCATGAAACGATTGTCTCCTCATAAGATTTGTATAGCCATAACGCATCGATTGTCCGTTGTAGATATCTGCGATCGGATTTATGAGCTTAAAGAAGGTAAGTTGGTCGAAATGAAGATGAAACAACTCGTATAATGAAGAGGGACCGTGCCACTGTGCACAGTCCCTCATTTTAATTGGGTAAAAGTATTACATTTGAGCCCAAGACTGCTATTATCTTGGCAATTTGCTCATCCACCGTAAAGCCGTTCTGAGGACGTTTGATCTTGTAAATCCCGATTTTTGAAGCGAGTCTGGAACATTGCCGGAAATGCTCCGCTCCAATCCCCTTCAATTCTACAAGCTCGAATCGAAACGTATTTCTTAGAAGAACCGCTAGCTTCTCTGCACCCTTAACCGCTTCTATTTCAACTTGCATCCCTGAATGAACAGAGATTTCAAATAGCGCATCGAGTCTTCGGCTTTCCGCCAGGAACGGCCCAAGCCTGGGAGCATGATATTTATCCCGTATTCCGGGAATCCGTTCCAAGCCCTCTATTCCTCCTAGTATTTGAACAGCCGTATCTCGGCACAATTTTTGCTTGGGAAAGGCGGGCATAATCCAGGCGTTGCCTTCCTCCTCGACTTGCAATGCGGAGATATCGTCCGCGAGGTAGGCATGGCCAAGCTGGTTCAATGAAGCCGTCAAGGTTGATTTCCCCGCACCCGACATCCCCGATATGATAATCTGCTTACCATGAATCGATATGGAGCTTCCGTGCATGGGAACAAGCCCCCTTTGAATAAGCAAAGCACCCATGCAAGTGCCCAAAATAAATAATGAAACGACAGCATCAGATGCTTTCTCATCCTTCTGAACGATTATCTCTGTCCCATAAGCAATAAAAAAAATACCGACATCTTGCATACGAAACGCGAACTTTTCCCTTCCTTCATGCCAGTAAGAATTTTCTCCATCCGGTCCAGGAAAATCGACTGCTACCACGCCCCGTATTATGCGCACTTGGGTCGGACCATCAGAGTGAAGCAGACCATCCAGAACAAAATCCGACTCCATATCTAATCCAAATGCCCTGTATGTATATTTCTTCTTATTGGTCATAAGAATACCTCCTTGCGGCAACTCTCTTGAAGTCCCTTATAAATCTTGCGAAAATAAGAACGATCAGCGTTTGCCAGGCGATTTCCTCATTTTTGTTTTCAAGGCAATTATCCATTTGTGCTCTAAGTTCCTGAAGCTTCTCGCTGTCTATATAAGGTTTAATATCCTCATTCGTGAGCAGCTTGTCCATTTCATTTGCAGCCTTGTGCCAGACCGGCTTAAGTCGGTGCAGCCAATCAGCGCTTTGCAAGCCCCGTGTCTTTAGATTGGTGCGTATCGATTCCGGCAGTACCCCTTCCATCGCCCTGCGCAGCAAGTTGCGCTCCTGGCCGTTTTTGACGAACTGAGCCGAGGGTATCGACAAACAGAACTCTACCACTCTTCTATCTCTGGATGGATCACGGATCGTAATGCGATTAGCCAAAGACAGCTTGGTTTCCACTGCTGCGATATGGGATAGCGCCAACTGATTGGTACGCAGCTTCATTTCTTGATCATAGTCCCGGTGTTTTACCGTCAGTACGTTGGCTCCTATCTGGTCCAATCTTTTTTCAACATTCCACTTTTTAATCAAAGAGCGATTTACGACAACATTTTTAAATCGGTCATATTTACCAAAGCGATAGCGGTCTAGCCATTTTCGAATTCTATATGGAACAATAACATGCGCAGCAAGTTTATAAACTTTTTTCAACGGGACATTCAATAATTCGCTCAGTCCGTGAATTTCCTTTGCCATTGCAATGAGCTTTCCAGATCTATACAGAGTCAACAAATGGACAACAAAATTCCCATAGGATATAGTACCGTTGCCGGTTTGGCCATTGAGCATGATTGTGCAGTTATTTGCTGCCGCTTGTTCAAGCATTGGACGATACCATGTCATGTTCTGGAAAATTTTATAAGGCTGTTCCAAAATTGCAATTAACTCATCGATATCATCCAACGAACTAGACTCCTCAAAGCTGCAATAGGTGACATGAATATTGGAATGCAATTGGGTGATAAGCTCAATCTCATTGGATTCGTTATAGACAGTCTTCTTGTCTGGCACCTCGTCAAAATCTCTTACTGGAATCGAAGAAAAGGCATGCAGGACCTCTCCGGTCCTTTCAAGCTTCCTGGCTGCAACACAAGCGATTGATCCCGAATCCAACCCGCCGCTTAGCATAATGGCTGTCTCACCCACGCTTCGAAGTCTGCACTCTACAGCTTCCGAGAAGATTTGGTTAAACGCCTTTATGTACTCCTCGTCCGTTTTATAACGGATCGGTGCGACATCCTTCAATACGCTCCAATATTGCACCTGCTTCATTCCTTCAGCGCTCACGATTGCGTAGTTGGCCGGAGGCAGCTGTTGAATACCGCTATATACCGTATCTCTGCAGTCCATCTCATGCTGGATCCCATCAATGGCCAGAAAATCAGCAATCCACCTTTCATTTAATGTTGGCTTCGTGCCTGCGATTCCAAGCAGAGGCTTCTCGATTGTGCAGAAGGCGAACATCCCCGGTACGGTTGTAAAGTAAAGCGATCTGGGACCCATCGGGTCACGGGCAAGGTATAGCTCTCTGCGTTCCTTATCCCATATGGCGAAGGCATAATCGCCGATTAAGTATTTGGGACAATCATAACCCCACTTTTCGTATGCCATTATAATGAAGTCACTGTCGGTAATACGGGATATTTCATCCTTATTCAAATTCATACCAAGCGCTTCCAACAACTCGTTTCTGTTATCGATAATGGCGTCTGCAACAAGAAGAAACCGGTTATTAACATCCTCTCTCGGCAGCTTTTCCAAGCGGGACTCTGGCGTGTTATAGATTAATCCTCCAGCCAGATAGACTTCCTCGCTTACCGCACTCCCTATACAATCATAGTCATAAACTTGAAGCCTTTCGAATATGCGAGGACCAAGCTTGGCTGCTTTTTCAGGATTCCCTGGTACGATAATGCCGCATATAGCTCCCATTTTATCGCTTCAATCCCCCCGCCCTATAAGTTGCCGTAAATTATTTCGGTTCACTTTCCAACTAAACTGCCAAAATGCGCAACGCTCGTAAAGTGCTTGCTCTCTCTCTCCCCGGTTAAAATTAGGGGTCCGCATTTCAACCAGGCGTGAGCGATCAATTTGCCCGATTCATCCTTCGACATACCTAGATACAACGTGCTAGGCGTCCTCCACATACTTAGCATAAGCTGCGCGGTTATGGCCCTTACTAGGCACTTGCTTTCCCAAAGCGTAAATCGGCTCATCGTTTCCACAGCAACACCGACTTTCGCTGCTCTCATGAGGATGCTAGGATCTACTTCTTCAGAGGTGCTTCTATTTTTCACACCTAACAGCGGGGCGATATATTTGAATGGGAGCACCAAAATGCCGAATCGGACCATTCCCGTTAAAAAGTATGAAGCAAAAAAACATAGCTTCATCTTCCAAGTCAGCCTGCGGAATCGAGCTGCTCGTCTCGTCCAAGTTCCCATTCACCGTTCCTCCCTTATAATACGGCTCTGCCTGTCGTCTTCCTCCAAGCCCATAAGAAAGGCCGTAAAGGAAAGTAGAGAACATGCATGGCTTGAGGCAGAGGCAGCGTTGCTCTATCAACCGGATACGGATGCAGCAGGCTTAACAGATACAAGAGCTGATGGCGACTGGACTTGAGCGCAAACAAATGCCATGCATGCTTTCTCAAATACTTCTTCTCATTCGAATTCTGGAAATCTATCGTTTGAAGAATGTACTCTTCCGCTAGTTCGAACAACCTCTCAACCCTTGCATCATGTGGCATCTCCATTCCTTCTGGTATCGACGTACCCAAAATTCGTGATGCCAGCAACACGGCCTGACCCGCTATGCTTTCGGCTTCATATTGTCGGAGCTTCTTCCCGATAGCTGTCCAGTTATCCGATCTGCGAAGAAGCACATCTATATCCATCAGCCAGCGAAGTCGAAACCAGCCATGCCTGGATCCATGCATGCACAGATAATAAAACAGATGAGTGCTGCCTAAATACCGTACAGGACAGGTTGCAAGGCCGCTGACTCGACTTTCCTTCCATAGCTCCTCAAAATCAGGTTCTTTCAAAGGACCTGGGTTTAAGCGCCAGTGGATTTCAACGAATATTTTGAGCACAGGATGCCGATAAGCTTTATGATGCTGCCGCCATCTCCACTCATTGAGCACAGTTGGAATCGCATCATGGGGTACATAACCGATTTCCTCCATAAGGCGGTCGATCGATGCCAAGTTCCCTTGAAGGGATTCCAGATCGATGCGTATATCCAAATCCCGCGATGTTCTCTGGTTCAAATTCCCATAGAGTTCATAAGACAAAGTCGGTCCTTTCAGGAATAAAGCCCTTACTCCGCGATTCGACAGCTCCCTGGAAATACGCACCGATTCACCCGCGAGTTGAAGCATATCAAGGGCGTTGGTACGGTAAAGAACTTTAAGCCTACTCATCACAAATTCCGGAATGCCGGCACCCGGTTCCGTTTTTAGCCTCTCATACAGCAAAGGGTATACACGGTGATGCAGACTAAGCTCCAGTACCCGCTCCCAATCCAGGTCGTTTCCTTCGCTATCGATTCCGTTCGAAGTTCCGCGTTCCTTGAGCTTGGAGAGCAGCCAATTCAATTCGTTGTCCATGTGATCATCCCTCGATTTCCAGCTCCGTTTGATCGCCCTATATATTATCGACCTACCACTTCATAGTAGACCTTCAAGGTTTCCTCAGTTACCCTTTTAATCTGATAGTAATTATCGTCAAGCTTGCTTCCAGATCCCAGCCATAAGAGCAGCCCATACCACCCAACGCTTGACCGGTTGATTCCTGTAGCCGATTTCCTTCATATCGTCGCATAATCCAGGACAGACACTCTACGATACTTAGGCCTTGCAACGGGCTCGTAAACCTTGTGAGCGGTACCCTTAAGGGAACTGTACAGGTAGAATCCGAAGGTCAGAACCGCTGCAAATGCCAACACGAGGAAGGAGGACAGGATTACAGGATTATCAATACACGCTTCTGCGTTCTGTTCATGGCTGAAGCTCCTCTTCGCTAGAACAATATCGCCGGGCTTTTTTCCTTCACGCCCTTGTTCAGATTCGGCCGTCCGACGGAGTAGTAGATGAACGATGTATCTGCCAGCTGCTCTTCCGTGAATTGATTGCGGCCGTCGATCAGAACGGGTCGCTTGAGCAGGGTTTCAAGCTTGGACAACGGATATTCCCGGAACTCCCTCCACTCCGTCAGCAGACACAGCGCATCCGAATGGATCGCCGCTTCCTCGGCGCTTGCGCAGTAATGGACGGACGGATGCTGCAGCAGTCCGCTGAAATTTTTCTGAGCGACAGGATCATAAGCTTTGACTGCAGCTCCTTTTTCCAAAAGCGCT
Source organism: Paenibacillus sp. SJS-P3 (assembly GCF_056711585.1). NCBI lineage: Bacteria > Bacillati > Bacillota > Bacilli > Caryophanales > Paenibacillaceae > Paenibacillus > Paenibacillus sp. SJS-P3. The sequence continues at coordinate 1,270,536 of NZ_CM160043.1, read as the reverse complement.
TGAATGATTTCAAAAGCCGGCGCGTCCCTTACATCATCCGTCTCCGGCTTGAAGGCGAGTCCCCATACCGCGATTGTTTTTCCTGAGAGCGGCCCGAGATGGGACTCCAGCTTACGAATGACATTGAACCGTTGATCCCTGTTCACTTCAACAACCGATTTCAGCAGTTTGAACTCATAATTTACATGACCAGCTATTTGGATCAGTGCTTCTGTGTCCTTGGGGAAGCATGATCCCCCATAGCCGATCCCGGCCTTGAGAAAGGAAGAGCCGATCCGCTTGTCATATCCCATGCCTTCCGCCACGAGGGTGACATCCGCACCGACTTTCTCGCAGATGTTGGCGATTTCGTTGATGAACGAAATTTTCGTCGCCAAAAAAGCATTGGAGGCATATTTGATCATTTCCGCGCTCCGGATGTCGGTAAGGAGAATGCAGTCCGTCAGCTCTCGATGCAGTGCCTTGACAGTTTCTCCTGCCTCGGGACTGTCTGCACCGATTACAATCCGGTCAGGATTCAAAGTGTCCCGAATGGCGGATCCTTCTCTCAGAAATTCCGGTACCGATACGATATCGAACGGATGGGCGGCATGCTCGGCGATAAGTTGGCGGATCTTTTCGTTCGTTCCTACCGGCACCGTGCTCTTGGTCATGACGATCTTGTAACCATTCATCGCGATCCCTATTTCTTTGGCCGCCTGATTGATATAACTAAGATTCGCTTGCCCGTCTGGCATGGAGGGCGTTCCAACTGCAAGAATGATGATCTCGGCAGTCCGTACGGCTGCTTCCAGATCCGTAGTGAAGGAAAGTCTTCCTGCCCCGCTGCTTCGCTCGATCAATTCCTTAAGACCCGGCTCGTAGATCGGAACCTCGCCTCGCTGAAGGCGTTCAATCTTGTCCTCTACCTTGTCTACGCACACCACATCGTTGCCAAGATCAGAAAAACACACTCCCGAAACAAGACCGACGTAACCCGTCCCGATAACAGCCAGCTTCATCTCTCAACGCCCCTTATCCCGTCTGTTCAACAAGCATCAAAATTTCATCCCACGACATCGACAATCGCACGATGTCCTCCTCAACCAGATGCTCTCCGCTCTGCACCTCGATGATTTCCAAGTCCGTCGCAGCCCGTACGCTGTGCCGGACGCCTGCCGGAACCAGGACGACATCCCCGCTCAGCAGCTCGCGCCGCCCCCCATCGAGGATCAGTTCGCCGGTTCCGGAGATCACGGTCCAAACCTCATTGCGGTGGTTGTGGTATTGATAGCTGAGGTTTTTTCCTGCTGTGATCCGAATCCGTTTCGTCAGGACTTCACGACCCGTATCATAGCGGACGTAATCGATCACTTTATAGGTGCCCCAGCGCCGCTCCTCGAACATCGGCCGCTGCTCTTGATTGGCGTTGATGTCCTTGATTTTCGAGCTGGCCGACTTGGACGACACCAGAATTCCATCCGGGCTTGCCGCGACGATGACATCCGACAGTCCCAGTACCGTAATAGGAATATCAAGCTCATTGACCAAATGCGTATTGCGGCAATCCTGGTCAATTATGCCTCTACCGAGGATGTTCTCCTCCATTTCATCCGATAGGGTATTCCAAGTGCCGAGGTCCTTCCACGATCCCAAGTATGGGGTTACGACGAGACGGCTCCATTTTTCCACCACTTCATAATCGAAGCTCTTTTTGGGAAGCTTGCCGTACTGCTTGACCATTTCGTCGTATTGGATAGGAAGATTGAGGGAGATCAGCATATCGATCATCCGTCCCAGCCTGAATGCGAACACCCCGCAATTCCAGAGGGCTCCCTGCTGGATCAAAGAGGCGCCTTCTTCCCTGCGGGGCTTTTCCTTGAAGCAGCTTACTTGGCGGACCGGTTCCAAGCCACTCCAATCCTGAGGAACGATGTAGCCGTAGTTTTCGGAAGGATGATCCGGGACGACCCCGATCAGCGCCAGCTCAGCATCGGAATGGTCAAGAGCTTGCTCCAGTCTATGAATGGATTCATAGAACGAGTCATCCACATAGGGATCTACCGGCATGATCGCAATCACTTCGTTGAGGGATACGCCCTCAACTGAATACAGATAAGCAGCAGCAAGCGCGATCGCCGGGAACGTATCCCTTCTCTCCGGCTCGACGATAATCGGCACATCCAATCCAAGCTGGCTCTGCAGCACTTCGACCTGGGCTCTTCCGGTAGCAATATAGCTGCCCGAGCTCAGCCCGGCCTTTTGCAACTGCCTCCATACCCTCTGGACCATGGATTCCGCATCGCCTTCCGGACTTTTGAGAAGCGGCAAAAACTGCTTGGAGCGCAGGTCGTTCGATAGCGGCCACAGACGTTTCCCGGAGCCACCCGACAACAGAACGGTTTTCATCTCTCTATCTCTCCTCCGCGTTCAATAAGCTCCTTTTGAACCTGTCAACATCTTGATGGTTTTCATGATAATGCCTATATCCATGGATATAGAACGCTCCTGAATGTATCTCAGATCAAGCTCCACCATCTGGTCGAAGTCGAGGTCGTTGCGGCCGCTGATCTGCCACAGTCCCGTGCAGCCAGGAGTGACGCGCAGCCGCTGCTTGTCGTAGGAGCTGTAGTCCTCCAACTCTCTGGGCAGCGGAGGGCGAGGTCCTACAAGGGACATCTCACCTCGGAGCACGTTCCACAGCTGAGGGAGCTCGTCGAGGCTGGTTCGGCGGATCCACTTGCCGACCTTCGTTATCCTCGGGTCTTCCTTCATCTTGAACATGGCACCTTGAATATCGTTCTGTTCCAGCAAGCCGGACAGCAGATCCTCGGCATTGGAAACCATCGAGCGGAATTTAAACATCCGAAACGGCTTTTCCCCTTTGCCGAGTCTGATCTGGGAAAAGAATACAGGCCCTTTGGGATCCTCCAGCTTGATCATGACTGCCAGCAGCAGCAAGATGGGAGAAATCATGATAAGCCCGCTCCCTGCCAGGATGATATCGACGGCCCGCTTGAGCTTTAGATAGGTTTTGATGTTCCTGGTCGAATCCAGGGACAGCGTGGAATAATAAGGATTCGATTCAAAAACAACATTGGCTTCGTCATGGTTCGAGTTCAGGCTCATGGCTTATCACCCCAGCTTGATAGAATGGACCTTATTCGAATATTCCGCGACCAGTTCTTCAAGGGCGGCAAGCAGAGGATGCTTCAACTCATCGTTGCGAAGGGCAAAATCCAGGGTAGTCAAAATAAAGCCGAGTTTTTCTCCTACATCGTAACGTTTGCCCTCGAAATTGTAGGCAAAAACGCCCTGCGTTTCGTTCAATCGCTGGATGGCATCGGTCAGTTGGATCTCTCCGCCGGCGCCAATGGTATGCTCCTCCAGAAAATTGAATATCTCAGGTGTGAAAATATATCTCCCCATAATGGCAAGGTTCGATGGTGCTTGCCCTTTAGGCGGTTTTTCCACGAATCGGCTCACCTTAACCAGACGTCCCTCTGTTTCAAGCGGGTCCACGATCCCATAACGGTCCGTCTGCTCGATCCCGACAGCCTGAACCCCGATAACGGAACGGCCAGTCTTTTGATACTGCTCCATCAACTGACGTGTGCAAGGCACTTCGCCTTGTACAATATCGTCTCCAAGCAATACGGCGAAAGGCTCGTCGCCAATAAATTTCCTTGCGCACCAGACCGCATGCCCGAGTCCCTTGGCTTCCTTCTGGCGTATGTAGTGAATTTCCACGTTGGAGGATTTCTGCACTTCGCTCAGCAAGCCGAGCTTCCCTTTCTCCATCAAGCTGTGCTCCAGCTCGAACGCGATATCGAAATGATCTTCGATGGCGCGTTTGCCTTTGCCTGTAACAATGATAATGTCTTCAATTCCAGACTGAACGGCTTCCTCGACGATATACTGAATGGTCGGTTTATCAACGATGGGCAGCATTTCCTTTGGCATTGCCTTGGTCGCAGGGAGGAACCTCGTTCCAAGCCCCGCGGCAGGAATAATGGCCTTTCGGACTTTTTCCATGCTCTTTCACCTATCCTTTTTGTTTTCTCTATCTGGGACTGATAAGCTGGTATGAAGAATTCCAAAAAAACGAAATGCGTTTTCATGGAAAACACAATTCCTTTTCATGCTTCTTCCGTTGAATTTGCTGCTTCCGCGGTCTGTGGAGATCGTTCAACTCCGGTATAAATAGTGGGCTTTGTATCGCGAGCTGGCCGGGGCATGCCGCAGCAGCCAGTCGTTCAATTCCTTGATCCATTCGCTGCGGCTGACGGAGAGTTCCTTGACGATAAAACCGTACTTGTAAAGATTGCCGGAGACGGTTCGTGATCCAATGGTCCCGATCAGGCAGAATGCCTTGCGGTTGAGATAAAGGGTTATGGCGAGCCGGTATCCATCAACCACGGGGAAGCGGAGCGTCGTCGAAAAATTCAGCTCGTCTGTATTCATCGTATGTAGAAGGACTTTGCGGGAACGCGATGCGACCGGTTTCCCTTGCACTTCTGAGATCCGAACATCGCCCAGTAACTTTTGTTCTTGCTTGGTTTGGCCTATTATGTCAGATCCGGGCTCCAAATTACGACGGACGACCATTCTTCACCTCCGACAAAATGCTGCTGGCCAGCAAGAATAAAGGAGTCATGAATCGGGAATCATAACATATATATGATACAAATTGTATCTTCAACATCTCCAACTTTACGATACAATACGTAACATGTCAAGCGGTTTTACATCCCGAATTTCAAAAATGCGACTATTCGTAGCAAATCATCCATAACACTCGTTTCCGTATTAAACTGGGTTATATAGAGATCTAGGAGGTACTTAATGGACATTGGAACTCGGATCGCGAGACTAAGAGAAGAACGAGGCTGGACTCAGGAACAGACCTCTGTAACGCTCGGAATTTCCCGCGCGGCCTTGTCTCATTATGAAAAAAACCGGCGGGAGCCGGATAGCGATACGCTGGCGAAATTTGCCGATTTATACCATGTGTCCATCGACTATCTGGTCGGAAGAACCGACAATCCCGCAGCGGTTCTCGATGCAGGGGTAGGAGAATTCGTCTCCAGCCTGGAGCTGTCCGATCAGGAAATGCTGGAGAAATTCGCCTTTTCCATTGACGGACGCAAGCTGACTGCAGAGGAAGCGAAGCGCTTCATCGCCTTCATTCGGGCGGAGAGATCGATGCAGTAGATTTATTGAGGCCATGGCCTTATGCCGACCTGCCTTCCGAGGCAGGTTTTTTCTTTTTTATGCAAGGGATTATCAACCGCATCTCCTTGCGCATGTGACATGTTTTCCAACATCCGGCTCCGATTCGACATGAATTCCCCTAAAATTCTATCCGAATCGGTCTTACATTCCGACAGTCTTTGCGCTTTGAGCCCTTTATACTATTCCTATGTTCCCAAGTAAAATCATAAGAGAAATGGGAGTGGAAGTTGGATATGGTAAAGAATCAGGAAAGCCATGAGAAACCGCCTGTCATTGAACTGGATATCCGTCATGTGCTGAATCAGCTGGGTCTGGACAGCAAGACCGCTCTTCAGCAGATCCTGGAAAGCGGATCTACCCTGACCTCTACGGAACATAACAAGTAATTCCCCCTCCTTCCCGGCGGCTGCGGATGCGCTTTCAGTTCAATAGTGGATTTCGCCTGCCGAAGCCTCTCATCGCTTGATGAAAACGCCGAATACATAATTTCGTTACACTCTGTATAGATACAATGAGTATCGGGTAAAGCAAAAACACCGGCATCTCCCCTTTCGGGAAGATGCCGGTGTTTTCATTTTGTATCCAAGCTTCGCTCGGTCAGTTGCCGCCTACACGCGCAAGCTCGCGCATATTGGCTTCAAAAGCTGCCAGAAGAGCATGCTCGCCCTCCAGGCCGCCTTCCTCTTCCGCTATGCGGATCTGCTCCAGCATGCGCTTGTAGTCCTTAGGAATAACGCGGACGAAGCTGTTCAGAGACTGCTCCCAATCCGCGAGCAGGCGCTCGCCTACGGCGCTGCCGGTGTACGAGACATGGGCTTCGATCAGGGAGCGGAGCTCCGCGATGTCTTCCTCGGCCTCGACTCTCTCCAGCAGGACCATCTCCAGGTTCACTTGCTTGTAGAAGGTGCGCTGCTCATCGAGCACATACGCCACGCCGCCTGACATGCCGGCCGCGAAGTTCCGTCCCGTGCCCCCCAGCACGACGACGCGTCCGCCTGTCATGTATTCGCATCCGTGGTCGCCTGTACCCTCGACAACGACCTTCACGCCGCTGTTCCGTACCGCGAAGCGCTCTCCGGCGATGCCGCGGATATAAGCCTCGCCTCCGGTAGCGCCGTAGAAGGCGGTGTTGCCGATGATGACGTTGTCCTCCGCCTTGAAGGTCGCCTTCGGCGATGGAGCGACGATGATCTTGCCGCCCGAGAGGCCTTTGCCGACGTAGTCGTTGGAATCCCCTTCGAGCGTAAGCGTAATGCCCTTGGGCACGAACGCGCCGAAGCTCTGGCCGGCAGAGCCGGTGAAGCGAAGGCTGATCGTGTCATCCGGCAGCCCCTTGGCTCCGTAGCGGCGGGTGACCTCGCTGCCCAGTATCGTGCCGATGACGCGGTTCGTGTTGCCGACCTGGAACGAGGCTTGCACCCGCTCGCCGCGCTCAAGCGCCGGCGCCGCAGCCGGCAGCAGGCTCTGCATGTCGAGCGTCTCTTCGAGCCCGTGGTTCTGCTGCTGAACGTTGTGGCGGGATGCGCCATGAGGCACTTCCGGGATATGCAGGAGCGGCGTCAGATCGATGCCGCGCAGCTTGTAATGATGGATCAGCTCCTTGGATTCCAGCAGATCCACGCGGCCAACCATTTCATTGACCGTCCGGAAGCCGAGCTCCGCCATGTACTCGCGCATTTCCTGGGCGACGAACGTCATGTAGTTCACGACATGGGACGGATCGCCCATGAACTTGCTGCGCAGCTCCGGATTCTGCGTCGCGACGCCGACCGGACATGTATCCAGCTGGCAGACGCGCATCATGACGCAGCCGAGCACGACGAGCGGAGCGGTCGAGAAGCCGAACTCCTCGGCGCCCAGCAGAGCGGCGATCGCGAGGTCGCGACCGTTCATGATCTTGCCGTCGGTCTCCACGACGACGCGGTCGCGCAGGTTGTTGAGCATGAGCGTCTGATGCGTCTCGGCAAGTCCGAGCTCCCATGGCAGGCCCGCGTGGCGCATGGAGTTCATCGGAGAAGCTCCCGTGCCTCCGTCATAACCGCTGACGAGAATGACGTCCGCGCGGCCCTTGGCGACGCCGGCCGCGATCGTGCCGACGCCGACCTCGGATACGAGCTTGACGTTGATGCGGGCGCGCGGGTTGGCGTTCTTCAGGTCATGGATCAGCTCCGCAAGATCCTCGATGGAGTAGATGTCATGATGCGGCGGCGGCGAGATGAGGCCGACGCCTGGAGTGGAGCCGCGAACTTCGGCGACCCAAGGATAGACCTTGCGTCCCGGAAGCTGTCCGCCCTCGCCCGGCTTGGCGCCCTGCGCCATCTTGATCTGGATCTCGTCGGCGTTGACCAGGTAGTTGCTCGTGACGCCGAAGCGGCCCGAAGCGACCTGCTTGATCGCGCTCCGCCGGGAATCGCCGTTGGCATCCGGAATGAAGCGCGCCGGATCCTCGCCGCCCTCGCCCGTATTGGACTTGCCGCCGATGCGGTTCATCGCGATGGCCAGGCTCTCATGCGCTTCCTTGCTGATGGAGCCGAAGGACATCGCGCCGGATTTGAAGCGGCTCATGATCTTCTCCACGGAATCGACTTCCTCGATCGGCACCGGGGTGCGGTCCTTCTTGAAGTCGAGCAGCGAGCGCAGCGTCAGGAACTTGCGGTCCTCGCCCTGCACGAGCTCCGAGAACTTCTTGTACAGCTTGTAGTCGTTCGAGCGGGAAGCCATCTGCAGCGTATGGATCGTCTGCGGGCTGAACAGATGGTCCTCCCCGTCCTTGCGCCACTGGTACTCGCCGCCGGAATCGAGCTCCTTCTCGGCGCCTTCCTGCTCGGCGTAGGCGCGGTTGTGGTGCTTCAGCGTCTCCTCGGCGATGATGTCCAGGCCGATGCCGCCGATGCGCGACGGCGTCCAGGTGAAGTACTTGTCGACGAGGTCTTCCTTCAGGCCGACCGCCTCGAAGATCTGGGCTCCGCGGTAGGATTGGATCGTGGAAATGCCCATCTTGGACAAAATCTTCAGAACGCCCTTGGTGGCGGCCTTGATGAAGTTCTTCACGGCCTTCTCATGCGTGACGCCGCGCAGCATGCCCTGGCGGATCATGTCGTCGAGCGTCTCGAACGCCAGGTACGGATTGATCGCGCTCACGCCGTAGCCGAGCAGCAGCGCGAAGTGATGCACCTCGCGCGGCTCGCCGGATTCCAGCAGGAGGCTGACGCGGGTCCGCGTTTCGTTGCGGATGAGATGGTGATGCAGGCAAGACACCGCGAGCAGCGCCGGAATCGGGCAGTTGCCCTGATCCGAGCCGAAGTCGGACAAAATGAGGACGTTGTGGCCCTTGGCGATGACGCGGTCAGCCGCCTCGCACATCGTGTCCAGCGCCTTGCGCAGCCCTTCCTCTCCGCCGTCGGCAGGGAAGAAGATCGGCAGCGTGATCGACTTGAAGCCCGGGCGGCGCACATGGCGCAGCTTGGCGAAGTCCTCGTTGGAGAGGATAGGCGAATCCAGACGAATCTGGCGAGCGCTCTCCGGCTCCGGCTTCAGCAGGTTGCGCTCCGGACCGAGCGAGGTGCCGGTCGCGGTGATGATCTCCTCGCGGATGGCGTCGATCGGCGGATTGGTGACCTGGGCGAACAATTGCTTGAAGTAATTGTAGAGACGCTGCGGACGTTCGGACAGGACGGCCAGCGGTGCGTCGTAGCCCATCGAGCCGATCGGCTCCACGCCGCTCGAAGCCATCGGCTCCAGAACCTTGCGCAGATCCTCGAACGTATAGCCGAACGATTGCTGGCGCTGCTGCACCGTCGCATGCTCGAGCTCCGGCAGCTCCGGGGCATCCGGCAGATCGGCGAGGCTGATGAGATTCTCGTCGAGCCATTCGCGGTACGGGTTCTCCGCAATAATGCCCGCCTTGACCTCTTCGTCGGATATGATCCGGCCTTCCTTGGTGTCGACGAGCAGCATGCGGCCTGGACGAAGGCGGTCCTTGTAAAGGATATTCTCCGGCTCGACGTGCACGGTGCCCGCTTCGGAGCCGAGGATGATGACATCGTCCTTGGTCACATAGTAGCGTGCCGGGCGAAGGCCGTTGCGGTCGAGGATCGCTCCGATCTGCGTGCCGTCCGTGAACCCCATCGCGGCAGGGCCGTCCCACGGCTCCATCAGGCAGCTGTGGTATTCGTAGAACGCTTTTTTGTCGTCGCTCATGTCCTCGTGGTTGGACCAAGGCTCCGGCACCATCATCATCGCCGCATGCGGCAGGGATCTGCCGGCCAGGTACAGGAACTCCAGCGTATTGTCGAACATGGCCGTATCGGAGCCGTCCGGATTGATGATCGGCTTGATCTTGTCCAGATCCTCTCCGAACAGCTCGGAGGCGAACAGCGACTGGCGGGCATGCATCCAGTTGACGTTGCCGCGCAGCGTGTTGATCTCGCCGTTGTGGATCAGATAGCGGTACGGGTGGGCGCGCTCCCAGCTCGGGAACGTGTTCGTGCTGAAACGGGAATGGACGAGCGCAAGCGCCGTCTCCATCGCTTCGTCATTGAGCTCCACATAGAAGGAGCGGACCTGCTCCGTCGTCAGCATGCCTTTGTACACGATCTTCTTGCTGGAGAGGGACGGGAAATAGAACATGTCTCCGCCTTCTTCGCCGGCATAACGGATCGCCAGCTCGGCGCGCTTGCGGATCACATAGAGCTTGCGCTCGAATGCCAGCTCTTCCGAGAGCTCCGCGCTGCGCGCGATGAACACCTGGCGGACGAAAGGCATCGCCTTGCGGGCCGATTCTCCGAGCTTCCTGTCGTCGGTCGGCACGGTGCGCCAGCCGATCAGCGACTGGCCTTCCTCGGCGATGATGGACTCCAGCTTGTTCTCAAGCCGTTCCCGCACGGACGGGTCCTGCGGCAGGAAGAGCATGCCGACCGCATAAGCGCCTTCAGCCGGGAGCTGGATGCCTTGGGCGGACAGCTCGCGCTTGAAGAAGCCGTGCGGGATCTGCAGCAGGATGCCTGCGCCGTCGCCGGTGTTGGGCTCGCTGCCCTGGCCGCCGCGGTGTTCCATGTTCTCCAGGACGGTGAGCGCCTGGCGTATGATGGTATGGGACGGTACTCCCTTGATGTTCGCCACAAATCCCATGCCGCAAGCGTCTTTTTCGAACTGCGGATCGTAGAGGCCTTGTTTCGGCGGCAATCCAGTCATTTTCCTGTTCATCGGATGCAACCTTTCTGTCGGAGGATAGATATAAGAACGGACAGCAGGCAGAAGATCCTCCGTATACGGTTCGGATGAAGGCGGCCGAAATGTATAAAAATGCATACGAATTCATATTCAAGCTTGGCTGTCCAGTTGTTAACTTGGCAGAAATAATCGGTCACGGCATGGAGCTCAGGAAGCGGAAATACACTCCGGAAACGATAGTTATTCGTTGATTTTATCATCCTGAACGGGGCATATCAATGTAATTCTTTTTATAAACCTGATTATTAATATCGTTCATTATCGCCCGAACGCCTTGTCAGGCAAGGGTTTGGGAGCGCCAGGCGGCCGCTTTTGCACAGTACAGCGTCGATTCTGCATTCATCGTATCACATCGCCGGTCCAGTTGGGTACAACAAGTTTGAGGCAAGCCGTTCCCTCCCAATAACATCACTTGGAATGTTAACTCTGAGTAAACAAAGACATGTATAGACATGCAAATTGTCCGAATCGACGCCCTTTTGCGACAAATGAAAACGCTCTACCCTGACGCAGCCACGAATGAAGACCATTTTTATTCGCTTTATGCATTTGGATGGAGATGGAAAAAAACCTTCCGCCGCATAAGGCGAAAGGCTTCGCAGAAAAGGAGATTCATTCCCACTGAAAATCCGCTGGGCCGCTTCCTAAAGACCGTAGTCCTTCGCCACATCCTGCAGCGTCTCCCGCGCGCGGGCCGACCAGCGCTCCAGACGCTCCAGCTCGCCGAGCGAGAGGCGCACCGCTGCAGCCAGCGAATCCTTGTAATCCGGAATCTCGCTTCCCGGGAACGGCTCCATGTCGCGGTGCAGGACGAGCGCTTTCTCCCGGTGCGACAAGGCGCGGCGCTCATGGAACATCGGCAAGTCCGGATCATAGGGATGATGAAGATCTCCCTGGTCGGGATGGCGCAGCACGGCCAGCGTCTCGACTACGCAGCGAGGCGATCCGGTCTCGGCCACCCTGCCGGCGTAGGTTCCCGTTTTGTACGTGAATCGGACCAGATCTCCCTCGGAGACCGGCTGGCGTTGTTCGTTCATTTGAAATTATCCTTCCTTATATAGGGTTTCTGGATGGCGTCAAAGGCGGCTTTAGCGGTTCGATCCGTCATGCCAAGAATATCGGAGAATCGGGGCTGGATGCAACTCCCAACTCCAATGCTTGTCTTTCCTACCGCGCTCGTCGTAATATTGGGATAGAGAAAAGTAGGTGAGTGCATGCGCAAGAAAAGGGTGCTGTTGCTCTCAGAGGGGTTCGGATCCGGCCATACGCAAGCGGCTTACGCGCTCGCTGCCGGACTCAGGCAGCTGTCTCCGGATGTCCAGACCCGGGTGCTCGAGCTGGGTAAATTCCTTAATCCGGTCTTGGCCCCGCTGATCATGTCCGCATACCGCAAAACCGTAGGCAAGCAGCCTAAGCTGGTCGGCATGATGTACCGCACCAATTATAAGCGTTCCTTCAACCGGTTCACGCAGCTGGCCATTCACCGGATCTTCTACACGCAGACCGAACAGGTCATCCAGCAGCTCAAGCCGGAGATCATCGTCTGCACGCATCCGGGTCCCAATGCGGCTGTCGCACGGCTCAAAAGGCTCGGACTCGATGTGCCTTTATATACGCTGATCACCGATTATGACGCCCATGGCACCTGGGCCAGCCCGGAAGTGAACCATTATCTGGTCTCAACGCCTGTCGTCAAGCGCAAGCTCATGGAACGGGGAATCCCGCCAGCCCGAATCGAGGTCACCGGAATACCGGTCCATCCCCAGTTCTGGCAAGCCCAGAATCAAGCGGAAGCCCAGCGGGAGCTTGGACTCAAGATCATGCCGACCGTCCTGGTCATGGGCGGCGGATGGGGCCTGATGGAAGAAGAAGACGAGATCGTCACGTACATGACGAGATGGCGCGAGGAAGTCCAGCTGATCTTCTGTACGGGTACGAACGGAAAATCCCGCGAAGCCATGCTGGAGGATCCCCGCTTCGTCCATCCCAACATCCGCGTGCTCGGCTTCACGAAGGAGATATCCAAGCTCATGGACGCCTCCGATCTGCTCGTGACCAAGCCGGGAGGCATGACCTGCACCGAAGGCATGAGCAAAGGCATCCCGATGCTCTTCCACAAGCCGATACCCGGCCAGGAGGAAGAGAATCTGGAGTACTTCATCCGCAGCGGCTTCGGGGAGATGCTTCAATCGTCCGGCACGATCGACAAGTGGTTCCGGATGATCCAGCAGCCCTACAGCTCCGGCGAGTACAGGCAGACTCTCATGAGCAAGCGCAACCAGCAATACGACCCCCTGGAATGCCCGACTGCCGTCTTGCGGCTGATGCATTGACGGCTCCGGCTTTCTGCTGGAACATTAGCTGCACACGCTCCGGCTTTCTGCCGGAACATTAGCTGCACACGCTCCGGCTTTCTGCCGGAACATTAGCTGCACACGCTCCGGCTTTCTGCCGGAACATTGCTGCACACCGTTCCGGCTTGCTGCCGGAACATTGCTGCACACCGTTCCGGCTTGCTGCCGGAACATTGCTGCACACGCTCCGGCTTTCTGCCGGAACATGACTACACACGCCTCCCGCTGCGGCGGAGAGGCTCACCTGAGGAGATGAGCGCATGGATAGCAAAGCGTTGGATGGAAAAACAGTCATTGTCAGGCTCGAAATTGAGAGCGGTACCAATTTCAGCTCCGTCGTATCGGCGATCGAAGCCGCAGGCGGCGACGTGATCGCCATCGACGTCATTTCGACGAGCAAGGGCAGCACGACTCGCGACTTGACGGTCAAGGTCAAAGACACCGGAACGACGGAGAGGCTCGGCAAATCGCTCGGACTGATCAACGGAATCCGCGTGATCAACACCTCCGACCGCACCTTCCTGCTCCATCTTGGCGGCAAAATCACCATCCAGCCGAAGACGCCGATCCAAAACCGCGACGACCTGTCGAGGGTGTACACGCCGGAAGTCGCCCGCGTCTGCACCGCTATCCACGAGGATCCTTCCAAAGCGTTCTCTCTGACGATCAAGCGCAACACGGTCGCTGTCGTCTCCGACGGAAGCGCCGTGCTCGGCCTCGGCAACATCGGTCCTGAAGCGGCCATGCCGGTCATGGAGGGCAAGGCGATGCTGTTCAAGCAATTCGCCGACGTCGACGCCTTCCCGATCTGCCTGGACACGCAGGATACGGAAGAAATCATCGCCGCGGTCAAAGCCATCGCGCCAGGCTTCGGCGGCATCAACCTTGAGGACATATCCGCTCCTCGCTGCTTCGAGATCGAAGAGCGGCTGCGCGAAGAGCTGAACATTCCGGTCTTCCACGATGACCAGCACGGCACTGCTGTCGTCTTGTACGCAGGGCTGCTCAATGCCCTGCGCCTGACGGGCAAGCGGATCGAGGACGCCAAGATCGTCGTCTGCGGCATCGGCGCGGCAGGAACGGCATGCACCAAGATGCTGCTGGCCGGCGGAGCCCGCAACGTGCTCGGCGTCGACCGCGAAGGCATTCTGACGGCGGACAAGGAGTACGCGCATCCGATGTGGAACTGGTACGCCGGCAACACCAATCCGGATCGCGTCAGCGGCGGACTGTCCGAAGCGATTGCCGGAGCGGATGTGTTCATCGGCCTGTCGGCCGGCGGCATCCTCAAGCGCCATATGGTCCAGACGATGAACGAGCAGCCGATCGTGTTCGCGATGGCCAATCCGGAGCCGGAGATTCGTCCGGAGGAAGCGGAGGACATCGTCGCCGTCTTCGCGACGGGCCGCTCCGACTACCCGAACCAGATCAACAACGTCCTGTGCTTCCCTGGCATCTTCCGCGGCGCTCTCGATTGCCGCGCCTATACGATCAACGAAGAGATGAAGCTTGCCGCAGCCGAAGCGATCGCCTCCACGGTAGGCGAAGACGAGCTTAGCCGCAGCTACATCATCCCGAGCGTCTTCAACGCCAAGGTCGTCGAGGAAGTCCGCCGCCGCGTCGTCCAGGCGGCACGCGCCAGCGGCGTCGCCCGCCGGAATCCGAAGGACGCTCTGTAAGTCGTACCGAAGCCCTGCTAGGCCGGACGGAAGGTTGTCCAGCCCAGCGGGGCTTCGTCGGTTCAGCGGAGATAGCCGATTGAGCGGAATTAGACGATTTTTTCGGCTTATTCTGCCCAGGGGCTCCCGATTGAGCGGAATTAGACGATTTTTTCGGCTATCTTCGCTCGGGGGCTCCCGATTGGGCGGAATTAGACGATTTTTTCGGCTTATTCTACCCGGGGGCTCCCGATTGGGCGGAATTAGACGATTTTTTCGGCTTATTCTACCCGGGGGCTCCCGATTGGGCGGAATTAGACGATTTTTTCGGCTTATTCTGCCCGGGGGCTCCCGATTGGGCGGAATTAGACGATTTTTTCGGCTTATTCTGCCCGGGGGCTCCCGATTGAGCGGAATTAGACGATTTTTTCGGCTTATTCTGCCCGGGGGCCCCGATTGGGCGGAATTAGACGATTTTTTCGCCTATCTCTGCTCGGGGGCTCCCGATTGGGCAGATAAAAACAAGCAGGGCGCCACCCCATGGGATGGCGCCCTGCTTGTTCGTTTAGACAGCGCTGCCGCCGAAGAGGAAGCGGAACTGCCAGTTGGAAGAAGGAGATACCGTCGTGACTTGCACGCCCCCGGATTCCTTGGAGTAAGTCTGCAGGATCTTGTTGTCCCCGAGATAGATGCCTACATGGGTAATGATGGACGAATCCAAAGGACCGGAGCTGCTCACCTTGGTCCCGGACGACACGAAGAACATGAGATCCCCTCTCTTGAGGGAGTTCCAGTCCGTCGTATAGGCGCCTCGATCCAACACATATTGCCCTTGTCCCCTGGAATCGACCGGCAGCTGCAGGCTGAGCGCGTCCAGGAAAGTTTGCCGGACAAAGTCCGAACAGTCGAACGTTGACGTATCGCTGCGGCTGGAGCCGTACTCGTAAGGCGTTCCCAGGTACTTGAGCCCGGCATTGATGGCAGCCTCTATTTGCTCGGAGGCCTGCGGGCTCAAGTTTGTCCCGGTCGATGGTGGGGAAGGCTGCGGCGTCGGTGCAGGCGTCGGTGTCGGGACCGATGGCTGCGTGCTTGGAGCGGCGGCGCCGGGGAGCGTTCCCGTAACGGAAATATATTTGGAATCAGAGCTGACGTAGCCCGTGACACCGGCCGCATCCTTGACCATGTACCAGTAGCCGTTCGACACCGCTGTCACCTGGAGCGACTCCCCGCTCTTCAGGTTGCGGATTTGGTCGTAGGACGACGACGGTCCCTTGCGAAGCGTCACGGCGGCAACAGCCACGGCGTTCGGAGCGAATGCCGCGCTGCTCGTTCCGGTTGCGGCTGCGGTGCTGCCGCTGCCCGCTCCGGCTGCGGTGCTGACGCTGCCTGCTCCGGCAGCGGTGCTGACGCTGCCCGCTCCGGCTGCGGCGCTGCCGCTGCCCGTTCCGGCGGCGCTGCTGACGCTGCCTGCTCCGGCGGCAGTGCTGCCGCTGGCCGTTCCGGCTGCGGCGCTGCCGCTGCCCGCTCCGGTGGCGGTGCTGTCGCTGCCCGCTCCGGCGGCGGCGCTGCTGCTGCCCGCTCCGGCGGCGCTGCTGACGCTGCCCGCTCCGGCGGCGCTGCTGACGCTGCCCGCTCCGGCGGCGGTGCTGCCGCTGCCCGTTCCGGCGGCGGTGCTGCCGCTGCCCGTTCCGGCTGCGGTGCTGCCGCTGCCCGTTCCGGCTGCGGTGCTGCCGCTTTTAACGCCAGGCAACGTTCCTGTTACGGTTATGTATTTGGCATCCGAACTTACGTAGCCCGTTTTGCCGCTGGCATCCACGATCTGATACCAGTACGAGCTAGGAATCGATTTGACCTCGATCAGCTCGTTCTTTTTCAAATACCTGACCAAGGTGCTCGCCGTGGATGGGCCGACGCGCAGCGCTACCGACGAAGCGGCTGTCGCGTTGCTCGCGAATTTGCTGCTCGCAGCAGCGGCGGCCGGCTTGCCGGCGGAAGCGTCGGTTGCAGCTTCGGCAGCCGCTGCGTCCAACATCGTAATGTAGGAGCTGGAAGCGGACACATAACCGACCGTGCCGGACTTGTCCTGCACCTTGAGCCAGTAGTTGTCCACTCGCTGCAGGACGGATATCTGCTCCCCCTTCGACAGCGTGCGGAGAACCTTGCCTGCTGTAGCCGGTTCGGCGCGCAGGTTCACGTTGCCCTGCGTCTGGGCTTTCTGCGTCGCCGCCAGCGCGGCAGGTGGAGCGGCAAGGCCCAGCGTCAAGCTTGCGGCCAGAACGGCGGCTGCCAATGATTTGTTCATGCGTCGATCACGACCCCCTTCATCTGTCAAATGTCGATTGTCTAATCAGGACCCGGCCTCGCCAACCATCCAAGCGGATTGCAACAGCAGGCCGACTAGCATGCCAGCTTCAGTACAGCAAAAATAGACAAACCTGTATCTGATCTATCGGCACATGAAGGGAGGAACTTTAGCTGCCTCTGCCATCTATTGTAGAATCTTGTCCGCAAAAGGAACATCGTACCTTGTTCCCAAAAATAGCCTGATCAGTCCCCGCACACGGCGGATAAGACCCATTTCGGTCCAGATCTCGGTATGCTCGTCCTCTCGCGATTAAGCTCCATTTCGGTCCTTGTTTCCGGCATGTCCACCCTCTCCACGCCCATTAAGCTCCATTTCGGTCCTTGTTTCCGGCATGTCCACCCTCTCCTCGCCCATTAAGCTCCATTTCGGTCCTTGTTTCCGACATGTCCACCCTCTCCACGCCCATTAAGCTCCATTTCAGGCCTTATTTCCGGCATGTCCACCTCTCCACGGCCAATAAGCTCCCTTCCCATCCCTATTTCCGGCATGAGAACCCCAGGAACAGCTTGCTGCGCCGAAGACGGGCACCATCTGGCCGAAAGCCCGCCACACACACTCCCCAAACAAAAATAGACCCCCGAGGAACTCGCTCCTCAGGGGTCTTTCCTTGCCATATCGAGAGCGGAAGCCGTTCACGCCGGCTCGTAAGGCTCGACATGCACATGAACGCTCATGATATTGTGCTTGCGCTCCATCCGGGTCTCGATCTCGTCGCTGATCCGATGGCTTTCCACCAGCGTAAGCCGGGAATCCACCAGCACGATGACATCGACCAGGACGTGGCTGCCATGCACGCGAGCCTTGAGATCCTTGATCGACTTCACGCCGTCCACCTTCTCGATCGAGGACCGGAGCGTCAGCAGCTCGCTGTCGTCGAAACCGTCCGTAAGGGCATGCGTCGAGCTGTAAAAGATCTCCCATGCCGTCTTGCAGATGATGACGCCAACGGCGATCGCCGCCAGCGGGTCGAGCCAAGCCCAGCCCAGCGCCGCACCCCCGATGCCGACGGCGGCGCCGATGCTGACGAGGGCATCGGACAGATTGTCCTTCGCCGCCGCATTCAAGGCGCTGCTGTTGATCTGCCGGGACAGCCTGCGGTTGTAGATGTAGACGCCGTACATGATGACGGCGGACGCGACGGCTACTGCCGCCGACAAGGCATTAGGCGGCTCTGCTGCGCTTCGGAACAAGGACTTGACCGAATTGATCAGCACCTGCAGGCCGACCGTCGCCATGATGAAGGAAGCGATCAGCGAGGCGATCGTCTCCGCCCGGAAGTGGCCGTAGGGGTGGTCCTTGTCCGGCGGCTTCTGCGAGATCCGCAGGCCGATCAGCACGGCGAAGGAAGCCACGATATCGGTCAGGTTGTTGTAGCCGTCCGCGGAGAGCGCCTTCGACGCGAAGTAGTATCCGGCGATGATCTTGGCGGCGGACAGAACGAGATACGCGGCAATGCTGACCCAAGCGCCCCTTTCTCCCTTGCGGATATCGGCATACTGCTGTTCGGTAGACACGAATGGTTTTGCCCCTCTCCTCGCGATACGCCCATGATACGCGCTCCGGCTCCTGTGGGCCTAGAGAAACATTGTTGTTCAAGGTCTTTCTTTTGTCGAAACAAACCGCTGCCCATGCCGTATCCAACGCTGATAGCATACCCTGAATTTTCCTTTTTCAATCGCCTTCGCATCGCCTTCGCATCGCCTTCGCATCGCCTCCGCATCGCCTTCGCATCGCCTCCGCATCGCCTTCGCATCGCCTGCGCATCGCCTGCGCATCGCCTTCGCATCGCCTTCGCATCGCCTTCGCATCGCCTTGCATCGCCTTCGCATCGCCTTCGCATCGCCTCCGCATCCTCCGCATCGCCAGATCGGCAAAAAGACCGCCTGGCCCACCAGGCCAAGCGGTCGTAAGCCAACCATAGATGAATCGGCTGGATGCGAGGGCGTCACTCTGCAAGGACAAACAGTCCGAACCGTTCCGGCACATGGAACCACGGCTTGCCGGTCGGGCTCCAAGCCTGCAGCTCGGGCTCTTTTCCAGGCGCATGGTCGATCCGGTAGGCATTGACTTTCCACTTCAAGCCTTTGCGGAGCGGGGAGCGGAACTCGGCAGCCGGCAAAAACAGCTCATACGCCCTGTTCCCCTCTGCAGGCGTCTCCACCTTCACGGCGAGGCCGACCGCATCCCAGCCGGTGTCGGCTTGGATCCCTTGCGGCATGCCGCTGCCGTCATTGGAGATCCAGGCGTCGAAGACGATTCCCCGCGGGCTGACCTCCAGCTCCATGTATTCTCTGCCATCGCCTTCTTCGTCGATGAACAGCTCCACGACGTCCTGCTCGTATAGAGGCTCGTCCCGCCGGGTAAAATCGGAAAGGATGTAGGAATCCTCGCAAGCAAAGCGCACGAGCAGCCCCTGATCGTTCCAGCAAGCCTGCATCGATGTCTTTTCCAGGACAGTCCCTCCCGTTACCGTGTCGCGGAGCCCGACAGCCGGAACTCCGGACCAGTCGGCCTGCGGCATTGCGTTGCGGAGCGGATCGTCCATGGACGCTTCTCCTGCATCATGATGGAATCCGAACTCCCGGTACGGACATTCGTATGCGGGCAAGGAAACCTGATCCATCCTGTCGGCAGCTTCGCCTACGTCCATGCGCCCAGCTCCTTCCCGCAGGAAGCGCAGCGGCGGGCGTCGAGCGCGTTCTCGGTCTTGCAGCTGCCGCACAGCACCCGGACCTCGCCCTCCAGCTGAAGAGAATCACCGGCGGCCACCTGGGGGAAGCCATGCCCGCAGCCGGTACAGACGCCGGCCCCGAGCTCCACCTCGCGTCCGCAGGACGGGCAGGCTTTGACCGTCTTCAGCATGCGGATCTTCTCCTGCAGCCCGGCGATGTCATGCTCCATCGTCACAATGCCTTGGCACAAGCTGAACGCCGCCTCATGCGAGGAGGCGATATCCTCTCTGCGGCAAGCTTCGTAGACCGCGTCTCCGATCGCTTTCTTCTGCTTGCCGATGTCCCGCTGCTTCAGGACGATCAGCGATTTCAGCCTGGCGATCTCCATCGTCTGCTGAGCCGCCTTGGCCGCTTCCGCGGCTCCCTGCTTCATTTTATCGAATAACGACATCTTCATCTCTCCCCGCTGCAAGCTTCGGAAGCCCGCCGCAATTTCTTCTTCAAGGCTACACCAAGCCCGCTTGTCCGTTCAACCATCCGTCCCTCTTCCCCGCTCCCCTGGCTTGCAATATCTGGGCGGAACCATGACAAATGTCACCCTCTGTCATTACGCCTGTGACTGCTAAGCCCATTGCCGCAGCGGGTATAATGGAATCTCCAAGACTGTTCCACTTCAGCCACATTCAGGAGGTTTCGGGATGTCTCCATTAAAACAATTGCGCCAAATGATAGCGCCCTACGAAAAATCGGATTCCGCCGCCAGCGTCTGGCAGCTGCTCAACACGCTGCCTCCTCTGGCCTTGCTCTGGTACGCCGCCTATCTAAGCTTGAATGTCTCCTATGCGCTGACGCTGCTGTTCAGCGCCGCCGCCGCCGGCTTCGTCATCCGCAGCTTCATCATCTTCCATGACTGCTGCCACGGATCGTTCTTCAAAAGCAAGCGCGCCAACAATCTGCTGGGATATCTGCTCGGAGTGCTGACCATGTTCCCGTATGAACAATGGAAACATGCCCACAATATCCATCATGCTGGCAGCGGCAATCTCGAGAAGCGCGGCATCGGCGATATGTGGATCCTGACCGTGCAGGAGTATGCCGAAGCATCCCGCTGGCGCAAGCTGAGCTACCGGATCTACCGCAATCCGCTCGTGCTGTTCGGACTCGGGCCGATCGTCCTGATCCTATTCGCCTACCGCTTCAACGAGAAGGGTGCACGCCGCAAGGAGCGGCTGAACACGTACGCGACAAATGCCGGCATCGTCGTTCTCTACGCGCTGCTCGCCTGGGCAGCCGGCTGGCAGTCGTTCCTGCTCGTGCAGCTGCCGATCTTCTGGATCTCCGGCGCCGCCGGCATATGGCTGTTCTATGTGCAGCATCAGTTCGAGGACTCTTACTTCGAGCATGATCCGGAGTGGGAATACCTCAAGGCTGCCGTCGACGGCAGCTCGTACTACAAGCTCCCGGCCTGGCTGCAGTGGCTGACCGGCAACATCGGCTTCCACCATGTCCATCATCTCAGCCCGCGCATTCCGAACTACCGCCTCCAAGGCGCCCATGAAGCGGCTCCGTCGCTGCAGCATGCGACGACCATCACGCTCCGCACCAGCCTGAAGTCGCTGCGCTTCAACCTCTGGGACGACGTGAACAGAAGCTTCGTCTCCTTCCGGGACGGCAAGCGGCTGATCGCGCAGCGGCCGGATGGCGGCATCGAGGGCAAGCATCAGTGGGAGCTCCGCCCCTTCCCTGTCGCCCGCCCTGCTGCGGCGCCGGTCAAAGCAAGAACCGGGACCAGCGGGAAATAAGCCCATTATGCTACACTGGTAGCATCAGGATTTCACGCAAGGAGCGGCATCGATGCAGAAATGGTACCG
Organism: Paenibacillus sp. SJS-P3; assembly: GCF_056711585.1. Classification (NCBI taxonomy): domain Bacteria; kingdom Bacillati; phylum Bacillota; class Bacilli; order Caryophanales; family Paenibacillaceae; genus Paenibacillus; species Paenibacillus sp. SJS-P3. The sequence goes on along the minus strand of NZ_CM160043.1, from coordinate 1,249,170 downwards.
AATCTTTCCCCGCAGCTCGGGATTCAGCTTGTATGTATGGCTGGCATTCATCATCCTGCCGTTCTATTTCATCTTCCGGTTCCCCGACACCCGTCATATGCTGTTCGGCGGGTTTCTCGTCGCTCTGTTCTTCCTGTGCTTCCAGCTGACCTCTTCCGACAGAGGCTGGAAGCTCTATACGGGCATCTCCATCCAGATGGCCCTGTCGGCTGCGATGACGATCTACTTCCATTACCCGTACTTCAGCTTCTTTCTGGCCGTATTCATCGGTAATACGAGAAGCTGGGCGGGTTTTCTCAGCCTGTACATCGTGCACCTGGTCGTCACGCTCGGTACCGTCTATGCGGGGTTCGCGATCGGCAACGAATTCTTCATCTCCCAGTGGCCCTTTGTCCTTGTCTGCCTGATCGGCGTGGCGGTGCTTCCATTCAACCGCTACAATACGCTCAAGCAGGTCAAGCTGCAGGGGCAGCTGGAGGATGCCAACCGCCGGATCGCGGATCTGCTCGTCCACGAGGAGAGGCAGCGCATCGCGCTCGATCTGCATGACACGCTTGGCCAGCAGCTGTCGCTGATCCGCCTCAAAAGCGATCTCGCCGGCAAGCTGCTGGACAAGGACCCGGAGCGGGCGCGCGGCGAGATGGCCGACGTGCATCAGACGGCGCGGATCGCCCTGCAGGAAGTCAGGGAGATGGTCTCCCATATGCGCGGCGCGCGGCTGGAGGACGAGATCCAGCGGGTGCGGCAGATTCTCGGCGCGGCGGAGATTTCCTTCGAGATGGAGGGAGATCCCCGCTTGGCTCATACGTCGAGGCTCACGGAGAACGTGCTGAGCATGTGCATCAAGGAAGCCGTCACCAATGTCGTCAAGCACAGCCACGCCGCCTCCTGCTTCCTCTCCATCACCCAGCTCCCGGAGCTGCTCATCGTCAAGGTCAAGGATGACGGCAAGGGGATCCGGAACGTGCGGAAGCTCGAGCGCGGCAATGGACTGCAAGGAATGAAGGAACGGCTGGAATTCCTCAACGGAACGTTGGAAATATCCGGCGTGCCGGGGACGGAAATTACGATGACCGTTCCGCATAACGTCAGCCGGGTGGAGAAGGAGGTGGAAGCATGATACGGATCGTCATCGCCGAGGATCAGCGGCTGCTGCTTAGCGCGCTGGGATCGCTGATCGACCTCGAGGAAGACATGCAGGTCGTCGGCCAGGCCGGCAACGGCCAGATCGCGGTCGAGCTGGTGCGCCAGCACAAGCCCGACGTCTGCATCATGGATATCGAGATGCCCGTCATGAACGGGCTCGAAGCGGCCGAGCTGCTGAAGGGCGACGGCTGCAAGGTGATCATCCTGACCACCTTCGCCCGAACGGGATTTTTCGAGCGGGCGCTCAAGGCAGGCGTCCAGGGCTATCTGCTCAAGGACAGCTCCAGCGACGAGCTGGCCGACTCCATCCGCAGCGTCATGGCAGGCAGGCGGCTGTATGCTCCCGAGCTGGTCGACGAGGTGTACAATACGGAAGAGAATCCTCTTACCGAGCGCGAACGCGAGGTGATGGAGCTCGTCGCCGTAGGCAAGAACACCAAGGACATCGCCAAGGAGCTCTTCCTATCCAGCGGCACGGTGCGCAACTACATCTCCGTCATTCTCGACAAGCTCGGCGTCAGCAACCGGATCGAGGCCATCTCCAGGTTCAAGGAGAAAGGCTGGTTCAAATGAAAAAGACGATTTCTTCCAGGCAGCGGACTGCGGAGAAATCGTCTTTTTTCCATTGCGGCCTATAGGGGCTCCCCTTTTTGAACCGTTCGCTCCTCAGCCCCACAAAGCCACGGTCACGATAGCCGCCGCCATGACCGATGATCCGGCGAAAGCCTTGGCTTTCCTTGAGCAGCAGCACGCCGAAGATGGCGGCTAAGACCGTTCCGCATTCACGAATCGGCGAAATGAGTCCGATCGGAGCGTAAGGAATCGCCAGCAGGAACAGCAGATAGGAGCCCGGGCTCAGCACGGCGCCGGCCAGCGTCTGCTTCCAGCGTCCGCTCCACTCTGCGCGCAGCTTGCCTTTGCGCAGCGCGGCGGGAGTCAAGGCGGCCATGACGCCAAGATTGCCGATCGCCAGAAGCGACAGCGCGGACAGATGCTGCAGGTTGAATTTGTCCATGGTGACGTAGCCGGCCGTGCACAGGCCGACGCCGAGCGCAAGCAGGACGGGACGCATGGCGGCCCGCTTGCCGGGAGCCGGCCCTCCAAGCTCATTTCTGCTGTTGCCACATCATGCCCGAACGGCCGAAAGCCTGAGCACGTCCCCCGCCCTGGCATCGAATCGGTACCGTCCGTCTTCGAAACTGAATTTCTTGGACAGGCCGTCGCCGTCCACGGCCGCCAGCTCCCCGCCATGCCGGATGAAGAAGCTTCCGCCATGCGTGAAGCGCAGCTCGGCCTCGGTCAGCCTCCCTTCCGCCCACGACAGATCGCATTCCGCTCCGCCTCTGGCGCGCAGTCCCGTCACCCGTCCCTCCGGCCACTCCGGCGGCAGCGCCGGCAGCAGCTTCAGCTCGCCGCCATGGGACTGCAGGAGCATCTCGGCGACGCCGGCCGTGCCGCCGAAGTTGGCGTCGATCTGGAACGGCGGGTGATCGCCGAACAGATTGGGATGGACCGCATGGCGCAGCAGCTCCATCAGATGCTCATGCGCCTCGCCGCCTTCGCCCAGCCGGGCCCAGAAGTTGAGAATCCACGCCCGGCTCCAGCCGGTATGGCCGCCGCCATGGGCGAGCCGGCTCTCCAGTGTCTTCCGGGCGGCCTGGGCGAGCTGCGGCGTCCGCTCCGGCGTAATCTGCTCGCCGGGATGAAGCGCGAACAGATGGGAGATATGCCGGTGGCCGGGCTCCGGCTCCCCGTATTCCTCCGACCATTCCAGCAGCTGTCCGCGGCTGCCGATTTCCGGCTCGGGCAGCCGGCGGCGCGCCGCCGTCAGCTTATCGGCGAGCTCCGCGTCCACGCCGAGCTCCGCCGCCGCTTCCTCGCAGGCCGAGAACAGCGCATGGAGAATCTGCGAGTCCATGGACGGACCGATGCACAGCGCGCCCCGGTTGCCGTCAGGGAGCTCGTACGTATTTTCCGGCGATACGGAAGGTCCGGTGACGAGCCTGCCGCGGCCGTCCTCAAACAGCGTGTCAAGGAAGAAGCGCGCCGCGTCCTTCAGGATGGGGTAAGCCCGATCCTCCAGGAACCGGCGATCCGGCTTATAGCGGTAATGCTCCCACAGATGCAGGGAGAGCCAGGCGCCTCCCGTCGGCCAGATGACCGCGGGCACCCAGACGCCGACAATGCCGGTATCTCCCCACATATTGGTCGCGTGATGGGCGACGAACCCCTCGGCTCCGTACATTTCCCGTGCCGTGACGGTGCCGTTTTCGCGAAGGCGGTCGAGCAGATCGAAAACGGGTTCGTGGGTTTCCGCAAGATTGCAAACCTCGGCCGGCCAATAATTCATCTGCAGATTGATATTGAGGTGGAAGTCGCTCTCCCACGGCGGGGTGAAGCTTTCGTTCCAGATGCCCTGCAGGTTCGCCGGCAGCGATCCCGGGCGCGAGCTCGAGAGCAGCAGGTATCTGCCGTAGAGGAAAAAGAGGCGGACCAATCCGGGATCGCCTCCTCCTTCCCGCAGCAGCCGCAGCCGGACATCGGTCGGCAGAGAGTCAAGATTCTGGCCGGACTCCAGTCCCGGTACGGATTCCTGTCCCGGCTCGGATTCCTGTATCCGGCCCGGCTCCTGTCCCTGAACGGACTCCTGCCCGCGTGCAGACTCATGCCCCCTGCCCGATAAGTGTTCCGCATCCGTCCCTGCTCCCAGCTCCAGCGTTACGCGGTCGTACAAGGCCCGATGGGCGTGCAGATGCCGCACCCGGATCTCGTCATAGCCCGCTTCCAGCGCCGCCTGCACCCGTGCCAGGCTCTCCGCCAGCGGATCCTCGCTGCGGAAGGTCGTGGCCGCTGCGATGTACAGCGTCGCCGAATCCGCTCCGTCGATGAGGATGACATCGCCGAGCAGGCGGCAGCTGCCGCCCTCTGCTTCCGCCCGCAGCACGGCGGCGTAGCGGACGCCGTCCGGCCCGCATTGTCCCTCCATGGCGACGCCCCTCTCCAGCTGCGTCATGCGGCCTTCGAACGGACGGCGCGTCATGCCCGCTCGCAAGGACAAGCCGCCAGGCTCGCTTCCCTCGATCCGGACCGCGATCACGGCATGCGGCTCGCTCGCAAAGACGGTCCGGGTGCGCTCCACGGCTCCCCAGCCGAAGCGGGTTACAGCTGCCGCCTCATCCAGGCGCAGCTCGCGAATATAGCGCTCTGCAGCCGCAGGCTCGCCGGGGAAACGGATAAGCAGCTCGCCCAGAGTCTGGTAGGGAGCGAGATGGCCGGACTGCGTCATCACGGCCGTCATTGCCAGCTCCTCCGCCTGCTCCGGCTCGCCTGTCAGCAGCAGCTCGCGGATGCGCGGCAGCTGCTCCGCCGCGTCCGGGCTTGATCCGATTCCCGGTCCGCCATACCAGAGGGAATCCTCGTTGAGCTGGATCCGCTCCTCGCCGAGCCGGCCGAACACCATCGCTCCGAGCCGGCCGCTGCCGATCGGGAGAGCTTCGGTCCACGGACCCGCAGGGGTTTCATACCAGAGCGCATCCCGCGAGGCGGGCGTCAGCTTCTCTCCGTTTGTACGAACCGCTGTCTTGCCTTGAACTTGTTCCGTCGTCATGATTTCTAGGACTCCTTTATCCGGTAGTGACGCATCCCGTCTGCAGCAAATCCCGCTATGGGGCTCAGGAGTAGCTGACCGAGAACTGATTGCAGGTGAACGCTGCATTCGGAGAGGAAGTGATCTCGAAGCCGAACTGCACGCGGTTCACGATTTCATTGCCCATCCAGCCCTTGCCCTTGATCCAGTTCAGCACGGCGAGCACATCGACCGTTCCCGAGCTCGTGTTGCTGGTGCGGACGAACGAGAAGACGTCGTTGGATCCGTTGCTGCCCTTGTAGACGTTCCATGTATGGCCGCCGACGCTCACGTTCGTATAGGCCGCGACAGGATTGCCATTGGCGTCCCAGGAGCCTGCGATCGGGCCGACCGCGCCGGATTTGTTCATCCAGAGCATGATTTCATGGGCGTAGTTGCCCGTCCAGATGTCATAATCGGACGAATAGCTCGAGCCGCTGCCAGGAACCGTTACGTTGAACGAGCTGGTGAGGCTTTTGAGGGAGCCGAGCGCAATGCCGATATCCTTGGTGCTGTTGGGGTAGGACTTCACGCCCCCGGTGGACGGCTGGTTCGAGGTTACGCCCCAGTTGCTGTAGGAATTGGCCCAGATCGTCTGGGCGCCGGCGCCGCTGCCCCATACATTGTTGTAGACGATATAGCCGCCGTTGCTCCAGTTGCCGAATTTATCGGATGAAGTCCAGGCAGCCGCATAAACCGCAGAAGCAAAAGCAAAGACGCATAAGGCGGCGATGATAATAGACGAAAGCAGCCGTTTCGTTTTGTTCATGATTTATTCCTCCGTTTCGAATTGGGATGGACCAGAAAACGGATAAGCATGAAGACACGCAAATGCCTGACGGAAATCCGCTTGTTAAAGGCATCACCTCCAGGGATTGGATCTGTCGGTGCAACGCGGCGGTTCGCGCTGAAACCTTGACGCTGCGCCGTCCACACAACCTTTGCCTAGACTCAGCAAGAAGGAGATAATCAGTTTGTAAGCGCTACCATATCTAGGCAAAATAGATTGTAGCATTCTCCCTGTACAAGAGGTACCCTCTGAATCCGCTCAAAAAAACCCTCCAAATCAGACATGAGGATGTCTTCTTGGAAGGGACGGCACGGACGGCTTTCATGCCTCAGGAAAGGACTCTGACACATCATGGAGGCAGCGCTTAAATGACTTTCGCGCATCGTCGAGGCAGCGCTCAAATGAATTCCGCCCATCTTCGAGGCAGCACTCAAAGGAATTCCGCCCATCTTCGAGGCAGCACTCAAAGGAATTCCGCCCATCTTCGAGGCAGCACTCAAAGGAATTCCGCCCATCTTCGAGGCAGCACTCAAAGGAATTCCGCCCATCTTCGAGGCAGCACTTTAATAAAGTCCGCACATCATGGGCAGCGCTCTAATGACTTCACCTCAGAGAGAGCATTTTCCCTAATGCTGACAACAGGCTGTCAGGAAAAAGGTGTATGCTGGAATCAGTACAATCCAAATGCAATTCCATCCAACCCTGTACGATCAAAGGAGGATTTCCCATGTCGAAACCATTGCCTCCCGTATCTCTGCGACCCTATGCAAAGGATGATTCCTACCTGCTTCAGCTTGCCAACGCCCCCGACATGACCCGCTATATCGGAGGACCGGAGACCGAGGAGAAGGTTGTTGCGCGGCATGAGCGCTATTTGGCTCTGCAGCATCACGCCACCGACCGGATGTTCACCATCGTCCTTCCGGATGGCACCCGGGCAGGCTGCATCGGCTGCTGGGAGCATGTATGGAACGGGCAGAGCGTCTATGAGATGGGCTGGTTCACTCTCCCGGCCCTTCAGGGACAGGGGATCGGAACGGCTGCGCTCAAAGCCGCCGTCGCGTTTGCAGCCTCGGAAAGAAAATTCAGCCATGCATGCGCGTTCCCCTCCGTGCTCAATCTGCCGTCCAATGCGATTTGCCGGAAAGCCGGCTTCGATCTCGTCGGCGAATGCCGATTCGAGTATCCCAAAGGGAGCTTCATGACCTGCAATGAATGGCGTGTGAAGCTGTGGAACGACTGATCTGGTCCTCGGTATCGAACGCTTGGCCCCCTCCTTCCAGACGACAACCAAGACGGAAGGATCGGAAGCCTGCGTTTTCTCCAGACACAAGCATTACCCGGGAAATAGTCCCTTGGACCTTAGCGATTCGACATGAAAATCATCGGTTCGCGCGCGGAATCAAGACGTCCCATGAGCTTCAGCATGGTGGACTCCGATATCGCGACACAGCCGGCCGTCGGCTTCGAGGAGCTTCTCCATAGATGGAGGAAGATCGCGCTTCCTTTGCCGGCGACGACGGGATGTGTATTGTACTCGATCACCATGGCGTAGCGGTACAGCGGCTGCTTGAGCCGCTCGAAGGAATTCCACAGACGCGAAGGATCGCCTTCCGTACGGATCCAGCGGTTGTAATCCCGTGATTCGGGATCGTCGATCCAATAGTCCGAGCTGTCCGTAATCGTATAGGGCATCTTCAGCCCTGGCGGCTTTACGGAACTGCCAAAGGCTTTGCCCAGCTTGAACAAGCCTTCGGGAGTTTTGCCGTCCCCCTCCTTCTGCTTGCCCATGCCTTCGCGGCCGATCACGGCCGGCGCCTCGCCGAGCGTGCGGATCCAGCGTCCGCCCTGCTTTTCCCACAAAGCCAGCTTCGCCTTGAAGCCCGAGGAAGCTGCTGCCACGACAACGACCTGCATGGAGCCCTGCTCATCCGCTTGAGCTTGCCACTGGGCGTTCCGAGCCGCCGCCCGCCCTCCTCCCAGCAGCGAGATGCCGATGCAGCAAGCCGTGACCCATAAGAACGGTTTCTTCGACATTCCCCTCTCTCCCTTCGATAAGCTCTTATTCACCTATGTAACCTCTAACGGCTTCATTCAAAAAAGTTCCTCAGAGGGCAAGCCGGCGAGGGAGCCATCGGTATTCCTTTTCTGGAGCGCGGGCGAGCCAGCAAAAAAAGCCGGATTCCCTTTTGAAGGGAATCCGGCGTGAAAGACAAGCAGCCGACGGAAGAAGTTGTGTCTCTGGCACATTGTGTGTCTGGCACGTTGTGTGTCTGGCACGTTGTGTTTTCCAGCATGTTGTTTTTCTAGCCTGTTGTGTCTCTCGCATGTTGTGTCTTCATCTCATGCCCAATCGTCTATCTGCATCTCCCTGTCGTATGTGTGCCGGACCTGCATGTGTCTTGCGCTGCGTGTCTGATGTACGGGTGAATATATTCCAGGGTGCGTCCCATGTACTGTACTGCTATCCGGTCATCTTGCACAGATCGTCTTCCGTTGCGTCAGTCCTCTCGTCCGCCGTAGCGGACCAGCATGCCGATGCCGTCCGAGAACAGCTTGCGGTAGGTCAGCACGCCGAGCAGCATGCTCGTGACCGCGGCCGAGCTCGTGAAAGCGAAGACGATCAGAATCTGGTAGCGGACGGCTTCCACCGGATCCGCGCCGGCGATGATCATGCCGGTCATCATGCCGGGAAGCTGGACGAGGCCGACGGTCTTCATGCCGTCGATCGTCGGAATCATGCTGTAGCGGACGGCGCGCTTCAGCGTTCCTTGAGCCGCCTGGCGCGGAGAAGCGCCGAGAGCAAGCAGCGTCTCGATCTCGCCGCGCGAGGACTCCGACTCCCGCATCAGCTGCGTCAGGAAGAGCCCGCCGGCGACCATCGCATTGCCGATCGTCATCCCGCTCAGCGGAATGATATAGCGGGGAGTAGGCTCGATGATGCCGAGCAGCAGCAGAATGCCCATCATCAGCAGCTCCGTGGCGAGCAGCGCGGCGGCGATTCTCCAGAAGATGCCGGGAATGCCCTTGCCCTTGGCGGAGGCGTTGCGGGCGGCAACGATGATCATGACCGCGATGATGGCGGCCAGCAGCCAATGGCTGCGGCTTTCGAATACAGCCTGGAGCACGTAGCCGACTGCCAGCAGCTGCACCGCCGCGCGGATCGTTCCGACGGCGATGCCTTTCTCGAGGCCGAGCTTTTGCCAATAAGAGATGAACATGGCGATCATGATGAACAGAACCGTAAAGGCCAGCGCCGTATAAGACATCAGCTTTCCTCCGCCCCGCTTTCCACAGGCTCGTCCAAGGATGGCCCCTTGCCCTGATACTCCAGCCCCTCGGGGGTTCCCGGACGGGAGAAGAACCGGCCGGTATCGGCATCCTCCAGAATCGTATTCCTCGCCATGAACCAGATTCGGCTGCTCACCCGGGCTGCCTGTTCCTGGTCATGGGAAATCCACAGCATGCCGGTTCCATGCTCCGATCCCCATCTCGACAGCAGCTTCTCGATGGACATCGCGCTGCCATGATCGAGAGAAGCCGTAATCTCATCCAGCAGCAGGAAATGCGGCTTGAGCAGAAGCGAGCGGATCAAGGACAGCCTTTGCTTCTCTCCTCCGGACAGCTCCGATGCATCCTTGCCGGGATCGATCTCTCCAAGCCCCGCTTCATCCAGCAAGGCATAGGCCTGTTCGCGCTGAAATGGCAGCCCGTGCAGCGCGCTTGGGGCAGCCAGATTAAATTCGACGCTGCCCGGCAGCATCACCGGGGTCTGGGACACGTACGCGACCTGCCTGCGCCACAGCCGCGGCTCCATATCGGCGCAGAACTTCCCGTCGAGCGCGACGGAGCCGGAATCCGCCTGCTCAAGCAGCGAAAGGATCCGCAGCAGCGTGCTCTTCCCCTGTCCCGAACGTCCCAGCACGACGACGGTTTCCCCGCTGGATACCGACCCGCTGACTTCTTGGAACAACATCCGCCTGCCTCCGTCAGCCTTCTTCGCGGGGAGGCTCTTCGCGAGCCTCTCCATCTTCAGGATATGAGTCAAGTCCCGTTTCCTCCCGTCAGCCCGTCGATCCGGTGATGCCGGCCGGGCCATGATGGGTCTCATTCTACCTCAGACCTTACAGGCGGACAAGCAGCCCGCTATGAATTTGTTCCTCTCTACGGAGCTGGCGCCGCCCCCTTTTTTCCGGCCCGGCGTCCATATCTGGAGTAGCGCCAGCCGGCGGCTGCCAGCAGGAGCAGCAGGACGGCGGAGGCAGCCACCCCCGCGAGCGATCCTTTTTTAACCCCAGCATACAGCAAGATCATGGCGAGATGGAACGGAATCAGCCCGACCAGTGAAGTCCAAATGAAGGTACGAAAACGGACTCCCGTCATCCCGCAGGCATAGTTCACCAGATGGTAAGGCAGCAGCCGGGCGATCAGCAGGCTGATCCCGTTTCCCCGGCTGAGCAGCTCCTCTGCCTTGGCATACAGGCGGCCCGAGCCGACGCTATGCCGCAGCGGCGCCGCCAGCATGCCGGCGAGCCAATAGGAGCCGGCCGCGCCGAGCACGCCGCCGGCATACGAGAGCACGCCGCCCCGGACGGCTCCATACATTTCCATCAGCAGGACCGACGTGAATTCTCCCGGCACCGGCGCGATATTTACGGCGGTCTGCACAAGCAGGCCGATCAGCGCTCCTATCCATCCGAACTGGCGGAAGTGGAGGAGGAGCGCTTTCGTTTCCCCCGAACGGATCAAGTAAGCCATGACCGCGCAGAGGAGCGCGAGCAGAAAGACGTTCCGAATCATATTCTTGACGGGCAACGATGAATGGCTGGACATCGGCTGTCCTCCTTCCTTCAGGCTTCGTCTGCTCCCCGGCCAAGAACCGCCCTGCCGCCTTTTGCGGCAGGGAGCGCGATTGGGTTGGCGATGAGGCTGCAAGGGTCCCGATCCCGCTCGTGGCGGGAATGCAGCCGGCTGCATTGTTCCCGAATCAAGATTTCTGTTCCAGGGAAGCTGAGGCTCCGAAGTCATCGTGGCGGGTCTTCGTCAAATAGGCGACCAGTGCGATAATCGCCAGCAAAAAGAAGAAGCTGATGCCGCTTGTCCCCCATCCCAGGCCGCCGTCATCGTTCGGCTGAGTAAGATAGTCGCCGAGGGAAGCGCCCAGCGGGCGAGTCAGGATATAGGCCGCCCAGAACGCAGGCACGGCTGCGGACGGGCGTATCCTGCTGGCCAGATAGGTGAGGGCGGTCAAAGCGGCGACGATAACAGCAGCTTCCAGGTAGCCGAGGCCGAGCCCTTCCGACAGCAGGTCGCCGGCAGCCGTCCCGAAGGCGAATGTGAACAGGATGGACAGCCAGTAGAAAGCTTCTCTCCTCGGCGTGCGTACCGAATGGATGGAAAGCGTTTTTTCCGAGGCATGCCAGAGGAAGAAAACGACCGCGAGCAGCACGGCGAACAAAAGGCTGGAGAGCTCCAGCGGCACGCCCAGGCTATCGGTCAGATTATCCGTGATCAGCGTGCCGGTTACGCTGATCAGCACGACCGTGAGCCAATACGTCCAGGGAACGTACCGGCTGCTCCGGAATTGAAGCACCAGCGCTCCAATCAAGATCGCTGCCGTGACCAAGGTCGTATTGGCCAGACCAAGCCCAAGTCCTTCGTTCAGAAAATCTGCGGCCGTCTCGCCGACGGTAGTCGCCATGATTTTGATGAGCCAAAAATAAATCGTAATTCGCGGGACTTTGATATCCCCTAAGCCTGCCTCGGAATTTGCCGTTCTCATGCCGACTTCCCCTTTCGCTATCGCATAATCGAGATCAGTCTAGCCTCCGTTGATTAGAAAACGGTAAGAGATGTCGCCGCTTCACTTTTATTTAAGAAACCGAAGCTACAATCAGTTCCATAGAGGGAAGGAGAGAGGACGGCATGCATGTTCTAGTCGTGGATCACGAGCCGAGGACGAGACGCCGGCTCATGCAGGAACTTGGGCGGAGCGGCTACCGGACCGAAGCGGCTTGCAACGGACGGGACGGCTTGGACAAAGCCATGAATGGGAAATGGGATCTTATTCTGCTGGATGCGAAGCTGCCCGGCCTCAGCGGATTGGAAGTGCTCGCTCGAATCCGCAACCTGGATGAGCATACGCCGGTCATCATGCTGAATGCCGCCAAGTCTCTTTCCGACAAGGTGGCCGGTCTTGACGGGGGAGCCGACGATTATCTCGTCAGGCCCTTCGAGATGGAAGAGCTGCTGGCGAGAATCCGCCGCTGCCTTCGGACCGGAACCGCCGCTCCTCCCCGGCATGGAGCGGCGGGGCGGAGGCTCGGGACAGGAGGGCTCCTGGTCGATACGGACAATAGGGAGGCATTCTTATATGGCAAGTCTCTTCGCCTTACGACCAAGGAGTACGACTTGCTAAGCTGCCTGCTCAGCCACAGAGGGCAAGCCCTGTCACGCGACCAGATCCTCGATTCGGTATGGGGGTATGATTTTGAAGGCGGTCCTAAAATTGTCGACGTCTATGTCGGCTACCTGCGCAAAAAAACCGGAAACGGCGGCGGCAAAAGCAGCTCCGTGATCGAGACGGTGCGAGGCTTCGGCTATCGCATCCGGCGGGAATACAAATGAAAAGAAGCGCCTGTGCCGCTGCGTCGGCCAAGGCGCTTCTTGACGTTCTATTCGCGGAACCGATACCCGGATCCCCATAACGTCTCAATATAAGGCTCTTCCGTCTTGCCGTATTCGATCTTCTCGCGGATCTTGCGGATATGCACCGTCACGGTCTGGGCGTCTCCCAGCGCTTCGAGTCCCCAGATCCGGTCGAACAGCTGGTCCTTGCTGTACACCCGGTTCGGATTGGAAGCCAGAAAATACAAGAGATCAAACTCTTTGGTCGTCAGCACAACCTCCTCGTCCCGGACGAAAACCCGTCTGGAATCGGGTTCGATACGCAGCTGATTGACCTGGATCTCGCGCGTGGCTCCCCTTCCGATCAGCCGCTCGTAGCGGGACAGATGGGCTTTCACTCTCGCTACGAGCTCAGCCGGCTTGAAGGGCTTCACGATGTAGTCATCCGCACCGAGCCCGAGGCCTCTGATCATATCGACGTCCTCGCGGCGCGCCGTCACGATCAAGACCGGAATATCCAGGCTCTCCCGGAATTGGCGGCACACGTCGAAGCCGTTCAGCTTCGGAAGCATCACATCCAGCACGATCAGATCGTATCGGCCCGTAAGCCCCATTTCCAAGCCCGCTTCTCCGTCTGCGGCGATATCGGCGTGGAATCCGTTGATTTCCATATAGTCCCGCTGCAGCCCGGCAATGCTGGGCTCGTCCTCGACGATCAATATCCGCTTCATTTCTCCGCCTCCTTGGCATATGCTGCTGGCAGCGTCAGCTTGATGCAGGTTCCTTGTCCAGGTACGCTGCCGGCTTCAATGCTTCCGCCGAGTCCTTCCATAATCTGCTTGGCGATGGCCAGCCCAAGCCCCGTGCCGCCTGTCTCGGCATTTCGAGATTCCTCCGCGCGGAAGAAACGGTCGAAGATGAAAGGGAGAGCTTCGGACGGGATTCCCGGACCGTTGTCCCCGACCTCAAGCACGGCGCGATCCCCGTCCGCATGCACCCGAACCGCAATCGCCAGCTCCGGCTTATCTCCATGCTTGAGGCTGTTCTGAACGATATTCCCGAGTACGCGCTTGAATTTCTCCCTGTCGATTCGGACCCGCCATTCCGGTCCAGCCTCGATCTCCGCCTCCAGCCTCGCTCCCTGCTTTTCGAGCTCGATCGCCAGCTCATCGGCCCAGTCGGCCGCGAATGCGGCCAGAGGAACTTCCTCGAAGTGGAACGGAATCGCCTTGAGGTCAAGCTTCGAATACAGGAAGAGCTCCTCGATCAAATGGCTCATCTCCGCGGTTTTCAATGAGATGGTCTGCAAATAACGCTCCGTCTTTTCCGGAGAATTGGCGACGCCTTCCAAAATTCCGTCCACATATCCCTGAATGGACGTCAGCGGCGTCCGCAGATCATGGGATATGCTCGTGATAAGCTCCTTGCGGTTGTCTTCATATTGCCGCTGCACGCGGATGGAATGCTGCAGCCGGCTCCTCATGTTCTCGAAGGCGATTCCGAGCCGGCCGATCTCGTCCTTGCCGGCGATGTCGACCGAGAAATCCAGATTACCTTCCGTAATTTCCCCGGCTGCGCGCTCCAGCCTGCTCAGCGGCCGGATAATCCGCCGGGACATCAGGCTCGTCAGCAAGAGATGTGTCGCCACCAGGATGAACAGCAGCGAGACGAACAGCAGCGGAAACAGCTTCCTGGCCGCGAATAGAAGCGGGTCGGTCCGCCTGAGCAGGAAGAGGCTTCCCTGATCCCCCTCCGCCGTCAGGAAGTTGTACTGCCGGGCCGTATACAGCTCGCCTTCGTAGGTTATCGCAGGAAGCCCGCGTGCCTCGTGTCCGTCCGTGTAGGCAGGGAGGGTGCCCAGGAGCGCATCCTTGCCGCGGATTGCGGCAGACACATAGAAAGGCTGGCCGTCAACGCGTACAAACAGCGCCTGGCCCTCGCTGGACAAGCCTCCGGCGAGATCGTCCAGATAGCCCTGATCGGTCAGAAGCGCTCGATTTCGGGCAATCGTATGCTTGAGCAGCGAGTCGTAATTGTCCTCATCCAGGCTTTCCAGCTGCGCCTTGAATATCGTCTTGAGCGGCACGAGCTCCCCGCGGAAGACGAATACGAGCAGCAGGGCTGTCATCAGCATCAGCAGCAGCGGAACGACAAGCATGGCGGCATAAGAGAGAAGCAGCTTAACACGTATGGACATCGTCATCCGCTCCGGTTTCCTTCGGCCTGCACCGTTCAAGCTCAAGCCTCTTTACGGACAAACATAAGGGATTCGAATCCAAAAAACAAGGCTGGAGCCGAGGCCATGCCGAGGCCGTAAGCGTTTCGACGCCGGGAAGCGAAACATGGCAGGCCAAGTGGATCCGCCCTGATGACAGCCGTTAATTCCCCTCCGGAGGAAAGCCGGGACGACATCGGCTGCCGGCCCGCGCAAGCTGGCTTTTCTCCCGGAAGGTACAATTTGCTTATGAGGAACAACAGGTGACAACGCCGATCCGCAAGCCCGAATACCTCAACCGTTTCTTCCATCTGATCCCCGCCTTTCTCCTGCCCAGCATACGCTCCCGCTCTGAACATTCTGTGAAGCGTTTATTAAATCATTCTTAACTGTCCGTCTTCCCCCGCTTCATAAAATGTTCATAATCGCTTCGTATAGTGGAATCTAACCTCTAATGCGAAAGGTGATCATCCATGAATGAACGAATCTTCGAACTCATCAACGGTTGGGCCGGCCGATATGCCTGGCTGGACAGCCTTATGATCTTCTGTGCGGAATATCTCGTATTCGTGATGCTCGGCATCCTGGCTCTGCTGTGGCTGACCGGTCGCGAGCGCAATCAAAAGGCGGTATTTCAAGCTTGCTTGGCAGCCGCGCTCGCGCTGCTGGTCGGCATGTTCCTCATCTCTCCCGCCGTGAACCATCCGCGCCCTTTCGTCGCTTCCGAGCAAGTGCATCAGCTGGTCGCGCACACTGCCGACGCTTCGTTTCCGAGCGACCACTCCACGCTCGCCTTCGCTCTGGCAGCCAGCGTCATGTTCGTCAAGCGGCGCACCGGCTTGCTGCTGCTCGCCATGGCGCTCTTGACCGGCCTCGGCCGCGTCTTCGTCGGCGTCCACTATCCCGCCGATATCGCCGGCGCTGCGCTTCTCTCGCTGCTCGCCGCGCTCGCCGTATACGTGCTGAGAAAACGCATCGATGCGTTTTTTGCTCCCTTCATCAGGCTGTATCGTCGGTTGATGCGGAACACGGCAACGCCTCGGACGGCCGAGGAGGCAAAGAAGCTTTCGTCCTGACGGAAGCCAAGACTTGATTCAAGCCGTATAATAGAGAGAACTGCCGTCAGCAAGCAAAGGAAAGGGGCTCTTCTCTTTATGACCATCCCATCTTCGCGTTTTGACCAGCTCCATGCGTTCGATTCCATCTCCTCCGAGAAATGGGGGCTCCATCCCGGCAAAGACATCCTGCCGCTGTGGGTGGCGGACATGGATTTCGCCGCGCCGCCCGCCGTCCTCGAGGCGCTCCAGCAGCGTCTGTCGCAAGGCGTGCTCGGGTATACGAACATCTCCTCAGCGTACAAAGACGCGGTTGCCGCATGGATGGGGCGCCGCCACGGCTGGGAAGTCGATCCGAGATGGATCCGCTTCTGTCCAGGAGTCGTCACTTCCCTCGGCGTCATCATCCGCGCCTGCACGGCGCCGGGAGACCGGATCCTCATCCAGCCGCCCGTATATCCGCCGTTCCACAGCATTGTCTCGGACAACGGCCGCGAGCTTGCGCTCAACCCTCTGCTCGTCGATTCCGACGGCTCCTACCGGATCAACTTCGACGAGCTGGAGGAAATGACGGCCGACAGTTCCGTGAAAATGCTTATTCTATGCCATCCCCATAATCCTGTCGGCAGGGTCTGGTCCCGCGCCGAATTGGACAGGCTGTCGGAGCTGTGCCTGAGCCGGGGCATCCTGGTCGTGTCGGATGAAATCCACGGTGATCTCGTCCATGGAGAGCAAGCCTTCATTCCTTATGCCTCCTTGTCCCCGGCTGCCGCCTCATGCTCCGTCATCTGCACGGCGCCGAGCAAGAGCTTCAACATCGCCGGCTTGAACACCTCCAACATCATCGTTCCGGACGACGGACTCCGCAGCCTGATCACGGAGGAGCTGCGCCGCTGCTCGCTCGGCTCCATCTCCGTCTTCGGCTACGCGGCGACCAAAGCCGCCTACGGGGAAGGAGAGGAGTGGCTGGACGAGGCGCTGGCCTACATCCGGGGCAATCTGGCCTATGTCGCTTCTTTCATCGAAGAGCATATCCCTGAGATCTCCGTCAAGCTGCCTGACGGCACCTACCTGCTGTGGCTGGACTGTTCGGGGCTGGGGCTGGAGGATGCCGCCCTGCACCGGTTCTTCCTCGACGAAGCCCGGCTCCAGCTCAGCGCCGGCACGGCCTTCGGCAGCGGCGGCGCCGGCCATATGCGGCTGAACGCCGCTTGTCCGCGCTCCATCCTCGAGGAAGCGATGTCCCGTCTCGCCGATGCCGCGCAGCGGCTTCGGTCCGGCCAGCTGGCGAAGCCGGAATAACGAGCTCATCCCGTATCCATCCGGACTCAAGTTCCTACGCCCCTCGCGCGCCGCGCGAGGGGCGTTGCTGTCTGCCGCGCCTCTCTGCAGCTAGCCTTGACGCTATGATCATTCGAATTCTGCGGCAGCCCTGGCTTCCGTCCAAGCTCCCCGGCAGCTTCAATGCCATGCCTGATCCATATTCCCCATTCCTATCGGTTTCCACGGCGTTCGACAGCCGGCAGAACGGTACCGCATGTCACAAATTCGCAATATTCCCGAAGTCCGCGCCTATTGCATTCCCCTTCCGGCAGGTGTAAGATAAAGCCATGAAGAGATTGTGATTTATTTCACAACTTATTGCGGCGGTCTTGCCCATCCCAACCACGCTGGCCGAACTTATCCGGCCGAGGCCTCTCTCACACCGGCTCGTGGAAGCAAGGCCGCTGCTTTATCGGATAGTATGTGATTTATTTCACAATCAAATCCAATTTAAACCCTCCGGGAGGAATTCACGATGAAAATAGCCGTTATTGGATGTACGCATGCTGGCACCGCCGCCGTCAAGACGATCGCCGCCGAGCACCCTCAGGCCGACATCACCGTATACGAACGCAATGACAACATCTCGTTCTTGTCCTGCGGCATCGCCCTCCATGTGGGCGGCGTCGTGAAGGATCCCGACAGCTTGTTCTACAGCCGGCCGCAGCAGCTCGCGGAGCTCGGCGTCACGACCCGCATGCTGCATGAGGTCATGCAGGTAGACACGGAGGCCAAGACGCTCACCGTCCGCAGCCTCGAGACGGGAGAGGAGTTCCGCGACAGTTACGACAAGCTGGTCGTCACAACCGGCTCGTGGCCGGTCGTTCCCCGAATGGAAGGAATCGGCCTCGACAACATCCAGCTGTGCAAAAACTATTTCCACGCCAAAGAAATCATCTCGCGCTCGAAGGATGCGCGCCGGGTAGCCGTCATCGGAGCCGGCTACATCGGCATCGAGCTCGCCGAAGCGTTCCGGGAGCTCGGCAAGGAAGTCGTCCTGCTCGACAATATGGACCGCGTCATGGCCAAATACCTGGATGCCGAGTTCACGACGCTGGCCGAAGAGGAATTGGCGGGCCACGGCATCCGCACCGCCCTGGGCGAGATGGTGACGGGCTTCGAGGGAGAGGACGGCCGCGTGCAGCGGGTGATGACGGCCGGCAGCAGCTACGAGGCCGATCTCGTCGTGCTCTGCATCGGGTTCCGCCCCGGCACGGATCTGCTGAAGGGGCAGATCGACATGCTGGACAACGGCGCCATTCTCGTCGACGATTACATGCGCACGAGCAACCCTGACGTGCTGGCCGCAGGCGACAGCTGCGCCGTGCGCTACAATCCTACGGGCAAGCAGGCGTACATCCCGCTGGCCACCAACGCGGTGCGGATGGGAACGCTGGTCGGCAAAAACCTGCTGGAGCCGCTCGTCCGCTACGGGGGCACGCAGGGCACATCGGGCATCAAGCTGTTCGATCTCAACATCGCCTCGACCGGCATGACCGAGGAAGCCGCCAAGGCTGCGGGAATCGTCGCAGCCGCCGTCACAGTCCGGGAAGCCAGCCGCCCCGAATTCATGCCCGATTATGAGGATGTCCTGCTCAAGCTTGTATATGAATCGGACTCGGGACGCATACTGGGGGCACAGGTCATGTCGAAGGCCGATCTTACCCAAGCCGCCAATACGTTGTCGGTATGCATCCAGAACCGGATGACGGCCGAGGATCTCGCGTATGCCGACTTCTTCTTCCAGCCGCATTACAACCATCCGTGGAACCTGCTCAACAAGGCGGGGCATGCAGCCGAGCGCCAGCGCGCCGAGGCTGCGCCGGAGACCGCTCCGGAGACCATTACGGAAACCGCTCCGGCCGAAGAGGCCCGGAATGACGGGCACAATCGAAAAACCGCCTAAGAAGCGGCATTCGTATTGTCAACAAAGCCGCTGATAAGGTATAATCGGTAAAAAGACAAAGGCAATGTTACCCGCTGAAAAAGTAAGGTACAACCTCGCGAGCAATCTTCGCGCCCGGTTGTGCCTTTTTTGCATGTGACTTGTTTTTGCCATCTCTAGGGAGGCTTGCGCCGCATGAATCTTGAGTCCATTCTCCACCGCCCGAAGGCCAACTGGGCTTATGGCTACGACACCCGCACGATCCATATCCGCCTGCGCACCAAGAAAGACGACATGGACGAGGTCATTCTCATCCATGGCGACAAATACGCCTGGGACCGCACCGTCTCCCGTCTCGTCATGAAAAAGCTTCCGAGCGACGACCGCTTCGATTACTGGCAGGGCGAGGTCCAGCCTTCCCTGCGCCGTCTCCGCTACGCTTTCCTGCTTCGATCTGCAGGCGAAGAACTGTACTTCGAAGAAAAGGGCTTCCGCGAGGATGAGCCGCTGGATCCGAACGGCATGTTCGACTTCCCTTATTTGAACGCTGTCGACGTGTACACGCCGCCGGCATGGGTGAAGGACGCCGTCTTCTACCAGATCTTCCCGGAGCGCTTCGCCAACGGCGACACCTCCAACGATCCGGAAGGCGTGCTGCCTTGGGGCGGCGTACCGAAGCCGGACAATTTCTTCGGGGGCGACCTGCAGGGCATCCTCGATCATCTCGACCATCTCCAGGAGCTCGGCATCACGGCCATTTACTTCAACCCGTTGTTCCAGGCGACGACGAACCATAAATACGATACTTCCGACTACATGAAGGTCGATTCCCACTTCGGCACGAACGAGCTGCTCAAGCAGCTGGTCGACGCCTGCCATGAGCGCGGCATCCGCGTCATGCTCGACGCCGTATTCAACCATAGCGGCAAGGAATTCCTGCCTTTCAAGGATGTGCAGAAGAACGGCGAAAAATCCAAGTACGCGGACTGGTTCCACGTCATGGAATGGCCAATCGCGGTCAAGGACGGACTGCCGACCTATGAGACGTTCGCCTTCGAGCCGCTCATGCCGAAGCTGAACACGGAGCATCCGGAAGTGAAGGAGTATCTGCTCGGCGCGGCCAAATACTGGATCGAGGAAATCGGCATCGACGGCTGGCGTCTTGACGTCGCCAACGAAGTCGACATGCACTTCTGGCGCGACTTCCGCAAGACGATCAAGGCCGTCAATCCGGATGCCTACATCCTCGGCGAGATTTTCCACGACTCCTTGCCCTGGCTTCAGGGCGACCAGTTCGACGCCGTCATGAACTACCCGCTCACCAAACTCGTCGTGGACTACGCCGCCAAAGGCGAAATCGACGGGCAAGTATTCGCCCACAAGATCGGCGAGCTGTTCGCCAGCTATCCGGATCAGGCCAATGAAGCCGCATTCAACCTGCTCGACAGCCATGATACCGAGCGCCTGCTCACGCTGTGCGGCGGCAGCAAGGAACGGATGAAGCTCGCCACCCTGCTCCAGTTCGTCTTCCCCGGCGCGCCTTGCATCTACTACGGCGACGAAGTCGGCCTGGACGGCGACGGCGACCCGGATTGCCGCAAATGCATGGAATGGGACGAGGACAAGCAGGACCGCGACCTGTTCCGCCACTTCCAGCAGCTGATCGCCATCCGCAAGGAGCATCGCGCGCTCCGCAGCGGCGGAACGCTCTGCTTCATCCATGCGGCCGAAGGCGACGACCTGCTCGTCATCGAGCGCAAGGATGAGCATGACCACTTCCTGATCGCGGTCAACTCGGGCGATGAAGCCGCTTCTGTCCTGCTGCCTGTGCAGCAAGGCCAATGGTCCGAGCTTCTGGGAAGCACGGCCCTTGCCGCAGCAGCCGGCAAGCTGAAGATCGAGCTGCCTGCGCACGGCTTCGCGCTGCTGCGCTCGGCGCCGCATACGAACCCGGTCGTCATCGGCTTGTAGGCACTGCCAAGGACTTCCCCATCATACCGTGGGGAAGTCCTTTTTGTTTTGGTCATGTTTTAAGCCGATATTGCCCGCCCTGGAAGCAGAGCCGCTATACAATGAAGGTACTATATCCGGAGGTGTTCCTCATGCAAAAAGCCACATCTGTCCTCAGTTCTGTCCCCAGCGCGAAAACGATATCCAATCGCGGCATGAGGCGATAAAAGGCTGATCGCAGCTGCTCATGCCTGCGCTTGCCTTGTATGCCCGCATCCGGCGGATCCCATAAGCTTTAGGCGTCCCGTTCCGTCATGATGACGAAAGCGGGACGCCTTTTAGCGCTCGGAAAGTTCCAAGAGAACCCGGGAACTCCATCATAGAAATGAAGCCAAAGCAGGAAGCGCATAGTGAAAACCTTTCCCGAAGGATGTCAGAGAAAGTCTTTTTACATCAGCCGGTGACGCTTTGTCCATGCTTGAGCCATACTCAGGGCATGGTTCGTCCTTAAACCCTATATACTTACATTTTATTCCTTATTATATAATTAAGTTGTAATTATTCTCCTAAGGAGGTTTTAGTTTGAAATTCTATCGGACAGGCATGCTCTCCCTTGTTGTCGGCCTTTTTGTCAGCTCCGTCCCTATGGCGATGGCTGCGCCGGACGCCAGCCCCGATACCGCTCTTCAGGCAGCGGCCGCCCAGACGGTGCAAGATTACGTGCAGAAAGCCTACGCCCCCTATTACACCATCGACGCCTACGATTCCAATGCCAAGTCGTTCAGCATCACGGATGGAATGCTCCGCGCCCAAATCGACATTCATCTGGTTAAAACGCTGAGATCAAAGTCTGTAGAGGAAATTCCCTACGTTCAGGGCCTCATGAAGGGAGCGGAAACGCTCAAGCTGTCCAAAGACCGGAAAGCCGCCCAAGCAGAGAGCTACGTGGAAAAGAGAAAAAAGGAATTTCAGGAATATATCGGCGCCAAGCAGGAGCAAAACGATTCCTTCCTGCTCACGGCTCAAGTAAAAGACGGGGCCATTGAAGCTTCCACGTTGAAGCTGGAGTTCCAGAACGTGGAGGATTGGATTCCAGCGTCTGCATTCGTGCCGGCATCGCCATCCGCACTTGCGCTGAGCGGAGAACAGGATTTATCCGCAGCCGCCTCGGATTCCATCTCCATCAAGCCCTCGGCAGCCGCAGCGGCCGTCACCTACGACCGTCTAGCCGCCCGGGATTACGCCAACAAGTGGACGTCGGAGAGATCACCGGGAGACCCTGATCCGACTAAATACAATACCAAAGAGTACGGCACGTATTACGACAACGACTGCGCCAACTTCGTCTCGCAAGCGCTGAAAGCGGGCGGTATCCCGACCGATACGACTTGGAAGCCTTACACGATCGCGTGGATAAATACGGGTCAAAATAGAGATGACGGACTTATGGATTACATGGTCGGAACCAAGGGGTATTTCAAAAAAGCGACAAAAACGACCACTGCGGCTGGAGGGATCATCAATGATATTCAACAAGGCAACTCCCATGTCATGATGGTTGTCGCCAATGACGGGACAACCATGACTTACAGCGCCCACACGACGGATCGGTTAAAGCACTCTTTCGCCACTTTCTCAACTTCTGCATATGAATTCTACGTTTTCAATTCCTAAGCGAAAACGGACCAAGGGGGAGGCGAAAAGCCTCCCCCTTGGTCCGTACGCCCGCCTGCAGCCTATTTGATAAACTCAAATGTCGACCAGAAACGGAAAGCTTCCTTGGCCATTTTTTGATAGGCATCCGTTTCTGTCTTATCCTCTGGATCCCACTCCACATCCGTTGGAGGCGCAAAGACATATACCTGACCCTCCAGCTCGCCAAGAACATGGAGATTGGGATATTCGCCGACAACATTTTCTTTGTTGGCTTCCCAATCTTCTTTCGGCCTTGTGGAGATGGCGAAAACAATTCCTCCAAAACGGCTTTTAGGCACTCTAGTAAAGTATAAGATATCCTTTTCAGAATCCTTTTCGACCTCAAATGAATTTTTCCAGCTCAGCGGCATCGCCAGAGTGAACTTGTATTTCTCGTTTCGATAGACAAACACGTTTTCGCTGCGATCATAGCTTTGCTTGTCCTCCGGCGCCGCTTTCAGCTCCGGCAGCTTCTCCTTCAGACGCTGGATGAACGTGACTGCCTCCGCCCGCGTCAAAGGCTTCTCTTTGCCGTAACCGGCTACCGTTTTCCGGGTCTGGCCGCTGGCCAGATCGGTGTCGAGCAGGTATTGCACGGAGTCGTCTTCGTTATAGTTCCTGCCGGATGCGTTGACCGCCAGGCTTGCTGCCTGCCCGCGGCTCAAGACGCCTCCTTTCGAGAGCAGCTTCCACCCCTTGCCTTTGGCATAGGCTACGTAAGCGGCATCCCACGGAGAGCCAGAGCCGGATGGATTGAAATCCTCCGGCTGATAAGCCCGCTCCAGCATAGCCAGCCACTCGCTCTGCGTGACGCTCTGGGCAGGGTGAAAGGAATGATCGGGATAACCGGTTACGATTCCATCTGCGACTGCTTTCTGAATGCTGTCATAAGCCCAAGAGCTTTTCTTCACATCCGTAAAACCGGCTTCTGCAGCCATTGTTTGACCCGCAATAGAGGCGCACACACTAAAAGCTGCCAGCATCGCTGCCAAACGTTTCTTTCTCGAATTCATCCTTAACCCTCCATGGCTTAAAGTTGGGCAATGCCTCCTGGATCGGATGGTTCTCTGGTGTACAAACAACCTCCCGCTCTGCGTGATGAGATCGTGACGCTTGCCGGACCGAGCTTGGTTTTCAAACGCTTGATGAGCTTCAAGACCCCGCTCGGCTGAATAAATCCGCCCCACAGCTCGGCGGCAAGAGCATGCTTGGTAATAAGCTTTCCTTCATGCCGAATGAAGTACGCAAGCAGGCAGGCTTCCTTCTCGGAGAGCTCCACCCGGGTTTCCTTTCCATCGCCTACCCAGCACTGTTCGGGATGAAAAATCATTCCGCAGCCTACATCCATGACACCGCCGGCAAACGAAGCCGAGGACTCGCCCGCCCATTCAAATGCAGAGCGATCCTCCTCTGGCAACGGCGGATAGTCGGGGGGCGGCTGATGAAGAATTTGTCTGACTCCCGCAACATGGGCCATGGCGGCTACTTCGTCGGACAGCGGCTCAGGAACCATCAGGTAGGTTTCGATGCCAAGCTCCAGCAAACTCTTGAGATGACTCCATTCCTCCTCTCCCATACGGTCTACGACGAAAATGACAAGGGTGTACTCTCCTTCCTCCAGCAGCTTGCTGGCCGAATAAAGCATGCAGACGGCTTCGCGAAACAATCGGCACAAAAACTGTCCCTTCTCGAATCGGTCTGTGACCACGGCGATGGGCATCTTTCGACTCCCTTCTTCGGCTCGCCGGCTTAGTCCGTTCTCTTTGACGCCGCAGCGGCCTTCTATGTTCCTCTCTCAACATAAATTTTTTTACTAATAATGTTAATAGGACCAAAAAATCAATTTCAATGAAATCAAGTTCTAAAGTAGTAGATGCGTAAATAAAAACATATTGTTAAATAATGGATTAGAAATTCCGAAGATCGACCTCGTTCTCTGCCGGTGACCAAAACGCAAGCCGAAAAGGCGCAAAGCGGCGATGTTACGCCTGCCGTGCACCATTTCCAGGGATACGATAAGTCTTTCCTAAACCGTTATTTCGAGCGGAGGGTTCTTCACGGCATTATTTCGCTTCTTTGTCGTCCTCTTCGCCTTCCTCATCCTCTTCCATGAACCAGAGCGGGTCCATGTTGTCCTCTTCGCCATTGTAGTTGATGAATACTTCCTCGCCGGCCTTGATGTCCGTATAGGCGAAGAAATCGAAGCAGTGGGTGTCGAAGTTGATATCATACGTGGCGTTGGGCGTATACGAGTGATTGAACAGGCTGCCGTATCCGAGCAGAATCGCCGTATGGTTGGCGCCGTAGTTATAGACATAATCATCGAGGATCGTTTTTTCGATATGCTCGTGATCTTCATTGGGATAGGGAATGACGGGCGCGACATGGATCAGCTCGCCCTTCTTGATATCCTGCGTGGCGAATACGCCCCGCCGGAATTCTCCCCCGCTGATCGGCGAGGTTTTAACTTCGAGCATGCCTGTCACCTGAGCCTTCCAAAATGGATTGATGCCGGACGCCAACCGCGCGATGAGGCTGCGATTGGGCGATGAAAGGACCGGCTTGAATGCCTAATTGTACCTTATTGTCCCATGATCGGCAAATACGGGCAGGACCGCAGGCGCCAAGCGCCTGCGGTCCTGTCTGTGCCTATGCTGGCATGATCATTGATATAAAAGCGAATTTATTCATTTCAGCACGACGGTGCTGTAAGGCGCCAACTCCAGCGAACCTCCGGACAGCTTGCTCTCCGGCGAGGTCGCGTGAGCGACGGCGGCAAAGGCCGTTGCCGTCGCCTCGTCCAGCTGCACCTTCCGGGCGGTGCCCTTCAGGTTGTGGACGACGAGCACGCGATCCTTGGCGGTCAGACGCTCGTAGGCTTCGATGCCGTCACCCTTTACGGTCGAAGGAGCAATTCCGCCATCCCGCAGAGCGGGCTCGGCGACACGCCACTCGATCAGCGTCTTGTACAGGCTCAGCAGCGAGGAAGGATCGTTCTCCTGCTCCTCGACCGTGACGCCCGAGGAGGCAGGGTTAGCCAGATCCTTCTGCCAGGCCGTCTGGCCCTTGCCGCTGCCGGCCGAATGCCAGCGCATCGGGAGCCGCTTGAATTCATCCCGCCCGGCGCCTTTCATGCCGAGCTCGTCGCCGTAGTAGACGAACGGGCTGCCCGGCAGCGTCAGCTCGATCTGCGCAGCCAAGCGTGCATGCTCCGGACTGCCGGCCACGCTGGCCAGCCGGTCGAAGTCGTGGTTGCCGATGAACAGGCCGTCCACGAAGGAGCCGCCCGAGCTTTTTCCGTACGCCTTGTAGACACGCTCCAGGCTGCCGGCGATGTCCGGCGCGCGCTCGGCGGCGACCGCACTGCGGATGGAGTCGTTCAAGTTGAAGTTGAAGGACGA
Organism: Paenibacillus sp. SJS-P3; assembly: GCF_056711585.1. Taxonomy (NCBI): domain Bacteria; kingdom Bacillati; phylum Bacillota; class Bacilli; order Caryophanales; family Paenibacillaceae; genus Paenibacillus; species Paenibacillus sp. SJS-P3. The sequence goes on along the minus strand of NZ_CM160043.1, from coordinate 1,223,458 downwards.
ATCGAAGGCATGATCGAGATAAGGCGCGATCGTTCCCGGACCGTCCCACACCTCGCTGATGAGATAGGCGTCCGGGTGCTTCTCCATGATGCCCGTCCGGAATTCCTGCCACCACTTCTTGTTCTTCGCCTCTGTCTGCGGATCGGACTTGGAGGTGTTGAAGTCATCGTAGATATGCTTGGCCGCGTCGATGCGGAAGCCGTCCACGCCTGCGCTGAGCCAGAAGTCGGCGATCGAGATCATCTCGGCGCGCACATCGGGATTGTCGTAGTTCAGGTCAGGCATGCCTTCCCAGAATACGCCCAGATAATGGCTGCCGTTCTTCTCGTGCCAGGCTTGGCCGTTGGTCGCGCTCACCGCTGCCGGATTCTCGATGCCTTTGTCCTCGGCCCATGTATACCAGTCCCGGTACTTGCTGGACTTTCCTTTGGCGGAGTCGATGAACCACGGATTCTCGATGCTGCTGTGGTTCGCGACGAGATCCATGATGACCTTGATGCCGCGCTTGTGGGCCTCGTCCAGCAGGCGCTTCATATCGTCCATCGAGCCGTAATCCTTGTTGACGGCACGATAGTCCGTCACATCGTAGCCGTGGTAGCTCGGAGACGGATTGATCGGCATGAGCCAGATGCCCTCCGCTCCAAGCTCCTTCACATAGTCCAGCTTCTCGGTGACGCCGTTCAGATCGCCGATGCCGTCTCCGTCGCTGTCATAGAACGAGCGGACGAAGATTTCGTACCATACCGTGGAGGGCTGCTCGTCTACGGCAGCTGCAGCCGGGGAGGCAGCGGGAGAGGGAGCCGGAGACTTGCTCGGAGCAACTGCGGCTCCGCCCGCATTTTCCTGCGTATTTCCCTTGCCCCCCGGCTCGGCTCCGGAATTCGTGCCGGATCCGGATTCGCAGCCGGACAGCACGGATGCTGCCAGGATGCTTGCCGCAAGCCACTTCGGCCAGCTCCTCATCCTTTGCTTGCTCCTGCGGTAAGGCCGTCGACGAAGAAGCGCTGCATGAACATGAACAGGATGGCGATCGGAGCCGCGATCAGCACGGAAGCAGCCGCGAACAGCGTGAAGTTGCTGTTCTGCATGGAAGAGATCTGCTCGTACAAGCCGACCGCCACCGTGAAGTTTTCCCGGGAGCGGAGAACCATTTTCGCGAAGATGAAGTCTACCCAAGGACCGACGAACTGCGTCAGCGCCAGGTAGGCCAGCATCGGCTTCGAGAGCGGCAGCATGATCCGGAAGAAGATGGTGATATTGTTCGCTCCGTCAATCCGTGCGGCCTCGTCGAGCGACCTTGGGATCGTATCGAAAAATCCTTTGGCCAGGAAGGCGCCCATGATAGGGGCTCCCATGGAATAGACGAGCACGAGCGCGAAATGCGTATCCATCAGGTTCATCGACTTGAGCAGGATGTACAGGGCGATCAGGCTCATGAAGCCCGGGAACATGCCCAGCACGAGGACGACCGAAAGCACGTTCTGGCGCCCCTTGAAACGGAACCGCGAGACGGCGTAGCCGGTAAGCAGCACGAGCAGCGTGCCGAGCACCATCGTCATCAGCGCGATCTTGAGCGTGTTCATGTACCAGTCCGCGAACAGGAAGCTCTTGGAGGTGAACAGCTCCCGGTAGTGGTCCAGGGTGAATCTTTCCGGAATCAGCGTTTTGCTGTACAGGGATTTGCCCGGCCGGAAGGAAGCAAGAACGACCCAGACGGTCGGGTAAAGCACGCATACGCAGGAAATGACGAGAAACAGGTAGCTGAAGGAAAGCCGGAAGATTTTGCTTGTTTTACGGTTCATTGGATCATGTCCTCCTCCCGGAACGAACGGGTTCTGCGGTAATTATAGATGGAGATCGACGCGACCAGGATGAAGATGATGATGCCGATAGCCGAAGCGAAGGCGTATTGGTTCTGATTGAGAGTCAGCTTGTAGAGCCAGGTGACGAGCAGGTCGGTCGCGCCTGCATACTGATAGTCGCCTTTGACCGGATTGCCGTCGGTAAGCAGGAAGATCGCGTTGAAGTTGTTGATGTTGCCCGCGAACTGGGTGATCAGGATCGGCCCTGTCGAGAAGAGCACCATCGGCAGCGTGACGATGCGGAACTTCTGCCACATGCTCGCTCCGTCGACCTCGGCGGCTTCGTACATATCCTTCGGAATGGTCGTCAGGATGCCCATGATCAGCAGCATGGAGACCGGGATGCCGACCCACATGTTGACGATGATGACGGTCGCCTTGGCCCACATCGGATCGGTCAGCCACGGCACCCTGCCAAGTCCGAAGTAGCCGAGATATTGGTTGATCGGGCCGAACTGCCCATTGAAGAGGTTGCGCATGACGAGCAGGGAGATCATCTGCGGGATGGCGTACGGGAGAATCAGGATCGTGCGCCACAGTCCCTTGAGCTTGATATCGGATTGCTGGATGATCAGCGCGACGAGGAAGCCGCCGAAGTAGGTCGTGACCGTCGAAAGCACGGCCCAGATAATCGTCCAGATGAAGACGCCGTAGAACGTATGGCTCCATGTCTTCAGCGTGACGAGCTTCTTGAACGTGTCGAAGCCCACCCAGTCGACCAGGCTCGCCGGCGGAAGGTGGTTGGGCGCGGAGAAGTTCGTGAAGGCGAGCATGATCATGAAGATGATCGGCATGACGGTGAGGAACAGGACGCCGATGCCGGGAATGACCAGGAACGCTTCGGCGAACTTGTTGTCTCGGATATAGGCAAGGGATTGGATGAAGCTGTTCGGCTTGCGCCCGGCTTCGATCTGGGAACCCACTTTGTAGGCGTCTTTGATATTGAGAACGTAGATGAGCACGAACAGTGCAAACAGCAAGAGGACAATCAAGCCATCGATCAGCAGGATGGTCGAGTTGTCTCCCATGATTTTCTTGCCGATGTTGCGTTTGGTTTCGCCCAGCGTCCAGATTCCCCAGACGGCATGGCCGAGCTTGCTCGTAAAGAACGGTACAGCTGCCGCTTCGACGGCGAGCAGAATGAGTCCCTTGATCCATTGCCGGTTATAGAGCTGGCCGAGGCCCGCGCACAGCAGAGACAGCAGGGCTGCCATTCTTCCGCGCGTAGACGCCTGCGGCTTCTCTGTTTGTACAGCCGGTTGATAAGACATCATGCTTCTCTCCTTCTCCTAAAATGAAGGTTCACGCCTTCCGCGCGCACGGATGCGCGCGGGCGGCGTGAACCTTTCTTTTGTGTATTTCTATATCTGTCTGTCTGCTTAGCCTCGGCCGTGACCGAGGAGAGCTTTAGCCGTTGCTTGCGATGAGCTCTTCGATTTGCTTTTTCGCGTTGTCGAGAGCAGCCTTAGGATCCTTGTTGTCGTTCCATACGGTCGTGAACGCAGCTTCCATCGGAGACCATACGTTGTTCATTTCCGGAATGTTAGGCATCGGCTGGGAGTTCTTGAACTGCTCCATGAAGCCGCTCACGTACTCGTCGCCCGTAATTTGCGGATCGGCTTGAGCTTCCTTGTTCGTCGGAATGGAACCGACCTTGGAGTTCAGCAGCAGCTGGGCTTTCTTGTCGGAAGCGAACTCGGCGAACAGCTTGGCAGCGTTCGGGTATTGGCTGTAGGAGCTGACGTACCAGGCTTTGATGCCGGAGAAGGATACGGCCGGCTTGCCTGCGATCATCGGGATCGGAGCTACGCCGAGCTTGTCGCCGAGCGCTTCTTTGTATGTGCTCAGTTCCCAAGGACCGTTGATGTCCATTGCCACGTCGCCGCCGGTGAACAGGCCGCGCTTGATGTCAGGGTTCACGTCGCCGGTTTTGATCGGCAGGATCGCCTTCAGGCTTTGGTAGACTTTCATGCCTTCCAGGGCGCCTTCGTTGTTCATGCCGAGATCCGCCTTGTCGGTGCCGTTGCTGCCGAACAGGTAGCCGCCGGCGGATGCGATGAACGGATAGTTGAAGTAAGTATTGCCTGCTTCCCACATGAGGGCGTATTTGTTTTTAGCCGGATCGTTCAGCTTGGAAGCCAGGGCGATGACGTCGTCGAAGCTCTTTGGAGCTTCTGGAACGAGCGATTTATTGTAGTACAGGGCATAGGTTTCCGCAGCGCGCGGGTAGCCGTACAGAACGCCGTCGTAGCTTACGCCTTGAATGGAGTTTTCCGTGTTGTTCGCGGTCGTTTCCGCACCGAACTCTTCGTTCGGCAGGATCATTTGTCCCGTCACCGCGCGGCCGAGGTGGTCATGCGGGAATACGATGACATCGGCGCCGACGCCGGTAGGACCGTCCGTCTGGAGGCGGGTTACCTGATCTGTCGTAGCGACTTCGTCGATCTTGACCGGAATGTTGTATTTCGCGGTGAATTCCTTGGCGATCTCGTCGGTGAAGGGTCTCTCTTCTTTACTTTCCCATACGAGAAGGCTCGCTCCCTCTTCAGGCTGGATGGCCGGAGCATCGGCCGTGTCTCCGCCTGTGTTTCCTGCAGCGTTGGCTGCCGGTTCGTTGACGGCTCCCGTATTGGTTTCCGTGCCTGCATTGCTGCTGCTATCGTTGCCGTTGCCGCATGCGGCCAATGATACGGACAAGGTGCATACCGTCGCGAAGGCGGCGAGTTTTTGCCATCTGTTCATTTTTTACTGATCCCCTTCCAGCTGGTTCGTTGATATTCCGATTGCGTCCTCCTGCACTCCACAAAAAAAGGCGTTCATACGTTGGCATTTCCCTACAAAAGCGCAAACGTTTGTACGGAAGAAGAGTCTTCTTACCTTTAAAATGCCGATTTCCGAACGATTGCCTGTTTGAAAGCGCTTCAAGTCAATCGGATTGATTCCATCATACCTGCCGCCTCATTCTCTTGTAAAAACGTTTGCACTCTTGTTTTCGGGCAATTTCGTTGGGAAACCTTTGGGAAACCGGTTTTTCTCTCCCTTATTCTTAGGTTTCCTTCTATTTCCTTCAAATTGCTGTAGCGGGATAACAATCCACCAATAACAGGAAGAACCTAGCTTGCATTTTTTTTGCTTCACGCTTACAATTTGCTTGATCCTCACACAAACGTTTGCGCAGGTGACAAGATAATGAACATAACGATCATTGATGTGGCCAAAGCAGCCGGAGTGTCGCCTTCGACCGTATCGAGGGTCATATCCGGCAGCACGAGAATAAGCGCAGCGACATCGAAAAAGGTCAAGGAAATCATGGAGGAGCTGGGCTATCACCCGAACGCCATGGCCAAGAACCTCGTCTCCCGGACGACCATGACGATCGGATTGCTGCTTCCCCGCAATGCCGACGAGGCCTTCCTCGACATTTTCTTCCCGGAGGTTACGCGCGGAATTCTCAGCCAGGCGAACCGCTCCGGCTATGATCTGCTGCTCAAGACCGGCATGACGGAATGCGAGGAAGTCGAAGCCGTGACCAAGCTGGTCAAGGGCAGGCGGGTCGACGGCATCATCCTGCTGCAATCGCGCAGCAAGGACGCGGTCGTCCGCTTCCTTCACGAAGAGAAATTCCCGTTCGTCCTGATCGGGCGGACGCCCGAATTCCCCGATATCATGACCGTGGACAACGAAAACCGGCAAGCCGCCTATGACGTCACCAGGCATCTGCTGCAGCAAGGCCATACGCGGATCGGCTTCGTCGGGGGACCGCTGGAGATGGTCGTCTCATCCGACCGGTTCGAAGGCTACCGCTCCGCCATGCAAGAAGCCGGAATCGAGCCCTGTCCCGACTGGTATCATATCGAAGCCTCCAAGCTCAAGGATGACGGCTACCGCGTCATGTCCATGCTCATGGGCACTCCGGAGCGGCCGACCGCGCTCGTCGTCATGGACGATCTCGTCGCGTTCGGCATCCTGAGCTCGCTCAGCGAGCTCGGCTACAACGTGCCGCAGGATATGGCTATTTTCGGCTTCAACAACAACCCGATGTCGCCGGTATCCTCGCCGCCGGTCAGCTCCGTCGATATCGGCGTCTACCAGCTTGGCTTCACGGCCGCGCAGGCGCTGGTCGGCGCGCTCAAAGGGCAGCCGCAGGAGCGCAGAACCATCGTCCCGCATCGCCTCATCGCCCGGGAATCTTCCATGCACTGGATCAGCCCCAAATCCTGATTATTGTGGTACAATACGAAGACCTGCCTTTTCATGGCAGGTCTATTTTTATGAGCAGACACTTTTTCACCAGGCTGTTAAGTTGGCATCGGCAACATACGCCCCCGTGTCGCAAGGCTCCATCGGAGGTTACGAATCGCTATGATGCACCATGCTCCAACCCTTCGCGGCAAAATCCTTCTCTTCCTGACCATTCTCGGACCGATTGTCATTACGCAGGTCAGCTACACGGCCATGAGCGTGCTCGATACGATGATGTCCGGACGGGCCGGCACGAACGACCTGGCCGGCGTCGCGGTCGGCTCCAGCCTGTTCATGCCGATCATGACCGGGATGAACTCCATCCTGTTCGCCGTCACGCCGATCATCAGCCAGATGATGGGCCGCGGCCAATCGGAAGGCATTTCCCGGCCCGTCGTGCAATCGCTGTACTTGTCGCTGCTGATGACCATTCTTATCGCGATAGCCGGCTTCTTCGCCGTCGAGCCCGCGCTCGGCCTGATGGGACTTGACGCCGAAGTGCACCGCATAGCCAAGCAGTACCTGATCGGGCTTTCCATCGGGCTCGTGCCGCTGTTCGGCAGCTATGTGCTCCGTTACTTCTGGGAGGCGCAAGGCTATACCCGGCTGACGATGGCGATCATGCTGACCGCCATTCCGCTGAATGCCCTGCTGAACTACGGCCTCATCTTCGGACACTTCGGACTGCCCCGGCTCGGCGGTGTCGGCTCCGGGTACGCGACCGGCATCACCTATTGGTTCGTGTTCGGCGTCAGCGTCTGGATGACGTTCCGGATGGAGGCGCTGCGGATCCACCGGATGTTCGCGCGCTGGTACGCCCCATCCTGGAAAGCTTGGAAAGAGCTGCTCGGCATCGGCGTGCCCATGGGACTGTCCACCTTCTTCGAGGCGAGCATCTTCTCGGTCGTCACGCTGCTCATGGGCGGCATGTTCAGCACAGTTGCCATCGCGGCGCATCAGGCGACGCTCAACTTCTCGTCGCTGCTGTTCATGGTTCCGCTCAGCATCTCCATGGCGCTCACCATCATGGTCGCCTATGAAGCCGGAGCCGGAAGGCAGAAGCATGCCCGCCAGTATGCGATGCTCGGCGTCAGCCTCGCTGTCGGCTTGATGGGAACCGCAGCGGTCCTTCTCTACTTCTTCCGCTCGGCGGTCGCGAATCTGTACACCCAGGAGCCGGAGGTCGCCTCCATGATGGTCACCTTCCTGCTGTTCGCGATCCTGTTCCAGCTGTCCGACAGCTCTCAGGCTTCCCTGCAGGGAGCCCTGCGCGGGTACAAGGATGTGACGATTCCGTTCGTGGTCGCGTTCGTCTCCTACTGGATCATCGGCATACCGCTCGGCTACGGCTTGGCGAGATGGACGGATCTCGGTCCATACGGCTTCTGGGTCGGCATCACCGCCGGCCTGACGTTCGCCACGATCGGCTTCGCGGTCCGCTTGCGGCATATCCAGAAGCCGGGCAGGCTGGCGGCGGCGTCGCAGGCTTGATTCCTGCATGAAAATAAGCGGCAGTTCAGGACGCTATCGTCCCGGCTGCCGCTTTTTGACGTCCATCGGAGGCGTCATCGGCTGTGCGCTTCTACTATGAGACAATAGGCGGGCTGCATGCCGAATCGGCTCTGATTCCTCCGCAAATGCGCTTTACACAATTATCCAATTGCGATACCATTCTTGCTAGGACCCGCCGCAAATGCAGACATCGTTGCCCGGCATGAGGCTTGCCGGAACCGCTTGGATCACTCGATTTGAAAACGCATTCAATTCTGCGTCATTCGTTTTTCATTTTCAGTTGGGGAGGAATCGAACATGGACAATTACGTTCGTCTGCCAAGAACGACACCGGAAGCGCTCGGCATTCCGTCCGCTGCGGTCATCGGATTCCTGGATGCCGTTCAGGAACGGCAGCTGGAGCTGCACAGCTTCATGCTGCTTAGGCGCGGACAGGTTGCCGCTGAAGGCTGGTGGGCGCCGTATCGGCCGGAATACCCTCATATGCTGTTCTCGCTCAGCAAAAGCTTCACGTCGACTGCGATCGGACTCGCGGAAGCGGAAGGGCTGCTGTCGGTCAACGACCCGGTCATCGGCTTCTTTCCGAACGAAGCGCCCGAATCGGTATCGGACAACCTCGCCGCAATGGAAATCCAGCATCTCCTCATGATGGGGACGGGGCATGCCGCCGACGTGACCGGCAGCGTGCAGAAGGACGACAACTGGGTCAGAGGGTTTCTGCGGGAGCCGGTCGAATACGCCCCCGGCACGCACTTCGCCTACAACAGCGCGGCGACTTACATGCTCGCCGCCATTGTTGAGCAGGTCACCGGCCAGTCCCTGCTGACGTATCTGAAGCCGCGTCTGTTCGCTCCGCTCGGCCTGTCGGAAGGAACATGGGAAACATGTCCGCGCGGTATCGCAACCGGCGGCTGGGGCCTGAACTTGACGACCGAGGACATCGCCAAGTTCGGCCAGCTGTATTTGCAGCGCGGGGAATGGGAAGGCGAGCAGATCTTGCCCGCAGCTTGGGTCGAGAAGGCGACGAGCTTCCAGATCAGCAACGACGACGGCCGAGCCAACGACTGGACGCAAGGCTACGGCTATCAGTTCTGGCTCTGCCGTCACGGCGCCTACCGGGGCGACGGCGCATTCGGCCAGTATTGCGTTGTCATGCCGGAGCAGGAGGCGGTGCTCGCCATCACTTCCGGAGTAGCCGATATGCAAGCCGTGCTGGACATCGTATGGGATAAGCTGCTGCCTGCCCTGTCCGGCAGCGGCTTGGAGCCGGAAGATGCGGTGCAGGCTGAGCTCGCCGAGCGGCTGAAGGATCTGCGCATCGATCCGCCGCAGGCTGAGACATCCTCCCCGAATGAAGCTCAGCTGGAAGGGAAGATCTTCCATCTGGAGCCGAACGAGCTGGAGTTCGGAACCATTGAGCTTCGCTTCGCAGGCCAAGGCGCCGAGCTCGTGCTCGGCATCAGCGGCCACGATGATCAGGCGGTCCGCTTGGGACGCGGCAAGTGGGAGGCATCCCGCATTTGCCTCGGCCAAGTCAAGCAAGGCGCCGAACAGCGCGTGGAAGGCAGCTTCGCATGGAAGGATTCCGATACGCTGCGCATTGAATTGATGCTCGTGGAGACGCCGTTCACGTATGGTTTTGAATGCCGCCTGGACGGGGAAGCTCTTGAGCTGCAGTTCTCGGCCAACGTCGGCTGGGAGCCCGGCAAGGTTCTGAAGATCATCGGCCATGCGGCTGCGATTGCCTGAGCGGAGTTCGCAGCCGCTCGGTTTTGGCCAACAAGCTTCAAGCTGAGCCATGCGATCCTTGGCAGGCAATCCATCCTCAAGAAAAAGGCAGCCGTTCATTCGAGGCCACTGAAAAGTAGCGTAAGGCGCGAAATCGTTCTGGAGAAACGGATGTGGTCGCCTTTGTCCCCGGATTTCTATCGTTAAAAGCGGCAGAAATCAGAGAAATCTGGGGACAACAGCGATCGGAAGAATGATTTCCGTCTGCAGCGACACATTTTCAGTGGCCTCGTTCATTCGGCTGCCTTTTTCGGCATCTTTTCAGATCGGGTAGCGGGATACCCGGATGGAGTTGAACTTAAGACGATCACCTCTTATAGGTGGCTTATTTCCTCGAATACGCGTACAAAATCATCCCCGAATAACTTATATGGAATCCCTTTTCAATTTTGCGGTACTCCTCCGAATTTATGCCGACTGCAAAATCCGAACCTGGTCCAAATCCTGTTGAACCGACTTCTATTTCTTTTCCCGTAAGGTCGGTTAGTAGAAAATCACTCGAAGAGCCTGCCGATGTATAAGTTCCTTTTTCTTTATCAATGAGCATATTATGCAGAAAATTTCCGCTATCATAATCCGGCTCATAGGTAGTATGGAAACTGAAATAAATATCATCTCCTCTATTCCATACTTGCTGAAGGACAATATTTGTTTGATGGCTCTCTGAGATTTTCAAATTCAATTTCTGCGGCTCCTCCGTTTCAGGAGGAATCCATTCCGGTTTGATAAAAAAATCAATCTTGATACGTGCTGCCTCTTGTACGGAATAGTCCTTATCCTCTACTATATTCTGCATGATTCTCTGATTCGAAAAATGATTGTTATAATAATCAAGCCAGCTGTAACCGCCAATAAAGAGAATCATAGCAATCAGAAAAAAAGATCTATTTTTCATAGCTTAATCAGGCCTCCAATCCTTTCTCACGAAAACGGAATAGGGAATAGTCGAAGCCAACCATCCGCCTGAAATTGGAATCGCTTCTATAATTCGGCTCTTCCAAGGAACTGTCCTGCACTGCTCAATAATATGGGGACGTCCCAATAGAAAGAACGCTTGATTATCCAACCTCCTTCCCATTCAAGAAGCTGCTCTTAGCCCGGGCTCCTTCCAGCAGGACGCGGTCGGAGGCGCCGGCACAGCGGTCAACAAGGGGTCCGGCAAGCGCAAGCGGAGCCGGTCCAGGAAGTCCTGACCACAGCCGTCTGCCAGGCCCGCAGATGCGGTCCTCCCTCCGGAATCAGAAAGAGCCCTGCGGCGGAATCATTCCGCCCGCAGGGCTCTTTCTCTTGTCTACAAGGAAGGATCGTTGGCAATGACGCCGTCAACTCCCTTTCCGATCGCCTGTTCCATTTCCCTTCGGCCCGATATCGTCCAGACCATGACGCGGCCGCCGGCCTCGTGGATGTCCTTCACGACTGCGGCATCAGCGAGGCTCGACTGGATATTGACGGAGCTGAACTCCTTCCCCAGCGCCTTCCAGTCGATTTCAACCGCAGCTGCGGGCTTCTCCGTCTCCGTCTCCGGCTCCCGTACGAGAGCCGCCGCCGGAATTTCCGGCAGCCGCCCGTGCACGCGCCGCAGCGCTTCGAGGTCGAAGGACTGGAGCGTGAGCTCTCCGCGTCCTGCATAAGGCTCAAGCAGCCGGACCAGCTCATCTTCCATGCCGGGATAGAGCTCCGGATCCTTCAGCTCGACGAGCAAGCCGATCCGGCCGAGGAAGCGGTCCAGGACATCCTTCAGCTCGGGAATCCGCTCCCCCGCGAACTCCTCGCCGAACCAGCGTCCGGCATCGAGCTGCCGAAGCGCAGCGAGGTCATAGTCCTGCACGCGGCCTTCCGCGCCGGTCGTCCGCTTCAGCGCTTCGTCGTGGATGACGACGAGCGCGCCGTCCCGGCTTTGGCGGATGTCGAGCTCCAGCCAGTCGGCTCCATGGCGGCGGGCCAGCTCGAAGGCCGCCATCGTATTTTCCGGCGCGCCGTGCGACGCTCCCCTATGGGCGACGACGAGCACCGGGTGGCGCTGCGGAACCGTGGCGGAGATGAGCAGCAGCGAGCATGACGCCAGCAGGGCAAGCCTCGACACTCTGCCCGTCAGCCAGCCGGGCAGCCGTTCCGGCAGCCGGCTCCATGAAAGCCTATGCTCCCGTTTCATTTGACCCCGTTATATACAAAAGCCTGGATGATATGCCGCTGAGAGGCGAAAAAGACCGCGAGAATCGGAGCGACAAGGATGAGATTGCCCGCCATGAGCACGTTCCAGGTCGCGACTCCCTCTACTTCACGGATTTTGGCGATAGCCAGCGGCAGCGTGCGGGCCGTCTCGTTCGTCGTCATGACGAGCGGCCAGAAGTAATCGTTCCAATGCGCGATGAAGCTGAACAAGGCGAACGTCACGAGCACCGGCTTGACCATCGGCACCATGAGGCGCAGGATGATCCGGCCCTCGGTGGCCAGATCAAGCCGCGCCGCCTCGATCAGCTCGTCGGGAATCTGCATGAACGCTTGGCGGAGCAGGAAGATGCCGAAAGCGCTGGAGGAGAATGGCAGAATGAGGCCCAGATGCGTGTTGAGCAGGTTGAAGGCGCTCAGCTCCAGATAGACGGGGAGGAAGATCAGCTGCGCCGGAATCATCAGCGTGACCATCACGACGCCGAACAGCAGCTTTGATCCGGCGAACCGGTACCGGGCGAACGCATAGGCGGCCGGAATGATCGTCAGCATCTGGAGCAGAAGGATGCCGAGGGCGATGACGATGCTGTTCCATGCATAACGCTGGAACGGTCCTGTATTCCAGGCTGCCGTGTAATTCTCCCAGATGAAATTCCGGGGAATCCATACGGGCGGGAAAATCATCGTTTCCGGCAGCGTCTTGAACGACGTGGAGATCATCCATGCGAACGGCATGGCGAATACGAGCACGAGCAGCAGCATGCAGACCCGGTTGAAGCCGGCAAGCAGCAGCCTGCCGGATGCCGCCAGCCGCATGCGGGCACGCGGCTCCGACTTGGCCGCTCCAGCCGCGGGCTTGCCGAGACCCAGCTGAGCCTGCTGGATTCCTTCCTTCATTGGATGCACTCCTTTCTGTTCAGCGATAGTGGACTCTGGCGGACAGCAGGCGGAAGTACAGCAGCGTCAGGACGCCGACGATGAGCAGCAGGATGACTCCCGCGGCAGAGGCGTATCCGATCTTGAAAAAGCGGAAGCCGTATTCATAGATGTAGTACACGAGCGTATTGGTCGCATTCACGGGACCGCCTCCGGTCATGATCGCAATCGTCTCGAACACCTGGAACGATCCGATCATGTTGATGACGACCAGGAAGAATATTGTTGGCGACAGCATCGGCAGCGTCAGCCGCCGGAACGTAGTCAGAGGCCGCGAACGGTCGAGCGAAGCGGCTTCGTAGATGTCCGCCGGAATGCTCTGCAGGCCGGCGATGAACACGAGAGCGTTGTAGCCGATCCCTTTCCAGACAGCCACCAGGACCAATGAAAGCAGAGCCGTGTCGGGATGCGACAGCCACTGAAGCCCGCCGATGCCCGCCCAGCCCAGGATGCCGTTCAGCAGTCCGTATTCCGGATCCATCAGCCAGCTCCAGAGCAGCGAGATCGAGACGAGCGAGATGATATGCGGCGTGAATATCGCTCCCTGCACGAAGCCATGGAACCAGCCGCTGCGGTTCAGCCACAGTGCGAGCAGCAAGGAGATGCCGGTCGTCAGCGAGACGACAAGCGCGGTGTACAGCGAAGTGTTGCCGAGCACCTTGCGGAAATCCTCGTCCGCCAGCAGCTCCCGGAAGTTGGCCAGCCCGACGAAGGCCTTGTCGGGACTGACGAAGTTCCAGTCGAAGAGGCTGAGGTAGATCATGTAGAAGATGGGATAGATGAAAAACAGGGAGAACACGAGGATGGCCGGCGCGACCATGCCATAGGGGCGAAGCTTGTCCCAAGCGGTCGTCATGATCGATCTCCGGCTCCGGCCGCCGTCAGCATCTCACCGCCTGCGGCCTCCTTCCACCCGTTCAGGCTGCAGTCGACCCGATTCCCTCGGACATCGAAAGCATGCAAAGCCTCGGCCGGGATGGCGGCAGCCGCCCATTCCCCCGTTTCGATCGGCCTCAGGAAGGTTTTGACGGAAACCAAGGTACCGCTGGCAAGCTCAAGCTGGTAGATCTGCTCCGCTCCAAGGCTTTCCCGCGTCGCGATCCGCCCCTTCAGCACGATGTCCTCCGAGCCGTCCGGCGGATTCAGCACCGCATGCTCCGGGCGGAATCCGGCATAATGGACGCCCGGCATGGCCGGAATGCCGAGTGCATGCATGTCTTGCGGCAGCAGCACATTCATGGGAGGCGTCCCGATGAACTGCGCGGTGAACAGATTGGCCGGCTGCTCATAGATCGCCATCGGACCGTCCGCCTGCTGGACGATTCCCTTGTCCATCACCACGATTTCGTCTCCCATCGACATCGCCTCGACCTGGTCGTGCGTGACGTATACGAACGTTGTCCCGAGCCGCTTGTGAAGCTGGATCAGCTCCGTCCGCATCTGGCTGCGCAGCTTGGCATCGAGGTTGGACAGCGGTTCGTCCAGTATGAACACCTTCGGCTGCTTCACCATGGCGCGGGCGAGAGCGACGCGCTGCCTCTGTCCGCCGGAGAGGCTCTGCGGCTTCTTGTCCAGATAGGGCGTCAGCCCCACAAGCTCGGAGATATCGCCGATCAGCCGCTCGCGCTCCTGCTTCGCGACTCCCTTGTTCTTGAGTCCGAACTCGATGTTGCCGCGCACGCTCATCGTCGGATAGAGCGCATAGTTCTGGAATACCATGGCTACGTCCCGCAGCCCCGGCGGCGTGTCGCTCACGCATTTCCCGTCGATCCAGATCTCGCCCTCCGTCTGCCGCTCCAGTCCGGCAACCATTCTCAGCGTCGTCGATTTGCCGCATCCGGAAGGTCCGACGAGCACCGTGAACGAACCGCTCCGGATCGTCAGATTGAGGTTCTCGATGACGGCTTCCTGCTTGAATTTCTTGCCGATGTTCCGCAGCTCGATCTGCGCCATAGGCCGCTCCCCCTTATCCTTGCCTTCAATAACCGATTGCTGTTCCGGTTTGTCTAGGCCCAGCCTATTTCGACAGCAGCTTGTCCGCCTTCTTGGCCGCGTCGTCCATCGCCGCTTGAGGGGTCGTCTTCGGATCGAGAATCGCCTTCTCGATGGCAGTTCGGACGATTCGGGTCACCTCCGGATACCCGTTCTCCATCGGGCGCGGCCTTGCATATTGAAGCTGGTCGACGGCCACCTTGAATTGCGGGTATTCCTTGAAATGCGTCTGCAGCTCTTCGCTCTGAACGGCGGACAGACGGGTCGGGAGATAGCCGACATGCTTGTGCTGGTAGATCGTATTCTCCTTGGACGTCATCCACTTGAGGAATTCCCAGGCCGCGTCCTTCTCTTCCTGGCTGCTCTTCGACGTGATGACGAGCTGGCAGCCTCCGGTCGGCACGCCGTAGGATTTGTTCGCCGGCATGAAAGCCGTCTCGAGCTCGAAGCCGTTGCCCTTGGCGATCTCCAGGCTGCCGGTGACGCCTGCCGTGGAGCCGAACTTGAACGCGGACAGCTGGTTCGCCCAGTCCTTGTCCGCCGTGGCGCCCGCTTCGTCGCCTACCGGAATTTTGATCAGCCCTTCGGCAACAAGCTTTTTCCAGAATTCTACGGGCGCAACGCCTTCAGGAGAGTTGAACGCGGCCTTTTTGCCGTCCTCGCTCAGCATCTGGCCTCCGCTCTGGGCGACAAGCGCCTCGTAGAACCAGATGTCGGCCGGCACCGTCATGCCGGTCTTGCCTTTCTCCTTCAGCACGCGGGCATACTGCTCCAGCTCATCCCATGTCTTCGGTCCTTGCGGATCGAGTCCGGCGTCCTTCAGCATCGTTACGTTCTTGTAGAGGATCGGCGTGCTGCGCATGAAGGGGAGCCCGTACAGCTTGCCGTCCACATAGGCGTTGCCCATGAGGCCGGGATTGAAATCGTCCAGCTGCAGCTGGTCCTTGTCGCGGTCCGCATAGGCCGTCAGCTCCTCCAGCATGCCGGAGCGGGCGAATACTCCCGTGGAGGCGATCTCAAGGTCGGTGACGGCGGGAGCATGTCCGGCAGCGAAAGCCGCCTGCACCTTGGCGTGAAGATCATCGTAATTGCCTTGATGCTCAGCCACGACCTCGATCCGGTTCTGGGAAGCGTTGAATTCCTTGACGAGATGCTGCTTGGCTTCTTCGATCTTGTCTCCGAAGGCGTACCAATATTTGATCGTGATCTTGCCTTCGGATGCAGCCGATCCCGCCGCTGCCGCATTCGGGCCGCCTTCCGCCTCGACAGTTCCTGTGTTGTCCCCGCCCGTGCCGCAAGCGGCGAGCGCCGCGGAGAGCAGGATGGACATCGCTGCGATCATCGTTTTTCTTGCCATGATATGGATCCCCTCCAAGGTATGGTTTGATCCGGCCGGAGCGCAGGTGCGCAGAAAAAGAGACCTTAACCGTACCGCGGATATCGATCCGCGGCGGGTTAAGGTCTCTCCTGAGGTTCCGACCGTTTCTATTTACTTGTACAAGCCCAGTATAGGCTCGATATGTCAATCGAACGTCAACGTCATGCGAAGAATACGTGAAGAGGCTCGGCCTAGCTCGATCGTTCCAATCCGCTGCCCGATTGCCCGGAATAGTCGGCCCGCCACAGCCTCGGATCGGAGGACGAGACCGCGGCAGCTCCGTAGTCCAGGCATAGCCGGCCTTGGCAGGGCTCGCTGAGCAAGCCGCCGGTGATGATCGGAACGTCCGCGAACCGGCGTACGCGCGCAATCATTTCCGGAATGCGCGCAGGCATCAGCTCGATGATGTCGGGCATCGTCTGCTCCAGGCTGCCGGATATATTGCTCAGTCCTTCGCTGTCCACGAGAAAGAAGCGCTGCACGGTGAGCAAGCCGCGTTTCTTGGCGGCCCGGATCACGCTCGTCTTGGTCGAGACGATGCCGGCAGGACGTATCGTCTTGGCCAAATAGTCGATGCCGTGGGAATCCGTGCTGAGCCCGCCGATCTTCTCCAGATGGAGGAAGACCGGTATGCCGTGGCTGCGGAAAACATCGACGTACGAGCCCAGCACGCCGATATGCCCCATCAGCAGGAATACGCCGGACAACCGGCTGCGCAGCTCCAGCGCAAGCTCGATATGCTTGGGCTGCTTGAGCGAGGCGATGATCCTGCGTTCTTCAAGCAGGCTGCGGAACTGTTCGGCATTCATCCCGGCAGCACGGTATCCTTGAGGGGTATGGCGAGCTCGCGATCCCTGTGCAGTCCCTTGGCTCCGAGAGTCGGGCTGAAATGCCTCATGTGCCGGTGAATGATCGGCAAGCCTCCGATGGCTTCTTCATCCGTCACTTCAACGGCGCGGACCGCAATCCGTTCCGGCTCGACATCCACGATGCGGAAGGAAGGAACATCCAGGCATGCGGACAGCTGGACGAACGACCATTGGCCACGGACCGCGATGGAATCGACATGGGTATGCCCGTTGAAGTAGATGCCGACGCCCTTCTTCTTGCGCAGGATGCTCCACATATCGATATCGGGGTGAATGGAGCCTTTATCCGTTTCGGAGCGTGCGGTCGTGGCGTAGACGGGATGATGGCCGAAGACGAGCAGAGGCCGGTCTCCCGAAGCGATGACCATCTCCTCCAGCCAATCCAGCTGCTCCGGATCGACCCAGCCTCCCCAATCCTCATAGTCCTGCTCCTTGGCCGTGTCGAGGAAAGCGAGGACGGCATGGCCGGCGTCGAACGCATGATACCGCAGCTGTCCGGATATGTTCAGCACCTCGGCCCGCGTCTGCGCGTACAGGTCGTGATTGCCCAGGACATGGATGAAATTCCGTTGCTTGCGCTTCAGCAATCCGTATACCTGCCGAAGCTCTTCGGCCGTTCCATAGTTGGTCAGATCCCCCAAGGAAATGTGCAGGTCCGCCTCCGCTTCGAGAAACTCGTCCAACAAACGGCTGTAGAATGAAGCATGCGCATCGTGCAATCCCGGTACCGACCTGTCACATTCATGATAATGAAGATCTCCCATCACGATCAATCTCACCGTCATCCGCTCCTCCCGGTTATGCATGATTGATTTCCAATTTAAGGGTAACGGGTGAGTGTCCCTTATTCGTCAACAGGAGGTGGAGATTTGGTAAAGGAGGCCATCGTGAAATCCCGGCACCGGCCGGAGCACGATCGCGAGCACGATCTGGATGTAGTTGATCATATCCTTCAGCCGTTCTCCATCCCATAAACGAAGCACGGCATAATAGACAGCCGCCGTGAGGGAGATGTCCAGTCCGGTCACAAGCATGATTTCAAGCAGGAACACCAGCCCTGCGGCCGCACCCTTGAAGACGAACACCGCAATGAGCGGAAGCGCGGCCAGAGAGGCGGTGAGCAGAAAGAGATAAACGATGATATGGACGGTCTTAGCCATCCCGAGCGTGCGTCCGTCCACCGGCTTCGTCCTCAGGATCGACCTGTCCCGGGTATCCAGCATGACCGATGAGAAATCGGATATCATCGCCGTCCCCTGAAAAAACATCAGCAGCGTGAACACGAAGGTCATGCCGGCCAAACTATCGTTCAGAAAAAGAAAGGGAATTATCGCCAGGCTCATCAGGACGTACAGCCAGTTGACCGCAAACGGCGACTTCTCCGGCTTGTCTGGAGAAGGCTTCTTGGATTTCCCTATCGCTTCCAGGACGCCGTTCGGCTTGCGCCCGTCCATCGTCAGCTTGATCCTTACGATCGTGCGCAGCGCCGGGTAGTCGATGCCTGCATGGCGGAACATGCCGCTGAACCTGTCCAGCAGCTTCATTACGAGTCCATGCATCAGCTATAGTCCTCTTGAACCGCCTGGACGATCCTCCCGGCGATCTCGGCATGCTCGGTGAAGCCCGTCAGGTCGTTGAAGATCTGCTCCAGCGAGCCTTCCGCTCCCTGCGCCTTGAGCTCGGCGAAGCTTCCGTCCGCGGCGATATGCCCGTCATGCAGGAGCACGATGCGGCTGCTGATCTTCTCCACGACGTCCATGATATGCGAGGAATAGAAGATCGTCTTGCCTTCGGCGGCAAGCTGAGCGAGGATCTCCTTGACGATCATGACGCTGTTCGCGTCCAGTCCGCTGAGCGGCTCGTCGAGGAACAGCAGGTCAGGATTGTGGAGCAGGCTGGCGACGAGCATCACCTTCTGCCTCATTCCTTTGGAATACGAATCGATCCGGGAATCATACACCTCTTCCATCCCGAACAGGCGCATCAGCTTGGCTCCCTTGTAATCGGCGTCCTCCGGCTTCAGTCCGTACAGCTCGCCGCAGAAGGTCAGGTATTCCCTCGCGCTGAGCGTATCGTAGATTTCGGCCGTTTCGGGCACATAGCCGATGCGTCCTTTGTAAGCCGACGAGCCTTCGGACAAATTATGTCCGAGCACCTCGATCGTTCCGCCGTACCCGGTTTCAAGTCCAAGCATCAGCTTGACCGTCGTGCTTTTGCCCGCGCCGTTGGGGCCGATATATCCGATGATCTGGCCGGGATAAACTTCCAGGTCGATGCCTTTCAAAACAAATTTATTGCCGTAATTCATCCGCACGTCCTGCAGACGGATGACGGGTTTTTCAAGCTCATTGGCCAAAACAATCAACCGCCTTTTTGGGATTTAATATTGAAGCTGCTGCTTGCGGATAACCGAGCAGCAGATCGTCGAAGCCTTCCGAGCGAGATAGGCCGCTTCCGTGGCTGTGAAGCACATGATGCCCTGGAAGACCGGGCTGGAGCCGAGAATCCGCCGCAGCGGATCGACGCAGCGGATCGACTTGCTGGCGATTCTCACCTTTTTGTCCCCGGCTTCCCTGGCGACAGCCGCCGCATTGGCGTCCAACTGATCCAGATCGACGAAGGCGAACGGCTTCGGAAGCGATTCAAACATGTCTTTGTAATACGCGTACCGTTCCATTCCAGCCCTCTACTTCGCGGTGCGAGATTTGCCATGATTCGAATCCGCGCCGATGTTGACCATTATTCCTTCAGTTAAATCCTAGCTCCCTGGGAAGATTATGTAAATACGCTTTCAGCAGAAATCGCTTCGTCATGAATTTCTTCCCCATGGATCAGCCTATCGGACATAGGTTCCGCTATTTCCACGAAAATGCCCATTCAAAAAAATTTAACGGACATGAGTTCCGCTATTTCAGAGATTCTCTCCCAAAATCGAGTCATCTACCTAAAATAACGGATCGTATGTCCGATACACAGTGAATATTCGGATATTATCGAAAATAACGGATCGTATGTCCGATACAGATAAGCATCTAGTCCTGTCTTACAAAAAAAGCTTCGCCCGTCCTGCATCGCAGTCGGCGAAGCTTCTTCCTATGGTTTTAATCCACACTGCCCGAAAGTCGGTCAGGCATCCATGCAATCTTACTCAACAACGCTGCGGACAAATTCCGTGATGAGCGGATGGACAAGCCCCTGCAAGGCGGAACGCTCCGGTTGGAACAAGGTTCCTATAAAAAAGGGATGTGTGTCCAATTCCATGATGCGGATCTCCCCGTTCAGATCGGTGCCGGAGACCTTGAAGCCTGCCGCTTCCAGCCTGTCGATATAAAAAGGGTTGGGACCGTAATTGCAAATTCCGTAAGGCTCGGAAATTTCGTCGCGGCCATAGATCTCTCTAATCCTGGAGCCTGCGGCCAGCTTGAACCGGTGAGACTGATTGCTCACGGAGCAGGCCAGCGGAGCGACCATCAGCACATCCGCATCCGGATTTTCTTCCGCATGGTCTGCGGAGTCCATCCCTAACCGGTTGCGGGCGAACTCGATGACCGTGTGCTGGAAACCTCCGCAGCTGCCACTAAGCGGGATTGCATGCTCCCGGGCATGATTTTGGTCGTACACCCCTGTAATTATTTGTTGAACGCAAATGAGCGAAATGATGTGTATTTATCTATCAAAAAGTTGACCACCTCAGAGGTAAAAATGGGCACCCGAGGTTGCCGTTTGCGTAAAGCGGTTACTGTTGTCGCTCAGTTTCCCTGTCGAGAAACTAGTACTTAAAACCGCAAAAAAACAACGATAATATGATAATCTTGCTAGGTGATATGTGTACTGTCCAAATTCCTTTGGGGCTAAAAAGAAGGAATCCCGATATAATATGCACCTAAAGTATTGAAGAACCATCATTTTGGTTGATACTTTACGACAATTAGACAAAATGGAACACAATAACTTAGTAATATTCAACTATTTACTCCCGCATCAATTTCCATTAACATTTCTATTGAGGGAAATATTGACAAAAAAGAGAGTACAAAATGAAGAAAATGAAAATGATTGGATCTTCCGCCGTTCTTGCATTTGGACTTTTGGTATCTACTGCAGCATTCGCATTCTCCAATTCGTTTACTTATGATTTCACTCATCAAGTCGCGGTACAAGGTTCTCAGACTCCAGCAGCTGGTCACACAAAAATCTATGTGCACACAAACACAGCTTACTACTCTGGTTCACAGATTTCTGGAAGTCAAATTGAAACTAAGATATTCGAGGATAATCTGTTCTCCTCTCCATATGTAGGATCTGTATATAATGGAGCCTATGGAAACTATACAGGTCTCAGAAGAGAAAAAAAGATCTGATCTTTTTTTCTCTTTGGCATTACTAACTGAAAATTACCAAATAAGATATAGTGAGGTGCAAATTGATGTGATGTTAAACTACAAATTACCAGCAATTATTATCATTTTTGTTTATTTGATTACTATTATCTTTTTACATAGAAAATATAAGTATTCATTGAATCAACATATTATCTACTGCGTATTCTGTATTTATTTCATTGTTGTAATTTCAGTGACCATATTTCCATTTCCTTATCAAAAAAGCTTGATAGATTCTTTTATTAGTCATCCAAAAACCCAATACCAAAACAATTTTATTCCATTTCATTCTATAATCGAATACATAAAGAGTGGTCTTGAATTTGGTTCTTATATGACTATCGGAAAACAAGTGGCAGGAAATATTATTATGTTTATACCTCTTGGAATTTACCTCCCCTTTGTTCGAAAAAATATTACAATAAGAAAGGTATTACTTGTAGGTGTACTCGCTAGTCTTGCAATAGAGACTCTACAATTTACTCTTAATAAAATTATTGGAATTGGTTACAGAGCTGCTGATGTTGATGATCTGATATTAAATACAGTTGGCACTCTGGTTGGTTTTGCTATAATTAAATTAGTATTCATATTCAACAGGAAATTAAGATCAATTCTAAAAAATCATAAACAGCCAGATACGATGTTAGACGGTGAACGCATCCGTACAGGCTATTCGTCTGGTGAGTAGGATTGAAATTATTTTTTGACTAATATAATGAAGGTGTCTTTTCATTTCTCATTCTCCCGTTTCAGCGAGCAGAGAAAAGAAATCGACATAAAGTACCAATGTTAAATAAGAAAATTTTAAATTAGTTCCTTATTCGAATCACCGGTATATTTTACTGGTGGTTTATTGCTTTGATATCCAAGAGAGGCGTGATGAAAAAAAAGGGTTCTTCTTCAGTCAAAGGCTCGCCGTCGGATTCCTGCAGTTCTATCTTCTCCCAGCTCAGCGACTATCTTTCTGAACGTTCGATCAAATATTGAAGAAAGTCAAAGAAATGTTTTTTGATCGGGTTCTTGGAGCCGTTCAATCAGAATATGCAAATCGTCTTTTAGAACTACCATGAAGGAATAGCTTCTTTTTTTTTAATGACCGCTAAACATCATTAGCGGTTATCAGTATGATGGTAAGCGGCTATTTACGTCCGCTAAGGTCATCAGGAATGGCGAAAATGCATGTCCGCTAATGCTTAGCGTATAAAACGGTCAAAATGTTGGCGCTACCCCTATTTGTAGAAACCTAAGCAGCTCTAGTTAGTCTCGCTTCGCTCCCAGTAATCTCATAATGCCCTGAAGCAGCTTAACATGCTTTGGTCAGCTTGGAGGTTTTATCATGCTGAATGAACCGATTAGACCGATGCTGCTTCGATCTTCTGCCACAGTTATGCAAGGAAAGGGATGGATGTCTAGTCTGAAATGGGATGGTTTTCGGATCCTCATTCATTATAATCATGGTTACACCGTGCGGGCATTTACCCGCGAAGGTACGGAGGTCACGAATAGTTTTCCGAAGCTTGCTCAGATTCGTTTACCGGTCAAGACAGCTATTTTGGATGGCGAGTGCATCTGCTTTGACCTGTCACAACCAGGAACGCCACCGAAAGCCTGGTGGGATGATGCCATGGGATCGCGTTCAATGCACCCTGCATGCTCCGGTAAGGACTGCCTGGAGTGATCCAGATGCCTTGATAATTCGCTAGAATATCTGCGATATCTACCTGCAAAGAATCCGTCGGGACCCACTCCGGCTCCACGGCGGCTCCGATTGTCCAGCAGATAGCCGCAGCGCTTGCGGTATCGCCCCATGAGCCACAACTTCCTCATTATAATCGCCGACCAGAGCTATTTTGATTTCGTTCATCCCCGCACCTCTTCCGCAGATAAGATCTATCCTACGGAATTCAAGTATAAAGCGAGTGTTGCGGTGAGGAAACAGGAAGGAAGCTGCGGAACGCTGCAGAAGCTTCCCTCTTTTCCCGGATCATGTCCGAAGAGACTAATCCCAGCTCGACATAAAGTCCGGAAGTAAAGAGATTTGATGTTTTCCAAGCTAACCAAGTATTTATTCCTGCAAGCTCGGTGTTAGAGATTGAAAAAAAAGCAGAAACGGCCAAAGCTTCGCCGTCTCTGCTCTATGTTCTGCTCTATGTTCTGCTCTATGTTCTGCTCTATGTTCTGCTCTATGTTCTGCTCTATGTTCTGCTCTATGTTCTGTTCTATGTTCTGCTCTCTCTTTGCTCTTTTCCATAATCAAACCCTTTACCCGATCTCCCTCACCAAGATGATCGCGCCGTTGACCGGCAGAACGATCTCTCCTGCAGCCGGTTCCCCCGTCGAGGAGTCCGACCATCCGGCCTCGCTTTCCTCCAGCCGCACAGCCGCTTCCTTGGCTGAGAAATTAAGCAGGAACACGAACTCCTTGCCTCCGCCGCAGCGCAGCTGGGCCGTCACTCCCGGCGGCAGCTCCGCCTTCACGGCGCGCCGAGCCCCGCTCTCTTCGACAAGCCGCTCGTAGTAGGAGCGGTAGAACTCATCTTCCTTCACTCTCGCAGCCAAATAATAGGCTTTGCCGGCGCCGAAGGCGTTCACGGTCAGAGCCGGCCTGCCGGCGTAGAAATCGTCGCCGTATACGGCCAGAACTTCCGCTCCTTCGGCATGGATCAGCTCGCACAGCTCATGGACTTCATGCGAGCCGCCAAGCCCAAGCGCATTGCCGTCCCGCATGACGAGAGCGTTGCGGTCTCCGTCATGAAGCCCTTCGATCTCTTCCGCCCAGATGCCCGCCACCTCGCGCAGCGGACCCGGGAAGCCGGTCAGATAGCACAGGTCATGCTCGTCCACGACTCCGCTCCAGTAGGTGATCGCTGCCGTGGCGCCTCCGCGCACGAACGCTTCGATCTTCCGTCCCGCTTCTTCGCGCAGCAGGTAAGCCATCGGCACGATCAGCAGCTTGTAGCCGCTCAGATCGTCCTGCGAGCCGACCACATCGGCCGGCACGCCAAGCTCCCACAAGGCGCGATAATGCTGCACGACCGTATCCTCGTAACGCAGGCCGCCGTTGCGCGGACCTTGGGCATCGTTCACCGCCCAGCGGTTGTCCCAGTCGAACAGGATGGCCGCCTCCGCGGGCACATCCGTCCCAACTACATCTGCAAGTCCCGCCAGCTCGGAGCCAAGCTCGGCCACGTCCTGGAACACGCGTGTATGCTCATGCCCGACATGGTCCACGACCGCGCCGTGGAACTTCTCGCTGGAGCCCCGGCTTTTGCGCCACTGGAAATATTGCACCGAATCAGCGCCGTGCGCGACCGCCTGCAGCGAGCTGAGGCGATGCATGCCGGGACGCTTCAGCTTGCTCACCGGCTGCCAGTTCGTCAGGCTCGGCGTGCTCTCCATGAGCAGGAACGGCTTCTTTTTGAGCGAGCGGAACAGGTCGTGGTTGAAGGAGAACCAGGCGGCCATATGCGTGTCCGAAGCATCCTTATGCCACATCGGGTAGGCATCCCACGAGATGACGTCGATGGCTTCGGCCAGCTTGCGGTAATCCAGATCGTAGAACAGGTCCATCATGTTGGTCGTGCATGGCAGCTGCGGATTGACGGCTCGCAGAGGCGCCATTTCGTGCTTGCAAAAATCGGTTGTCCGGTCCGTCACGAACCTCCGCCAGTCCAGATTATGGCCATGTACCATGTTCTCGCCATGCGGCGCCGGGGACTCCACCTGCTCCCAGCTCGTGTACGTATGACTCCAGAAGGTCGCCCACCATGCCGCATTAAGCTTGTCGAGCGTGCCGTACTTCTCCTTCAGCCATTCACGGAAAGCGTCCTGGCAGTACTCGCAGTGGCATTCGCCGCCATACTCATTGGAAATATGCCAGCCGACGACAGCCGGATGATCGCCGTATCTCTCCGCCAGCTTGCCGTTCATGATCGCCACCTTCTCCCGGTAGACCGGGGAGCTGTAGCAATGGTTATGCCGCATGCCATGCAGATTGCGCACCCGGTTCGCGCCGGTGCGCAGCACCTCGGGGTACTTCTGCGACATCCAGGCGGGACGGGCTCCGCTCGGCGTCGCCAGCCAGGCATAGATTCCGTTCGCTGCGAAGCGGTCGAGCAGGTCGTCCAGCCAGCCGAACTCGAACCGGCCTTCCTCCGGCTCCAGTGCCGCCCAGGCAAAGATGCCGACCGACATGACGTTGCAGCCGGCCAGCTTCATCAGCCGGATGTCCTCCTCCAGAATGGCCGGATCATGCAGCCACTGATCGGGGTTGTAATCCGCTCCATGCATAAGCACAGGCAGCTTGCTGCTGACGGGGGGATGTTTTGGAATCAACGTTACCACTCCTTGATCGAATGAAATGAAAAAAAGGAAGCTTCGCCGCCTTGTCTTGGCGGCCGCAATGGAATCGAAATCCGGAGCGCCGTTTCCGAAGACTTTCTCTCTTAAAGAAAAGGAAAGCTCAGGAACGGTCGACACCCCGCGATGGTTCCAAAAAGATGCAAACGGGAGGAGACGACAGGGTCTCCTCCCGCATGGCTTATTTCTGCTGGGCCAGGAACGTGTCCACTTGGGCTTGCATTTCCGTCATGACCTTCTCGATGCCGGCTGCTTTCAGCTGCTTGATCAGATCGGCTTGGCCTTTGTCCAAATCCTTGACCAGACCGTATTCCAGCGGAATCGAATAGCGCAGCATGACGTTGCTGATGCTGGCCACTTCCGTCTTCACCTTGGCATCGTCGAAGACGAACGTTTCCAGCGGGAAGTGATAGATGCTGGACTGCCATTTCTCGAAAATATCGTTCGCTTCCTGCGGATACGAGGAGTCGGTCCGGTTCAGCTGCGAGTTCCAGCCCCAGTTGGAGAAGCCGGTGTAGTTCGCCGCGGCTGGGCCGGCACTGTACTTGTCGTCGCCTTCCGGCACATAGTTCGTGCCGCTGATGCCGTACATCGTGAGATCATGGATCTCCTTGTCGTTCTGCAGCAGGTCGATCAGCATGAGCGAGCGCTCCGGATTTTTGGATGTCGCATGGATCGCCATGCCGTTCTGCGTCGAGATGGCCGCGATTTTTTTCTTGTCCGGCGTGATGTCCGCGATGGCGACCTCCAGGGACGGGTTGTCCCGGCGCATCTCGGCGAGGTTGGAGCCAGCGGTGCCCAGATTTTGCGCAGCGTAGGAAGCGACCTTGCCGGCTTTGATATCCTGCCAGACGTCGTTTTTGTTGCTGACGACGTTTTTGGACCAGACGCCGCTGTCGGAGAGATCCTTGTAGTAAGTCAGCAGCTGCTTGAACTCGGGCGTATCGTAAATGTTGAAGATCTTGCCCGAGGCATCGTCCATCTTATATGCGAGCGGCAGCGTCATGTCGACCAGATTCCAGTCGTTGTGCTGCTCCAGCGTCGCTTGGTCCATCTCATGCCATTTCCAGCCGTCGCCTGCTTTGGCGCCGTAGGCCAGCATGCCTTTTTCGTTCGCGGCGATCGCCTTCAAATAAGTGGCGTAGGATTCGAGGCTGTTGATCTCCGGCAGATTGTATTTCTTGCGCAGATCCTCGCGGTACAGAATGACTTTGTCGTTCACTTCGACGTTGTTGTTCGGCACCATGAACAGCTTGCCGTTCACCTTCGCCTGGTCGAAGGAGACCGGAGGCATGTTCTTCACCGTCTGCGGCGCATACTTGTTCAGCATGTCCTCCGTAAGCTCCAGGAAGCCGCCCTTCAGCGCCTGGTCGTTGTAGTAAGCCCAGTTCGCCGTATAGACAAGGTCGAAGTCTTCGTTGGCCGCGAATTTCAGCGGGTATTTCTGGTTCCAGTCGGACCAGTCGAGGAATTCGGCCTCGACCGTCGCGTTGATGCGCTCCTTGAGCTTCTTGTTCAGCTCGCCGAATACTTTGTCGTAGTCGGCCGGCTTGCCGCCGACGAGCAGCATTTTCAGCTTGACCTCCTTGGAGGTGTCGGGCTCGTTGGAAGCGGTTGCGTTAGTCGGCGCAGCGGATGAGTTGACCGCCGGCGATTCCGTATTGGATGCTGCGTTATTGTTGTTTCCTCCGCAGGCCGCGAGCACCGCGGACATGGAGAGCAGCGCCGCCATCGGCAGCAGGAGCGATTTTTTGGCTTTCATGGTTTTTCCCCCTATGGAGTGGATGGATGATTCTGTACTTCATGCAAGCAGATGGACTCTAGCAGAGCGAAGCTTCCGGGAGCCTTTCCCTCAAAGGAGGGGCGCTCGAAGCTTTTCGGCTTCTCCCTCCAAAGGAGGGCGCAGCTCTCCGGGCCTCTCCCTCCGAATGAAAGGAGGGCCGAAGATTCATGCAGGCGGATAAGACGCAGAAAGGCGAATGAGCTCTGGAAAAGCGGAGCGTTCGCATTTGAAGGCCGGATTTCCCCATCGAGGGGATAAAAAATCAAGAAATCCGGACTTCAACAGCGATTGTAAGAGTCATTCGTTTTCGGAGTATTGGATTTGCCCGCATTGCCGCATTCGTTTTTCGGAGTATTGGATTTGCCCGCATTGCCGCATTCATTTTTCGGAGTCAGCCCTTCACCGAACCGATCGTCAGCCCCTGCACGAAATAGCGCTGGATGAACGGATAAGCGAGCAGGATCGGGCCGATCGCCACGACCGTCATCGCCATTTTGAGGCTCTCCGTCGGGATGCTCGTGCTCACGACCGCGCCGGAGCTGATGAGAGCCTTGCGCATCCCGTCCATGTTCCCCAGCATTTTGTACAGATAGTACTGGAGCGGCATGAGGTTCTCGTTCGAGACGAACAGCAGCGCGTTGTACCAGTCGTTCCAGTAGCCGAGCGCGATGAACAGTCCGATGGTCGCCAGAGCCGGCTTGGCCAGCGGCAGGATCAGCCTCGCGTAGATGAGGAAATCCCCCGCTCCGTCCATTTTGGCCGACTCCACGATCGCCTCCGGGATGCCGCTCATGAACGACTTCATGACGATGATGTAGAACACGTTGAGCAGCATCGGAAGAATGAGCACGACAAGCGTATCCTTCAGATGCAGGTAGTTCACGACGAGCAGGTACCAAGGCACGAGTCCGCCGCTGAACAGCGTCGTGAAGAAAAAGAAGAAGGAGAAGGAGCCTCTCCACTTGAAGTCCTTGCGCGACAGCACGTACGCCGTCATGGAAGTCAAAAACAATCCCAGCAGCGTTCCGATCGCCGTTACGCCGATCGTCACCCCGTATGCGCGGAGCATCTGCTCCGGATACGTGAAGAGGATGCGGTACGCCTCGCCCGAGAAAGCCGAGGGCAGCAGCTGGAAGCCGTTCTCGATGATCGAGCTTTCGCTTGTGAGCGAGGAGGAGAGGACGAGCAGGAACGGCAGCAGGCAGATGGCGGACATGACTCCGAGAACGGCGTAGCCGATCAGTTGGAACAGCAGCAGGTCTCCCTTGAGCTTGCCTGCCTTCTTGCCGGCGGAAGCGGCTGCTGTCTGTGGTTGAGCTTGCATGTTGATATCTCCCCCTTAGAACAACGCCCGGTCTTTGTCATATCGGCGCACGGCATAGTTGGCCAGCAGGATCGTGACGAAGCCCAGAATGGATTGGTAGAAGCCGGCTGCGGACGACATGCCGATATCGTTGTTCGTCGTCAGGGAGCGGAACACGTACGTGTCGATGACATCCGTGGAGGAGAACAGGATTCCGTTGTTGCCGACCATGTTGTAGAACATCCCGAAGTCGCCGCGGAAGATGTTGCCGACGGCCAGCAGCACGAGGATGATGACGGTCGGATACAGGTTCGGGATTGTGATGTGCAGCATCCGCTGGAAGATGTTCGCGCCATCGATCTCCGCCGCCTCGTACATTTCCCTATCCATGCCGGTGATCGCCGCCAAATACATGACCGATCCGTATCCCAGCGCCTTCCATGCCGAGATGACTACGAGAAGCAGCGGCCAATACGACGCCGTGTTGTACACGTCCAGCGGCTGCATGCCCAGCGCCTTCAGCACAACGTTGAGCGTGCCGTAATCGTAGTTGAACAGATTGTAGGCGATCGCCCCGACGACGACCCAGGAGATGAAGTAAGGCAGGAACATCATCGTCTGGAAAATTTTGCGGAACCACGGTCTGGCCGCTTCGAACAGCAGGATGGCGGCGGCGATCTGCAGCACGTTGTTCACGATGATGAACGCGATATTGTACAGCGCCGTGTTGCGCGTCACCCGCCAGGCATCGCCGGATTCGAAGAAAAAGCGGAAGTTGTCCAGCCCGTTCCAAGGGCTCCCGAATACGCCTCCGGCGTAATTGAACTGCTTGAAGGCCAGCACGATTCCGGCCATCGGAATGTAGGCGAACAGAATGAAAAACAGGACGCCCGGCAGCAGCATCAGCAGCAGCGTCCGGTATTTGAGGACGTCGCCCAAAAAGCCGCTTCGATTCATGTCTTCTCCCCTCTCGATGTCCTTATGCCCTTAGTATAGGACTTCGGACCGAGAGCCCGTCAGTGCGGAGAACAACTAAAACCGATACTTTTTCCACGATGTTCACGAGGTTGGGAGCCGGGGCTGGCGCTCAGATTTGCTGCTTCTTCCGGTATTCGCCAGGCGACATGCCGGTGGATTGCTTGAACTGCCGGTTGAAATACACGATATTTTTGTAGCCCATCCGATCCGCGATTTCATAGATTTTAAGGGAAGGGTCCTGCAGCAGGGAGCAGGTCCGAGCCAGCTTGCGCTCCAGCAGAAACTCGCTGAACGGCTGTCCGGTCTCTTCCTTGAACAGATGGCCCAAATAGTTCGGAGTGAAATTGAAGCGAGCCGCCGTTTCCTTCAGCGTCACCCGCTGCTCGAGCCTCTCCTCCACATAGCCGATGATGTCCTCGATCAGCTTGCGGTTGTGGCGCCTGCTCTTGAGCAGCAGCAGCTCGGACAGCTCGAAGAGGCGCTTGCGCAGCCAGGACAGCACATCGCTTACCGTCTCGAACTGGAACAGGACGGAAGGCTCATGGCTTTCCCATCTCAGCAGCTCGTACAGATTCTCGTTCATCGCCTTGAGATCGGCATGCAGCTTGGAGGTCATGCGGATGATGAGATGGTAGGCGTCGCTGCGCTGCCGTCCCGGCATGCCGAACAGCTCCATGAGGCCGTTGTCGATGCCGACCAGATCATACTGGAGGATCGCCTCCAGCATCCGCTCGACGATCCGGTCCAGCTGCACGGTCGCCTCCGCATCTCCATGCGACGCGGGATCCTCTGTGATGACACGGTTCTTGCCGAGCAGCCACTTGGCGCTGAGAGCCGCCTGGGCTTCCCGGTAGGAGGCGGGCAGCTCTTCCCAGCGCTCCGCCGCCGTGCCGCAGCCGATCGTCACCGTCAGCGGAAATGCCTCGGCGACGGCATCGACCAGCTGCTGCAGCTCCTCTCCGTCAGGCATGCCAGCCGTCGAGCGCAGCAGCAGAGCCCTGCCTCCCGGAAGGCCGGAGACGAGCAGCCCCATTCTTTTCTCCCGCACGTAATCGCCGATGAAAGCGATGATCGCCTCGGTCAGCTCCTTGCGGCCGGCATCCGGCAGATGGCGGGTCTTGCGCTCCAGATCGTCGAGCTCGATCAGGGCAGCGGCGGCGCATGACGGAACAAGCGGCGCGATATGGGGACGCAGATGCTCCTGGGCGGAAGGCTCCGCGTCGCCGGCAAGCCAGCGCAGCAGCCATTCCCTGGAAGCCACCGTCAGCGCTTCCGATACGCTGCGGGTCGCCTGCCGCTCCCTCTCGATTCCGGCGCACAGTCCTGAGAGCATGCCGAGCAGCTCTTCATCGTCGACTGGCTTGAGCAGATAGCCGGACGCTCCGAGCTGGAGCGCTTCCTTGGCATACCGGAAGTCCTCATGGCCGCTGATGAAGACGACCTTGGCGGCCGGCACTTTATCCTTCGCCTTGCGGGCGAATTCGACTCCCGACATGATCGGCATCCGGATATCCGAGAGGATGATGTCTACCGGCTGCCGCTCCAGAAACTCCATGGCGGCAAAACCGCTGTTCACCGTTCCGGCGATCTCGACCGGAAGGCTGCTCGCGGCGATGCGCCGCCGCAGCCATTCGAGATCGACCTTTTCATCATCCACGAGCAAAATGCTGATATCGCCTGTCATGCTGTCGTCCTCCTGTCCGCCGGCTGCAGTCCGGCCCCGTCCTGTTCCTCCGCAAAGTCCGAATCCGCCGGAAGCAGGATCCGTACAGTCGTGCCGGCTCCGTAAATGCTGGCCGCATCGACCCCATATTCCGGGCCGTAGCGGAGCTTGATCCGTTCATCGACGTTGCGGATACCGTATCCGCCTTCGTTCCGGCTCGGTCCGGACATGATTTCCCGAAGCGCATCCGGCCTTATCCCGATGCCGTTGTCGATGATTTTGAGCTCCAGCGTCCCGCCGACTACCCGGCCGCTGATGAGAATCCCGATGGAATCTCCGAACCAGGCATGCTTGAATATATTTTCCACGAATGGCTGCAAAATCAGCTTCATCACTTGCAGGTCCCGGATGCCCTCTTCGATATCCGTGTATACCGTGAAGGAATCCGCGTACTTCACTCTCTGGATGTCCAAATAAGTCTGGATCTGCTCCAGCTCAAGTCCGAGCGGAATATACACCTTGCCTCCGTTCAGGGACAGCCGGTAAAAGCGCGACAGCCCCTTGACCATCTCCGTCACTTCCTTGGCCTGTCCCATATTGGCAAGGCTGCTGATCGTGGAGAGAGTGTTGTAAAGGAAATGGGGATTGATCTGCGCCTGCAGGGCTTCCAGCTCGGCCTGCTTGCGGCTCAGCCCTTGGACGTACACGCTGTTGATCAGCTCCTTGATATGGGAAGCCATATTGTTGAACGCCTGCGCGATCTGGACAAATTCGTCGCGGCCGCCGAAGCGGATCCGCTTCTCGAAGCTGCCGTCCTGGAAAGACTGGAGCAGCGTCACGATCTTCCGCATCTTGCGTCCCGACAGCCGCGCCACGAGCAGCCCGATCAGCGCCATGACCGCGAAGCTCGCGGAGCAGACGCCGAGGATGAGCAGGCGCAGCCGCTTGGCATCCTCCTGCAGGTACTCCTGCGACACGAGCGCCCGCAGCGAATAGCCCGTTCCCGGAATCGCCTCGTTAAGAGCGAGGTACCCATTCTCTGCGGGGTCCGCTTCGCCCTTCTGATACGTGACCGCTTCCGACTGGTCGTCCAGCAGCTGGAGCGTGATTCCCTTCTCTTCGGGAAAAGCCTCGAAGCGCCCGAGCAGCTCGTCCAGCGAAGTCGTGATGCGGATATACCCGATGACGGTCTGATAGTCATTGTAGGAAATCAGCCGCGTCAAGTGGGAAAGGTTGCCCAGAGAGGCATCGCTGTCGACCTGCATCCACTTGGCTCCGACGCCTTCGCTCGCCTCCCGCACCCAGGCGCTGCCGGCCACCCTGTCGGCGGAGAGGACGTAATAATCGCTGTCCTGGATCGGCGTGTTCAGATCGTCGCCTTCGATCTCGTAGAGGTCTGGATTGGTCGTATACAGCACGATGCGCAGATTGCTGCCGAACAGCTGCAGAGGGGCTCGAAGCTGGGGCACGACTTCGTCGAGCATCGTCAAGTACGTCTGCAGATCGTCGCCATGCTTCTGCAGCGCCTTTTGAAAAGGAACGCTTCCGAACAACGTGTCGGAGATGCGCGTGATCTCGTCCATCTGGTATTTCATGCTGCTCCTCGTCTGCTGCATCGCCGCCCGGATGTTCGTCTGAGCGATCTCCGTGCGGGAGTCGACCAGCATCCGGTAGGAGATCGTCCCGATGAGCGCGTCCGTCAGCAGGACGAGCAGCAGATAGGGAATCATCATTTTATAGGAATAGGGAATATAGGATCCCATTTGTAGTTTTCTGCGCAACTGGTTCCCCTCCGGTCATCGTGCTGCGGTAATCCAATACCCCATTGTAACCCGCCGGGCTCTTCATTCCCATGGAGGAAGACAACGCTTTCTTATACCTTTTCCACGATATTCGGAATACTGTCCACTGTAGTATCTCTCCTCCCCGCACCGGAGCGATGCCGGAAAACAACGTTGATAACCGTGAAGAAATCATTGCTGCGCTCAGCTGTCCGCCGAATGGAGAACGCTTACAATTCAAGGTGAAAGGAGGCTCCGGCATTATTCGCCATTGCTTTTCCCATCAGAAGAGGAGGAATCGGAATCATGAAATGGACCTTCAAAAGCAAGACCTTCAAAAGCAAGACCTTCAAAAGCAAAGGATCGCTGCTCAGTCTCGCGCTGGCTGCCGTCATGCTGATCTCGCCGCTCGCCTATCATGGCGGGGGCCGCGCGGAAGCCGCACCTGCGTTCGCCAAGGGAGCCGACATCAGCTGGGTAGCCGGCATGGAAGCCCAAGGATACAAATGGAAGGACAAAAACGGAACGACCCGGGATATCCTGAACATTCTGAAGACCGACTACGGCCTGAATTCCGTCCGCATCCGGGTGTGGGTGAATCCGAACATGAGCGATTACGGCAACGGCTACATGAACGCCGACAAAGCCGCCTCCCTGGCCGTCCGAGCCAAGGCTCAAGGCATGAGCGTCATGCTGACGCTCCATTACAGCGACTCCTGGGCGGATCCCGGCCAGCAGACCAAGCCTGCGGCATGGAAATCGCACACCTTCCAGCAGCTGATGGATGCCGTCTGGTCGCATTCCGTATCCATCATGAACAAGATGAAAGCCCAAGGAGTGGCGCCGGATTGGGTGCAGATCGGCAACGAGACGAACAACGGCATGCTGTGGGAGGACGGCAAGGCGTCCGTCTCGATGAAGAACTACGCCTGGCTCGTCAATACGGGCAACAATGCGGTCAAGAGCGTCTTTCCTTCCGCCAAGACGATCGTCCACATCGCGAACGGATACGACAACGCGCTGTTCGTCTGGAACATCGGCGGTCTGATCAGCAACGGGGCGACCTTCGACGCCATCGGCATGTCGCTGTATCCGACGGCGACGGATTGGCAGGCTAAGGTCGACCAGACGATCGCCAACGCCAATGACATGATCAGCCGTTACGGGAAAAGCGTCATCATCTCCGAGATCGGCTTGGACTACAATCAGCCGGCAGCCGCCAAAAGCTTCATCGCCGACATCAAGACGAAAGTAAGAAATATCGCGGGCGGCAAAGGCCTCGGCGTATTCTATTGGGAGCCGGAAGCGACCCCGGGCTACAACTCCGGGTACAACAAGGGCGCCTGGCAGGCGGACGGCAAGCCGACCGTCGCCTTGGAAGGCTTTTTGAACTAGCGGCGCTTGAATTCCGTGGATGAGCCAGACAAGGCGGACTACAGCCTGGAGGCGCTGTTCGGCAAGCTCGACGGAATGGGCTGGTAGGTCTGGAAAGGATTGAAAGACTGCGTACAGAACTTAAAATCAAAGCTCGAAGCTTAAGGTTCAAACGGATATCCAAGGTCCGAAGCCCAGAGACCAAAGACCAAAGACCAAAGCTCAGAGACCAAGGCCAAAGCTCAGAGACCAAGGCCAAAGCTCAGAGACCAAGGCCGAAGCTCAGACCAAGGCCAAAGCTCAAGCCGTTTATAAGCTAAAAACAAAGCTCAAAGGTCAAAGCTCAAAGCAGTTTTAAAGTTAAACCCAAGCTCAATGTTCCCAACGCCGGCTCAACCCAAAGCCCTCCCAGCATAAAGCCCCTTCAGAAAGGGATTAAATAACCAAAACCCGGTCATGCCGCTCGGCCTTTAGACCAAACCCAAAAAAGAAAAAACCGCTGTTATCCGGTCCTTTCGGTCCGGGTAACAGCGGTTTTGGCTTGATTAAACTCCTTGCACCGCGTACATGCGGTCGCGCAAAGCTTGAATGTCTTTATTTTCAAGGTACTCGTCGTAGGTTGTCATCCGGTCGATGATGCCTCCCGGCGTGATCTCGATGATGCGGTTGGCGATCGTCTGCACGAACTGATGGTCATGCGAAGTGAACAGGACGGTGCAGTCCGTGTCGATGAGTCCGTTGTTGAGCGCCGTGATGGACTCGAGGTCCAAGTGGTTGGTCGGTTCGTCCATGATGAGCACGTTGGAGCCCGAAAGCATCATCTTGGAGAGCATGCAGCGGACCTTCTCTCCTCCGGAGAGGACGTCGGCTTTTTTCAGCGCTTCGTCGCCGGAGAACAGCATGCGTCCCAGGAAGCCGCGGATGAACGATTCGTCCTGATCCTTGGAGTATTGGCGCAGCCAATCGACGAGGTTGTCCTCGACGCCGTCGAAATACTTGGAGTTGTCCTTAGGGAAATATCCTTGGGTCGTCGTAATGCCCCATTGGAACGAACCCGCGTCAGGCTCAAGCTCGCCGGTGATGAGCTGGAAGAACACCGTCTTCGGCAGGGTGTTCGGGCCGACAAAAGCGATCTTGTCGCCCTTGTTCACCGTCAGCGTCAGGTTGTCGATCAGCTTCTCGCCGTCGATCGTCTTGGTCAGGCCGTCGATCAGCAGCAGCTGCTTGCCGGCTTCGCGCTCGCCCTTGAAGTTGATGAACGGATATTTCCGGCTGGAAGGACGGATATCGTCCAGAGTGATCTTGTCGAGCATCTTCTTCCGGCTCGTCGCTTGCTTGGACTTGGACTTGTTGGCGCTGAAGCGCTGGATGAACGCCTGCAGCTCCTTGACCTTGTCTTCCTTCTTCTTGTTGGCGTCGCGCTGGAGCGCGAGGGCCAGCTGGCTGGACTCGTACCAGAAGTCGTAGTTGCCGACGTACATCTGTACTTTGCCGAAGTCGATGTCAGCGATATGCGTACATACCTGGTTCAGGAAGTGACGGTCATGGCTGACTACGATGACGGTGCCTTCGAAGGTGGAGAGGAACTTCTCCAGCCATTCGATGGACTGCATATCCAAGTGGTTGGTAGGCTCATCGAGCAGCAGGATGTTCGGGGTGCCGAACAGCGCTTGAGCGAGCAGGACGCGGATTTTTGCGTTGCCGTCCAGGTCCTTCATCAGCTTGTCGTGCAGATCCGGCGTAATGCCGAGGCCGTTCAGCATTTCCGCGGCTTCGGATTCGGCTTCCCAGCCGTTCATGTCCGCGAACTCGGCTTCGAGCTCGCCCGCGCGCATGCCGTCCTCGTCGGTGAAGTCCGCTTTGGCGTACAGGGCGTTCTTCTCGTTCATGACTTCATAGAGCTTTTTGTGGCCCATGATGACGGTCATGAGTACCGGCACTTCGTCGTATTCGAAATGGTTCTGCTTCAGGACGGCCATGCGCTCGCCCGGAGTGATGTGGACCTCGCCCGTGTTCGGCTCGATCTCGCCGGAGAGGATTTTGAGGAATGTCGATTTGCCCGCTCCGTTCGCTCCGATTAGGCCGTAGCAGTTGCCCGGCGTGAACTTGATATTGACGTCTTCAAAAAGCGCTCGCTTGCCGTACCGAAGCGATATTCCGCTCGTACTGATCATTGGTGTGAATCCCGTCCTTCATCTATAGTTTGGCGGATGGCCGCCTGTAGTCAACGGTGTTGAGGTTTTGCAATCCTTGCGGGTTTAGCCAATGCGCCGTCTATATTTCGAGATTGAAACGATGTTGGGGTTCGGGCATCTCAGGATACATGTTCTGGTCTTTCGAGCCTTGAGAATTGTATCTCGATCCATTACAGAGGCGATCTACCGCAAGACAGACTTTCTTAAGTATAGCATATTTCCCGGCAGGTAGGGAAACGTTCGGAGAAACAGGGAATGAATCAGCAGCCCTCCAATCAACGTCTTTCCGAAAGAAGCTGCATCCCTTTTTCCCCGAGCCGATATCGGTGGATTCTTGTCTTTCCGATATGCTCGGGCACAATCCACCCTTCCTCCATCATATGGCGTACCCTTCGTCTTGCTGCAGCCTTGCCGACTTGAAGCCAGAGGCCGGCCTCTGTCATGGTGAACAGTCCGCCACGGGCAGCATACCGGATTAGTTCTCGCTCCCGTGGATCGAGCCGCTCCATTCCACCCGCGGATTGATCATACTTTCCAAGCAGTTCATAGATCGATCTCTTGCATGAATCAGGCTTCTTCTCCAGCTCATCCCGGCTGAAAGGAACAAAAAGATAGCCTCCCAAAGCCATGCATCTCAACCGTTGCCGGTCCAGCGAGAATCGATCCCTGGTCATCATCTCCACGTGAGGCACGTAGCCGTCGCACTCGATTATCATCCGAAGCGGCTCGTAGTACACGTCGGCAAAGAACCTGTATCCTCCCGGACCGGCAAACTCGTATTCCAATTGAAAGCCTTCCAACGATCCGAAGATCGGCATGATGACGTTGCGAAGCAGCAGAATTGTGCCATGCAAATCCTTGCCCAGCATCTCCTCTCGTTGTCCTTTTGCTGATTTGCGCTGGCAGATGATGAAATTTTCTATAGTTGTGTCCGCTAGGCCCACTGCTCTTGAATGGCCTCTTTGCATGTTGAACCCCCCTCTATGAAATAAAAAAAGCCGCTTGCCCGGAGGGACAAGCGGCGTGTTCTTCACGCTCGACTGTTAAAACATGGTTCTTTCATCTCTTTCAATGATAGGATGCTGCTGCTGAATTGGCAAGCTTGTACTTCCTAAGGATACTTCCCACAGCCTCGCAAGGCTCGTTTTGGACCTTATACCGGGCTCACAGGCATCGACTTAGCTTAGTAAGGTTCGTTTTGAGCCTTATTGCGTGCTCACAGGCCCCGGTCCGGCCCTGTAAGGCTCTTTTTGAGCCTTATTCCGGGCTCACCGGCACCGGTCCGGCCTTGTAAGGCTCGTTTTGGGCCTTATTCCGGGCTCACCGGCACCGGCACAGCTTCGTAAGGCTCGTTTCGAGCCTTATTGCGTGCTCACAGGCACTCGGCACAGCTTCGTAAGGCTCGTTTCGAGCCTTATTGCGGGCTCACCAGCACCGGTCCGGCCTTGTAAGGCTCGTTTTGGGCCTTATTCCGGGCTCACAGGCACCGGCACAGCTTCGTAAGGCTCGTTTCGAGCCTTATTGCGTGCTCACCGGCCCCGGCACAACCTTGTAAGACTCGTTTTGGGCCTTATTACGTGCTCACCGGCACCGGCACAGCTTCTTAAGGCTCGTTTTGGGCCTTATTCCGGGCTCACAGGCACCGGCACAACCTTGTAAGACTCGTTTTGGGCCTTATTACGTGCTCACCGGCACCTGTCCGGCCTTGTAAGGCACGTTTTGAGCCTTATTCCAAACTCACTGGTACCGGCATGGCCTCGTAAGACTCGTTCTGGGCCTTATTCCTAACTCACCTGTACCGCACGGCTTCACAAGGCTCGTTTTGGACCTTATCCCTTTTTTCTCAAATCCCCGGCATCACGTTGCCGCCGTTCACCGGCAAGTAAGCTCCGGTGATGAAGCTTGACAGATCCGAGGCGAGGAATGCGACGGCGTTCGCGATTTCCTGATCGGTTCCGCGGCGCTTCAGAGGCACGGTGCTTTCGTAGCCTTCGTTGCGCTCCGTGCCGTTCTCGCGATCCCGCTCGCTGATCGTCCAGCCCGGCGCCACTTGGTTGACGGTGATGCCGTCGCCGCCGACCTCCTTGGCGAGCACGCGGTATACGCCGTCCATTCCCCGCTTGCCCGCCGTATAGGCGGATTGCCCAGGGAAGTTCTGCATCGCGCATTCCGTATTGATGCCGATGAAACGTCCCTTGCCCTTGGCTTGCATGCCGGGGATGAAGGCTTTGGCCAGATGCACGCTCTGCAGCACGCAGGACTCGAACTGGCTGACGTAATCCTCCACAGGCTGCTCCAGCACTGAGGTCCACTCATATTGAATGACCGCATTAGCCACAATAATATCGATGCTGCCGAAGCCGGCGGCCACGGCATCCCGCATCGCCGATACGGAATCAAGCTGAGTGATGTCCGCCTGAGCGATCATTACGTTCCGGCCCATGGCGGCAATCTCCGCATGCAGCTCCAGCGCTTTTGCCTCGCTGCCTCGGTAATGCAGAACCACATCCGCGCCGCATTCCGCAAGCGTGCGGGCAATGACGCGCCCGAGCTGTCCCGTCGATCCCGTCACCAGCGCCGTTCTTCCCGTGAGATCCAGCCTCAGGCCGCCGCTCATGAGCTTGCCCCTGCCGGGACGCGGAAATCGATCTCCAGGAAGCGGGAGACCTCCGATTCCCAGCGTTCCTTCACGAAAGATACATGGAAAGGATGCTCATTGTAGAGCCGGTAATCCTCCTCATCCTTGAAGTCCATCGTAAAGATGTACTGGTAGTCATTTTTCAAACTGATCTGTCCGCTTGCTGCGAATTGACGCACATACGGGATAGAGGTCAGGATGCGTTCCCCGTCTTCGAGAAATGCACCTGCTTCCCTGGAGCCTTGCGGATGCTTGAGATCGAAAATAACCATGTGGCGGATCCATTCCTTGCTCGTTGACATGATCGTTCCTCCTGACAGTTGAGATTCATGGTTCAGCAAAGCCTTCTCCTCGTTCCACCATTCGGTGTGCACACAGCGCAGAGAACGCTGGAAAGAGAGCAGGCTTGCTATTTTCGATCCACCTGAAAAACAAGGCCTGCCGGGCATCCGGCAAGCCTTCTCTCTCTCGTATGAAGCCGCCTCAGTTCCAGGACAGCTTGACTTCGCTGCCCGTACGGGAGGATTCGTAGATCGCATCCAGGATGCGGTTGTTCGTGTAGCCCGTCATCGCGGAGCTGATCGGCTCGCGGCCGGTGCTGATGCAGTCCAGGAAGTGGCGGCTGAGCAGGATCCGATCGTCGTCGCCGGACAGCGGAACGATCTCCTCCTGCACGACGCCTTCCTCGCTATGCGTCACATAAAGGCCGCTGCTGCCTGCATAATAGGCTCCGCCTTCGGTTCCCATCAGATGAATGAACGGATCTTCGCCGAGACCGGCGGAATGGGCCGCCCAGCTTACTTCGAGCGTCAACGTCGCGCCGTTGTCCATCTTGATCATCGCCGTAGCCAGATCCTCGACGTCGTAATAACCGTCCCAGTTCGGCGTGCCCCAGTTGCCGATGCCCTCGCGGCGCGGGCCGAACTCGGCATAGGTCGTGCCGTAGACGCTGACCGGGCGGGGATTGCCCATCAGATAAAGAGACAGGTCAAGCATATGCACGCCGATGTCGATGAGCGGGCCGCCGCCGGCCATATCCTTGCGGGTAAACCAGGATCCCCAGCCCGGGATGCCTTTCTTGCGCCACCAGCCTGTCTTCGCGTTGTATACGCGTCCCAGCTTGCCCTCGTCGATGTAGCCTTTGATCGCGCGGCTCAGGCCGCCAAAGCGCATCTGATGCGCCACCATCAGCACCTTGCCGGAAGCATGCTTGGCGTCCAGTATGGCGCGGGCATCCTCCAGGCTGATCGCCATCGGCTTCTCCAGCAGCACATGCTTGCCCTGCTTGAGGGCTTCGATGGCGAGGGAAGCATGGAACTGGTTCGGCACGCAGATGACGACAGCGTCGAGATCAGGGTTCTCCAGCAGCTCCTGCGGGTTCCCATGAACGGTTGGTATGCCGTGCTCCTCGGCTCTTTTCTCTGCGAGGGGAAGGAACACGTCGGTAACGGCCTCTATCTTCACTTCCGGAATTTGCTTGAAAATATCCATATGGACATTGCCGATGCCGCCTGCTCCAATAATGCCTATGCGCAGCGGTGATTGGGTCATGGTCGAATCCTCCTGTATCGTGCTTGTCCCAACCAGTATATCACGGTTGAAACCGCTTAACGATGTGGGATCTTGGCGCCTTCATGTCCAAAGTTGGCACGGCGGCCGAGGCCCGGAGGAAATCAGCCGCCCATCTTCCACGTCTCTCCATGCGGGAGCATGACGAGCCTGTCGGATTCCAGCCCGCAGGAGCATCGGCCGGATTCCAGCCGCTCAAGCGCCTCCTGCGGCGTATCGTCAGCCAGCTTGAAGGCGCCGTAATGCATAGGGACGAACAGCTTGGCGCCGAGATCGCGGAAAGCCTGCAGCGCCTGCTCCGGCGTCGTATGCTGCGGCCCCATGAACGCTTCGGGATCGTATGCGCCGATCGGCAGCATGGCGACATCGATCTTGAAGCGCCGGCCGATATCCGTGAAGCCGCGGAAATAACCGCTGTCTCCCGCAAAATAAATCGTCGGATACTGCCCTGCGCAAGGACGGGGAGCTTCCGGATGGAACGGATCGTACGGCCCTCTCATGGCGGCTTCCGACGGCTCTCCCATGGCGGCTTCCGACGTCCCTCTCATGGCCGCTTCCGACGGCCCCCCCCTCTCGCCTCCTGCATCGGCTGCTTGAGGATCGAGCGCGGTTCCCGATGCCGGCTCTTGATCCGGGCAGCCCTCTACAGCGTCTCCCGAAGCTTGCTCACGAGCATTTTGCCAGTCGCTTTCCGGATTCCGTCCGCTCGCAGCTTCAGCGGCGTCCAAAGCTCGCTCTCTTTCAAGATGCCAAGCCTCTCCCGCTGGATGCCCGCTCGCAGCTTCAGCGGCGCCCTCATGCGAGAGGCTTGGACCCTGGCTTGACCGTGATTCGCCTGGAGACGCTGCAGCTGCTATCGTTCCTTCGCCTGGAACTTGGCTCAAGCCATGCTCGGGCTGGATGACCCAGCCGCCCCAATGCGAGGCGTTCATATCCCAGGGACTGCGGCGGGTCCAATGCTGGCTCGGAACGAAGGTCAGCTTGAGCCCGCGGAAGTGGAAGCTCTCCCACCAGTGCAGCTCATGCACGCGGGCGAAGCCTTTGCCTCGCAGCTTGGCGCCGAGACCGGCCGGTACGAGAATCGTCTTGGAGCCTCCAAGCCGGCGAAGGGAAGCCATGTGGAGATGGTCGTAATGCGAATGCGACACGAGCACGAGGTCGACCGGAGGCATCTGCTCCAGCTCGACGCCGGGCGGCGTGAGGCGGCGTTGAAACGCCATCTTGCCTGCCCATACCGGATCGGTCACGATATTTACGCCGGCCAGCTGGATCAGAAAGGTCGAATGCCCGATCCAGGTGAGCGACGGCTGCTGGCGGTTGCGGTGCAGGAAGTCCAGGTCGGGAGCTGCGTTCGGCACCGCGAACGAGTAGTCCCGGTCCTGGCGGTTCCATATTTTCTCCTGCCTCCAGCGCTTGAAATGCTTGGAAGTCTTCTGTGTGGAGACCGGGTCCATATTGTCGAACTTGGATTTGGCCATGATGTGATTCCTCGCTTTCGAAGGCTGGCGGGCGACCGGCCGATATGCCGGACCGCCTGTCTTGTACCTTACCATATCAATCTGCCGGTCTCCGATCAACTGCATCGGGCCAGCCGTCATTCGCTTCGGTCCTCCGATTGAGTTACACTGGAGGCAGAGCTTCATCTTCTTACCCCTTTACAGGAGGAACGAATAATGAATCTAATATCCATTGAGCCTACCCCGAGTCCCAACTCGATGAAATTGAACGTGAACGAAATGCTGCCGAGAGGCCGCCGGTTCACGTACTCGCCTGCCGAAGCGGACACGGCGCCGGAGCCGCTGCAGTCGCTGCTCTCGATCGACGGCGTGCGCGGCGTGTTCCGCACCGCCGACTTCATCGCCCTCGACCGCAAGCCCGGCGCAGACTGGGCCGCCATCCTGGCGGAAGCCCGCCGAATCCTCCAGGCTGAGGACGGAGGCCAGGCTGCCGCGGCCGGTCCCGAGTCGGCGGCCAGCTTCGGCGAGGCGCATGTGCTCGTCCAGATGTTCCGCGGCATCCCGATCCAAGTCCGCGTCCGCCTTGGCGACGGAGAGACCCGTGCCGCGATGCCGGCCAAGTTCACCGATGCGGTCGGCCGCGCTGCCGGCTCCACGATGATCCGCGAGCGGCGGCTGGAGGAATTCGGCGTCCGTTACGGCGAGCCGGAGGAGATCGCCGCCGAGATCGTGCGCGAGCTCGAAGCGGCCTATCCGGCCGAGAGGCTGGACGCTCTCGTCGAGGCCTCGCTTGCAGCCGGCCCCGGCGAAGCCCCTGCCGAGGCGGCTGTCCGTCCTGCGCCGCTGAGCGCGGCCGAAGCCGAGCCGCTCATGGCGGCGGAAGATTGGCAGAGCCGTTATGCGGCGCTCGAGCGGCTGTCGCCGGATGAGAGCGCGCTGCCGCTGCTGGAGCGCGCCCTCGGCGACGAGAACGCCAGCATCCGGCGCCTCGCCGTCGTTTATCTCGGCGACCTTCGCGAGAGCCCGGCGGCGCTGCCGCTGCTGATTCGCGGGCTGCGCGACAAGTCGGCCTCCGTGCGCCGCACGGCCGGCGACACGCTGTCCGATCTCGGCGATGCGGGCGCTACAGGCGCAATGATTGAAGCGCTCAAGGACCGCAACAAGCTGGTCCGCTGGCGCGCGGCCCGGTTCCTGTACGAGGTCGGCGACGAGAGCGCGCTCGAAGCGCTCGAAGAAGCCGCGCAGGATGCCGAATTCGAGATCAAGCTGCAGGCGCAGATCGCGCTGGAGCGCATCCGCCGCGGCGAGGAAGCCGCCGGCTCCGTCTGGCAGCAGATGACGGCGATGCGCAGCCGCGAGAGCGAAGCCAAGCCGGAATAACCGCAAGGCGGGATAACCGCAAGGCGGGATAACCGCAAGGCGGGATAACCGCAAGGCGGAATAACCGCAAGGCGGAATAACCGCAAGGCGGGATAACCGCAAAAAAACAAACAGCCCTTTGGCCGAATCGGCCGAAGGGCTGTTTGCGTTATCCATTTAAGTCCGTCCATTGGCAGACGACC
The DNA here is from genome assembly GCF_056711585.1 of Paenibacillus sp. SJS-P3. Classification (NCBI taxonomy): domain Bacteria; kingdom Bacillati; phylum Bacillota; class Bacilli; order Caryophanales; family Paenibacillaceae; genus Paenibacillus; species Paenibacillus sp. SJS-P3. The sequence goes on along the minus strand of NZ_CM160043.1, from coordinate 1,179,663 downwards.
AACTGGTTCTCAAGCTTACAGCTCAGCATATGCCCGTAACGCTAAGGACAAAGGCAACGGCTTGAAGAGCTTCGCGATTATCCCGGGAAAGCCGACAGCTCGGAGAAGCGAAGCGCCAGCAGAGTCGCGGCGAGCAAAGTCAGCACAAGCGCCGGTACGGCTTTGCCGAAGGAATCCCCGGCTTTCACATGGAAGAAAACCGCTCCGAACATGATGATGGCGAGCAGGAGCGCGCCCCATTCCAGCCAGCTCGGCAGCCAGAATCCGGCGATAAGGGCGCCGGCGCCTGCCAGCTGCAGCAATCCGGTCAGCACCCTGAACCACTGAGGCAGTCCAAGCGCGCTGAAATTATCGACCTGCATTTTATTGCCTGTCACCTTGCTGAACCCCGATCCAAGAAAAGCGGCGCCAAGCAAGATTTGAAGCACGATTACGACGATGTTCATTTCTCTGTCCCTCCCCATCCAACTTAAACAACATCCGTTGCGAAAGTTATGTTAAGCTAAAGCGGCAATAGCGGCAACCGTCATTGGGAGCGGATTGATCGCTTAGGCGACACATGAGTCGATCTGTTGCCGAACCGCTAGAAACCAATCGGAAGGGGGAGACGCGCTTGGAGACGCCGAAGCTTGATCCTCGTGTGCTCCGCACAAGGAAGCTTATTCAGGACGCATTCATTTTCTGCATGAAGCATAAGGATTTCAGCGATATTACCGTCAAGGATATCACGGCGAAGGCGACCGTCAACCGCGCGACCTTCTATGCCCATTTCACGGACAAATACCAGCTGATGGATCATACCCTGACCGATGTGCTGTGGGAAAACCTGAAAAAGCAGCTTCAATGCCATGACGGCTTCAACCGGGAGACGCTCCTCAAAATCATCGTCATCATGTGCAGCTTCCATGAAGAGGTCAGCGGGCACTTCAAGCGCAACTACGGGTCGCTCGCTCCCCATATCGAAAGCCGGATCAACGAGGCGCTGGAGGAGTTCTTTCTGGCCATGATCCTGAGGAACCCCGGTCCCCTAGGTTCGGCTCCAGACGCTCCAAGCGCTCCCGACCCTTCAGACCCGGCAGGCACGGAGAAGAACAAGCTGGTCGCCACCCTTCTCAGCCGGAGCATCTACGGCATGTCGCATGCCTGGAACAAGGAAGGCCGCAAGTCGAGCCGGGAAGAGTTCGCATCGCTCGCCATCCTTGCTTTGGAAGAGGTCGGCGGACTGTTCGCCGTTCCATCTCCGCCTGTCCAGCAGCCCGTCTAAAAGCCTCGCTTTCGGATCAAGGCCGTCACAGCCCCGAATAATCCTCGTTTCGATAGATGGTCTCAGACATCAGGATAGCCTCCAATGGACGCTTGCATATCAACATGCTTCCATTCCTCCTAGTTAGAACCCCTTCCAAAATCTATAAATAAACTCCAAACGGGAAAAATCCTGCAGTCGGTACAAATGATCACCGCCAGCGCAAAAAAAAGCAGCCGCCCCTTCACCTGGGTTTGGCTGCTGGGTTTTGGCTGCTGGGTTTGGCTGCTGGCGCTGACTGGTTTCTCTTGCATGCCCGGCTTCGTCGCAATCGGTCTCGCTTGCTTGCCGTATTCGTTGCAATCGGGTTTCTCTTGCGTGCCGGCTTTGTAACACTCTCGATCTCTCTTGCGTGCCGGCTTCGTAACACTCTCGATCTCTCTTGCGTGCCGGCTTCTTCCCATCGGATCTAAGGAAGGCTTAGGAAGGGGAATCGTCTCCCTTATAAGCCTGTTTTGCGGCAGGATAATCGCGGGTCCACGAATGATCCTTGCGGATCTGCTCATCCGACAGGAGGAAATACGTGTGCCGGACTCGGCTGCCCCGGTCGGGAACGGGATCGTCCCAGGTCGCGTCGACATGGTACCAGCTTCCGTCCAGCCGCACCAGGTTCCAGGCGTGATCTCCCGAATCGACGGTGCCTTCGATGATGCGGGCTTCAATGCCGGCGTCGGAAGCCATGCGGTACATCAGCAGGGCGTAGCCTTGGCAGACGGCTGTTCCGTTGACGACAGCGTCGTAGGCCGTGTACCGGGTCAGCGACTCGTCATAACGGACATGGCGCACGATCCAGTCATGGATGGCCCGGAGCTTCTCTTCATCGTTCATGCCCGGCTGGATGATTACCTTGAGCGTCTGGCGGGACTTCTCCTTCACCGCCGCTGTCTGCTCCGGAGTTTCCCGGTAGCGGACCTTCACCCGGATGGAAGAGTTGTCGCCTACCGTGCGGATTTTATAGGAATAGGATTCAAGCACGTAAGCGGAATAATCGTCCCGGTAAATGGCCTGCTTGACGAGATACGGCATGGCCTTCACCAGATCCGCATGGTCGCCCCTGTAGGAGGTCTGGAAATCGGTGCTCCTCCCCTTGAAGCCCGCAGCCAGCTCATCCACGAGCTTGGCGCGAGGGCTGTAGGAGACGGCCGCCGCCGCGGCGATCGGCTGTTGGATTGTCTCGCTCCCGGCCTGGACCGGCGGCTCAAGCCTGCCTTCGAGCATGAAGACGGACAGAGCAAGGGATGCGGCTAGCAGCGAGTTGACGATAACATGTCGGCGCATCGGTTGACCTCCCCGGAAGCTGTTCTTTGCAAAACCTTCATTTATGTATATGTAGACGCTCCAGGGTCATGATGAATCAAGCAAAAGCCGCTCCTCGGCTCCATGCGGAGGGAAGAGCGGCTGCGGCCGCGAGGCGGGGGCGTTCCCCGAAAATACCGTTCGGGCTTGCTTGGAAGGCTTAACAAGCGGCGGACCGCTTGGAAAGAGCTGTCGCGGAGCATGAGCTTGCAGGTAATAAGCAGGATGCTTGCAGGTAATAAGCAGGATGCTTGCAGGTAATAAGCAGGATGCTTGCAGGTGAATATGCAGGGTGCTTGCAAAGTGAATGAGCAGGACGCTGAGGCGAAGATTGCCCGCTCCGTCGATGAGCCCGCCGCATATGCCTGTCGCGGCGAGCCTGATCGATTGCCGGTACTTCTGCCCGTCCCTCTAAAACTCCCAATCCCCGCGCAGATCCATGTACAAGGCAGCCAGATACGATGCCGGAGCGGCGTACAGCGTGCGCAGATGTCCCAGACGCTCCGTGAAGTGGATGAAGATCCGGTATTCCATCTCCATCATTCTCCGCTCCGGAGAAGGCGCCAGCCTTTCGGCCCAGCCCTGGAGCAGCTGCCAATCCTCCGGCGTCACCAGCTTGCGCTGCTCTTCCGTAAGTGCGAGCACCGGCAAAGCCGTCGTCTTCTGCAGGCGGAGCAGCTTGCGCTCGACGGCGGTGCGGCGTTTCTTGTTCTCGGCGCCGGATTCCAGCACGACGACCGTGCCTGCGACCATGTCGCCGATGCGCTTGTCGGACGGGCTGAACATCATGGCCACTGCCCCTGCGAAGTAGCCGACCGGCAGCAGGTCGATCAGCCGGAACAGGTTGCGGATGATGACCGCGAGCAGCGAGGCGGAGCCTCCGCGCGAATTCACGACCCGCAGGCCGAACGCTTTTTTGCCGACCGTCTGGCCGCCCCTGTAAGCTTCCATCACGATGAAATAACCGATGATCACGACCAGCATCAGGATGATCATGATGGCGGCCAGATAATCGTTGCCGCTGCTCGGCAGCCACGTCTTGGACAGCAGATACATGGCCCCGGCGAACCCGAGCAGAATGAGAAGCGCAGCTGCGAGCATGAGCAGCGCATCGACCAGATGCGCGAGCGCCCGGCTGCCGATGCCGGCGGTGCGGTATTGCAGGCGGACCTGCTCCGGCGTCAGAAGGGCCGTCCCCTTTTCAGGCAAGTCATGCAAGGAGATCACCGCCTTCTGCTAATAGTAATGTCATGATAGAATAGACAAATAATATGGGAACTTAAGGAGAACCTTGATGGAAATAACAGCCTTCATCCGCCGCAACAAAAGCCAATGGTCCGAGCTCGACGGCCTGCTTACGCTGCTGGAGAGACGCGGCAAGCGGGCGCCGGCCGAGCAGCTGGACCGCTTCCATGAGCTGTACCGCTCGGCATCGTCCCACCTGGCATACCTGCAGACTCACGCTCCCGGCAGCGAAACCGCCGCGAATCTCAACGATCTCGTCTCCCGCGCCCATAACACGATGCATGGAGCCGGAGAAGGAAGCAGCCGGCTCGGCAGCTTCTTCCGGACGGGCTTTCCCCATCTCGTGCGGCAGCGGAGATGGTTCATCGGAGCGGCAACGCTGCTGTTCCTGCTCGGAGGACTGCTCGGCTACTTGTCGGTCTGGCAGGATCCGATGGCCGTCCACTCCGTCCTTCCGGCCGGCATGTCCGATGCGATCGATCCTTCCAAGACGAACAGCGACCGCGGAGACGTGCACAGTCCGATCATGTCCACGACGATCATGACCAACAACATCCGCGTCGCGGTCATGGCTTTCCTGAGCGGCATCACCTTGGGCATCGGCACCATCTACCTGATGGTCTACAACGGCCTCCTGATCGGAGCTCTTGCCGCCGTATTCGCGAGGGAAGGCTACAGCTACACGTTCTGGGCCTATATTCTGCCGCATGGCATCATCGAGCTGACGGCCATCTTCATCGCCGGCGGAGCCGGCCTCTACATGGGGTATCGGTTCTTCGTGCCCGGCGAGCTTCCGCGAAAGCTCGTCTTCCTGCAAGCCGCCAAGGAATCCGCGCTGCTGCTGATCGGCTCCGTGCCGCTCTTCGTCGTCGCCGGCCTGATCGAAGGCTACATCACGCCGGTCTACATGCCGCTATGGATCAAATACGCCGTCTCGCTGCTCACGCTGGCCGTCCTTGCCGCGTATTACGTGCTCGGAACGGTCAAAATGCGCCCCGCTCCCGCGATTCCAGATAGGCATTGACCGCGGTCACGGCCAGCCTGTCTGCCGGCGCGTCGACAAGCGGAATGCCGCTGCCTGCCAGCTTGCGCGACAGCAGCTGGCGCTCTCCGTTCTCCTTGGCCGCGATCGACTGGACATAAGCCCCCTGGACATCCTCCGGGCGGGCTTTTTCGAGTTCATGCAGCACGGGATTGCGGATGGACAGCAGCAGCAGATGGTGGCTCCTCTTCGTCCTGGCCGCATAAGGCAGCAGCTCGGGATCATGACGGTAATGGTCCATGTCGGAGAACAGCACGGCGAACGAGCGGCGCCTCAGCCTGTGCAGCAGATAGCCGAGTCCGACGCCTGCGCCCGACTCCTCGTAGTCGCTGCGCAGATCGCTGACCGCCCTCGTCATCGCCTGAAGATGGGTCAGTCCCCGTCCCGGAGGCAAATACAGCTTCACCCGGCTCGAATAAGCGATGAGGGCGACCTGATCGTCCTGCTTCAAGGCCGCCGCGGCTACGGCAAGAGCCGCTTCCAGCGTGCGGTCGAGCTTGACCTGATCGTCCAGCTCGACGCCCATCTGGCGCCCGCAGTCGAGCAGGATCGCGACCGTCTTGCCTTTCTCCGGGCGATACAGATTGGTCAGCAGCTTGCCGGCCCGCGCCGTCGCTCTCCAGTTCACCTCGCGGATGTCGTCCCCGAAGGCGTACTCGCGGATGGAGTCGAACTCCGTGCCTCCGCGCTGCCTCTTGTATATGCGCTGCCCGTCGATGAGCAGCGAGTCCTGGGCGGAATTCAGCACATCCCGCACGCCGGACAGATCCGGATCGATCCGGATCTCGCTCTCCTCGGAGAGCTGCGTCTGCCGCTCCCACAGGCCAAGGCCGCCGCTCCAGCGCAGATCGATGCTCTCGAGCCGGTAGCGGCCGCGCTCGGATGCCGCCATTCTGGCATGAAGGCGTCCGTTGCCCTGAATCCTTCCCTCGGGGGTTGCAGGCTCCGAGCGGAAGGTTGAAGGCAGATCATCCGCCAGCCTTACCCGCACGGCCTGCTTGGAGCGGCAGCGAATGTCAAGCACGGCTTCGAATTCCTTGCGGATCTCGGCGCTCTCCGGCAGCTGCCGCTTCACGCTCCAGTCGCCCCGGCGCGGAAGCAGCAGCAGATCGCAGGTGCCGGCGGCGGCAAGCAGTCCCCACCATAGGATGAAAGGCGGCCATGGCGATGCGCCCGCAGCAGCCGCTGCAGCCGGCAGAGCCGCGCCCGCCGCGGCCAGCCAGACCATGCGGCGCGTCGGCAGGATGAACCGCCGCAGCCGCCTAGCGAGGAACCGGGACAGTGGCCAGCGTCTGCCGGACGATGCTTTCACTCGTCATGCCCTCCAGTTCTGCCTGCGGCGTCAGCATCAGCCTGTGCCTCAGCACCGGAAGCGCCATCTCCTTGATATCGTCGGGAGTGACGTAGGCGCGGCCTTCCAGCAGCGCCCACGCCGACGCCGCACGGATCAGGGAGATGCCGGCGCGGGGGCTTGCTCCCAGCTGCACGCCCTCCAGCGTCCGGGTCAGCCGGACCAGCGCCGCCGCATACGCATAGATGGAGTCCTCGACAGCGACGCTGCCCAGCTGCCGCTGCAGCGCCACGATTTCCTCGGCGGCAGCAACAGGGGCATCAAGCTCCTTGGCGGCTCCGGGACTCCGGTTTCCTTTCAAAATCTCGATCTCCGCTTCCTCGCCTGGATAGTCCAGGATCAGCTTGAACAAAAAGCGGTCAAGCTGCGCTTCCGGCAGCGGATAGGTTCCTTCATATTCAACCGGATTCTGGGTCGCCACGACGAAGAAGGGCTCCGCAAGCGGATAGGTCGTGCCCTGGATCGTCACCTGGCGCTCTTCCATCGCTTCCAGCAGCGCCGCCTGGGTTTTCGGCCCGGACCGGTTGATCTCGTCGGCGAGCAGCACGTTCGTGAATACAGGTCCCTTGACGGTGGAAAACGACTGATCCTGCATATTGTAGGTGACGCTGCCGGTAATGTCTCCCGGCATCAGGTCGGGCGTGAACTGGATCCGTCTCCAGCCGCAGCCCGACGCAGCCGCCAGCTCCCGCGCCAGGCTTGTCTTGCCGAGGCCGGGCACCCCCTCCAGCAGCACGTGGCCGCCGGCGACGAGCGCCGTCACGAGCAGGCGGATGTTGCGCTTCTGTCCATAAATCCGCCGTTCCAGCGAAGTGATGATATCGTTCATTGTCTATCTCCCCTTCCGGGCTGCCTGCCGCTCTCGAGCATAGCTGTCAGCTCCGCGTTGTCTCTTGATCGCCGCATGAATTCCTGCCTTGCCGCCTTGCCTCTTCCGGGCGGCAGCGGCAGCGGCTGCAGCGCCTGCTCCAGCCGCCGCGCATCCTCCGCGCTCCAGCGGCTTCGCGCCGCTGCTGCCGCCTGCGCGGGCGAGATGCCCGGACCAAGCCCCCAGCGCTGGGCGAGCAGCTGCCTCAGCCGCTGGCGCCCATGTCCCAGCGCATCCTCCATCAAGCCGCTGCGGCGGTACCAGACCGCGAGCGCGCGAATGGTCTCATCGCCACGGCGAACGGTCCATTCTCTCGGAACGTGGACCGGTCCGAACCGCTTGCCCTTCAGCCACAGCCACAGCGCGAGCGCCGCCGCGAGCTGGATGCTGACCAGCAGCAGCCAAGCCGGGTAAAGGGCGAACAGGCCCGGCCTCACTCCGTAGCCGTGATGGGTTTCGTCGAACAGAACCGATGTCCTCTCCTCGGCGAATAGCGGCCACATCAGATCGAGATGAGAAGCCTTCAGAGCCTCGCCGTTCTGCAGCCATTCCGGCTCCAGCACGAGCGTCGCGCTGCCGCTGCCCACCTTCATCCGGCTCGCAAGCACGCCTTGCTTGTCGGAGACGAGCACCTCGTCTCCTTGGCCCGGCATGATGCGCACCGGACTCAAGGCCAGCGCCGCGAGTCCGCTCCGGCCTTCGAGCAGCGGAGCCTCGACCGGCACGGGCACTGCCGCCTCCTCCGAGACGCTCTTGCCGGATCTGCCTCCGGTATCCGCGGCTGCAGCCGAAGAGTCCGGCTTCTCGATATCGGCCGTGTCGAATCCGAACAGGCCGTCAGGTTTGCTGTCGAGAACAATCAAATGATTGCCGGCATGGATCCAGCTCTTGAGAGCTTGCCATTCCTCCGGCCCCACGCCGAGCGGCTCTGCGACGACGAGCAGCTGGTTGCTCCCTTCCGGGAGGCGTTCCCAGCGCAGCTTCCATTCGCTCGTACGGGGCTGTCTGGACTCCACCAGCTCGCGCCAGCCCTTCAGCCCGTCCGTGTCGGCCGAGAAGCTGAGCCATGGCGGCTGGTCCTTGACCGAGGGCTTGGCGATCCACAGGCCGATGCAGACGAACAGGACTGCGCAAGCCAGCAGCGCCGCATAACGCTTGTTTATTTTCATCGCTCCGGATCACCCGCTTCCTTCATGAGCGACTCAGCCTGCCTGCGGAATGCCTCCAGCTGCCCGCCCGTCACTTCACCGCGGCCATACCAGCTGCGCTCGAAAGCAATCGCAGCCTGGAGGAAGCCGGCAGCGGTTCCGGCATTGGACTCCGCCAGCTCCTCCGCATATTCGCGGTTCGTTTTCCAAGGCTCGACCCGGAGCCGGTTTCTTTGCTCCAGATAAAAAAGAAGGGCCAGGAAAACAGCCCTGACTCCGTCTCTCCAGGCTCCCAGCTCCGCATGCCTCTCCGCCTGCGCCCAGTAATGCTCCCAGGAGCGGCTTGCCTCTCCGGAAGCCATATAGTCTCTGGAGCGCAGCCTGCCTCCGCCCGCATAGCGCCGCGCGAGCAGGACGCCGATCCAGGCGAGCAGACCCGCGAGCGCAAGCACCAGAACCAGAGCGAAGACGTTGAGCGTGCCTTCGCCGGGCTTAAGATCAGGCAGAAGCCAGCTCAGGAACCGGCCGATCTTCTCGAGCAGCCAGTCCCAAACGGAAAATCCGCTGCCTTGATTGCGATAGGCCTCGTATTCGCTGCCGGAGAGGATGTCCTCCAGCTGTTCCCTTTCGCTCATGGACGGTTGTCCGGCGGCCCTTCGTTGTTCCAGGAAGCCGGCGGCGGCGGAGGTGTCATGCCCGGATAGGCCGGATTGCCGTCAAGCAGCGAATCCAATCCATAGCCCTCGCGGCGCACGCGCAGATCGAAGAAGCTGACGGCATAAGGAAGGATCCACATGGATCCGATCACGATGGTCACCAATCCGTACAGGATTTGCGAGAGGACGCCTCCGCCGAACAGGCCCGTGATCAACCCCAGGACAATCGTCAGGATGTAAAGGATGATGCCGACCACGATATACATGAGCAGCAGCCTCCAAAAGCTGCCCTTGGTCACCCTCCAGCTGCGGCCGATGCCGACGCCTTCCTCGCCGAGGGCGACAAAGGGAAGGAAGTAGGACCAGCGGAGCACGAAAAAGGAGATGCCGATTACGAGAGCGGGAATCGCGATGATCATGAGGATAATTAATCCTGCCGAAGTGCCAGAGCCGCCTCCGTTGAGGGCAGCAGCCACCAGGATGCCGAATACAAGCGCAAATACGGCTGCAAGCAGCAAGTACAAGCCCATGCTGATGAAGCCGAACAGCAGGGAGCTGCCGATCAGCTGCCAGAAGCGGCGGAAGCTGCGCTTCAACAGCTCGCCCGGTCCAGGTATCGGCTCCCCGTCGACCTGCGCCCGCACCAGATGGACGATCGCGCCGATGACGACCGGCGATAGCAGCGCGGTGAGGAGGATGCCGAGAATGCCGAACAGCACCGTCGCGGCGGACATGTCCGAGCTCTCCGTCTCCATGGTCGTTTCGAGATAGGACTCAAGGCCGTTGCCGGATCGGAGCTGCTCGATCAGGCTGCCGTATTCGCTTCCCGAATTCCCGATCAAGGCGCTTGCCAGCAGCAGCGTCGGCCCGTACATGACGAGCATAAGGATGGCCAGCGTCACGAAATGCGTGCGGTAGAGCTGGAAGCTTCGGTCAAGGATGCGGCCGATTCCCATCGGCCTGAGAATTTGTTGGGACATTTGAATGACTCCTTTGAAATATGTATATGAATCTATGGTCCGTGATCTATAAACCTATTCTATTATACACATTCCGACACTCCGAATTGTATATATTTCCTGAATTGGCACCCCGTTTTTCCCCCCGATGAAAAAAAAGCAGTGAAACAACAGGCGCGCCTTCCAAGGAATTGGAAGGCGCGCCATGGCGCCGTTTTATGCAATCTTGCGCTTTCATCCCCGGTTCCGCCCGAAGCCGGCTTTTCGTGATACAAGTTTGGGCATCTCGCGAAGCACCCGGTCCAAGTCGGTCCAGAATCTGCTCCGCGAAGGGATGTGCTTGCTCAATCTCCCACGGCGGCATTTTCCGGCTTTCAAACGACCGGCGTCATCCCGTCCGGCCTGCCGAATCCGGCCTGGCATCGACTGCGTCCCGCAGCTCCGTCTCCAGCTCCGCCATGAACGTCTCCATCGTCTCTTCGCCATAGCCGAGCTCGCGAGCCATGACCGCCGCAGCTGCGTCCTTCCACTGCAGCGCGCTCGCCCGGTCGAAGAACAACGCTCCGGTCCGGCGGATCAGGAAGTCCGCGGGCTTGGCCGCCATCTCGTGCCGGATCGCGTACAGCAGGGCGGCATGGATCTCCGGCGGCAGCTTGTCCGCTCCTCCGATCCGCAAGGCCGGCGGGCGCTCGCCGGCTCCCGGCAGCAGCGAGTACACGGTGCCGGCATTGCTGCCGTAGCGGCCGGCAATCAGCGCCGCAGCCGATCCGGACAAGCCCTGCATCCGGCCCATCGCCTCCGACTGCTTGCGGAAGCCGGGGAAGCCGGATGAGCCTCCGACATCGCCGCCCGACAGCGGGATATCCTTCGTGCGGCATCTCGGATACTTCCGCCCGCTCTCGCGTCCAAGCTCGGCCGCGAGCATATCCGTCACCGTCTCCGCCATCCGCCGGTAGCCGGTCAGCTTGCCTCCGGCGATCGTGAGCAGGCCGGAGTCCGAGCGGAACACCTCGTCGCGGCGCGATACCTCGGAGGGAGACTTGCCCTCCTCGTAGATGAGCGGCCGCAGTCCCGCCCAGCTGGACTCCACGTCGGCCTCGGTCAGTCCGAGCGACGGGAACATCGCTGCCGCCGCCTCCACGACATACTTCCGGTCGGCTTCCGTCATCTTCGGCGCGGCCGCATCTCCGTCGTAATCGGTGTCGGTCGTGCCGACATACGTTTTGCCGTCGCGGGGAATGGCGAACATCATGCGGCCGTCCGGCGTATCGAAGTAGACGGCCTGGCGCAGCGGAAAACGGCTGCCGTCGAATACGAGATGGATTCCCTTGGTGAGGCGCAGCGTCTTGCCCTGCCGGGACCCGTCCAGCTCGCGGATGCCGTCCACCCACGGGCCGGTCGCGTTGACGATATGCCGGGCCTTTATGTTGCAAGCCCGTCCGCCGATCACGTCCGCCGCGCGGACGCCGCAGATGCGGCCGTTCTCGTAGAGCAGCTCTTCCGCCTTCACGTAGTTGACGGCCTTCGCACCGAGCTCGGCTGCTTTTTTCATCACCTCGATGGTCAGACGCGCGTCGTCGGTCCGGTACTCGACATAATAGCCGCCGCCCTTGAGGCCCTCTTTCCTGAGCAGCGGCTCCTTGGCCAACGCCGCCTCGACTCCGAGCATCCGCCTCCGCTCGCGCAGCTTGACGCCCGCCAGCCGGTCATAGACCGCCAGCCCGATGGAGGTGGAGAGCTTGCCGAACGTGCCTCCCTTGTAGATCGGCAGCAGCATCCACTCCGGCGTCGTCACATGAGGACCGTTCTCGTAGACGACCGCCCGCTCGCGTCCGACCTCGGCCACCATCTTCACCTCGAATTGCTTCAGGTAGCGGAGGCCGCCATGGACCAGCTTGGTCGAGCGGCTGGAGGTGCCCGCAGCGAAATCCTGCATCTCGATCAGCGCCGTCTTCATTCCTCTCGACTGCGCGTCCAGCGCGATGCCCGCGCCTGTAATTCCGCCTCCGATGACGAGCACATCCCAGGTTTCTTCCGACAGCTCCTTCAGCAGCGAGCCTCTATCCAACGCTGAAAATCGGATTTCCATATTAGCCTCCTCGAATCCATTCCCTCTAAGCTCCAAATAAAAAGCCGCAAGCCGTCCGGGCTGCTCCATAAAAGGGCAGCCGGACGCTTGCGGCGTTCTCCGATATCTACAGGCCGATATTAACTTGCTTCAAGCGTACCAGAATACCGTGCTAATGGAAAGCCCGAGTTGCCGCGACAGCTTTTTTCCACCCTGCGTAGAGGCCGTCCCTCTCCTCCGGCTGCATCGCGGGCTCGAAGCGGCGGTTCATCCGCCAGCTGCCGCCTACCTCCGAACGGTCCTTCCAGTACCCGACGGCAAGCCCCGCGAGATAGGCCGCGCCAAGCACCGTCGTTTCGTTGATTTCCGGACGCTCTACCGGCACGCCCAGAATATCGCTTTGGAACTGCATGAGAAAATCGTTCTTCACGACGCCGCCGTCCACCCGCAGCGAGGCGAGCGGCATGCCGGAATCCTCTTCCATGGCGGCGATGACGTCCTTGGACTGATAGGCCAGCGACTCCAGCACGGCGCGGATGAAATGCTCCTTCTCCGCTCCGCTCGTCAGACCGAACACCGCCCCGCGAGCCTCGCTGTCCCAGTAGGGAGTCCCGAGCCCGACAAAGGCCGGCACGACATAGACGCCTTTGGTCGAGGTCACCCGCGCGGCATACGCCTCGCTGTCGGCAGCCGACTTGATCATGCGCAGCCCGTCCCGCAGCCACTGCACGGCCGATCCGGCGACAAAGACGCTGCCCTCCAGCGCATACTGCGGCTCCTCGCCCTCCGCGCAGCATGCGACCGTCGTGAGCAGGCCGTGAGACGATCTCACGGGCTTGGAGCCGGTATGCATCAGCATGAAGCAGCCGGTCCCGTACGTGTTCTTGGCCATTCCCTCCTCGAAGCAGGCCTGGCCGAACAGCGCGGCCTGCTGGTCTCCGGCGACGCCAGCAATCGGGATCCTGCAGCCGAAAAAGTGATGAGGGACCGTATGGCCGAATACGCCGGACGAAGGCCTCGCTTCGGGAAGCATCGCAGGGGGAACGCCTAGAGCTTCCAGCAGCTCCCCATCCCATTTCATTTCGTGGATATTGAAGAGAAGCGTCCTTGAAGCGTTGGTGTAGTCCGTCACATGGGAAGCTCCGCCGGTCAGCTTCCAGATGAGCCAGCTGTCGATCGTTCCGAACAGCAGCTCGCCGCGCTCCGCCCTCTCCCTCGCTCCGTCGACATGGTCCAGAATCCACTTCACCTTCGTGCCCGAGAAATACGGATCGATCAGGAGGCCCGTCTTGGAGCGGAACAGCTGCTCATGTCCGGCTTGGCGCAGCTCCTCGCAAATGTCCGCTGTCTGCCTGGATTGCCAGACGACGGCGCGATGAACCGGATTGCCGGTATGGCGGTCCCAGACGACCGCCGTCTCCCGCTGGTTCGTAATGCCGATCGCCTCGATCTGATCAGGGCGCAGGCTCGCCTTGGAGAGCGCCGCTGCCATGACCCCCAGCACGGACACCCAGATCTCGCTTGCGTCATGCTCCACCCAGCCCGGATTGGGATAATGCTGGGTGATCTCCTGCTGAGCCGATGTCACGAACTCGCCGCCGCGGCCGACGACGACTGCTCGCGTGCTGGTCGTTCCCTGATCGATGGACAGGATATAGGTATCGCTCATCACTTCTCCTCCTTTTCCTCTGCAACTAAATGTATTCCTCAGCGCTAGTTCATCTTATATAGCCGCAAAAATCCCCTGCCTATTCCAAGGGGCCACTGGAAAAGTTGTCGCTGCATTCGCGGATCATTCTTCCGATCGCTGTTGTCCTCGTATTCCCAGAACGATTCCGCGCCTTTCGCTTGTTTTTCAGCGGCCCGCCTATTCCAGCGGCGACGCCGGTTCGCCGGTCCGGTCAAAATGCTTCCACAGCTCCACGCGCGAAGTCGTGACCGCCGCCGCTCCGGCCGCCGTCGCCTTCTCCACATCCCATACCGAGCGGATCAGCCCTCCGGCGAAGATAGGAATGCCGGTCCTCTCCTTCACCTCGGCGATCATATCCGGGATGACTCCCGGCAGCACCTCGATGTAATCGGGCTGCGAGCGCTCCAGCAGCGCATAACTCTTGTTCAGCGCGCCGGAGTCGAGCAGAAATACCCGCTGGATGGCGAGCAGGCCATTCTGCCTGGTCTTCGCGATGACGCTCGCCCTCGTGGAGAGTATTCCCGCCGGCCTTATGATCTGGCACAGGAATTCCGCCGCGTGCTCGTCGTTCTTGAGCCCTTCGATAAGATCGGCGTGAATGAGCAGCTGCTTGCCGCCGGACCTCGCCAGATCAAGGATCGGCTTCAGCTGGCTGATGTGGCTGTCGAGCAGAACGATGTATTCATAGGAGAAGCCCATGAGCTTCTCCAGATCCTTCGGCTTGCGGATAGCCGGCAGGATCAGCTGTCCCTTGAAGGCCATGCCGTCTTCCTCCCTTATCGGACTGATAGCCCCTCATCTTCCTGACAGCAAAAAGGAAAAAGCCCGCGTCAAGCTGCCGTTTGCAATGAAACAGCGCTTGATGCGGACCTCCCTTTCTCCGTCGCCCTATTAACTTGAATTTATTATATCGGCCTGCTGGAAACGTTGTCAACGTACGCTTGCCGCCAGGCTCTGATCCGCTCGCTCTTCTCGGCGAAGGCGGCGGACGTCGCTTCCGGCCGGGCATGGCGCTTCCTTCCGCAGCAAGCAGCTGATTCCAGCCGGGAATGATCTCATGGCGCGGAGTGATGGGAGAGGATGTTGATCAGCATGCCCTCGGATGCGAAGCTGATCACTTCCTGAATGAATCGTTCTCAGTTGCTTCTATTCCGTCAACATGGTTACGAATTCTCCAAAACTATCCGCCACATGGTAGCTTACGGGGTCGAATTCACCCGAATCAGCATGATCCCACACGCAAACTTTGGGGCTATTTCTAGATTCACGGAAATCCAAGCAGAGAAAATCACCAGCGTATAGAATAGCAATCGGCAATAAAGCAGCTCCTACCAAGTCTTCATCATCGATCAATCTCTCGTCAAGCTGAGATTTAGTAGCGTCAATATCAAATATGCCAAACTCATTTTCGGTTCGGTTCTGCAAGAATGTAAAAATCTAGTTATGGCATAGCTATGATCATTGCAACGGAACGAACAAATTTCTGGAATGCAGCCATTATTTTTTTTAATAAATTCTTTATACTCCAATGGCAGTTCCACTCTCCAAAAACCAACTCGATATTATCTTACAACATCAACTTTAAATGGGTTAGTTAAGTTGCGGACAAAGTCCTATTCTTTGCATTTCACCTTTACTATAGTTGTCGTGCTATCCATCTTGAAAGGTGCGATTCTGTCTTCCTCTCCCTCACTATCGCTACAGGGTAATCTACAGTTGCGAGTAAATTTCAAAAAACCGCAAGAAAGCGAACATAACAAAAAACAGGTCAATCATGGTAGTATCTGACCATAATCGACCTGTTTTATGTAACGCTTTAGCGTTATTTAGGTTATAATTGTCAAGCATTATTGTGCGTACAAACGAAATGTCGAAATCTCTATATGGGTATTTCCTAGGTTAAGTGTGTTACTGGTTGAATGATGGGCTCATTCGGCACTGGGTAGCCCCTCATTAAATATAATGATTTGGCAAACTTTTATTCACTGGCTGCTGTATACTAGTTCTAACTCTCGTTTAAATTCATTGTACATTGCAAATGCATCCTCTAATATCTCTTTTAGATCATTGTAATTACGAAAAACTGGCTTATTAATTTTATCGTCATCTTTATCATCTAATAATTGCTTTAACATTCCCCATGGAAGCCCAGTTTGTAATTCATTATTTTTCCATACTGCCCATATGAACTCTACAAGCCCATATTTCAGCGAGATATTAAATTGAAACTTAGATGAGTCTATTTCATCTACAACCTTAAAAAATTTCTCCTTCTTATCGAAGCTAGCTTTAAGACCTAACTCCGCAAAGAGATTTAAAACTTCATTATTATCGTATGCTTCAAAACTCTCATCTGAATTAAAAGAATATTTTGCTGATAGGTTTCTATACTTAGCTATAAAATCCATATTTGTTAATGCTGATCGTATTTCTGGTTTTAGTTGCAACATTGCTATTCCCCCCTGAAACGTAATTCAATGCCATATTTACTCTTAGCCAACTCGATGTACTCTTGTATTTGACTGAAATTTTTATTAGATACGGGTATTTCAAGTATTTGTTTACCTGTGAGTGGAAGCCTGTCAAGTTCTGGATATGCATTTGATCTAATAACTGTACCTGAGGGATACTTATTTTTCAATTCCTTTAAGTAACTTTCAAATGTTGATATATCGATTACTTCTAAATCTGTGGCTTTTCTTGATATTATTTCTCCTTTAATCGGGTCATAAGAATCCAATCGTTTCCCATTACTCAAATGAAGTTCGTTAACTGGATACCAATCCTCTTTTACAGCTTTTTTATTAAACGCATTACCTCTTGCCATGGGTGAATCATTCAGCCAGTAGTCCCTAGCTTCTTTCCACTCTAACCGATCTCGTGAAGTTTTTCCCTCTTTCGTTTTGCGTGCAAGATACTTTTCATAATCAGACTCTAATTTAGAATCATTAAATTTACCAATGGAAGACAGTAGATCTTTACCCGTCCCCTCAACCTTCCAAAAACGATCAGAATCCGACCCCTTAACATCCATGTTCCCTTTATTCCCAGCAGCCAGATCAGCCAATTCACTCCGAGAAATTTCCATCTGCCTCAGAAAGTTGTCCTGAACTGGCGTTCGAGGCAATGCTCCGAAATTCCTGCCTGGACTTAAATCCGCTGGAATTCTTGGCCCTGCCGGCACCGGGACAGGTCCGAATGAGATTCCGTCCAATCCCTTTGGTATCGCTCCATCTACTTTTTTCGTCAACTCGGTTATTCCTTCGACTACCTTGCCTGCTTTGGTGACCTTGGTCATTGCTGCTCCAGGTATGAGGATCGTCGATATCGCTCCAAGCGCCCGCGCCTTCTCCTCCGGGCTCATCTGCTCGAAGTCCGCATAGACCTCGTTGGCAACTTCGACAACCTTTTCGGGATTCTGGATGAAATACGCGGCGCCAGCTGCTGTTCGTTTGGCCGCATCGATCGCTTCTTTCGTCATTTGGGCCGGGTCGATCACCAACTCGATCGCCAACTCGCCTATATCGATGACGCTCGTGATGACTTCCGTGCCCAGACCGAGAACAAATTCCTCGCTTAAATGCAGCGCCTGCTCCCAACCGCTTCTCCCATAGATCGTTCTCACCCAGGCGACATAAGCCGTATACGGGACTTGAACGTTCATATACTCTTTATCTTTTTCCAGCACATGCTCATTAAAATACGCAAAGGTAAGCTCATTTTCTTTATTGGCGGCTGTAATCAGCGTTCCATCGGGCAAATGTGTCGGCGGCAGCATACTTTTGACGTAAGCCTCAACCTTCGCCTGCAGCTCTTTTCGTTGAATGTCCTCTTCTATTCGGGGAGGGGAACCTGTCGCCGACAGCCTAGCCAGCTCTGTCCTTGCCCAGCCATCCATCATCCCCTTCACGCTGTACTGTCCAATCTTCATCCATTCCATGGCAGGCATCTCCATGACATTCCGGCCTGCCAAGGAACGGATCAGCCTCCGATTCCTCTCCTCCGCATCCGCATAGTCTTCTGCGGCTCGGCGCAGCTCTGCCGCCTGGCGCTGCGTCTTCTCGTCCAGATACGCAGCCAGCCTGCTTGCTTCCCGATGAATCTCCTGCATCCGGCTTACGGAGCCTTGGACATAAGCTTCCCCATATTCGGATCGAATGGAGTCCGCCATCCGCTCCAGCCCTGCCATTCCTCCTGAGGCCGACTCATCCAGCGCAACGGCAAGACGCTTCATTCCATCCGACAAGCTGGCCAATTGGTCGAGATGAACCGACTGTCTCATTCCTTCCGCCCACCTCCAGAACTATGAATGGGATCCATTCCATGTGCTGCCGCAACCCGCTGATAGACGTTCACAAAAATAGACGCCGTCTTATCGACCGGCGTCCTCAACCTCATCTCAGTTGTTCAAATCATCCAGCATGGAGCCCTGCACGGTAATGCCGACGACGTCCAGCTCCTTGATTCCCTTCAAGGCCGGAAGGACGTTATAGGCATGTTTTTCTTTGGACAGATCGATATCCTCGACCCAGGCCCGGATCGCATAGCCGCCGTTCGTCATATTGGCATGCGTATAAAGCGGCAGATTGCCCTTGTTGATCTGAATGGTCACCGTCGTCGTTTCCGTGATTTCATACATCTTTTCGTTCTTCACGTACTCGCGGTATTGGTAGCTGCTCTGGCTGCCCGCCGTGGAAGACTCGGAATAACCCTCCATGACTTTCTTCCAGTAAGGATCCGTGACATCGCCGTCTTGTTCTCGGGCTGCAGAGGACTTGATCTCCCTCACGGTTTTCTTGTAGCTGTCGCTGCTTTCTTTCCTGCCGCTGACCGTCAGCAGCTCTTTCCCGTCCACGCCCTTGTTGTTTTTGGCGGACAGGACGCCCATTTTGCGCTCGAAGCCTCCCCCGCTCGCGGAGAGCTCCTCGCCCCGGATGTTGACCGCGCGCTTGTTGGAGTCGATGTACATCAGATCGGTTCCGTAACGGAACGAGTCCGTTGCCGCCTCGACCAGGTCTTTATGGTCCTGCGTATCGTCCGGGGTCGGCTTGTAGGTCACCGTCTTCACCTTGAACGTGTAGATTCCGGCGGGATTGAAGTAGTAGCCCGACTTGATCGGATAGGCGAACTTCTGCAGCTCGCGGTCCGTAGCGAATACGGCCTTGTCATAGCTGGATTTGCTGCCCGCTCCGTTCTTGGCCGCCTCTCTGGCCGTCTTATAGCTGCCGGCCATGGAGGTTTTCACGCCCCAGTCCAGCTCCCCGCTCGCCTGCTGGGTGAAGCTGCGCTCGTAGCGGCCGTCGACGGCCGTCCACTTGATCGGCTTGCCGGCCGCATCGACATCCTTCATCCAGCGGACGACGTCGAATTTGTAGGCTTCGTTTTCCCAGTACAGCTTTTTGGGCTCAGCCGTATTGTCCTGGTTCCCCTCGATTTTTTGGTCGTAATTATGCTGCACGAGAGTTTTGGAGCCGTTGTAAATATTGACGAGGAAAGCCTTCGTATCGGTGCCGTCGTCAAAGCTTGCCGACGCCGTCCCTGTCTGCCGCTCGGTTTCCATTCTCTTGCAGCCGCCGTTCTCGTCCGCTTCCGCGCAGTAGTCGTACTCGTATTTCCAAGGCCGGACGACATCGCCGGAATAGAGAATGCTGCCGATCCGGTCCGCCGACGCCGGCTCGGCGCCCTTGAAGAAACGGCCGCCGACAGGGTCGTCGCCGAAGTCCTTGCGATCGACGACCGCCTTGATCTGCGGGTTGCGCGTAATGATCGTTCCCGCCTCGTTTACCGGTGGATTATTGTCGTCCCGGAACTGCCTGTACAGATCCGGCGCCTGGTTCGAGACGCTCAGAGCGCCGGTCGCATTGCCGGTCCAGGCGTAGTTGGAACCGCCCGGGAGACTGAGAACAGCCGTTATATCCGCTCCGTTGGCCAGCGGGAAGTCCAGCTGCCGGGAGAGGATGTCATAGCCCACCTCGATCGGCGTGATTTTTTTCACGGCTCTCGGAAGAGAGTCGATGGAATTGTTTGCCGTGTAGGTTTCTTTCGGCGAATCTCCATCCCGGTTGACGGAAAACTGGACGCGGACGTCGCGCTCCGGCATGGTGAACGTCGCATAGAGAACCGATTCTCCATTTGGATTCAGCGTGATTCGGCCGGTTGGAGCGGGTCCCTCCACTCCTTTGACCGAGTATGTGACGCCTCGGACCGAGCGGTCTGTTCCCGTCTCGACCACACTCCAGGAGAAGGGCGCCGTTGCTTGATTCTTGAACGTCGACTTCACCCTGACGCCGATTCTCACCTCGCTGCCGGATACGGCCGCCGATGGCAGCTGCTCGAAGCTGGCCGACAAGTCGGCTTCGGGAGGACCGACCAGATCGAACGGCGCCATCGGGATGCTTAAAAACGTTATTCTACCAGGCGTATTTTCAATGAAGACCATGCCGTAGCCCCATGAGATCCGGGTCGGAGGCTGAAATACATGCACATAATCCTGCCATTTTCCTCCCAGGCTCGGTTTGGCGCCTTTGTCGAACACGATTCGGTCCTTATACGCTTCATTTTGATGGTTGTAGATGAATTGGCTGTACTTCTTGCCTGCGTACAGCCTGTTCAGCCCTTCCTGAATCGAATCCTCGAGCGTAACGTTCCGATCCGTGAAGCCATTGCCCCGCTTATTGAACTGATTCGGCATGATGAAATAGCGGTTGGTCACTTTTTCCTTGCGCCAAGGCTCCTCGATCATCTTCATATCCTGAATCTTGTGGCCGCTCCAGCCCGCGTACCAAGGGGTTCCTTCCGTCGGAACCGAGGAGCCGGCCAGCGTATAGCCCGAATATTCCGTCACCGGAGTCTTCATGTGGATCAGCGTGTCGCCATGATCGGACCCGTATACCACTTCAAAGGCATAATGCCCATCAATCTTTTGCGATTCCTGCAGCTTGTTCCGGATCAGATCCTTCCGGTAAGGTCCGAACTTGGATGTATTTTCCGGGAAATAGCTTTCCAGCCCGTAAATATCGAACATGTCCCGGTTGATCTCCGCCAGCACTTCGGATGGATCGGAGCTGCTCGTCAGCGCGCGCTCCGGAGGATCGCCCTGGGCTGCTGCGAAGGATGGGACTGCCGAAGGGAACAAGCTGGAAACAGCCGCAAGGACTAGAGAAATAGATAGGATTCTTTTCATTTTTCACCCGCATGCCCGCTAGTATTTTTTCAAAATGACCGTGATGGCTGTGTCGCTGTAATAGGCGGAGCCGACCAGCACCTTGTAGGTCGCATCCTCGAATTTTTTCGTTTCGAGCTCCATGTCTCTCTTCGTCTTCTTTTTCGCGTATGCGATGATGGCATCCACCGTCTTGGCCTCGATTTTCTGCTTCAGGATCGCTTCGGCTTCAACTATTTGCCTCTCGAAATCCGCACCCTTCAATCCGAAAGGCAGAATGAGGACGATGACCCCTCCGTCTTCCTTCACTTCGGACGGCTCCGAAACGTCGATCATAAGCTTCGACTCATATTCCTTTTTGATGACGAAGCCGTTGGCATTGATTTCGTCCCCGGTTCCGCCCGTCGCCGGAGGCTTCGCCGTCCCGATTCCCGTCGTATCAATATAGATCGTATTGATCTTCTTGTCCCAATTGACCGATGCGCCCAGAGCCTCGCTCACGAAGCGGATCGGCACGAACGTGCGGCTGCTCTTCACGAGAGCGGCGGTATCCATGAGCTTCTTCTCGCCGTTGACCTTGTATTCTTTCTTGCCGACCGTCACGGCTACGTTCATGCCGGCAGCCGAGACAGAGGCAAGCTTCGCGCCGCTGTTCCAGTCGACCTTGGCGCCGAGCGCCTGGCTGACGAAGCGCAGCGGCACCTGAGCGCGCGAGCTGCTGTCCACGAAAGGCTGCGCGTCCGGCAGGCTGATCCTCTCCCCGTTGACGACGATGCGCAGCGGCAGAGAAGCAGCTTGAGAGGCGGCGGGAACGGCAACTGCCGCGATCATGCCGGCAGCGAGCAAGGAAATGATTTTCTTCATTATGGGTTCCTCCTTGGTTTAAATGACGAACAGCAGCACGATGCCGAGGACGGCCGCCACAAGCAAAGTCATGACGGTGAAAAAGGGGAAGGAGATGCGCGCTTCGATCCACTCCATGCGGCTGAAATGCCAATCGAAAAGGAAGCGGGTCCAGAACCTTTGCCCGGGCTTCAGCTCCCGTTCTCCAAGCCAAAACCGGTAGAAATGGCCTGCCTGCACCATCTCTTCATTTCCCTGCCGGTTATTGCGGATCATCTTGCGATGCTCCTTTTTGTACCTCTTGTATGTATCGTTCAAGTCTTGCCACCAGCGGTCGTTCCAGCCTTCATATCGACGGAAGAGCTTGCCGATCATGCCGCCTCTTCGCCAAGACGGTAGAACCGGGGCAGATCCAGCAGATAGGCGCAATAAGCGGCAAACAGCGAAACCTCCTCCACGACGCCCCCCGAGGCCAGAAGCGTCTTCAGCAGCAGCTGCTCGAAGCTGTCGGCGATGAGAGCTTCCTTGATCAGAGGCCTGCGGTTGAGCAGGGAAATATCGATCGCTCCGAACAGCCAGTCCATGAACCCCGGGGCATGCTGGAAGAGCGGCTGGGCAATGTAGAGGGAATCCCCTGGATTCAGCCCGCTGGCGGATTCATCGACGATCAGCTCCTGCTCATGGGCAGCCAGATAACCGGCGTAAGCCCGTTCGGTGCGGCGGATCTCGGCGATGATGGCGTCATCTCCCCCCTCGCTCCCGGCCTTGGCTTCCAGGAAGCAGAAGGCGCCGATGAAGTCGCCTGCAGCCTGCCTGCCCCAGCGGCGCAAATGAATGAGCACCGCTTCTGTCGCTTCCTCATGGGATTCGGCCTTTTCAAGATCCTCTCCGATCTGCTTCACCATATCCTCGTTGTTCACCCAGTCACGGGCGTAGGCATGCGCATAGCCCTGCAGCCCGATCCACTTGTTCTGGATCAGCTGCGCCAGCTCACGGCTGTGCTCCGGCTTCAGGCTGGAGCCCCCGTCCTCGTATTCGATCAACAGCTTGTTCGAGAAAGCTTCCATTTCCATGGGATTGTTCAAATCAATGGGAATCAATGTCACCGGCGTAGCCGTCATTTTTTCACGCTCCTGTCGTCATCATGGATGCTAGGCGCCCGATCCGAAGCTGCCCTTTGCATCCGTCGGATCCCAATCGGGATCATCTACCTTGCTCCAAGCGGAATAAATCACCAGCAGAACATAAATGGAAACGGGAACAAAGGCGAGGGTGAGAAGGAGAGGCAGCTTGCCCGAGAAACTCTGACCCAGAATATTTCCCAGCGAATAGCCGAGAATGCCTGCGGCTCCCGCGCCCGCGAGCCCGATCGTATAAATGATCCGGCCGGTTTTTGTCAGAGGATTCGCCGCTTCCTGAAAAATGAACCTCCGGAATTTCAACCCGACAAGAGCGCAAACGACGTTCAGCAGCAATAGTCCCGCTGCAAGCAGCAGCCCCCCGTCCCAGACCCTCCAGACGATCCCCAGCATGAAAAGGACAAACAGATTGAATTGGGAGATGCCGAAAATCACTTTTCGCTTGCGGGATTTCTCCAGCGTCCGGGTTCTTCTCATGATCAAGACAAACGCCATGTTCAGCAAACCTGCCGTAATGGCGAACGAGGCCGTCCGCGCCGACCAGTCTGGAATGACAGACATGAGCACCGCGCCGACAAGAGGTACGAAAAAAGCAGCGTACAAGGCATTGGAGCCCTGGATAGGCGTAGCTTCGCGCGGCATCGATGCGCCTCCTTGCTAAAAGAGTGATTTGAGTCCGCCGACGAGCGAGCCGGCTGCCTTCCCGACCAGATCAGCGGCTTTGCGCCTTCCTTCTTCAAGGATCGCATCTGTGGCTTGCTTCGCTTTTTTGACGCCTGTTTCAATCGAGCTGCGGACGGCATGAGCGGCGTCGCCTACAACCTTGCCGGTGAACTCCGCGCCTTGCTTCAAGGCTTTTCCGGCTGCCTTCACCCCTGCGACGGTTCCCTCGATGCCCTTATTGAGCTTGTCTTTGGTCCAATCCTTGATCGCCTTGCCCGTATCGGAGCTCATGAATACGCCGACACCCAATCCGACGAAAAATCCGACAGCGGTTCCAAGTCCAGGAACGACGCTGCCGAAGGCTGCGCCGGCCAGAGCGCCTGCTCCCGCACCCGCGGCGGCGCCCAGCGCGGTCGTTCCGACCATGACCGCCGACTCCACGACGAGATCGGAAGCGAACTCGGTGCTGGCCAGACCGTGGTTCCTGTTCTCGCCCCAGCCGTAGCTGTAGACGCTTCCTCCCAAGGTTAAGGCGGCTCCCAGGATGCCTCCGCCTTTAAGGGAGTTTTTCCAGGCGCTTTTCTTTAAGATATTGTAGTTGCTCGACAAATCGCCTTTTATAGCTGTCTTAGGGTCCATATACTTTCCGATTTTGCCGTTGTCATAGCGGTACCGGGTCCCCATCAGATTTTCTTTATTGCGCCATTTGATGTATTGCCTGCCCAGGAACCCTTTCGGAGTTTTAGAGCCGTATACATGGACATAATCGCCTTTGACCTGAAAATGGTAGCCCTGCATGGCGGAGTATGCGCCGATGACGACCTTGTCGAACAACCCCCAGGCGTTCTTGTACATCTTCACGGTTTCCTTCGACGCCGCATACCCCTTCGACCGCTCCTCCGCCATTTTGTATTCGGCCGCGATCTCCCTGAGCGTATTCATCTTGTCCGTCAGCCGGTCGCCGATGGAAGTGGCCATCCGGCCGATCTCCGCCATCGCCGATTCCGCGCTTCTGGCGCTGGACTGGACATAAGATTCGGGATACGCCGACTTCGTGCTGCCGACAATGCCGCCGACGGACCGGGACAAGCCTGCCGCGACCGGCTCGAACGACTTCTCCAAGCTTTTCATGCCTGCGGCCAATTTGGATACGCTGTCCGGATTTACCTTCAGAATCACAAGCCTGCACTCCTTTCCACAAGCTGACCTATCTATATGCGATCGAATTCGCCGTCATGGCGCCGTTCGCTCGTTTTCGGAGGAAAAGCGTGATGGAGGGAGACGGGCTCCCTCAGCACGCCGATGAAGAACATGATTACTTGCGAAGCTGGCTGGCGATATCGCGGTCGCTTTGTTCCTTGATTTCGGCGACCTTCTGCAGGGAAGTGCTGATGTTGTTCACGCACTCGACGAGCTTGTCGAGGCTTGGCTTCAGTTGGTTGAACTCGTCGACGAAGGCTTTGGCGGATTCGCCCTGCCACCAGCCTTCCACGGATTTGATCTCGCGGTCGAGCTGATCAACGACGCTTTTCGCGTTCTGGCCCTTGTTCTTGATCGAGCTTGCTACGCTTCTCGCCTGCTCGGGGCTGAATGCCTGGTTTGCCATTTGGATTCACCTCCTTTCAAATGGAATGCCGCATCTTCCTCTGATCAGCAGCGGGAGCTGGGCCGGAGCTTCTAGCGGCGTCCTGCCGACTTGCGCGCCTCTTCCTCGCGGCGCCGCTGCTCCTGTTCCTGAGCCCGCCTCCGCTCCTCCTCGAGCTTGCGGCGGCGCTCGTCGTCGGCGCGCTGGACATCTCCGGCGAGCCCTTTGAGGCTGCTTTCCAGGCCATCCATCTTGGCCAGCAGGCGGCTGATGTCGGCCTGGATCTCCTTGTAGGAATCCGTGAATGCCTTGCCCGCTTCCCCCTGCCACCACGAGGATGCGGCGGATACCTCCGTCCTGTAGCGGGCTTCCGCCCGCCTGATTTCATCGGCGGCCGCATTCACGGCAGCGGCGTTGCCGCGGATCTCCGACGGTGTCGGCATGTCCGGCGCCTCCTTTACTTTCCGGACAGGATCGCAGTCCTCAGTCCGGTGAATTTGTTTTTTACGACCAGATACCCGTCGCCCGCCTCCAGCTCCTTTTCCTGGCTGCCATAAGGAATTCGGGCGTTGTAGAGACTCTGGTCCTTGAGGCTGCCGAGCAGAATGCCCGTCTGCTCCTCTCGGATCGCCTTCCCTAGGCTGTCCCAGTTGTTCGCGAGCTCCGAAGTCGTATCGGCTGCCAGCACGGCGACCTTCATGCCGCGCTCCTGCTTGACGATCCGCTCCAGCAGCTCCTTGAGCGCGTATTGATCGCCTGCTGTGAACTCCGAGAGCCGGTCGATGACGAAGACCAGCAGTTTCCATGAAGCCATGAGAGCGTCCGCATCTCCGCCGGAGCGGCGGACGGCGAGCAGCTGGGACCTGCGTGCGGCCAGATCTTCCTTGAGCTCCTCCGTGAATGCATGCATATCCCCGATCTGGGACAGATCTTCCACCCCCGGCCTGGCGAGCAGCGGGTATAATCCCATCGAGCTGGAATCCTGCACATACACCTGCATGCCATCATCGCCGAGGCGGCGGCGGAGCATCTCGATCCAGGACACGAGCAGCGTGCTCTTGCCCGACATCGGATCGCCGGCGACCATGACGACCGGAGTCGCGGCCAGCTCGAGGCTCACCGGCTGCAGGTCGCGGTCGGCGAGGCCGATCGCGATCCGGCCTGCTGCAGGGGCATCGGCTTTCCCGCTATTGAGCTCGTCGATGAAGATCCGCGCCGGCATCATCGGAATCGGCTGCGCGCGGCTGATCAGGCCGTCCTCGGCAAGCCGGCTGAACTTCCCGATCAGGACATCGCTGCCAAGCCCGTCCCATTCCGGCATCGCCGTCTGGAACTCCAGCGGCGGCGTTCCGCGCACGAGCGCCCGTCCCGGCACGCGGGCGGGCACGAGCCCTTCCGTCCGGCCCACGATGCCGTCATACTCGCTTTTGTCTGTCAGCTGGAGGCTGACGGCCATCTTGAAGTTGACGGCGAACTTGTACCGGACAAGCGCCGAGTTGGTCGCGGTGACGACCATGTAGATGCCGTACTTGAAGCCTTCGCGGGCGAGCACGATCATTCTGTCGTCCACAGCCTCATAGGTTTCCGACAGCGCGAAGTAATTGTCGATGACGACGGCGACGGCGGGCAGCCTGCCGCCCTTGACGCGGTAGTCGGCGAAGCCGTCGCTGCCGGATTCCTCGAACAGCCGCTTGCGCTCCTCCATCAGGCGGAAGATGTAGAGCATGAACTGGCTGATCCGGCTCTCCTGCTCCAGCGTCATCAGCCCGCCGCAGTGGGGAAGCTTCTCCAGCGCCTTGAACGAAGAGCCGCCGAAGTCCAGCATGTAGAGCTGCGCTTCTTCCGGCGTATAGGACAAGGCGATGGACAGGCACAGCGTC
Source organism: Paenibacillus sp. SJS-P3 (assembly GCF_056711585.1). Lineage (NCBI taxonomy): Bacteria > Bacillati > Bacillota > Bacilli > Caryophanales > Paenibacillaceae > Paenibacillus > Paenibacillus sp. SJS-P3. Next base: position 1,152,765 of record NZ_CM160043.1, on the reverse strand, counting down.
CTCAAAAGCATTGTTTTGCCGGTTCCAGGCGCTCCATACACGAACAGGTTGCCTTCGGAGGCGAAGTCGACGACAAGCGGCTCCTGCAGCTGGCCGCGCGGATCGTCGAGCAGTCCGACGGGAACGGCGAAGATCGGCTTGCCGGCCGTCCATCTTCCGCTGCCGAAGGCAGACGCGGCTTCTTCCGGCAAAATCCCCTTCAGGTCGAGCTCCTCCGGCAGCGGCGGCATCCACGGACCTTCCAGCGGCAGGATGCCCCCCTCCCTTGCCGTCGCTACGATATGATCGACCATCGCCTTGAGCTGGCTCGGCAGCTCCTTCCCCGCGATCTTTTCCTCCTCCAACGGATAGATCTGCTCGGCCCTGCCTCCCGGACCCAGCTCGTAGATCCGCTTGACGCGGTTCTCGCTGCGCAGCATCTCGCCCTCGGGATCATAGTCGGCTCCGGAGTAGGCAGACTGGAAGAGCTCGAAAATCTCGTCGTTGCCGACCTGGATGTAGGCCCGGCCCGGCTCCTTGATCATGGCCGCGTCCGGACGCTTGATGACATCCTTGCTGTCGGTCTCGTCCTGGACCTTGAGGCAGATCTTGAACTTCGAGTTGCTCCAGATCTGGTCGTCCACGACGCCGGCCGGCTTCTGGGTGGCCAGAATCAAGTGGACCCCCAGGCTTCGGCCGACGCGGGCCGTGCTGACGAGCTCCTTCATGAATTCAGGCTGGTCCTGCTTGAGCTCGGCGAACTCGTCGGCAATCATGACCAGATGTGGAATAGGAGGCATGCCGCCCCGATCGTCCAGACTGTAATACAGCTTCTGGTAGCGGTCGATGCTGTTGACTCCGTACCGGGAGAACAGCCGCTGGCGCCGCTGCAGCTCGCTCTTGATCGAGAGCAGCGCACGGGTCGTCTGATTGCCTCCGAGGTTTGTGATCGTGCCGACGAGATGCGGCATGCCCTTGAACACATCCGCCATGCCGCCGCCCTTGTAGTCGATCAGGACAAAGACGATGTCATGCGGATGATAGTTGACCGCCAGCGAGATGATGATGCTCTGCAGCAGCTCGCTCTTGCCCGATCCCGTCGTGCCGGCGACGAGGCCGTGCGGGCCGTGTCCCGTCTCGTGAAGATCCAGGTTGAACAGGGAGCCCCCGCCCTTCACGCCGATCGGCACGCTGATGCCTTTGTAAGTCCGGTTGCGGCCCCAGCGATCTGCCAGATCCACCTCGCCGGCCGTGCGGGCGCGCAGCAGCTCAAGGAGCGTGACGGAGGCCGGCAGGGAGAAGCTCGCTCCGTTCTCCCGCAGCCGCAGCGGACCCAGCCGCCTGACCGTCTGCTGCAGGCCCTTGTCATTGAGCTTGTCCGGGCTGAACAGGATTCTGTCGCCGCTCTCCCGGTCCGCCAGCTCGCCGGTCTTGCCCTGCAGCGTGATGACGGTCCGGCAGTTCATCGGCAGGTAGGCCTGGTTGCCGGCGAGGAACACCGACGAGACGCCCAGGTGGCCGCAGCGGTTGAACACGTATTTGTTGATCGGCTCGTAGTCGAGCAGAGACGCATCCTCGACGACGAAGACGTAATGCGGCAGCGTGGAGCCGCCGACCGTGCGGAGCTCCCGGTCCTTCAGGACGGCGTACAGGTCTCCGAGCGCCTGGTGGGCGACAGCCTTGCCGCACAGCAGATATCTCGTTTCCATGGCGTCATCCCACAGATGCGGCACGAACTTCAGCCAATCCCACTTCGCGGCGCCGTCGTCGGCGGCCAGCACGACGATGCGGACGTCGTCGTAGCCGTGATGCGTGACGAGCTGCAGCAGCATGAGCCTCGCCAGCTCCAGCGTCTTGCTTTCCTCGCCTGCGATTCCGCAGATCTCCGACCCGGCCAGATCGACCGCCACCGGCACGTCCCGCACCCGCTCGAATTCGAGCGCCAGCCGCTGCGGCTCCATCTGCAGCGGATCGCTCTCGAGCAGGATCGCCTGCGGGCTGTGCTTGATCGTCATCGAGAGCGGCACGTTGCCGAGGCCGAGGCGCAGAGACAGAAAGTCCGGGTACGAGGACGTCCTCTCCCACAGCTTGCCGTCCAGGCTGCCGATCCGCTGGAGGCAGACGGACGGCTCCGGATGCAGCTCGTTCATCGCCTTGGCCTGCTGCTCGCTGGCGATCGCCAGCTCGCTGCGCCGGTCCGCGATGAACTGCAGATACTTGCTCTCGCGCTCCTTCTTGCGGTTCTTGTAACGGCGGATCTGCGATGCGGCCCCCGTCAGCGAGGTGACGAGCGTAACGGCCGTCGTCGCGATCGAGATCAGCAGGAACATCGATTGCGACGTCAGCGCCAGCATGAACGTGATGACGAGCATGACCGCCGGCGGCGCGAGAATCGTGAACCAGGCGATGTCGGGCTTCTCCTGGGAGTACGGCGGATCGGGAATGGCGACCTCTCCCCCCGGCATATCCGGCATGAAGCGAGGCTGGCGGCTGAAGGCATGCAGGCTGTTCTTCATCATGCCATCATGCCTCCATCCTGCAGCTCGACCCGCGAGGCTTGTCCCCCGAGCAGCGACATCCGGCTCCAGCCGGATCCGTCCCGGAAGAACAGATCGCCTCCGGCGATATGCAGGCTCGCGGCCCGTTCGCCGCAGATGCGGATGCTCCGGCGCTGGGCGGGATCGATCCGGTAGATCGTGCCGCCGTTGCGAAGATTGGCGACATACAGATAACGTCCGTCGCCGACGATGCTGCCCGCTTCGATATCTTCGAAAGTCTCCGCCACGGCTCCGCTTTCCCTATCGACCAGCGTCAGCGTACCGCGGTTGTCGGGATCGCCGAAGGCAATCCAGCCGCCGATCGGAACAATCGCGCCGCAGCGGCAAGCCGATAGCCGCTCCCGCTGCTGCCCGTCCGTCCGGATGACATGAATTCCTGTATCCGCGCTGAAGCAGATCCGGTCCTTGTCCACAAGAAAGCCGCGCGCCTGGTCGTCCGTCAGCCGTGCTTCTCCGCTGCCGTCGATCCGGCAGCGGTACAGCCGCAGATCCTTCTCGTTGATGTAATAAAGCCATTCCCCTTGCAACGTCAGACCGCTGCAGGGAGTCTCGGACAGCATACGGCCGCGGCCGCTCGCTGGATCGTACGCGCATAACGCGCCTCCGCGCAGCTGGTCGCTGCCGTACACGGCATCCGCTCCGGCGTTCATGAACCAGAGCAGGCCGTCGATCCGGGAGACGCCGCCGGACGGATCGAGGCAGCGCGTCCCGGCATAGCGGTCGACATCGCTGATCCAGACTCCGTTCCCCGCCTGCAGGACGAGTCCTCCATTTGCCAGATTTCCCTGCACCTCGTCACCTCCCTATATCAGCGTGAGCAGAGCTCCGTGTCCGACTCCTTCTTCCTCCAGCGTGCGGCGCCCGTCCAGAATACGCCCCAGCGGCTCCGCCTGCAGCCTGCCCCCCTGCCCGGCATCCAGCTCCAGATTCAGCGCTTCGTCCAGCATGGCGAGCAGCTCGCCGGCCGTGACGAAGGCCGGGATCTTCAGATCCACGGCAGGGCGCCTATCCGCCTGGAAGGTCACCATGATGTAGTCCATGCAGAAGCTTCCTTTCCGTCAATTCTTCACCGACAGCAGCAGCTCGCGGTCCATCTTCATCCGGTAAGGAGAAGTCGTTCCTGCCCCGCTTGCCGCTCTCAGGTACTTCGTTTTGAACCGGTAATCCGATTCGGCCGATACCTCCACCTTCGTCACCGTCCGCTCCGTCGAGGGATCCTCGTTCTCCGTGATGTCCAGAGTGACGACGATATCGTTCCACTTGCCGTTGTTGGAGCGGAAGCGCAGCGTATCTCCGGATCTGGAATCCAGCGAAGCGTTCATCGCCGCGCCGAAGGCCTCCGAAAAGTAATCCTTGAACCGTTCGGGATCGACCTTGGCGTCCAGATCGCGCATCGCCTCGTACTGCAGGCTGCGGTCCTTGGCGGACCGGGCTGCATTGCTGAGAGAGGTGCCTAGAGCAATCTTGTCCTTCATCACGAGGCTGATCTCCACCATGGGCTCGATCAGGATGGACGCGAGGATGACCAGCAGCAGCCCGATCGCGATATTGCGCATTCCCCTCAGTCCCGTCTAATCGAAATAGTAGGTCAAGTCCTTGTAATGCTTGAGGCCGACCGTCGTAAGCGAGAAGCTCACCGGCACCTCCTCCTCGATCTTCCTGCCCCAGACCGTGATGCTCAGCGGGTAGACGGCGCTCAGCGTCACCTTGACCGGCTTGCCTCTCTGCCTGTACGGCTTCTGGATCTCGGTCGCGTTCTCGTAGCTGGACTCGTCGTCGGAGCCGACGGCGTCGTAGTCGTCCGCATTGACGACAGTCAGCTTGATGTCGCCCGCCTTATCCCTGTAGATCGGCCTGTTCTTGAGCCGGTCGAGAGCATCGTCGTAATAGCTGCGCTTGACATAGTTGTCGCCCGCCGCCACCTGGGACAGATTGAACGTCTCCACGATGAGCGTCGTATACCAGGGAAAGAAGAAGACGAGATTCGTGAACAGCATGATGGCCACCGACACCAGCATCGTCGCCAGCAGGGCTTTGGCTATGCCGCGCATGGACTCACCCCGCCTTTATTTGATCAGATCATCGATCTTCTTGATGAACATGTCCCATACGTCCGACACCCAAGTGTTCAGGTTCTGGTTGATGATGGCGACGACGGCGCCGATGATGACGATGACCGCCACCGTGACCGCGATGCCCTTGATGCCGAAGTCTCCCGACTCCTCGCTCCAGAACGATTGTTTCTTGACCGGCTTCTTATCCATGACCGTTTCCCCCAGTGAAATGAATGATATCTATAAATGAAACTTGAAACCCGATTAAGAGGCCGCCGTGCAGGCGGAATGTCTGTCGATTGCAATGGTTGAGCATCAACCGAAGAATGACGGATGGGTCCTGAAGAAGAGGGCTTATGCCTGCCCGCATTACTGGAACATCTTGATCGAATCCAGAACCGTGAACAGATAATAAATGGCGATGTACACGATCAGCACCGCGATCAGCACCAGCTGCAGGCGGGAATTGCTCCGCTCGCGGCGCTTGAGATCGTCTTCCAGCGCGATGACGCGGAACTCGTCGACCTCGTTCTTGAGGTACTCCATCTGCGAGATGTTGTCGTACCCTTTGAGCCGGGTCTCCATGATGTCGCAGAATTTGATGATGTAGTGCAGCGGCACCCGCTTCTTGAACTGCTTGAGCGCGTATTCCTCTCCATACTCGATATTGTCCAGCATGACTCCGAGCTCCTCGGCCATATCCGGATTGGCGCTCGGGAGGTAGTCCCGGATCACATCGGCGAGATAGATGTTGACGGACTTGGCGTACTGGTAATACGCCATGCTGTAGAATCCCGGAAAATCGAGCGCGATGTTGCGGTTCTTGCGCTCGATCTTCTTCTCCAGCTCGGAGGCCGGGTACAGCCATCCAAGGAAAATCAGCACGGCCGCCACGCACCCGATCAGCCGGTTGGCGCTCAGCGCCAGCAGCGTAATCAGCACCGCTCCTCCCGAATACAGCAGCTGCTCGACCCGGATCTCCGCCGGCTTCTTCGCCAGATCGAGCCGATCGATCAGCTTCTGCAGCCGCAGCCGCTCCGGCGAGCCCATCAGCCGGTCGGCATATCTGGCGGCCGTGCCGCTCTTGAACAGCTGGAACCGGGCCCGCCGCGCCTCGCTCCGCCGCTCCTTGAGCAGCCGGCGGGCCCGCTGCTTCTGCCGCCGGTTGACCGGTCGGAACATCGGATACAGGAACGCCTTGACGATGTACAGCACCGAGATCAGCGCGCTTATCTTGGCGATCGCGATCATTTGGCCCCACCGCCTCCCGGTCCGAGATTGCCCTGAAGCGCCTGGCAGCGGGCGAAGCTGATGCAGATGACGCTGATGAGCAGGGAGTTGATCATCTTGCCGGCTGTCGTATGGAGCATGAATTCCCGAAAGTCGGGCACCGACAGGGCGTAGAAGAAGAACAGGACGATGATCAGCGTCTTGAACAGGAAATCGCGGTTCATCTTGCGGAAGATCCGATCCTTGCGGGCGTTGATTTCCCGCAGCACGGCGTTCTCGTCGACGATGTCGAGGAAGATATCCGCCATCCCCTTGCGCTCGTTGTACTCGAACGTGATGGCCTTCTTCGTGAAGTTGTCGAACTTGGGACCGAGCTGCCGGTTAAGCAGCAGGATCGCCTGCTTGAATGAATAGCCGTTGTTCTCGCAGTTGTCGATGAACTGCTGGAAGTAAGGCCGGAGAGCAGGCCGGATGTATTCTTCCGTCGCCATCACCTTCTTGATCGCGATCAGCACCCCGTCGCGCGCCAGCGGGCAGATGATGTCCTCGGCGTCCATGATCGCCTCCAGCCGCTCCGCCTTGATCGACTTGGACTGCATGACGAAGTAGGTCAGCAGCCCGATGAAGATCGAGATCGTGACGACGGCCGACAGCGTCACGTTCTGCATGAAGAACACGATCAGGAGCGCCGTCAGCGCGATCAGGATGCAGAGGAGGGAGGTGAAGCTCTCCAGCGTCAGCGGCAGCCGGAAGTCGAGGATCAGCTCCTCTACCAGCCGGTTGTATTTGGTGAACACGTTCTCCTTGCGCCGCACGATCCGCTCACGCTTGATCCGCTCCACATAACGCCTGGTGTTGTAGCGGCCGAGATGCTCCGCCAGCGTGTCGACCAGATTCAGGACGAACCGGCCCGTACCCTGGAAGAAGCGGACCTCGAACACCACATTGAAGAGAACGAAGGCTCCGATGCCGAGAAACAGGCTAATGAGAAGCGTCGTATCCATCCGGCACGTACCTCTCTGTCTCGTTGTCGTCCGGCATCCGGGTCAGGAAGTCGAAGCGGCTGCGCTTGATGCCTGCTTTGAGCATGGTCTGCTGCACCTTGTCCGACAGCATTCCGACGCGCTTGTGCTTGCCGACAATCTTGAGCACCCGGTGCGTGCCCTCCTCCTCCAGCACATCCTCCGAGATGAACTTGTAGATGGGGTTCACGATCGGCTCCAGCCCCTCGGAGCCGAGAATCTCGGATATGGAGGTGACCTTGCGTGTGCCGTCAGCCAGCTTCTCTTGGAAGATGACGAACTTCACCGCCGTGCATATATTCCTCAGTGCCAGCTCCGCCGGCTCGTTGGAGGCCATCAGGTAAGCGGTCAGGAACCGGTAGATCGCCTCCCTGTCTCCCTCGGCATGCAGCGTGGTGAAGAAATAGTGGCCCGTCTGCGCGGCGCGCAGCGCGGTCGCGAACTCGCCCGGCGTCCGCAGCTCGCCCGGGCCGATCCAGTGGGGCGACTGGCGCATCGCATTGATAAGCAGATTCTCCATCGTCGCCGGGCTGGAGTCATCCTCGTCCGGAACCGATTCGTACTGGAGCACGTCGTTGATGACACGGCCATGATCGGTGCCTCCTTCTCTGCGCAGAAGCCTCATCTCCGACGGATTCTCGATCGTAATGATGCGCGACAGCGGATTGATCTCCTTGATCAGCACCTCGTTCAGAGTCGTCTTGCCGCTGCCTGTCGGCCCGACCGTGATCCAGGAGAGATCCGCCTTGGGGATGAGCGACAGCAGCTTGAACATGTTCGCCGAGAACGATTCGTTCTGGATCATCATCTCCGGGGTCACCGACTTCTTGCTGAACTTCCGGATGACAAAAGCCGGCATGTCATAGGGCGAGATCTCCGCATGAGTCGCGTTGACCCGGAAACCCTCGATCGTGCGGGCGTTGACCATCGGAATCTTCGGGGTCAGCCTGACCTTGGAAACGCCGATCAGCTTGGAGATGATCCGCTCCATATGCTCCCGGTCGCTGAAGTGCTGATCCCAGGCGAGCGACTTGCCTCCGCTCTCGACGAAGATCTGCTCCGGGCCGTTCGCCCGGATCTCGTCGATTGCCGGATCCTCCATCGCCTTGGTGATCGGCCCGTAGTGGGTGATCTCGTCGACAAGCGCCTGCTTGAGCGAGAGCAGATCGTAATGGCCCTCGACCGTCGGACGCTGGGAATCGACGAACTCATTGATGTAGGACTTCGTCATTTCGCGCTTGCGTCCGGGATCGCTTTCGCGGCGGAACGCATGGGTCGCGATTTTGGTTATGTATTTCTGGCACAGCTCCAGCACCTCGTCGAAGGTGATCGTCGTATACTTGCTCTTCAAATCCTCCATATCCTCGGCGCCCTTCGCCTGATGGGACACCCTCTGCTGCAGCTCGCTGACCTTGGCGCGCGTAAGCATGTCGTTCCTCCTCCCTACCGGCTTCCGAGCAGATCGGCCAGCTTGCGCATCTCGCGCAGGAAATATTTGTTCATCAGCGTCGTATCCTTCACGTAGAGCTTGCCCTCCAGTACCCCGCCTGCCGCCCCCTTGACGAGCGGCAGCGCCGCTGCGATCTTGAGCCCGAAGTCGCCGAGCACCTTGTGGTCGAACGCCAGATTCTGCATGTTCATCAGGATGACGCTCGTGAACTTCGCGGTGCTGATGCCGATCGAGGAGGCGTAATCGAGCATCTTCATGATGTTGCCCGCGACGTCCACCCGCTCCGAGCCGGTGAAGAACCCGACATGGCAATACTTCATCGCTCCCACGCTGAGCTCCAGCGCCGGAATGTTCGGAATATCCAGCAGGATGATGTCGAACATGCCCTTGAGCGTCTCGATGACCCTCTCCAGGTGCTCGAACTCGAAGTCGAAATATTCCTCGATCAGGTCGTAGGGGCTGGGAGACAGCAGGTACAGCCGCTCATGCTTGGTCGAGATCAGCTCGTCGCGGAAGTCCGCCTTGTCGCTCTTGAGCACCCGGATCAGCCCGCCGCCCCGCTTGTTCGGCTTGACGTCGAGATACTGATAGAGATTCGGATAGAACGCCTTGAGGTCGACCACGCAAGTATTGAGCCCTTTCTGTGACAGCAGATAGGCCAGATTGCTGATGAGCAGCGCGTTGTCCGTGAAATCGCTCGCCGGCATGAAGCCGACGACGCTGTAGATCAGCCGGCTGTCCTGCAGCTCGGCTCCGACGAGATCGGTCGGGCTGAGCTTTTGAAAGACGCTTCCTAATTTCCGTTCTGCTTGTCGATCCATGACTCCACCTCGTTCTGCAGCGTCGGCAGCTGGTCCACGATCGCTTGGCTGTCGCTGCGGCTGAGGATCGTGATCAGCAGGGACTTGTTCTCCATGCTCTTGAACTTCGCATAATAGTTGATCTGATCGCTGGAGCCCTCCAGAAGCAGGGCTCTCGGCTGGATGTTCTTGAGGAAATCCTCGCTTTTCATGACGGTCTGGCGCTTGTCCTCGCTCAGCTTCAGCACTTCCTTATACACCTCGTAGATGGAGTGGCTGTTGCCGTTCAGCATATCCTTGACGACGATGCTGTCGAACAGCACCTCGGTTTTGGTCGTTTTGCCCTGCGAGACGCTGTAGATGTCGTTCGGATTGCCCGCCGCCGCCGGCTTGTCGACCTCGTACGATACCCGGATCCGGACGCGGTCGCCCGGCATCAGGATGTCGCCGCCCGCTTCGAGGAAGTTGTAGGGGAGCGTCAGCACTTCCTGCTTGTCGTCCAGCTTGTACAGCCATTCATTTTTTTTCGGCGCCTCGGCGCTCAGCTGATCCTTGTAGAGAACGCCGTTGCCGCGCAGATAATACTTGCTGAATTTGCCGACAGCCTCGCCCATCTGCTCGGCCAGCAGCATATCGTCGGTATACTCCTTTCGGATGATCGCATATTTCTGCAGCTGCTTTTCCGTGAGGACGGTATGGGCAGGAATGCCTCCTCCATCGCTGACCCGCAGCACGTCGACCGTATCCTTGGCCGCCTTGTTGGCATCGGTGATGACGACGAACGAACCGGCGATGACGGCGAGGCTGAACAGCAGCGCCATGATTTTCTTGAATGTGTTCCGATTGGGCGAAACGCTCTTGATCGTGCTCAAATCCATCTTACTTGGCTCCCTCCATCAGTCGCAGCAGCAGGTCTCCGAACGCTCTCTCGTACTCCTTGCCGGAATGGACCGCCGCAATATCGGTTTCAATCTGGGTGTCGAACTCATGGCTGAATGGAATGAAGCCGGCCGTCTTCATCCCATAGCCGAAGCTCTCGCTGAGCCCGGAGGAGAGAAGCTCGGCCGTCTTGTCCGGCGTGAACGGCTCTCCCTGCAGCCTGGAGCGGTCGTTGTATTTCGTCACGATGACCTTGGACTTGGCGTTCATGTACAGCGCGTCATCCCGGCTCAGCGCGACCTCCGCATTGCGCGCCGTGCTGAGCACGGCGTGGAGATTGTTCGGCACGCACAGCCCGAAGGCATCGACGTGGATCATCGCTTCCCGAAACGAAGGCAGCAGATCCATCGGCATATCCAGCACGATGAGATTGAACCGGTTCCGCAGCATCGACAGCAATCCGACCAGCTTGGCGCTGGTGCAGAACTGCTCGACCAGCTTGCGGTCCTGGAACGAATAACCGAGCGCCGCCAGCCAGAGATTGTCCTTGATCGGAAAGGCGGTAGTCAGGTATTCCTGAGGCCTCGCAAGAGTCCGGATCAAAGAAGCATTGAGATTCTCGTCCTTCTTGGTCTCCTCGTGAAAGCGGCTGAAATACATGTTCGAGCTGCGGTATTCCAGATCAAGGTCGATCAGGATGGCGCTCAGTCCCCGCTTCTCCGCTTCGCAGACGAGATTGACGGCGGTGCTCGTGATTCCGCTGCCGCGGTGTCCGGTCACAGCGACAACCCGGCTGATGCCTCGCCCGATGCCGTCGAATGCTCTGGAGAGGGGATCCTTCGCTTCAAGCGATGCCTCTTCCCTTGGTTTGGGCTTGAACCGGTCCAGGAATGATTTTTTGCGGGCAGGCGGCTCCGAATCGGCTTCCAGGCGCTGCTGAGCGGCAAGCTCCCGGTCGGTCCGGGCGGATTGTTTGCCCTTCCTGATGTCCGAGAGCATCTCGAAAGCCTGCCGGTACATATAGGCCGGGATGCGGGGATAGTGGCATGGGAGCGTGAGGATCTGCCCCGAGTACAGGCTGACAAGCGGCTCCATCCCTTCCAGCCGCCTCTCATGACGAAGCAGAAGCACCAAAAGGAACCCGGATGGCCGGTTGCGGGACATCCAGGCGGCGATCCGCTCCAGGTTCCGCAGGTCTGCTGCGGAATCTCCGGTCAAGGCGTCGTCTGTTACCAACAGGCCGCCGGCGTCAGGTCTCGCCTCTTCGAGGTAATTCAGGACGCTGCCCAGCAGGAGCTCGTCGACGTTGAGAATATGTTTGGGTTTGGGCGCATAGGCCGCGGCAAACCGGTGCGAGAGACCGGATACGAGCAACATGTTCAATCGAATCACCTGGCGTCATAGAATTCTATCTTTATGCAAATCTCTATCATTGACCCGGATCGGCCAATATGAGAGAATAGCGCCGTTCTTTTCCAACCAAAGCTTCAACATCTACAGATCCGAGGTGGCAAAGATATGCCTTATGTATTCATGGATGGATTCATCCTATTGCTGCTTCTTCTATGTTCCGTCGCGGATATCAGAAGGCGGCGGATTCCAAACGAATGGCTTCTCTTGCTGCTTCTGGCAGGCATAGGCCGTCAGTTTCTCTCCGGAACGCCTCTGGAATCCTTGCCTGGCATCCTGCTGCCTTCCTTGCCGCTGTTGCTGCTGCGCTCCTGGCTGGGGCGCGTCGGCGCAGGCGACATCAAGCTGCTGGCCGCGACGGGCGCAGCTGCGGGATGGCTGCTGAATCTGTATGTATTCCTGGCCGCATGTCTATTGGCGCTTGCCTGCGCGGCTTTGACGCGGATCGTCATGAGGCGGCGGATTGGCTCCGTACCCTTCGCACCGTTTGTTTTCGCCGCATTCCTTTCGTTATATGTACTTAAGAAAATCCTTTGACGGCAAAATTATGTATGTGATTATTTACCTTTAACCGTTCTTAAATTAGTTAAAACGACTTATTTAGTTATTTTTTCCTACATCCTAATCTCCACTTACCTAAATAAAGTCTCTTTAAAATGTAGATTATTCCTTTTATAAAGGTTTATTTTAATATCAATAATCATTTTTATCGCGGCAATCTGGCTTTCGACGGTTTTTTATCCAAATCCTTCTTATTCAGTTATTTTCGTCATGAAAATGAAGATAAAGAACTATTTTGTAAAAGAATAAGCGCTCATGGTCTCAACATTTTTTAGGTCCCTGGCAGGTAGACAAATAAAAGCGATCCTGCAAGGACAGGATCGCTTGAATTGCAATTCAGCTGAAAGTGGGCATGCTCCAAGCAAGAATAGCCATGTCGGCTGGCCCTTTGACCCCGTTCTGCCAGACGCTCTCTCGCTGAACGGTCTCTATCCGCCTGAAGCCGCATTCCGACAACAGGTCGATGACCTCTTCCTTTGCCATAGGCAGCTCCACTCGAATTTCCTCCACGTGGACATGATGGAACAAAAATGCTCCCAGCGCCCGAACAGCGTCGCCCGCCAGAGCGATCCATGCCTCCGCCGCTTCCCGCTCCTCCGGCCGATCCGGCAAGACGGCTGCAAGCAGCGCGGCCCGCGTTTTTTTATCGAAATGCACCGTCATCCATCCGGCAAGAACCTCCGGTTCATCCGGGCTCAAGATTCCCCACGATACGCTTTTACGCTTGTAGTAGTCCCGTTCCAAATGCCCGACGATGTTGCGTACCGCGTCCAGGCTTTGCTTGCGGTCCCGGTTGATGAGCGCATGAAGCGATTCCGCATGGCAGGGCTCGAGCTTCGCCAGCTCCACTGAGCTTCCGCCGAGCAATGGAAATTCTCCGAATGCGGCAGGCAAATTCAATCGGCCGACCGGTTTCTTGCCCAGCTCTTCCTGATCGGCCAGCCGCACCGCTCCCTGATGCAAAGCCGCCTTTTCTTGTCCCTTTCCCGCTCCATCGCCTATTTCAGATGCCTGTGCCTTTCGTTTCCCTGTCCCAGATACCTCGCCTATTTTTATCATCTTTGACTTTCTCGGTGTCGTTCCCAGCCCCGCTTCCTGGAACACTTCGTTCCGCCGAACGAGTCGGCGCGCACGTTCGCTCATCGGCTGCCCGCGCCGCTCCTGAAGCAGCAGCCCGACGAGGACAATCGCCTCGAACAGGCTCTCCTCTTTTCCGGTCATCGGATACTCGCTCAAGTAGGCGGAACGGTATGCCGAAGCTCTCCAAGGGTCGGCGAAGAAAGTTTTGTAGTAAACCAGCGTCCTTGCGTAGTCGAACCTCTGGTCCCCAAGCTGGCCGTTAGTCCAATCTACCGCAATATAGCGCCCCTCCCGCACTACGATATTGGCCAGATGCAGGTCCATGTGAATGACGCAGTCATTGCGGATCCCCGCGGACTCAACCAGCACCCGGAGCAGGTCATGGAGCTCAGGCTCGTCCCTGATGCCGGCATAGAAGTACTCATGATCCGCCAGCTCCGGCCTGGGAATGAAATCGGGCTTGTCCGCTGCTGCGGAAGCCCGGTGAAAGCCGGCCATCAGCCTGGCGCTCGCGGCCACCGTCTCCGCATCCGCCTTGACGATGGCATCCCCCTCATGGGCGGTCACCAGAACAGGCCACTTCTGTCCTTCTTCCTCCCCTTCGCTCAGCCCCCAGGCTACCGGCGTTGGAACGGACATTCCAAGTCCCTTCATCCACTCCAGCAGCCGATATTGGACACCGGCGTCTGGCCTGGCATCCTTGCTCCAGGTCTTCAAGACATATCGCGAGCTCCCCCGCGCGACTCCTGCCACCTTGGCCTCGAATCCCGATTCCATCGGGAACGGCCGATTTCCGGCCGGATCGAGAAGCAGCTCTTCCCATTCCGGAGTTGTTTGGCGCCATTCAATCCGTTGCAGCATTCCTATCATTCCGCCCCCGCCTTTTCCTCCCCCGCCGCAAGCAGAGGGATCATCAACTCGATTCGCCCGTCCGCACCGCCGAACCGGTCGTCGTACTTCTCGTACATGACTCCATTCGCCGGCGAGAGGCCAAGTCCGGGCAGCAGCTTGGAATAGATCGCTTCCCTCATCTCCCAGATCTTCCCCAGATCCTCCAGTTCAAACACTGCGTAGGTATAGGCAGGAATGGTCACAGCCGTCAACCCCTGCGGAACCGCTCCGGCATCCGTGGTCTCAAATCCCGCGATATAACCGAACACCCCGGATTCGCGCGGGCCGCCGGCTCCGATCAGCTCGTTCGGATTCACCCTGCCCGCAATCTCGTGAGCCCGCCGCAAAAAGCGTTCCCAGAGCTGTGGAATTCCATCTCCTTCCGCCAGCTGCCGGTCATCCCAATCCAGCCCCACGACCGTAAAGGCATCCTTGACGACGATTCTCGGCCCGTCCCGGAGATTACGGCTCTGCTGCAGCCTTTCTCTCATCGCCTCGACTTTGTTCAGCAGCTTGCCGAGCTCTTCCATTTGCCCTCGGATAGCTGTTTCACGCTGACTCAGCAGCGGCTCCAAGGACTCATCTCCATGCAGCTCTCCGCTGTCTTTCAGAGATTGGATCGTTTCCAGGCCGACTCCGAGCGAGCGCAGCCACATGATCCGCCGCAGCATGCCGAGCTGCTCGAACCCGTAATAGCGGTAGCGATTGTCCTCTCCGACGGCAAGCGGACTGAACAAGCCGATGGAATCGTAATGGCGAAGCGTTTTTGCCGACACGTCGAAGATGCCGGCCATCTGCCTGATTGTAAGCATTGCTTTGACCTCCATTCGATAGGGAGCCTCGACATCTATTCTAAAACATTGCCGCCGGGGGAAGGTCAATCATTTCGTCAGCTTCAACAGAATGGTCTGCAGCTCCTCAGCTCCGCTCGCTTAAACCGTCTTGGCAACCCTGCAGTTCCAGAAGTTCCCGCAGCATTTCTACCGCAGCAACATGCCAGCCGAATGGCCGGCCGCGGCGAGCAGCAGGCCAAGCACGACACTGACGGTCAAATACCCGAACAGCGGCATCCACTGCTTCATCCGCCCATAACCGACCAGCTCATACTGGAACGTAGAGAAGGTCGTATAGGCTCCCAGGAAGCCGGTGCCGAGCAGCAGGATCAGACGCGAATCCGAGGTCGCGCCGTACAGCAGGCCGATCAGAAGCGAGCCGGACAGATTGACCAGCAGCGTTCCATAAGGAAAGCCGGACGAGCTCCTCTTGCGGACAAGCTCGATCAGTACGAACCGCAGGATCGCTCCCGCGAAACCTCCGATTCCGATATGTACCCACGTCATTGACCTCGCTCCTCTCCCGCTTGCTTTCTTTCGAACGTTCCCAGCTTCATCCCGGCCATCGTCGCCAGGAAGCCTCCCAGCAGACTTCCAACCGCATACAAAGCGGCGGTCCCCAAGTGTCCTGTGCCCATCAGCTCCGTCATTTCCCGGGAGAAGGCCGAAAAGGTCGTGAAGGAGCCGATAAACCCGGTTCCGAACGAAGAACGCAAATGCGGATGGACGGTGAACCTTGTCATCGTCGCGGTGTAGAAAAAGGCGAGCATGAAACATCCCGCAAAATTCACAGCCAATGTGCCGAGCGGGAAGAGGGAGCCGCCGCCTCCCGTTCCGATCCATTCCCCCAGGCTGTAGCGCAGCAGCGCCCCCATCGTGCCTCCTATGCCCATCAGCAAATAAATCATTCTGACGCCTTCTTTCCATAGAATTGAATGCTCCGCATCGGGACAAAAAAATAGACTCCTACCAGCAAGCATCACTGGTAGGAGTCATCAGCCCTCGGGCGGTTACGGCGAACTCCATCGCCTCGCAGCGGCCGGAGAGCAACCTCTAATCCGGACTGTGCAGTTGCTTCCATCTTAGCTTCGGAAAATACTTTCCGTCAATAGCGTTTCGGCATATCCTGCACACAATTGCTGCCTCGCTCAGGACGTCCGTCTACGGCTGCCGAGCGGCACGAACAGCGTCGGCACCGACGTCGGATACCAGGCGAACGGCCCGCCCGCTTCCTGCTTTAATAATAAAACGAATTAAGCCATTGAGCATGTATGGGCAAGCAGCTCAAAAGAACGCAACCGTTTCCGATAGTCGGGAATCATCGTAACGACAATGAATTCATCAACGCCATACAAGTGAGATAACTGTTCGAGCTTTTTCTTTAGGCTCTCAGGCGTGCCTATCAGCAGCTTACGCTCCGAAAGCGGAGCCCTTTCCCCTGCGGAAGCTTCTTGTTGAAACAAAGCTGTACCCGAGGATGCCAGCCTCTCTGCCTCCTCCTCTGTTTCCGCGCAAACGACACCAACGGCAACGATCGCTCTCGGTACAGGGGAAAGAGCCGACGGAGTAAACGCTTCGCGGTAAGCTCTCAATACTTCCTCCCCGTCTACTTCGCTCATAAACTGGCCAAAAACATAACCTGTTCCAAACTCAGCTGCATAAGCCGCGCTCTTCTTATTTGTCCCTAGCAGCCACAGTTCTGGCGATACGGATGGAGTTGGGCGGGCGGTAATCCGACGTCCTTCGTATTCATAGCTCCCCTGCAATAACTCGGAAACTCCTCGGAGCAATTCTGGCATTTTCCAGACATTTTCAAGAAAGTTGTCACTGAGAGCGAGGCTCACTTCAGCAGAACCACCGGGCGCCCTTCCTAAACCAAGATCTACTCGTCCCGGGTACAAACTAGCGAGTAAATGAAAGGATTCTGCAACTTTTAGTGGCTTATAATGCGGCAACAGCAATGCCCCGGATCCGATACGAATGCTCTGTGTTTTTGCACCGATATGCGATAGAAGCACATCCGTTGAGGTGCATGCCAGCCCTGGCATATCATGATGTTCCGCCACCCAATAACGGAAATATCCCAGTCTTTCGGCTGCTTGAGCCAGCTCTACAGCTTGTCCCAGTGCGAAGGTTGCATCGACCTCATCAAAAACGGGGACCAAATCCAAAACACTAAGTTTAATCGGTTTCGCTGTCATAGGCGTCCTGTCCGAGGATTTCGGTAAAATTCAATCATATCGATAAACGTAACCCTGTATTCGCTCATTGCCTTACCCAAATCATGCATTCGGCCATGACCGTCTTCTTTGGAAGCGAATACGACGTCGTGCCGCACCTTATCCATGATGATTTTGCCAATGAACTGGTGCTCGTACTCTGCATACTTTTGTTTGAATTCCTCATTAAACTCCAATAAATCTTCGTAAGACCGCTCTAGCATCGCATTAACCAAAGTCAGCTCATTACCTTCCTTGAGGACTGCTACGTAATAATTGCCCCGATCATCCTTAATCAAATCCTTAAACAATTCAACATTCAAAGTAATTGACTCCCTTCATAACTCCTATGTAACAACACTATATCTTGCTCTTTATTCCTGTTCAATTGGTACATATACGATTAATTTCCGTTCCTATACCTTCCTGGCTTTCGATTTAAGCAGAATGGAATCAGTATTCCCCGCTCGTCCAGACAACAAACATACATGTACGTAAACAGACCCCAATGAATAAGAATAATCGGTAAGTAATCTTATCCAGGACCGTCAATTCGCTTCATCCACGTATAGAACTGGCGTCGGTCCAGTGATTGGCCTTGCACCATGTCGTTGCTTTCTCTCCGCTAGACCGAAAAGCGTTGACGAGCGTTTCCCATTTCTTACGAACATATTCTTTGGTCATAAAAAATCCTCCTCGAATGAGGAGGATTTTGTCATAGCCATGGAACGGATAGAAGGTGGGAAGGGTTTGACGCTAACGATTAGTACCAGAAAGATTTTGTGATGATAACCAGCAGAATGAACAGGACCAGAACGGCGGCTGGGCTTTTGAAAGCATCGCCATAACCAACTTCAGACATTGTTCATACCCCCTCTCGTTATTTATACCCTACTCTATGTTTCTAATCGTTGAGATGTTTGGACGGGCGGTAAATTTGTGCTGATGCTAGGGTCTCTAGCAGATTTATAAACTCCGCGGGACTCGGATTCCGGGAGTTATTCCGCTCATCCTTAAACCACGATTTGGCTAGTTGGGTCATTGACTGAAGTCGGGGAAACCGATCGGTCCGTGAAACGGAGCGAATACAGCCGTCCTATTCTTAAATGCCTAAGCTTGCAGCCCATTTTGTAGGGATAAGTGCCCTTTTATCGTTCAAAGCATACTGTAGAGTATGACAAAAAGGAGGCACGCCATGCTACGCAATCAATCTTATCTGCCACAATCGGCTGATATGCCCAAGTATTACCACCAAATGCAATCAAGCCCGACCCAGGCCAATTTGGGACCTCAAACTGTGTATAAGCAGCCTGCTCCTCACTCCTATCATTGCAGCGTTGATTTTAGTCAAATGCAGCACTTTCCTTACATGCACGACTTTCATCACATGCATGATTTCCTTCCGATGCATGACTTCCACAACATGTATCACTATCATCCGATGATGGATGACATTCATCCGATGATGGACGATTTCCACCCGATGATGCATGAAATGTGGGATGAGCACATGTTCTTCGATGATCACATGTTCTTCGATGATCACATGTTCTTCGATTACCATCATCATCACGATGGATGGGAGCTCGAATCATTGGATTATCATCATGCTTGGCTTCATCCTATGACGTATGTGCATCCTCATCCACATCACTTCTGCATCCCGGTCACATGCCAACCAACTGGTGAACTGCAGAAGAAGGCAGCATTTCAACAGCCTTAAGGTTAAAAACGATAAAAAGGGCAGATTGAATTAAACGGGTACCCATACACTGGACACTTTGAAAAAAAGTGGGCAGCGTGCGGGTACCTTTTTGCATACGGGGGTGACAGCGGAGGCGATAACATGAGTAAACATTCCTTTAGTGAGAGCGATCGCAACTTGCTCTCCAAAAGCCCACACATCAAAATCAATTATTGTGCTAAACTTCCCTCAAGCAGGGAACGACTCCGACATGGACCGATCGGGATTTGGATCAGACTCGTTTGTCCGAGCGGGGCTAATCCATAAAGCTCATTCATGGCACTAACGTCAAACCCGAGCAGCGGACGTCCTTCCATTCCGGATGCACAAGCAGCGAGCAGCAAGCGCTGAACCAGCATTCCCGTTTCCATTTGTTGAATCCGATAGCCGCGATAACCAAGCTCATCATGCAGATGTCCCAGATCGCCCGCCACATGAAAGCTCAGCGGAACCTGGAATAAGTTCACGTTATCCAAAGACATCCCATTCTGAAGCCACGGCCTTTGATCGCCAACCCTAACAAGCTGCAACGCATGCGCCATAACATCATAATGATAGGCACCATCAGGAATTCCTTCAACGCCATAAAAGCAGCCATATAGCTTTACGCGAGACATTGGACTCTGGATCGAACCATCCAGATCATTTCGATAGCGATAAGAACTCATACTCTCTTGCAATAGCGCCGCCAGAGTCGACTGACTCACTGCCTCCAATGCAAATTCATTTTCCGGCGAGTAGCGCTGCCTGCAAACCTCTGCTAAATCATACGCGAGTCCAGCTGCTTGAGGCAAAAAATGATCATCGTTTTGATGGACTGCCTTTTGCTCCCTTCCCAGCTGTTTAAATGAAAGGGAGGAATCCATCATGGATGCTTCATTAAGCTTGGTCAGCATCGGATAATCCAATACTTTTTTTGAGCGTATATAGTGATCATGCTCAAGGATTGGAAGCTCACTGCATAATTCTGCTGACGACATCCCAGTATTATTGCTGATATCATGGTGGAACCATTCCATACTTGAATGTGCCGCAAGCGGAATTACAGCATATACACTTTCCTCTGCCTCAGGCAGTCCAAGCAAATGGTTGAGGGCACGGTCAAGAAACTGAAAGTACACTCCCGCCTCGAAGTCAAAGCGCTTGGCCACCTCAAGCAGCTGGCCTATCACCAAACCTGCGTCCAGTCCCTGCAAACGATACGAGAAATTATAGTATTTATAAAAGTTTTTCCAAAAGAAAGTCGATACAAAAACAGCTGCGAAGCAGCTTGTTATGTCGCAACGATCGCCTAAGGCCTTGCCCACATAGGAATCAAATTGACCTTCACGCAATAAAATCAAACGATGATGAGCCGCATCATAATGATAAATACCGCTAGGCAATTCCTCCAGCTTCAAATACAAATAAATTTCACTCGGATACAGCCCTCCGCCTGAAGGAACAAATCGCCTGCAAAGCTGCAATGAGCTTTCCCATCGCTCCCCCGTATATTGCTCAGTAACAGATTGACTAAGCTGTGCCAGACCGAAGGTGTACCAAAGAAAACACCCGATATCCCGAAGTGTCGGCTTCTCTATATCTTGCTTTCCCGTTAGCTTCAGCGGAACATCGGAAGCGAGAGGATATGCAGGCAAATGACGATACAGCTTATACGGCAGAGGCGCGTTCTCCCAATCAACCTCCACATCTTTTGGTTTGGTTTTGTCAGGCTCGTATTGCAACTGGTGCAAAAATGCCTTCAGGCTCATTTCTCCTCCTCCTAAGTCCAGCACAAGGAAAACCAACGTATATGAGAAGAAACTGCTTATGGAAACGGATGCGGATAACAATTAAGTTGTTCCTGCTTAAGCTGCTCCTTCACATAACCCAGCTCTGCTGGTATTCGCAGCACCCGCTCTAGGCCAGTCAAGCGGACAAGGTGCTGGCCGAACGTCATGGGAAGCATCCCGGGAATGAGCACCTTCACACAATGAAGTCCATTTCTCAGCGTTTCTGGAGTCGTTTGATTAACAACGATCACCTCCAGATTCAGCTCTCTGAAAATTTGAAGAATAAAGGTTAATTCATCGGTCAAATCGGCATGCCGTGCTCTTGGTTTAAAAGCTTCTTCGAACGAGAGGACTGGACGATCATGATCGAGCAGGAAATTCAGACGTTCTTCCGCTTCCTTCAAGCTGTACAGCATGGAGTGATCTTCCATTTGCCGAACGAGAAAAGGATCATGCAGCATTTGTTCGTACTGCTCACGGTTCGCCTCAAGCTTTTCGTTAAACGCAAGCAGCATGCCCGCAATCTCATGAATTGCACCTTTTGCCGCTCTCACAGGATCAGGATGCGCGCCCGCTGCGCAAATCATATTTACGCCTTGATCCGATCTGTTTTTGGCAAGCACCCACACACTTGGAATGCCGTGCTCCATCGTCGAATCGAACAAATGCACATCGTATCCGAAAACATCGCGCAGCCGCCCCACCATTAAATTCATTTCCAGATCGCCTGAGGAATAGGGATCCAACGGAACGAGCGGCAGCTGCGCATACCACGTCAATAGAAATGAATCCCGTTCTACAACCTCCAAGATGCCGTAAAATATTGCTTCCTCCAAGCTTCCTCCTAAAGCGCAGCCATTTGAGGTTTCATATACAAAGCCGTGACCGCAGCCGGAGCTGTAATAAGCGAGCAGTTCCGGCACGAGAATAGGCTTCTCCTGAAAGAACGAATATCCCCACACCCAGTCGATTTCTCGGTTAGGATCAAATGGTTGAAACGGAAAATCGGGCTTCTCATACTGCGCCTTATCATGGAGTCCTACTCGAGAGGGGTTCAACGCTGCCTCTGTTAAATGATTATAGCTGTCATGGACCGTTGTCTTCTTTCCTCGCGGCGATATGCCGCAATAACGTTCCAAACCTTCCAATATCGCTGTCATTTCACTGTCTGCAAAAGAATGTGTACGCCCTGCGCAGCCTTCATCCCCTGAGAACATCGGCAGAATGATGCTGGCGTCAGCAAATGGAGAGATAAGGTCGATCATTTTGGCCTTCAAAAAACCGCTGCGATTGTCCAGATAATCATAGGAAAGTACGGCCTTCAACTCTCCCATCGAACGGGTGCGGTAGCTGTTCTCACTGATTTTCGGGCTGGATTGCAGCTTTATTCGCGAAGCTATGGCAGAGTCATCCGGTATTTCCCCGCATACGGTACACAGCGGATCCGGCAAATAAAAATGAGCCGAGCTATGGAGCGTTTGCAAATGCACGAGCTTGATATGATTTTCAATTTGAGCCGTATTTCGGTTAAGAAAGTTGTGGACTTCTGCAGCAATAAGTTGAGCCATATGCCATAGTCCGCTGCGAGAAGACCAAATATCAGGGAATACTTCTCCTTGCCTAAAGAAATGCTGCAGCTCCCACATATCCTTCCGATCATTTCCAGCCATTAAAAGCCGAAAATCAGCGCATTGCGAGCAGCCTGCCTTCCCAGGAACGACAAGCGGACCAATGATCCCTTCACCGAATGCTACAAAACCGCGCAGCCACGGAGTGCCAGATTGCTTGAATATTTCCTCTGCCTTAAGATGAGAGGATGAATCGTATCCATCGCTAAGCACGAGCGCAAGATCAGCCGTTTCTGGCGGCTCGGAAGCGATCTCGTTCACCCTTACAAGCTGACACCTTGCTGATAATATATCGTTTACATAGTCCGCAAGCTGGCCTACGCCAACAACCGCCACAATAGCGCTCATGCTTCAACCTCCTCTCGAAGCGAGATGCCGTATACTCCCGCCAGCTTCTCTTTGAAAAAAGGTTCCGAAGTCAAATCAAATACGAGCAGACGCTTGCGGATGCGATTCAATTGCCGCACAGCAGTCTGCAAAACCTCTCGATGCTCGAATGGATCGCAAGCGGGTATCGAAATAGAGTCCATTTCAGATCCTTTTACTTGAATTGAAGATGCATGATGCGATTTACCCGCAAATTGATCTGCTTTGTTTTGAGCATCAAGCAGGGCAATCATTAACACGCTCCGCAGTGCCCGAGTCATATTGAGATCAGCGGCACCGTACCAGCGGTCATTGGATTGCAGCCACACAACAGGAAAACCTAATACGTCCTCACCCAGTCCGAACGTTGGTGCTCCTTGCATCGCAGTCAAGGCATTTATATAGTAACGGCATCGTTCATCCTCAACATGACTCAGCTTCACCAGCGTAATAGACGGTGTGCGAGCTTCGTATACCTTCATTAAATACTTTTGCAAAGCGCGGCAAACGCCTTCCTCGATCGTCTCGCCAGCTCCTACGCTTGCGATCTCATCGAATCTTGAACGGTCCGATATTCCGCTTTCCTCATCAACTTGGCTGGTTTGCACATCCGCCATACGCGACACATAAGCTTCGATTCCACTAAGACCCGCTTCCCTTCGAGCCTCTTCATGCTTATATCCATTACATATCATTTCAGGAAGAAGAAGCGCAGGGCCAACGGACAGCGGGTCGACAGGCTGTACACGGCATTGCGAAAGCGGCAGCTGTCGCAGCTCCCCTTCCTCCCAAATATGAAAGATGCCCGTTTCCGTTGAAGTTAGCTGGCTGAAGAAAGGCAGCCATTCACTTAAAGCTCGTTTCTCTGAGTCCGCTCCTGCCTGCAGCTCGACATCTTTGATCTTCTCGATGATTCGTCGACCATGAACGAATGGATGGGGAAGAAACAAATGCCAATTCCCTTCCAGCGTCTCTAAATTAAGCAGAAACAATTTATTATTTTTCTCCAGTTTTGTTACTTCTGCTGCTGTTTTCAACCATTCGAAGACGATTACGTTAGCAAGCAGTGATTCCGCAACGGACGAGGCAGTGTGAACCTCTGCATCCTTATAAATGGCTGAATGATGGACTCTGCGCCATGCTGATTCCCAGTCGCCCTCCGAATTAGAATCAGAATACGACAATGGAACCGCTAGACCAGCCTGCCCAAAAATAACAGCCGGCAGCAGCACCTTGTTTTTTTGTCTGCAAGCTTCATTAAGCAATCTCAGCTCATGTTCTCCTTCTTGATCCGAGACGAAAAATACCGCAGCATAAGGCTGTACAATCGAAGACCAATCCACTGCCTCATCCTTCGGCCAGCTGATCTCATCCACCTTGACCTCTGAATCAAACTCGCGATAATGCTGCTCCAGCTCCAAAATCCGTTTTCGATTCGCCGTTTCCGAGTTCAGGCTCAGCAAGTGGAATTTCGGCAATCCAGACTCGAATAATGATTTGACAAGTGAAACCAAAAAAGTGCCAGCTCCAACAACAAGCACGCTGGACTGACGATACAATTGAAATCGATATGCGCCTGACCCGTCAAAGCTGTCCAAAAATTCAATTTGAGAACCATAGTTCTTAACAATACGCTCTTCCAGCTGATGAGGGCGATCCTGACTTACATCTTGGACATAACCGTTCGCATACAATACTTTTGCAATCTCATACACATGATCACGGTATTGATCCGGCAATCCATCCGTTAAATCATGCATCGTATGCTCACCATTAAATACAGGTATCAATTTTTCAATCCATTGATGAATCGTGCTGCCTTCCATTCGAAATGAACCGATATTGTTGCGGAAATAGACACTTCCGTCCGATCTGGGGAGAAAAAAAGTATCTCCTCTCGCTTTAAGGCGCGTCGAAGGATCCAAATTTCATTCCTCCTTAGGATGAAATCCACCTTTTCGAAACATGAGTTCCTCTATACAGGTATGTAAGGCTATTTGTCCGTTATGCCAGCACATGCATAGAAAAGACACCCTTGCATCCCAAAAGCGTTTGCAAAGGTGTCTTGAACCTTTATTTAATGCAATAGCTGCCTTATTAACGGCAACGTGCGCAGCCGCCACAGCGTGCGCAGCCGCCGCAGCGGACACAACCGCCGCATCCGCCGCATCCGCCGCATCCACCGCATCCGCCAAATCCGCCGCAAACGCCGACACAAAAGCCGATGCAAATGCCGACACACAGACGAGCATTATTAGGATCCACTTGACCTTGACCTGCATTCGGAGTTATGCCGCTCACTTTGAACGCATCCATATTCAAATTTTGAAGATCGTTCTTAAATTCATTCATCTTAGTAGCCTCCATTATCTGTTCATGTGAAGATCATCGGCACTTACAAAAAAGGAAATGAAAATGAAAACAGCAACTGGTCCTATGCCGATAATCGTTCATGAAATATACGTATGAAAAAAGCTCCGCAGGTGTTACTAATCCATTCACCTACTTGCTCTGTTCACCTCGATAAAACCATCACAAGCCTGTATAATAACAACCAAGAAATACTAATTCACGAGAAACGGAAGTGCTCCCTTTGGACCCATACGACGCTTTATTGCAACCATTGCTGCAAGAAGAGACGGACCTTCAGTTCTCTCTTTTCACGAACGAAACCGCATACAAGGTTGGAACTAGCATTATAGAAAAAGCGTTGCTAGAGAACAAATCGATCGTCGTCGATATTCGAAAAAACGGCGAGTTGTTATTTTACAGCAGAATGGAGGGCACATCTTCTCATAACGATGAATGGGTGTCATGGAAAAATAACGTTGTCCATCACTTCGGCCATAGTTCCTACTATATGCACATCCTGATGAAATCGACCGGTTCAACGGTGGAAGCCTCCGGTCTTGATCCGGATAATTACAAGGCTGAAGGCGGCGCCTTCCCGTTGCGCTTGGAAAATGAAGGAATCGTAGGCACCATAACGGTATCGGGACTGCCTGGCGAGGAAGATCATTCCATGGTTGTTTCTGTGTTGAAAGAATTGCTCATGTGAACTTGTGAATGATAGGAAAGAAAACAATCCTTAGCAAGATAGAAAAAGAGAGGGGCCCAGATTGGGCCCCTCTCTTATGATGCTGCTCTCCCAGAAACCTCAACAAAGGATTGCGAGAAATCATAAGCCGCAAAAGCAGAAGCCTGGAACAAAAAATCCCGATTGCGGCTGTCCATAAGGGTCTGAATTTCATCCTCAAATTCTCCCCCTTACAAATTATTAATGTTTACAACGTAGGACATTTGATCAGTCGTCCCCTTTTTCAGGGCAACAACCAAAAGATTCTCTGAATCGATCCATGAGAAGGTATCGATAACATATCCTGCGTCAGGGGAAACAACCTTGGATGCGGCATTCTCAGGATCGCTGACAACAATAAGGTTCGTATTAAAAGAGGTGGGATCGGGATAATTCAGCATGGCAAATTTCGAGGATGTATGGTCAGCCAGGATCATATCGATCCTTCCTACTCCTTCAACCAACGACAACTCTTTCTTAGAGTCAAGATTGACTACTTTGACGCTCTTGAGCTCAGGATTGACTAGGTACGGATAGGCAATCACGCTCTCCAGGCTCACGTTGTTTTGGACAACGCATTGCTTCCGATTTTCGAGATCAACGCCGATGATCGTGTTCTGTGAACGGATAAAGGCTTGATTTTCTTTTCCCCATCCCAAGAATTCAAAGCCGCCGGAGTAGGCTGGAAACTCTTCCCGGGTCTTAAGGTTCTTCACCCATAGCTGTCCATCGCCCTGACCGTTTTGAACGGCTTCACGGTTGGAGAAGTAAACCATGAAATCCCCTTTCTGGCTGACACGAGCGCGATCGCCCCAAACGAGAGGGAGATCCTCTATTTTCTTCTTTTTCAAAGTTTCCCTGTCATATCCGCCAACGGTATCCGACAGTATCTTCGAAATAGTGCCGGAAGCCAGGTCTAGTCCATACAGGGAGCCATCGTAGCCCAGTATATATCCGCTTTCATTTGCGATGGGAGTGAGCACATACCCTTCTCCGCTGTCAGGCAGCACGACTTCTTTTTTCCCGTTT
Source organism: Paenibacillus sp. SJS-P3 (assembly GCF_056711585.1). Taxonomy (NCBI): domain Bacteria; kingdom Bacillati; phylum Bacillota; class Bacilli; order Caryophanales; family Paenibacillaceae; genus Paenibacillus; species Paenibacillus sp. SJS-P3. The sequence continues at coordinate 1,126,184 of NZ_CM160043.1, read as the reverse complement.
TGTACGGAAGAAAACTTCAATTGAATCTTTTTACCGTCTAGATCAAAAGCAATGGTCTTCTCCGTTTTATTTTTATCCACCTCGATTCCGGCATCCGTAAGTCTTGCAGCATGGGGCTCATGTTGTTTGGCAGCCTTGCCGGACACGGGATCGATATAATCAACGATGGCTTTTTGGGCAGCCTGGTCGTTTTCAGAGAAAATCACGCCATCGAAGAATTTGAGAGATCCTTGAACTTTATCCGGGGAAGCCCCATATGCAGCTCCGGCTCCTGCAGCGAGTACCAACACGATGCCTGAGAAAAGAAATGCCTTCTTTTTCACATTGCTTCGCTCCTCCACTAACGGATTACAATCTTCAAAGGGATGGCCGCGCGTAACCACCTAATTTGTCGATCTATAAGTTAACAACGGACTGCTCGGTCTAGTTGCAGGATAAAATTAATTTTTACCACATTTCCCCTTTTGTCCTGCGTCGATCGCTCACCGCATTTTTTTCACTGGTGGTAAGAGAAAATAAAGCTGTTTAATCGTGTCGTTGATTTGACCCGATTTTTTACTGGCTCATCAAGCTCCATTTTAATTTAAAGTTCTTTAATGGATTATTCATCCCCACACAATGGTTATGCATAAATGAAAATAGAGTTCTTTAATCGCTGCATAAATCTTTTGCTTCCCGGAACAATTAAACACACGAAAAAACGAGGTAATCTCTAAAAGAGATACCTCGTTCGTTTTACATGATATTAATATTTATCGCTGCCGAGCTGCTAGTTGGCACAATAAACTTTATTCAGAACCTAAGGAAATAGATTGTCTCCCATTAATCTTGTACCTTATTTTACTCTCTAGTCTATTAAACGACTCTTCAACTATGTTTTAGATGGTGTGTGATCTATCATCCATCCAGTCAGTCACCGCCCCAGTATGTGAGTCAATAACATGTAATAGAAATTAGACTGGATGTGTTGATCTAGCGCCGATCGTCGTTGTTGGAGACCGTCAGCTTCAAATAGATAAGTGTTAGACTTGGCTTGTATACAGACACAGCGGCAGCCCTGGAATGAAAATAATGTCCTAGACTGCCGCTGTTTGATTGAACTAATGCTCCCCGTTAGTTTAAAAATGGATACGGAGCTTGTTCTACTGACATTTTCGAAGGCATTTGAAAAGGAGAAAGACGTGACCAGACTGATCGTTCACAGCGATCAGGGAACCCAGTAAACGTCATACAAGTACCACGCATGCTGCCAAAGGGTTGGCGCACAAATCAGCATTTCTCGCAATGGAATGCAGAAAGACGGCACCGTCTACGGTGCCGTCTTTCTGCATCTTGGCATGTTCCAGGCGTCCGCCTCCAGCTCAAGGCTCCTCGCCCATAGCGATGCCGACTCGAATTCATCCAGTACGGCAGAACGTTCCATCATGAAGCAAAACTCCTTAGCCTCACAGAGCTTCATAACCAGAAACCCTCTGCAAAAATTGAATGGCACGCGGGCTGCGGGGATTGCCGATGACCTCGGCGGGCGGCCCCTGCTCCACGACGACGCCTCCGTCCATCAGCAGGACGTGGTCCGCCACATGCTCGGCGAATTTCATCTCGTGGGTGACGATGACGAGCGTCATCCCTTCCTTGGCCAGCTGCCGGATGACCTTGAGCACTTCCCCGACCAGCTCGGGGTCAAGCGCTGAGGTCGGCTCGTCGAACAGCATGACCTGGGGATCGACAGCCATGGCCCGGGCGATGGCCACCCGCTGCTGCTGCCCGCCGGACAGCTGATGCGGGTAGGCATCCGCTTTGTCTCCCAGCCCGACCTTATCCAGCAGATCTTCGGCTCGGCGGCGGGCTTCGGCCTTCCCTCTCTTGTAGACGGTCACCTGGGCTTCCATGATGTTCTGGGCCGCCGTCTTGTGGGGAAACAGATTGAATGACTGGAACACCATGGCGGTCCGCTTGCGCAGGGCGACAGCATCGGCTTCCTTGACCATCCGGCCTTCTCCGAAGGAGAGGCTGGCTCCAGAGACCGCCATCTCGCCTCCATCCGGCTTCTCCAGCAGGTTGAGGCAGCGCAGCAGCGTCGACTTGCCCGATCCGGACGGGCCGATGATGGCCATGGTCTTGCCCTTGTCCAAGGTGAGATCGATCCCCTTGAGCACTTCCAAGGAACCGAACGACTTGCGCAGATTTCGTACTTCGATCATAGCGTTGTTCATGGCAACCTCCTCCTAACTCGCCGAATATCGCGACAGCCGCCGTTCCAGCCAACCTTGCAGCCACGAGAGGACCGTACAGAATAGCAGATAGATGACTCCCACCAGGCAATACACCAGCAGCGGCTCATAGGTTCTGGCAACGATCTGCTGGGAGAGCTTGAACATTTCCAAATACGTAATGCTACCCGCCAAGGACGTATCCTTCAGCAGGCTGATGAAGGAATTGCTCAGAGGAGGTACGGAGACGCGGGCGGCCTGCGGGATGATGATGCGCCGCAGCGACTGTCCCCTCGTCATGCCGAGCGAGGCAGCCGCCTCCCATTGGCCCTTGGAGATGGACTGGATGGCTGCCCGCACGATCTCCGAGCTGTACGCTCCTACGCTCAGCGTGAAGCCGATCGTGGCAGCGGTGAACGGATTCAAATTAATGCCCGCATAAGGCAGGCCGTAAAAGATGATGAAGAGCTGAACCAGCAAAGGCGTGCCCCTGATGACCCAGACGTAGAATCGGGCCAGCAGCCTCAGTGGAGCGACGGAGGAGAGCCGCGCCAAAGCGGTGAGGACCGCGACGATCATGCCAAGAATGAATGAGACCAGTGTCAGAGGAATGGTAAAAGCCACCCCTGCTTTCAGCAGGGGCAGCAAGGAGTCAAGCAGGATGTCGATTTGTCTTTCGCTCATGTGATCAACTTCCCTTGAACGATTATTTGGATACGTCTTCTCCGAAGTACTTCTCGGAAATCTTCAGGTAGGTGCCATCGCTCTTCATGCCGGAGATCGCGTCGCTCACGGCTTTGACGAATCCTTCATTGCCTTTGCGGATCAGAGCGGCGCTCTTGGAGGCTTCCGCTTCCTCGGCGACGACCTTGATGGGAAGATCCGGCTTCTGCTTCTTCAGGTCGAGGAAGGAGAGCGAGTCGTTGACCGTGGCGTCGATGCGCTTGGAGGCGAGCAGGTCGATCGCCTGGTTGAAGCTTTCCACGGATTCGATGGTCGCTCCATTTTCTTCGGCGATGGCCGCCAGGTTGCTTGATAGCGACTGTCCGGCCTTCTTGCCCTTCAGATCGGCGAACGACTTGATGTCACTGTTGTCCTCGCGCACGATCAGCACGGCCTTGGAAGCGATGTAGTCCTCGGAGAAATCGTACTTCGCCTTGCGCTCGTCGTTGATGCCGACCTCATTGAAGATGATGTCGAAGCGCTTGGCGTCCAGACCCGCGATCAGGGAATCCCAAGGCGTTTCGTAGAACTCCGGCTTCAGCTCCAGACGCTTGGCCACTTCCTCGGCGATCTCGACGTCGAATCCGGTCAGCTTGCCCGAAGCGTCGTGGAAGGTGAACGGCGCGTAAGTGCCTTCCGTGCCGATGCGGAGCTTGCCGCTGGCCTTGATGGCTTCCCAGGAGTCGGCTGCCGGCTCCGTCGCTCCGGATTCGTTCGACGCCGGGCTGGCGGACGGCGAGCCTGCTTGGCCGCCCTCGTTTTTCGCGCCGCAAGCGGCGAGCATAAGGACGGCAACTATAAGAAGCAAGGATGCGAGTGGTTTTCTTTTCATGATCATACTTCCCTTCAAATATACTTTTGACTCAACTCCATGCAGTCTACAGCTCTCCCGCAACAATGTCAAATATATTCCGATCAATTTAATCGGATATTTTGATTATATCCTTTTCCGGATTAATTTACAGCTTTCCCTTATCGTTGCGATTCATGCTGCAGGTCCAAGTACAACTTATAATGTGCGATAGTGGCTCACCTAAACCGTCGACCGACAAGGCGCATGCAGATCAACATCGGACCTCAGAGGTTTAGGGGAAAGGCTAAAAGTATGGCTATCGAGAACTAAATATTGTTGGGTAAAAAATATCCCTCTAGTAGCACCAATATCAACAATTGGTACAACCATGAGGGATATTTCTACTACTCACCTTATTCTTGCAGTTCCCTCGCGGCTTGTCCGTTTTTCATTGACGCTTGTTGTTATCTACGGTTAAATCATGTTTATACGTCCACTAAACAACTTTATTTTCAATTAAAGAACTCTATTTTCAGTTAAAGAACTTTATTTTCTCTCGCCAGCTGGACTTCGACATACGCCGAGATTCTCTGTTTGTAATAGAATTGTAATATTTCCTTCAGCTAGGGTTCAGTAAGCGGTTTTATACTACTATCAGACCCCCCTTATTCATATATTCTCTCTGGGCCCGCGAGCAATCGCGGGCCTCTTTTTAGTTTATCGCAGCTTATTTTCTGTCGCTGGCTCCCGGCAACGGCAGCCTTCTTATCCACTTGCGCAGGTTCAGCCAAGGAGGTATAGCTATGGAATCCATCAAGCCGTTTCCAAAGAAGAAGGATTGGACCACAGCCGGATCCGGCTGCAGAAGGTGAGGGCGCTATAACCGCCCCCCTGCCTGTCGGCTGTGGCATAGGCCTCCAACATCAAAAAAGGTAACGGAGCAGAGCCACTCCGTTACCTTTTACAATCTTTTTTGCATTTCCTATTTTGCATTTACTTTTTTAGATTTACTTTCTTGCACCGCTTCCGCGAACTGCCGCGCCCGCTCTTCCATGAGATCGAACCGGCCCTCGCGAGCCCATTGCAGATTGACGATCTTGCTACCCAAGCCTACGGCATCCGCTCCCGCCCGTAAATAATCCCCGATGTTGTCCAGATCGACGCCGCCGGTCGCCATCATGGGAATATGATTCAGCGGAGCTTTCAGCTCCTGCAGGTAATGGTGGCCGAGGGAGGCCATCGGGAATATTTTGACCGCCTCCGCCCCTGCCTTCCAGGCTCGGACGATCTCGGTAGGCGTCATGACTCCCGGCCATACGGATATGCCTTCGGCACCGCCGAAAGCGACCACTTCCTCGTCGAGGCTCGGAGAGATGAGGAACTGTGCGCCGGCGGAAGCCGCTTCCCTCGCCTGCTTGAGATCCAGCACCGTTCCGGCCCCTATGTAGGCATGGCCGTCGTAAAGCTCTCTCCAGCGGGAAAGGATCGCCAGAGCTCCATGCGTATTAAGCGTGACCTCCATCAGGGAGATGCCGCCGCGGATCAGCGCTCCTGCCGCAGCATCCGCTTCCTTTGCTCCGATACCCCGGAATATCGCGACGATTTTTTCCTCCAGAAGCACATCAAGCAGCTTGCCCATCGGATTTATGCTCCTTCCCCGTCCTCGGCTTTCTCCCAGTAGTCGTACAGGATCTTGGCAAATAAGTTCGGAAAGGCATAATGGCGCATGTCGCCAGGTCCGATCCAGCGGTATTCCGGCGGCAGCGCAGGTGAATCTCCGGCAGCTGCAGCATTCACGCCTTCCGTCGCGCTCTGCGCCGCTGCTGCAGACTCCTCGGAAGCCGCATAGGCTTCTCCCGCCTCGGCTGCGGCGCTTGCCCCGCGAGGCCATGCTCCTCTGCTGGTTCCGCCAGCGCTTTCGGACGGGTCCAGCTCGGCCAGGTACACGCGCATCGTCCAATGAAGATGGCTGAACGTATGCTCCTCCGCTCCCCACCAGCGGCGGGGAACGGCCGTCAATCCGCTGTCCTCGCGCAGCAAGCGCCGCAGGTCGCCGGCATCGGCCGCCTGGCGCTCCACCGGAGGCTCGGCGAGCAAGTCCGGCTTGCGGCCTCGCTTGGCGGGACCGGCTCCGGGCTCGTCCAGCAGCACATGCGGCAGCTCCCAGAGGCTTGCAAGCAGACCGGTATCCGGGCGCTGGCGGATGAGGACGCGGCCGGCATGCTCGCCGGTGCCTTCAATGACGGCGGCGAGCCGTACTTGAGGCTTGGGAGGTTTGGCCTTCGTCTTGACCGGCAGCTCCAGCTCGCGCCCGGCGATGCGGCCCGCGCAGTGGACCATGACGGGACAGGTCAGGCAGCCCGGCGTCCGCGGGGTGCATACGAGCGCGCCCAGCTCCATCAAGCCCTGATTGAAATCCCCCGCTGCTCCATCGGGGATGAGCGAGGCGGCCAGCTTTTCCATTCCCACACGGGTAGAAGGCTTGGCGATATCCTCGTCGCGGTTGAAGTAGCGGGACAGCACGCGCATGACATTGCCGTCGACCGCAGGCTCCGGACGGTTGAAGGCGATGCTCATGATCGCCCCGGACGTATACGGCCCTACACCCTTAAGCGAAGACACTGCTGTCTTGTCATCGGGAATCGAGCCTCCGTGAACGGCCATGACTTCCTTGGCCCCGGCTTGCAGATTGCGGGCTCGGGAATAGTAGCCGAGGCCCTCCCAGTGCTTGAGCACATCCGCTTCCGGTGCCTCCGCCAAATCCGCAAGCGTCGGAAACCGGCTCATGAACCTCTCGTAATATGGAATTACCGTATCCACTCTCGTCTGCTGCAGCATGATCTCCGATACCCAGATCCGGTATGGATCCCGATTGCTCCGCCATGGCAGCACCCTTCGATTCTGACGGTACCAGATCAGCAGTTCCCTGCTGAAATAAGCCGATGAGCTTCCGTCCTGGAGGGCAGCTTTGTATTCTGTCATTCGTATTTCGTCTCTCCTTATTTGAAGCTGTTTCCGCTTTTCCGCTAGAAAATGGAATAGATCGCTGCCGTCCTTCCGCACCCGATGGCTTCATCCAGCCAGCCGAACTCTTCGTTGAGGGAGTGGAAGCAACCCTGACGATTGCTTGCAACCGGCTTTTCCATCTTGATGGAAGAACCCGTCTGGTGCTCCTCATCCGGCTTATCCATCTGGATGAAAGAACCCGTCTGGTGCTCCTCATCCGGCTTTTCCATCTGGATGGAAGAACCCGTCTGGTGGGCCTCATCCGGCTTTTCCATCTTGATGAAAGAACCCGTCTGGTGCTCCTCATCCGGCTTTTCCATCTTGAACAATCGCGTTTCCTCCATCAGCTGCCTGTAGCGGCGCGGGGAAGTCCCTATCAGCTGCTTGAACATCCGCGAGAAATAAGGGCTCGTCAAGCCGACCTCGCTGGCGATGTCCCGCACCGGCAGCGTGCTCTCGTCAAGCAGCTTGCGGGCATGCTCCATCTTGCGCTGGTTGACGTATTGAATCGGCGTGCAGCCGGTGAAGCTGCGGAATAAGGAAATGAAGTAGTTCGGATGCAGATACATCTGACTGGCGAGGTCGTCGACCGACAGATTGTCAGCCGGATGCCGCTCGATATAATCGAGAATCTCCGAGAATCGGCTCAACTCGGATGCGGCAGCGGCGCTTGAATGCCCTTCCAGCCCTCTTTGCAGAAAGGCAGCGACGAGTTCCATAATGATGGCTCTTGCCATAAGCTCGTCTGTCATGCTTCCGGACAAGGAAATCAGGCGCCGGAAATGACCTTGGAGCTGATCCGGCTCATCCACAGCTGCAGACAAGGGAAGCTGCAGGGACTTGAAAAACTCTGAGCTGCCGGCATCCAGCACGAATCGAACCCAGTAGCAGCGAAAAGCTTCGCCTTTATCGACAATATAGTTCTGCTTGGTTCCCGGAGGAATGCAGTACATGCGGCCGGGTCCGGCTTGAAGGGTCCGATCGGCCGCATTCAGGCTCACAGAGCCTGTAATCGGCAGCGCGAGACAATGATGTCCCAGACTCGAATTTTCTATGACGCTCCCAGGCTTCCATTCGCTTCTTGCAGCCATAACATGGATGACTTGCATTTGCCGAAGCCGGGTTTGAAGGATTAGATTCATTGGTTTATCCATTGCCAATACTCCCGGAACTCGTGTTGGGCCGACAGACCCATGAAGCTGTTCCATTGCTAATTATACGGAAATCTTCCTTAGAGTGGTATCATTCTAAGAAAGGAAACGTCTGACAGCGATGGCTGGCCGTCCTCCGAGAGGCTATAATGGAACCGATAAGGAGGAATGCGCTATGCGCTTATTCGGCCTGGCGGCCTTTGCCGCCGCATTGCTGCTGTTGTCCGGATGCGGGTCCTCCGGCAACGAAAGCACGGGCTCCGCCCTGCAGGGACCCAAAGAAACCGTCACGCTGTACAAATCGCATTGCCTTTCCTGCCATGGAGCGGACCTCAAGGGCAGGATGGGTCCCGACACGGATATCCATGATGCGGGGAGCCGCCTGACGCAGGAGAGGATTGCTGCGCAGATCGGCAGCGGCGGGAGTCTGATGCCTCCCTTCAAGGACAAGCTCACCCCGGAGCAGATCGATAGCCTGACCCAATGGCTGAAAGAAAAAAAATGACTCCAGACGACAAAACGCCTGCCGTCCCGATCGGGGAGGCAGGCGTTTGCTATCTGGAGCTAAAGCTTGGAAAAGAAAAAGCTAGACGCTCTCCATGACCGCAAAAGCGGAGGCAAGCCCTCGCTCATGGGTGATGCTTACATGCAGCAGCGGCTGCCCAGCGAGGCCGAGCGCCTGCCATGTGTGCAGCGACAGCTCGCAGACCGGCCGGCCCGTGGCGGAACGCAGCACGTGGATGTCGCGGAAGCCGCAGATGCTGCCGATGCCGCAGCCAAGCGCCTTGGAGACGGCTTCCTTGGCGGCGAAGCGGCCGGCGACGAACTCGGCGCGTCTGCGGCCCGCCAAGCCCGCCGCTTGCTCCCTTTCGGCCGGAGCGAGAATCCGCTCCTCGAACCGTCTTCCGGACGATCCGCCCAAAAGAGCCTCGATCCGGTCGACATCGCATAGGTCGTGGCCGATTCCGATGATCATGAAGGCTAGGTTGTCCCTAGATTCCCGGAATCGTCGTGCGCTTATGCTCGGTCTTCAAATACTGCTTCTCCAGCAGCTCGCGGACTTCGGGAGCCACTTCCCGTCCTTCGAGGTAAGCGCTGTTGTCGTCGTATTTGATGCCGAGCTCGCCTTCGTCCGTCTGGCCTTCCCATAGTCCAGCTGTAGGAGCCTTCTCCTGGACGCTGGCCGGAACGCCGAGCACGGCCGCCACCTGGCGGACCTGATGCTTGTTCAGCGTGCTGAGCGGCGTGATGTCGACCGCTCCGTCGCCCCACTTGGTATAGAAGCCGGTAATCGCTTCGGAAGCATGGTCAGTGCCCACGACGAGCAGGTTCAGCTCTCCCGCCAGCGCGTACTGGGCCACCATGCGCGTGCGCGCCTTGATGTTGCCTTTGACGCCGCGGTTCACGTGACGGGACATGCCGATGGATTTGAGCCCGTGCTCAACCTCAAGCGCAATCTCGTCGACAGCTTCCTGGATGTTGGTCTCCATGCGGTGGGTGAGCTGGAAGGCATCGGCGACCTCATAGCTGTGCGAAATGTCCGCTTGCTCGCCGTAAGGCTGGAACACGCCGAGAGTGATGTACTCCCGGCCGGATTCCTGCGACAGCTCGTCGGTCGCTTTTTTGCATAATCCCGCTGCGACGGCGCTGTCGATGCCGCCGCTGATGGCGATCAGCAGTCCCGAAGCGCCCGCTTTTTTCACGTAATCCTTCAGAAAATCAACCCTGCGGCGGATTTCCTGTTCCGGATCGATGCTTGGCTTGACGCCCAGCTTGGCAATGATTTCCTGCTGAAGACTCACGGGGATTCCTCCTGGCTTAAGGGAAATGGATTAGCGGCAGAAGCGGTCGAACGCGCTGGACAGATCCGCGGAAATTTCAGCGGCGGAGCGGTTCTCGATCTGATGCCGTTCGATGAAATGCACGAGCTCTCCATCCTTGAACAGAGCGATGGAAGGGGAAGACGGCGGGTACGGCGCGAAGTATTCGCGAGCCTTGGCTGTCGCTTCCTTGTCCTGGCCGGCGAACACCGTGTACAAGTGATCCGGAGTGATGTCGTGGTTCAGCGCGTCGGCAACGCCTGGACGGCATTGTCCGGCTGCGCAGCCGCATACGGAGTTGATGACGACAAGCGTGGTGCCCTTGGCATCCGGAAGCTTTTCCTCCACTTCCTCGGGCGTGCGCAGCTCCTGGATTCCCAGACGGGTCAGCTCGTCGCGCATTGGCTGGACCATATCGAACATGTATCTTTCAAAAGACATAGACATCTTTGTTTACCACCTCTCGGAGAATAATAACCTTCTCCACTATTATAGCGCATCCTGCACCGATTGGGAAAACCCGCTGCATGGCTTGCGTCTGACGATGCCAATAGGAAAAGGCCGCTTCGGCGGCCTCCATGCTTGCAGCTCCGAAGCGGCCGGCAATTCCGGACGTTGACGTTATTCTTCCTTGCCTGCATCCTCGTCGATGCCGCTCAGGGCGTTGTGCTCCGGGTGGCCGAAGCTGCCCGGACGCGGCTCGATGCCCTGCTCGAAATAATCCCGGTTCTCCTCCGTCAGGAAGCCGATGTCCTTGAACGGATGCACCCATTCGTCTCCCGCCATCAGAGACGGGTCCGTCTCCTCCGACCACTGCTCGAGAGGAGACGCCGCCGACACATAATCGTGATCCCCGATCACGACTCCGTGCTCGTTGACGAACGGCTCGCGGGTCCCGCGGCCTGTCTTGAATTCGGGACGGAACTCCAGCTCGTAAGGATCGAGCTCCGGCTGGTCCTTGCCCGGCATGGCCTTAAATTGAAGGACGGTTCGGTCCGTCCAGCTTTTTGTCGTAGCCGGCCGCTTCCGGGGACTTGCTGGAGCGGTTCTTGGCTGCAGCGCTCTCCTGCTGCAGCTTTTCCTTGGATTCGTTCTCGTTCTTGCTCATGGCAATTCAGCTCCCGTCTCATGATGGGCAGCCCGCCTTAGGCAGGCCGCTTCAGCTTATGATGCATCAAACGATGCCGCGTTATGCCGTAGCGCCGCCGCCTTGGACCGAATCGGGAACTTCGAACGTAATGATGAAGGAAGTGCCTTGCCCCGGTACGGATTGGACTTCGATCCTGCCGTTGTGGCGCTCCGCGATGCTGAGGCACAGCGGCAGGCCGAGTCCGGTGCCGCGGGCTTTGGTCGTATAGAACGGCTCGAACAGCCGCTCTCTCTTGTCCTCCGGAATGCCTTCGCCAGTATCCTCGACCCGCAGCTCGATGTTTCTGCCGCTCTGCCGGGTGCTCAGCGTCAGGATCCCTTTCTCGCCCATCGCTTCCATGCCGTTGCGGGCCAGATTCAGGATCAGCTGCTTGATCTCCTTGTCATTGAGCTCCAGAAGCGGAATCGCCTCGGCAAAATTCAGCTCGATGGACTGGCCCCTCAGATTGGCGTCCGCCCATAATAGAGGAAGAAGCTCATTGATGACATGGTGCAGGGAACCGACCTCCTTGGCGATGACGCGGTTCTGGGCAAGCGAGAGGAAGTCGTTGATGATGGAATTGGCCCGGTCAAGCTCCTCGATAATGATCCGGAAATATTCCTGCTGGCTGTCGGGGCTGCGCTCGCGCATCAGCTGGACGAATCCGCGTATGACAGCCATCGGATTGCGGATTTCATGCGTGATGCTTGCGGCCATCTGTCCGACGAGGCTGAGCCGCTCCATTTTGCTGAGCTCGTTGCGCAGCTGGTTGAGCTCGGAGATGTCCTGGATCATCATCGCTGCGCCCGGAGCGTCTCCTGCCTGCAGGTCCAGGATTGGGAAGGCTGTCAGCAGATAGACGCGATCGCTCTCCTGATGAATCTGGGAAGGCACCGGAGTCCCGTCCAGAGCCGAATCGAAGAGGATGCGGCAGCTGTCGCGATCTCGGAAAAAGGATTCATAGCTGATTCCCGCAAACTCCAGCTTGTCCCTTCCCTTCAATGCTTGCCCGCTGAAACGTATTGCCGCATCATTGATATGCGAAAGCCTGCCGTCACGATCTACGATGACGGTTCCCATAGACATCTGGTCGACGAACTGCTGGAGCTTATGGACTTCGTTCATGTAGTTGGAGGACATTCGCCTTAGCTGGATCTGCAGCTGATGATGCTCCACGACTTTGCTGATCGTGTACAGCGTCAGCGCCGTCACGATTCCGTATATGCAGCCGATTCCGGCGAGAGCCGCGAGCCCGCTGTTCAGCCCGTCCGGTTCATATGTCCGTAAATACGATATGTATGTGCCGGCATAATAAAGAAACGCCAGCGCCATCAAGGTAAAGGTGATGCGTAATTTATTCTTCATCCGCGCTCGCTGGAACGGGCGGACCGTCAGGAGAATAATCGGGATGAACAAGCTGATGAACAGGATGAAGCTGGTCGTTTCGTACGGGCTGTCCAGCCTGGAGATTTGCAAGCTGCCATAAATCACGCCCAGTACCGCGACGGCCGGATAGCCGCCATACAGGGATCCCAGAAACAGAGGGAGCAAGCGCAAATCGAGGTCAAATCCGTATTGGGTGCGGATGGACAGGGCAAAACATCCAACAAGGGACAAGCCGTACGCTGCGCAAAAGAAAGCGGCAGACTTCCGTTCGTGATTGATCCGGTACATCCACAGCTGGTAGACAAATATCGGCAGCAAGGAAACGAATGCTTGCAAAATTAGTTTGTCCCACATCAGAGCACGAGTTTCCCCCTTCCGCACCTTCGATAACTCCGATTAAAGCACAGGTGGCGATATTTGACAATCAACGATTGTAAGATTCTGGCTCATGCCGTCGATTTGATTCATCCGCTTCATTTATTTGGGACGGAAAGGAGCTTTTTTTCGGATGAACTCCCGTTATGTCCATAGCCGTTTTCCAACTGTTCCGGGAATCTGTTAGAATCAGTGGTAATCTGCGAACAGATTGAATACGCCTGTCCGCATGCGGCAGAGAAGAAGGAGCTTTCATCAAGCCATGTCCAGCCAGGAATTTTATGAAGTCATCGTCATCGGAGGCGGTCCTTCCGGACTGATGGCCGCGGCAGCGGCCGGGCACGCAGGAGCCGCCACGCTGCTCCTCGACAAGGGAAGCAAGCTGGGACGCAAGCTCGGCATATCGGGCGGGGGCCGATGCAACGTGACGAACAACAAGGAGCCGGAAGAGCTGATCCGCTATATTCCGGGAAACGGGAAATTCCTCCACAGCGCTCTCTCCAGCTTCGGCAGCCGGGAAATCGCAGCCATGTTCGAGGGACTCGGCATCCGTCTGAAGGAAGAGGACAGAGGCCGGATGTTCCCTGTATCGGACAAAGCCAAATCGGTCGTTGACGCATTGGTCCGCCACGTAGGCGAGGGAGGGGTCGCTGTCCGCACGAACGAGAAGGTCGCGGGAGTGCTGTTCAAGGACGGCAAGGTCAAGGGCGTCCGGCTGACCGATGGACGGACGATCTCCTCGCGGGCCGTCATTGTCGCCGCAGGAGGCAAGTCCGTTCCTCATACGGGATCGACAGGGGATGCGTATCCTTGGGCAGAGGAGGCGGGGCATACCGTCACGGAGCTCTACCCGACCGAGGTCCCTCTCACCTCGTCTGAGCCGTTCATCCGCAGCCGGGAGCTGCAAGGCCTCTCGCTCCGAGGAATCGTCATGACGGTGTGGAGCGCCAAAGGCAAGCGGCTGACCGAACAGGAGGGCGACATGATCTTCACTCATTTCGGATTGTCGGGCCCTGCCGCTCTTCGCTGCAGCCAGTATGTCGTCAAGGAAAGGAAGAAAACATCGGGACAGCCGGTCAAAGTAACCCTGGATCTGTATCCGGACCGATCCGCCGATGCCCTCTATGCCGAGCTGCTCGGACTGGCAGCCAGCGAGCCGAAGAAGGCGGTCAAAAACGTGCTGCCCGCCGTCATGCAGGATCGAATGGCGGAATACGCCCTTCTCTGTGCGGACATCAATCCCATGACGACTTACGACAACCTGAACAGGGCGGCATGGATGGACTTCGCGAGGCTGCTCAAGCAGCTGCCCGTCATGGTGAATGGCACGCTCTCGATCGAGGAAGCTTTCGTTACCGGCGGCGGCGTCCATGTGAAGGAAATCAGTCCGGCCACAATGGAGTCCAAGCTGCAGCAAGGCCTTTACTTTTGCGGAGAAGTGCTCGACATTCACGGCTTCACCGGAGGGTACAATATTACCGCCGCCTTCACGACCGGGTACCATGCCGGCCGCAGCGCGGCGGAAGCGGTGCTGCGGCAACGATGATTGTCTTGAATCGCCAAAAAGGCCGTTCCGTTCTCCCGCCTATTGCACGGGCAGAGATCGGTGACGGCCTTTTTGGCTGTGCATGACGGGATGTCCTGCTCTAATTCAGTTGATTCAACATCGGTTCAGATGTGGACGTCTCCCGAAAAATAGTTGAGCGTGGCGTCCTGTTCAGGAAAAGCCTCCTCGCCTTCCATAGCTTCGTCCCGGTTGCGGAGGCCGGAATCGGCGCTGTCGCCGGGCAAGGAGGAATTCAGGGAGAAGCCCTCCTCCCAAGCGACCAGATCTTCATTGACCATATGCGCCGGAATCGTAATCGTGTCTTCCGGAACGTCCAGCTCGCCTCCATGGGCGAAGGCGATTTCAAGGGCGGACGTCAGGTCGTTGCCGTGGAGAGACAAGCGGATTTCCGCGTTGCCCGCAGCGACGGCATCGTATCCAAGCTCGCGAAGCGTCGATACGGCGACGGAAGCAGAGGCTGAATCCGTGAAGCGGAAGAGCAGGGAATGGTCATGGCGTTCGGTCATCGGGATCGGGTCTCCTTTTGGGATGTTTCTGGGCAGCATTACGGTAACCAATTGGCGATAAAAATATGAATGCCGGCCAGGATATCTCTCCAAATGGCCGTCCAAATCGGGCCGTTCAGCTGCTATCCTCTCCCGATCCGCTGCAAAAAGCCGCCGCCCCGGAAGATGTGATCTTCCATGGCGGCGGCTATAGGTGCGTTCAGCTTCTGAACGGCATGAGCGCCTCGCTCAATGATCGGGTCGCTCCGTACACCTGCTGGTATACCGGGAACAACTGCTCATATACTTCGGCTGCAGCGGCATTCGGCTCGTATGTCCGGCCTCGGCGTACGAAAGCCGCGGCGCAATCGCGCAGATCGCCGTACCAGCCGCAGCCGACGGCGGCCAGCATCGCAGCCCCCATGCCCGGCCCTTGCTCGTTGGCAAGCGCCGTTACCGGCACCTGGAAGATGTCCGCCTGGATCTGCAGCCACAGCGGATTGCGGGCGCCTCCGCCGATGGAGATGACGGCGCTCATCTGTTTCCCCGCCTCCCGGTACATATGAAGCGTCTCGTTCAAGGAGAATGTGATTCCCTCCATGACGGCCCGCGCCATATGGGAGCGGCCATGCGAGCCGTCCAGCCCGATGAAGCTGGCCCGGATGGCCGCATCCGCATGCGGGGTCCGCTCGCCGGCAAGATAAGGCGCGAACAGCAGTCCGCCGGCGCCTGCCGGCACCTGATCCGCGCCCTCAAGCAGCTCCTCGTAAGGCAAGCCGCCCATCAGCCGGCGGAACCAGCTCATGGAATAACCGGCGGCAAGAGTTACGCCCATGGAGTAATAAGCGTCCTTCTCCCCATGGTTGAAGAAGTGGACCTTGCCGCCGTAATCGCGCCCGCGATCCGATTCGTAGGACAGCATGACGCCGGAAGTGCCGATGCTGCACAAGGCCTCCCCTTCCTGCAGAATGCCTACGCCGATGGCGCCGCAGGCATTGTCCGCGCCGCCGGCGAATACGGCCAGCGGCCCTCGAAGCCGTGCCTCTTCGGCCAGCTCCGGCAGCAGAGCTCCCGTCTGCTCGGCAGACTCCGCAAGCGGCGGGCATAGCGATGCGTCCAGCCCGAATGCTTCCAGGATCTCCGCGCTCCATGCGCGCTCCGGCACGTTCAGCAGCAGCGTTCCGGCGGCGTCGGAGTAATCCATGCGGATCGTTCCGCACAGCCGGTAGCGGACGTAATCCTTCGGCAGCAGGAACAGCGCCGCCTGCCCGAAGATTTCCGGCTCCTGCTCGCGCACCCACAGAATCTTGGGCAGCGTGAAGCCTTCCAGGGCCGGATTGCGGGTAATGTCCAGCAGCTTGCCGCCGAGCCTGGCCTCGATCTCCCGGCACTGCGCCGTCGTGCGCGTATCGTTCCACAGAATGGCCGGCCGCAGCAGGCGATTGTCCTTGTCCAGCAGCACAAGGCCGTGCATCTGTCCGGAGAAGCTGATGCCACCCACAACTCCTGTCTTCAAAGCATCGGAAGCTCCGAGCTCGCCCAGCACAGCCAGCGTTCCCTCTACCCATTGCTCCGGATCCTGCTCGCTCCAGCCGGCCTTCGGGCTATGCAGCGGATATTCGCGAGAAGCTTCTGCCGCTACATTCCCTTCCCGGTCGACCAGCAGCGCCTTCACGCTGCTGGTGCCCAGATCGATGCCGATGACGTACTCAGACACGGAAGATCACTTCGTTCAGCTTCGCCTTGATCGCTTCCAGACGTCCGGAGGCGTTGACGATCGGGTTGTTCTGGAGCGCGTACTGCTCCAGGGAAGCCAGCGTCGCCCGTCCCGATACGATCTCTGCCCCGATGCCTTCTCCGAAGCTGGCGTATCGGTCCTCCACGACTTTGTCGAGAACCTTGTCCTCGATCAGCTTGGCGGCTGCCTTCAGCCCCCATGCGAAGCTGTCCATGCCGGCGATATGGCCGAGGAACAGATCGTCCAGCTCGAAGGAGCCGCGGCGGACCTTGGCGTCGAAGTTGACGCCTCCGCGTCCGAGGCCGCCTGCCTTCAGCACCTCGTACATCGTCAGTGTCGTGCTGTACAGGTCGGTCGGAAATTCGTCCGTATCCCAGCCGAGCAGCAGATCGCCCTGGTTGGCGTCCAGCGAGCCGAGCGCGCCGTTGATCGCCGCGACGCGGACCTCATGCTCGAACGTATGGCCGGCCAGAGTCGCATGGTTCGCCTCCAGGTTCAGCTTGAAGCGGTCCTTCAAGCCGTACTTCTGCAGGAACGAGAGCGTCGTCGCGGCATCGAAGTCGTATTGATGCTTGGAAGGCTCCTTCGGCTTCGGCTCGATCAGGAACTGGGCGTCGAAGCCGATCTCGTCGGCATAGGCGATCGCCATCTGGTACAGGCGTGCGAGGTTGTCGAGCTCAAGCTCCACATCGGTATTGAGGAGCGTCTCGTACCCTTCGCGGCCGCCCCAGAACACGTAGTTCTGGGCTCCGAGCTCTTTGCCGATCTCCAGGCTTTTCTTCAGCTGGGCTCCTGCATAGGCATATACCTGCGCGTTCGGAGCCGTACCGGCGCCGTGCGTGAAGCGCGGGTTGGTGAACATGTTCGCGGTGTTCCAGAGAAGCTTGCGGCCGCTCGATTTCATGCCGTCCTTCAGCAGGGCGACGATGACGTCGAGGTTTTTGTTCGTTTCCTGGAGCGTGTCGCCTTCCGGAGCGATATCCCGGTCGTGGAAGCAGAAGAACGGCAGATCCAGCTTATCCATGAATTCGAAGTTCGCTTCCGCGCGCGCCTTGGCGCGGTCCAGGCCGGCGAATTTGTCCCACGGACGAACCGCTGTGCCGGAGCCGAACGGATCGGAGCCGTCGGCTACGTACGTATGCCAGTAAGCGACGGCGAAGCGCAGATGCTCGGCCATCGTTTTGCCCAGCACGACCTCATTTGCGTTGTAATGCCGGAATGCGAGCGGATTGTCCGTGTCCCTGCCTTCGTAGCGAATGCTGCCGATTCCATCAAAATATCCCATGAATGATTGCCTCCCGAGTACGGAAATGTAAACGCTCTACGGAATCTAATTTACCATCGTTCAACTTAGTTTGTCTACTAAACAAACTAAGTTGTTTTTGGTATACTTAACGGAAGCGAATCCAAGCCGCATTTGTTTCCTCTCCCATCCGATATATACTTGTCTTGATCAGCAACCGGCCGCAGGCCGCAACATAGAAGGAGAGCTGCACCTATGAAACCGACTACCGCCACCGGAGATCCGGCAATGATCCGGCGCATCAATACGGGCATCGCGCTCGAAGCCGTACTGAAGCATGCCCCCTTGTCCAGAGCGGCGATATCCGAGAAGACGGGCCTCAACAAAGCGACGGTATCCTCCCTCGTGCAGGATCTGCTGGACCAGCAGCTCGTCCTAGAAACCGGTCAAGGACAATCGAGCGGCGGCCGCAAGCCGGTCATGCTTGTATTCAACAACCGGGCCGGACATACGGTCGGCGTCGACGTCGGGGCGAACTACATCCTTGGCGTGCTGACAGATCTGGAGGGCGCTGTCCTCGAGGAGATCAGGCGTCCTCATCAAGCCCGTTCGGCGGCTTCCATCATGAAGCTGCTGTTCGCGCTTATCGAGGAGCTTGCAGCTGTCGTCGAAGCCAGCCCTTACGGCCTCGTAGGCATCGGGATCGGCCTTCCCGGCATCGTGGACGAGACGGGAGCCCTGCTGTTCGCCCCGAATATGGACTGGGAGCCTACCGAAGTGGCCCGGCTGACGGAAGCCCGCTTCGGCGTGCCGGTGCGGGTCGACAACGAAGCCAACTTCGGCGCCCTCGGGGAGCAGGTATTCGGAGCGGGCTCGGGCATCCGTCATCTGGTCTACGTCAGCGCGGGCATCGGCATCGGGACGGGCCTCGTGCTTGACGGCAAGCTGTACCGCGGCTCCACCGGCCACTCCGGCGAGCTCGGGCATCTCTCCGTCGATTATGCCGGCCCGCCTTGCCGCTGCGGCAACCGGGGCTGCTGGGAGCTGTACGCCTCCGAACAAGCGCTGCTGGACAACGCTCTTCCTCTTGGATGCCGCACGCTGGATGAAATCATGGAACGAGCGAACGCAGGCGATATGGCGATCATCGATGTCCTGGAGCGCACGGGGGCTATGCTCGGAGTCGGAATCGCGACCATCGCCAATGTCTTCAATCCGGAAGCCGTGCTCATCGGGAACCGGCTGAGCCGGGCCAAGCGCTGGCTCGAAGTCCCGCTTGCCCGCGAGCTGGAGAGCCGCGCGCTCCCTTACCACCGCAGCCGCCTGCGCGTCCTGTTCGCGGAGCTCGGCGATGCGTCGGCCGTGAGGGGAGCCGCGCACTTGGCCGCAAGCGCCTTTTTGGACCGGGTCAAGGCCGGCAGGGTTCAGCTTCTATCTTCCATGTGAAATTCGTGCCCGGTGAACATCGCAGTTCTCGATGATCAAGCCGCTGCTTTTCCTGAAATTCCACCGATTAAAAGAGGCTGTTCCCTGCGTCAATGAGATGACGAAGGGAACAGCCTCTTTTTTTATTGCCGTTACACCGGCTTGACGAACAGCGAGTAGAGCAGCACCACCAGGATGAGGAGAGGTGCGACGTAGCGCAGCGTAACCATCCACGCCCTGTACCAGAAGCCCGTAAGGCCGGCTTCTTCCCCGGCCCGCTTCCAGGCATACCCGGTGAACAAGGTGACGACGAGTCCCCCGATCGGCATGAGCAGATATGCCGTGGAGAAGTCGAACCAGTCGAACACCGTTTTGCCGAAGATGAGGAAGTCGCTCAGCGAGCCCGTCACGGACAGCGCCGCCGGAATGCCGAGCACGAAGCAGACGGATGACACGATCGTGGCGGCCTTCTGGCGAGACCATTTCCACTGGGTCATGGCGAAGGCTACCGGCACTTCAAGGATGGACACGGCCGACGTCAGCGCCGCGATGGCCAGCAGGATGAAGAACAAGCCCCCGAAGAAGGCGCCGAAAGGCATTTGCGAGAAAGCCGCCGGCAGCGCCATGAACGCGAGGCCGACACCCTTGTCCGGCTGCAGCCCGTACGAAAAGACGGTCGGGAAGATGATCAGGCCGGCGATGAAGGCGTACCCGAGATCGCCGATGCCGATCGCGAGCGTCGCTTTGCCGAGCGACTGCTCCTTCTGCACATAGGAGCCGTAGGTCAGCATGCATCCCATGCCCAGGGATAGCGAGAAGAAGGCATGTCCGAGAGCGACCAGCACGGATTCGCTGTCCAGCTGGGCGAAGTCCGGCTTCAGGAAAA
Organism: Paenibacillus sp. SJS-P3; assembly: GCF_056711585.1. NCBI lineage: Bacteria > Bacillati > Bacillota > Bacilli > Caryophanales > Paenibacillaceae > Paenibacillus > Paenibacillus sp. SJS-P3. The sequence continues at coordinate 1,106,247 of NZ_CM160043.1, read as the reverse complement.
ACTCGACTCCTTCAGCTGCGCCGGGCAGCGTGAGAGAACGGGCCATCAGAACAAGCAGGATGATCAAGAAGCCGGGAATCAGAATTTTGTTGAATTTCTCGATGCCGCCGGAGATGCCTCTGCCCACGACATAACCGCAGATGAGCATCACGACCGCTTGCCAGAAGATCGGCATGAGGCCGCCGGCGAAATCGGTGAAATGCGTTTCGTAGTTCATTCCCTTATGCGACAGGCCGCCGGTAAGGGAATCAAGCGTGTATTGGAACGTCCAGCCGGCCACGACGGCATAGTAGGACATGATCAGGAAGGCAGTCAGCACGGACAGGGCGCCGAACCATTTCCAGTACTTGCTGCCGGTCAGATTGAACAGCGACATCGCTGCGTTGCCCCGGCCTCCGCGTCCGATCGTCATCTCGGCCAGCAGCACGGGCAAGCCGACCGCAATCAAGCAAACGATGAAAAGAAGAAAAAAGGCCGCGCCTCCATGCTCACCGGTAATATACGGAAATTTCCACATGTTTCCCAGCCCGACCGAACTGCCGATCGCAGCCAGAATGAACCCTGACGAGGAAAAACGCTCTGCCTTATTCAAGGACCCGACGGGGGAGTTGCTTGATGACTGTTTGCTCATGGATGATTTGCCTCCAGCTTTTCATGTTGGTAAGAGATTATTAATTTATCGAAAAAACGCTTTAATGTCGAGAAGCAATTGGTCTCATCTTTTCTAGGCGGATCAACCTTTCCCTTATCTGGTATAGAAAGAAGTCGAATGGAAAAAGGTAACCAGGAACGAAAGATGAAGACAGGAAGGAAGTGCTGCATAATGAGTCCCTCTACAGAAAACAACGATCCGAAGGATATCTTGACCAACAGGCAAGGCCATCCGATTACAGACAACCAAAACATCCGCACAGTCGGAAACCGCGGGCCGTCCACGCTTGAGAATTATCATTTCATTGAAAAGACTTCCCACTTCGACCGGGAAAAAATACCGGAACGGATCGTGCATGCCCGAGGCGCCGGCGCCCACGGGTATTTCGAAGCCTATGGCAAGGCGGGCAGCGAAGCCGTATCCAAGTATACCCGCGCCAAGCTGTTCCAGGAGGCCGGCAAGCAGACGCCCGTATTTGTCCGCTTCTCGACTGTCGTGCACGGCGGCCATTCCCCGGAGACGTTCCGCGACCCTCGCGGCTTCGCCGTCAAATTCTATACCGAGGACGGCAACTGGGATCTCGTCGGCAACAACCTGAAAATCTTCTTCATCCGCGATCCGCTCAAATTCCCGGACATGGTGCATGCGTTCAAGCCCGATCCGGTTACGAGCCTGGGCAACCCGGAGAGAATGTTCGACTTCGTCTCCAATTCCCCGGAAGCGACGCACATGATTACCTTTCTCTTCTCTCCGTGGGGTATTCCCGCCAATTACCGGCAAATGCAAGGCTCCGGCGTCAATACCTACAAATGGGTCAACAAGGAAGGAACGGGTTTTCTCGTCAAGTACCACTGGGAGCCTCTGAAGGTCGGCATTAAAAACCTTACCCAGAAGGAAGCCGACGAAATCCAGGCCAAAAATACGAGCCATGCGACCCAGGATCTGTACGAGGCGATACAGCGCGGCGACTATCCGGAATGGGAGCTGAACGTGCAGATTCTGAGCGACGACGAGCATCCCGAGCTCGACTTCGATCCGCTCGACCCGACCAAGCTATGGGACCAGGACAAGTTCCCCTTCCTTCCCGTCGGCAAAATGGTGCTCAACCGCAACCCGGACAACTACTTCGCCGAGGTGGAGCAGGCGGCCTTCGGAACCGGCGTGCTCGTCGACGGCCTCGATTTCTCCGACGACAAGCTGCTGCAAGGCCGGACATTCTCGTATTCCGACACGCAGCGCTACCGGGTCGGCACGAACTACTTGCAGCTGCCGATCAACGCGCCGAAAACGACGGTCGCGACGAATCAGCGGGACGGCCAGATGGCCTTCAATGTCGACAAGGGACAGCATCAGAATCCCCATGTCAACTATGAGCCCTCCTCTCTTGGCGGACTGAAGGAAGCGGCCCCGTCGGGCAAGGAGCATGAGCCGATGTACCATGCCGCTCTGGTGCGGGAGAAGATATCCCGGCCGAACGACTTCAAGCAAGCCGGAGAGACGTACCGGAAGTTCGAGGAGTGGGAGCGGGAGGAGCTCATCTCCAACCTCGTCGATGCGCTCAAGATCAGCGCGCCTGTCATCCAGCAGAACATGATCGCCCACTTCAGCGAGGCGGATGCCGACTACGGCCGCCGCGTGGCGGAAGGGCTGGCCAAGGCGAAGGCCGACATGGAGCATATCGGATCCTCCGGCATGCGCGAGGGAGCGGAGAAGGCGGAACGCTCCGGGCACAAGACAGACGGATACTGAAACACAGCAAAGCGGCGGTCAGCCCGGCATGGAATGCCGGACGGACCGCCGCTTCTTTTTTGCGTTCAATATCGATAATCACTACTTGCCGTAAAGTACACATCGACATTTTCGGGATGGACAATTAGGGCCTATGTCATAAATGTACATAAGAAAACGGGCCCGAAGACCCGCTTGCTTTCAAAGAGCTTAAATTCTGCCTGCGGCCCACAGACTCGCCGAGCGGATCAGCCGCTGCACCTGGCCGCTCTCGAAGGAAGCCCGGTCATGGCCCGGCATAAGGACGGCGATCCGGCCTTCCCCGTACCGCTGCACCCAGGCTGCAGGGTAACAGCAGCCATCCAGCCAGTACTCCAGGATGACCTCGCGGTCCTTCGACCTGCTGAAGGAATAGCGGTAAGGCTCGTCAGGGGAATCGAAGGGCTCGATATTCTGTACGATCGGATGCGCTCCGCCCTTGCCTACGACCGGTTCGAAGGAAAGGGTCTGATAAGGGGGATGCCCGATGAAACGCGCTCCGATCATTTCTTCAAGCCGAGGATCGGCTGCGAGAGAGATGCCGGAATGGATCAGGACGAGTCCGCCGCCTTGGCCGACAAAATCGATGATGCCCTTGGCTTGCTCGGGTGTGACGGGATCTTCCCAACGGTCGGTATAAGCGGCTATCAATCCCGTTCCGGAAGCAAGTCCTTCGAGAACGCTGTAATCCTCCGTCGCTGCCGCGTCGAAATCATCCTTCAAGGCGCCGAGAATCATTTCCTGCACAGCCTGCAAGGGATGATAAGAGGCGCCGGAGCCGTCTCCCAGCAGCACGGCGCGCCTTGCAGGCTGAGGCTTGACGCGCCCGGCAGCGGTCTGCCTCCCCGTCAAGATGCCCATGCGAGGGCTTCCGGCCCCCGCCATCCCTGTATCCGGCACATAGACTGTGCCTCCCCTTCCGACTTCGACAACCATGCCCTGTCTCTCCCTTCAGGTCGATTGAATGAAATAAAGCGATAAGCGTCTAACGGATCTATCAACTAATCTATTCCACTTTTTGAAGCAAATCCCTTCCCGTCCTCGTCAACATCTTGAAGCCGGTCCATAAAGACGACAAACCGGCAGCCGGCCGCAAAGCTGTCATGCCCTGCGGCGCTGCCGGATTCCGCGAGGAGCGTCGGAAGCTCGAACAACAATATGGATTTTTACCCGCTTGGACGCAAGGCGAAACAGGATTCCGGAGCGCGGACCGAGAACTGGTCCCTGTGGCCGGCTTCAAATGCATATTCATGCATATCTGCAAGCAATACCTGCGAGGAGGAATAGAAATGGAACCGAAGTGGCTCGAATGGGCAAAACAAATCCAAGCCATCGCCCAGACCGGGCTTGCCTACGGGCGTGACGTCTATGACATCGAACGTTTTGAAGCCCTGCGGGAGCTGAGCGTGGAGATCATGGAGACGCATACGTCCGCTGGCAAGGAAGAGATTCGGCTCGCTTTCGCCAGCGGCTCCGGTTATGCCACGCCAAAGGTGGACGTGCGGGGAGCCATTTTCCGGGAAGGCCGCATCCTGCTCGTCCGGGAAAGATCGGACGGCGCCTGGTGCCTTCCCGGCGGCTGGGCTGATATCGGCCTGACCCCGAGTCAATGTGTGATCAAGGAGATCAGGGAAGAGACGGGCTTCGAAGCCAGGACCGTAAGGCTGCTTGCCGTCATGGACAAGATCCGCCACGGGCATCCTCCCGATGCGCATCATATCTATAAGCTTTTTTTCCACTGCGAAATCACGGGCGGGCAGGCTTCCGGCGGCGTGGAGACAAGCGAGGTGAAGTTTTTCGGCGAGGATGAGCTGCCTCCCCTGTCGCTCAGCCGCAACACGGAAAGCCAGCTGCGCATGATGTTCCGGTACGGACGGCAGCCGGACATGCCGGTCTATTACGATTAAGGAGTGAAATTCCTCTTTCCCGAAGCGCAAAATCTGCTATACTGGCGGAAGTTGATTTCCAAATGTAAGTCATTTCCTGCTATTTACAGTCAGCGCTTTCAGAAAGAAGGTCAGACATTCATGCACCAAGATCAACCGTCGATTGCAGCCTCGCAAACCGACAAGGATCGGTACCCGCTCTCTCTCTACTCCCTCACGGTCGGAGCCTTCGCGATCGGCTTGACGGAATTCGTCATCATGGGCCTGCTTCCCGAAGTAGCCGCGGACCTTGGCGTAAGCGTGCCGAAGGCGGGCAACCTTATTACCGGCTACGCGCTCGGAGTCGGCATCGGCGCTCCCGTGCTTGCGCTGGCAACGGCCCGCTTCCCCAAGAAGCTGCTTCTTTCCCTGCTGATGGTGCTGTTCATCATCGGCAACCTGGGAGCCGCACTGGCTCCGAATTACGGCCTCCTGCTGGCGGCCCGCATCTTCACCTCGCTTGCCCACGGCACCTTCTTCGGCATCGGGGCCGTGCTCGCAGCGAGCCTCGTCTCTCCCAGACGCCGAGCCGGAGCCGTGTCGGTCATGATGGCCGGCCTGACGATCGCCAACATTCTCGGCGTGCCGTTCGGAACCTTCATCGGGCAGGAGCTTGGATGGCGGATGTCGTTCTTCGTCGTCGCGGCGATGGGCGCCGTCACGCTGGTCGGCCTGATCGCCATGATTCCTTCGATCAAGCAGACGGACGACACCAACGCAGCCAGGCAGATCAAGGCTCTCCTGCAGCCCAAGCTGTTCCTCGTGCTGATCACAGGCGCCTTCGGCTGCTGCAGCCTGTTCAGCCTGTTCAGCTACATCAAGCCGCTGCTCACCGGAGTAACCGGCGTCGGCGAGGGCAACGTACCTTGGATCCTCGTCCTGTTCGGCTGCGGCGTCACGATCGGCAACATCCTGGGAGGCAAGCTGGCAGACCTCAAGCTGATGCCGACGGTCATCGTCTCCTTCCTGGCCCAAGCGGTCATTCTGGCGCTGCTCGGCTTCGCGGACGTTTCCTTGCCCGCTACGCTTGCCCTCATCTTCCTGTGGGGAGCGGCGAGCTTCTCCGCCATGCCGGGGCTGCAGGTCCGCATCATGAACCTTGCCAAGGATGCGCCTGCTCTGGCTTCGACATCCAATCACGCTGTCCTGAACTTCGGCAACGCCTTCGGCGCCTTCTTCGGCGGCTGGATCGTGCTGTTCTTCGAGACAGCTCCCGGAGCGTACGACTACGGCGTGCTGCCGTGGACGGCATCGGCATTCTCCTTCATCGCCCTGCTGCTGGCGCTCTGCCTGGCGGCATGGGACCGCCGGAGCGCCGCCGCCGCCCGCTGAACACCCCGATGAACATAGAAGAGGACTGCCCCCCGTTTTCAGCAACGGTGCGGGGGCAGTCCTTTTTTGTTGCTCTGTGCCGCTTGAATTCCTTGGCACAACCATGCGGCATTGAAGCAAGCCGGCAGCGTGCCGCACAGCAGCCCGCCCGGGGATGACCGGCATGCAAGCGGTCATTCCGGGAGCCTCTCCCGTATTTCCCTCTGCAAACAGGCGGCTTCAGGCCGCTGCTTGCTTCCGGTCGCGGGGGAGCAGGAACGCAAGCGCGCCTGCGACTGGAAGCACGCTGGTCCAGTACATGACGCTCTGCAGGCCGTAGATGTCTCCAAGCTTGCCCAGCACGACGGCGCCGAGCGCCCCCATCCCGAAGGCGAAGCCCGTGATGAGTCCGGATGCCATGCCGACCCGGCCCGGCATCAGCTCCTGCGCGTAGACGACGCTGACCGAGAAGCTCGCCTGGATGATCAGGCCTATAAGCGCTGCGACGGGATACATCCAGACGAGCGGCAGATGCGGCAGCAGCAGCGTGAACGGCGCCGCTCCCAGGATGGACAGCAGCATCGTGCGCTTGGCCCCGATCCGGTCCGAAACCATCCCGCCGAAGAAGGTTCCGACGACTCCCGCGATCATGAACAGCAGCAGCGGCACCTGGGCGGCCTGCTTGCTGAGGCCGTAGTCGTGGATCAGGTAGAATTGGTAGAACGTGCCGATCGCCGCTCCGTACCAGGAACGGGCGAACACGAGCAGAATCAGCACGGACAGAGCGAAGGCGACGACATTTTTATGCTTCCGAGCATCGAGGGACAGCTCGCCTCTCGGCACAGCCGCTTTTTTCACCGGCTTGCCATGCTCCTCCAGCTGCTTGCGGTACCACGGCACCACCTTCAGCAGGATGAGGATCGCCGCGGCAGCCAGCAGCGTGCCCCAGACAGCGCCGCGCTGCCCGAGCGGGATGAAGATGAAGATCGTCATGAGCGGCGCCAGCGACTGGCCGAAGTTGCCCCCGACCTGGTAGATCGACTGGGCGAAGCCGCGCCTGCCCCCGGCGGCGAAATAAACGACGCGCGAGCCTTCCGGATGGAAGACGGCCGAGCCCAGTCCGACGAACACGATGAAGAAGATAAGCATGCCGAAGCTCGGGGCGAACGCCATGCCGGCCATGCCGATCATGCTCATGAGCATGCCGACCGGCAGCATCCAGGGCGACGGCTTGCGGTCGGAGACGAGCCCGACAACCGGCTGCATGACCGATGAAGTCATCTGCAGCGTGAATGTCAGCCACCCGATCTGGGTGTAGCTGATGTTCAGCGTATCCTGGAAGATAGGATATAGAGCGGGGATGACCGATTGCATGGAATCGTTGAGCATGTGGACGGCGCTGATGGCGATCAGAATCGCATAGATGGTCCCGGTGCGGGCTGCGCCGATCCGGGCCGATTGCGAAGCGGACATGGACAGGACTTCCTTTCGTCGCGTGGATGGATTGAATGTTCGTCAGTAAACGAGGGGGACGCGGGCATTCAGCGCCGCCTGGGCAGGGTCCGGCGCTGCCCGCGCTTAGACAGAGGACAGTCTCCTCAGGCGAAGCAGATGCATACCGGCGCCTGAATCCGCAAGGAAGCAGGCGCAGGAGCGAGCTTGCCGCTGTCCGCATCCCTCCGGAAGGAATGGATCGTGCCGCTCTCCTGGTTCGCGGCGAGCAGCCATCTGCCGTCCGGAGAGATGGCGAAGTTGCGCGGCGTGCGGCCGCCGGTCGGGCAGTGCTCCACCGCTGTCAGCGTCCCGTCGCCGGCGTCGACCGCGAACACGGCGATGCTGTCATGGCCCCGGTTGGACATGTACAGGAACCGGCCGTCCGGAGAGAGATGGATATCCGCCGCCCAGCTGGTGCCGGCGAATTCCTCCGGGAGGCCGGAAATCCGCTGCACGCTTTCCAGCGTGCCCGTTTCCTTGTCCATCCGGAGCACGTTCACATACGAATCCAGCTCTCCGGCTACATAGACATAGGGAAGGCTGGCTGGGATCGCCGCATGGCGGGGGCCGGTTCCCGGCTCCAGCCTGGCGGTGCTGGTCTTGAGCAGAGAGCGCCCGTCGGCGGACTGCCGGTAAATATAGACCGAGTCGGTGCCCAGATCGCACAGGTATGCAAAGGGAGTGCCCGGAACCGGTCCGGCGCTGTGGACATGAGGCTTTTCCTGCCGGTCGGCTGCCGGTCCGAGCTCGCCTTCCCCGGATACGAGCGCCGAAGCCGGCTCCGACAGCTGGCCGTCCGCTTCAAGTGGAAAGACTGCCGCATTGCCTCCGCTGTAATTGGAGACGTACAGGCTTTGACGATCAAGGGACAGGCTGACATGGCAAGGATGCTCCCCGTGAGTCAGCTGGTCGCCGAGCACCTCGAGCTCGCCGCTCTGCGGATCAATGGCCAGCGCATGGACGGAGCCGCCGGACTGCCCTCTCGTCTCGCCGGTTTCGCTGGCGGCGTAGAGCATGTTGCCCGCGGGATGGACGGCCAGGAACGAAGCCTGCTCGATTCCGGCGAGCTTCTGGAATACCGACAGCTCTCCTGTGCCGCCGTCGAGACGGCATGCATGAACGGTCGGCTCCTGGGCCTCCCCGTAAGAACCTATGTACAGCGTATAGGTCATGGATGCTTCTGCCATTTTCTCTCCTCTTTTCCGGCCTGGGCCTTTTTGTCAGTGAATATACCTTATTTCAGCCGTTCAGACAATGCCGCCCAACAGTCGTAAGCGCGGCCAAACCATTCCATTCGTTGTCATTTCGAGCTCTAGAACGACATCTCGCAGCAGCAGGAAACGGATAAGCCCCTCTTGCAGTCCATGATAATCCGACATTTGTCCCCAGTCTCTTACAGCAGCATCCGACTCTTGCTATACTGGGTAATAGATAGTGAAGAGCGCCGCGAGAGGGGATGGATCCATATGAGGTCGAAACGGATCAAGCGGACAAGCCTGGCTGCCGCAATACTCATCGTCGCCTTAGCCGGAGCCGGCTGGCCCGGGCAGGCGCATGCCGGCATCTGGGACAATCTCAAGGACATCTATGACACGCCGGCCAAGGTGGACGAGCTGCAGAAGCAATATACGGAATCGATTGCCCGGCTGGAGCAGCAGCAGGACCGGCTGAAGCAGGATTACGAGCAGAAGCAGGCGGAGTTCGAAGCGAGGCAGCAGGAGCTGCAGCAGCAGAACGAGGACTTCCGCAAGCAGAACGAAGCGCTGGCGGAGCAGAACCGGCAGTTGGAAGCGAGCATGGCAGCCGCCAGGCAGAAGCAGGCTTCGCTGAAGCACGGCATCGCTGTCGCCGTGCTCGTGGGAGCTTCCGCCCTGCTGGCCTATATCGCGGCCGTACGGGTGTGGCGCTACCGTGTCTACCGCGCTCAGCGGCGCGACCAAGGAAAGGCAGCCGGCTTATGATCGTGACGGCGCCGCCGCCTCACGGGCATGTGCGGATCGAGCTTGAAGAAGCCGACAAGCTGCAGGTGCTGCACCCGAAGGCCATCATCGCGTTCCGCGGCCCGGCCGGTGCGCGCGAGGACCGGTTCATGGATGTCGCCGGCGTCTACCGCAAGCGCAAATGGATCCGCTCCCGGATCCAAGGACCGAGCGAGTTCCTGCTCGGCCTGCCGCCCGGCTGCGGCCTGGAAGCGGTGGCGCTGCCCGAGGACAGCGACTTGCTGTTCGACTTCCGGCATATCGTCTTCTACAGCGACGGCATGGCCATGAAGACGCGCATCCACAAGCTCAAGACCGCTTGGATCACGCGGGAGCTGACCCGGATGCGCTTCACGGGCCCCGGCACGCTCGGCATCCTTACCGCGGGCGGCCTTGCCTCCATGAAGCTGTCCGAGGAGCAGCCGCTCTATGTCGATACCGCCTCGCTCGTCGCTTTCCCGGAGTCGGCGCGGGTCAAGCTCGCCGTCTACGGCAACCCGCTGGCTACCCAGCATATGAACGTCCAGTGGGAGCTGAAGGGACGCGGCTCCGTGCTGGTGCAGACCGGATCGCTCGATCCGGGGCTTGTCGAGCCTCTGCAGCGGGACGGCTTCCTGCGGAGGACGCTGCGGGAGCTGCTGCCGTTCGGAGGCGTCTACATCAAATAAGACCAAAACAATCCTGCCCATGGGCAGGATTGTTTTGGTCTGGCCGTATTCGATCATCTCTTGAAACGCTCTCGATCCGTCAGGACGCTCTACCGCTGCACCCGGACCTCGGACGGCGCCAGCCCCCGGTAGCGGCGGAATGTGCGGCTGAAATAGCTGAGATCGTTGTAGCCTGCCGCCATCGCGATCTCGGCGATGGTCTTCTCCGTATTGCGGAGCAGATCCTCGGATTTGTTGATGCGGATCCGGTTGACGTAGTCGGTGACGGTGCGCCCCGTCAGCTGGCGGAACAGCCGGCTGAAGTGGAAGCGGCTGAGCGAAGCGAGCCCTGCCAGCGAATCCACCGTCAGCTCCTCCGTGTAATGCGTCTCGATATGATGGAAGATCGGCTGGAACCGCTCCAGGTTGCGCAGCCGCGCGTGCGACTCCGGCTCGGTCAGCCTGACCTCGACATAGCCCCGCAGCAGCAGCGTCAGGAGCCGGTACAGCAGCGATTTCACCGACAGCTCGAAGCCGGGCTGGCGCCAGGCGAACTCGCCCTCAAGCTGCTCCATGCAGGCGTTCAGCTGCTCGTCTCCGCGGATGACGTTGCGGAAGAGGATGCGGTTCTGAACGATCGGCGTGATGTATTTGGTTTCGGCCGCGTCGGGAGACAGGCTTTGCAGCAAGCCCAGATCGGCGATCAGGCAGTCGTATTCAATCTCGTCCGACAGCAGGATGCCCATATGGATATCGTTGCTGTTCACCGCGATCAGATCGCCGGGTCCGGCTTCGCAGGAAACGTAATTGCATTCCACGACCGCATGTCCCGAACGGATGTAGAGGAGCTCCATATGATTGTGCCAATGAGCCTCGAACAGAATCCGGCCGCGTCCCGCGAAGCGCGAGGTGCACAGCTTGACCGGGAAGTTCGGGTCGGGCATGCTCATTTCCTCCAGTAGCGATAGAGGGCGTTCCATCGGCCGGTCCTCCTTCTAAGGCTGGTCTGCGCCGGCTGCCGGGGCAGCCGCGAACCGCACAATTGTACTAATAGAGCGCATGATCACCCATGCCGAATGGGGATGGCGCCGCTATACTTTCACTATATAAGGTTACCAAGCCAATGGGGAGTGAAGCAAGCATGAGTATCCGAATCGGCGTCATAGGGACCGGATCCATCTCCGAGTTCCACCTGCAGTCTTATGCGGCCAACAAAAACAGCGAGGTCTATGCCATCTGCGACATGAATCGGGAGAGAGCCCAGTCCGTCGCGGACAAATACGGCGCCTCCAAGGTATACGGTGATTACCGCGAGCTGCTCGCGGATCCGGACGTGGACGCGGTCAGCATCTGCACGTGGAACAACACCCACGCGGAGATCAGCATCGCCGCGCTGGACGCCGGCAAGCATGTCCTCGTGGAGAAGCCGCTCTGCCGTACCGTCGAAGAGGCTTATCAGATTCAGGATGCGGTGAAGCGCTCCGGCAAGCAGCTGATGGTCGGCTTCGTCCGCCGCTACGATCCCAACGCCCTGATGCTCCATTCGTTCGTGGAGAACGGCGAGTTCGGCGACCTGTACTTCGCCAAAGCTTCGTATATCCGCCGCATGGGCAATCCCGGCGGCTGGTTCTCCGACAAGTCCCGCTCCGGCGGCGGACCAGTCATCGATATCGGCGTGCATGTCATCGACCTGTGCTGGTATCTGATGGGCCGTCCCAAGGTGAAGTCGGTCAGCGCCAACGAATACAAGCATCTGGGCAACCGCGCCAACATCAAGCATCTGTCCCGCTATCAGGCCGCGGACTACAACGCCGATCTCAACGATGTCGAGGATATGGCCAACGCGCTGATCCGATTCGAGAACGGCGCCTCCCTGCTCGTCGACGTCAGCTTCTCCCTGCATACGGTCAAGGATGAAGGCATCGTCAAGCTGTTCGGCACGAAGGGCGGCTTCGAGATCGATCCCGAGGTCGTCATGGTCACGGAGAAGAACGACATCATCCTCAACACCTACCCGCAGACGGACAGCAAAGGCATGCAGATAAGCCGTGCCTTCCAGAGCGAGATCGACCATTTCGTCGACTGCGCGGCGAGCGGCAAGCAGCCGATCAGCCCGGTCGAGGACGGCGTCGAGATCATGAAAATACTGAGCGCGATCTATGAATCGGCTGCCCAAGGACGCGAGGTGACGTTCCCATGAAGCTCGGACTCAGCACCTACAGTCTCTACCAGGCGCTCAGGTCGGGAGAGATGACCGTTCTCGACGTCATCGACTTCACCGCGGAGCATGGCGGCGAGCATGTGGAGATCGTTCCTCTCGGTTATGAGCTTACCGGCAATCCCGAGCTCGTCAGCCGGATCGTGGAGCGGGCAGCTCAGCGCGGAATCGATATTTCCAACTATGCCATCGGAGCTAATTTCCAGGGCCTGTCGGATGAGGGCTGCCGTGCCGAGATCCAGCGGGTCAAGGAGCAGGTCGACATCGCCGCCGCGCTCGGCGCCCGCTTCATGCGGCATGACGTGGCCAGCGACACCGATCTGTCGATCGGCAACTTCAACCGTTCCCTGGATAAGCTTGCTGCGGCCTGCCGCGAAATCGCCGATTACGCCGCAGGCTTCGGCATTACGACGAGCGTGGAGAACCACGGCTACTTCATCCAGCACAGCGACCGCGTCCGGGCTCTCGTCGAAGCGGTGGACCGTCCCAACTTCCGCACGACGCTCGATGTGGGCAACTTCATGTGCGCCGACGAGAACTCGGTCGCGGCCGTGAAGGCCAATCTTCCTATCGCTTCCGTCGTCCACTTCAAGGACTTCTACCTGCGTCCTTCCTACCGCAATCCAGGCGAGGGCTGGTTCCGTACGGCCGGCGGCAACCACCTGCGCGGCGCGGTGATCGGCAACGGGGACATCGACATGCCGGAGGTTGTCCGCATCGTCAAGTCGTCCGGTTACGACGGATATGTATCCGTCGAGTTCGAGGGCCTCGAGGATTGCCGCCTCGGCGCCAGAGCCGGGCTCGCCAACCTGCGCCGCCTGTGGGAAGAAGCCTGAGCATCCGCAGGAACAAAAGCCTGAGCTGCAGCAACAAGAAAAGCGCCCTTTTCGGGGCGCTTTTTCGTTTTAGCATCAGGCTGTCGCCGCAAAGCAATCGCCTCCTTGCGTTATGAATCCTATCCTTCCCAAAATCTCTGCCCTATGTTATGATATGTAAGCGTTATCAAACGCCACTTTCTTAACCAAGCAAGGGGGATAACGGAATGATTAACGTGCCATCAAACGACCGCAATGTGTATGAGGACTTTGATGTTGAGACGGACATTCTGTATTACAGGCTCGGCTCCTTCGGACTTGTAAGCTTCCACGGCAGCAACTACAACATTAAAAAGAAAATGTCTGCCGACCAGATCAACCGGTTGTGCCGGAATGGACTGTTCTATCCGGTCGCTTCGGGATGTTACGTGAATACAGCCAAGATCAGCGGCATTGAGGAAGGAGCCGTTTACTTCGGAAGCACCGGACCCGAATCGAAGCGCGTGCCCCTCTCCCGCTGGAAGGCCTACCAGCTGCGCTGCCATCTGTCGCAGGCGCGCAGCAACCCTGCCCAGTAATCAGCCGCTGCCTTCGCCGGCCGGCCAAGGAAAAAAGCCTCTGCTCACGCAGAGGCTTTTTCTCATGGAACCGCCAGCTAGTCCTCGTTGGGCTTCACGCCGAGAATCTTGTATTCCGGCTCGGGGCCGTACAGCTTGGATCGGACCATGAACCACTGGAACAGATGAGTAACGAATACCTTGAGCACCGCATAGCCGGGCACCGCGAGAATGATCCCGAGGAAACCGAACAGCTTGCCCGAGGTGAGGATGACGAAGATGATCGTAATCGGGTGGATGCTCAGCGTCTTGCCCATCACCTGCGGCGAGATGAATTTGCCTTCGATCAGCTGTACGCAGGTCCATACGACGACCATCTTCAGCAGCATGATCGGAGAGGTGAAGGCGGCTACGACCAGCGCCGGCGTAATGGCGATGGCAGGCCCGATGTAGGGAACGACGGCCGTGCAAGCCGCTACGATGGCAAGCACAAGCGCGTAATCCAGTCCGATGATCAAATACCCGATGAACAGCAGCGCTCCGATGCATAGGCTCACGATGATCTGGCCGCGGATATAGGAGCTGATCTGATGATTGGACTCCGTCAATACCCGGCGGGTCTCCCCTCTTATCGTCGTAGGCAGCATTGCCGTGATGAAGATCGGCAGCTTCTTGCCGTCCTTGAGCATGTAGAACAGGATGAACGGCAGCGTGACGATCGCCAGGACGAATTCCGTCACCGTGCCGAGAAAGCCGCCGATGTTGTTCAACGTGCTCTGAAGGATGCTGCCGGCTCTGCTCGACAGCTCCTGCGCGATCTTTTGCGGATCGTAATTGAGGCTCGTCTGGAGCTGGGTCACGAGGTCGCTTCCCAGGTAATAAGTCGTCTTGTCTTGGACATACTTCGTATAGACGGGAATATTGTCCGCCAGATCCGTCAATTGCTCCCGGATGATCGGAACGACGATCGTAATGAGCAGCGTCAGCAGGCCGATGATGATGACGTACAGCGCCGCGATGACCCATCCGCGCTTCATGCCCTGCTTCTCCATCCAATCCACGAGCGGATTGAGGAGGTAATAAGCGACGCCAGCCAGAAGCATCGGCAGCAGCACCGTCTTCGCCAGCACGAGCAGCGGAACAAAGATGAACGTAATATGCGCGAACACAAGAATGTTGATCCCGACCAGCAGCAGGACCAGCAGGAACAGTACGAATTTGTTGTTGATGAAGAACTTCTTGAACCGGTCCAGTCTGGCTTCCGACTGGCGGTCTTCCTGCGTCAGGTCCACTCAAAGTCCCTCCCGAGAGTCAGCCAATTATTGCCTTCCTCCAAATGATAATCTTCCCCGCCGCCAACTGCAAATACTAAGGCGGCTCAACCAAGGTTCATACGCAGCAAAAGCCGTTTGGATTCCGCTTTCTTCCCTTTACGTTCTTTTCTTTTCAGTCTATAATGAGGATATAGCGGTTTTGAAATGAAGTTTCATGGAATGAAACCTTAACTCGGTCGCGATCAAGCGCCGTTTTTTTGCCGCGTCTCATTCCGGAAACCCAGCTGCGGCCACATTTGTTCCCGCAGCCGTACTTTTCGTTTCCTAATTGCAAATTGCCTGAGGGGAGCAAAGCTAGATGCCATTGCAAAATCAATACTCGGTCCGTTCTACGCTTGAAGTCGGCGGTAAGTCCTACACTTACTACAGCCTTCAAGGTCTGGAAGAGAAGGGACACGGAGCCATCTCCAAGCTTCCAGTCTCCATTAAAGTCCTGCTCGAAGGCGCCGTGCGCCAGTTCGACGGACGCGGCATCACGGCCGACCACGTAAAACAGCTCATGAGCTGGGCTGAGAAGCGCGAAGACAAGGAAATTCCGTTCATTCCGTCCCGTATCGTGCTGCAGGATCTCACCGGCGTGCCGGTTGTCGTCGACCTTGCTGCGATGCGCGAGACCGTCAAGAAAGCCGGCGGCGATCCGAAGAAGATCAACCCGCTCGTGCCGGTCGACCTCGTCATCGACCACTCCGTCATGGTTGACGCCTTCGGCTCGCCTGACGCTCTGGAAATCAACCAGAGAATCGAATTCGAGCGCAACGCCGAGCGCTACAAGTTCTTCCGCTGGGCGCAAACCGCGTTCGACAACTTCCGCGCGGTACCGCCGGATACCGGCATCGTCCACCAGGTCAACCTGGAGTATCTCGCTTCCGTAGCCACTACGAAGGTGATTGACGGCGAAACGGTCGTCTTCCCGGACTCCCTCGTCGGCACGGACTCCCATACGACGATGATCAACGGCCTCGGCATCGTGGGCTGGGGCGTCGGCGGCATCGAGGCGGAAGCCGGCATGCTCGGCCAGCCGCTCTACTTCGTCGCTCCTGAGGTCATCGGCTTCAAGCTGACCGGCATGCTGGCAGAGGGCGCTACGGCGACCGACCTTGCCCTGACGGTTACCGAGATTCTCCGCAAGCGCGGCGTTGTCGGCAAGTTCGTCGAGTTCTTCGGCGACGGCCTCTCCAACATCAGTCTGCCTGACCGCGCGACGGTGGCCAACATGGCTCCGGAATACGGCGCCACGGTCGGCTTCTTCCCGGTCGATGCCATCACGCTGAACTTCCTGCGCCAGACTGGCCGCACGGAAGAGCAGATCGAGCTGGTCGAGGCTTACTACAAAGCTCAAGGCATGTTCCGCACGGACGACACGCCGGATCCGACGTTCACCGACGTCATCGAGCTCGACCTCTCCACGATCGTTCCTTCCCTGGCCGGTCCGAAGCGTCCTCAGGACCGCATCGAGCTGACCGCCATGAAGGAAGCTTGGAGCAACACGGTCCGCACTCCGGTCGACAAAGGCGGCTACGGCCTGTCCGACGCCAAGATCGAAGAAGTTGTCGAAGTGAAGCACAAAAACGGCAAAGTGAGCCGAATGGGCACTGGCGCCGTCGTTCTGGCCGCAATCACGAGCTGCACGAACACGTCCAACCCTAGCGTCATGCTGGGCGCCGGCCTTGTAGCCAAGAAAGCCGTGGAAAAAGGCCTCGTGAAGCCGGAATACGTGAAGAGCTCCCTGACTCCGGGATCCCTTGTCGTAACCGACTACCTCACCAAGTCCGGCCTGCTGCCTTACCTCGAGAAGCTCGGCTTCTACGTGGCAGGCTACGGCTGCGCGACATGCATCGGCAACTCCGGCCCGTTGCCTGACGAGATCAGCCAAGCGATCGCCGACAACGACATGACGGTCGCGGCCGTACTGTCCGGCAACCGGAACTTCGAAGGCCGCATCCATGCCCAGATCAAAGCCAACTACCTGGCGTCTCCGCCGCTCGTAGTCGCTTATGCTCTGGCCGGCACGGTCGACATCGACTTCGCGAACGATCCGATCGGCCACGACCAGCAGGGCGAGCCTGTCTACCTGCGCGACATCTGGCCGTCCTCCGAGGAGATCGCGAACGCGGCAAGCTCCGCGATCACGCCTCAGATGTTCCGCGACAAGTATGACAATGTGTACACGCACAACGAGCGTTGGAACCAGATTCCGGTTCCGCAGGGCGAGCTGTACGAGTGGGATGAGAACTCCACGTACATCGCCAACCCGCCGTTCTTCGACAGTCTGGCGGACGGCATCCGCGATGTCGAGGACATCAAGCATGCCAAGACGCTTCTGCTGCTGGGCGATTCCGTCACGACGGACCATATCTCCCCTGCAGGCAGCATCCGCGCCGACTACCCGGGCGGCAAGTACCTCATCGAGCACGGCGTCGAGAAGAAGGACTTCAACTCCTACGGCTCCCGCCGCGGCCATCACGAGGTCATGGTTCGCGGTACGTTCGCCAACATCCGTATCCGCAACCAGGTCGCTCCAGGCACCGAGGGCAGCTACACCACTTACCTGCCTACGGATGAAGTGACGTCCGTCTACGAAGGCTCGATGAAATATCAAGCCGACAAGACGAACCTCATCGTCATCGGCGGCAAAGAGTACGGCACCGGCAGCTCCCGCGACTGGGCAGCCAAAGGCACGTTCCTGCTCGGCGTCAAAGCCGTCATCACCGAGAGCTTCGAGCGGATCCACCGGGCGAACCTGGTCGGCATGGGCGTTCTGCCGCTCTGCTTCCAGGACGGCCAAGGCTGGAAAACGCTCGGCATCACGGGACGCGAGACCTTCGACATCGAGGGCCTGAACAACGACGTGAAGCCTGGCGACAAAGTGACCGTCGTCGCTACACGCGAAGACGGCAGCACCTTCCAATTCCAGGTTACCGTCCGTCTGGACTCCCTGGTCGAGGTCGACTACTACCGCAACGGCGGCATCCTGCAGACCGTTCTGCGCCAGATGCTGAGCGAGCAGAAGTAAGCCTTCGAATGACAGACTAAGATTGAAGCAACAACGCAGGAGGAAATCGAGCCATGCTCGGTTTCCTCCTGTTTTCGTTTGCCTGCCATTACAGCTTTATTAAGCAAATGGCAGACAAGACAAACTACCCGACCTCCAGGCTTGCATGTTCAAGCCTAGAAGCAGTACAGTCGAAAATGTCCGGTTGGTTTATTGGGGGACTTACAACAAAAGAATGCTGTTTCGGTTTTGAGTTATTTCGTCCACCGCTCATTCAGGTTTTGAGTCGTTGTTTTAAAATTTGTAAAATAGTGTAAATGTGGTGCTGTAGAACTATTCCTTTTTATTTGCTAAAAATATACCTTTTTAAAAGGATAAAGGCCATGAATGGATTCGTTTTTGAACGAGAATCAATAACTCGGGTGGCGGGTCTATTCTCCTTTAAAAAGGAGTTAGCATCAAAACTATGAAGAAACTATCCTTACTATCCACTTTCTTAGGAGGATTCAATGGTTGGAAAAAAAGCGTCCTTTCTATGGATTGGCCTCGTATTTCTCCTTATCGTCTCCCTGATTGCCTACACGGCTGTACAGCTTGGACAGAATCGTAGCAGCGCCGTACAATCTCATTTAAAAGGAACGATCGGCCATACCATGTTCAACTATCGGTCTAACTTGAATGCTATAGCGGATGAACGAACTCTTTCCGATCAGAATCTGGATGACGCGCATGACAGGCTGCTGGCCTGTCGCGCCTATGCGGAAACGCTGGACTTTGCTCTAAGGCCTGGCTTGCCCATGTTGGTTCCCGCAACGGAAAGCATGCTGGAAATTGTCGATTATCTGGAACGGCAACGAAATGCCGACCCTCTAAATTGGACAGAAAAGCACGCCCAAACCTATACAAAGCTCCTTGAGTTCATACACACGATGAATGATCCCTTGAGCCGGGTGTATTATGAACCAGACTCCCAGGAAGGTGCTCGAATTTCACTAACCCTTCATAACACTGACAAGATGAAAGCATACAATGATGCTTTGCGCACTTACGTCTCCAGCCTAAACTAAATTCGGATGAGCATGAAAGGGGCTGTCTGGGAAGCCCCTGAGTCTCAAAAACGGCTGACATTCATGCCGAGACAGCAAAAAAGGGACGAAACCGAACGTTTATCGGTCTCCTCCCTTTTGTTTTTAAGGCTTGTCCCCTAATTTCAACCGCTAGCGGCATTTCATTTCCCCGTTTTGATGGCCGCATCATGCGCCTTGGCGAAGTCGGCCGGAGTAATCTCGCCCCCGAACAACGCCTGGATCTGGTTCAGGTGAACCTCGGCGGCGCCGCCCGCCATCTGCACGTCGGCGAACAGCGTAATGCTCGTCGCCTTGTTCACTTCCTTGAGCAGGTCGACGTACAGCTGCGGCAGCTCGATCTTGGACGTGTCCACCTTGGTGGCCGGAATGACGCCGGCGCCGTTGACCGACTCCTCTCCCCACCGCTTCACGAAATACTTCACGAATTTCTTCGCTTCTTCCCGGACCGGGGAGTTCTCGGCGACGAACAGGCCGACGCCCGGACCGCCTACCCAGCCGTCGATGTTGCCCTTGCCTCCGGCTATCGTCGGAAACTTGAAAAAACCCATGCTGTCGCGGAAGTCCTGCGGAATATTGGCGCTCGTCGTGTAGTTCGGGAGCTCCCAGGTGCCCATCAGATACATGGCGGCCTCGCTGTTCATATATTCCGCTTTCACTTCGTCGTTCGACAGGCCGTTGAAGCCTTTGTTGAAAGCATTCATGGCGACCAGATCCTGCACGCGCCTGGCCGCCTCGACCAGACCGGGCTCGGTGAAGGAGGCGGCGCCCTTGATGGCGCTCGCCAGCTTCTCCGTTCCGGCGATGCGGTCCGCCAAGTACATGTACCAGAGAGAGCCCGTCCAGCGGTCCTTGTTGCCCAGCGCGATCGGCACGACGCCATGGTCCGCGAGCGTCTTCACGATCTCCAGGAACTCGTCGTAGGTGGCGGGAGGCTGCAGGCCGTATTTCTCAAAGATGCGCTTGTTGTAATAAACGGGAGCGATATTGAACTCCAGCGGCAGCGCGTAGGTTTTGCCGCCTACCATATAGGCTTCCGTCGTGCCCGGAATGAACGAGTCCTGCAGCTCGCCGTGCAGCAGATCGTCGAGCGGCGTGAACAGCTCGCCACGGACGAAATCCTGCAAATAGCCGGCCGCCCAGGTGAGGCCGACATCCGGCAGCTCGTTGACGGCGGAGAGCACCCTGACCTTGGCCTTGTACCGCTCATTGTCCAGCACTTCCTGCTTGATCGTGACGCCGGGATTCTCCGCCTGATACTCGGCGATGATCTTGTTCACGATCTGGTGCTGGCCCGATGCGCCCGCCTCCGGCCACAGATGCATCATATTGATCGTCACCTGCTCGCCGGCTTCCCCGCCAGTCCCTTCGGAATCGCCGCCCGAGCCTTTTACGCATCCGGACATCATGAGAGCCAGGGCGGCAGCGATAACCGTGACCGCCCGGATTTTTTTGCCCACGTTCATAGCCTCCACCAACCCGCTCGCAGGATGAGCTCCGGACGGAATGAGCGCCTTACTCCTTCACTCCGCCGAGCGCCACGCCCGCGATAATATATCTCGACAGCAGGAAGTATATCACAAACAGCGGCAGCACGGTCAGGGACAGTCCCATGTAGATGGAGCCGAACTCCGTCTTGTAGATATCCCCCTTGAGCAGGCTGACCATGACCGGCAAGGTGTACTTGCTCTTGTCCGTGAGGAGAATGAGCGGCATGAACAGGTTGTTCCAGCTGGCCACGAAAGCGAAGATCGCCTGAGTCGCGATCGCCGGAACCATGATCGGCAGTACGATGCGGTTGAAGGTGTAGAACTCGCCCGCGCCGTCGATCCGCGATGCCTCCACCATCTCGATGGACAGCGTCGCGAGCAGATACTGCCGCATGAAGAACACGATTGCCGGCGCTGCGATGGACGGCAGGATGAGCGGCAGGAAGCTGTTCGTCCAGTGCAGCTGGTACATCATCTTGTAGAATCCGATCGCGCTCGCCTGGGCCGGAATCATCATGACGAGCATGATGAAGGTGAAGAACGCCTGGCGCATCCTCCAGTTGTAGGCGACCAGCGCGTAAGCGGTCAGGGACGAGAAGTAGACCGCGCAGATCGTGGAGAAGCCCGAGATGATCAGCGAGTTGAAGAAGCCTTTGAGCGGATCGAAGCTCTTGCTGAGCAGCACGTCCAGATTTGTCTTCATGTGGACCGAAGGCAGCAGGGACAGGCCGCTTTGAATTTCCGCCGTGGAGCGGGTGGCATTGACGAACATGATCCAGAAGGGCAGGATGCTCAGCAGCGACAGGATGATGCAGACGACATAGACGATTGTTTTGTTGATGCGAAGGGAGACTCCCGCGCTTTTTTGAAGGTTGGCCACGTCTTACATCCCCCTTGCCGCCGCTTTAGCAGCTTTATTCCGATTTTTAGCCGCTTTTTTGGCTTTAGCCGCATCGCGGTCGCGCATGAGGTAGAACAGCAGGGCAGACAGGACGGCCGCAATGATGAACATGATCATGCTGGCAGCTGCGGCACGGTTGTACATGTAGCTGCCCTTGAACGCCTGCCCGTAGATGAACACGGAGGTCGTAAGCGTCGCGTCGTCCGGCCCGCCGTACAGGAACAGCTGTGGAATATCGAACAGCTGCAGGCCGCCGATCATCGACGTGATCAGCGTGTAGAGCATGATCGTCCGCAGGCTCGGCAGCGTCACGCGGAAGAAGATCTGCCATCCATTGGCGCCGTCGATGGAAGCCGCCTCGAACAGCGCGGGGTTGATGCCCATGACGCCTGCGATGAGGATGATCATCGTGTTGCCGTACCACATCCAGAACTGGATGAACGCGACGATTCCTTGCGCCGTCGTCTTGTCCTGCAGGTAATTGACGGGAGAGTCGATCCAGCCGAATGACTCGAGCAGGCTGTTGATCGGTCCCATCGGATACGAGAACAGCGAGTTGAACAGGACGGCGATCGTGCTCGCTGTAATGATGTTCGGCATGTAGAGCAGCACCTTGAATATGCCCTGCCCCCGCACCTTCGTGCGCTGGCTCGTGAACCAGGCGGTGAGCAGCAGCGCGAGCAGCATCTGGGGAATGAAGTTGAGGATCCAGATGAGGGCTGTGTTGGAAAGCGACTTGCGGAAGGAGACGTTGTCGAAGAGAAGGTACCTGAAGTTCTCGAACGGCTGATCCAGGAAATGGACCGGCTTCGGGATGACTCCCTTCATATCCGTAAACCCGATCACCGCGGTATACAGAACGGGATAGAACGAGAATACCAGGAACGCAAGCAGGAATGGCAGGCTGAACAGATAGCCGAATTTTGAATAGCTGACGCCCTTGCGGCGCATGGCTCTCACCCCATATCAATCAAATTCAGATAAAGGGGCGGGATATCCCGCCCCTTTGGCGCTATTACTCGCTTTCGATTCCGAGCTGATCCTGGACCTTCTGCTTGAAGTCCTTGATCGTCTGCTCGCGGCTCTTCTTGCCTTCGGAATATTCGCGCACCTGATCGCGCCAGATGAGGTTGATCGATTCGTCGTATTGGGTGAGATTTTTGCCTGTCGCGTTGGCGTTGGCCGGAACGAAGACGTCGAACATGTTCTGTCCGCCCAGCAGGTCGACCTTGCCGTCCGATTTGGACATGACGACGGAGGAAGCTACGCTGTCCTTCGTGCCCTGCTCGCCTTCCTTCATCGTGCCGTTTGCCCAGTAGTACTGAAGGCCCGTCTCGGAGGAATCAAGCGTGACCCACTTGATGAAGTCCGCCACGGCCGCTTTTTTTGCGTCGTCCTTGGCCGCTTCCTTGTTCGCGAGCAGCCAGGTGCCGCCCCAGAAGAAGCCTGTCGTCGGTTCCGTTACGGCCCAGTCGCCGTTGGTGGCCTTCACTTGGCCGTTCATGACGTAGTTGATGAGCCAAGCGGGGCCGAAGAAGCCGAAGATCGGCTGCTTGCCGGTGCCGGACATATCCGCGTACCAACCCTCGGTCCAGTCCTTCGTGTCGTTGGAATAGCCGTTGTCCTTCAGCTGCTTGGAGTAGTCGAGGAACTGCTCGCGCTTCGGATCGATATGCAGCTTGCCGTCTACGAGCCAGCCCTTGTCGGAGCTGTTTTCAATCGGATGCCAGATGTCGCCGTCGCCGGAGACGATGCCGTAGCCTTTGGCCTTCAGCTTCGCGGCCGCATCGAAGAATTTATCCCAGCCGGGGCCGATCTCGGTCTTGATCGCAGCGGGATCGTCCGTGCCGAATACGTCCTTGGCGAGCGAGCGGCGATAGATGAACGCCCCGCCGGTCGCTTGATAAGCGAGAGCCTTGAGCTGGCCGTCCTTGCTGCCGATGTCCACGGAATATTGGGCGATGCCGGCATCCTTCACCAGCTGGTCGTCCAGGCCCAGATCGGCGTAGTTGGCCGCGTAGTCGGAAGCGTCGCCCTGCGTATACTTGAGGACGAAGGCGGACTCGGCCGCATAGATGTCCGGAGCGTCCTTGCCGCCGCCGGCGAGCGCCTGGTCGAGGGCCGGCTGGTAAGCTCCGTCAGTCGTCGCTATGACCGTCGTTTTGAAGTCGACATTCGCATCAGGATGGGTTTCGAGGTATTTTTTCGTCATGTTCGGAATTTCATCCGTGAAGCTCCACAGATTGATCGTGACCTTCTCCGCAGGCTTGCTCGTCGCGGAGCCCGTATTGGAGTTTGTACTCGAGTTGCTTGCACCTGCATTGTCGGCGGGCGAGTTCGAGTTGCCGCCGCATGCAGCGAGAACAGATGACAACAGGACGATTGCCGTCGTGGCCGATAAAACGCGCTTCATGTGTGTTTCCTCCCCTTTTGGTGACGCACTGTTCTTGTAACCGCATACATAATTATAAAATTTGCCATGTAAGCGCAACAGTAACAGCGATTGGGAGAAATTCCACTTTTATCGGATCGATGAATCGGCGTCCAGCACCTGGCTCCGGTACTGCCTCGGACTTGTGCCCTCGTTGTCCTTGAATACCTTGATGAAATATTTGGCCGTGCCGTAGCCGACCTTCTCGGCGATCTCCGAGATCGGCATCCGGGTCGAGACCAGCAGCTCCTTTGCCCGCTGCAGCCTCAGGCGCGTGAGATAATCGCTGAAGGTGACGCCGGTCTGCTCCTTGAACAGCACGCTGAAATAGCTCGCATTGAGATGCGTCAGCTCCGCGACCTGCTTCATGCTGATCGGCTCCTCCAGATGGGCGTCGATATAGCTGATGGCATCCTTGATCGGCGTGCCGTAACGCGCTTCGCCGCGCCCGACCTCCAGCAGCTTGGCGTCGACGAGCTTCTCCATCGCATCGATGCGGTCCCGGCCGTCGTCGAGCTCGATCGCTCTCTGCACGGTTTCCGCCAGGATATCCTTGTCCAGCGGCTTGAGAATGTAGTCGAAGGCCCCGAGCTGCAGCGCCTTCCGCGCATAGTCGAACTCGGCGTAGCCGGAAATGACGATGATGACGGGTAGAGACCCGCGCCCCGCCAGCGTCTCCAGCATCTGCAGCCCGTCCACCTCCGGCATCCGCACATCCGTGATGATGATATGGGCTGTATTCGCTTTCAGCCATTCCAGCGCCTCGACCCCGCTCGCCGCCGTCTCGATCCGGTGCCGGCCCGCCGACCAGGCGGTGAGCGTCTTCTGGATGCCCAGCCGCGTGCGAGGCTCATCGTCCACAATCAACAACGTTTTCATACCCGTTCGTCTCCTCCCGAAGGAATCGTGATCTCAAAGCTTACTGTTGTGCCTGAGCCGGCCTTGCTCTCGATATGCAGCCCGCCTCCGCGATCCGGGGGGCCGGGATAATGAAGCTTGAGGCGCCTTTGGACGTTGGACATGGCCACTCCAGCCCCTTTCTTGGAATCCTGGGGAGCGACGGCATCCAGGCTCTGCAGAAGCCGGATCACCGTCTCGCCGTCCATCCCGATTCCGTCGTCGATGACGGCCACGGTCGCGAACCCGGGCTCGGCGGAATGGATGCGGACCTTGACGGATCCCGGGACGATGCGGCTCTCCACCCCGTGCAAGATCGCATTCTCCACGAGCGGCTGCAGGATGAGCTTGGGAATCGGCACCTGAAGCAGCTCCTCCTCGACGTCGATGTCCCAGCTCAGCCGGTCGATGAGGCGCATCTTCATGATTTGCAGATAGCGCTGTGTATGCTCCACCTCGTCGCGGACGGTTACCAACTCATCGTCTGCCGCCGCGCTGCCGATGACGTAGCGGAACAATCCCGACATGGCGAGAATCGTCCGCGCCAGCTCGCTTTCCTCTTTTTCCTCCAGCGACCAATAGAACGCTTCCAGCGTGTTGAACAGGAAATGCGGATTGATTTGCGCCTGCAGCGCCTTGAGCTCGGTGCGGCTCTGGGTAAGCTCCTTCTCGTAGACGACCTGGATCAGCTCGTTCATATGGTCGACCATCCGATTGTACGTGTGGTTCAACTCGTTGATCTCCATCGTCCGCAGGCGGTTGTCGCTGGCCGGAATCGGCTTGAGTCCACCGAATCGGGCGCTGCGCATCGTTCTCATGAGCTGCTGGATAGGCCGCGTGATCATCGTCGACAGCAGCAGCGTCAGCAGCAGGAAGGCAAAAGCGGCGATTCCGATCGACACATAGATGGCCATGCGCAGCACCGATATCCCCTCCGTCGCCGCCTCGACCGGCAGGAGCAGCACGAGCTTCCAGCCCGTGACCCCGGAATGCTGGCGGACGGCGAGCATCCGCTCCTGACCGACGGTCACGGTGCTTCCCGTCTGGGCGATGACCGCAGACGCCGTCTCGTCATCCATATCCGACAGGATCGGATTGCCCTCGCCGTCGCTCAGCAGCATGGACTCCCTTCCTTTGGAGGGGTCCCCTCTGCCTTCCGATTGATCCATCTTGAAGTAATCCCGGTTGACGTGGACGACCACGTAGCCGCCGGGCGAGTAGGCATGGTCGAGCAGGTTGATGCGGCGGACGGCGAGCACCGTGTCCGGCGAACGCGGATCGATTCCGATCCAGGCGAGGCGGCCCTTCTTTCCGTCCGCTGCGGCCAGCGCATCCCCGGAAATGCGGTTCTGGCTCGTATCGTCGAGCGGGAACAGCCGCTTGTTGCCGATGGTGTAGAGCTCGAGCGAGCTGATGCCGGAGGAATAGGCCATGTAATTGTTGGCGATCTGCAGCAGCGACTGGCGCTCGTTGAAATTGGAGCGGATTCCCTGCACATCCTGGGAGAGCAGCTTCTGCACATAGGAATCAGCAGCGACCTGGGTCGTGAGCGAGTCGATCCCCTTCAGCAGCGCATCCAGCCGCCCGTTGGCCTGGATGGCGGTCTGCTGGATATGCTTTTCCGCGCTTTGCTTGAGGAGCACGGACACCTCGCCGTAAATAAATGCTCCTGCAAAGGTCAGCACGAGAATCATCGTCAGCGTAAAGCTGATGAAGATCTGATTTCTCAGCGTGTTGGTCTCCCGCAGCTGGCCCAGCAGCCGATTGCCCCACCCTCTCACTGGCAACAGTCCTCGCTTCCGTACATGCTAGAATGCTAGGATCAACGTAATGGATTCGGATAAGCGTGTCAAATGGTTGTTGATCCCCCAAAAACCAATTTTAACGGTATTTTTCACAAGCATCTGAGACTGCCGGGGACGGGGACGGGTCTGCTAAAATAAGGGGAGAACTTGATTCTATTCATCGGGGATGACTGAAATGGAAACGGTTAAATTCAAGGAACCTATCGTAACCCACATCTTCACCGCCGATCCGTCGGCGCATGTATTCGAGGGCAGGCTGTACATCTATCCCTCTCATGATCTGGACCATGAGCAGGTGTCGAACGACAACGGCGACCAATATGACATGGAGGACTACCATGTCCTGTCGATGGAGGATGAGAGCTCCCCCTGCATCGACCACGGCGAGGCTCTTCATCTGCGGGACATTCCCTGGGCCAAGCAGCAGCTGTGGGCTCCGGACGCAGCCTGCAAGAACGGCATCTACTACCTGTTCTTCCCGGCCCGGGACCATGATCATGTGTTCCGCATCGGCGTCGCGACCGGCACCTCGCCGGCCGGCCCGTTCGAGCCGCAGCCAAGCTATATTCCCGGCAGCTTCAGCATTGATCCGGCCGTGTTCGTCGAAGGCGACGAGGCCTACATGTACTTCGGAGGCTTGTGGGGCGGCCAGCTCGAGAAATGGCAGACCGGCGAATTCCTAGCCGATGCCGAAGGTCCGGCGCCGGACGCTCCGGCGCTAGGCCCGCGAGTGGCCCGGCTCAGCTCCGACATGCTGTCGTTCCAGGAGCCGCCGAGCGAGATTTCCATCGTCGACGGCGACGGCCGGCCGATCCTCGCCGGCGACGAGGACCGGCGGTATTTCGAAGGTCCATGGATGCACAAATACAACGGAAAGTATTACCTCTCCTATTCGACCGGCACGACGCACAAGCTCGTCTATGCCGTAGGCGACAGCCCTTGCGGGCCGTTCACCTTCCAAGGCACGATCCTGACCCCGGTTGTCGGCTGGACGACGCATCATTCCATCGTGGAATTCCAGGGCAAATGGTACCTGTTCTATCACGACAGCTCCCTGTCCGGCGGCGCCGACAACAAGCGCTGCGTGAAGTTCGCCGAGCTCAAGTACAAGGAGGACGGAACGATCCAGACGATCGATCCGTACGAGTGAAGGCGGCGGGCCTGTCTGCGCCGCAGCGTCCTCGGTCATGAACCGACAAAAGGCACCCCGTCCGGGTGCCTTTCCTGCTTTTTCGGGCCAAAGACTCGTCGATGCTTGCCTCATCCAAAATTCAAGCGAGGTCATGTCGACTATGGAAATATTTTGTCATTATATATAGATTTAATTGGTATAATGTCGAAAAGGAGCTTTTTGCTCGTCAATCCATCGAGAGGTGCCCCATGCTAGCGTTCCGGCAACCTATACTTGTCCTTCTCCTGTTCAGCATCTTCATTGCCGTCGTGCCTCTCGTCTCCAATTCCCATGACGACGCTGCGGATCTATCCGTCTCCGAATGGAGCATCGCCTGGATCCAAAAGCCGAATCCGTCCGGATCGACTCCGCCTGCGGATCTATTCTGGCATTCTGCTACGGCACAGCGTCCCCTTACCGCATTGCCGGACGGAGCTGTCGGCGCCTGGGTTCGTGTCCCGATTCCGCCTACAGCCGGCTTCAATGACCCGGGACTGTATATCCGGCAATTGTACGGGCTTGATATCACCGTATACGAGGATGCCCGAGCGATCTATCACTCCTCGCGGAACTACGATTTTGAGCGCAATATCCTCCTGATCCCGCTGACCTCCAAGTCGGCTTCTTCGGAGATATACATTGTAATGAAATCCAAGGAAGGCGCCGGAATCAACAGCGAGATTCGGGTCGGCGAATTCGCCGATCTATCTTCATCGAATGCTCGCAAAGGGCTGCCGAATGTCCTGCTTGGAGCCGCGATAGCGTTCCTCGGATTTATTATGCTTTTATCCACCGGCTTCTTCGTTCGTTCCCTGACCAAGCCGGCCAACGCTCTCAGTCTGTTCATCCTGTCTACCGGCCTGCTGATTGTCACGAATTCATCCTTGCCCTATTTCTATTTTCCCGATTACGGCCAGATGCTGTTCTTTTTGTTCGATACATTTTTGCTGGTCCTTTTTCCTTCCTTATTCTATTTCGTCAGCCATTCCTTCGAGCTCACCAATAGCTGGCTGAAAAAATCCCAAAGCTGGCTGATCGGCTATTCTGGCGCAAGCTTCCTCGTCATGCTTGTCTATAAAGGTGCCGGCGGGTCCTTCTATTTCTATTACAAGCTCTTTACCTTCTGGATCCTGGCGCCTCTCGTTCTCGCTCAACTGGTTGTCATCCTGATTTTTGCCATTCGGAACCTCTTTCGAAAATCCCGCAGCTCCATGCTTTTATCGACAGGTATTATCGGGCTCGCCATTTCCGGCGTCGCGGACTTCATCGTGCTTTCCTATCGTCAGAGTCCGTATCAATTTGAGCTGTGGAAATTCGGTATCGTGTTTCTCGTCGCGTGTCTGGTCATGGCTTTGAATCGAAGGATAGCCGCCGATTATGCCAAGCTGCTCGCCTATTCCAACGAACTGGAGCTGTACAACCATCAGCTGCAGAAATCGGAAAGAATGCAGATTATAAGCCAACTGGCTGCTTCCATTGCCCATGAAGTCCGAAATCCGCTGCAGGTGACGAGAGGGTTTCTCCAGCTGCTTTCGAGAAAATCCACGGAGACGAACAAGTATCAGTACGACATCGCCATCAGCGAGCTCGATCGGGCAGCCGGCATCATCACGGACTATCTGACGTTCGCCAAGCCCGAGCAGGAAACGCCGGCTGCGATCGACGTGAAACAAGAGTTGAGCATCATCGAAACCATTTTGCTCCCCATGGTGATGATGCATAGCGGAGTGCTGCTCGTCAAAGCTTCCGAGCATCTCACCATCATCGGAAACACGTCCAAATTCAAGCAAGCCCTTATCAATATTATGAAGAACAGCATCGAGTCCCTGAAAGAAAACGGAAAGATTGAATTGGAGGCCTACGAGGAGAATGACGAGGCGGTGATACGAATTACAGATAACGGACAAGGAATGAGCGAAGAGCAGCTCGCCAAGCTGGGCAATCCTTACTTCTCATCCAAGTCCGAAGGTACAGGTCTTGGGCTTATGGTCACATTCCAAATTATTGAAGCCATGAACGGAACGCTGACATACCGCAGTGAAAAAGGAAAAGGAACCGAAGCGATGATTCGGTTCCCTCTCGTGCGTTAACCCCAGTTGTATCGGAGATTGTTCGACTCGCCCCCCGAGCTGGCAAGCTCGGCCGGATTGGGAGGAATGATCAAGAAATAGCTTGAAGGCGTTTCTTCCATGACCTGAAGTTCGATTTCCTCCGGAACCATGATGCCGAAAGACGCTTGGAGCGCGCTTTTGGGATCGCTCAGCAGCTTGGCCTTGAATTCAGGATCTTTCCATGCCTTTTGAATAATCTGCACCTTCAAGGAATCCATGGACATCGAACAACAACCTTTCATGAGAAAAGTGGATTAGCCCTCTTATCATAGCATTTCATAGGTAAAATGTCCCTATTTATATAGTAATTTTCGACAATAAATGGGAAAATCCGCCTGCTGCAGCGAGACTGGCTCGGGACTGCTCGATCTTGCGGGCCTCCTCGCGGATTCCCGTCGCAACGGCATCGGCATAAGCGGCCAGCCGATCCGGACGATGGGGAATCTGCCTGAGCCGCTCGGCATAACTCTCGGCCGCGTCCGCGAGTTCGCCTACGGCCTCATGATGGTAGATCGCCGTTCGGACGTCACGCTCATCCCATGCCTGGCCGGCTGACAATTGGAGCCGGGTCCGGACGATCGACAGGAATGCGTTGCCGTTGGGGGCAGGCAGATCGGCCTGCCAATCATCCCAATCATCGGACAGCTGGAGCGCCGCAAGGGCCAGTTCGACAGCTTGCTCCGCATCCGGGATGCGCTCCGGCATCCCCGCAAGAAGCAGCATTCCGCTGGCGCCTATTTTTACGGGGGCAGCCTTGCGGGCCAATAGGCCCGGCTCGTTCGGACTCATGGGAAGCTCCATTTCCGTATGAACTGCGGATGCCCACTCCCCGACATATCGGCGATAGCAGCTCCAGAGCATGCTCTCCTGCGGAAAATGGCGCTGATAGCGCCGTCTGAACAGCTCCTCCAAAAGCTGGCCCAGCGCCAAGGAGGCTCTAATTCCTCCCGTGCCTCTCTCCTGCCCGTCCATCGCATCGTCCAGCAGAAAATAACGAAGCATGGCAAAAATATTGCCGACCGCCAAATCGCGGCACAGCTCGATCGGGCTACGCGTCTGATCCCGCATCCAGTACGGCAGCATGTAGCTGATCCTATTTGCCCGGCCTCCGTTGCGAAGCGGATCGCTGAGCGCCAGCAGCTCCTGCCCCCGTTCGCGAAGTCCAGCCGGAAGCTCTGCCAACTCCTCCGAGGCTTGCGAAAAGATCAGCATCAATTCCTCGCGTTCCTCTTCCAATTGCATTGTGCAAGTCTCCTAATCATTCAGAGTCCAAATGAATTCCTTTTTTTCATGAACAGGTTGATCCGCTCGGAGAACAGCATCAGTCCGGCCGCCATGACCAGAAGATACAGCGGCAGCATTCCGCTGGCCGACCAGGCGGCGATGAAGCCGAACAGCGGCGGCAGGAGCGTGCTTCCCGTATAAGCGGCCGCCATCTGGAAGCCCATGATCGATTGGGACGGACCTTTGCCGAAGCGCACCGGCGTCTCATGCAGCATGCAGGGGAATATAGGCGCGAGCCCGAGTCCCACGACGACGAACCCGATCAGCGAGAATACGGTCGGCAAAGGCAGGAGCATGAGGACGATTCCCGTCACGGCCAGCAGCTGCCCGCCGCGGATCATCGCGCGGTTGCTCAGCTTGAAGGTGACGAATCCGGCCAGGAACCGGCCTGCGGTAATGCCCCCGTAGTAGAAGGAGATCCACTTGGCGGCATCCGTCGCGGACACGCCTTTCGATTCCGACAAATAGGTGCTGCCCCACAGGCCGAGCGTGGCCTCCACGCCGGAATAGAACAGGAACGAGAGCAGGGCCAGCTTGACACCCTTGATTTTGAAGAGCATGACGCCTCCTGCCCGGTCATGCTCTCCCGTTTCCTCGGAACCGCCCGCTTGGTCCGTCCGACTCAATCGCGCGACCTTGGCCCATAGCGGCAGCGTCAGCAGCAGGACGAGAACGAGCCCGAACTGGATCAGCGAGACGTTGAGATAACCGTTCCTCCATGACCTCTCCAAGATGGAATGGGCCATGATGACAGGTCCCAGTGTGGCTCCGACGCCCCAGAAGCAGTGCAGCCAGCTCATATGCCTGGCTTTGTAATGCTCCGCGACATAGCTGTTCAGCCCGGCATCGACGCAGCCGGCTCCCAGTCCGAGCGGAACGGCAAAGACGAACAGCCATGCCGTCGCCGGAGCATAGGAAAAGCCGAGCAGGGCTGCCGCCGTGATGAGGCAGCTGAACAAGGTCACCTTGCCGGTGCCGAAGCGCTTCAGCAGGAAACCGGTGGCCAGGCTGGATACGATTGTGCCTGCGGTGACCGTCATGAAGATGAGCCCGGCCATGGAGACCGGCGCTCCGATGTCCCGGTGCAAGGCCGGCCATGCCGCTCCGAGCATGGAATCGGGCAAGCCCAGACTGATGAAGGCCAAGTAGATGATGATCAAAAAGAAAGCTGCCATCGTTTCACCCTTCCTTTCTTGCTGAGGATATATCCTGAGAAATCATCGCTTCAAGGGAAAGGGTCTTCAGTCCGCCCAGATAGTCGGACGGCCAGTGGCTGTGGACAAGCTCGGGCAGATGCTCCAGGGGAACATAGCTGCGGCTCCTCTGTCCGATCCGCTCCAGCAGCGCCTCGTCGGCTTCGGAGTCGCAAAACACGATCCGCTTCGGGTTTAGGATGACCGTGAATGCAGCGACCAGCCTTGCGACCGCGTCGACATGGACCTCATCCAGCGTCCTCCCGTCCAGAAATCCACGCTCCTGCAAAGCCTGCCCGAAATTGCGCTGCCCGTCCATCGGGACAAAGGAGATTTCTCCGGAGAAGGACGTGTTCCCGCGCAAAATCGTTCCATTCGCCATAATGCCGGCTCCCGGCCCGTTGTTGCCGAAGTACAAATATACGAGCGAGGCCGATTCGGCTTCGTCGGCCTTGGCGGCAAAGCCAAGCGCCGCGGCGTTCATGTCGTTTTCGACCTGGACCGGAATCTGCAGCCTCTCCTCGAAATAGGCCTGCAGCTCCAAGCCCTCGTAGCGCCCGTAACCCGGAATGTAGCCGATTTTTCCATCCTTCACCGAGCCCGGAACGCCGATCGCCAGAGAGCGGATTCGGGGATATTTATCCATCAGCTCCTCCACCTGCAGCCGCAGCGCTCCGATGCCCTCGATGAGAACGCTGGGAGCGATTCCTTCCTCCTTGGTCCCTCCCATGCAATCGAAGACGGAGTAGCGGGTCTCATCCTTCTCGAGATAGACAGCCAACCCGAGCATGAACTCGGGATTGTACGCATACCTGCTTGCCCGCCGGCCTCCGCTCGACTCGTCCAGGCCTACGGACCGCAGCTCTCCTTCCTTCTCCATGAGCGACACGAACTTGCTGATGGTGGGAAAGCTGAGGGACAGGCTTCGGCTCAGCTCGGCCTTGGTCGCGTGGCCCTTGGAAATCAGGCCGGATCGTATCGCTGCCGTAATGGTCCTGCGGATTTCATTGGGATCTGTCCGATGCTCGCTCATCTGATCAAAAGTATCTCCCTTACTTATTAAATGTGTTTATTAAGTCGGTATGATCCTACCAGAGAATGAGCCTTTGGGCAATTCTTTTTCTTGTTATTGTTTCCCAACGGGGCGGTCTGCCGCTGAAGGCAGCTCCATGACCTCGAAATCGGTCGTTCCCGCCTTGAATTTCCCCACGATGCGAAAACCGAGACGTTCGTATACCTTTTTCGCTCGGAGATTGAAGGATGCCACCGTAAGCCTCAGCAGAGAAGGGCTTCCGATTCGAATCGCTTCCGCCATCCCGCGATTTCTCGGGCGCGAATGCTTCTTCCTATAACGAAGCCCATAAATCGCCATAGCGATGGATCATCCCTTCGCCGCCGACGTCCAGCTCGGCCTCGAAGGATGCGCTGCGGTAGCGGTAACGGCACTCATCCTCCAGGCAGTAGTATGACTGCCTGAGCGGCTCGACCGCGAGCGAAGGAAAGCGGACCCATGCCGCGGTCATCTCCGCCTCCTGCCCCTTGCGCAGTCCCAGCCTGCGGATCGGCAGCGTATTCGTCGCGGGCGTAAGCTCGATATCGACGTCCACGCAGCCTTGCAGCTCGGGCAGCTCCCGGCCGTCCATCAGCCAGTTTCCCCGGCCGTCCGCTTCCAGATGAAGACTGGCTTCCTCGTCGCCATGGGCAAATTCGACCGACACTTCCCGCGTAAGCCAATCCGGGCAGGTCCTGATCCGGTATGTGCAGCTGACAGGCTCGGAGCCGAGCCTCCCGACGATGCTGCCTTCCAGAAGATGGCCGTCGTTGCCGCGGAAGAGGCGGCAGTGCTCGAGAAACGGCTCGTCCAGCCGTTTCCACAGCCGGGATTGGAGAAGAAGAGGCGGATTGGATTTCATCGTCATGGGGATTGTCCTCCTGAGCTAGGGAATGAATGAGATTGGATTCGGGCAATGATGAGGTAAATACGTTTACGATCCATGCAGGCAATCGCCTGTTACTGGAAGGAGAATGAATTCATGTCGACGCAAAAAGATCCGGGAAGCAGGCTTCCCGAGCAAGCCGTCAACGCCATCGAGCAAATCTCCGGCGCTCATCCCGGCTATAGGCGCGCTCATGCCAAGGGCATCTGCTGCGAGGCCGTATTCCGTCCCAGCGGAGCAGCCAAGGAATGGACGACGGCTCCCCATCTGCAGCAAGGGGAGACACGCGCCATCGTGCGCTTCTCCAACACGAACCCCGATCCCGACAACCGCGACCTGCTCTCTCCAGCCAAGGGGCTTGCGGTCCAGTTCCTGCCGCCGGACGGGGCAAGACCGGTCATCGTCGCCGCCACGACTCCTGTCTTCTTCGCCCGGACGACCGAATCCTTCCTGGAGATGCTGCAGGCTTTCCAGGAGGCGAAGCGCGGCGGCATCTCCGTCAAGGAGATTTTCACCGATCTGATCGGCCGGTTCCCCCATGCGAAGAGCGCCCTCGCTTCCATCTCCGCGCTGAAGCCCCCGGCCAGCTTCGCCAGCCGCCCGTATTATTCCATTCATGCGTTTTATTTCGTCGATGGGGCGGGCAAGCGGCGGCCGGTCAAATACGAATGGATTCCCGATGCGGGAGAAGACCATCTTCCGCTTGTGAAGGCGCCTTTCGCCGGGCATGATTACCTGGAAAAGGAATTGGCCGGGCGGCTGGAATCATCGCCTGTCGGCTTTACGCTGCGCATCGTCCGGGGAGAGGAATGGGATCCCGTCGACGATCCAACCACGGAATGGCCGAGAGACCGGGAAGCGATCGACGCCGGCCAGCTTCTCGTGACCCGCATCGTCGAGGAACCGGAAGGGCTGCTCATGGATCCGACCGTGACCGGGGAAGGCATCGAAGTCAGCGAGGATCCGATTCTTCACTTCCGCAAGGACGCTTACGCGGTCAGCTTCGAACGGCGTTCGCAAGGAATCTGACGATCCTTATATCCAAGCCTTGAATGGCAAAAAAGCACCGGCCTCCGGCCGGTGCTTCAGGCTGTCTTCATTCAGCTTTTCATCCGCGGGTCCAGCACATCGCGCAGGCCGTCCCCGATCAGGTTGAAGCCGAGCACGGTCAGCATGATCGACAAGCCGGGGAAAATGACCGTCCACGGCGCGTTCTGGATGAACTGCCGGGAATCGGACAGCATCTTGCCCCATTCCGGCTCCGGCGGCTGCGCGCCCATGCCGAGAAATCCGAGCGCCGCCGCCTCGATGATCGCCGTCGCGATGCCGAGCGTGCCTTGCACGATGATCGGGCCGAGGCAGTTGGGAAGAATATGATGCCACAGAATGCGGGAATTCTTCATGCCGATCGCCCGCGCGGCCATGATGTATTCCTCCTCGCGCAGGCTGAGCACCCTGGCGCGGACGAGCCGGCCGAACACCGGCACGTTCACGATGGCGATCGCGAGCAGCGCATTCTGCAGCGAAGGCCCTAGAGCGGCCACGATGGCGATCGCCAGCAGGATGCCGGGGAACGCAAGCAGAATGTCGAATAAGCGGGAGATGAGCGCATCAAGCCAGCGGCCGTAGTAGCCGGCAACGATGCCGAGCATCGTGCCTGCGATGATCGAGCCTACGACGGAGCTGATGCCCACCCAGAGGGAGATCCGGGTTCCGTAGATGATGCGGGAGAAGATGTCGCGGCCCAGATCGTCGGTGCCGAACAAGTGCTCTCCGCCCGGCTTGTGGAGCCGGTTGACCAGCTCTTGCTCCTTATAGTCGTAGGGAGCGATGAACGGCGCCAGCACGGCAATCAGTACGAAGAAGACGATGATGCCGAGACCGACCATGGCCAGCTTGTTTTTGCGGAAGCTGCGCCAGCCGTCCCTCCAGGAGGAGGAAACCTCGGTCTTGGCCGGGGGCGGCGGCGCAAGCTTGATTGCCGGTTGTGACATGGGCTTTCCTCCTACTTGAAGTTGATTCTCGGATCAACCGCCGCGTACAGCAGATCGACCAGAAGATTGATGAGCACGAAGATGAAAGCGATGATCAGGATGCCGGACTGAATGACCGGATAATCCCGGGAGGCGATCGCGTCGAAGATATACCGGCCGACGCCCGGCCAGGCGAAGATCGTCTCGGTCAGGACGGCTCCCCCGAGCAGCAGGCCGAACTGCAGGCCGATGACCGTCAGCACCGGGATGAAGGCGTTGCGCAGGGCATGCTTGTAGATGATGAACATCTGGGACAAGCCCTTGGCCTTGGCCGTGCGGATATAGTCGGACCGCAGCACTTCCAGCATGCTGGAGCGCGTCATCCGGGCAATGATCGCCATCGGAATCGTGCCGAGCGCGATTCCCGGCAGGATGAGATGCTTGACGACCGTCCAGAACTGATCCGCCCTGCCCGAGAGCAGCGAGTCGATCAGATACAGGTTGGTCACCGATTCCACCGGATCGCGCGCGTTCACCCGGCCGATGGATGGAAGCCACTTCAGCTCCAGCGCGAACAGCCACTGTTCCATGAGGCCGAGCCAGAAGATCGGCATCGACACCCCGATGAGGGCGATCAGCATGCTGAGATAATCGAACCAGGAGTTCTGCTTCCAGGCGCTGAGAATGCCGGCGTTCACCCCGAAGAACACGGCGAAGGCCATCGCGACCAGCGTCAGCTCCAGTGTGGCCGCCAGGTACGGCGTAATTTCGGCGGATATCGGCTCGCGGGTGCGGATCGACGTGCCCAGATCTCCGGCGGCGAGCTTTTTCAAATAATCCCCGTACTGCACGAAAAGAGGCTGATCAAGCTTGAGCTCCTTGCGCAGGGCTTCCTTGGACGTGCTGCTGGCCTTCTCGCCGAGAATGACTTCCGCGGGATCGCCGGGAATCGCGTGGATGATGGAAAAGACGATGATCGTCATTCCCAGCAGAACCGGAATCAACATGAGCAGACGTCGAATCGTGTAGTTCAGCATCAATGTCTCCCCTTAAGCCAATAGGCGTATCAATAGAAGAGACGGCAGGCCAGCCTGCCGTCCGCTTGATGAAGCGACGAGTCAACGGTTTACTTGAAGTAGACCTCGGTGTACGGCTCGGAGCCCGTCGGCGAAGGCGTGTAGCCCGCCAGCTTGGCCGATCCGGCCAGCAGCGGCGTGGAGTGGACGAGCGGAATCCATGGAGCGTCCTGCTTGATCAGCACCTGCGCCTGCTTGTACAGCTCTTCGCGCTTGGCGTTGTCGGTCTCCGACTGGCCTTCGCTCAGCAGCTTGTTGACTTCTTCATTGGAATAGAAGCTGTAGTTGTTGCTTCCGATCGCGTCCTTGTGCAGCAGCGTGAAGAGGAAGTTGTCCGGGTCGCCGTTGTCGCCCGTCCAGCCGAGCATGAACAGGTCTTCCTTGTCGCCTTTTTTCACATCGTCAAGGTACGTCGCCCATTCCGGGGATTCGATCTTCGTCTTCACGCCGATCTTGGCGAAGTCGGCCTGGATCGCTTCCGCGACCTTCTTGCCGTCCGGCATGTAAGGGCGTGCCACCGGCATCGCGTAGAAGATCATTTCATTCGGCAGTCCGTTCGCGTATCCGGCTTCGGCCAGAAGGGACTTGGCCTTCTCCAGATCATAAGGATAGTCCTGCACGTCCTTGTTGTAGCCAAGCGTGGACGGCGGCATCGGGTTGACCGCCGGCTCCGCCAGTCCGCCGTAGAACGCCTGGATGATGGCTTCCTTGTTGACGGCATAGCTCAGAGCTTGGCGGACTTTCGGATTGTCGAACGGGGCTTTTTTGGTGTTGAAGCCCAGATAGCCGACGTTGAAGGATGCGCGCACGATCTTCTGGAGGTCGGCGTTGCCTTCGAGCGTCTTGAGATCATCGGGGTTGACGCCTTCCATCAGGTCGATCTCGCCGTTCTGCAGCGCCGTGAGGCGGGCCGAGTTGTCCGGAATGACCTTGAAGACGACTTTGTTCAGCTTGGGCAGCCCTTGCTGCCAGTATGTCGGGTTCTTCTCCAATGTGATGGAGTCGTTGCGCTTCCACTCCTTGAAGACGAACGGTCCCGTGCCGACCGGCTCGGACTTGAACTTGTCCTTTTCCTCCTTGATGGCCGTCGGGGAACCGATTCCGAACGACGGCATCGCGATGTTCTGCAGGAACGGAGCCTGCGGCTTGTTCAGGACAAT
Source organism: Paenibacillus sp. SJS-P3 (assembly GCF_056711585.1). Taxonomy (NCBI): domain Bacteria; kingdom Bacillati; phylum Bacillota; class Bacilli; order Caryophanales; family Paenibacillaceae; genus Paenibacillus; species Paenibacillus sp. SJS-P3. The sequence goes on along the minus strand of NZ_CM160043.1, from coordinate 1,068,042 downwards.
TTTGACCGTGCTGTCATCGACAGCGGTTACTTCCTTGATGACACGGGAGCCGTCCGGACCGAACATGGAGTCGTAGTAATCGAAGGAGTCGCCTTCGAATTTGAATTCGCTCTTCGGATCGCTCCAGCGGTTGAAGTTGAACACGACCGCGTCGGCGTTGAAGTCGGTGCCGTCCGAGAACTTGACGCCTTGCTTCAGCTTGAACGTGTACGTCAATCCGTCCGGAGTGACTTCATAGCTTTCGGCCAGCTTGGGCTGAACCTCGGTCGTGCCCGGCTTGTAGTCCAGCAGCCCTTCGAACATCTGCTGCGTGACCTTGATGGATTCGCCATCGGTTACGATGGCTGCGTCGAGAGCGGCGGAATCGCCGCCGCGGGCGGTGATCAGCGTATCCTGCGTGGTGGCGGAGGAATCCGCCGGAGTTCCGCTCGGAGCGGGGCTGCTGGAGTTGCTGGCCGGGGAGCTTCCCGGGGAATTGCCGGCGTTGCTGTTGTTGCCGCTGCAGCCTGCCAAGGCGAGGACGGATGCCAGCACGAGCGCCGCTCCGGGTTTATACCATTTGTTCAACATTGTCTCCTCCTCTTGATCTCTCTTTTTCGGAATCCCTTTGGCTTTTGAATCTATGATTGAAATCCGTTACGGCTCCGTGGAGACGTACAGATGACAAGCTGTCATATGGCCTTCCGACGTCTGCTGGAGAGCCGGCCGCTGCTGCCTGCATATGTCCATGACCTGCGGACAGCGGGTGTTGAAGACGCAGCCCTGCGGGACATTGGCCGGACTCGGAACTTCGCCTTGCAGGATGATCCTCTCGCTGGCCGCATTGGGATCCGGCTTCGGCACTGCGGACAGCAGCGCCTGCGTATAGGGATGCTTGGGCTCCCGGTAAAGGGAATGCTTGTCCGCAAGCTCCACGATCCTCCCCAGATACATGACCGCGACCCGATCGCAAAAATGCTTCACCACGCTGAGATCATGAGCGATGAACACGTAGGTCAGTCCGAACTCTTCCTTGAGATCCTGCATCAAGTTGAGGATCTGCGATTGGATTGATACATCCAGCGCCGATACCGGCTCGTCCGCGACGATCAGCTTCGGCTGCAGCATGAGCGCCCGCGCGATCGCGATCCGCTGCCGCTGTCCGCCGGAGAACTGATGAGGGAACCGGTCCAGCTGCCAGGAGCTGAGGCCTACCGTCTCCATCACCCGCTCCACCTTGCCGCGCCGCTCCTCGGCGTTCCCGATGCCATGCACGATCAGCGGCTCCTCGAGAATTTTGCGAACCTTGTGGCGCGGATTGAGAGAGGCGAACGGATCCTGGAAAATCATCTGCATGTCCCTGCGGATCTCTCTCATGCGGCTATCGGAAAACTCCGTCACGTTATGGCCGTCGAACAAGACCTCGCCGTCTGTCGGCTCGATGAGCCTCAACAGCGAGCGGCCCGTCGTCGACTTGCCGCAGCCGCTTTCGCCGACGATGCCGAACGATTCGCCTTTCTTCACCTGAAAGCTGACGTCGTCGACCGCTTTGACCTGTCCGACCTCGCGCTGGAACAATCCTTTGCGGATCGGGAAATACGTCTTGAGAGAGCGGACCTCCAGCAGGCTGTCCTCATGAACTTGGGTCGGGCTCAATTCGCCACCTCCTCGATTGCATTCAGCCAGCAGCGGGAGCGGTGGCCCGGGCTTGTCGTCGGCACGAGCTCCGGAAGCGAATTCAGGCACTTGTCCATCACATGCTCGCAGCGCGCCGCGAAGCGGCAGCCTTCCTTGACCGAGCCGGGCTTCGGCACGTTGCCGGGGATAGAGTAGAGCCGCTTCACATCCTCCTCGATCTTCGGAATGGAACGGATCAGCCCCTGCGTGTAGGGATGCCGGGGCTTCTCGAATATCTCGCGCACCGTTCCTTCCTCTACGACCTTGCCGGCGTACATGACGACGACCCGGTGGCATACTTCCGCGACGACGCCGAGATCATGCGTGATCATCATGATCGCCGTTCCGGTCTCTTCATTGAGCTTTTTCATGAGATCCAGAATCTGCGCCTGGATCGTCACGTCCAGCGCCGTCGTCGGCTCGTCGGCGATCAGCAGCTCCGGCTCGCAGCAGAGGGCGATCGCGATCATGACCCGCTGCCGCATGCCGCCGGACAGCTGATGCGGGTAGCCCCTGAGAATCGTCTCCGCCCTTGCGATGCCGACCTTCTTCAGCATTTCAAGCGCTTGCGAGGACGCTTCCTTGCGGCTCATGCTGCGGTGGACCCTCAACGTCTCGACGATCTGATCCCCGATCGTAAGCAGCGGGTTCAGGGATGTCATAGGCTCCTGGAAGATCATCGAGATCTCATCGCCGCGGATCTGCTTCATCCGCTTCTCCTTGGCCTTGACGAGGTCCTCGCCCTTGAACAGGATCGATCCTCCGGCGTATTTGCCGGGCGGCTGCGGAATCAGCCGCATGACCGACAAGGAGGTGACGCTTTTGCCGCAGCCCGATTCTCCGACTACGCCTACGATTTCTCCTTTGTGTATGAGCAGATCCATGCCGTCGACCGCGGGAATCTCGCCTTGGTCCGTTACGAAATGAGTGCGCAAATCCCTAATCTCAAGCAGCGTCGAACCCATGCGCCCGGTCTCCTTTACGTTCATTCTATTTCTCGCTTTAATGCATTAATGTATCATTATTCAAAAGTAAACATCCACTATTTTCCTGTATACCGCTGAATGCTTGGACTACAATCCATCAAAAATAAACACGGATTGTTCTGGCAATTCCAATAATTAAATGCAAACTTAGTTAACACAGATTGTAATACATAGACGCGTGGTTCGTAAATAAGATTCAAAAATAAATTTTCTTACATAAAAATTGAAATGGAAACGTTGTCAAAAAGGGTATGCCGCCATAAGGCGACATCCCCTTCCACTTACAGGTATTCGTGGCACTTTATCTGACTTCATTCTTAGGAGAGGATAAATACAGCCTCAGCCCTAATTCAATATTTGCGCGCTTAGCCAAATCGCGGCAACGAGCGCCATGACCGGTGAAGCGAGCGCAGCCGCCAGCTTGCCCGGACTGGCCTGCCAGTTGGCCAGAAACAGGTCCATCCCGGCCAGCAGCGCTCCGGCGATGCAGCCGAGCAGCCCCGGCAGCCATGCCGCGCCGCCGGAGGCTGGCAGAAGCGGCATGCCGAGCCCCGCACCGCATGCCGCATGGAGAAGGATATATGGAGCCTTTCTCCCGAGCAGCCATTTCCTGCAACACCGCTCCAGGGCAAATGAGACCGGCGTGCCGCAGACAGCCAGGACCGTCCCTCCATATAGAATGAACAGGAAGACCCATCCTGCCAGCTCGAATCCCCCCGCTGCCTCTACTCCGTATACCGGTACAAATAGGCTCAGCGAAGCTGCCAGCAGCGTGGCCGCATAAGCGGAAAGAAGCTTGCGGAAAACCGCGCCGATCACGGCATTCATCCCGCTTGCTCCTTACGTTTAAAAGCTGCCATACTCCAGCCCCCATTGGACCCGAATCGCGTCCAGCGTCCCCATGATCTCCACGCTTTCATTCAGGGGCATGATCTCGCTGCCTGTCCGGCTGCTGCGGATGCAATCCATCGCTTCAATCGCCTGGTAGGCATGTCCGGAAAAATCGCGGTTGTCCTCGGCGATCAGAGGCTCCTGCCCATCGATATGGAGCTCCGCTCGGCGGGTCCACAGAAATCCCGGAATATGGATCCGGCCCTTCGTTCCGTATATCCAGGCATCGTTGTTCATGCCAAGACGGATGGACGCATGCAGGGAAGCGGCCGCTCCTCCCTCGTAATCGAACAGGAGCGAGAACCTCTCGTCTACGCCCGTTTCCCCGATATCGACCGTGCTTTGAATCCGCGAGGGCTGCGCTCCGAAAACGAGAGAAGCGAAAGAAACCGGGTATATGCCGGCATCCAGCAGAGCGCCTCCTCCAAGCTGCTTGTTCAACAGCCTGCCCGAAGGGTTCCAGCCCGCGTCGAATCCGAATTCGGCCTTGAGCAGCTTGATCTCTCCGATAGCGCCGTCTGCCAGCCACTTCCGGACGGCGGCGATGGGAGGCAGGAACCGGGTCCACATGGCCTCCATGACGAACAGCCCTTTGCCTGCTGCCGCCGCCTCGATCTCCTGGGCTTCATCCGCATTCATCGTGAACGGCTTCTCGCACAGCACATGCTTGCCGCCCGCCAGGCATTCCAGCACATTCTCCTTGTGCACGGGATGGATCGTTCCGATGTAGACGATGTCGACCTCCGGATCGGCTGCCAGCTCAGCTGCGCTGCCATGCGTGCGGAGGATGCCGTGTTTCTCCGCGAAAGACTTCGTCTTCTCCGGATCGCGGCCCGCCACCGCCGTTACGACGGCACCGGGCGCATGCGCCAAATCCCGTACGAAGCCTCCCGACATGCCGCCCGGTCCCATGATGCCCCAACGAATCGTGCTTGGTGCTCCTTCGCTCACTCGGCTTCATCCTCTCTATGATCCAGCTAACCAGCTCTTCCTACGGTTGTTCGACATCCGCAGCTAATGTCCTCTACGATAAGCCAAATGCAGCAGGAGCGCCGCGGCATGCGCTAAACGGGCTTCCACGCTCGCGGAAACCGCAAAAAAACCGGCATCCGCAGCAGCGGATACCGGTTCGCTTCAGTTTGTTTCATTGGCGATCCGGAACATGGCGCCGACGCCTTTATTGCCGAAGCGCCCTCCCTTGACGGTCAAGGAATAGCTTCCGGGCTGGGGATTGTTGAGAACGATGACGTTCTCTCCTTTGCCCAGGGAGATGCCGGTGCCGAGGCTGCCCGCATCGAGCGTGAGTCCGCTGCCCGCGTCGGCCTTCACGACGACGATCGCCTTGATCATGGCCCCCCGCTTGAAATCCACCCGCTCGGGGGTGATTCCCGCCGCGCTGACGACGATCTGCGCTTCCTGCATATCGTTGTCCGAATCATAGCTGGCCGCAGCGGCTGCCTGCCTGCCGTATTGGCCGACGGGGATAGCGCTGCCCAGGCCAAGCAGCAGGACGCAGGACAAGGCGGCAATCGAACACCAGACAGCAGCCACGCTCCTGTGCGAAGCCGATTTTGCCGCCTGCGGTGAACGCCTTTTCGCTTGCGGCTCCGTCTTGCGGCTCTCGCCGAACCGCAGCAGGCCGAACATCAGTACGATGAAGGCCACATCGATGACATACATCGCCTTGCCCGTCGAATAAGCGGCCATGCCGGCTGCGATGCCGATGCACGAGCCGGCGACGGAAGCGCCTGCCCAAGCCAGCGCCTCGGCTCCTCCAGAGCGGCGCTTCATCAAGGCCGCGCCTGCGGCCGCGAACAACGCCGCGGCTGCGAGCGGCACGGCCAGGCCGTATCCGACAGTCTGCACGGCCGCCGCCCCCATAGCCGCTCCTGCCGTCAAAGCGAGTCCGGAAACGGCAAGCCCGCTGAACTGCGTTCCTTCGGCGGACGAAGCCAAAATTCCGTACAGGGACACAAATACGATAAGAGCCAAGCTTCCCCACTCCAGCAGCATGACGCCACCTCCTGTTCTAATCCTCTATAGCTTGGCGGCAAAGCCCGAGTCCGGGTACACATAGGGAACCAAGGAGGGCTTCGCCTCCTTCGCTTCCGTCACGACGATCTGGATGACCTGCTGACCCTGGTATTCCGTGCGGGCTACCGTGCCGGTCACGCTGACCCAGCTGTTGTCCTCGAATTGGGACGCGGAGTCGTTGACGGCGATAATGCCGTAAGGCATCATATCCGCCGCGCAGTGGATCATCGCCATCCTGCCGACGATGAACTGGGAATCCGTCAATCCCTCCTGACGGTACACGAAGCCGGTCATCGTGATCGTTTTGCCCTCGAAGCGGTCCGGGAACATATTGAGCGCATTGAGCGACTCGATGAACCAGGTGTCGCCCATCGCGATCTTCGGCTTGGCGTACAGCCATTCCGCCAGCTTGGCGTAATCCTTGTTGTAGAGATCGGTATGGAAGCCCTCCGTCCCAGCCTCGCTTTGCCCTGGCGCCTGAACGGCTCTGCCGCCGGATGCCGGAGCATTGGCCAGATTGATGCCTTTGGAATCGGCCAGAGATCCCGCCAGAGACGTATTCGGAAGCGCAAAACCGAGCAAAAGCGGCAGCAGGAACAGGCTGTACAGCATCGCTTGCCGCATGCTTCCCGCAGACGCGCCATGACTGTGCCCTTCATGGTCATGGCTGTGGTCGTGGCTGTGGTCATGGCTGTGGTCATGGCTGTGGCCATGGCTGTTGTCACCGCTGTTGTCATGCGGGCCCGAATGCAGCCCGCAAGCGCAGGCAAGATGCCTCGACCTTCCCGGAGCCGCGCACAGATACAGCTGCAGCAGCCCCCCCGCCGCAAGCCCGTAGGCCGACAGCCTCGCGTAGATGCTCAAGGACGGGGATACGTATAACAGCATCTCGCCCGTCCAGTCCAGCCGCAGCAGGAACGCGCCGAATCCGAGCAGGATCAGGCCCTTTATCCACTGATCCGCTTTAAATCCATCCCATTTCAACCGCATGGCAGCGTTCCTCCTTAGTGTAGAAGCGTCATATCCAGAACGAGTGCGGCAACGAAGACAAGAACGGCGGCGAACGCGCACAGTCCGAGCACAAAACGGGTCCGGAAGACGGCAAGCATCATGAGCATGACCTTGAGGTTCATCATCGGGCCGAACACCATGAACGCGATGAGGGATCCGCCGGTGAAGGAGGCCGAGAACGACTGGGCGATGAAGGCATCCGACGTGGAACAGAGAGAGAGCAGGAACCCGAGAACCATCATGGAAATGCTGCCGGCCGCGCTCCCTCCGCCCAGCGAGGCCAGGTCGGATTGAGCCACGAACGTCATGAGCAGCGCGACAAGAAATGAACCGAACACCACATATCTGCCCATGTCGAAAAATTCGCTGACGGCATGTCCTGCCGCTTCAAAGCCTCTGTTGCGGCCGGGAACCGGGGACAACACCCGGAAGGGCGACGGCGGAGCGGCCGCTTCCGATTGACTTGCGGAATGGAGGCTGGCCGCCGTCCGCAAGCTTGCCGTCTGCAGGCTTGCGGCCTGGGACAAGCTTGCCGTCGGCTGCCGGGAAGCGCGCCCGCGATTGTTGTCCGCAGGCTTGACGCCTGCCGCTGTTGCCGTCAAGGAGGACGCTTCCCCGTCCTCGCCGCGAAGAGCCGGCCCGCTGACGAAGCGATGGACCGCGAGCCCTGCCGCGATGGCGATCGCGAAAGCGAGGCCCATGCGGATCCAGGCGATCTCCGGATGGGTCCGGAATGCGGCGAGCGTCGACCAGAGGACGATCGGATTGAGGATCGGGCCCGCCAGAATGAATGCGGTCGCTGCATGAAGCGGCATGCCTTTGCGGATCAGCCTGCGGATAGCGGGCACCATCCCGCATTCGCAGATCGGTACGATGATGCCGAGCAGGCTTGCCGCAAGCACGGCGAGCAGCGGGTTTTTCGGGATAGCCCTCCGGATGACCCGGTCGGGAACGAACACCTGCAGCAGGGCGGAGACGACGACGCCGATCAGGATGAAGGGAAGCGCCTCGATGAGAAGGCTGAGGAACATCGTCTTGAACAGCTGAAGCTTGCCGTCCGTGCCGCTGCCGCCTTCCTCTCCGGCAAATAGGTAGAGCAGCGTTACAGCCCCGAGCAGAAACAGCGCCAGCAGCGATGCATTGGACTTGGGCTTGGGCTTGGCAGCTTCATTGGCTGCGACAGATGGCTGCATGGCGATTCCTCCTTAAGGGCTTATAGGGACAAAACGCGTTCGACAAGCCAGATGCCTCCGAACAGCAGGGCGGCTGCAGAACCCGCCAGCATGACCTTGCGGTCATGCCTGGAGCGTCGAAGCAGCAGCAGGAGCGGCAGCAGCACGGCCACGATTGCCAGTTGGACGGCTTCGATGCCGAGATTGAAGCTGATGAGGTTGACCGCGAGCTGGTTGGATGGAAGTTTCATGCCTTTGAGAATATCGGCAAAGCCCATCCCGTGCACAAGCCCGAAGAAGAACGTCAGGACCCATCTGCGGCTGACCTTTTTGCGGATTATATTTTCGACCGCCACATAGCAGATGCTGAGCGCGATCAGAGGCTCCACAATCCAGCCGGGCACGTCGATCCAGCCAAGCACTGTCAAAGTAAGCGTCAGGCTATGAGCCACGGTGAAGGCGGTAATGGTAGCCGCATACTGCTTGAACGACTGCCTGGCGATCAGCAGCGAGAACAGGAACAGCAGATGGTCGTAACCGCAGAGAATATGATGAATGCCAAGGCTGAAGAAGGACTTCCAACCGGAGAAAGCCGTTGCTCCGTCGTCTGCGGCCTTGTCATTTGTCGATGGAGTCTCCGAGCCGGCTTGGCCGCTGTCCGTCTGCGGCGCGGATCCGTCGCCAGCGGACGGATGGTCGGGAAGGGCTGCGTAATCGGATTCCGTCAGAAGAAGAGTCCATAAGCGGTCGCCGCCGGACAGCGCGGAGGTGCTCGTCTGCTTGCCGTACTTGATCGTAACCAGGTCGACGTAGTTGGACTTGGTATCGTTCAAATACAGCTGATCGTCGAGGGAAGCCGACTGTCCCGAGACCGGAGCCGGGTAGGAGGCGCGGTAAACCGCTTGGGTTCCGCTCCCCTTCCTGTCCAGGGTTATGACGGCAGCAGCAGCCGGTTTTTGAGCTTCTCCGGCTATTTTCAGCGTGATTTTGCTCTCAAGCACTTCCCCGAGCCGGGACTTGATGCTCTCGAATTCAGCTTCGTCCAGCATGCCGTTCTTGTCTTCGTCCCCGCCCGCCAATTCCATGACGGACAGCTCGTCGATGGCGTAGGTGAAAGCAATCTCCGACTTGCTCAGCTCCAAGGTCGTGTAGCTGGCGCTGTACGCATGGGCGGATACGTCGCGGACGGATGCCAGGCTGACCAGCAGCAGGCCGATAAGGGCAAGCAGCCAGCGGCGACGCGGAATGTCTCTCTTAATGTGGATTCAACTCCTGGATTCATGGTGTGAATGCAAGAAATGCGATGCCCTTCAAGGGAAGAGCATCGCAGATCAATGGCAATTGCTACTTCAACATCAGGTTGTAGAGAAGCTGCGCGGCTTCCGCACGCGTCGAGATTCCCTTCGGCACGAATTGTCCCGAGGATCTTCCCTGGATCAAGCCGAGCGATGCCGCCTGCTTCACCGGCATGGCTGCCCATGGGGCAACCTTAGCTATATCGGTGAATCCAGCGCCAGCTTGCTGGGACGGATCCGCAGCCGCTCCATGGAGGACCTCATAGGCCTTGATCAGCATCGAAACCATTTCCTCCCGGGTAATGAGGCCGTTCGGGTCGAAGACAGCCGCGCTGCGCCCGGAAATGATGCCTGCGGCATAAGCTTTTCCAACCGCATCGGCATACCAGGAGGCGGACGAAACATCCTTGAACGCCGTCTCCTTCGTTGCTTCGAGCTTGAGGGCGTTCACGAGCAGCGAAGCGAACTCTGCGCGCGTGATGGAACGTTTCGGCTCGAAGGCCGAGCTGCTCGTTCCTTTGACGATTCCTTTTGCCGCAAGCTCCACAATCAAGTCATGCGCCCAATAAGACGGCGCCACATCGGCGAACGATTTCTTCACTTCAAGCACGGCATATTTGCTGAAATGCTTGATTTGAGCGGTGATCTCGCCGTTCTCCAGCTTGCCGCCGATATACTCCAGCTTGCCGTCGTCAGCTAAATAATAGATGCCGTACAGCTTGCTTCCACTCGGATCGGCAAGCTTGAAGCGGAGCGTAATCGGCACGCTGAAGCTCGACAATACCGCCGCTTCTCCGCCCGCTGTCCAAGCCGAGAGGTTGAATTCGTACACATCGCTGAGTGCCTTCACGTCGGCCGCGGAGCTTGCTCCGGCTTTTGCCGCAAGGGCAGCTGCTTCCGTGCCGCTCAGCTTGTCCATTTTCAAGGAAAGGTAAGCCGTCTGGCTGTCCGATACCTTGATCTTGCTCTCAAGCTGCTTGAGCAGCTCGGTCGGAATCACGAGCTCGAATGCATGACCGGCTCCTTCAATGCGAAGACCGTCTGCCTTCAGCATGGAGGATATATCCGCTGGAAGCCTGATTTCGGTCGTTTCCGGATTGACCTGTACGGCAGCCGTACCGGATGCCAGCTGTTCCGGCTTGACAATGATGATGCCGTCAGGAACTGGGCTTGCCGTCGGAGCAGGCGTTGCCGATGGCGGTGCTGTCGGCTTTGGCGTCGGCGTCGCTGATGGTGTTGGCGTCGCTTCAGGTGCCGGCGTTGGTTTTGCCGTCGGCGTAGGCGTCTGCGTTGTCGGAGGCTCCGTCGTTGGCGGTTCCGTCGTTGGTGGTTCCGTCGTCGGAGGCTCCGTTGTCGGCGGCTCCGTTGTTGGCGGCTCCGTTGTCGGCGGTTCCGTTGTTGGCGGTTCCGTCGTTGGCGGCTCCGTTGTCGGCGGTTCCGTCGTTGGCGGTTCCGTCGTTGGCGGTTCCGTCGTTGGCGGTTCCGTCGTCGCCGCATTGACCTTGATCAGAGCCGTGGCAGTAAATCCGCCATCGTAAGTCGTAGCCGTAACGGTCGCTTCACCGGCTTTGCGGGCTTGAACGACGCCGTCGTTCACTTCCGCGACCTGATTGTCGCTGGATGTCCATGACACTCCCTGATCGGAAGCATCGGCAGGGTTGAGGATGGCATGAAGGATGGATGTATCCCCTTCCGTCAGCTCCAGGACGCTCGGGTCCAGCGTGATGCCTGTGACCGGCTGAACGATTTCGACCTCAGTCGCGGCGGACAGTCCTGAATCAACCGAGAGCGCGCTGATGACGACCTTGCCCGCTTTGAGCCCGGTAACGACTCCGTAAGTCACCGTTGCTATCGTTTCATCCGCCGAGGACCATTGCAGATCTTTGTTGGTCGCTTGGACAGGAACGAAGTTCACGACGAGCTTGCCTGTTTCTCCCGCCCTGATCTTCAAGCCCGGATTTGCGAAATGAATTTCGACCAGCGGCACCGATTCTACTTTTTTCAATTCCTTGGTGTCGCGCACCCGGATCCGGTCGCCCTCGGAATATCGGCCGGACAAGCCGGCAGCTTCAAGGTAGTCGCCCGGAGCGAGATCCGGAACGGGCCCGCTCTGGGTCGCGATGTATCCGTCTACGAAGACGAGCACCGGACCGCTGCCGTCGTCGATGATGAAGGAATTCGCATCCGGCTTGGACAGCACCTTGCCGGTCACCTTCACAAGCTGGCCCTGGTAGCTGTCCGACACGGACTCCGCCGTTCCGACAGCCTTGGGCTCAAGCGGCTCGCCGCTTGAAACCTTGACGACGCTCTGCGCGAATGTGCCGAACTCAAGCTCGGTGTTGTTCTCAAATATTTTGACATGCCCGTATACCCGGACCTTGTCTCCGACGGCCAGCGAGTCCGCCGGAACGTCGTTGAAGGCCATGATGCCGCCGGTGGCGTCCTGGACATAAAACGCGTCGAAGAATACTCCCGCTGCGGTCGTAACGGTGCCCTCGACCATAACCGGCGTCTCCTCCGGCAGCGTCCTTGCCGCGCCGATCGGGATTGCCTTCGTCTCGAGACCGGCAAGCCAGTTCATGACGGAGACGGAGAGCGGCGCATTGCCTTTTGCATTGTACGTCTCATCCATCTGCTTGTCGTTGAACACGTTCATGCCCGATACGACGATACGGCCTTTGCCGAGCTGTTCGGAGGCGATAAGCGGGAGGCTGGAGCCCCCGGTCACATCCGTCAATGCCGGACCGTTCTTGCCGTTAGACGTCTGCTGGTTGTAGATTACGGTGTCGCTCTTGATGCTGCTCGTATCCTGGAAGGTCGTCTCGTTGCCGCGGACGAGGATCGTGACGCCGTTTCCGTCCGTCAGGACCTCTTTGCCGACCTTGGCCAAGCTCGAGCCGCTATAGTAATCCAGCGTCGAGATGAAATCCGTCAGGTAATTGCTTACCGGCGCCGGATGCGCGCGGACAGAGAAGTTGGACGTGAGCGGATTGCTCCAGAAGTTGCCCTCCGGCGTCTCATCGAAGACGCCGTCGTTGTTCACCCTGACGGCGGAGCTGATTCCGGCCAGAACATCGTTCAGGCTCTGGTTCGAGCCGCCGAAGTTGCTCTTCTCCGACAGCCAGACCGATCCGCCGCCGCTTACGTAGCGGTTGATGGCGGCAATCTCCGAGCTGCTGTAAGTAGATGCCGGGTGGGAAATGTACAGGACGGCCGCATTTTTGAGCACCGCATCGGTGATCGCGGCTGCATTTTCCGCTACCGTATAGCCCTGCTGCCTCATCTTCACCGAGAACAGCTTCATGTTGTCCTTGTAGGTGCCGGCGTCCTTGGTCGTATTCTCGTTGTTCTTGGATGCGTCGATCAGGATCGTCTTGCCGAGCGGAGCCTTGATGGAGAAGATCTGCTCGTACTTGTTCTCGCCCAGATCCCTGTCCGTCGACGAGAGGACGACGATGATCTTGTGCTCCCCGGCGACCGGGCTGCCCCAGACGACGCTGGCCGTCGTGGATGCATTGGTCGCAAGCGAGTCGATGCCCGCCTCGCCGATCAGATGGGCGGCATCCGCCTGGTCATAATAGAACTTCGCCGTGATGTTCTTCACGTCGACCGTGCCCAGGTTGCTGATTCCAGCCTGCAGGTTGGCGGCATAGCCGCCGATGATGGCGCCGTCCGTCGTCGAGACGCTGTTGACCTTGACGGCTACCGGCTCGATCGGGGTCCAGATCGGCGAGGAGTAGATGCGGTCTCCGTCCTTCTGGGTTACCCTCACGACGAACCATTGCTGTCCGCCGACGACGTTGATCGTTTTCGGCTTCCAGTTGTAGTCGGTCGTGTCGGATGTCGGCGTATAGGTTTCGAGCACGCGGCCGCCGTTCGTGACCAGCTCGATCTTGGCGATATTGTCGTTGGACTGCGATTTCAGATAGCTGAATTTCGGATCCTCTTTTTTCTCTAGCAGCGGATCGCTTACCTTGATGTCGAAGTTGAGCGACTTCGTATCGGTCGTGGAGCCCATATACCAGCCGCTTGCGGATACATCCAGCTTGGCGCTCGGGTCCTCCGTGAAGTAGACGCGCATCTTCTTCATCGCATCGAGCAGCGATTCCTGGCTCAAGTCCTTGGAGACGACGACCGTCCGCTGCTTGGTCTGGCCCCAGGTCGCGTCATGGTTGTCCTCGCCGTACGTCGGCGCGACATGCCATCCGATATCGAGCGCGCTGAAGAACTTGTTCTCCGCGTTCGCATACGAGTAGTTGCCGGACCCGTTGCCCACTTCGAGCATCGTGAACAGCCTGTCTACTTTTTTGTCGTACGGAATGAAGTTGTTGAAGGCGTTGGAGCCCATCGCCGGATGGTTGAACTGGGCGACGATGTCGTCATAGCTCACGATCCAGGCGTAATAGTTTTGCAGGCTCTGGTATTTGCCGCCGCTGACGACACGGTCGATGAAGTTCGTCGTCCCGAAGACGTTGGAATGGCCCCACGTCGTTGCCGTCATCTCGAACGCAGGGAATACGACGAACTGGCCGTCCTTGGTGTACTGGGTCGCCAGATCCTTGGTCAGCTGCCAGTCCGAGCCGCCGGTGCGCTCCGGCATGCCGTTGTGGTCGACCGTATCCTTGCCTACCTGCGAGGCGTCGATATCATGGGAATGGTCGGAGAAGGCGAAGAAATCATAGCCGTATTTCTCGGCGGCTTTGAGCGCGTCTTCCGGCGCACCCGCCGCGTCATGCGAAATGTTCGTATGGTTGTGCGTCGTGCCGTAGTAGTGGTTGCCGCCCGTAAAGCGCTGCGCAACCCGGAACGACCAGCTTGCATCCGAAGGATTGCCCAGCTTGTCCTTGGCCGTCACACGCACAGCATGGACGCCTTGGGCGAGATCGTCATCGGGAGTCAGCGCGAGCTTGATCGATCCCTCGGTGAGGACTGCCTTGGCCGTAAGGTCTTTGCCGTCGATGGCGATCGTCAGGGAAGACAGGTCCACGCCGTTCGGATCCTCCAGCTCCACGGACACGAGCGGATGCATCGTCTCGACTTCCTCGTTGTCGCCCGGAACCGGATTGAAGAACTCAGGACCGTCCGTATCCGTTCCGACTTCGACCGTGAAAGGCTTATCTGCGCTTCCTACGGAAGTCGTCTCTCCTCCTCCAGCCGCTTCCATATAGTATTGGAAGCTGTCCGAAGGCACGTTCTCCTTGGCGATCCGGCCGTTGTAGTTGAAGCCGTCGGCCGTGTTCATCAGAATCGGCGTGAAGTCTAGTCCCTCAGCCGCACGGTAGTATACCGTCACCGAATCCACGTATTTGGCGGAAGCCTTGAACGTGACGTCTACTCCGGTATAAGCCTTCAGCAATGGCGTATGCTGGAGCTGCAGATCGCCGCGGACGTCCACCGCGCTGCGGGGCAGAAGGTAGTAGCCGCTCGTATAAGGAGAGCCTGCCTTGCTCTGGCCCACGATGCCGGTGAAGGAGTAGGTTTCGCCCAGCTCCACCGTCGTTCCGGCCATGTCGATGCCGGATTGGGCCACAATGCGGACGATCGCCGCATTGCCGTCGCCGTCGACGACCGTGACATTGTAGTCCGGTCCGGTTGCCGGAATGTTCGACACTTTGGCTTTGATGCGGACGAGCTTGCCCTCGAGCGGCTCAGCCGTTGCGAAGGAGCCGAGGTCCGACGAACGGACCAGCTCGGCGCCAGGAAGCGTGCCGCTTCCTTGGTCCGTCATCGACACGGGCACGAATGCGGAGGTTCCCGCCGCGAAGACCAGATAACCGCTGAGCTTCACCTTTTGTCCCGGCACGATCGGGAATGCCGGCATATCCTTGCCGATGACATTGATGCCTCCGGTGGCATCCTGGATGTAGAAGCTTGTATTTTCGGATCCCAGCGCCTTGTTGGCCGTCGTCACCGTTCCTTCGATCGTCGTGCGGTAGCCGATATGAAGCGGGAGCCCCTTGGCATCGACCGTGCGCGCCGTGCCGATCGGGAGAACGGCGGCGCTTTGATCCGCCGAATCCAGGCGGGTGTAGGCGCTTGTGCCCCCCGCGCCGGCAAACGCCACGTATACCGTGGAAGCCGGGCTCGGCAAGCTCACCGTGAACGAACCGTCAGCCGCGCTTGAAGCTTGGCCCGCTGCAGCCAGGTCGCCGCCGCTCAGCGTATAGACGCTGACAGTCGCAGAAGCCGGCACCGAACCAGCTGTTCCTTGGACCGACGAGGCGGAAAGCGTCAGCTTGCGGGCATCCGGCGCAGCCATCCATTTGGAGTTGCGGATGGTGATTTCCTCCGAGGCCGAGCCGATCGGCACGTTCATGACGAAATCGTTGGCATTGTTTCGGGTCCAGTATCCGTTGCCGAGTCCGATAACGGATCGTGGATCGGAGCCCGCGTCCGTCTTGCGGAGGACCGTGCCGCTGCCTACGTTGGACGTGAAGAACGGCGTTCCCCAATTCGGGGTTTTGAGGTTGAAGCTCGTCGTGGTTCCGTTGCCGTAAGCGACCAGATCCACCAGATCGTTGTCCGTATCGCCTGAGACGGCCGTCGTTTTCTGGGCCAGGGCGAGAATGCCGCCCGTGGAGCCGCTCGGGTTGAGTTACGACGTCTGATCGGCATCGACCGGAAGAGCAGCTCCGGCCGCGCCCGTATTGCCGGCTACGAGATAATAGCCGTGGGCCTTGATCGTTCCCGACAGCTTTGTAATCGTACCGAATGCCGTCGAGGAGGAGCCTCCATACATCAGAGCCCATTGATTATTGAAGTTGATGTCTGTATCGGTCGTATTGTAAAGCTCGAAGAATTTCGTCTTGTAGAAGGCGCCGCTGTTGCCGCCGTTCAGATAAGCCTGGCTGATGACGACGTCGCCCGGCTTGTAGCCGAGCACACCGCCGGAGCCCTGGACTACGGCCATGGTCGTGTCGCTTTTCAGCTTGCCTTGCTCCTTGGCCGCGACGAGCACCTTCGTCTTGGAGGATGGATTGGAAAGAGTCATGGCAAAAGAGCCGTCCTGGCCTGCCGTTGCCGTACCCGCCTGCGTGCCGTCCTCGAACGCTGCTGTTACGGCGGAGCTGCCCGGCACGGAGCCTGCCGCCCCCGTAAGCGTCGTCGGATTGGCGAAGATGAGCTTGGCGGCATCAGGCGTCGCCGACTTGGCAGCCGATACCGCCGTTTTGGCGCTTTCCTGCTTGCCGCTTTCTTGGGCGGAAACCCATACTTTGCTCAAGCCGCCGGTCATATCGACCGCCGTGCCGAAGGAGCCGTCTCCGGCAGCCTGCAGCTTGATCTGTGGAGCGGATGCCGCTTCATTGTAGTAGACATATACATAAGTGCTTACCGTGACCGATCCGGGAGCTCCGGTCAGAACGCCCGTATCTGTCAGGCTGATTCCGGAGGCGGTCGGAGCGGCCGTAACCGGAACGCCCGGATCTCCGCCGATCGGGGTGCCGGTGATGCTGACAGCGGCAAGCTGGCTCGTTCCTCCAGACCCGATTGTGCCGTTATTTACAGAATCGGATGAAGCAACTGTCCAGCGGAGGTATACCTGCGGCTTGTCCGCCGCACCTGCAGGCAGCGGCACGCTCAGCGCACCTTTTACCCAATCGTTCGCGACCGTTACTGTGCCTTGCGGCACATCGGTCCACTGGCTGTTGTCGATGCTGTATTGAAGCTTGAAGTCTCTTGGTCCGGTATTCGATCCTTTTTGGAACGAGGACAAGGAGATATTGAAATAACCGCTCGTGCTGATGGAAGTCTGCCAATAGTTTCCTAAGGCCCATCCGCTCGCGGAAGCAACGTTTTTGATCGTTCCGGGGCCATTGACGCCGGTCGCACCGATCGCTGCACCCGTTACCTTGATCGGATTGGCGTTTTGCGGAAGGCCGCCGTCGCCGACAGGGATGACATAAGGCGTGCCGGAACTCATCGTCCCCGGCCAGTAAGCCAGCGTAACCGCGTCCGCCGCAGCGGCCCGCCCGATCCATCCCGGGACGGCCAAAGAAATCACCATCAGGACAGCAAGCGATCTCGCGAACCATTGACGCAGTTCTCTTGATATTCGCATTCAACTTTCCTCCATTTCGTTATTCAAGCCAGTGAATCCCAATAAGTAGATGAAAGAAAATTCGTCCAGGCTCCTCCTTATTTCCGAACATTGAACATTTGTAAAATATGAAATGGACGTTTTTTCATCGATAAATCCACTATAAAAGACCTATGTTTCTTTGTAAATAAGATCATTAGGACGAAAATATTTATATTGTGTAAAGAAATTTGTCGAACCGAGGTTAACAAATAGGAGCGTATGTCAAGTAAAGGATTCTAATTTTTCTGATTTCAACGAAAATAGAACACAGGTTGCTTTGCCGCGACGGTGCAGGACTGAAAAAAATTTGCCATGTTCGCTCCTCTCCAGCATCTTGATAGCGGAACGACAAGCATGTTGTCGCCAAAATACGGACATCGGAACGTAAAAAAGCCGGCTCCGGAGAGCCGGCCGGTTCAGGGTGATGTACCGGTCAGATTCATTTCTATCAAAAATAATGGCTATTTTGCTGCAACCGCCGATGCGGCGCTCTTCTTCGAGGCCGTCCAGTAGATCAGATAGACAACAAGGAAAAGGCCCATGACTCCAGCTGAAAAACGATACATCGCCGCATAGCCGAGCGCAGATGCAGCCGCTCCTAGCACCATCGAGCCGCATGCGACGCCGAAATCGGTGGAATTATAAAACAGGCTGTTCGCCGAAGCATGCCGCTCGCGGGGAGTCGAACGCAGCATCCATGCTTGCGCCGATGGCTGTATGGAACCGAAGCCGAGTCCATACAGCAAAGCCGATACGATCAGCAGCCCCATATGCTGGGAGTAGGACAGGAGAGTCAAGCTCGCCATAAGGACGACGGCTCCGGGAATAAGAACGACGGCCGGCCCGTGCCGGTCGAACAGCCGCCCCGAGATCGGCCGCACCAGCAGCACGGTCACCGCATTGAACAGGAAGAACAAGCCTACGTTCGCCAGATGGCGCTCCTCGCCGAAGAGAACGATGTAGCCGAGCACGGATCCGTACGTAACGGCCATGAGCGCATTGAGCGCGGCCGGCATCCAGATGCTTCCGGAGCGCCGCTCGGCAGCCGGAGGATCTGCAGCTGCGGACAGCGCAGGCTTGGCAGTGGACGGCAGGGGCGGAATCGCCCGGAGAGCCAGCAGCAGCGGAATGATAAGCAGCGCGGCAGCGCCTCCGGTCAGCGAAAGCGCTCCGAATCCAAAGGAGCCCATGATGGACAGCCCGATCATCGGGCCGAGCGACATGGCGATGCTGGTGGACAGGCCGAAATAACCGACGCCCTCGCCAAGCCGGGACGGGGGAATGATCTGCGTCACGATCGTCGGCAGCACCGTGCTCGCCATCCCAAATCCGATTCCGAACAGGACCCTCAGCAGCAGCAGCATTCCGATGCTGGCAGCTTCGCCGTACAGCGCGGTCGATGCTGCGGCCAAGCCGAGGCCGATGAACAGAATCGTGTTCCGGCCTACGCGCCTCAGCAGCCATGCCGTACCGAAGCGGGAGGCGATCGCTGCCAGGGCGAACAGGCTCGTCACCAGGCTGATGACGAAGGAGCCTGGATCGAACGTGTCTTTCACATAGGACGGCAAAGGCGAGAGCAGCATCTGAAGGCTGAGGAACAGCAGGAAAGCTCCAAGCGTAAGAACAATAAAGGAGCGGGTCCATAATCGGCCCGCGTTGCCGGCATCTTTTGTCATCAGGTTACCTCCAGTTGTGAATTCGCGTTGCGGATAAGCTGACGGATCAAGCGGCGCAGCATCTCCTGCTCCTCGGCCCGCATCCCTGCCGTGATCCCGGCAACCGCTTCCGCCTCTACGGAAACCGTCTCGTCGATGAGGCGGCGGCCTGCCTCGCTCGCATGGATCCTCAAGGAACGGCGGTCCCTGTCGTCCGGACGTCTCTCGATCAGGCCCTTGGCTTCGAGATTTTCCAGAATCCGAGTCGTCGTCGGCTTATCCTTGGCGGACCAATCGGCCAGCTCCTTCTGAATGAGCCCTTCCCGCTCGCAGACGCGGAACAGCATCGACCACTGCTCGCTGGTGATCTCCCAAGGCTTCAGCCGCTGCTGCAGGAGAAGGCTGATTCTGCGATAAGCGACCCCCATCAGAAAGCCGACGGACTGATCCAATTGTCCTGCTTCTTGCTTGTCATTGAATGCCGCATCCGACATATAAAACCTCCGCCCGCAAGTAGTTGTTATGACAACTATATGCTTGCCATTCGCTTCTGTCAATCTTCAGTCTTTCATTTTGAATGCCGATTATTCATGGTAAAATGAAGGAATCCAGCTTACAGCAAGCCATTCCGGGAGATGCTTCCTTGTCCAGAACAAAGGTGAAAATCAGCTGGGGACCCGTCCTGCTTGCCGCCATCGCCGCTTGCGTCATCGGATATTCCCTGCTCAAAAACTACATCTTCGATCCCCGCGCCGACTTTTTCCTTGGCGTCAAAACCGGCCTGAATCAGGTCGTGCCTGTACCCTCATGGCTGGGAGCCATGCGCGTGCATGTCGCTTTCGCCTGTCTGGCGGCAGCCTCGGGAGCTCTCAACTTCTCTTCCCGGCTGCGCCGGCGCAGCGTCAAGCTGCATCGCGCCAACGGATATGCCTACTTGATCTCGATTCTAGCCGTATCCCTGACCTCGGGTTACCTTGCGCCTTACGCGACCGGAGGGAAATGGGCGAGCGTTCCGTTCAACCTGCTCAACATCGCCTGGCCCGCGCTGGCCGTCATCTCCATCCGCCATGCCCGTCAAGGCCGGTACATGGCGCACCGGGAGTGGATGCTGCGCAGCTATGTCTTCTGCTTCACCAATTCCTGCATCCATTTTTTCGCCTTCGTTCTCTATCGCGGAGCAGGTCTTCCCTACGAGGCCAGCTACATCGCCGGCGTATATGCCGCCATCGCCTTTCTTGCGGCGGCTGCGGAGCTCTTCATCCGGCTCCGGCGATCCTCCGTCAACGGCGGCGCCTTGCCCGGAGCCTAGCGAGACGAAGAAGCCGGAACGCCCATGGCGCTCCGGCTTTTTCGTCTATAGCCATGTTGACTGCATCCCGCTACGCGGAAAGGTCGAGCTCTATCCATCGATGCGCTTGACTGCACAATCAGCGTGTACACGCGTTCTTCCGTCGGAATGTCAGGCTCTTGCGGCCCATGCCGCCGCCTGGGCGATCAGCCTGCGGTATTCGGGATGCTGGAACGACTGCCGGTGATGTCCAGGCATCAAATAGACCACCTTGCCAAGGCCGAATTCATGCGCCCACACAGCTGGCCAGCTGCTGCCCTCGTGGCTGTATTCCATCAAGATTTGGGCCGGACCTATCGGATCCATCGTGAAGCGGTATGGCTCCTCGTCCATCGAAAATGTCCGGATTCCCTGCATGACGGGATGAGCCTCCGCATCCCGCTTCACCGAAAACTCCAGCGGACCGTAATCGGGGTGGCCGGTGAAATGGGCGCCGATCAACTGAGCCAGCTCGGGGTCCGCCTGCAGCGAGATGCCGTTATGGACGACAAGCAGCCCCCCGCCCCCGCTGACGTACCTGAGCAGCGCCGCCACTTGCCCGCGGGACTTCTTCACCCGCCAGAGATCGGAATAGGAGATCAGCAGGTCATAGCCTGCCAGCCCTTCCGTCGACAGGCAGCCGTAATCCTCCGTCGCCTCCACTTGCATATCCGCCAACATTCCGCGCAGCTCCTGCTCAGCCGGTTCCAGCGGATGATAGGCCGCATGGGTCTGATCGCCGAGCAGCAGCGCCTTTGCCGATCTGGTCATCGGATCGCCTCCCGTTCTTTTTTTGCCGGACACGCCCGGCTCCATCAAGTCCAGCTCATCTCGCGCCCGGCGTAATCCCGGAAATCAGGATGCTTGCGCTCTTCCTGATCTTCCAGATAGCGCTGGATCGTAACCGCGATCTGCTCCGCCGCTTCCGCCGTCGTAAGATCGCCTTCCGTGCTGAGGACTCCGCCCATGTAACTCTTCATCCATCCCGGGTGAAGCACAAGCACCTTGCCGCCATGTCCCTTGAGCTCGTTATGGACGATGTTGGACTGGATGTTGAGAGCGGCCTTCGACATGCAGTATCCGTACCAGCCTTCGCGCCAGGCTTGATTGATCTGGCCGGCCTCCGATGAGATGTTCACCACAAGCTTGTCCGCTCCCTTCAGCAGCAGGCCGCTCAGTGCCTGGACGATCCGCAGCGGACCAACCGCGTTGACAGCGTACATCCGGTTCAGATGCTCGTAATTGATGTCGCCGAAAATGGACCCTTCCTTGTCGCCGCTGATGCCGGCATTGTTGACGATCAGATCGAGGCTCTCCGTCTTCCCGGATACGGCCGCCGCGGCCTTCTCTATGCTGGCGGGATCCGAGACGTCCAATTCCAGGACATGAAGACGGTCCCTCCGTCCTTCCGGAACGCCGTCCAGCGCCTCCCAATCCGGCATATACCGTCCGGCGAACACCGTGTATCCCCTTTCAAGAAGCTCCAGCGTCAGATCGAAGCCGAGCCCTCTGTCCGCTCCGGTTACAAAGGCATGTTTCATTTTCGCATTCCTCCTTGTCCCTTCATCTTACCTGCGTCGGGCGGACAGCGCCATCCATAATATTCCTCTAAGGATGCCGCTCTCCCGACGGCTTTCTCGTCTATCTCCTGTGCTCTCCGCCCTTTTCAGCCGAATAAGACGACTTTCTCGGCTATCTCCTGCGCTCTCAGCCCTTTTCAGCCGAATAAGACGACTTTCTCGGCTATCTCCTGCGCTCTCAGCCCTTTTCAGCCGAATAAGACGATTTTCTCGTCTATCTCCTGCGCTCTCCGCCCTTTTCAGCCGAATAAGACGACTTTCTCGGCTATCTCCTGTGCTCTCCGCCCTTTTCAGCCGAATAAGACGGCTTTCTCGTCTATCTCCTGTGCTCTCCGCCCTTTTCAGCCGAATTAGACGTTTATTCCGGCTATCTCAGGCGCTCTTCTCTCTTCATTCTGTCCACGATTCCGTTCCGTCCGCCTTAACGGGCGCCTCGCCGCAGCGGCAGCCAATCCAGCACATCCCGGATCGCGGCGTCCCAGTAGCTCCATTCATGGCCGGCATCCGCCGTCTCCACATAGGTCAGATCGATGCGGCTCTCGAACTGGGCGCGGAAATCGCGGTTCAGCCCGATATTGAAGTCGCTCGTCCCGCAGCCCTGATAAAACCTCGGCAACCGCGTGCCCGCAGCCAGATGCTGCTCCAGCACATGGGCCAAGTCGTCCGGGCTGCCGTCATACTCCTCCGCCGAGCCGAAGGTCAGCATCGCCATCCGCAGCACGGCTGCGCTGGCGATCGGCGACTCTCCGGTCAGCCGCGTCCGCTGGCTGAGGCTGCCGGACAGGCTCGCCACGGCGGCGAACCGCTCCGGACAACGGATGCCGAGCTTGAACGCGCCGTATCCGCCCATCGACAAGCCGGCAGCGAACGTATCCTCCCTCCGGTCCGACAGGCGGAAAAGGCTGCCCGCTACTGCCGGCAGCTCCTCGGACAGGAAAGCAAAGTAAGGCAGCCCCATTTTCTGATCGGAATAGAAGCTCAAATGGACCGAGGGCATAATGACGGCGATGCCCTTCTCCTGCGCATAACGCTCGATCGAGGTGAACCGCTGCCAGTTCGTATGGTTGTCCGTCGCTCCGTGCAGCAGATAGAGCACCGGATAGGGAGGGCCCTGCTCCAGCCCGCCCTTCGTTCCGATCGACGATGCCTGCTGCGGAATGACAGCGGTGAATGAGCTGGACAAGCTCAGCGTTTCAGAAAAAAATTCGATTTGGGCCAGCGGCATGCGCTTCGCCTCCTCTGATTAATATGATCTGTGCGCGGCAGCATCTCCTCCAAACGAAAATCAGCCCCCGGCCAAAAGCTCCAGGGGCTGGTTCGTTCTCGTCAGCCTTTCACGGAGCCGATCAAGGCCCCTTTCACGAAATGCTTCTGCAGGAAAGGATATACAGCCAGAATCGGAGCGCTGGACACGAGGATGGACGCCATCTTGACAGTGAACGGATTGACCTGCTGCTGGACGGCGACCGAGATTCCGGCCTGGGAGATCGCCTGCGACGTGTTGCTGATCAGGTCCTTGAGCACCATTTGCAGCTGCCACATATCCTTCTCCGTCGCATACAGCACGGAGGAGAAGAAGTCGTTCCAGTAGCCGACTGCGATGAACAGGCTGACCGTCGCCAGCACCGGCTTGGAGAGCGGCAGCACGATCTGGAAGAACACTGTCAGGTCGTTCGCCCCGTCGATTTTGGCCGCCTCCTCCAGCTCGTCGGGAATGCCCCGGAAAAAGCTGATCATGACGAATATGTTCCAGGCGCCGATCGCGCCGGGCAGGATGAACGCGCCGTACGAATCGATCAGGCCGAGCATTTTGATGAGCAGGTAAGAGGGCACCAGCCCGCCGCTGAACAGCATCGTGAACAGGATGAGCAGAGAGAAGAACTTGCCGCCGCGCAGCCGCTTCTTGGAGACGGCATACGCCATCCCCGCGGAGAAGAACGTGCCGACGAGCGTGCCGGCGACCGTCGTGATGATCGTCACCTTGAAGCCTGACAAGATCGAGACATTCTGGAATACCGCCTGGTATGCGGTCGACGAGAAGCCGGCAGGCAGGAGGAACAGGCCCCCGCTCGCCGTCAGATCCGGATCGCTGACCGAAGCCATGACCATATACCAGAACGGATAGATCATCAGCGCCATCAGCAGGATGAAAAAGGTGATGTTGGCGACATTGAAGGCGCGTTCGCCTCTAGATATCGGCGTCATGGCCGATTCCTCCTTACCATAGGCCTTCCTGGCCGCTTTTTTTGACGATCGTGTTCACGCTCAGAATCAAGGTCATCGCGACCGCCGACTTGAACAGGCCCGCAGCTGTCGCGTAGCTGTAGTTCGCTTCCTGGATGCCGACCCGGTACACGTACGTGTCGATAATGTCCGCGACATCGTAGACGAGCGGGCTGTACAGGAGGAAAATCTGCTGGAAGCCGGCCTCCAGAATGTTGGCGAGGCTCAGGATGAGCAGAATGAGGATGACCGGGCGGATCGCCGGCAGCGTGACATGCCAAGTCTGCTTGAGCTTGCTGGCGCCGTCGATGCGGGCCGCCTCGTACAGATCCGCGTTGACGCCGGCGATTGCAGCCAAGTAGATGATCGTGCCCCAGCCGACTTCCTTGTAGACGTCGCTGATGACGAGCACGGAGCGGAAGTACCGCACGTCGCCGAGGAAGTCGATCGGCCTGCCGCCGAAGTTCTGGATGATCATATTGATCAGGCCGTCGACCGGATTGAGGAACGTAATGAGGATGCCCGAGAAAATGACCCAGGAGATGAAATGCGGCAAATAGACGACCGACTGGGCGAAGCGCTTGAACAGCTTGCTCCGCAGCTCGTTCAGCAGCAGCGCCAGCACGATCGGCAGCGTGAAGGACGCAGCCAGCTTGTAGAGGCTGATGATGATCGTGTTGCCCAGGATCTCCCCGAAGTCCGGGGAGTGGAACAGGCGGGTGAACTGGTCGAAGCCGACCCATTCGCTGCCGGAGATGCCTTTGTAGATGTTGTACTCCTGGAACGCGATGACGACGCCGTACATGGGCATGTACTTGAACACCAGCACCAGCAGCAACCCCGGCAGCAGCAGCAGGTACAGATACCGGTCCCGCGCGATATCCTTCAGCAACGAGCCGCGGGCCGCCCGCATCCGCTCGCCGGCCAAGACGGCCGGTTTCGTAACAGCCATGAGGCGCTCCTCCTTCCGTGCGGCTTATTTATAAGGCGTGATGTTCTCTTCATACCATTTGTCGTACTCGACGCGCTCGGTCTGCTCCTTGTCGAACATTCCCGCCGCTTCCTCGTCGACCTTCTTGCCGCCGAGCTTCTCGTACTGGGCCGGCCACTTGTCGAAGGCATCCAGCGGCGTCTTGCCGGTGATGATGCCCCAGAACAGCTCGTCGCGCACCTTCTTGATGTCAGCCGAGTAGCGGTCCCACTCCGGACGCTCGATCGCCTTGAAGACGACGATCTTGTCGCGCATCGGCTGGGAGGTGGCGATCTTGTCCTCGAACATCTTGGTCACCTCCGGCGTGTTCTTGATGTTCGCCGCGTCCTTGCGCTGGATATACCAGCCGAAGTTGCCGAATCCCAGCTTGCTTCCTTCCTCCGGCTGGATCGTCGGCGTGAAGATGCCGCTCTCCATCTTGTAATGCTCGCCTTCGTTGCCGAAGGTGATCTTCTTGAACACTTCCGGCGTCGCCATCGTGTTCAGCACCTGGACGGCGCTGTCCACGTCCGTCGCGTCCGTCACGACCAGGTAGCACCAGCCGATGCCGGGATCGGGCAGGTCGGAGCTGAAGCCGTCCGGCCCTTTCATCGGAGGGACGGAGATGAATTCGCCCGTCGGATTGAGCTTCTTGAAGCTCATGTTGACGGAGTTGCCCGGGTTGAAATAATCGACCCAGCGGTAGAACGAGCCGACCTTGCCGGAGGCGAAGATGTCGTTGACCTTGCTGTCGTCGTTGTTGGCGCTCGTCGTCATGCGCGGATCCATGACGCCTTCCTTATACAGCTTGTTCAGCAGCCCCAGCACATCCTTGACCTTCGGATCCAGCGCGCCGAACTTGATGGAGCCGTCCGGCTGCTTGACGAAGTTCTCGACATCAAGACCGTTCGCGTAGAAGAACGGAGCCAGGGAACGGTAATAGTTGTCGCCGGAAATGCCGTAGGTGTCCTTCTTGCCGTTGCCGTCCGGATCTCCGTTCGCGAATGCCCGGATCACCTCGACGTATTCGTCCAGCGTCGTCGGCACCTGCAGCCCGAGCTTGTCGAGCCAGTCCTTGCGCAGAATCGTCGTCATATAGCTTGCTTCCGGCACGTCGCCGGGAATGCGGAAGATCTTGCCGCTCTTGTCCCAGTGGTAGAACAGCGTTTCCTTGCGGTAGTAATCCAGGATTTCCTTGCCGTATTTCTGCAGGGAAGGAGTCACGTCCTGTGCGATGCCGGCATCGACCCATTTCGCGTATTCCTTCGTGTCGCCCGTCCACAGGATGCCGGGACGCGTGTCCTTGGCGCTCATGAGCAGATTGATTTTCGTGTTCAGCTCGGACCAGTCGGGCAGAAAGATCGGCTGTACATCGACCGGCCGCCCCATGCTTTTCGCGAGCTCTTCCTCCAGAGCCTTCTCCGCCCAGGAATCCGGGGTTTTAGGACCGGCCATGAGCGCCATCTTGATCTTATACGGCTCCTTGGAGGCTTCCTTCGCGCCGCCGCCCGAATTCGAAGCTGCGGTGTTGGCCGCTCCGCTGTTGCCGGCCGCGGAATCGCCGTTTCCGTTCCCGCCGGAGCAGGCCGTCGTGAGCACGGCCATGGCCAGAGATACCGAGAGAAGCATTGTCGTCCTTTTCATGCTTGTTTCCCCCATTTAGATGTGATGGTCTTGCCCTTGCAACACAATCGGTCCGAACCAGCCGGCGGAAGATTTATCCTCCACTGGATATGAACACGCTTTCAATTACAGGTTGATTATAAGCCGCTTCCATTCTTCTTGTAAACAACAAATTTAAATTTTATATAAATTGTTTCATTTTGTTTATACTTTGATTTTGCCTATTGAATGGCCAATTTTATCCCTGAAACGGGACGGATTGAAGAGATTGGAAAGACCGCCATAGAAACCTGGGTTCGGTTTATCTTGATTTAATTTTCTTAAACAACCATCAATCGAATAAATTAAAGTTGAAAATGTTTCCGAAAGAGGCCGCACTTCATGCAAAAAAAGCCGCATCGGGATCAAAGATCCGAATGCGGCTGCTTGCGGCGCTGCTCTCGCGGGTTTCTCGCAGGCACTTCTTGCAGGGCACAAAAAAAGCCCATGACAAAGCGGAGTCCTGCCGGATATCCAACTTGGGCGGCAGGCCGAAAGAGATGTCTTCCGCTGCCTCCCTGGGGTTCTCGTCTTACAGCTTCAGCATGAACTGCACGATGTCGTCATGCAGGCCGGGAAGTCCCTCATGCCCGTAATCCGGGTAGATCTCCACGGACTTGGGCGAGGCGATCTTGTTGTAGGCGGCGAACTGGGTCGACGGCGGGCAGATGGAATCCATCAGGCCGACGCCGAGCAGCACCTCGGCGGTGATGCGAGAGGCGAGATGCTGGATGTCGATGTACCCCAGGCGGGTGAAGATCTCCTCCTGGCGCGCATGCCGGGGATCGAAGCGGCGGAAGTAGCTCCGCAGCTCCTCGTACGCGTCCTTGGCCTGGTCCATCTCCCATACCCGCTGATAGTCGCTCAGGAACGGATAGACCGGAGCGGCGCGCTTGATGCGCGGCTCCAAAGCGGCGCAGGCGATCGTCAGAGCGCCGCCCTGCGACCAGCCGGTTGCGCCGACGCGCTCCGGGTCTACTTCCGGCATGCCCATCGCGATGCCGGCCAGCTGGGCGGTGTCGAGGAAGATGTGCCGGAACAGCAGGTCATCCGGCTCGCCGTCGAGACCGCGGATGATATGCCCTTGCAGCGTGTTGCCCTTCACCCCGCCGACATCCTCCGAGGAGCCTCCTTGCCCGCGGACATCCAGGGAGAAGAAGGAGAAGCCGAGAGCGGCATAACCCAGCTTATCCGTCCAGTCCCCTGAGTGGCCGGAATAGCCATGAAAATGAAGCAGCGCCGGATGCGGCTGCGGGATGTTTTTGGGGCGCACGTATTTGGCATGGATGCGCGCGCCCTTCACCCCGGTGAAATACAGGTCGAAGCATTCCGCATGCGGCACCTGGAAGGCTGCCGGAACCAGCTCCACTTGAGGATCAACCGCTTTCATCTCTGCCAGCGCGCGCTCCCAATAGGCGTCAAAATCGGCCGGACGCGGATTGCGCCCCTCGTATCGGCGCAGCTCCTCGAGCGGCATGTCGAGCATCGGCATCGTCGAAAACCTCTTTCGTTTGGTTAGTTAGGCGGCCAAAACCGTCATTCCTTTCCTTTTATCACGGCATGCAGGACCCGTCAACCCTCGCTGGGCGCCTATCTCCGCCGTTCTCACAGAACCATCATGAAGACGAGCACGATCAGCAGCAGGCTGATCAGCCCGAGCGTGACGGAGACGATCCAGACGAGCAGGACGGGAGAGCGGAACCGCTCCTCGTTGATTCCTCTGCGCTTCTGAAAATAATCCCTGGCAGCCAGCAGCAGGACGACGGCTCCCATGATGACCGAACCGATGCCTCCGGCGGACGCGATGAGACGGCCCGAGCGGCCGAGCACCTCCGTCTGAAGCACGAGTCCCGCGGCAATGAAGCCGAGGCCGATCATGGCGATGCTCGTTCTCACCCAGGCGAGGAAGGTCCGTTCGTTGGCCAGATGCTGCTGGGTGTACTTCGCTTCCTGCTCCATCGTCATCCCTCCTTTCTCCCATCATACCCCGGACATGGGGAGCGCAAAAAGGCCTTCCCGCAGGAAGGCCTTGAAATCCGCCGCTCAGCCGCCTAGTAGCGCTCCAGAATGAGCTGGGTCTTGAGCGAATCCTGGGGCACGAGCCAGCCTCTGCCTTGCCGAACTCCTCCCGAAAGAAGCGCTGGCCGTACAGCATTTGGCGCTAGAGGACGGGACAGCATGTACGTGATGCCGTGCTTGCCGTCCAGACGCCCGTCCGGAGGAAAGACCCGCGCTTCTTCAACCGGCGGAGCTGCCGGCGGATGCAGAGGCTCGCGCCCTTCTGCCTCGGAAGCCACGCCATTCGGCTTCCCCTCGCCGCCAGGCGGAGGCAGGATGTCGTACTGCCCTGGCTGCATGTAACGGTTGCGGATGAGCTTCCATCCATCCAGCGCCAGCTCATCGCTCCATTCCCTGGCCGATAGTTCTCGAATGAATCTCGCCACTCGATCCATCGTTACAGCCCCTTCCGCACATGCAGGGAAGCATGCAGGCAAGTATCCGAATCGGTCCCTGCCATCAGGATGAACTCTCCTTCTTCAACGACCGGACGGAGGGAGCGGTCCAGCAGCCGCAGTTGCTCCGGTCCGGCCGTGAATGACACCGTCCTGCTTTCCCCCGGCTCCAGAACGATGCGCTCGAAGCCCTTCAATTCCTTGGCCGGTCGGGTGACGGAGCTGACTTTGTCGCAGATGTACCATTGCACGACCTCGGCGCCGGCTCGCCCTCCCGTATTGGTCACGGTCACGCTCGCCACGGCCGTTCCATCCGGAGCAATGACCGGGGTCGACAACGTTAGGCCGCTGTATGCGAACGTCGTGTAGCTGAGTCCGTAGCCGAACGGATACCGTGCTTTGCTGTCCATCTCCAAATACCGCTTGCCTCTGCTGCGCTTGCCGTTGTAATAGACAGGCAGCTGTCCGACATGCCTGGGCACGCTCACCGTCAGCTTGCCCGATGGATTGGCGTCGCCGAACAGCAGGTCCGCCAGCGCGCCGCCGCCTTCCTGCCCGGGATACCACGCCTCCAGAATGGCGTCGGCATGCTCGTCTATCCACGGCTCCACGATCGGGCGGCCGTTCATATAGATCACGATCAGCGGCTTGCCCAGCCGCCGCAGCACTTGCGCCAGCTCCAGCTGGACGCCGAGCAGGCCGAGCCCCGCGCGGTCGATTCCTTCCCCGCAGTCCATCTCGCTCCAGTCCCGGTCCGTCACGACCGAAGCTCCGGTGCGCAGGTCGATGGTGCCTTCGCTGAAATCCCGCGCGCTGGAGCCTCCGAGCGCCAGCACGATGGCGTCCGCTTGCCGTGCGCATTCCAGCGCGGCGGGAAAGCCTTCGCGGGCATCCCCTTGAATGCGGCAGCCGGGAGCATGCAGTACCCGCTCTTCAGCGTCCGCTCCCAGCTTGCCCGCAATCCCGTCCAGCAGCGTCGTGACCCGGCCGGGCGGCTGCGGCGACGTATAATCGCCCAGCTGATTGTATACGTTGTGCGCGTTCGGCCCGATGACCGCTATCTTTCCGCCGTCGACGGACAAGGGAAGCGCCGCTCCCTCGTTTTTCAACAGCACGATGCCCTGCCGCGCCAGCTCCCGAGCCAGCTCCGCATGCTCCGGACAGCCGATCACCTGCGCTGCTGCTGCAGGATCGGCATACGGCCGCTCGAACAGGCCCAGCCGGAATTTCGCCTCCAGAATCCGCCCTGCCGCCGCATCCAGCTCTTCTTCCCTCAGCGAGCCGTTCTCGCATGCGGCCAGCAGATGGGTGGCGAACATATACCCGGACATTTCCATGTCTACCCCTGCCTGTATCGACATGACGGAAGCCTGCTCGCCGTCTTCGGCGACATCATGTCCCCGGGCCAGCATATTGATCGCGCCGCAATCCGTAATGACGAACCCCTTGAAGCCCCAATCGCGGCGCAGCACGTCATGCAGCAAATACCGGCTGGACGTGCACGGCTCGCCGTCGATTTCGTTGTAGGCGGTCATGACTGACCATGCCCCGGCTTCTACGGCCTTGCGGAACGGATGCAGGTCGACTTCATGCAGCTCCCTCAGGCCCATCTGGGCCGGGCCTGCGTTGCGTCCGCCCTCGGAATGCCCATAACCCGCAAAATGCTTGAGGGTGGCGATGACGCTGCCGCCGCTGTCCAGGCTCTCCCCCTGCAGCCCCTGGACAGCCGCTTCGGCCAGCTCCCCGATCAGGTACGGGTCTTCTCCGAAGCATTCCTCCGTCCTGCCCCAGCGCGGGTCGCGCACGACATCAAGCACGGGCGAATACGTGGCCGTTCCCCCTTGGGCGCGAGTTTCCAGCGCGACAGCCCGGCACATGTCCCTGTACAGCTCCTTGTTCCAGGCGCTTCCAAGCAGCAGCGGAACCGGAAAAACCGTGGCTCCGATCGCCATATGGCCATGCGAGCACTCCTCACCGAACAGGATGGGGATGCCCAGCCGCGATTGCTCTACCGCATAACGCTGAATATCGTTGACCGCCCTTGCACCCTCCTCCGGCGACAGGCCGGTCTCCAGCGTCACTCCCGTCCAGGGGTCGGCCCGCAGCGTGCCATAGAGCGAGCCGATGCCGCCCTGCCGCACCCGCTGCCGGAACTCGTCGGTCAGCACGACCGTTCCGTCCTCCTTGACGGCATAGGTGTTCCAGCCGAAGAGCTGGATCATTTGCCCGATCTTTTCCTCTGCCGTCATCCGGTTCAGCAGCAACCTTGTCCGCTCCTGCGGATCCAGCGAGGGATTCATGTAATCCATGCCCATATCTCCTTTCTTTGCTAGAAAACAGCAAGGGAAGCCCACCCGAAGGTGAACCTCCCTCTGCTTCCGCGTATTGCCTTTGCCTTGGCTGAGATGTCGGCTGTCACCGGTTTTTTCTGCCTCAGGCTATTGCTTCTCGACAGCCGCCTGATAGATTTCCACGTACTTGGCCAGATTGAGGCCGTCAAAGCCTTTTACATAAGCATCCCAATCCTTGTTCAAATCTTTCTTGCCAATGATGAACTGAGCCATATTCGTCTGCACGTAATCCTTGACGGAGGTTCCGAGCTGGGCGGCGGTTTCCGTGTCCTCCGCGCGGAGGTAGGCGCCGGACGGGTAGAACTCTGCCGGAGCGAACGGCTCGTACAGCTTGGTCGCTTGCGCGAGGCGCGTCTCGTAGCCTTTGGAGCTGAGAGGATCCTGGGAGGACGCGAATTGGTCGCGGAACTCCTTGGACATATCCTTCGGCCCGAGCAGCGACCAGCTGTCGTTGCGGACCGCATTCGGATCCTCGGGAGCGAGGTTGTCGAAGCTGTATTTGGCCGGCTCGCCCCATATATTCAGCTCCCCGCTTTCGGCCTTCTTCCAGCCAATCCCTTCGGTGCCGTATTCGCTGAGGAGAGAGCCTTCCTCAGTGAATGCATAGTCGACCAGCTTGATCGCCGCAATCTGCTGGGCTTCCGATGCTTTATTCGTCAGAGCGAAGGCGAAGTCGGCTACGCCTTGCTGAACGCCGGTGACTTGCACGCCTGCCGGCCCCTTGAGCGGAGCAACCGGCACCCAGTGCTTATGGCGGGTAATCTTGTCGTCTCCAACGTTGACCAGATAGCTGAGCAGCGCCGTCGTGATCGAACCGACGATCTCATCGCCCTCGCGATTGCCGAGCTGGCCGATGGCCTGATCGTTCTGGGTGAACGATGCCGGATCGATCAGCCCTTCGCTGTACAGCTTGTTCATGAAGGCCAGGCCTTCCTTCCATTCCGGCTTGTCCGCCGCGAAGTCGACTTCGCCGTCCTTCATCGTCAGGTACTTGTCGTTGTCGTTCAGAATGAACGCGTTCATGATATAGGCGTCGAAGTTGCCGTTCCAGACCGATTTGTTCGGAGCTCCCGTCAGCGGAATTTCATCCGCCTTGCCGTTACCGTTCGGGTCTTTCGTCTTGAACGCCTTGAGCACGTTGTACAGCTCGTCGGTCGTCGTCGGCAGGGACAGGCCGAGTTTGTCCAGCCACTCCTTGTTCATCCAGTATTTTTCGGAGTAGGTGCAGTGGTAGCACTCGTTGAACCGCGGAATGCCGTAGATGTTTCCGTCTGGAGCGGTCATCGCTTCCTTCAAGTAGGGCTTTTTGTCCATCAGCGCCTTCAGATTGGGAGCATACTGTTCGATCAGGCTGTTGAGCGGAATGAGCACGCCCTGCTTGCTGTACGTGAGCAGATCCGTATTCGAGAATTTCCCCTCCAGGAACGCTTCCGGATAGTCGCCGCTTGCAAGCAGCAGCTGCCTGCGGTCCTTCAGGGCATCCTGCGGAGCCAAATCCCACTTGAGCTTGACGTTGAACTTCTGTTCGACCAGCTTCGTATAGTCATTGTCCTGCAAGGGGGCTTTGCCTTGAACGGCGAAGAAGGTGAGCTCCACCGGAGCAGCGGATTTCGCGTCCCCGGCCTCATTGGTCCCGGCGGCGCTGGTCGAATCCATATTCGAATCGGTGTTCCAGCTGTTCGAGCTGTTCGATCCGCCGGCACAGGCGGTCAGCAGTACGCTGATGATGAGCATGACAAGGACAAGCAGACGCCATCTCTTCTCTTTCAATTTGAACCCTCCCTTTTTATCGTAACCGCATCATATCCGTATCGGACTTCTCCCGGATCGGTCCTGCCGTCCGCACAGCTGCCATCACCTCCACAACAATGTCCACTTTCAGCCCTTCAAGGAACCGACCATCACGCCCTTGGCAAAATGCTTCTGCACGAACGGGTACATGATCAAAACCGGTATGCAGGCGACGACGATAAGGGCGTATTTGAGCGCCTGCTCAAAGCCGTTATCGCGCAGCAGCTTGGAGGTGTTGGCCAGCATGGCCGGGTCGGCGGCGTTCAGGATAAGCAGATTCCTCAAGACGTACTGGAGCGGGAACAAGCTCTCGGACCTCAGATAAATGAGGGCGTCGAAGTACGCATTCCAATGCCCGACCGCGTACATGAGTGTCATGACGGCCAATATAGGCTTGGACAGAGGCAGCACGATGCTCCACAAGTACCGGATGTCCCGGCAGCCGTCCATCTCGGACGCCTCCTGCAGCTCGGACGGAATCGACGTCTGAAAGAATGTCCGGGCGATGATGACCTGGAAGACCGAGAACGCGCCGGGCAGCCATAGCGCCCATCGCGTATCCAGCAGATGGAGCTGCTTTACGAGAAGGTAGGTCGGAATGAGGCCGCCGCTGAAAAACATCGTTATCATCATCAGGATCATGATGAAGCTGCGGCCCGGCATCCGTTTTTGTGCCAGCGGAAACGCGATCAGCACCGTGAACAATACGTTGATGAAGGTTCCGACGACCGTATAAATGATGCTGTTCCAATAGCCGAGCAGCAGCTGAGAGCTCTGGAAAATGGATTGGTAGGCCCGGGTGGAGAAACCCACCGGGAACAGCCACACCTTGCCCGCCGTCACCGCGCTGGCCGAGCTGAAGGAGGAGCTGACGATATAGAGCAGCGGATAAAGGACGGCAATTGCAATTACCGCAAGCACGGTATAGATGACAGTGAGCAGGATGCGGTCGCCGACCGGCTCTTTGATTCTGGCTGCGTTGCGCATAGGCTTCCTCCTTTCTACCACAGGCTGTTGTTCGCTACTTTGCGGGAAACAAAATTGACTGAGACGAGCAGGATGAGATTGATGACCGAATTGAACAAGCCGACTGCGGAGGAGAAGCTGAAGTTGGCCCCGAGCAGGCCGACTTTATACACGTAAGTGGAAATGACTTCGGAAGTGCTGACGTTGAGCGGATTCTGCATCAGATAGATCTTCTCGAATCCGACGCCCATGATGTTGCCGAGGCTCAGGATCAGCATGATGACCGTGATCGGAACGAGTGCCGGCAGGTCGATATGGATGATTTTCTTGATTCTCGATGCGCCGTCCATACGAGCTGCTTCATACAAGGATGGGTCGACGCCTGCCAGCGCGGCGATATAGATGATGGAAGCATAGCCCATCTCCTGCCATACGCCCGACCAGACATAGATGGATTTGAAAAACCCGGGCTCCCCCATGAAGTTCGGGGCCGTCAAGCCGAATAGCTGGAACAGGCGGTCGGCGACGCCGACATGCGGGGACAACATCAGAATGAGAATCGAGACCATGACGACCGTGGAAATGAAGTGAGGGGCGTAAGTGACGAGCTGCACCGTATTTTTGAAATAGCCTGTCCGGACTTCATTCAGCGCAAGCGCCAGCAGGATCGGAACCGGGAAGCCGGCAAGCAGGGAGTACAAGCTGATGATCAAGGTGTTCTTGATCAGGATCGGAAAGCCCGGCGACTGGAATAGAGCTTCGAAATGCTTGAGCCCGACCCACGGACTGCCTAGTATTCCTTTGACTACGTTGTAGTCCTTGAAGGCGATCATGACTCCAAACATGGGAATGTACTTGAATATGATCAGGTAGAGCACCGGAAGCAGGACAAGCAGATAAAGCTCCCAGCTTCGTTTGACTTTGGTCCATGTCTGAGCCATCCGCATTCTCCTTCACGGTTAGAGTCCGAATGGCCGTGCACTCGGCACTCGGCATCCGGTCTTGATAGCTCCACAATACTTCGTCAGGTTACCTGTCATCAATTTATAATTTTCTCCTGATCCCTCCTTTTTCCATGTACACCTTTTTCGCAAAAGGAGGATTATTTCGTTCATGCCTCTCATTATGTAAGGTAAAATAACAAAAGGTTCCTGATTCATGCCCGACACGGCATTTTTCAAGAACCTCATCCATCCTAAAAGCTTCCCTGCTTGCGGTAATCGCTGGGAGAGCGGCCAACTACGTTTTTGAACACCCGATTGAATGAGTTGTAGTTGTTGTATCCTACGGCCAAGCTGATTTCATGCAGAGATTTCTCTTTTTCCAGCAGCATCCGCTTGGCATGGTCCATTCGAAGCCCGATCAGAAAGTCGATGAAATTTTGGCCGAATTCATCCTTGAACAGCTTGCTGATGTTTTTGGCATGCATCGAGAATTTGTGGCTGAAATAATCCAGTGACAAGTCCGGGTTGGAATAATCCGTCTCGATGCAGGAGCGGATCTCCGCCACAACGATCCGTGTTGGCTGGGAATCGCGCAGCTTTCCCATGCTTTCTGCCATTCGTCCTAAACTATCGCTCAGCCCCTCGTCCAATTCTTCCAGCGTCTCCCAGCAGCCGTCCAGCCCAAGCAGCTCCGACTCCGCAGCCTTCCAGACGCTGCGGTGTTCCTTGGAAAGCTCCATGAACACTCTGCCGAACTGCTGATACAAAAACTGCAGCAGGCTTTCGATTTCCTTGCGAGAGCTTACCGAGTCCCTAATCTGCTGGAACAGCTCCTCCAGATATGTCCGCCACTGCGGATTCCCTGCGCGGAACTCATGAGTAAGCAGCTGAATGGTCCCGAAATAATCATGGATCATCGAATCCGCATGATTCAGCTGATCGTAGTCGATGACCTTGCCGATGCCAAGAACGGCCTTGTAAGGCATCAGGCTGGCGGCGATTTCAGCGGAACGGCGGATTTCCTCCAGGCTGCCCGCCATTCCGTGATAGCCCAGCGTAACGCTGAAGCTGAGATTCCCCCTCACCCATGCCACTGCCTGTTCGCTGATCCGTAGCGCCAGCCCCCCATCGTCTTCCTCCGGCAGCCAAACGATGGCAGTGAGCCTGCGCTCGCTCACCCACTCCGTCCAAGCAGCAGCGCCGCTTTGCTGGGCCATTTCCTGCACCATGCTGGATATGACGAACTTGAGCATGGACTGGTCATGCTTGCTGTACATCTCGATGAACTTCGGGTACCGGTCCAACTCGATCACCTGGACAAAGGCATGCGGGCTTGGACACACAAGCCCGTACTTCAACAGCTCGCTTTGCCATTCCGTATCCCGGATTGGAACCGAGCTGTCCAGCGATTCCATGAATCGCTGCTTTTTACGATAGATGAACGTCTCGCTTTGCTGCTGCCTCGTCCTGTTCATCTCTTCCATAAGATGCTCCAGCGAGCTGCGGATGAAGCCCAGCTCATTGCGCTCGCTGCCTTTGACTCCGGCAATGAGGGAGCTGGAGCGGATCAGCGCAACAAGCTGGCTGATGGGCTGGTAGTTGCGCCTGGTGACATGGACAACCCATGCCATTCCGAGAATGGCCACAATAAAGGACAAGAGCACCCATGCTCCGTAAAAATCGAGAGCCCAGCTGGTCACCCCTCTGCTTGCCGGCCCGCTTTGCACTTTCCAGCCTGTGTAGGGGGATGTATAACTGGAAAAAACGCTAGTCGGCCCGGCTCTGTTCCCGCCCAGCAGCTCGGCACCCTGCTTGTCCGTCATCCGCACGAAAGTCAGCTCGGAGTTGTACATCGGAGCGATGGACTCTCGCAGCTTGGACAGGCTGACATTGACGACGATATATCCGCTTTTATGGGTGGAAAAATGAGGATAGGCGCGCACTATGGAAATGACATCCGATGGACGGGACGACGAATAGGCCTTATAGGCCCGCTTGCCCGACCATTTTCCAAGCTCCATGCCCTTCTCTGCGCGAATATAAGAGGACAGGAACGCGGAATCGCTGAACTCCTTCGTCTGCACGGACCCGTCGCCCAGCACGGATGAATCGTTCAGCCTCAAAAAGTAGATGGAATCGACAATCGGATAATTGGCTTTCCAGTCGTCGATCAATTTATAAGCCTCGATGCTTGCATACACGTCGCTGCTCTTGGCGCCGAAATACTCGCTCAGCACGGGAACCGTCAGGATGTCGCGCAGCATGCGGTAATCCATCGTTTTCAAGGAATTGTCGCTGAATCGTATGAGCTGCTGAACCAGAAATTCGTTCGCCCTTATCGCTTCCTCCCGATTTTGCTCATTCAGCGTTTGGAAAAAGCCCACAAACAAAATGGCGATGACGATAAAAAAAGCGGGAAGGTAAGATAACAGAAGTCTACGGAACCAGCTGCTGTTCATATCCATTCCCTCCCCTTCCCCATGCTAGTTCATAAACCGGAAGCAACCCCGCCCTGAGTGTTCATTTGAAAGAAAAGGCAAAGTTTAGAGTGAACGCGAAGTATATGACAAAACATGCCAGACCTGCATCAGCTAGGCGGTAATGCGAAAGACATGAGTGATTGGAGCCGCTCCGCCTTGTTCCGCATCCGGCAGGCGGACCGATATGGCTCCATCCCCGCGGATGAAATCCAGCTTTTCCTCGCTCCCTACGAGCTCGATTGAACCGACTTGGCCGTCATAGGGCAGATAGACATCAGGCTCGACCGGGGTTTCAGCCGATTCGTACAAACGAGTCGCATATACAATTCCGTCCTTGGTGGTGAATGCGCAGGAATTCGTAAAATAAGGCGCGCAGATTCGGGTTCCATACACGGCTTCGCCATAAGTTCTCATCCAGGCCCCCAGCTCCTTCATGCTTTGCAGGGCTCCCTTCGGAAGGCGTCCGTCCGGCTGCGGCCCGACATTCAACGCCAGATTGCCTCCCTTGGCTACAACCTCCATCAAAATATGGACCAGCTCCCGCACGGATTTATAGCGGTCTTCATAGGCAAACGAGAAGGAGGTGCCGATAGTGATGCAGCTCTCCCATGGCACATGGAGGGGGCGGTCCGGAATCGTCTGCTCCGGTGTCACGTAGTTCTCATACATGCCTCCGACGGTCCGGTCGGCCGAAAGCAGCCAAGGCTGCATGAGACGCGCCCGCTCGACGACCTCGCCCAGCCGAATATCCTGAGGAACCTTGCCTCCATCCCGCACCCAGCCCGCATCAAGCCACAAGATATCGATACGGCCGTACCGGGTCATCAGCTCCATGATCTGTTCATGCGTGAATTCGACAAATCGCTCCCATAGCCACGGGTAGTGCTGCGGATCATAGGAAGGACCGCGCCACATATCGTCGGATCTTCTCTCCATGCCCTCTGCCCAGTAGTATGGTGTATTCCAATCCGCCTTGGAGAAGTATGCGGCGATCGCCATTCCTTTGTCGCGGAAGGCGTCGAACACGTTTCGGCAAATATCCGCATAACGGTGGGAATGAAACGGCGTCTTCGATCCGGTTATGCGGTAGTCTGTCGTACAGGTATCCCACATGCAGAATCCGTCATGATGCTTCGTTGTGAAGATCAAGTATTTGAAGCCGGCATCGGCGGCTGCCTCGGCCCAGAATTCCGGCTGCAGACGGATCGGGTTGAAGGTCTTGTTCAGATCGAAATACTCCCGCTTCATCTGCTGGTAATCTCCGGTCCAGTCCACGTCATGCCGCGACCAGTCTCCGTCCTCGTCGCTGAGCGTCCAAGATTCCACCAGTCCCAGCTGTGAATAGGGTCCCCAGTGCATCATCAGAGCAAGCTTCTGATCCTTGAA
This sequence comes from Paenibacillus sp. SJS-P3, assembly GCF_056711585.1. Classification (NCBI taxonomy): domain Bacteria; kingdom Bacillati; phylum Bacillota; class Bacilli; order Caryophanales; family Paenibacillaceae; genus Paenibacillus; species Paenibacillus sp. SJS-P3. The sequence continues at coordinate 1,029,129 of NZ_CM160043.1, read as the reverse complement.
CCACTCGAGCCTCTCCAGCGTAACCGGATTGGTCGGCTGCACCCAGTCGGATTCCTTGCTGAAGTGATGGACCCCTTGTTCAATTTCGTTCATAGGTTCAACAATAGCGTCACTTGCCGCAGCTTCATCCATGTCAGTTAACCTCCCCTTTTCTTATCAGAATAAGAAATAAAAGGGCCGCTACGCAATTCTCTTCATTCTACGACTCCTCTTTTTTCGCCAAATAGGAAAAAAAAGAGCCATTTCACCAGATTCCATTCCTATTTTATCTGCTATGCCCGATTCTCATGTCAACTTCTATCTTCCGATCCCCGGGTTCATCCAGTATACATGCCGCCTCGCTTGTACGGCAGAATGAATTTCATGCATGCATCTCGCGGGTGGCGCGGCAGAGCCCGCACACGCAATCCGAGCTGCGGGACTTCGCGCTGTGCGAGAATCCCGGAACTCTCTGCCGACAATAAATAGACGTGTCCGGCGAATGCCGCCATGGCGGACCGGACACGTCTGTCTATCTGCTATTCCCACCGAAACCGGCAGGCTCCGGCTTGATCCTGGAATCAGCTGCGGTTAAGCTTGCCGATCAATGCCAGCAGCTCTTGCTCGGTGACGGCTCCGCCGCCAAAGGCGAGAACGGACCTCAGAGGCAAGTAGGCGATCATCGCCTGCATCATCTCTCCCATGCCGGACTCCTCGCCGCCCGCTTCTCCAAGGCCGCTCGATTCCTTCATCTTCTGAAGGAGCGGCCCGATTACCGGAAGCGCCTCCGGATCGGCCAGCAGATCCCCTACGGTCGTGTTCAGCGAATACGTTTTGGGAAGCTTGACGGTGGATTCAATGGCGATCTTCCCGGCAAGCCTGACGTCCCGCGACGAGGCTCCGACCTTGATCTCATAATCTCCCGTCGCGGCATGCCAATCGGCAACCGCCGTCTCGTAATAAGCGAAGGCGCGCTTGCCCAGCGTGAACGACAGCGTCTTTGCTTCCCCCGGCTCCAGAGCGACCTTGGCGAATCCTTTGAGCTCCTGCAGAGGCCTGATGACCTTGCTCCGGGGATCGCTCACATAGAGCTGCACGATTTCCCGGCCTGCGGCTGCTCCTGTGTTGCGGACGGTCACGCGCACCTCCACCGTCTCCGTATCCCGGATGGAATCCCGGCCGATCTCCAGATCGCTGTACTCGAATTCCGTGTAGCTGAGTCCGTGCCCGAACGGGAACAGGACATCCATTTCCTTCTTGTCGTAATACCGGTAGCCGACGAACACGCCTTCGCGGTACTCGGTCCGGTCGCCTTCTCCCGGAAAGTTCAGATAGGACGGATTGTCGCTCAGCTTGAGCGGGAATGTCTCCGCCAGCTTGCCGGAAGGATTCGTCCGGCCGAGCAGCAGGTCGGCGATCGCTCCCCCGGCCGCCTGGCCGCCGAGATAAGCCTGGAGCACGGCTTTGACGGAGCTCAGCCAGGGCATGACGACCGGCGAGCCGCTCATCAGCACAACGACGAGATTGTTCTGGACGGCGGCGATCTCCTCTATGAGCTGCAGCTGGTTGTCCGGCAGATTCATATGGCTGCGGTCGTATCCCTCGGATTCATACCGGTCCGGCAAGCCGACGAACAGCACGGCCGTATCCGCAGCTCCCGCGATCCGCCTAGCCTCTGCGGCCAGCCCCGTGTCCGGAGCATCCATGCCGATGCTGTAGCCGGGTGCATAGGCGATCCCGCCCCCTTCTCCGCCGCTCAGCTTCCGCAGCTCCTCGAGCGGGCTGTCGACCCTTGTCGGCACGATGTGGGAGCTGCCGCCGCCTTGAAATCTCGGCGTCTCGGCGAACGCTCCGATGACGGCGAGCTTGCCGCCGCCGCGGAGCGGAAGCGCCCGATCCTCGTTCTTGAGCAGCACCATGCTCTCGGCCGCGACCCGACGCGCCAGGGCATGGTGCTCGCCCCTGTCGTAAGAGGCATCCTCCTTCTTCTGGTCGGCCGCCATGAAAATGATCCTCAGCAGCCGCAGCACGGCGCGGTCCAGAGCTTCCGGGGCAAGCTTGCCGGAGGCAAGCGCCTCCAGCACCTTCTTCTCGCCGAGCCCGCCGCTGGCGGGCATCTCCAGCTCCAGCCCGGCCGCCAGAGCGTCTGCGCGCTCGTTGACCGCTCCCCAATCGGATACGACGAAGCCTTCATGTCCCCATTCATCCTTCAGAATATCCGTCAGCAGCCAGGGGTTCTCCGAGGCATACGTTCCGTTCACTTTATTGTAGGAGCTCATCACCGTCCACGGCTTGCCCTGCTTGACCGCTCCTTCAAAGCTCGCCAGATAGATCTCGCGCAGCGTCCGCTCATCCACGAGCGCATCCGTCGTCATCCGCCGGTGCTCCTGGTTGTTGACGGCGAAATGCTTGAGCGAAGTGCCCACTCCCTGGCTCTGGACGCCTTGGATATGGGATGCCGCGAGCTCGGAGGACAGGCAAGGATCTTCCGAAAAATATTCGAAGTTGCGGCCGTTCAGCGGCGAGCGCTTGATGTTGACGCCCGGTCCGAGCAGGACAGCCACGTTCTCCGCCTGGCATTCCTCGCCGAGCGCGGCGCCGACGCTGTAGATCAGCTCGCGGTCCCATGAGCTGGCCAGCCCCGCCGCCGACGGGAAGCAGGTTGCCGGAACGCTGTTCATCAGGCCGAGATGGTCCGCGCCCTGCGCTTGCTTGCGCAGTCCATGAGGGCCGTCGGTCACCATGATGGACGGGATGCCGAGCCTCTCTACCCCTTTCAAATGCCAGAAATCAAGGCCGCTGCACAGCCCCGCCTTTTCCTCTGCCGTCATCTGATTGACCAGCTCTTCCAGATTCCGCTTCATCGACGTTCCCTCCCGAATTCGCTTTCCCTCATAGTATAGAAAGCGTTTTCTTCGGCTCCTTGTAGGTATTCGTCTTTTTTGGCATGATTTTGACCTGCCGCTCCGGCAGCCTCCGTGCCGTTGCGGTACTTGCCCGGGGTGATTCCCGTCCATTTCCGGAATACCTTGGTGAAATGGCTCTGGTCGCTGAAAGCGAGCCGGGTCGATATTTCCGTAATCGACAGCTCCGTCAGACCGAGCAGCTTCTTGGCTTCCTCCACCCTCATGCTCTGAATGCAGTCCATGACGGTGAAGCCGGTCTCCTTCTTGAACCGCCGCGACAAGTAGCTGGCATTGAGGTTGACCAGCCGGCACAGATCCGTCAGGGAGATGGACTCATAGAGATGCATGAAGATGTAATTCCTGCATCTGGCGATCGGAATGGAGACCGAGCAATCGCGGCTGTCCCGGACCTTGCGCGCGAAATCCGTCATCGCCCCGGCCGTCGCCTTGCGGATATCCCTCGTGCCGACCAGCTCCTCGATATGCTGGATATGCAGATCGCTCATCGTGTAGGCGACCTCGGGATGAAGTCCCCCCTCGACCGCCGCTCTCGCGGCAAGCGCGATGCCGACGATGCCGAGGTTCTTCTCGTGCCGGACCCGGCTTTTCCGGGAAAGGATCCCGATGCCCTGCATCGTCTCCAGGCCGCTGAATTCGGCAGCCAGCTCCTCCGCGCGTCCTTCCTTGACGAGCCGGATCAGCTTTTTTTCGAATGTCAGATCGTGGCGGCTGTCCAAGTCGTACAGGCGGAAGGAAACATCGAGATCCACCCTCCTGTCCAGGCCTGAATTCCATGATGCCGCATAGCCCGCCTTCTGAATATCGGAAGCGGCGATTCGGGTGCCGCAAGCCAAATAATGGATCAGCACGCCGGCTTCGAGAAAACGATCCTTGCCCAGTACGGGCAGGCTTCGGGAATGAAGCCGCATGCTTTTCCTGTCCGGTCCGCCTGCATGCGAGTCGTCATGTAGGCCGTCCCCGCCCGCCTTGATGACGTCGGCTCTACTCCCCCGCTCAGCAGCGTAAAGGACCGGACCGGCAAGGAAGCTGCCCTCGTACGCTTCATCGCCGTGGACGCGGATCTCGATATAATTCAGCCCTTCTTCCGTCTGATGAAGGATGGCTGCGGCCCCGTCCCGGGGTTCGTCTTCCAGCTTCCGCATGGCTCCCGGGACCGGAGGGACGGCCTCGCCCTCAGCGACGCCACGCTCTTCCCAGGCCGGATGCTGCGGCTCGATGAAGCGAACCGCAATGCCGAAGCACCCGTTTATCAACGCAAGCACATCCTCTTTTTTCCTTTCGCTGAGCAGCGACGCCATCTTGCTCCTCCCTTCCATTTGCAGCAAGTCGCAAAAAAAGGCGCCACCACCGCGTTCCCCTTAAGAGAATAGCTATGATGCCGCCTATAAAAAATGGATGCCTGCATGGACGTCTGCGGAAGATGCCCGGCAAATCGCCGGCGGCATCCCGTCATTCGATGTCGAAATCGAAGTATTTGTTGGGGAACGGCTCCTTCTTGAGCGTATAGTGCCACCATTCCTTGCTGTAGGGGTCGAAGCCCTGCTTCTCCATCGCTTTCTTGAGGACGGCCCGGTTAGCCGCTTGGACGGCTCCGATCTGCTTCGTGCCGTGGCTCGAGATTTCCCCGAAAAAATCGAAGGGACTCCCCATGTCGGTCGGCTTGCCTGTTTTCAGGCTGTATGTCGTGAGATCGATCGTGCTTCCTCTGGAATGCCCGGAACGGGAGGAGACGAAGCCAAGCTTGAACACATTGGCCTTGTCCACTTCGGGATAAAAGACTTCCTTCATGGCGGTGTCGTCCGCATCCTTGGACCAGCGCATGAACTGCTGGACAGCCTTGACCGGACGGTAGGCATCGTAGACGAGCAGTCCGAGTCCTTTCGCGGCAAGTTCGTCGCTGACCGCCTTCAGAGCTTTGGCCGCTTGCCCGGACAGGATGGCGTAGGGCGCCTTGTAGCCGTCCAGCCTTCTTCCCACGAAATTGTAGTCGGTGTAATACCGGATATCGGACTTGACCGTCGGGATGATTTCATCCAAGTAAACGAAGCCCTCCGGCAGCCGATGCTTTTTCTCTGCCACTGGCTTCACTCCTTGCTTGGCGGGCGCGTCCTTGCCGGCAGGAGCGGAAGGCAGCGGGCCGGCAATCGAAGGCTGCGGCGCGCCCGAAGCAGCCGGAGCAGCGGTCCCCGCCGGAGCCGTCGTCTGCGCCGCTGCTGCATAACGGCCGGCTTCGCCTGCTCCGCTCTCCAGCTCCGCAAGGCTTGCGCCGCCCGAATTGACGGCATCGGCCGGACCGGCGCAAGCTGTCAGCTGGATGGCCAGACATGCGGCCGGCAAGCAGGCCAGCAGCTTCTTTCCTTTCGAGTGCATGGAGTCCCTCCTCCTCTTCAAGCCCGGAATGACGCCCGTTTGCGCGCTTTTCTCGCCAAATACATCTATACCGATTGTATACGACTCTGTCGAAAATGTAACTAGGAAGAAGGAGCGTCCAAATCCGCTCATGCAGCGCTCTTCCTGGCGATTGAGGTCATTAAGCCGTTCGGAAACGGAACCAAAGGAAAATTATCTGCGTTTCTACTGCTGATATCCGATCTGTATCTTAATAATGAAAATGATTCCAGCTGCCAGGGACGGAGATCGATAGCGAAAATCCCATTATTATAATCCGGCTCTCACGCAAGCTTGGCTCCTGCCTCCGCAAGCCCTATACTAGTCGAAAGGATTGCAATCAAGGAGAGATGCCGCATGCCGGATGAAGAATGGGATACACGGGTCGCGCAGCTATGGAGCTCCGCCGGCTCCTTGAGCGGAGAGGAACTCGTCGCCGCCATGGAGCGCCTCGCCTCCGAGCTTCCGGAAGACAGCCCCGAGGCTGCCTTCGAACGTGCCGCCTCCCTGGAGCAGGCCGGACAATCCGACCTGGCCTTGCCGTTGTACCGGCGCGCCTTGTCCAGAGGACTGAAGGGAGAGCGCAGAAGAACCGCCGTCATCCAGCTGGCCAGCTTGCTGCGCGGCATCGGCGCGCTTCCGGAGGCAATCGCCTTGCTTTCCACGGAACAGCGGCGGAGCTCCGATCATCTGGACGGCGCCGTTCAAGCTTTCCTGGCCATCTGCCTAGCCGACGCCGGAGAGGAGCGCCAGGCGGCATCGATCGCGCTCGCCGCGCTCGCCGGCCATCTGCCCCGGTATCGGGAGAAGATAGAGTCATGCGCCAAGGAACTGCTGAAAGGCTGATCCGCACATACGAACTCCTCCGCCATGAAGATCAGCTGATCGGCATGGGCCGGATCATCGGCGACGGCGGCTGCTTCTTCCAAATCGTCGACATCGCGGTCGAACCGGCTTATCAAGGACAGGGGCTGGGCAAGCTCATCATGGCTCATCTGACGGAGTACCTGGACAGCCATGCGCCAAAAGGCTCTTACATAAGCCTGATCGCCGATGTTCCGGCCGACCGGCTGTACAAGCAATACGGCTTTGACTACACCGGACCCGAGGCCGTCGGCATGTATAAGAAATACTCGCTGTAACGTGGATGAAGGCTCGTACTCAGCCCCATACCGAACCCCCGCTGCCTGGCGCGCTCATCACCCATGGCAGCGGGGGTTTATGCCTTCCCTATTCTTGCCCTTGCCCCGCGAAGGATTGCGATCCGCTCTTCCTCAAGATGATGCTTGCCGGCTCCGAACGGGGATTAGAACCTATTGATTAGGGATGCATACACTAGGATAAATGGCCTAAGGGAGTGACAGAGATGAACCAGCTTGCTCAAATCGAAGAAGCTAAAAACACCCTGATCGGCAGATTGTTTACACTGGGGGGATCTGTTCTTTTCTTTATCGGATCACTGATTATCGCTATTCTGTCTTACAAAACGTATCAAGACCTTCTTCCTCAAGCTTGATCTGACCCTTGCCTGTTCCGGATACCCCTCATTCGCGACCGATTCATAGCTGTTTAAGTCCCTCTCCGACCCTTGAGGGCTTTTATTGGTTTAGAACCGCGCTGAATCTCCATATGAAAAAGCAGCCCCTCTATCGAGCCGATTAGAGGGGCTGCTGCACTTCATGAACGGGATAAGCGCTTGACGGCGACAATCGCCGAGCTTCGTTCATCGTGCCCTATTTCCGAGGAAATAAAATCACGATGGTTCAGCCAGAATCCACGCACCGGGTCCGGCTTGCCTATCCATTCCTGGAGCCGTAGATGCATCGGCGTCCCCGACATAAGCGACCTTGGAGCCGTCGATGCCGAGCCGCTCCGAGACCAGCTTCACGTTGCCGACGGAGAATTGGGAGAACAGGTAAGCGCCGACCTCCGAGCTCCGGATCCCGTTGCTGTCCATCAGCTCACGCATCGAATCCACTCTCCGATTCTATAAATCTTCTCTGTAAAGGCGACTAGGCGTTCCATTTCGCGGCTTGCGCCGGAGCAAGCTCATGCAGGCCTCCGATGGAGGCCGCGATCGCCAGACCGGCAACCCGCGCAATCTTATCGCTGCTGATACGATTGCCCGCCTGGACGGCAGCTGTGCAGAAGGCAGGCAGGATGGGAGTTCGCCGGTTCGGATTCCTCCCTTTTGCAAGCATTCGCTGCAATGTCGATTGTACCTAACCGATATAGAGTTGAGAAGATGAAGATGTGGAATGGGTCTGGCTGCCTTCGCCAGCCTTGTTTGTTTTCCTTGACCGCATATCTTCATCCACATCACCTGCTTATCACTGCTGCGGCGCTGCAGGTCAATCGCATCCCGTACGACGGCACATCAAGAAAGGAATCGAATCCACCGATGTCTTACTCTCTTCGATCTATTTTCGCTGTCTTGCTCGCAGCTGTCATTATTTTGCTGACCGGAGCGCTGAGCTGGTCGATCGGCAGCAAAACAACCGTTGAAATTGAATCCCAGATCGGCCAATCCTTATCGGAAACCTCCTATCAGATGGCGGATAAATTGGATTCCTTCATGTGGTCCCGCTCGGGCGAGCTGGATGTGCTGAGCAAGCTGGAAGCTTTGCAGCATCCCGGCTCTGCGGATCAGATCCGCGCATTGCTGGATCAGCTGAAGTTGAGCCTACCTTCATTTACGTGGGTAGGCTATATGGACCCGAAAGGAACGGTCATCGCTTCCACCGACGGGATTTTGACGGGCAGCAACATCGCTCAGCGTCCTGTATTTCAGGAAGGGATACAAGGTAAATTCATCGGCGATGTCCATGAGGCGGTCCTGCTGGGCAAGCTTCTTCCGAATCCGACTGGAGAGCCGATGCAGTTCGTCGATATCAGCCTGCCGATCTACGACAAGGCCTTGAACGTCAAAGGAGTGCTTGCCGCCCATCTCAGCTGGGCTTGGGCGCGCGAGATCGAAGCTTCTATTTTGCAGCCCATGAAAGAGCACAAAGAAAATGCGGATATTCTGGTCGTAAGCCAGAACAACGGTACGGTTCTCATCGGCCCTTCCGCCATGGTGGGCAAGCCGCTTGTCCTGGACAGCTTGTCGAAAGCCCAAGCCGGCAAGAACGGCTATTCGATGGAGCGCTGGAGCGACGGCAAAACCTATTTGACGGGTTACGCGCTTGGAGACGGGTATCAGAACTACAAGGGACTTGGCTGGACCGTCATCGTCAGGCAGCCGATTGACATCGCATTCGCTCCCGTAGATGGCATCCGGCATTTCATTATTGGGATCGGGGTTATAACCGCTCTCTTGTTTGCGATCGCAGGCTGGTTCACAGCCGGCATGGCCGCCCGTCCGTTAAGACGGATCACGGATGCCGCCGAGCGCCTGCTCCGGGGCGAGCATTCGGCCATCCCGATCCACAAAGGAATCCGCGACATCGAAATTCTGTCGAAAACCCTCCATCACCTGGTCATGGACCTGACGAAGACCGAGCTGGCGCTGGATGAGATGGAAAATCAGGCCCATCAGGACAAGCTTACGGGACTCCCCAACCGCCGCGCGCTGGATTCGTATCTGGACCACGCGCTCGCCGCTGCCCGCAGCGGCAAGGTTCTGACTTTTCTCTACATGGATTTGGACGGCTTCAAATCCGTCAACGACGAGTACGGCCATCAAGTGGGCGATCGGCTCCTGCAGCTGACGGCGGCTAGAATACGATCCTGCATGCGCGCTGGAGAGCTTGCGGTCCGCCTGGGAGGCGACGAGTTCCTGGCCGTGTTCTATACCTCCGCAAGCGATTCCGAAGCTGGCGGCACAGCGCTGGCGAACCGGATCATCCAGGCCATCAATGAACCCTTGGCGATTGAAGGCCATTCCATTGGAATCGGCTGCAGCGTAGGCGCAGCCCGATGGCCGGATGACGACCCGGATCCGATCTCGGTCATCCGCAAAGCCGACGAGGCTTTGTATCGCTCGAAGCGCGAAGGCAAGAACAGGGTGACCTTCGCGGGCAAGGATGCCTAGCCTTTTGAAAACGGACAGAAGCCGCATACCGATCGGTATGCGGCTTCTCTATGTTTCCGTCCTGCGGCCGAACTCCATGCTGAATAGATGGAGAAGCAGGATCATGCATCCTTTAAACTATTAATTGCCGAAGAATTGATCTTTGTCTCTTCCCGAAACTGTAATGGTTTGATAGGAAGAGCTCGGAACGAGCTTGAATTAATTCTCGTTTACTTTTACGGCGGTAGCGGCTACGGAAGCCGCATTTAGCTGATAATTCAGATCGCTGACCTGATCATCGGCTTGCTCTGTTCCCTGGCTTGTGTGGCATATACGGTCGCGAAAACAAAAGTGGTCAACACTTTACTTGTAAGAGTCTCAGGTCAGCAATAGCCGCCTCTGCTTCCGTCAATCGGGTGATATCCCCTACCAGCGTCTTCTGAGTTGCAAATAAAGCATCGTAAGCCGTACGGGCTTGAATATCGGCCAGAGTGACAGCTACTTTTGCTGACAAAGCGGCAATTTGCGCTTTCACCAGATTAGCCGCTGCTTGGTCCGCTGCTGCTTGCGCTTCCAGCGCAACGATAGCCGCCTGCTTCCGTCAGGCGGGTGATCTCCTACAAGCGTCTTCTGGGTTGCAGATAAAAGCTTCAAAACCCATACGAGTTTGGGCTACAGCTGCTTTGTTCGCCAGAGTGACAGCCTCTTTTGCCGGTAACGTTCATTCCGTGGAAGTGACAATTAATTTATGTTTCATGGAGCCTGCTTCAACACTTTCCACATGGTAACCTAGCTTTTTTATACTATTAACGGCTGGAACGTAATGTACTCCTTTGTAGGTAATTACATTTGAAACCTTCTCGTTCCATATTAGCCCTTTGTCTTTGACCTGCAATTCTGAGCCCTTCATAGTCCATAATAAGCCAGCTGTAGAGCAAAAATCCTCTAAGGGCATATAAACAGAGTTTTGATATTGAAAAGATCCTTGCTTTGTATAGCGCACAAATTCTCCATTAAAAATAATTTGCACGGGATCCTGAAGGGTGATTAAATCTTTTATATCAGACGCATATATTGAAGACTGAAAAGGGTTTGTCCAACTTGAAGTAACTACTTCTCCCTTTTGCATCGTAAAAATTCCAGTTGGGATATGGAGATACCGAACTGTTTCTTTTGTTGGCTGGCCAGTACGATAAGTAATCTTGAGTAAATCATCATTAAACCATTCAATAGTATTAATCGTAAGCCTTAAAGGGGATTGAATTACTTTTGTCACTCCCGCAACTTGAGTATCATAGATAACAAAGCGAACATCTTTATAACCATCAAATGACGTCTTTCCATTGAGAACAGTTTCCTCACCAAGAATATATTTGAGGTTCGGTGATAGGTACTCTTGTACTCTTCCCTGCATTTGATTTAGTTCGGTTTTCTTTCCATCTTGCAGGATATAGGTCTCTGACTTTGAGGGTTTAAAAGAAAACAGTTTTTGTATTTGTAAATTCTTCTTTTTGGTTGGCCAGATATTATTATTGCTGTTTAACCATGCACCGCTGGTATAGTTGGATCCAATGAACTTGACTGTAGACATCGTATGGTCCTCTTGAATACGTTTAAGTGTTTGGAGGTTCTTGCTCCAGCTTATCTCTATATAGGGATCCCCATCATAAATTGGGGCAGAGAGCTTATATTGATTATCAACAAAATCATTGTGGTTGAAGATTTTGAGAAAACCATTACTCAATTTTGTATTTGATCGAATTGAGTACACCTCCTCTCCGCGGCTTCTTGTATAGGTCCTATAGATATCATTTGCTTCGAATCGTATTCCCGTTCCTTTGGGGAAAGATTGTATTTTAGATACAATTTCGGTTATTGGGTTAAAGGTGAGCACCCCACTATCCATTGATGTTTCATCTGCATATACGGCCGCCATTCCAGTGGGCAATGTCCGCATGTACGCATACCCATAATGATTCCATTTGTTATCGCGAACTCGAAATCCGGAGTTTGGGTCTCGGATTTCCCCAACCATGTTCCCTTTGAGAGATTCCCCGACTTTTAAGGTGGAAAAATCCTTTGAAAATCTATAGGTTTTCCGGTAATGCTCGCCTGACTCAAACGACACTGTGTCCACATCAATATAAGGACTATCAAACCAGACAAGGGTTCTTTTTTTGCTTTCTGCAGTATCTGCAGCAGCTAGAGCAACAACACCTGTCATAATGAAAATCAAAACAGCAAAAAGAAAAATAAAGTGATATTTGTACTTGTTCAACATGCTCCCTCTTTCTTAAAAGAATGACATATAATTAATATCGGTGTTTAGAAATAAGTTTCTAGAGGACACGACCTAGGGAAACGGTATATAGCGGTCCATCCATGCTATATCAATCAGACGTTACTTTAGTTCATTATTTCCTTCTAATGAATTAGCTTCTGACGAACTTTTATGGTTGACTAAGTATCGATCCTTGACACCTAGGGATAAAAAATAGGTTCAAGCTATCATAGACTTAAAATATACAATGGACTTCAAGTTTAATATTCCCTATTTAATATTCAAAACTAACTATCTACCATCTAAACTCGGTACGACTCCAGACCGAGTTTTTTTTGTTAAAATTTGGGAATCCCGTGGTACTATAGGACTACCGAATAAAGGAGGCTCTAAAATGCTCGATCCACTTATCTCACTTGCATTCACGCTACAAAGTAAAAAGGGGGCATACGCTCTCATGCTTGGTTCGGGTATCTCGCGTTCATCCGGGATCCCTACAGGCTGGGAAATCACGATGCAATTAGCTACCCAAGCAGCTACTTTAGATGGGGATGATTCTAATGATCCCGTTAACTGGTACAGGACTAAATTTGGTGGGGATCCGGACTATGGGGAACTTCTGAATATGTTATACAAAGCCCCTAGTTAACAAATGCTAAAGTTAGAAAAGGCAACTTCCCCCACATTGGAAGATAGCGTTACTGATTCTTCTGATCTCTGAAGTAATTCTACCGGCCAATAGATCATAAGTATCTCTTTTTCGGGCATCTTTTCAATTTCAACCGGGATCAATACATTATCAATTATCTCATCGGTATCAATGCTCTCATTAATAATTTTTCCACCAATCTGTTCACACCATTTTATGAACTTAAAAATTGGTCCTTGATCTGGCAGCAAAACGATTGCTCACGAATGGAACCGGCATTCAAGCAAATCGCCGCTGGATTCAGCAGTTCATTCAGTCGAGTGAGAACCCGGGGATATATCTGGCCGAAGGGGAAGTTGTGATTGATTGCTGCGTCGATCCGGACCGGAAAAAGCCGGCTTGGAATAGCTGGAGATTAGGCTCCTTTTAGACCGCTAAAGGTAGCTTTATATGGACAAGTCTTAGAAAGAATAGCAATGAGGGGTGGCTTGGATACAATAAAACTGTCATCCATCTCCAATCAAAGGTGTGGTCTCGTCCCAGCGCAATCGGATCCCCGTACCGTCGATCGCTGACAAGACAGACCTGGCCAACGAGTACCGGCAGCGGACGAGAAGGCGGCCGGTGACAAAAACAGCGGGAAGCCGAGGAGAGACAGCTGGCGAAGAATGTGCTTTTGTTTATTGAAGTACTAATATGTATTCGTAAAAAGGAGTAATTGGAAAATGAAAGTAGTAATAAGGAACAATATATTATCATTTACATTTTATTTAATAATACAAATAGCAGGAAACTTTTTGTTGATAAAGTGTCCAAATCAGTTTAAATATGCAATAATTATTTCTATAATGTTAATATATATATTTATAGGTTTTACTCTTTTGAGTAACGGAAAGTCGTCAATATATGATTTATTTGCAGTTTTCTTGATATATACCATTGGATTTTTTATTTGGTTATTGTGTCTCTATTCTTTTTTGAAATACAGTTCCGTGACCGATCGGTATGGAGGAATAAATGGTCTGGATAATTTAGTATGGTTATTTTATATGTACTTCAACATATTATCAAATTTCTTTTATATCGATACAGAATATCTCCCATTAATCTTATTTTTTATTAATTTTCTCCCTGCCTCTTTATTTATAATTGGGTTATTTTTAAAAAATATAAAAATGAAAATACCATAAAATGATCTCTCGCTTTAGGCATATCTATTTGATAACTCCTGTAATTGTATATAACTAAATCTTATAATTTTTATTTTTGATAAAAATAATTACTGAAACATTTAAGGGTAATGGCGGCCCTGGAGCGTCTCGACGTCGAGCGGCTGGAGAAGAAGCGCTTTATATGGATGAATTTCATTAAGATACTTCTTAAAACCTTGAAAAACACTATCATCTACATGTCCTTCCTCATAAAATTGCATGTAGAGTGGGAACCAATTAAAATGTGCAGGTACGGGGCGGTCGAGTTTGTCTAAATACCCTTCAAGATCATCTAAATATCGCAACTCAGGGATTGCGTGCTTGATATCTCCATAGAACTCCGCTTTGCTTTCTACATTAATTAATTCCTCAACTACATTCAATATTCGAGAAAGGAAATCAAACGGGTCGAAACACTCTGGTATGTTTGTAAACTCGCTTTTATCAAGTAGTTCCTCACAATAGAATTTTCTAATCTCAGATACTATTTCGCTATCTGTAAAGGTAACTCCACACTCGTAATTGTTATTGCTTCCAAAACTAAAATTAGCAGACCCAATGAATTGTCAGCAATAAAAAGCTTCGAATGATTCGTTTTTAGTTCAGCACACAACACAAAGTTTTTAAATATCTCTTCAATCTCTAATGTATCCTCTTCAGAAAATGTCATTTTTGAATATAACAAATTAACACGCAGCCCTAAATTAGCAAGTTTTGAAAGCTCTTTGTAAAAACTTCTCTCATATTTGTCTCGGAAATTAAAGTTGTATGTTGCAATATAGATAGCTTTTGTTTCCCTACAGCAGTTATGTAAAAGTTCACTCCAGAAGTTTGAATCCTTAAAGAAGATAACTTTACCATCTTTAAACGGGATTTCTTTCCTCATCGTGGTATCTCCCCAATAGTTAGATATTCGCCGCTGCAAAATTCTCTGATAACCTACCTCAATTATGATTAAACCGGCCATCATAGATGACCGGTTTAATCATAATTTTCTTATACTATTCTATTCTTAGCACTACGACCGAACTGCACAATCGTATATAAACTACCAGCCACCGATAAACCAAGTAATAAACCTTTAGCAAAGTCGATCACCGGAACTTCATAATGCGAGATGAGCGAGTAAACCACTAACAAGATTAGGCTAACCATTGGGATAAGATTCTTCATATTGGATTCATCCTCCTCGCAAGTTTAAATCGTTACTTTTGAAAAACGACATAATACCGCAAATCAAAAAATACGTTTATCGCCACTTACTTATTCTCGATGGCACTTGGATCAGGAGTGAAGAAATCCAGAAAAATCAAGGGAAATATCAGAAGACACTATTATTTAGACGACATTAATACACAAACCCACCGCCAAAATACCATCAAGCTTCCGCCATTATTAAATAAAGTTTACACCAGGTTCGATAAGCTCTAGATTTTATAAGCCTTCATCGCTTTACGCAGCTCCTTGATGCTGGGACGCTTGCCATAGAGCAGGACGCCAGTGCGGTAGATCTTGGCGGACAGCCAGCCGAACACGTAGATGCTGACCAGCATGATGCCGAGCGAGACGAGCACCTCCCATGTCGCCACATGGCCTACGCCTACTCTCAGAACCATGACATACGGCGAGAAGAACGGAATGAACGAAGTGGCCTTGACCAGCATGCTGTCGGGATTCGCCAGATTGAAGATGCCCAGATAGAATCCGGCGAGCGATACGAAGGTGAGCGGCATGACCGCCTGGCCGAGATCCTCGGTACGGCTGACCAGGGAGCCGACAGCCGCGTACAGCGTCGCGAACAGGAAGTATCCGGTCAGGTAGAACAGGAGCGCGAAGGTCAGAAGGTCGGGACTGACGTCGCCGAGATGGATATCCAGATTGCCGAGCGCTTCCCGGTTGGTCGGGATCTGGATGTTGATGAGCACTGCCGCCACGTAGATCGCGATCTGGAGCAGGCCGACCAGGAACATGCCGAATATTTTGCCGAACATGCTGTTCAGCGGAGACACGCTCGTAATCAGCACTTCCATGATGCGGGAGCTCTTCTCCGTCGTCACTTCGCTGGCGATGACCTGGCCCGTCGCCATGATCGACATGAAGAGCAGGAACAGGACCGCATAGACCATGCCCATGTTGACGCCTTGCTGGGAAGCCGTGCGGCCGGCATCCTCTGCGGTTCCGTCGGCCGAGATCTGCAGCGCCTTCACGTCGACCGGCGCATACAGCAGCGTCTTCTGCTCAGCCGTAAGTCCAGCCGCATTCGCCTTGACGATCTGCAGCGCGATTTTCAATTGTTCGACCGAGGAATTGTCGAGCATCTTCTCGGACTTGAATAGAGCGGAGTAGAAGCCGGTCTCCTTGCTGGGCTCCAGCAGCATGTAACCGCTGATCTTCCCGTCGCTCAATGCTTTCTTGAGAGCGGCTTCCGCCGAGGCCGCGCTCGCTCCTCCATCGATCTTCTCCAGCCTCAGCTTCTGCTGCCCTGCCGGCTGGGAGTCGAAATATTCCTTGACCCATTCGCCGACGAGAGTCGGGGTCACGCTGCTTTGGGCCAGGTCGCTCTGCATGGAGGCGTACCCGATCGTCTTCGGGCTGTCCGAGCCGCCGGACTTGAACAGCGAGATGATGTAGGGAAGGTTGATGGCCAGCGATAGAATAAGGACCAGGATGAGTGTCGTGATGAGGAAGGCTTTGCCTTTGACCTTGTTGCGGAACGTAAAGCCGGTGACCGTCCAGAACTCATTCATGATTTTCACCTACCGTTTTAATAAAGATTTCGTTCAAAGTCGGTTCCATGATCTCGAAACGGGTGACGTCGCTCTGATTCATCGCATGCCGCAGAACCGCGCGTCCGGAAGCTTCGTCCGCGATCCGCAGCTCGTAGGCATGCTCATGCCGCTTGACGCCGAGAACGCCCGGCAGCTCCTCCAATCCGGCGACCTCTCCATCCGCTGCCAGCATGACTCTCTCTTTCGGAAAACGGTTCTTGATCTCCTTGAGGCTGCCCTTGAGCACCTCGTTCGAGCGATGCAGAATCGTAATGTTGCGGCATAGCTCCTCGACATGCTCCATCCGGTGCGTCGAGAACAGAATGGATGCTCCCTGGTCGCGGAGCTCCTTGACGGTCGATTTCAGCAGCTCGACGTTGACCGGATCGAGTCCGCTGAACGCTTCGTCAAGAATCATCAGCTTCGGCCTATGGATGATCGTCGCGATGAATTGGATCTTCTGCTGGTTGCCCTTGGACAGCTCTTCCACGCGTTTGTCATAATATTCCGGCACGCCGAAGCGCTCAAGCCACATCTTGAGGCTTTTGTCGGCGTCGGCCGCCGACATTCCTTTCAGCCGGGCAAGGTATACAAGCTGCTCGCTGACCTTGACCTTCGGATAGAGGCCTCGCTCCTCCGGCAGGTAGCCGATGTCCCTGAGCTGCTGCTTCGTGTACGGCTTGCCGTTGTACAGGATTCGGCCCTCGTCGGGAAAGATCAGCCCGAGCACCATTCGCATCGTCGTCGTTTTGCCCGCGCCGTTGGCGCCGAGCAAGCCGTAGATCTCTCCGCTGTCCACCTCCAGGCTGATGCCGTTGACGGCGGTTTTGTCTGCATATTGCTTGACGACTCGTTCCACAATGAGCGGTTTCACTTCTTGTTTCCCCCTGTTCGTCTAATCTTGTCTTCTTTGCGAGGTCCTCTTATCTCTTGTGCCGGATCAGATGGTCCAGGATATCGTCCAGCTCCAGCGCTTTCTGGCCGCTGACCGGATAGCCCTGCCGGCGGCACCATTGCTCCGCCTCCCATGCGCAGGAGGTGACTACGCGGCAGGTGCCTCCTCCAGTCTCCTCGACCCGGACGATTCCGGGCATTTCAGCGGCTGCGAGGGCTGTGTCGGCCGGCGAAGCGCCTTCTGGCGCCGATATATAGAACGTATGCCAGGATCCGAGCAGTTCATCCTTCTCATACATGCCGATGATCCGGCCGGAGTCCATGATCGCGATATAGTCGGCCAGCCGCTTCACCTCGTCGATGATATGGGTAGCCATGACGATCGTCCGGCTGCCTCCGTCCATGTACCGATGAAGCTCGTCGACCATCGTACGCCAGGCCAGCGGATCCAGACCCGATGAAGGCTCGTCGAGCAGCAGCAGCTCCGGACCGTGCGCCATGGCGAGAGCCAATTCGTATTTGCGGCGCATTCCTTTGGACATTTTCCCCAGGCGCAGCGAAGGATCCACCTCGAATTGCCTGAGCATTCTCTCGAATTCATTGCGATCCCATCCGGGATACCACTGACGGACGAAGTCCGCCTTGGCCGTGCCCCGCAGCCTGCCGTCGAGCTTGTCGTCTTCTTCCGGGACGTAGCCGATCCTGCGCTTGAGCTCCGTATCATCCGCCCCCTTGCCGACCTGTTCGCCCAGCATCGTGATCTCCCCTGCATCGGGGCGAGCTTGGTCAAGCAGCAGCCGGAAGGTGGAGCTTTTGCCGCAGCCGTTGGGACCGACAATCGCGGTCACGCAGCCTGCCGGAAGCTCCAGATCCAGGGGACCTAGCCGGAACCGGCTGCGGTTCAGCAGCACGCCCGAGAAGCTTGCGGCTGAAGCGCTTCCATCGGCGGCCTGCTGCGGCCCGCTTCCCACAGCCTCCTTCACATTCTGAACAGCTGTACTCACCCGGTTTCCCTCCGATCGGTTCGTCATGTCATCTTCCTCCGCTCCAGCTCTTCGCGCAGCAAGCTCTCCAGCTCGGCACGGCCGAGGCCTGCACCTGCTCCAGCGTCCACCGCAGCCGAGATGGCCGTCTCTACGGCCTCCAGCCGCTGCTTGGCGCCTGCTTCAACATCAACCTTGGCGACGAAGGTGCCTGTTCCCTGCTTCGTACGGAGCAAGCCCTCCGCCTCCAAATCCTGATAGACCCTGCGGATCGTGATGAGGCTGCATTGCAGATTCTGGGCAAGCTCGCGGTTGGAGGGCAGCAGCGTATTCTCCTCCAGCTGGCCGCTCATGATCAGCGTCCTGAGCTGGGATTCAATCTGGTGGTACAGCGGCTCGGCGCTATGCTCGTTGATATGAATGGGTAGCCGCACGGCTGCACCCCCTTAAGTTGAAAAATTCTTGGCCGGTCAACCCAGCAGGTTGCGGCGGCTGAGCCGCCTGGCCATCTGCCCGATCGTGCCGGCGAAGCTGAGCGCGGCGGCCGCCAGCATGATGATCGCCCAAGTCCAATTTCCCTCTTGCACGGCTTGCAATTGGTGGTTGACCAGCGCAATGCGGTTGAAGGACAAAAAGATTGCAACGGCTAGAATGAAAACCATGATGACAACGCAGAACCAGAAGTAGGCTTTCCCTCCAAGCCCCATCTCCAGAAAAGCATAAACGCAGCCGATTGCAATGCCGTATCCGAACCATTGCAGGCCGAAATTCAAAAATTGCAGCGGAGTCAGAAATTCATGATAAACAAGGACATATTGGGCTCCGAAGTAGATCAGCAGCATGGGCGTGAATATCGTTGCCATCGTCAGAAGGCGTCCGACGGCGATCTGCCGATAGCTGATCGGCAGCAGCCTGATCCGCGCGATCTTGCGGGCGATATGGGCCTGCTTCCAGTTGCCGATGGTCGTCATGTTCATGAAGAAGCCAAGGACCGGTATGATTGCCAGCATGATGAAGTCGATCGCCCATGCGCTCGATTCGGCTTGCCCGGCATCCCGGAGCTGCATGATTAGCGGAGTGGTCGTCACGATGAAGTAAAACAGCATCGCAATATTGAATAGCCACCCGAACCCGATCGACATCCAGTCGTATTTGACAAGCAGCTTAGCGCCTTGCCAGGTGCTCAAGAGCGTTCCTCCTCCCCACACCGTGTTTATACAGTGTGTATACTGTGTATATCTTTATATACACTATATACACTGATTCCAGTTTTAGTCAATACTTAAATTTGGAACGGACTTGCATTCCCCGATACGTTCCAAAATTGGTACCATCTCGCTTTGCAGTCATCCAGCCACATACAAAACCATCAAGATGACAAACTAACCTTATCTAACTTATAGGGAGGAATAGAGCTTGAATCAGCCAACATTAGGGGCGTTCCTGTTCAGCTGCCTGAGCCGAGCCGGGATTTCCAACATATTCGGCGTTCCAGGCGATTATAATTTCAGCATCCTGGACGAGCTTGGCCGCCATCCCGAGCTGACCTTCATCGGCTGCAGGAACGAGCTGAACGCCGGTTATGCCGCCGACGCTTTCGCCCGCTTGAAGGGCATGTCCGCCCTGCTCACCACCTTCGGGGTCGGCGAGCTCAGCGCCTGCAACGCCATCGCCGGCTCGAACAGCGAATCCATTCCGGTGGTGCACATCGTCGGCTCTCCTCCTTCTATGGATCAGTCCGCTCATAAACTCATGCATCATTCCCTGATGGACGGGAATTTCGAAACGTTCCGAAAGGTTTATGAATCCTTGACCGCCTATGCCGCGTCCATCACCCTGGAGAACGCCTCGTATGAAATTCCTAAAGCTCTGCACATTGCCCAGACTCAAAAAAAGCCGGTGTATCTGACCATCCCCGACGACCTGATAAGCAAGCCGATTCAGGCGCATATAGAATCATGGCCCGCTCCGGCAACAACTCCATCCTCCCTCGCAGAGGCGGCGGCCCATGCGGGCCAGCTGCTGAAGGGAAGCAGCCGCACGGTGCTGCTGACCGATGTGAAGGTGATGCGATACGGCTTGGAGAATGCCGTCCAGCTTCTGGCGGAAAAGCTTCATCTTCCCGCAGCGTCCATGGTGTACGGAAAAGGCTCGTTCGACGAGAGCCATCCCAACTATATCGGCATGTACTCCGCTGGATGCGGCGAGGAATCCGTCCGCCAAGCCGTTGAAAATGCGGATTGCATCATCGCTGTCGGTCTGGTCTGGGCCGACACCAACACGGCCAGCTTCACGGCCAAGCTGGACTTTGCGAAGACGATTCAAATCAACCCGGACAACGTCCGGATCGGAGCGGCCATGTATGCAGGCATACAAGCCCGAGATATGATCGATGCTCTCATGCAGCTCCAGATCGTACAGGCCGCTCCCCTTCCCGCTGCGACCTTTCCCTATGATCTTCCACAGGGACAGCCGGATGATGACCTGGCGGCAGCCAATTACTATCCGCTGTTCCAGCAATTCATCCAGGAAGGCGATGTCCTCGTCGTGGAGACCGGCACCTTGTTCGACGGGATGTCCCAGTTGAAGCTGCCCCGGAACGTCACCTACGTGGCGCAAGGGGGATGGCAAGCCATCGGCTATGCCACTCCCGCCGCCTTCGGAGCATGCATCGCCGTACCGGACCGGAGGGTGCTGCTGTTCACAGGCGACGGCTCCATCCATCTGACGGCTCAGGAGATTAGCTCCATGCTGGAGCATCAGTGCAAGCCGATCCTGTTCATCCTGAACAACGGCCTGTACGTTGTGGAAAATTATTTGAATGTCAACGCGGTCAATCCCGGTTATAACGTCATTCCCAAGTGGGACTTCGCCAAGCTGCCGGAAGCATTCGGCGGAGACGCCTTCACCGCGACCGCCAGAACCGTCGCCGAGCTCCGCGATGCCATGAAGCAGGCGGAATCGGAATGCCGTTCCCGGCTGTGCATGATCGAGCTCATACCCGGCAACCCTATGGATGCTCCGCCTTTCCTTGTGAAAACCAGAGCCATTCTTGAAGAGCAAAAAATGAACCGTTGACCAAGAAAAAAACCAGTCTGCCCGGTCAAGCTCCGGACAGACTGGTTTTTTTGTATGCATGCAAGCGGCCATGATCGTTCCGCCGCCTCGATATATTCGGCTGTAGCCTCTTCCTGGCTAACGATGCCGCCTCACGGCCATCCTTCATTCCGCTGCCAGCA
The DNA here is from genome assembly GCF_056711585.1 of Paenibacillus sp. SJS-P3. Lineage (NCBI taxonomy): Bacteria > Bacillati > Bacillota > Bacilli > Caryophanales > Paenibacillaceae > Paenibacillus > Paenibacillus sp. SJS-P3. Next base: position 1,007,798 of record NZ_CM160043.1, on the reverse strand, counting down.
GGGCGTTGACTTCCGCGACCGTCGGCAGCGCAGCGATCGCGCCAGCGCGCGTCGTCGTTATCGCTGCGGCTGCATTGGCGAACGCGAGCAGCTCTTTCGCCGTCTTCGCCTGGATGCCGCCGAGAAAGGCCGATTGGCGCTGAATGCCGTACAGCAGCGAGCCGATGAAGGCATCTCCTGCGCCTGTCGTATCGATGACGCTTACGGCATGGCCCGGAACTTCGACGCGGAAGTCCTTGGACAGCCACGTCGCTCCTGCCGGGCCGCGGGTATAGATGACATGCCTGACATCGCCGGTGAACAGAGACTTCAGCGCTTCGTCCTCATCGGAGATGCCGGTAATGAACGTCAGCTCCTCGTCCGAGATCTTCACGAGATGAGCCATCGGGAGGAACTCCAGAATAGCCTGACGGCATTGTTCCGGGCTGTTCCACAACGGCAGCCTTACATTGGGATCGAAGCTGACGATTCCCCCGGCTTCGCGGCATCTGGAAATCGCTTCAATGTGCGCGTATTTGACTGGCGCTTCGATAAGGTCTACCGAGCAGAAATGCAGGAGATCTCCTGGCTTGAACCAGTCTCCGATCTCGTCCCTCTCCAGCAGCATGTCCGCGCTCGGATTGCGGTAAAAGCTGAAATCGCGGTTGCCGTCCGCCTTCAGGCTGACGAAAGCCATCGCAGTATTCGCTTCCCGCGTCCTGAGCACCCTGGTTATGTCTACTCCGGCTTCCGCAAGCGTCTCCACCAGGAAATCGCCGAAGGCATCCTCGCCAAGCTTGCCGATGAACGCGCTGCTGCCGCCAAGCCGCGACACCGCGCTGGCGACATTGGCCGGAGCCCCTCCCGCCGCTCGGCTGAATCCGCTGACTGCCTTCAGCTCCACGCCTCTCTGATCCGGAATCCAGTCAATAAGGGCTTCCCCGATCGTAAATACCGTCGACATCCGCATCCTCCTCGGTCATTCGGCTTACCAGCCGAAAATAACGTGAAATACTGGCTTCGTGTGTCCGCCCGGATACATGAGGTACAGCAAAATGTATACGGCGGTTCCCGTAATGGCCGTAATGAACCAGATGACCGACGTGAAGCGCCCGATCCGCCGGTGGCGCGCGAACTTCTGCTTATAGCCGAGAACGATCGTCGTAATGCCGAAGACGGCGGCCACCGTGGCAAGCACGATATGAAACAGCAGGAATACGAGATAGTACGGCTTGAGGCTGTCCGGACCACCCCAGTCGGTGTTGCCGATGACAAGCGTTCTGGACGTATAGATGATGAAGAAGATCAGGGCGGCGACCGCCCCGGCAAGCATCATTTTTTTGTGCGATTCCAGGCGGCGCTTGATGGCCAGATTCCAGCCGATCGCGACCAGAATCGCGCTCAGTACGATGAAAAAGGTGCTGATGGTCGGAAAAATCGTGTACTTGTCCAAGCTGATCCCCACTCCAATCCGAAAATAACCGCGAAGCAATCGCGAGGTTTAAACCGTTCCCGCCGGTCCCGTCCCGCGCAGATCCCCATCCGACTCCGCATTTTCCTGACGGTACCACTGCGAGAAAATGTAAGCCAGAATGCAGCCGTACATGATTTCCTGAACAAGCTTCATGAGAATGCCGCCCAGCTGCTGATCCTCTGCGGGAGCCATCAGATTGAAGAAAGCCGGCCCCTGGAACTGGCTGAGCAGCTGCTGGGTGTTGCCGGCGACGCAGTAATTCATCGCCTTCGCCCATACGCTCGGATCGTTGTAGACGGCATACATCGGCTCCCCTGCGAAAATAATGAGAGCGCAGGCCGGAGTCAGCAGCACGCCGCTGGCGAATACGTACGCCATCTTGCGCAAACCGTTGAGCCGGCTCCATTCCGGCACCGGGCAGGTGATCTGCCACCACATCATCATCGCTGTGACGAGCAGCACGAAATAGTAGAACTCATGCAGCAAATAGTTGGTCATGATGTAATCATGCGCTGCGGGGATGTGATAGAAGGAGAACAGCAAATTAAACAGCACAAGCGTGAAGATCGGATTCATGTACGCGCTGAACCGCTTCCAGAAAGGCTTGCCGAAAGTGAATCTCCATACATAAGCCGGAATGCCCAAAATGATGAGCGGAGGAGCGATGAGATAGGAAATCGACATATTGGCCATATGAAAGGTGAACATGAGATGGCCCAGCAGATTCATCGGGCCGCCTTGGGCTATGTACAGCAGCACGATTCCCGAGACGGCCATGACCTGCTGCCATCGCGTTGCCCGGCGTTCTTCAGGGAAATGCTTCAGCCTCCATGGGCCGATGATATAGAAATATCCGATCAGCAAAGCAATCGTCAGGAACAGCAGCCAGGGACTCCAGAGAGCGCGGAAGCTGAAATATTCAAGTCCGAGCATGAAGCGGTCTCCTTTCTTTCGGCCGCGCTTGCGGCCCGCTGCATCCGGCCATTAGCAGCATGGCAGCGGACACGGATAAGCTAAGCTTACTTGATTGGCGACGTCAAAGCAAAAGGCAATATTGAGAACTTCTTCCTCGTCGGGCGCCGGACGGAAAGATTATTCCGAAGACATAGAAACAACAAAAGAGGAGGTCTCTTAGACTCTCCCCTTTCGTTCAGGTATAGATGAACCGGTTTACCACCAGGTCCAGAATTCCGCCATGATGACGATCGTGAACACAACGAACACGCCGGAAAGGATGCCTACGATCGGGAACAGATGTCCCCGGTCCTTCATGTGCATCCAGAAGCCCATCTGGATGATGACCTGCATGATCGCCATGATGATGAGCAGGATGTAGATGAAGGAGGTGTTGATCTCGCCGCCGATGACGGTGGCGAAGGCAACGAGCGTTAGGAGCATCGAGAAGATGTAAGCGACGATATGCTTCTTGGGGCCTTCGTGCTTGTGGCGCTTGGCCGGTTCTTCGGAATGGGTCGTATGGTTAGCCATTCGTTACCCCACCTTTCCCATCAAATAAACGACGGTGAAGATGAATACCCAAACGACGTCGATAAAGTGCCAGTACATGCCGGCGACATATACCTTCGGCGCGGTGACGACCGTCAGGCCCTTGCGGTAAACTTGGCCGATCAGCAGCGAGATCCACACGACGCCGAGCGCGACGTGGGCTCCGTGGAAGCCGACCAGCGTGTAGAAGGAAGAACTGAAGGCGCTGGTGCTGAACTGATGGCCCTCATGCGTGTACTCGATGAACTCGTAGACCTCGAGGCCGAGGAAGGCAAGGCCGAGCACGACGGTTACGATCAGCCAGTTCTGCATCGCCTTCACTTGGCCGCGATGCATCGCCTGGATGGCGAACACGCTCGTCAAGCTGGACGTCAGCAGGATGACGGTAGCAATCGCCACCGTGGCCAGCTTGAACAGCTCTTGAGAAGTCGGGTTGCCGTCGCCGACCTGGTCGCGCAGCGCCAGGAAGGCGGAGAAGAGGGTGCCGAACAGCACCGTCTCTCCTCCAAGGAACAGCCAGAATCCGAGAACCTTGTTGCGTCCTTCGAGGGTCGCGCGTTCCGGTTCATGAGGCAGCTTGCCGTCTAGATGCGAATGTGCGCTCATGCCTTAACCCCCTTGCCCGTAATTTCTTCCGGCTCGATATGGAAGCCGTGATCGTCCTTCAGCGAGCGGACGACCATGCATCCCAGCGTGATCGCGAGGCCTAGGCCAGCGACGATATGGTTGCCGAAGATGTTGGAGACAAATGCATTGTTCCAGTCGTTCTTCGCGTACAGGAATCCGAAGCCGGCGATGAACAGGCCGACGGACATCAGGAACGGAAGGATCGATGGGCTCGGCATGTGGATCGGGCCGATCGGCTCCGCAGGCGACATGCCCTCGTTGCCGTCCATCTTCTCTTTCCACAGAGCGTCGTATCCGCGGACGAGCGGAGTCTGGGCGAAGTTGTATTCAGGAGCCGGGGACGGGATCGACCATTCCAGCGTGCGGCCGTCTTCCCACGGATCGTTGCCTGCGTTTTTCGGCTTGGCAGCCGTGACGATGATGTTGATGATGAAGAAGATCGTACCGAGGCCCATCAGGAAGGCGCCGATCGTACTGATCAGGTTCATCGTGTTGAAGCCCATTCCGTCCAGATACGTCCAGATCCGGCGGGGCATGCCCATGAGGCCGAGGAAATGCTGGACGAAGAACGTCAGATGGAAGCCGATGAAGAAGGTCCAGAACGTCAGCTTGCCGATGAACTCGTTCAGCGCGCGGCCGAACATCTTCGGCCACCAGTAATGCAGGCCGGCGAACAGGCCGAGCACGAGGCCGCCTACGATGACGTAATGGAAGTGGGCAACGACGAAGTAGCTGTCATGATACTGGAAGTCGGCTGGAGCCGCGGCCAGCATGACGCCGGTCACGCCGCCCATGACGAACGTCGGAACGAAGCCGACGGCGAACAGGTTGGCGGAGGTGAAGCGGATTGAGCCGCCCCACATCGTGAAGATCCAGTTGAAGATCTTGATTCCGGTCGGAACCGCGATCAGCATCGTTGCGATGGAGAACAGCGCATTCGCTACCGGTCCCAGGCCGACCGTGAACATATGGTGGGCCCATACCATGAAGCCGAGGAAGCCGATCAGGACGGTGGCGAATACCATCGAGCTGTAACCGAACAGCCGCTTGCGCGAGAAGGTGCTGATGACTTCGGATATGACCCCGAAAGCCGGGAGAATCAGGATGTAAACCTCCGGGTGACCGAAGATCCAGAAGATATGCTCCCATAGGACGGTGTTGCCGCCGCCCGCAACTTCGAAGAAGTTGGCTTCGAACAGCCGGTCGAACATAAGCGCGACCAGGCCGACGGTAAGGGCCGGGAAGGCGAACAGGATCAGGGCTGAGGTGATGAATGCCGTCCAGGTGAACATCGGCATCCTCATGAAGCTCATGCCCGGAGCGCGCATGTTGATGATCGTGACCAGGAAGTTGATGCCGCCGACCAGAGTGCCGATACCGGCGATCTGGAGGCCGAGAACGTAGAAGTCGACGCCTTTGTCTACATTATACGTAGGGCTTGCGAGAGGGACGTAGGATGTCCAGCCCGCATCCGGAACCGTGCCGGCCAGCCAGCTGATGTTGAGCAGCAGGCCGCCGAAGAAGAACGTCCAGAAGCCAAGGGAGTTGACGAACGGGAAGGCGACGTCGCGCGCGCCGATCTGCAGCGGCACGATCGCGTTCATGAGCGCGAAGATGACGGGCATCGCCGCGAGGAAGATCATCGTCGTGCCGTGCATCGTGAGCAGCTCGTTGTACGTGTCCGCGCCGACGAAGTTGTTGAGCGGCTTCCAAAGCTGAACCCGGATCAGCAGCGCCTCGAGGCCGCCGATCAGGAAGAAGAATCCGCCGGCAATCAAATACAGAATGCCGATTTTTTTGTGGTCCACAGTCGTCAGCCAGTCCATGAGACCGGTATGGCGCTTGACCGGATGTGCGTGAGCCAAGGCTGGTACCCCCTTCAATACCGATAGGTGAATGCTACTTCTGCTTGTATTCGGACAGATACTTGGCGATGCCGTCGATCTGTTCCTTAGTCAGGTCAACCTTCGGCATGGAGTTGCCCGGCTTAACCGCTTGCGGATCGGAGATCCACCGTTTCAGGTTGTCGTAAGTCGAGCCTTCGTTCTTATACTTCGGATCGTCCGTGTTGACCAGGATGCCGCCGATCGTCTCACGGTCTCCGATGTTGGTCAGGTTCGGATACAGCTGCAGGCCTTTGTCGCCTACCGCGTGGCAGGTGAGGCATTGCTTCTGGAACACGTCGCTGATGGCCGCATCGGCCGGCAGCTGTCCAGGCTCCTTCATTCCCGCTACCCAGCGGTCGAAGGAATCGCTGCTGACGGACTTCACCTTGAAGTCCATGAGAGCATGGGAAGGTCCGCACAGCTCGGCGCATTTGCCGAGGTAGACTCCGTCATGCTTGGAGCTGAAGTACATTTTATTGACGTTGCTTCCCGGGTTCGTATCGATCTTGCCGGCAAGCGATGGAATCCAGAACGAGTGGATGACGTCCGCGGATTTGGCGGAGATGGAGATCGTCTTGCCAGTCGGAATCATCAGTTCCTGAGCGGTCTTGATGCCGTACTGCGGGTATTCGAACTCCCACCAGTATTGATGGCCGGTCACGATGACCTGTACGGCGTTGTCGTCCTTGGAATAGTCCTTGGCCAGGCCGAATACCGACTGGACCGTAGGGACGCCAAGAATCAGAAGGAGAACGATCGGAATGACGGTCCAGATGATCTCGAGCTTGTGGTTGCCTTCCACTTGTACCGGAACCTTGTTGTCTCCGGGACGACGGCGGAATTTAACGATTACATAGAAGGATAGTGCGAAAACAACCACGATAACGAGCACCATGATCGTGATGGTGAGCTTCATCAGATTGAATTGTTCGAGCGCCACCGGACCCTGCGGCCTCAGCGTGGACAAGTCGGCTCGTCCGCATGCCGATAGGAACAGAGCCATTCCTGCGAGCAACGGCAGGAGACGTCGTGCAAGATGCCACCGTTTCATCATTCATCAACCCCACTTTTGACGTTTTCGGCATTTGCCCAAGCAAAAACGGAGAACCGCCGGAAGGCAGTCATCCGTTTACGGAACGATTGTAGGAGTTGGAAAACCACCCGGATTCATCCGGTGAAACGCTTTCTCTTCCTTATGTACGTCTTGAGGCAAATGCTTCATGCACAGCTGTAAAAATGGCAACTCCTGCATGTCAATTACTTTATTAAATATAAAGTTGAAGCCCCTAATTGTCAATGTTCCACAGAGAGTTCACAAATTGTTCTCAAAGCTGTCAAAAAGAGCTTCGGACGCCGAGAAAGGCTTCCAATTCATGGATTGCACACCTTTCCTCCTTATCATTATCCACCAAACCCATGGTCAATTATGTATAGGTTCGGGACCGCATATTTACCCCTCCGCGGCGAATCCTAAAGGCACTCGCCACAAACGAAAGGGGAGGCTCACTTCATGAGACAGCCATCACGCGTACTTGCTTCCGCCCTGATCTTATCCTTGCTGCTCGGCGGCTGCAGCTACAAGCAGCATGTCCAGAACAGCGACCAGAATTACGGCACGCGCCAGAAGAACGATCCCAAAATGCAAGGAAGCCGGATGTACGGAACGCTCGGCACCGATTCCACCCAGCACCATAACCGCTTCTTCGAATACAGCTCGCAGCTCTCGCGCGACGTCACCCGCCTCAACGGAATTGGGCAAGCCATCGTCATGCTGACCGACAAGAACGCCTATGTGGGCATCGTGCTCGACGGAACGGCAACCCATGCGGTCCGCAGCGGCAGCAAGGTCATCCGCGAGCAGAACAACGGCGGCTGGATGGAGGGCGTCTACAACCATCAGACCGGCAGCGACAAATGGGATAACCGTCAGCTCGTCACGCCATACAATTCGTATTTCTCCGTCAACGACCACAACGAGCTCTCGAGCAAGCTGAAGCAGACGATCGCCGTGCGAGTCCGCAAGCTTGCCCCCTCGGTCCAGGAGGTCCACATTACGGCCAATCGCGATCTGGTGAACCAGTTCGTCGAGTACTCCCGCGAATCCTGGGCCGGCAGCGATCTGAGCCCTTATGTGGAGCCGTTCAACATTTTGGTGCAGAAGCATTTTGCCGGCGGCAACGAAATGCCCGTTCCTCTGCAGATCATCAAGCAGAAGGCCGACAAGAACGGAGGGAAGGCGATCATCGGCAAATACAGCGGCTCCGATCCGGAGACCGGAAGCTTCGGCAATCCCGGCGACGCGGGCGGCGCCAGCCAGAATCGCTGACAAGCTTCTATATAAATAGAACCAATACGGGGAGCGTCACTTCAGCTCCGGCTGCGCGAGGCGGATGACTTGATCCAGCTGGCGCGATCCGGACAGAAGGGCCTCCCTTTCTTCGTCGGTGCGGGCGAAGTGGCCGAACTGATCCAGATCCGCCTTGGCCTGCTGGAGCGTTGCGAGCAGCTGCTGTCTGGGCGTAAGGCTGTTCGGTTCAAGCGAGCCGTCCAGAGAACCCGTTTGCACCGTCAGCTGCTTCTTGGCGTCGACCTGCGCCAGGAACACGTTTTCCGGCTTCACCTTGAGCTTGGCCAGCTCATGGCGCAGCCAATCCTCATCCAACCCCGTCTCTTTCAGCTGATCCTGCAGCACATGACCGTCCATCATGACGGTTTTCGTCTCCTGCTCTCTCGACATTTTCCAGCCCAGCATGGAAGGCGTCAGCGGCTGGTTTTCCTTTTTGAGCAGCGCGTTGATCTCCCCGCTCTTTTCCATGACGGCAAATTCGATCTCGGAAACCTTGAATATGCTCTTTTTTCGCAGCTGTTCGAGAAGCTCGTCGAGCGTCAGCCTTTCCTTGAATAAGTTCTTCTCGAGAATAGAACCGTTCTTGATGAGCACGGTTCCTTTTCCGTCGACAAAACCGCCGAGAGCCCGGCTCTTCATGGTGGCAAATTCCATGCCGATCGACACAAGCGACCACGTACCGATCGCGATAAACCCCAAATACCATGTCTTAGCGGTGTCCATGGAGATATAGCCGGCGATATTGCCGATGGATATGCCCGTTATGTACTCGAACAACGACAACTGGGAGATTTGGCGTTTGCCGAGCAGCTTCGTTACGATAAACATGACCACCACCGAGCTGAGCGTGCGCAGCATGATTTCCAGCCATTGCGGCATTGTTGGACTCCTCCCTTCTGTATCTTTCCTAGGTTGTCCAGAGAATACGGAAAAATGCGTCAAAAAAGGATTGCACCGAAAGCATGCGATGTTATATGATGTTCTTCCGCTCTCTTACGCATTTCACCTTATTTGGAAGATATCCCATTATCTGAAGGATCGAGGTGCCTCATGCTTTTCTATGCGCTGTCGCGCGCCAGCTTCAACCGCAACCTGCAATACCGCGCATCCCATCTGCTTCACAACGTTGCCAGCGCCTTGTTCGGCTTCATTTATCTGTCGATATGGACCGGGATCGGCGAGACCAAGGATCTCGGAATCTACGGGCTCTCCGGGCTTGTGTCCTACGTCGCCCTCAACCAGTGCCTCTTATGGGTGACGTCCTTCACCTCCAACGGCCTCGGAATTCCGCAGCTCGTACGTACCGGAGCGATCGCGACCGAGCTCGTCAGGCCGGTGCACTTGTTCTACCAGCTCATGTGCAGGGAATGGGGACAGCTTGCTTACCAGGCTATCTACAAAAGCTTGCCGATCTACATCGTCTACCTGTTCGCCGTTCCGCTCCGCCTCCCTGCCCTGCCTGCCGCCGCTGCCTCTGCGGCTGCCGTCGTCTGCGCGGCCTACCTCTCCATCTGCGTCCATTATCTCATCGGCGCAGCCGCGCTCTGGACAACGGAATCAGCTTGGTTCCAGTGGCTTAACTACGCTTTCTCCACTCTTCTGTCCGGCTTCCTGATCCCGATCGAATGGCTGCCCGGCTGGATGGGATGGATCAGCCGCTGGTCCTTCTACCCGAGCCTCAGCTACATACCAAGCCGGATTTATCTCGGCTATGACGGCATTGCCGCGATCTGTCCGTCGCTGGTCTGGTGCATTGTGCTCACCCTCGTCTGTCTGGCTGTCACCAGCTTCATGAGGCGCAAGGTGGAGGTGCAGGGCGGATGAACCGAGCCGAATGGAACCGATTCGCGACCATGTACCGCCTTCTGATCCGTTCCAGCTTCCGGAGCCGGATGCAGTATTCATTCAACTTCTGGGTCGGAATTGCCGCCGCCGCCATGATCAATGCGGTAGAGTTCGCCCTTCTTGCCGTCGTGCTGAACCGCTTCGGCACGATCGAGGGATGGAGCATCGCGGAATCCGGCTATTTGTACGCCGTGCTCACTTTGTCCAAGGCGCTGTACCGCAGCTTCGCCTCGGATGTCCATCACCTCGAGAAGTATCTCGTCAGCGGCGATCTCGACGGGCTGCTGCTGCGTCCGGCTCCCGTCCTCCTCATCCTGATGGCCCAGAACTTCTCGCCAAGATTCGGCGAGACGCTGCTCGGCGTCTCCATGCTCGCCATCTCGCTCGGAGCTATCTTCGAAGGCAGGCCCGGCATCTGGACTGCAATCCCGCTGACGGTTGTCGCTATCACGGCAGGAGCCGTCCTGATGTTCGGCATCGGGCTGCTCACTGCTTCAGCCGGGTTCTGGCTGACCCGGATCGAAGCTCTACAGGTGCTGACCGAAGACGCCGCGCGCACCGCCGCCCAATATCCGCTCACCATTTATCCCGGCTGGCTGCAAGGGCTGCTTACCGGTCTTATTCCGGTTGCCTTCATTAATTATATGCCTGCTCTCTACATCATCCGCGGCACCCATGGCGCCTGGACGCTCGGACTCAGCGTCGGTGTAGCGGCAGCAATGCTCCTCTTGTCCCTCCAGCTGTGGAAATTCGGCCTGTCGCGCTATCAAAGCACCGGCTCGTGACGAAAGGAGAATGAACATGATCGAAGCGATCGGACTTACCAAGGAATTCCGGGTGCCGGATCCGGAAGCATCGGTCAAGCGTCGCGGCTTGTTCCGCCGGCGGTCCATTCCGAAGCAGGCCGTATCGGATATGAGCTTCTCGATTTCCGAAGGCGAATTCGCCGGATTCATCGGCCCGAACGGAGCCGGCAAATCCACGACCATCAAAATGCTTTCGGGAATTCTGCATCCCACCCAAGGAGAAGTCATGCTGGGGGGAATCAATCCTCACCGCAAGCGCAAGGAAGCCGCGCGCACGCTCGGCGTGCTGTTCGGGCAGCGTACGCAGCTGTGGTGGGACTTGCCGCTGCGCGATTCCTACGATATCCTGGCGGCTATGTACGGCTTGACCCCGCAGCGGAAAAAAAACCGGATCGAAGAGCTTGAGAACTTGCTGCGCCTGTCGGATTTCATGGACACGCCGGTGCGCAAGCTGTCGCTCGGCCAGCGGATGAGAGGCGATCTGGCGGCGGCGATGCTGCATGAGCCGTCCATCCTCATTCTGGATGAACCGACGATCGGCCTCGATGCCGCGTCCAAGCGGGACATCCGTTCTCTCCTGCGCGATATTAATGAGAGGATGCGGACGACCATCCTGCTAACGACCCATGATATGGACGATATCGAGCAGCTGTGCAGCCGGGTGCTCGTCATCAGCAGCGGCAAGCTCGACTATGACGGCGGCATCGCGCAGCTGCGGGCCCGCATCGGGCTGCCCGCCGTCATGGAGGTGACCTTCCGGCAGGCGGAGAGCGCCGCGGCCGCGGCCGAGCAGCTTCGAAGCCTGTGCGTAAGCGCCCCGGCGGCAGGCGGACTTTCCCGTCCCGAGCCGCCTTCCCCAGCCGCTGCCGGCATCCGCATGAAATCCCTTGAAGACCGCACGCTCGTCCTTGAATGCGACCTGGAGACGTCAAGCAGCGTCCAGGTGCTTCGGGAGCTTGAAAAATACGGCGAGCTGGAGGATATCCGGATGAGGGAACCGGAATTCGAGGATGTCGTCCATAAGCTGTACTAGCGCGGAAGGAAATGATGAAAAGGCGCCAAGCAGGCCGGAAACCGGCCTGCTTGGCGCCTTTTCGGGCTTAAAACCAGCTGAGGACAGGCTTAAACCGATATGAGAGGTTTCTCATTTTTTTCTCACAAAAGGGGAAAAAGCCGCATGAAATCTAGTTCTTAGGTCTCAGAGGAAAGGGTTGGCAGTTTTCAGCTGTGGTATGGTGTTTATGCGGAACTGATCAGCCGCTCCAATACTTCCACAAGAAGAGAGGAATCATACATCATGACATACAACTTCAACCAACTTACAAAAAAAATCGCAGCTGCTGCGCTTGCACTTAGCATCGCCATTTCCGGAGGCGCCCTCCTGTCGACACCGAAAGCAGAGGCGGCAACCGCATCGGCTTCCTCGAAAGCCACGACCGTCATCAATGCCGCCAAAGCGCAGATGGGCACTCCATACAAATTCGGCGCTTCGACCAGCACGACCAAGTACTTCGACTGCTCCAGCTTGATGAAGTACGCCTACAAGAAAGCAGGCGTCACGCTTCCCCGTACGTCCAATGCACAATCCAAGGTCGGCAAATACGTCTCCAAAAGCAACCTTAAGCCCGGGGATCTCGTCTTCTTCTACTCCCCTGTATCGCATGTCGGCATGTACATCGGCGGCGGCAAAATCGTCCACACGTATGGCAAGCCGGGCGTCACGACCGATACCATCAACTCCGGCTGGTGGAAGAACCACTACAACACGGCTCGCCGCGTCCTCTAGGACAAGCTCGGCTGCTGCCGGATCGATCAGCTCCCTTCGGGGAGCTTTTTTCGTCTGCCCGGAGGAAATGCGGCGGAATCACAATGCGCATAGAAGCAGTCTACCGGTTGTCTTCCTCTATGTTACCTTTGACGCATCCTCAAGCTCTACGGTTGCAGGCAATCCGTGGAAGCCGGCCGCCATGAAAAAAACGCGCTCCTACGAGCGCGCTTCGTCCTTGAGCGGGAGCCACGCCAGCACGCGCTGGATCGCCGCATCCCAATATCCCCATTCATGCTCGCCCGGTCCTTCCTCATAATGAAGCGGCAGGCCGAGACGAAGAGCATGCTCCTTGAACTCGACGTTCTCTTCATATAAGAAGTCCTCGGTTCCGCAGCATTGATACAGCATCGGCCGCTGCTCCGCCGGGAGCGCCGCCGTCTGCTCCGCCAAGTGGAACAGGTCGTTGATGCTGCCGGATAGCTGCTCCTCCGGACCGAATATATTCTCGATCTCCTGACGTGCCGTCACGTCCTGATCGTATCGGCGGCGGATGTCCATTGCGCCTGACAAGCTGGCTACGGCCGCGAAACGGTCCGGACGCGCAAGGCCGAGCTTCATCGCTCCGTATCCGCCCATAGACAGGCCGGCTGCAAAGCTGTCTTCCCGCTCTCTTGAGATCGGGAAGAACTGGGAGGCGAGCTCCGGCAGCTCCTCGCTTACGAATGTCCAGTACCGCCCGCCGCGATGCATGTCCGCGTAGAAGCCGCGCTGCACGGCCGGCATGACGACGGCGATGCCGAGTCCGGCCGCATACCGTTCGATGGATGTGCGCCTCAGCCAGATGGAGTGGTCGTCCGACATGCCATGGAGAAGATACAGCACCGGGTAGCGCCCTCCTTCTCCCGCCTTTCCTTCCATCCCGATCTGACGGGTCGTCTGCTGCGGCAGGATTACGTTCATGGAACAAGACAAGCCGAGAACATCGGAGAAAAAGTCGCATTGGATAAGAGCCATCGAAAGACTTCCCTTCATCGATAGATTAGCGGGATGCGAGATCCCAGATCTGCTTGAGGATCAATAGCGAGCTGACGGCAATGAACAGCGGCCGGACGTACTTGGCGCCTTGACGAATAGCAAGCCGGGATCCGGCTAGCGAGCCGGCGACCATGAAGACGCCCATCGTAAGGCCGATTCTCCAATCGATGCTTCCGAGGCATGCGAACGTAATGAGGCTGGCGATGTTGCTGCCGAAGTTGAGCACCTTGGCATTACCCGCCGCTCGGACGAAATCAAAGCCTGCCATCAGGAAGACGAAGATGAGGAACGATCCCGTTCCGGGTCCGAAAAAGCCATCGTAGCCCCCGATCAGCAGGGCTGCGGCAGCAAGCAGCAGAACCGCTCGGCGCGTCAGGCTGCCGCGGTAGGCGCCCTCGCCGCCCCAGCTGCGCTTGAGCAGCGTGTAGACGGTGATGGCCAGCAGCAGCACGACGACAAGCGGCTTCAGCCAGGCCGATGGCACCGCTTGCAAGAGCAGCGTGCCGCATGCTGAGCCGATGAGCGTCAGCGGGAACAACCGCTTGACGACACTCATCTCCACCTTGCCGGAGCGCATGAACGCAAGCGTGCTCGTAAGCGAGCCCATCGTGCCGGCGAGCTTGTTCGTCCCGAGCGCCAGATGCGGCGGCAGCCCGGCCGTCAGCAGGACGGGCACGGAGACGAGGCCTCCGCCTCCGACGACAGAATCGACAAAGGCGGCCAGAAAACCCCCGGCCGCCACTAAAGCGAATAAGTCCCATGTCATGGATGTCTTCAACCCCGATTGCAGTAATATGGACGGCAAGTGAGTCCATTGTAAAGCGAACGGGGCATGGATGTCCATGCCCCGTCGGGATGATCTAGGCTTCTGCAGCTGCTTTGGTTCCCGCTCCCGGCCCTGCCTTCTTGCCGGTCGCCTTGCGGCGCGCTCCCTCGTTGACTTCCAATCGCTTGGAAAGCAGGGAAAGGCCGTAGTTGACGAGGAAGTAGAGAAGGGCGGCGAAGATGAGAACAGGGAATACCTGCTTAGGATCCTGGCCGGATACGATCGCTACATTATGCATAAGCTCCGGCAGCGTAATGATGACGGCAAGCGATGTATCCTTGAGCAAGGAAATGAACTGGCTTACGAGCGGCGGAACCATCCGCCGCAGGCCGATCGGAAGAACGACGAGACGAAGGGTTTGAATGTAGTTCAAACCCGAGGATCGCGCCGCCTCGACGAGCCCCTTGTTCACTGACTTGAGACCGCTTCGCACGATCTCGCTGATCATGGCCGCTTCGAAAATGGAGAGGGCAACAACAGCCGCCCAGAAAATAGACAGCTTGATGCCGAATTCCGGCAGCGCGAATTTGGTGAAGAAAATGAGCAGGATAAGCGGAAGGTTGCGGATCGTTTCCACGACAATACCCGTAAGCGGAGAAACGATACGGATTTTTGCATAACGCAGAATGCCGAGAAGTACGCCCAGAACAAAGCTCAGAACGATGGAAATCGCCGCCACTTCAAGCGTAAGCAAGAAGCCTTCCAGCAGAAATTTGAGATTATGGGGAGCAAGTGCTCCTGCAAAGTTCATGTGGCGTCCTCCCCTTATTTAACCGGCTCGCGCCAGCTTGCGCTCCAGAACGCGCGTCGCATAAGCCAGCGGGAAGGTCAGAATGAGGTAGAAAGCACCCGTGAATAGATAAGTCTCTACCGGTAGAAAAGTGTTGAGATTGACTTGATCCGCGAAATACATCAGGTCCAAACCCGCTACGACTCCTAGAATAGACGAGTTTTTCACCAGGTTCAGAAACTGATTGCTGATTGGCGGAATGACGATCCGCACCGCCTGGGGAAGGATGACATGCCTCATAGCTTGGAGGTAGGTCAAGCCAGACGAGCGTGCAGCCTCCATCTGTCCTGCAGGAACGGATTGAATGCCCGCGCGAATGGCTTCTGCGATGAAGGAAGACGTATAAATCGTCAATCCGAGCGTACCTGCCTGGAAGCCGTCCAGCTGAATTCCCGCCGTAGGCAATCCCAGATAGAACAGATAAACGACCAGAAGCAGCGGAATATTGCGGAAGAATTCCACATATGCCGTGCCGAAGCCCCGAAGCGCCGCGAAGGGAGAAATGCGGAACACGGCGATCAGCGTGCCAAGCACGAAACTGCCTGCCAGCCCGAGCAGGCTGGCATAGATCGTATACTTGAACCCTTCGAGGTAATCGTCCATGTTGTTGGTCAGTACCGAGAAGTCCAGCATAGGCCTACTCCGTCGGAGGCTTCTCGCCTATCCATTTTTCATAGATGGTGGCGTATTCGCCGCTGTCCTTCATTTCTTTCAGCGTTTCATTGACGAGGGCGACCAGATCGGCGTTGCCTTTCTTGGCGGCGATGCCGTAAGGCTCATCCGTGAACGTGCCGCCTACGACTGTGTAGCCTGGATCTTGCTTGGCCATGCCGTACAGAATGGCGTTGTCGGTCGTGAGCGTATCGCCTTTGCCCGCCTTCAGAGCGGTGAAAGCTTCCTGGTAATTCTCGAACTGCAGCACGCGCAAGCCAGGGACCTTGTCTTCGATGTTCTTGATCGAAGTCGCGCCTTTGACGCCAAGGACCTTGGTGTCCTTCGTGACGTCCTTCAGTCCGGTGATCGGGCTGCCTTGCTTGACGAGCAGCGACTGGCCTGCTTTGAAGTACACGTCGGAGAAGTCGACCTGCTTCTTGCGCTCGTCGGTGATCGTCATCGTCGCCACGATGAGGTCGATGTCGCCGTTGTCGAGCATCTGGATGCGGGTCTTGCTCGTCACTTCCTTGAGCTCGATCTTGCTCTCGTCGCCGAAGATCTTCTTGGCGATCGCCTTGGAGATGTCGATGTCGAAGCCTTCGACGTTGCCGGAAGCCGTATCCTTGAGGCCGAACAGCTTCGTATCGTATTTGACGCCCACGATGAGCTTGCCGCGGTCCTTGATATCCTTGATGACGCCCGTTGCTTCCGTACCGCCTGCCGAGCCGTTGCTTGCGGAGCCGTCTCCGTTATTGTCGTTCTTAGCTCCGCATCCGGAAACCACGAGGGCAACTGCCAGCAGCAGAGACGCGCCTGCGCCCCAAAGCTTGTTTTTCTTCATTGTCCGTTTCCCCTTTTCTTTGTCTGGTTTAATGATTGATGACCCGGCTCAGGAAATCGCGGGCGCGAGGCTGCTGCGGACGTTCGAAGAAGTCCGCCGGCTTCGCTTCCTCGACGATCCGTCCGCCGTCCATGAACACGACCCGGTCCGCCACTTCGCGGGCAAAGCCCATCTCATGGGTGACGACGACCATCGTCATGCCTTCCTTGGCGAGCAGCTTCATGACGCTGAGCACCTCTCCGATGACCTCGGGGTCAAGCGCCGAGGTCGGCTCGTCGAACAGCATGATCTTGGGCTTCATGGCAAGGCCTCTGGCAATGGCAACCCGCTGCTGCTGGCCGCCCGACAGCTCGGATGGGTACGAATCCGCTTTGTCCGGTATGCCGACCTTTTCGAGATACATCTTGGCGGTCTTGCGCGCTTCTTCCTTGCTTACGCCGCCGGCATTCACCGGAGCGAGCGTAATATTGTCGATGACCTTGAGATGCGGATACAGGTTGAAATGCTGGAAAACCATGCCGATGCGGCGGCGGAGAGCGTTGATGTCCGTCCCTTTGTCATGAACGGCCGCGCCGTCCACCTCAAGCAATCCGTCCGAGATGTCCTCCAGCCGGTTGATGCAGCGCAGAAGAGTGCTTTTGCCCGATCCGGAAGGCCCGATGATGACGACGACCTCGCCTTCGGCGATATCGAGGCTGATGTCCTGAAGGACATGAAAATTCCCGAAGTGCTTGTTGACCTGCCGGAAAGAAATCATGGCATACCTCCGTTCCGATGAAATGAAAAGTAAGAGATCCATCCTGCCGTTACCCTTTTTCCAACAAGAATATGTTAACTATCATAACTTATAATCCGCTCCTTTTGAACTAAAAGCAGAAAATTTCTTCCTCATGTCAGAGGAAGCGATTGCAATATAAAATGAATTCTTACTCATGAAAGATACTTTCCCATGAATAAGATACATTCCAGCTCTTTTGAATCATGTTCTTCCATCTGCCTCTATATCCGGTTTTTGCAGCCTCATAAATAGCGCTGCCGCCGACTGCATCGCATAGACCGTCTCGACCGGCTGGCCGTTCTCCAGGATGACAAGCGCGGGCACGCTTCGGATCTGCCACTTCTCGCGCAGTTTCGGAGCGAAGTTGATATTGATTTTGCTCACCGGCACCGTGCCGCCGATGGAAGCGGCAGCTTCCAGCAGCCTCTCCGCTACCCGGCATGTTCCGCATAAGGGGGTCGAAAAGAAAAGAGCCTCCCTGCGGTGGATGCGCCCAAGCGCGAGGAAGGTGTTTTCGTTCATTTCCGTCAAAGCCATCCGTTCTTTCCTGCCTTTCTTTGGGACAGGAAGCCTAACCTTCCTGCTCGTGATTGATTATATGCTTCTGCTTCATCCGAATATAATCCAGGTCTTTCTTGGCTGAATCCCAAGCATCCTTGAACACAGCTCTCGCATAGCCCATCTTCAGAAATTTGCGTGCCATGTCCATGCCGGGAAATTCAGCTTTATCCTTATATACCGTAGTCGAATTTCCTACCTTTCTTCGCGGTCATCCGCCTTCCTCCTTGATGGCGCCCTCGGATGCCGAGATCGCCCGATAAGAAGCTTGGATCGCTTCCTCCTCGCCATACAACAGCACGAAGTCGCCGGCTTCGATCGGCGTCTCCCAGCGGGCCTTGCGGATCTTGCGGCCGTCGCGCTTGATGGCCAGAGGCACGATTTCCTCTCCCTCGGGCAGCACTTGCCTCAAGGTCAAGCCGAGCCAAGGCGAATCCGCCGCGATCTGGACGCCCATGACGTCCTCCTGATGCTGGTCGTCCGCCAGCTCCTCTACCGGCACCGGAGCTGCTTCCGTATGGGACGGAACCCGGCTCGCGATCCAGTGGGCGACTCGGCGGTTGGCCGCAGGCACTCTCAGGAGAAACCAGGCACAGGCGAGCACGGCCGCCACAGCCGCCAGCACGGACATGTGGCTGTTCTCGGAGATGAGGCTGCTGATGACAGACACCAGCACCGCGAGGGAGAAGGCGCCGAATAATATGAGCGCCAGACCGATCCTGCGGCGGACAGGGTGGCGCAGGACGAGCTCCGATTCGGACGTCGTGAAGCCGGCCCCTGTCAGCATGGACGCAGCCTGGAAGCTGGACTGGCTCGGCTCCATGCCGGTCATGACGAGCAGGATCGTGCTTAGACGGAGCACGATCAGGATGATCAGCAAATATAGCAAGATAAAGGCATAGCCCATGGATGTCGGCACCTTTCCTGTTCCCTTGTCAGGGAGCGCGTATCGATCCCGTTTGCCGGCAGCTTCCCGTTCCCCCGGAACAGCCGCCCGCATCGTTCCCTTTACCTCTCTTCTACCCGCGAAGGCAACGTCTCATTCATCCTTTCTCACGAACGCGACGCCAGACGCCTGTAGGCGATCAGGACCAGCCCGAGAAAAGCGATATACAAGACTGCCAGAGCGAAGATGCGGGAAGGATGAGTGGCAAGGCTTTGGCCGGCGTAAGCATAGATAAGCATCGCCGGCACCTTGCCCAGCGCCGAAGCCGCAGCATATAGCGCAAACGGAATTCCCGCGACCGCGGCGTAAGCGTTGACCGCATACTGCGGAATGACCGGAATCATCCTGGCGATCAGGATGGACAAGAAGGGATGGCGCTCCGTCATGCGCACAAAGCCGTCCAGCTGCCGGACCTTGCCAAGCCACTGGCGTCCCTTGTCCTGGAAGAAATAACGCAGCGCCCCGAACATCAGCAGAGCCGCTGTCCATGCCCCGAACAGGCTGATGAGCCCTCCCGCGAGAGGACCGTACATATAGCCGAGCGCGCCGATGACGATTCCGTAAGGAATGATCGGAAAAAAAGCGAAGCCTGCCGCCGCCAGGGCCATCAGCGCCGCCGGGGCGTTCCCATCCTTCATCCAGGCGATAATCGGCTGATGATAGAAATAGACGGCAGCCAGAACGGCGGCATATCCGGCAGCCGACAGCCATTTGAGTTTGTTCATCCAGACTCCCGCCTCCTTATGGTTTCATTCTACATACAGTGCGGCTAGAAACTCAAATAAAGGGGCGATACTATGCGCCGATGACAGCTGCCGCACCATCAATCCGCCCTGCAAGAGCTGTTTGATTAAAGCGATCAAAGGAGCGCATGCGCATGAAAGCACTGACTTACCAGGGAAGACGCAATGTCGAGGTCAAGGGAGTCAGAGCTGCCAAGCTTCAGAAGAAGGACGACGTGCTCGTCCGGATCACGACAACAGCCATATGCGGCTCGGACTTGCACATCTTCAACCGCGAGATCAAGGGAATGTACGACGATTACGTCATCGGCCACGAACCGATGGGCATCGTGGAGGTCCCGCTTGCCGACGTTATGATCTCGAATTTCTCTTCACGGATGATTTCTGCTTCCTGATCAGGGGTCATAGGTGCCTTTTCTCATCACACTCTCATTGTCCATTCTCTGTCCATTCCCAGTTTAATCGCATGCCCTGCATTCGAATAGAAGCCCCTCCGGATGCAGGAAAGGGATAGAACGTTTTCATAAGAAAGAGAATGCGGACATATCCTTTTAGTCCAGTCTTATTTGGTCCAAAGGAGGTCCAGCATGCCTTATATCGAAACCCGGGACGGCACCGCCCTCTATGTCCATGTCTCCGGCCCCTCCGAAGGCGTTCCCTTGCTGCTGGTGCACGGATGGCCTCTGAACCATCGGATCTTCGATACCCAGCTGGCGCGGCTGCCCGCTCTCGGTTATCGCTGCATCGCACCGGATCTGAGAGGCTTCGGCCGTTCGGACGCCGCCTGGAACGGCTATTCCCATGACCAGACCGCTGACGATTTGGACGATATCGGGCAGTCGCTCCGTCTTGGACGATTTCTGCTGGCCGGCTTCTCCACCGGAGGAGGGGCTGCGATCCGGTACGCGGTCCGCCACGGCAAGCAGAAGCTGGCCGGACTCGCTCTTGTCTCCGCCGCCGTCTCTCTTGCCAAGAGCGCCGAATGGCCTCATGGCTTGCAGGCGGCTCAAACGAAGGATTTGATCGACAAAGCCAAGGCAGACCGGCCGGCCATGGTGACCGGTTATGCCAAACAGATGTTTTACCGCTACCACAGTCCTGAATTCATGAGCTGGTTCGCTTCGCTCGGGCTGGAAGCTTCGCTTGCCGGAACCGTCTCGGGGGCCGAGGCGGCGCTGGCCGAAGATTTGAGCGGCGAGCTGAAGAGGCTTGCAGGGCTGCCTTCCGCCGTCTTTTACGGCGTGCACGACCGCATTGTCCCGCGAGCCGCTTCCGAGCAGCTCGCGGCCGCTCTGCCTGGAGCGACAGCCTATCGATTCGAAAAGAGCGGGCACGGCCTGCTGTTCGACGAGGCGGAGTTGTTCCAGCAAAGGCTGGAGGATTTCCTGGCTGCAGTCCGGCCGCATGCATGAGAAGGTTGGAGAACCCAGAAGGTTGAAGAACCGAGAAGGTTGGAGAACCGAGAAGGTTGGAGAACCGAGAAGGTTGGAGAACCGAGAAGGTTGGAGAACCGAGAAGGTTGGAGAACCGAGAAGGAGCGGCGTCGCTCGGCCATACAAGGAAAAGGCAGCCGGAAGTTCCGGCTGCCTTTTTGTCTATTTGGACCTTAGCCGTCGGACAATCCGACCGACGTCTCGCAGCTCAGCGGAGCACGGCCGCCGGCGGCTCGCTCCAGATCAAGCCGGTCTGCTGCTGGCTCCACTGCCAGAGCCGCGCGGCCATTTCTTCGTCCAAAGCCTTGCGGGAAGGCTCGGCCGGCTTGCTTTTGATATAATACAAGCTCCCTTCCTCTCCACCCTCATCCGACAACGCCAGGTAGATAGCCGTAGAAGCGCCTGCCTCAGCCGTCTGGAAGAACGGGGTCAGCAGCTTGTAGACCGCCTGGCCGAAGCCCGTGTCGCGGCTGACGCCAAGGCTGGTCGAGACTGCCCCTGGATGGAGGGCATGCACGTGAATCCCTCGATCACAGCAGCGTTTCCTCAGCTCCAGCGTGAACAGCAGGTTTGCGAGCTTGGACTGGGCATACCCCTTGACGACATTGAATCCCTTCGTAAGATGCGGGTCGGGAAAATGAATGCTGCCCGCCTTATGGGCGCCGGAGGAGACGATTACGATCCGAGAGTTGCCCGCTGCAAGGAGCGGTTCCATCAATCCGTGGACGAGCGCAAAATGCCCCAGATGGTTCACGCCGATCATCCGCTCGAACCCGTCCTCCGTCGTCTCCCGCTTCACGGTGACAACCCCGGCATTGTTCACGAGCACGTCAAGCCGGGAGTAGCGGGCACGGAAATCTTCAGCGAACCGGGAAATGCTGTCGAGGGAACCTAGATCGGCCGTCATCAGCATGATATCGCTCGATCCGCTGCGGCGGATGGCTTCTTCCCTCGCCTCCGCTCCTCGCCGAGCGTCGCGGCAAAGCATGACGACCTTAGCGCCCGATCGGGCAAGCTCTACGGTCGTAGCCAGCCCCATGCCGGAGTTCGCTCCGGTAACGAGCATCAACGGCTGCTGCATGGCTGCGTCTCCTCTCCTGAATAGCCTGAATCCGGTCAAGTCCGTGCGATGCGGATCTGTCTCCGCTCGCCGCGGGCTTCGAATCTTCGCATCTGCGTTCAAGCTATGTCCTATTACCCACGCCGGAGGAGAAGCAAGCTTCATTATCCAGGAGGCAAGCTATACAATCCGGCATCAAGGTTACTATCCGAAGGCAAGATTAATATCCGGTGGCAAGCTTAGTATCGGATAGTATCAGAAGGCAAGCTTGATACCCAAAGGCAAGCTTACTATCCGAAGGCAAGCATGTTATCCGAAGACAAGCTCCAATGTCCGGCTGTCAGCCGCCGCCCTTGCGGTAGTCGTAGTTCTCCTTGCACAGCTGCAGCAGCGCATGCTTCAATCCGCGCTTGGGCTGCGTAATGAGAAGAGGGCGGGCCCGGCCTTCTCCGGGCATGCGGAGCGCCCTGCGCACCGCTCCCGGATCCGACACGACATTGACGATGAGCTCGTCCGGCTTGGTGTTGTGCCGATAGCGATGGATGAGGAAACGGTCGCAGGCTGCCTCGCCGTACCCGCGCTCCAGCTCGTGCAGCTGCAGGTCTCGGAGCATGCCTTCCTGCACCTTGGCGATCATGACGCCTTCCTCGCCGAAGTAGAGAACCTCCTGGTTCACATTCGTCTCGCGGTCGACGATCTGCTTGTCCGGCGTTTTCTCGAGGTTGCGGATATGGCCCAGCATATTCTGGGCTTTCTCGAACTTCAGCTGCTCGGCATATTCGCCCATCTGACGGTACATCTGAGCAATCAGCGCCTCCTTGCTGCCGCTGAACAGCAGATCGGATACCTGCTTGACCTTCTGGCCGTACTCTTCCTCGCTGATATGCCCTTCGCAGATTCCGCTGCATTTGCCGATGTGGTAGAGCAGGCAGGCCCGCTTGGGCAGCTTGGTGCAGGAACGCAGCTTGTAGTGGTCGGCGACGAACTCCAGCAGCTCGTTGCGGAAGCGGGCGCTCGCGAACGGCCCGAAGCGCTTCGGCTCCAGTCCGGCATTCGTCGGGCTGTTCTTGCCTGCAGCCGAGGCTGTTGAAGCTGAATGGTTCCACCCGCTTCTTGATGCGTTTGGAGTGTTCGGCTCGTTCGAGGCGTTCGGCAAATCTGAAGCGTTGGAGACATTCGCACCGTTCGAGGCATCAGAGACATTTGAAGCACTCGAACCGTTCGAGGCGTTCGAATCGTTCAAGATGTTCGAAACGTTCGAGATGTTCAGCTCCTTTGAGGCGTTCGAGGGATTCGAGGTGCTCGAAGCATTCAGATCTTTCGGCTGCAAGGAAAGGTATGCTTGACCAGCCGCCTCGGCGGAAGAGGCTGCGCCCCCCTGCTCGCGGCGGTCGCGATAATAAACGTCCAGCCTCGGAATCCTTTCGGCGGTCAGCATCAGGTAGGCGTAGCCGCTGTTGTCCTTTTTCAGCGCTCGATTGTAGGGAGGCTTATGGATCTTGATCAGGTTGTTTTCCAGCAGCAGGCTCTCGGTTTCGTTGTTGACGAGCAGCACTTCGATGGAATCGATGAGGCCGACGAGCTCTCTCAGCCGCTTGCGTTTATGATTTGTATGAAAATAGGAACGCAGACGGCTCCTCAGCTTCTTGGACTTGCCGACATACAGCAGACGGCCCGATGCGTCGCGCATCAGGTAGCAGCCGGGCTTGTCGGGATAATCCCCGGCCTTGAACTGGAACGGCATCGCCTGTCCTCCTCCGTTGTTCGGCGGCTCCAAACATTTGTTCTAGAGCCTCATTTTAACGCCGGCATACGGAAAAAGGAAGATCATGAGCCATTCCGTCATTAAACTGTAAAAAAGTGGATTGGCGCAGGCCGATTTGATACACTGTCACCACAACGGATATATGGAGAAAGGAGTTTTTCCGTGATTCGCAATGCTCCTAGTGCCATTATAGAAAGAAACGAGGGCACCTCGTACGAACTGGTTTGGTGCCTCCTCGGTATCGTCCGGATTTGCGCAGCCCTTAGCCGCGGTCGCAGCAAACGGTTGGAAAGCTGGACAGTCTCGCTCGGCGAAAGGCTGGATCACGGTGGAAGGCTCGATCGGAAGAACCGCCGCATTTAGACATTCAACCCGTCAATGGGCCGATACCGAATCGTCATGAGTACTATCGGCCATCCGAACGAACCTGGATCGGCTATCGGCACGCTAACTTGCGTTTTCTCGCATGTCCGGACATCGCGTTCGGCAATCGGGCTCCGCAACCATGTCCTCTCGGATTGTCGGACAGCCAGCTCCATTTATGAGCAGTCTAAATGCCGTTCTGGCCTTTATCGGACATCAGATCCGTTATTTGGCCTTAAACACGTGTTTTTCAAATTTATCGGACATCAGTTCCGCTATTTCCTAAAAACAGACCGCTAAAGACCTTAAAACAGGAAAATAACGGATCGTATGTCCGATAACGAGCGATTGGATGTCTTTCGTCTCAAATAACGGATCGTATGTCCGATAACAAGCAAATAGATGTCCTTTCGGCTCAAAAATTACGGGTCGTATGTCCGATAACGAGCGAATGGACGTGGTTCCGAAAGGTTGTCTATTGGATCCCATCCAAATAAACTCTACAGATAACGGATGATATGCCCCATCGGATCCTTTGATAGGCAGCCAATGTTCCAATATGTCTCCCATCATCCTATCCTGTCTCCCATCATCCCCCCTCAACCAGCTAATAGGCAGCTTCTTCGCCTAGAGCCCTCTCGCGGACACAAACAGGGCTGCCGGACCGCCGGAAGCGAAGCTTCCTGCCATTCGTCAGCCCTGTCTGAAACAAACGGGTTGCCCGCCGCTGCTGGTATATGCAGCCAAAGCCTGCATCCAATGCCGCAGCAATCCTTCCTCCTACATTCCCTGCTCAGCCGCCGCCTCCAAAGGTCTCAGCGCCTTGCTCCCATCCTTCTCGATCAGGCTCTTGTGAATCCAGATCGCCGCCTGGCAGCCGTCTCCCATGGCGATGGAAGCCTGTTCCGAATGTGCAAGGACGTCGCCTGCAGCCCACACATGGCGGACATTCGTCATCTTGGTGCGCGGATCCGCTTCGATATGGCGGTTGCCGTGCAGCGTGACGCCGAGCTGCGCCGCCAGTCCGGAACGCACCTCGTTGCCGCCGAAGGCGACGAATGCCTTGCCGCCCTCGATTTCCTTGCCCGACTCCAGCACGATTCCCTGCAGCTGCTCATCCCGGATGATCAGGCGGCGGATCGGCTCCTCCATGATTTCGACGCCCTTTTGCCGGAGCTTGTTCATGAGATCGGGAGAGACTTCCTTTTGCTCATGGTTCACATAAACCAGATCCTGCGTCCAATAAGTCAGGATATCCGCCATATGCGCTCCCGGATTGCCTGAACCCATGACGATCGCCCTCCGGCCCGACAGCTCGTAGCCGTCGCAATCAGGGCAGACGTAGATGCTGATGCCGAGACAGGGAACCAGTCCCTCGAGCGGCGGCAGCCTGTCCATGACGCCTGTCGCCAGCAGCAGCCTCCGTCCCTCGTACCGCTCTCCGGCATCCGTCTCGATGACAAACTCTTCCTCTCCGTCCGCCTTCGCGGTTACGGCTGTTCCCTTGACGAACCGGACGCCGACCTTCTCGGCCTGCTCCTTGCCCGCCTTGCGCAGCTCCGGACCGCTTACCCCGTTCTTCCAGCCGATCAGATTCTGGTAGCGAAGGCAGAAGTTCGATCTTCCGTCATCGGAATCGATGACCAGCACCTTATGGTTGTAGCGGCCCAGCTGAACCGCCGCGCTCAGTCCCGCAAGACCGCCCCCGATAATGACGACATCGTATCGCATCGCTTTTTTTGTCTCCTTCCGGCGTAACTTCTTCCTGCTATTATTACCGACACTCCGCTGAGGCTAATCGGCATACACGGAATCAGCCCCACCCAACTTGCCTTTGAGGGTTGGATTCCGAGAGGGGGAGGAGTAGAATGGAAGATGACGGAAACGATCGGAGAACACCGCAAGCAACCGGATTAAGAATTTTGAACCGAATACAGGCTAGAACTAGGGTCCAGCCAGCCCCCAGAAAGGATTTGATACCCCTCATGGCGGATTCATTCTTATGGAAGCGCAACCTCTTTGTGTTGTGGACCGGCGTCTTTTTTTGCAGCACGGCCTACTCGATCTCCATCCCCTTCATCCCGATCTTTCTGCATAATGAGCTTGGCGTCTCGAGCCGGCTCACCCTCTGGTCCGGATTCGCCTTCGGCATCACGTTTCTCGCGAGTGCGCTGATTGCTCCCTACTGGGGCTCCCTCTCGGACAAATACGGCAGGCGCCCGATGCTCATCCGCTCCGGCTTCGCCCTTGCGGCCTTGTACATGCTCACCTTCTTCATCCACGATCCCTATCTGTTCCTGCTGCTCCGCATCGGCCAGGGCCTGCTCGCCGGATACGTGCCCGCGGCAATCGCGCTCGTGGCGACGAATACTCCGGAGGAGAAAACCGGCTACGCGCTCGGCATCATGGCGACCTCCGGCGCGACAGGCGGCATTCTAGGCCCGCTCATCGGCGGCATCGTCAGCCATTACATGGGCAACCGCGAAAGCTTCGTCTTCTCGGGCTGCATCGTGCTCGTCTCCGCGCTGATCGCGGTCTTTTTCGTCAAGGAGCAGAACTTCAACCGCAAGACGGTGCGCTCCTCGGTCCGTCAGGATCTGAAGGAAGCCTTCTCGAACCGAGTCTTCGTCACGATGCTGGGACTGGTCGCGCTGGGAACGTTCTCCGTCATGATATTAGAGCCATTGCTGACCGTCTATGTGATCGAGCTTGGGGCAGGCAAGAGCGACGCCACGCTGCTCTCCGGCATCATCTTCTCCGCTGTCGGCATCGCGACGCTGATCGCGGCTCCCCAGTGGGGCAAGTTCGGCTCCCGGATCGGCTATACGAACGTGCTCGTCATCGGCCTGATGGGAGGCGGAATAGGCAACCTGCTGCAGTTCTTCTCCAGCAGCTATGTCGGCTTCGGCGTGCTTCGCTTCTTTTACGGCCTCTGCTTCGCCGGCGTGTATCCGGCCCTGAACGCCATGATCGTAAAAGTGACGGAGCCGGAATTTCGAGGCCGCGCCTTCGGGCTGAACCAGTCCGCGACCCAGCTGGCGACGATGCTCGGCCCGATGATCGGAGGGCTGCTGGGCGGCTGGATTCCGATCCGATACGTGTTCGTCATCAATGGACTCATGCTCGTCGGCGCAGCCATACTCATCCGCACCCGGCATCTCGAGCAGCGGGTAACCCGGACGGCTCAGGCTCGCAGCTGACGGGAAATGAATCAAAAAAACCAGCCGTTCGACGGCTGGTTTTTTTGTGCGTGGTTTTGCTATGACATTGTGTGCATGGTTTTGCTAAGCCATTGTGTGTGTTCTTGTTCTGCTCGCTCATGGTTTTGCTATGCATTGGGGTTCATAGTTTTGCTATGCATTGGGGTTCATAGTTTTGCTCTGCATTGGTATTCATGGTTTTGCTGCGCATTGATGTTCATTCTTTTAACGGGCATTGGCGGCAGCCATGGTCCATATGGACCAACCAGCTTGCCGAGAAGCTGACCGCCTTCCGCCGATGCATGCCGACACCTACAACAGGCCGACGAGCTCCAGGCCATGCTTGATGCCGTCCTCGGCCACGTCCTTCGTCACATGCTTGGCAGCCTTCTGCACGCTCTCGATCGCATTGCCCATCGCCACGCTGTTATGCACCAGCTGCAGCATCTCGATGTCGTTCAGCCCGTCGCCGAACGCGTAGACATCCTCCGGGCGGACGCCTGCCAGCTTCACGAAAGTCTCGATGCCCTTGGCCTTGGAGCCGCCGAGCGGGAGCACGTCCATCGAGAACTGATGCCAGCGGATGAAGTCCAGCTCCGGGAACGTCTCCCGGTACTTCAGCTCGTCGCCGATCGTGCAGAAGAGCAGGCACTGGTAGATCTCGCGCCCGATATAGTACTCCTTGTCCCATTCCATGACCTTGTTCTTGAGCGCCAGCGAGCTCATGCTCTCGTCGATGTAATCATGCTGCTCGATATTGGCCTTCATCGCATCTTCGTTCATGTAGACGATCGGATGGTCATTAGCTACAGCAGCCTCGGTAATCCGCTGCAGGTATTCCGGACGGATCGGATTGCGTACGATCACCTCGCCCTTCCGGACCGCATACTGGCCGTTGTAGCTGATGAACGACTCGATGCCGAGCTCCTCGCGGATTTCCTTGAACATGAAGGGTCCGCGTCCCGTAGCGATCGCAACCTCGTGGCCCGCTTCCTGGAGCAGCCGTACGGATTCCTTGGCTGATGCCGGGATGTTCTTGTCGTGGTCGAGCAGCGTTCCGTCGATATCGAAAAAGATCAGTTTGCCTGTCATCGTGATTCCCCCTCTAGGTTCCCTATGTTAAAAACGTTTCCTCGATCCTATGCGTCCACTGCCTGCAGCGCCTCGCGCAGCCGATCGGGCAGCTCTCGGCTGCGCCGCTCGGCCGCATCCATGCAGACGCTCGTCACCTCGGCATCGGCCCTCACGATTCCCGCGGCATCCGCTAGCTCCTGCTTCAGGACATAGCTGGTCCGACCGGCACGCAGCGGATGCGTGCGCACGGTCAGGCGGTCTCCCTGCACGCATTCCCGCCTGTAGTTGATGTTGACGTTGACCGTCACCGTCTGGATGCCCATCTCAAGGAAGGCCGCGTAATCCAGTCCCGCCCGCTCGTACCAGTCTTCCCGTCCCCACTCCAGATACTCCAGGTACTTGGCATTGTTCACATGCCCGTTCACATCGATCTCCGTCGACCGGACGATCAGTTCAAGCTCCGAAACCATCGCGGGCGCCTCCATTTCCTGACTCAGCATCCTTGCGCAGCCGGCTCATCCCGCGATGCAGCAAAAAATCCGCCACAGGGGACGGATTCATGTAACCGCTACCGCCGGGTCGCTTCCGCGAGCCTCGACCGGATCAGTCTGATATTTTGTTCGGCGGCTATTCTCTGCTGAAGGAGCAGGTCCTCCGAGGTTGCCGTTCCGGTGGCGAACAGGAGCGCGTCCCGGGGCTGAATGCCGTCCGCTTCGGATACTCGGCCGTTCTTGGATACCCATACACAGCTTTTCATTGCCGCATCCCTCCCAGAAATAAGCTCACCAGCCGGATCATCTGCGTGTTAGGCCCTATTATAGCATTATTCACGCTGTCTTTGTAGCGCATATAGCGGAGGTTGCTCCAGGACAGTCCCGCCGGAAAATGGAATGTCGCCACATAAGGGCCGCTGCGGACACAATAAAAGAACTTTTGGCGGGCTTCCTTGTAGTATACGCCCTCGGCGCGGCTTCCCATGCCGTACGTGAGCGCGACATAGGAGCTTTGATCGCCCAGGGCAAAAGCCCGCACCGCCGATGTCTCCCCGCAGCAGGCGACGAACCGCAGCTCTCCGCCCTCATGCCGGTATAAAGACGCCCCGTTGCAGGCTTCGTAATGCCCTACGGTCTCGCGGCTCCAGTTGCCGTAGGCATGCTCCACCTGGCGGCCTTGCAGCCGCTGGCTGACCGTGCCCAGCCAGTCCGCCCAGCTGCCCGGAGGCTCCAGCCGAACTTGCGGCAGCAGCGCCGTCATCAGGTCGAAGCTTTGGCCGGCCTGCTCCAGCCGCAGGCTGTTGTCCATGATGGACGGCTCCAGCGGGAGCAGCAGCAGGCCGCGGCGGAGCAGATCGCTGAAGCAGCTCTTCCAGTCGATCGGAACCGCTGCGGCCAGATCCTCCATATAGATGCCGCGCTGGCGGATGTCGTACAGCAGCAGCCAGACATAGGGATCGACATGGGCGTCCGCCTCTTCGCAGGTGCGGAGAAAATCCAGCAGCCGGCCATTATCGGGATACTGGCCGGTCTCCTCGACCGAATGATCGATAAAGGCATCGAGCCGGTAAGCCACAGAGGCAAAAAATTTGCCCTTCACCTGCACGTCGGCCCAGACGAGAGCCGCGATCCCTTTGTCGAGCGCTGAGATCAGCTCCGAATGGGTCACCGTGATGCCCGAGACGGGATCGTAGGTCCCTGCCTTCGTTCCGATGAAAAGCACATAGAGGTCAGACTCCCCGACCGCTTCCAGGCATTTTTCCACCGGGTTGAGATAGGAGGGCCACGGGCCCAGATTTTCTTCCCACAGCAGCGGTTCATGGCCGAGGCTCTCCAGTTCCCGGAAAGCCGTCCGCCGCAGCGGCTTCAATCCATCCTCGTTGACGGAGCTGATGAATACTTTCGTTTTGCCCATACCGGCTTTCCCTCCCGTGCGGCCGTTCAGCCAGAGCTCGTTTCCTGATTGTACCATATGGAAAGAAGGGTTCGAGGGACAAAAGGAGCAATCCGAGCGCAGAGTTCATAATAAGGCGGTTGGAGGAAATCCCACCCTAGCGTGGCACGGCTGCTTCCTGGAGACAAGGAAAACGGGCAAAAGGTCAAAACCATGCCGCATGAATCCACTGGAAATGGAAAAAAGGCCAGCCGGAACAACCGGCTGGCCTGAGTGATGTAGAATACGGTTCCGAGCGGAATGCATTCGAACCCCAGTCAACAGTGGATCGCCTCCAGCGAGGAGTTGACGATCTCGGATGCGTACCCGAACGCCCCGCGGAGGCCGTTGGGATTCAAGTCTGGGAGGAGCAGCCTTCGTCCAGCGCGCATGCCCGCCCTGACCGGACGCGCTGGCCGGCGGCAGGCCTCAGCGGGTACGGCGGCGGCCGAGCAGCGTCGCCATCGCGAGCAGGGCCAGAACTTCGGCGGCGGCGATGACAACCGCGAGCGGGAGGGCGCTGCCCTCGCCTCCGAGTCCCGACAGCGCCGAAAACGCCATTCCTGCGGCGAACTGCAGCATGCCGATCAGCGCGGATGCGCTGCCTGCGGCGCTGCCGGCATTTTGCATCGACAGAGACGTCGATGCCGTGCCGACGATGCCCACGCTCGAGACGACGATGAACAGCGAGGCCATTACCGGAGCGAGGCCTCCTCCGAGCAGCACGGTCGCGAGCAGAGCGGCGCCGCCGCAGAGTGCGAGCAGGACGCCGCTGCGGAACAGGCGCTCAGTGTTCATGCTCATAGCGAGCCTTCCGGTCAACTGGGAAGCGATGATGATTCCCGCTCCGTTGAGCGCGAAGATGAAGCTGTATTGGGATGGCGACACTCCGTACAGCTGCTGCAGTACGAAGGACGAGCCGGAGATGTACGCGAACATCGCTCCCGACACAAGGCTCATCGTCAGCACGAAGCCCATGAAGGAACGGTCGCGCAGGAAGAAGCGGAAGCTGCCGAACGTCTGCCTCAGCCCGCCCTTGGCGCGGCGCAGCGGAGCCAGCGTCTCCGGCAGCGCGAGCCATGCGGCGGTCAGCAGGATGACGCCGAGAATGGCGAGGAACACGAACGTCCCGCGCCAGCTGACAAAGCGGAGCAGCTGGCCGCCGAAGATCGGCGCCAGAATCGGGGCGGCGCCGTTGATCAGCATGAGCTGCGAGAAGAATCGCGTCATCTCCTTGCCGGAGTAGAGATCGCGCACGACCGCTCTGGCGATGACGATGCCGGCCGCTCCGGAGAGGCCCTGGATCAGCCGGCAGGCGAGCAGCATCGCGATGCTGCCGCTGAAGGCGCAGAGCAGCGAGGAAGCCGCATAGATGGCGAGAGCGACGAGCAGCGGTTTTTTGCGGCCCCGGGCGTCGCTGAGCGGACCGGCCAGCAGCTGCCCGGCAGCCAGGCCGAGCATGCAGAACGTCAGGCTGAGCTGCCCCAGCAGCTTGGTCCCGCCGAGCTCGGCTGTCATTTCCGGCAGCGCCGGCAAGTACATATCCAGCGAAAAGGGCCCGATCGCCGTGAGCGAGCCCAGCATGATCGCCAATCCCCAGCGGCGCGGCGCTGGGGAATCCGCTCCGGCGTCCGGCTGCCCGGCTGAGACCGCTGCCTGGCTGCCGGCAGGCTGTCGGGAAGAAGCTCCTTCTTGGCCCGGCTGCGGATGGTCTTCAGTGGTGGTCGGCAAGATGCATCCTCCTTGGATTCAGCCGCGGATGCGGGAAGGGAGCGATCCGCCCAATCCCGCCCGGCCGAAATACATCGAATTCACCTATCGTACCGCAAATCCCGCCTCCCGCCAATCTCTCTTTTCGTTGAAGGAAGATATCTCTCCCTTCTACCGCAAGGCTCGGCTATGCCTATATTCTCAAGGCGCCTTCGCCATCCCGGACAAGATTCCATCCCGTTCATCCATCAACGGCTTGTCCATACGCCCGAACGAAACAGCTTCCGCCAGCTCCTCGACCTGCTTCCGGGATTTAGAAAAAAATCCCCTCGGCCGGCCACAATTCCGCCGCCTTCTGAAGGCGGCAGTGTGATCTTCCTCGGGGATTTCAGCCTATCGGCAGGCTCGAAGCTCATTGCTTCAGCCTGAAAGGGCGGGACTTGCTAGTTGAGCGCGCCAGGGATGCGGACGGCAATGAGCTTGCTGTCCGTCTGCACGATCAGGACCGAGCCGGTCCGGAGAGTAGGTCCGAACAGGCGGGATCCCGCGTTCACCTTCAGGACGGAATCCGTCGTTTGGAGATTGAACGCATACAGGAAGCCGTCAGACTGGGCGGAGTAGACGCCGTTGCCGAACACCTCCGTGCGGACCGCAGGATTATCTCCGGCCCAGGACACGGGATTTCCGTTGGCAGTCTTGAGCCCGCGCAGCGCTCCGTTGTCCCGGTCCACCAGGAACAGCCTGCCGGAGGCCGGCTTGCCCGCCAGCTCCGTCCGCTCGCTGCGCTTGGCGTATGTCTTCGAAGGCTTCTGGCCCGAGGCGTACCGGCTGAAGTCGAACTTCAGCACATTGGCACCCGTATCCAGATAGAGATCGTTTCCGTCCAGAAACGCCCTCTCCCCTCCGTACGGATAGGGAGGCTGGCCCGGCAGCTTGTAGCCGTATTCCCGGGTTCCCTGCGACTTGCCCGTCCGCAGGTCGAGCACCGAGACCTTGAAGACGCGGTTCGGTGTCGCGTCCAGATCGGCATTGGGCAAGCCGTCCTTGACCGCATAGACCTTCCCGTCCTTCACGTCGAGCAGGCTGCTCGTAGAGTCCGCCTTCCACAGCAGCTTGCCCGTTCCCTTGTCCACGGCGTCCAGCTGGATCGATGTAATGGCCCCGGATACGACATAGGACATCAGCACGACCCCGTCATGCTCCTGGATTTCATAAGGCGCGTAGCTTGCCGACTTCTCCGTCTGCTTCCACAGCTTTTTGCCGTCGGAAGCCCGGAACGCCGTGACGACATTCCCAGTCGTCGCGTACACCGTATCGCCGCGCACGATAGGGGTGCGTCCTTCCTCTTGCGCGCCTGCGGACGATGTCCATTTGAGCTTGCCGGTTGCGGCATTCAGAGCGGCGATCTTGCCGTCCCGCTGCACGACATAGACGGAACTGCCTTCATACACGACAAAGGGTCGAAGTCCCGTTCCGTAATGGAACTTCTCTTTGCCGCTCTCGGCGCTGCGGGCAAGGAGCTTTCCGCCCATGACGGAATAGACGTTTCCTTTCTCCGCGACCGCATTGGTCGCGTACAGGAAGCCTTGCGGCCCCGGCTTGTCGATCGGGGCGGTCCAAAGAGGCTTGGCCAGCGGCGCGTTCAGCGCTGCCGGCGCGTAGCCCGGCGCGGACAGTACCGGCGCCTCGGCGCTTGCAGGAGCGGAGGGAATCGCCGCTCCGAGCAGCAGGGATACGCCAAGCAGCGCGGAAGACAGCCGCAGAGCGGAGTTTTTTCGGGTAGAAGTCAACATATGGGCATGCATCCTTTCCATCGTTGAAGGTAGTGGAGCAGGAATCCCGCCGGAACAACCGGCAGCGGTTCCTCCCCGTCTGGGGTTTACTCCCAGTCTCCTTTCTCTAGACGGAGCTAGCGGATAAAAGTTGCCTCGGGCGCGCCCGTATTCTCACCAAAACGCGCTTCTATCCCAAATTCCTTCCCTTGCTCCCTTTCCTTCCACACACCGCCCGTCCTTCCCTCTCTTCTGCGCGGCAAGCCCCGTCACGGAGAAGCGGAAGAAGCAAAAAAACCTGTCCCGAAATGCCTGGAGGCACGTGCGGGAACAGGTTTTATGTTGGAGGATGGCCGGAGCACTTACTTCCGATGCATCTTGAATTCCAGGAACAGCTCGTTATAATGCGAGAGCATGCGCTTGCCGAGGTTATCATACACCTCGAGCCGGTCCGTCAGCTCCTCCGGCGGATAAAAGCGCTCATCCGAGGAGATTTCCTCGGGCAGCAGCGGTATCGCGTCCTTATTCGGCGTGGAGTAGCCGACGTATTCGGCGTTCTGGGCGGCATTGGCCGGATCGAGCATGAAGTTCATGAACTTGTAGGCTCCGTCCAGATTGCGGGCCGTCCTTGGAATGACCATGTTGTCGAACCAGACGTTGGAGCCTTCCTTCGGAATGACGTAGTCGAGCTTGTCGTTCTCGTCCATGATTTCCGACGCATCGCCCGACCAGACGACGCCGGCGGCCGCTTCCTCGTTCGCGAGCAGCATCTTGATCTCGTCGCCGACGATCGCCTTCACGTTCGGCGTCAGCTTCTGCAGCTTGCGCAGCGCTTCCTGCAGATGCTCCTCCTTGCGGTCGTTGAGCGAATAGCCGAGGCTGTTGAGGCCGAAGCCCATCACCTCGCGCGCGCCGTCGACGAGCAGCAGGTTGTTCTTGAGGCGCGGGTCCCACAGGTCGTCCCAGCTGTCGAACACGAGATCCTTCGGCGTCAGCTCCGGATTGTAGACGATGCCTACCGTTCCCCAGAAATAAGGAATGGAATACCGGTTGTCCTTGTCGAAGCTTAGATTCAGGAACCGCGAATCGATATGCTTGAGATTAGGCAGGCGGTCATGGTCGATCGGCAGCAGCAGGTCCTCCTGCGTCATCTTGTCGATGGCGTACTCGGACGGGACCGCGACGTCGAACGTCGTCCCTCCCTGCTGCACCTTCGTCATCATCGCCTCGTTGGAGTCGAATGTCTGGTAGATGACGGTGATGCCCGTTTCCTTTTGGAATTTCGTCAGCAGGTCGGGATCGATATAATCGCCCCAGTTGTAGATGGTCAGCGTATTGGACCCGGAATATCCCTGGCTGGAATTGAGGTAGGAAGCCAGGTACATGCACCCGAGGGAGGCGACAAGAATGGCGGCGAAAGCCTGGATCAAGCCCTTCATCGCGATCCCCCCTCTCCGGCTCCGGTCATGACGCCGCTGCGCGACGCCGCGACAGCTCTCGCCCCGCTCCGCCGGGTGATGAAGTAATATCCCGTGACGAGCAGGATCGTGAACAGGAAGATGAGCGTCGACAAGGCGTTGATCGACAGCGAGATGCCTTGGCGCGCCCTCGAGTAGATCTCGACCGAGAGCGTGGAGAAGCCGTTGCCGGTGACGAAGAACGTCACCGCGAAGTCGTCCAGCGAGTAGGTCAGCGCCATGAAGAAGCCGGCGAAGATGCCTGGACGGATGAACGGCAGCACGACGCCCGTAAGCACCTGCCAGCGGCTCGCGCCGAGATCGCGGGCGGCATCGATGAGCGTCGGGCTCATTTCCTGCAGCTTGGGCAGCACCATGAGCACGACGATCGGGACGCTGAAGGCGATATGCGACAGCAGGACGCTGAAGAAGCCGAGCCGGATGCCGATCATCGTGAACAGGATGAGGAACGAGGCGCCGATGATGACGTCGGGACTTACGATCAGCACATTGTTGAAGCTGAGCAGCGTGTTCTTGTTCCGCCGCCCGCGCACCTCATAGATGGCGAGCGCGCCGACGATGCCGAGCACCGTCGACAGAAGGCCGGACAGCAGGGCGATGACGAGCGTGTTCAGCACGATGATCAGCAGCCGGGTATCGGCGAACACTTCCTTGTACCAATCCAGCGTGAACCCTTCGTAGCCGTGCATCGTGCCGCCGCTGTTGAAGGAGTAGAACGTCAGATAGAAGATCGGCGCGTACATGACCGCGAAGACCGCGATCAGATACAGATTGGACCATGGCCATTTTCTGGTGGCATTCACTTCTACCTTCTCACCTCCCGTTTACCGGCTGCGAACATGATCAGCACCATGACGATAATCAAAAACACTGCGATCGTGGAGCCCATGCCCCAGTCCTGCGTGACGAGAAAATGCTGCTCGATGGCCGTGCCGAGCGTAATGACGCGGTTGCCGGCGACAAGCCGCGTGATCATGAACAGCGACAGCGCCGGGATGAATACGGCCTGGCAGCCGGCCTTGACGCCGTCCAGCGTCAGAGGGAACACGACCCGGCGGAACGTCGTCCACGGCGATGCGCCGAGATCTCTCGCCGCGAACACGAGAGAAGGATTCAGCTCTTCAAGCGAATTGAAGATCGGCAGGATCATGAACGGAATGAAGATGTAGACCGAGACGAACACGAAGCTGAAGTCGGTGAACAGAATTTGCTGCGCCCCGATGCCGAGCCACTCCAGCGACCGGTTGACGGCGCCGTACGTCCCGAAGATGCCCAGGAAGGCGTACACCTTGAGCAGCAGATTGATCCAGGTCGGCAAAATGATGAGCAGCAGCCACAGCTGCTTGTGCTTCGTCCGCGTCAGCAGCCAGGCGGCTGGGTAGGCGATCAGCAGCGAGAACAGCGTGATGAGGAACGCGTACCAGAACGAGTTCAGCGTCATCTTGAGGTAGACCGGCGTGAAGAAGCGGATGTAGTTGTCCAGCGTGAACGCGCCGTCGACGTCGAAGAAGGACTTGTACAGCGTCAGCGCGATCGGCGCCGCCACGAACAGCAGAATCCACAGGACATAGGGAACGAGGAAGAAGTTGCGGTTGCGGACGGCCACTAGCTGTTCCCTCCGGGCCTGCCCGTCTCGATGGACGCCGGCTCAGGCGCTCCCGAACCCGGCTCGGCTCCTCCTCCGGCCGCGCCGGCGGCATCCGTGCCGCCGGCAGCTCCGCCTGCTTCGGCCGCCTCGCGCGTGCCGTCCGCGTCCTCGTAGCCCTCCAGACGCCTGTCGAAGTCAGCCTCCGACTCCCCGAACCTCATGACGTGGATCGCCTCCGGCTCGAAATCAAGCCCGATGATCTCTCCGACGATCGCCTTGCGGGTCGAATGGACCATCCACTCGTTGCCGATGTCGTCGCGGCAGATGATCTCGTAATGCACCCCGCGGAACAGCTGGGTCTCGACGACGGCCCGCAGCTGGCCCTCGTCCGCCGGCTTCATCTCCAAATCCTCCGGACGCAGTACGACCTCCACCGGCTCTCCCCGGCGCAGGCCGCGGTCGACGCATGTAAAGGCCTGTCCCGCGAACTCCACCTTGTAATCCTCCAGCATGCGCCCCGGCACGATGTTGGATTCCCCGATGAAGTCGGCGACGAACCGGTTGATCGGCTCGTCGTAGATATCCGTCGGCGTGCCGCTCTGCTCGATGATCCCCTTGTTCAGGACAAATATCTCGTCGGACATCGCCAGCGCTTCCTCCTGGTCATGCGTGACGAAGATGAACGTGATGCCGAGCCGCCGCTGCAGCTCCCGCAGCTCGTACTGCATCTCGTAGCGCAGCTTGAGGTCGAGCGCGGAGAGCGGCTCGTCGAGCAGCAGCACCTGCGGCTCGTTGACGATGGCGCGGGCGATCGCCACGCGCTGCCGCTGGCCGCCGGACATCTCCCGGATCTCGCGCTTGTCGTACCCTTCCAGGTTGACGAAGCGGAGAGCTTCCTTCACCTTGCGCTCGATCTCCGCTCCCTTGAGCTTGCGGATGCGCAGCCCGAAGGCGACGTTGTCGTAGACGTTGAGATGGGGGAACAGCGCATAGTCCTGAAAGACCGTATTGACCTGCCGCTTGTTGGCCGGAACCGAGTTGATGCTCTTGCCGTCCATGACAATCTCCCCGGCCGTCGGCTCCATGAATCCGGCGATCAGCCGGAGAATCGTCGTTTTGCCGCAGCCCGAAGGCCCCAGCAGCGTGTAGAACTTGCCCCGCTCGATGTCGAAGCTGACATCCTTCAGCACAGGGACGTCGTCGTCATACTGCTTGGTCACTCCGCGGAACGAAATGACCTTCGAATCGTCCATCGACGCTCCTCCTCTCCTGCGGCCTGAGCCGCGCCCCCGGCGAATATCCGGTCCGCCGGCGATCTTTATGCCTCATTATACCTGATTACGCCTCTCTTGGAATCCTCTCTCCCTGCATCGAAAGGCAAAATATTCCGGTACGAAAGGCCCGGAAAATGCCATCATATCCCGATTGCTGAGCCGTATGGCCTTTGTTACGAGCCACCTTCGCGGACCTCATCGGTCCGCGGACCTGGTAGAACCGAGGGCAGTCCGGAATATCCGGGCTGCCTTTTCTTGTTGCGTATCCGCCTGATTTCACGTCCGATCCGATGAAGTCACCGAATGTCCCATTCCATGACTGGCTTGAAAACATATGTAAATAGAGAAGAAGCGGCTGCGAGGCAGCCGCCCCTTGAAATGACCGCCAGGAACCCATCCAAAGGAGTGACATCAAACGGGTATGAAACTGTCGGACGCCATCATGAACTTGCTCGCCCGCCACGGAATCCGCCATCTGTTCCATGACTGTTCCGCCGTTTCGCCGGAGAAGGCATCCCTGCTCGCGGCAGCGGCCCGCTCCGGCATCGCCGCTGAAGGCTTGCCGGATCTCGCCACGGCCGAGGCTGCGGCCGAAGGCTGTTCCGCCGCAAGCGGCCTGACCGCGGCCGTCATCGGGACATTCGCATCGCAAGGCGGCTCCATTACGCTGCAATTGCTCTTGAATATCGAGCATGAACGTTCTCCTGCCGTGCCGTCGCACAGGGCTGCATCCGATCTCCCGCAGTCTCCATTCCAGCCTGACGACGGAGCCGCATTCGACGACGCTGCGCTTGCTTCCGACCTGTACGACAAGATCGGCAAGGCTCTCTGCCTGGCCGCCCGCGCCCATTCTCTCCAGGCATGCTTCCGCTTGGACGGAATCCGCCTGGAGCGGGACGCCGATTCCCTGCGGCTGCGGCCTTTCAAGGAATCGGACCAATACTGGGAGCTGCTCGCCTCGGAGCCCCCGATTCGCGATGCCGATCTCGATGACTTGATCGATAGCCTGCGCTCGTCCCGGCGTCCGCTCCTGGCAATCGGAGCGGGAGTCCGCCACTCGGGCGCCGTTGCCGAGCTCCGGCAATTGCTTGATCTGACGGGCATTGCTGCCGCAGCCAGCTTGGACGGGCTGGACTCGCTGCCCTCGGGATCGCCGCTCAACCTCGGCCTTGCGGACGGCTCCCGTCATGCCAAGCCGGATCTGGTGCTGGCACTCGGATGCTCCCCCGCCTTTTCCGGCCTTCTCCGCGATGAAGGAGGCCGGCTTATCCGCGTGAATTATGAAAGCTGTCGCCATGGGAACCCGGGAGCTTCCCCCGACTTCAACAGCGATCCCCGGCTGTTCCTGAACGCGCTCTGCTCCCGGCTCCAAGCGACCGGCTATTCCCGCTCGAAAAAAGCGATCCCTCGCTCCAAGCTTCGGAGTTCTCCGCCTTCTGTTCAGGAAGCCCTGCAGCAGGCTGACCTGCTCTTTGTCCGGTACGATCAGCCTGGTCTGGGGAAGCTGCTGAGCCCGTCGCCTCTTCGCTCCGGACAGCGGCTCATCCCCATTGCCGGAGGACCGGAAAGGGCGGCTGCAGCCGCGCTCGGCGCGATGATCGCCCGGCCCGATCGGACGGCAGCGCTCATGGCGGACAGCCGCAGCCTGTCCGCCATTCCTTCCGAGCTGCTGAAGCGGCTGGCTTCCGCCGGTTCGGAGCCGCTGCCGAATCCATTGCCAGGCAGCCGCATCCTCCTGCTCCCGCTTCGGAAGCCTGCAGCTTCCGGCCCATCTGTGATATAATTCAGCCGCAAGCTCAGCGGCTTTCCAGTCCCCGCACGACGAAATCCAGATTCTCCTTGGACACCCCGTTCAGCTCCGGGAAGCCTTGACGCTTCAGGCTCACCGTCTTTCCAGCCTGAATCGGATATACGCCCTTCAGCAAGCCGAGCACCTGATAGCCGTCCTGTCCTTCCAGCTTCTTGAGGAAAATCAGGTAATCCGGCCCGGATGCCCAGGCTCCGGGAAACCTCTCATTGGCCTCCGTCTGAGAAGGCGGCGGCAAAGGCTCGATGCCGGTCGTAATGATTCGGACCGAGCTGCTGGACGGGCCTTTGAGCATCCGCTCCACGGTGAACGGCTGTACAAAATTAACAAGCCTCCCCTGAGGAGCCGTGCGGTCGGTCAGAATCATCTG
The DNA here is from genome assembly GCF_056711585.1 of Paenibacillus sp. SJS-P3. Taxonomy (NCBI): domain Bacteria; kingdom Bacillati; phylum Bacillota; class Bacilli; order Caryophanales; family Paenibacillaceae; genus Paenibacillus; species Paenibacillus sp. SJS-P3. Next base: position 967,569 of record NZ_CM160043.1, on the reverse strand, counting down.
AGCGCTGTCCGAGAAACGGCCGACGGCGATGCTGTCGGCTTGCTTGGCAAGCTGGGAAGCGCTGACGACCGTCGTATCGTCCACGATATCCTTGTCCAGACGGAACGGAGCGGCTGTGGCCCCGGCGATGACAAAAGCAGCCAGCAGCAGGAACGCCGTTGCCGGCGATATCCGCCTTTTGCCGGCGGTTGATTTTCTCTTCCAGGCTTTCATCTTATGCTGCACCTCGATTCACTCGGATTGCCAATATTGCCGGCCTAGCGCTAGTATGGATTGGAAGCGCTGGAATATTCGCGGCATCGGCCCGATCCGGGCCGACCAACACCCGTCAAGGAGGAACATAACCATGGAATACCGGAAGCTAGGCGCAAGCGGGCTGCGCGTGTCGGCCATCGGTCTCGGCACGAACGCCTTCGGCAAAAGAGCCGATGAAGAGACAAGCATCTCGATCCTGCACAGCGCCTTCAGCCACGGCATCAATTTCATCGACACCGCCAACATCTACGCCGGCACCGAAAGCGAGCGGATCATCGGCAGAGCCATTCAGGGCCGGAGAGCCGACATCGTTCTGACGACGAAAGCCGGGCTTCCGAGAGGCGAAGGACCGAACAGCCGCGGAGCGTCCCGCAGCCATCTCATGACGGAGCTCGAAGGAAGCCTGCGCAGGCTCGGAACGGACTATGTCGATCTGTATCAGATCCACACGTTCGATCCCGAAACACCTCTGGAGGAAACGCTCCGCGCGCTCGACGACATGGTCCGCTCCGGCAAAGTCCGTTATATCGGGGCTTCCAACTATCAGGCTTGGGAGCTCATGAAAGCAATCGGCATAAGCGATCGTCTAGGCCTCAGCCGCTACGCCTCGATTCAGACAAGCTACTCGCTCGCCGACCGCACGCCCGAGATCGAGCTGGTGCCCTTATGTCTGGATCAAGGTCTCGGCCTGATTCCCTACTTCCCGCTCGCAGGCGGAATTCTCACCGGCAAATACACTGCTGGAGGCGAAGCCCCTGCAGGCTCCCGGCTGGAGAGAGACCCGGCGTTCGGCCGCTTCATGAAGGGCGATTATATCGGCCTCGGCCAAGACGTATCCGAGCTGGCCGAGGAAGCCGGATGCGAGCCGGCGGCCTTGTCGATGCGCTGGCTGCTGGACAAGCCTGCCGTTGCGAGCGTCATCGCAGGCGCCACGAGCGCCAGGCAGCTGGAGGCCAATCTGCGCAGCCTCGAGCTTGCTCTGGAGCCGTCCATCAAGGACGAGCTTGAGCGGATCAGCCGCCCGTTCCGCTACGGCGAGCCATTTGCGAGCTACCGGCTTTAGAGCGGCACGCTGCCGGCAGGCAGGCCTCATGCCCCCCTCTTGATCACGACATCATGGGGCATGGGGGAGAATAAGGTCAATAATACGACGGAGCCAAGGGCAGTTCGGAAGTGCGCTTGCGGAAACAGGCCTGGCATGCGCAGCCTCGCGGCCGTGGCGCTTTTGCGGCCGGGGGAGCCGGTTTTGAAAAAGCAGAACGCCCCCCGGCCATGCCGGAAGGCGTTCTGCTTTTTGTATGAAGGATCGAGCAAAAGAAGATTGCGATGACGATCAAAGGGCGATCAGCCGTTGATGACCGTCAGCCCTCGTCTGCTCAATGGCCGCCCATCATCATTTGCGGTTCCGGATTCAGATCGCTTCCGTCCGCGCCTTTTTGCGGCTTCGGCTTATTGAGCAGGAATCCGACCAGGACGCCGAGCACGGCGACCCAGATCAGAATCGCGAAGGTGTCCCCGTAAGAAGCCGTAAGGAGCTTATGCGGATCCTGGCCGAGCTCCGGTGCATAATGCTTGATGCGGCTGGTCACATAGGTAGACAGCCCCGCGATGGCCAGCGACGAGATGACCTGCTGCAGCGCGGCCGTCAGCGAGGTGACGCGTCCGACCAGATGAGCCGGAGCCGATTGGATGATATGCGTGTTGAGCGGCATCATGGAGATGCCCATGCCGGCGCCAAGAAGGACCAGCGGCAGGATCATGCCCGATACGCCGGTGTCGACGGTGATGCGGGAGAACAGGAAGGCAGCGCCCGTAATCAGGGTCAGCCCGCTGATGACGAGCGGACGAGCGCCGATGCGGTCGTACAGCCTGCCTCCGATCGGCATGAAGATGCCCGCCGCCAGCGCTTGCGGCAGCAAGACGAGGCCGGTTTCCAGAGGCGTATAGTTTTTCCCGGTTTGGAGGAACAGCGGAATCATGAAGATCGTGCCGAAGAGCGCGATCTGGGAAATCCACTGGACGATGACGCCCCGAGAGAAGTTGGCGGATTTGAACACCCGCAGCTCAAGCAGCGGATTGCGGCGGCTAAGCTCGACGATGATGAAAATAAGAAGCGATACGCCGCCGACAACAAGGCCGGTAATCGTTCGCGCGGAGCCCCAGTCGGTGCCGCCTTCGGATACTCCATAGGCGAGACCGGCGAAGGCAAGAGGCCCGAAAATCATGCCTTTGATATCAAGCTCCGGAACGCTCTGCCGATCGATGGCAGGCAGCGTGCGCAGGCCGAGCAGGACGGCTATGATGCCGATCGGCAGGTTGATGAGGAAGATCCAGTGCCAGGATACGTCCTGAACGAGCCAGCCGGCAACGACCGGACCGAGCGCCGGAGCGAGCAGCATCGGAATGCCGATCATGCCCATTACGGCTCCGACCTTGCCCGGAGGAGCGATGCGGTAAGTGAAAGCCATGGCGATCGGCGCGACCATGCCGCCGCCGAGCCCTTGCAGCACGCGGTAGATGATCAGCTGATCCACGGTCGTCGCCAAAGCGCAGAGGCCCGAGCCGACTGTGAACAGAATGACGGAGACGAGAAAGATCGTTTTGGCTCCGAAACGGTCGGACAGCCAGCCGGCGAGCGGAATGACGGCTGCCTGGGCAAGCGCGTAGCCGGTTACCGTCCACTGGACCAGAGTCAGCGAGGTGACGCCGAAATCTTGCTGCAGCTGGGGCAGCGCCACGTTCATCGCCGTCCCGTCCAAAATGACCATGAACATGCCGATGATGATGGCTACCAGCGGCACCATGATGGCGCGCATGGATACTTCCGCCGCTGCGGAAGGCGAGGCTTGATGTTGGCTCGACACCGGTTTCCCACTCCTTGTTTCCACGGTTTCCGTGGTTTCTCTTTGTCGCGTTCATTGACCGTCTGCCAGCAAAAAGATACAATATGGACACTGAGCAACGATGCCCCGACTGACAGCGGACAATTGTCCGCTAATGAACGTATTGACTATAGCGGACAATTGTCCGGGTGTCAATACGGCTATTTTGCTATAGAAAGATGTGACGTTCATGTCTTCGATTTATAAGCGCAAGGAGTCCCAGGAACTTAGCGAGTCGATTCTTGAAACGGCCCGCGCCTTGTTCGCCGAGCACGGCGTCGACGCCGTGAGCATGCATCAGATCGCCAAGACGGCCGGCGTCGGCCAAGGCACGCTTTACCGCCGCTATTCGCAGAAGGGCGAGCTTTGCATGGAGCTGATGGAAGGCTATTTCGACCGCCTTCAGAAGGACGTCCGCAACTCTCTGACCGAAAACGCTTCCTTGGCGGTGAAGGAGAGAGCGACGCTCGTCATCCGCGAGCTTGTGCTCTATTTGATGAACAATATCCAATTGATGGAGACGATCTATGCCGCCATTTTCGCCGGACGCAGATGCGAGAAGGAGATCTCGACCTTTTTCGAGTCTCCTCCCTACCAATTCCTGTTCGGGACGCTGCAGGGACTGCTCCAGGAGGCCGTAGATGCCGGCGCTGCAGCACCGGGAGTCTGCCCGCCCATCAACACCCATCTGCTCATCTCGACGCTCGCTCCCCAGTCGCTGAACCATCTCCGGGACCAGACCGGCTTTTCACCGGAGGAGCTGGCGGAGGTCATCAACCGGACGATCGTCCTTCCATTGTTCGTCTAATGTGGATGAGCCGGTTATTCGCCTGCAAGGATGATTCAGCAGCAAGGATGATTCGTCTGCAAGGATGATTCGGCAGCAAGGATGATTCGGCAGCATGCAAGGGCTTTTACCTCTTTCGCACTTCATTTCCATCCTCATATTGCCAGCCGGTCATGAAGAACATGCCGCCATTGGTCCGCAGCTTTACTGCGGCCAGGGCGGCTTTTTTTCTGCCTGTTGGACGTGTTGCATCATACCTGGCAAACCAATCTAAAGGGAGTGATAGCTATGCAATCTTTATTCGAGACGGAATACGAGGCTTGGCTCAGCAAGAACATCCAGGAAGAAGAAAACCCGCGCAGGAGGGAACGTCTTGGAAGCGGGCTCGGTCATGGCACCGTTGAATTTCTGCGGACGATCTGGTTTCCTTCCGTCGGCCATTTTGAGCATCTGTATCCCGAGTGGGAGGTCAGGGATTTTGCCAACGGCTATCGCTATCTGGATCTGGCCTATAGACCCGGAAACGCCAAAGGCGGCATAGAAATCCAAGGTTACGGACCCCATGCAAGGGACTTGGACGTTAGACGCTTCAAGGATCTCTGCCGACGCCACTGCCTGCTGGCATTGGACGGGTGGATCTTCCTGCCCATCGCCTACCCGTCCATTGTGGACGAGCCCAAGCAATGCCAGCAGCTGGTCCTTGCCTTTATCGGCAAATTCGTAAGCACCGATCTGTCGGCTTCCCTTACGGCGGCCGAGGCTGAAGCTCTCCGCTATGCAAGGCGGATTCTGCGCCCATTCAGTCCGCTTGAGTTTGCAGCCCATATCAAGGTCAGCGACAGGCACGCCAGGCGGATTCTCGGAAAGCTGGCCTCCCTTCAGCTGCTGAGAGCGGCAAGCGGCACAAAGCGTATACGTTCCTATCAAATTTGGCTTTAAGGTGAGAGATGTCAGGACCAGCCAACCATCTGAATTCATGAAGCGCAAGAATAATGTTATATGGTTTATGGCGGGAATTATATTGCTGGTTACTAACTCATGCTTTTTGCTTCAAGGTCGCTGGTTGGTGGCGGGGTTGTTTTGCTGGTTAACTACCTTATGCGCGTACGTTTCATGTCGATGGTTCATGGCGGGAATTATCTTTTTGGCCAACTAACTCATGCTTTTGCGCTTCAAGGTCGTCGGTTTGTGGCGGGGTTTGTTTTTGCTGGTTAACTACCTTATGCGCGTACGTTTTGTGTCGATGGTTCATGGCGGGAATTATCTTGTTGGCCAACTAACTCATGCTTTTCGCTTCAAGGTCGTCGGTTTGGGGCGGGGGTTGTTTTTGCTGGATAACTACCTTATACGCGTACGTTTCATGTCGATGGTTCATGGCGGGAATTATCTTATGGCCAACCAACTCATGCTTTTCGCTTCAAGGTCGTCTGTTTGTGGCGGGGTTTGTTTTTGCTGGTTAACTACCTTATGCGCGTATTTCGTGTCGATGGTTCATGGCGGGAATTATCTTTTTGGCCAACTAACTCATGCTTTTCGCTTCAAGGTCGTCTGTTTGTGGCGGGGTTTGTTTGGCTGGTTAACCACCTTATGCGCGTACATTTCGTGTCGATGGTTCATGGAGTGAACTATATTGTTGGCCAACCTAACTATTCTCTTGCTTACTCGCGGAAGTTATCTTACTAGTTAACTGCCTGCCTTGCACTCGTGCTCTTTAGGTCGGCTGTTCCGAATTTGAAGCAAGGCTAGTTTAAGAGGCCAATAAGATGTTGCGCCGTTCTATCGGACATACGATCCGTTATTTAGGCCATTTCCACCGTTATAAAAAATTTAACGGACATCAGATCCGTTATTTAGAGTAGAAAGGCTGTTTTCAGCTCATTTCGGGCCAAATAGCGGATCCTATGTCCGATAAGTTGAAAATTAATGGGTTTTTTCGAAAATAACGGATCGTATGTCCGATAAAAGTCCGGCAGCTGTTCCCGCATCGCGGACACGTCCCCAGACTCCAACTATAGTCTGCCTGCAGGCAGCAGTTGACGACGACGCCTACAGCTGCTTCTGCCTGGGCCGCTACAGCCCAGCAGAAACGCTCCCCGCGCTTGCCTCGGCCGCTACAGCCCAGCAGCAACGCTCCCCGCGCTTACCTGGGCCGCTACAGCCCAGCAGCAAACGCTCCTCACGCTTGCCTGGGCTACGCCATCCCAGTCGCCCAGCAGCAACGCTCCTCACGCTGGCCTGGGCTACGCCATCCCAGTCGCCCAACAGCGACGCTCCTCGCGCTTACCTGGGCCGCTACAGCCCAGCAGCAACGCTCCTCGCGCTTGCCTCGGCCGCTACAGCCCAGCAGCGACGCTCCTCGCGCTTGCCTGGGACGCTACAGCCCAGCAGCGACGCTCCTCACGCTTGCCTGGGACGCTCCAGCCCAGCAGCGACGCTCCTCGCGCTTGCCTCGGCCCCTACAGCCAAGCAGCGAAGCTCCTCACGCTTGCCTGGGCTACGCCATCCCAGTCGCCCAGCAGCGACGCTGCTCGCGCTCGCGCTCCGCGCTTGCCCCTGCCTAACGGGCGGAAGCAAGCGCCGCGTCCACTTCCGCGCGCGAAGGAAGCCCGTCCTGCGCGCCGAAGCGGGTGACAGACAGCGAGGCCGCCTGCACGGCGAACGCCAGAGCTTCGCGCAGCTCGCCGTCACCCGGCGCGCTTCCGCCGCCAGCCGCAAGCTCCGCCAGCTTCACGCACAAGGCCGCGTTCAGCGTATCGCCGGCACCGGTCGTGTCCACAACCTCGACCTTCGGAGCGGCCACGGTCTCAAGCATGCCGCCCTCGCCGAGGAAGGAGCAGCCTGCGCCGCCGCGCGTGAGGATGACGCGGCTGCCGACCTCGCGCTGCCATTCCCCGAGCGCTTCCGCGATGTCCGCATCGCCAGCCGGATCTTTGCCGGAGAGAGCCGCGAATTCCGTCTCGTTCGGCGTGACATAGTCCGCCAGGGCAAGCAGGTCCGCCGGCAGCTCCTGTGCGGGCGCCGGATTGAGCACCGTCGCGACACCTGCCGCACGGGCAATCTCCAGCGATCGGCGTACCGCATCCAGCGGAACCTCCAGCTGCACGAGCAGCACATGGGACTGCTCGATCTGCTCCCGGTGCCGCTCCACCCACTCGCCGGTGCACTCCCCATTGGCTCCGGCCACGATGACGATGCAGTTGTCTTCCTTGGTATGGTAAATGGATGCGATTCCGGTCGGCGCCGATTCATGGACTCCGATCGCTTCCGATTGTATGCCCATCTTCTTCATCTGGTCCAGCATTTGACGTCCGAAAGCATCGTCTCCGACCTGTCCGATCATGACGGTCCGGACCCCAAGCCTCGCCGCTCCCGCTGCCTGGTTGGCTCCCTTGCCGCCGGGCAGCGTGTGCAGCTCCCGTCCTGCAAGCGTTTCCCCTTCGACCGGCATCCGGTCCATGCTGATGACCAAATCCATATTCAGGCTGCCCACGACTGTAATCCGCGGCTCTGTCCCATTTGCGCGCATGCTCATTTTCCGCAACCTCCACCAACGTTTTCGCTTGACCAACCATACCATATTTTCATCGACGGTTACAGCGCAGCAAGCCGCATTCTCTGCTGATCGCTCCCCTCCCGGCCTTTCCTTTAATTCCAAAAAAAACCTGATCTCCGTCATCTCGTTCCGCTATAATTAAATGAAGTACATATCCTTTTATCCAAAGAGGTGGATTTCATTGGCAGTCAAATTCAGCGAATACCGTTATGAGCGCCCTGAGCGCGAGGCCGTCACCAGCCTTCTGAAGGAACTGAACGCCTCGATCCGCGAGGCAGCAAGCTTCGAAGCCCAGGATGAAGCCATCGCCGCCTTCAACAAAAGCCGCAACGATGTCGAGTCGATGTTCCAGCTGGTCTACATCCGCCATTCCGTGGATACGAACGATGAATTCTACAAATCCGAACAAGAGTACGCGGACGAGCTTAGTCCTGTCCTCCAGGAATACATGACGGATTTCTACCGGGCGCTGACGGAATCTCCGTTCCGCTCGGAGCTGGAAGCCAAATACGGCAAGCAGCTGCTTGATATCGCCGAGCTGTCGCTTAAAACCTTCAAGCCTGAGATCATCGAGGATCTGCAGCTGGAGAACAAGCTGAAGACCGAATACGGCCAGCTGATCGCATCCGCCAAAATCCCGTTCGACGGCAAGGAGCTGACGCTTTCCCAGCTCATTCCGTACACCCAGTCCACCGACCGCGAGGTGCGCCGCAGCGCCAGCGAAGCCCGGTACGGATTTTTTGCGGAAAAAGAGCCCGTCATCGACCGCATCTATGACGATCTGGTCAAAGTCCGCACATCCATCGCCCGCAAGCTCGGCTACGAGAACTTCGTCCAGCTCGGCTACGACCGCCTCGGACGGACCGACTACGACGCGGCGATGGTCGCCGGCTACCGCAGCCAGGTCCGCGAGCATATCGTCCCGGCCGTCATCAAGCTGCGCGAGCGCCAAGCCAAGCGGATCGGCGTGGATACGCTGCATTACTACGACGAGGACTTCAAGTACTCCAGCGGCAACGCCACGCCCAAGGGCGATCCGGACTGGATCCTCGACAACGGCCGCCGCATGTACAAGGAGATGGCTCCAGAGCTCGACGAGTTCTTCCAGTTCATGTCGGAACGCGAGCTGCTGGATCTCTTGAGCAAAAAAGGCAAGGAAGGCGGAGGCTACTGCACGTATATCAGCGCCTACGAATCTCCATTCATCTTTGCCAACTTCAACGGCACTTCGCATGACATCGACGTGCTGACCCATGAAGCAGGCCATGCGTTCCAGGTCTACATGAGCCGCGGCTTCGACATTCCCGAATACCTCTGGCCGACGATGGAAGCGGCCGAGATCCACTCCATGAGCATGGAATTCCTCGCTTGGCCTTGGATGGAGCTGTTCTTCAAGGAAGATACGGACAAGTACCGCTTCAACCATCTCGATTCGGCGCTGTCGTTCATTCCGTACGGCGTTTCCGTGGATGAATTCCAGCATTTCGTCTATGAGCATCCGGAGGCGACGCCTGCCGAGCGCAAAGCCAAATGGCTGGAAATCGAAGAAACCTACCGTCCGGGACGAAGCTTCGACGGCAACGACTACCTGGAGCGCGGCGGGTTCTGGCAGAAGCAGAGCCATATATTCCAAACGCCGTTCTACTACATCGACTACACGCTCGCCCAGCTGTGCGCGTTCCAGTTCTGGAAGCGCTCAGGCGACGACTTCCAGACCGCATGGCAGGATTATCTCGCGCTCTGCCGCCTCGGCGGAAGCAAATCCTTTACCGGCCTCGTGGCCAGCGCGGGACTGATCTCGCCGTTCCAGGACGGCGCCGTCACCAGCGTCATCGGCCAGATCAACGGCTGGCTGGACAGCATCGACGACAGCAAATTCTAGCCTTCCGGCTTCAATGATGAAGCCTCTGAAGCAATGGCCGCTCCCCCGGAATGTCCGGCGGGAACCGGCCTTTTTTGCATTTTGGCGCTTTTTCGGCTTATAATCAGGGTAATGGACTGAAAAAGGGGGGAAAGATCATGATGATGCACTCACGCTCGTTCTACCGATTGTTTTCATCAGTTTTCATCGTGCTCATCATGACTTTGTTCACTCCCACTCCCCCGCTTGGCATCCATGAAGCAGCCGAAAGCTCTTCCGCCGCGACCGTTGTCCGCAGCCTGGAGACCGGCATCCACACCACCGTAAGATCCAGCGCCAGCGCGAGCAATGACGCCGCAGCCATCCTCAAGACCAAGCCGATGCCGAAGACCGCCAAAGTACCGGGAGCCTTCATGCTCCTGTTCCTGCTGTCTTTCTTCCTCCCGCGCAAGGCAAGCATTTCCCCGCGCATCGAGCGCAGACTCCTGTCCCAGAAGCTTCTTCCCGTCCTGAAAGGATCCATGGCGCCAAGCTGCTTGTAGAAGACGCATGACCGCTTCCCGAAACTTCGTCCTGCTCCACGGTTTTCAGGGGCCTGTTTGCCGCTCCCTTGCTATTTCAAGGGCTTGTTCGGCGCTCCCTTGCGCTTTTAACCGTGCCTATCTTTTCTTGAGCAGCCTTTGATTGGAAAGAGGTTATTTAGGCATTCTATAACCAGCGGACCATGAGACATTTCATGAACAGGAGGGATTTCCATATGGATATCCGTGAAACCTATCTGCCCGGAATCGGGCAAAAATTCGTACTGACTACAATCGGCGGCGACAAGCTTGTCATCGTCGTGCATGACGACGGCAGGCGGGAATGCTTCCGCTACACGGACGATTACGATGACAGCCTCCCCGTCTTCACGCTCGAAGACGACGAAGCCCGCATGATCGCTTCCATTCTGGGAGGCATGCAGTACAAGCCGCGCGCGGTGGAAAGCATCGAGATGGCGCTGGACGACCTCATCATCGAGTGGTACCGGGTCGAGCCGGGGTATCAGTGCCGCAACAAGTCCATCGGCAGCCTCCAGGTGAGGCAGCGGTCCGGCGCGAGCATTCTGGCCGTGGTCGACCGGTCGGGCGGCAAGCATATCAATCCGGGACCCGACCTGGTCCTGACCGAGGAGGCGCTGCTCATCGTCGCAGGCGAACGCGGACAGCAGAAGGCGTTCCGGGACATCCTGAAGAACGGATGTGAGTGAGCATGGAGCATATCGTACTGGAAATCGGCTTGGCGATCGCTCTTGTCGCCATGGCGGGCATCCTGTCCGCCTGGCTTAAATTTTCGGTCATTCCTTTTTATATCCTGATCGGCATGGCCGTCGGGCCGCATGCCTTCCACTGGGGACATTTCGATCTCCGCTTCATCCACAGCGGAGAGCTGATCGATTTCTTCGGCCGCATCGGCGTCCTGTTCCTGCTGCTGTACCTGGGACTCGAATTCTCGGTCGGAAGGCTGCTGAAATCCGGCAAGTCGATCGCCGTAGGCGGCAGCATCTACATCGGCATCAACTTCACCGTCGGCCTGCTGTTCGGCTTCCTCACCGGCCTTCCGCTTGCCGAGGTGCTGATCATTGCCGGAATCACGACCATATCCTCGAGCGCCATCGTCGCCAAGGTTCTGGTCGATCTCAAGCGGACGGCCAACCCGGAGACGGAAATGATTCTCGGCATCATCATGTTCGAGGACGTTTTCCTCGCCGTCTATATCTCCATCGTCTCCGGCCTCGTTCTCAGCTCCTCTTCTTCGGTGGGAGGCGTGATCCTGTCGGCGCTCATCGCCCTGTTCTTCATGCTCGGCGTGCTGTTCATCGGCCGCAAGATCGTGCCGCTGCTGAACAAATGGCTGGACATCCGCTCGAGCGAGCTGTTCCTGCTCGTCGTCTTCGCGGCGCTGTTCATCATTGCCGGCTTCGCCGAAACGATCCATGTCGCGGAAGCGATCGGCGCCCTGCTCGTAGGGCTCGTGCTTGCGGAAACGAAGCATGCGCACCGGATCGAGAAGCTGATCCTGCCGTTCCGCGATTTCTTCGGCGCCTTGTTCTTCTTCGGCTTCGGCCTCACCATCGACCCGACCGCCCTTGGCGGAGCCGTCTGGATGGCTCTGATCGCCGTCGCCCTGACGCTCGCGGGCAACTTCGCCGCCGGCATGCTGGCCGGCCGCAGCGCCGGGATGCCGCCGTACGCGTCGGCCAAGATCGGACTGACGATCGTGGCTCGCGGAGAATTCTCGATCATCATGGCCAACCTGGCCATAGCCGGCGGCCTGTCGGGCATCATCCAGCCGTTCGCCGCGCTTTACGTCCTGATCCTGGCTATCCTGGGACCGCTGTTCACCAAGGAAAGCAAGCGCGTGTATGCGGTGCTGGATCCGATCTTCCGCTTCACATCAAGAGCCGAGCGGCGCAAGCAGCAGCGCGCTCAGCAGCCATCTTGACCGGTTTTGAACGGCAGGCCTGCCAGGCCTGCCGTTCTTCTCATCGGCGCAGCGCATTTGCCGCCCGGGCGAAAGGCGTGGTATAAAAAGACAGCATGGACCGTTCGGCTTTAGAGTGCGCCGGATGCGTTTAAAAGGGTGTTGAAGGGCTCGAATCCGCACCTTCCTGCCCCTGGGCGATCAGGCCCCGACGGGACAGGAAGGGAGCCGATTGTCCGGCACAGCCTGGAAATCCACCTGCGGAAGGAAGTGCTCCATATGAAGCAACTGAAGCATCTGGACAAGCTGGAGCTCGCCGAGGCAGTGAAGCTCGCCGATCTCGTCTTCCGGGATCCCGGCCAGCGTTCGATGGGACAATCGTTCCCCGCTATTTTCGACTCGGCTCTGGGCTTGTCTCTCGGCGTCATCGAGGAAGGGAACGTCGTTTCCTTCCTCGGCTTCGTGCCGCAGCAGATCGCCGTCGGCGGCGCCATGCTCGACGCCTGCGCGCTCGGATCGGTATGCACCCACCCCGATTATCGCGGGCAGGGCCATGCCAGCGTGCTGCTCGGCGAAGCGTTCCATCAAGCACAAGCCATAGGAGCCTCGCTCATGCTGATCTCCGGCACCCGCTCCCTATACCGCCGCAACGGCTGCCACGCCTTCGGCTCGATGCGCCGCTACCGGCTCGAAGCCGGTATCCAGCCGCAAGCTGATGCGAGGGCGAGACCTCTGCGGCCTTCCGACTGGTTCCGTCTTCACTCGCTGTCGAACGCCAAGCCAGCCGCCTACCGGCGCAGCATCGCAGAGCTGGCCGGCCAGCTCCAGAGCGCGGCAGTGGCGAGCATGTACGATTTCGCGCACAGTTCCTATGTCCTGGAGGAGGACGGAGAGCTGACCGCATACGCCGTCATCGCTTCCGGTCCTATCCCCGCCGGCTCGGACATGGAGCCGTTCGTCGTGGAATGGGGCGGAGACGAGTCCAAGGCTCTGGCCGCGATGAGGGCCGCCATGCATGAGATGGGGCTTTCCTCCCTGCTGCTGTTCGTCGGCTCCCATGAAACTTCGATGCGGCAGCTGCTGCAAGGCAGCCTGTATTCCACGAGCCATAACCAAGGGACGGTGAAAATCATCGACCTGCCGCTGCTGTGGCGGCAGCTGCGCCCCTATCTCGACAGCAGGCGGAGGAACGGGCAAGCTGCCCCTGCCGTGATGGAGCCTGTCCACAGCCCCAGCGGCGAATTCGCGCTCCGGCTTGGAGACGACGAGATACTGCTCTCCATGCGGGAGTGGACGGCGCTGCTGTTCGACGGTCCCGAGGCCGAGCTGGACGACGGACCCGACGCGTTCGTCCGGCAATGTGCCGCTCCGGAAGCGGATGCCGGGTCAACGCGGTCCGCAAGCCGCTCCGGGGCGGATGCCGGGCCAGCCCGGTCCGCTGGCCGCTCCGGGGCGGATGCCGCCGCTGAGACAGCGGTCGCCGTCCAGACCCCGGCGGAGCCGTCGAGCGGTCCGAGGCTCCCTTTCACCCAAGAGCAGGCTCAGATGCTGAAGCCTTATTTCCCGATACCGTTTCCGTACACGGCAGGCTTGAGCTATATCTAAGTCCGGAAAAGACAGCAGCCGCCCTCTCCCGCGCAAGATGCGGGCCGAGGGACGGCTGCTGCTTCGTTATATGCGTGCGTCGTTGCATGCGTCCCAATCCGGACCTGAGGTCAAGGGGTCAATGCCAGCTCCAGCCGCTCCAGCGCCCAATCCAGCTCTTCCCGGGTTATCGTCAGCGGCGGTGCCAGCCGGATCGTGTTCGCATGCGTTTCCTTGCACAGCAATCCCATCTCCATCAGCCGCTCGCAATACGGCCTGGCTTCCGTGACCAGCTCGATGCCGATAAATAGGCCCCTGCCCCTCACTTCCCGCACCAGCGGACTGCCCATTCCGCGCAGCCGGCCGGCAGCGTAAGCTCCCAGCTCGTCGGAGCGCTCCGCCAGCCGCTCCCCTTGAGTCACCTCGAGCGCGGCGATTCCGACCGCGGCCGCCAGCGGGTTGCCGCCGAAGGTCGAGCCGTGCGAGCCAGGCTCGAACACGCCGAGCAGGGCGGCATCCGCCGCGACAGCCGAGACGGGGAAGACGCCGCCTCCGAGCGCTTTGCCGAGCAGATAGGCATCCGGCTCCACGCCTTCCCAGTCGCAGGCGAAGCGCCGGCCCGTGCGCCCGAAGCCGGTCTGGATCTCATCGGCGACGAAGAGAACGCTGCTGGCGCGGCAGACCTTGGCGGCCTCCCGGAGATAGCCGTCCGGCGGGATGACGATTCCGGCTTCGCCCTGGATCGGCTCCACGAGGAATGCGGCTGTATGGTCCGTCATAGCGGCTTCGAGAGCAGGAAGGTCGCCGTAAGGGATGATCCGGAAGCCCGGCGTGAACGGTCCGAAGCCGCGCCTGTATTCCTCGCTGGAGGAGAAAGAGGTGACCGTGACCGTGCGCCCGTGGAAATTGCCCTCGCAGACGATGATTTCGGCAAGCCCGTCAGGCACGCCCTTGACGTCGCAGGCCCAGCGTCTCGCTGCCTTGACGGCGGTTTCCACTGCCTCTGCTCCTGTATTCATAGGCAGAATCATGCTCTTGCCGGTATAAGCGGCCAGCTTCTCGTAGAACTCTCCGAGCTTGTCGTGATGGAATGCCCTCGACGTCAGCGTCACGCGGTCGGCCTGATCCTTGAGCGCCTGGACGATGGCCGGATGCCGATGCCCCTGGTTGAGAGCCGAATAGGCGCTCAGCATATCCATATATCTGCCGCCCTCCGGATCCTCGACCCAGACGCCTTCCGCCCGGCTGATGACGATGGGCAGAGGATGGTAGTTGCGTGCCCCGTATGCTTCCGTCCGGCGGATGACCGAATCGGTGACGGAATGGTTGCCGGCTTGACTCATGATGCGCCGTCGCCTCCTTTCCATCCATTCTATGCTTCGTCCGCGAGGAGGCATACCCGAACCTTGTAGAATGCGGTATGATAGGAGCGTGCCAGGAAACACTACAATTGATTGGGACAGGGATCCAAGAAGGGATGAGAACAATGGCATTCAGGCTCGAGCATGATTTTCTAGGGGAGAAACAGGTTCCCGAAAGCGCTTACTACGGAATCCAGACGTTACGGGCGGTCGAGAATTTCCCGATCACCGGCGTGCCGATCCATCATGAGCTGCTGACGGCTCTTGCCCACGTGAAGAAAGCGGCGGCCAGGGCCAATATGGACGTGCACCTGCTGCAGCCTGCCGTAGGCCAGGCTATCGTCAAGGCATCGGAAGATATCATCGACGGCAAATACGCGGACCAGTTCCTCGTCGACTCTATCCAGGGCGGCGCAGGCACTTCGATCAATATGAACATGAACGAGGTTCTCGCCAACCGGGCGCTGGAAATTCTCGGCCATCCGAAGGGCGATTATTTCCACTGCAATCCGAACAACCACGTCAATATGTCGCAATCGACCAACGACGCCATCCCGACCGCGCTCAAGATCGCGGCGTTCGGGCTCACCAAGAGCCTGCTGACCGCTTTGAACGCGCTCCATGCGGGCTTCATGGAGAAGAAGGTGCAGTTCGACGACGTCATCAAAATGGGCCGGACCCATCTGCAGGACGCGGTGCCGATCCGGATGGGACAGGAATTCGGCGCGTACGCGGCCGTTCTGGCGCGCGACATCGCCCGCATCAAGCGGTCGGCCGACAATATCCTCACCGTCAACATGGGAGCGACCGCCGTCGGGACCGGCCTCAACGCGAAGCCGGAATACATCGAATCGGTCATCCGCCATCTGCAGGAGCAGCTCGGCTTGCCGATCCAGGCGGCGGAGGATCTCGTGGACGCGACCCAGAACAGCGACGGCTATACGGAGCTGTCTGCCGCGCTGAAGGTATGCTCTGTCAATCTGTCCAAGATCTGCAACGACATCCGCCTGATGGCATCCGGCCCCCGCGTCGGCCTCGCCGAGCTCATGCTCCCGCCGCGCCAGCCGGGCTCGTCCATCATGCCGGGCAAGGTGAACCCGGTCATGGCCGAGGTCGTCAACCAGGTCGCCTTCCAGGTGATGGGCAACGACCATACGATCTGCATGGCATGCGAAGCCGGACAGTTCGAGCTCAACGTGATGGGCCCGGTCATCGCCTTCAACCTGCTGCAATCGCTCAAAATTTTGCGCAACGGCGTGGACGTCTTCCTGAAATACGCCGTCGAGGGCATGGAAGCGAACCGCGAGCGCTGCGAGACGTACGTCAACAACTCCTTCGGCATCGTGACCGCCCTCAACCCGCATCTGGGTTATGAGGTCGCTGCGCAGCTCGTCAAGGAGGCGCTCCGCACCGGCTTGTCCATCCGCGATCTGATTCTGGAGCGCGGACTGCTGACTCCGGAGGAGATTACCGAGATTCTGAATCCGTACCAGATGACCTCTCCCGGCATTTCCGGCGAGCGGCTGCTGGACGACGCCAGATAGAGCGCACTTATTGGGCGATCGGAAGAATGATTTCCGACTGCAGCGACACCTTTTCAGCGGCCCCCGTTTTTACGGGGGCTTCTTGACATGATCACGCCAGCCGGCACTTCGGGCTGGCGTATTTTTTTCGCCCGACCGTTCTAAAAATAAATTCTACAGCCTGCTTGTCCGCCCTGTTTGCCCTCCGGCCGAAGCCGTGTATCTACGAGTATTCAGCTGAAGCGCCTTAAGCCGATTCCAAAAACGATGAGGAGGAGAAACACCATGACAACGCCAATCGTAGGGATTTTCAACTCCGAGAAAGACACGATCGCCGTGATGGAAGAGCTCAAAGCATCGGGCTGCCGCAACGAGGAGATCTCGGTGCTGCGGCGGGGCAAAGAGATGCAGGCGACGACAGCGGTCGAAACGAGCGCGAACGGTCCGGAAGGAGCGGCCGCAGGCGCGGCTGCAGGCATCGTTCTGGGAGGCACGGCCGGCATCCTCGCAACGGTCGGACTGCTCTTTATCCCAGGAATAGGCCCGCTGCTGGCGGCCGGTCCGATCGCCACCGTGCTGGCAGGAGCGGCTGTAGGCGGAGGAGCCGGCTCGCTCGTGGGCGGACTCGTCGGACTCGGCATTCCGGAGCTCGAGGCGGAGAACTACAGCATGTTCATTGAAAATGACCGTCTGCTCGTCATTGTCGCCGCTCCCGCAGCGAGCCGCTCGCGGGTGGAGAGCATCTTCCAGGTGTACGGCTCGCTCGCTCCATCCTCTGCCGTCTCCCGCACGGCTGGAGCCGCATCTACGGCCGGCTTCCGCTCCGTTCCGATGCGCGACGAAGCGCTGCAAGGAACAGCCGACGACCTGAAGGTGTTCATCAGCTCCAAGTACTCCGATTCCACGCTGGACGGTCCTGTCCCTGTCCAGGAAGTCATCCTGCCTCATCTTCCATCAGGAGAATAACGCCAATCGAATAAGAAGGAAAAGGCGCTGTCCCAGCCGACGATGCAGCGGTCGGAGGACAGCGCCAACTGAATCAAAAGGAAAGGCGCTGTCCCAGCCGACGATGCAACGGTCGGAGGACAGCGTCTTTTGGGGATTTATTGTCGCCGTCGTGCTGCCGTCGATGGCAGCGGCGCTGCTCAGGCAGACTCCCTTCTCTCTGCTCAAAAAAGATGACCCCTGCTGCGCAGGAGTCATCGGCTGGCCGAAAGATGCGGAAGGATCATGATAAGGCCGAAGCTGCGATGCAGATCCGCCTGCAGCCCGTCCGCCCGGATCGTCGGTTGCGGGTCAGACCAGCTCTTCGGGTGCTTTGTACGCATAGCCGAGATCGCGGGCGACCGCCTCGTAGGTGACATGGCCGCCCATCGTGTTGACGCCTTCGCGGATCGGCTGGGACGCGCGGATGGCGTCCTGAGCTCCGGACCGGGCGATCTGAAGCGCGAACGGCAGCGTCGCGTTCGTCAGCGCGAGCGTGGACGTGTACGGCACCGCTCCCGGAATGTTGGCGACCGCATAATGCAGGACGCCGTGCTTCTCGAACACCGGATCGTCATGCGTCGTGATGCGGTCGATCGTCTCCACGCTGCCGCCTTGATCGATGGCCACGTCGACGATGACGGAGCCCTTCTGCATCGAGCGGACCATTTCCTCGGTGACGAGCTTCGGCGCCTTGCCTCCCGGAATCAGCACCGTCGAAATGACGAGATCCGCTTCGCGGACCGCTTCGGCGATGTTATGCGAGGTGGACTGCAGCGTCTGCAGCTGGTTGCCGAAGATGAGCGCGAGCTCGCGCAGGCGGTTCGTATTGGTATCGAGCACGGTCACGTCCGCGCCGAGGCCGACGGCGATCTGCGCCGCATTCGTGCCTGCGATGCCGCCGCCAATGACGGCGACCTTGCCGCGCTTGACGCCGGTTACGCCGGCGAGCAGAATCCCTTTGCCGCCGCGTGCGCGCTCCAGCATCTGCGCGCCGACCTGCACCGACATGCGGCCGGCGACTTCGCTCATCGGAGCGAGCAGCGGCAGCGCGCCGTTCACGCGGATCGTCTCGTAGGCGATGGCGGTAACGCCGGACTTGCGAAGCGCTTCGGCAAGATGCGGCTCGGCTGCGAGGTGGAGGTAGGCGAACAGGACAAGGCCTTCACGGAAGTAGCCGTATTCGGAGGATAGAGGCTCCTTGACCTTCATGACCATGTCGCTCTTGCCCCATACATCGGCTGTTTCCGTCACGATGGCCGCGCCTGCGGCTTCGTACTGGGAGTCTTCGAATCCGCTTTCTGCTCCGGCGGAACGCTCGACCAGCACTGTATGCCCTGCGCGCACGAATTCGGCCGCTCCCATCGGCGTCAGCGCGACGCGGTTCTCGTTGTTTTTGATTTCCTTTGGAATTCCGATTTTCATGGGACAGCCACCTCGTCTATAATGGATATTGCCTTCTACTGTCATGATACGGGAAGGGGCCAAGTCTGGCATCTTACACGTTGTCGATATTTTCTCTCCTTGGGCTCGACTTCTTGCCGATTGCTCACACGGCTCTGGCAGCTCTGCCGCCGTCGGCATGTCGCGATTGCCCCGAAAGGTGTCTTAGCGAGTGAAAACAACCGATCTGCATGTCCGGGACGTGCTTCAGCGTCCCTTGTTCGCCCATGCCCGGCTCGCCGCCGGTCAGGTAGGCCTCGGCAAGCGCGTCGGCTGGGTGCATGTCATCGAAATCGTGCAGGTAGCCCCGTTCATCAGCCGGGACGACCTGATCCTGACGACCGGCCTATGGCTGAAGCAAGCCCAGCAGGACCGTCTCGAATATTTGCGCCAGCTTATCCGTCAGGAAGCCGCCGGGCTTATTCTCGAGCTCGGAACGAGCATCGAGGAGGTTCCCGCGGAGGTGCTCGAGCTGGCTGAGCAGCATGGCTTCCCCGTCATCGTTTTCGACCATCCGGTGCGCTTCTCGGAGATTACTCAAGACATCCACTCTCTCATCATCAACCGTCAGCGCTCCCAGAGGGACCTTGCGGAGGGCTTCTCCCGGCGCCTGCAGCAGCTGACGCTCCAGCACAGCGATATTATGCCCGTCCTTCGCCTGCTTCATGGGGACACGGGACGGCAAATTGTCTTTTATTCCCTTATTGAAGCGGATCGTCATTACCCGCAGCTGCCGCCTGTCTCCGGCGAAGCCTCCAGCCTTGCCGATTTCCCGTTCCGCCGGCTTGAGCGCGAAGGCGTTCTCGGCGACGGCAAAAGCGAGCTTCTGCTGCCGCTGGACAGCGGCGGCAGCCTGCTGCTGCGGCCCGTGTCCTGCTACGGCCAGCTGCTCGCGGCGGTCGGAATGCCTCTGCCGGACCATGAGCCGGACGAGGAGGCTGCCGCGCAGCTCTCTCCTTATCTGGATGCGGCCGCCTCCGCTATCGCCGCCCTCATGCTCCGCACCCAATTCCGGCGGGAGCACGACAGCCGGCTGCAGGATCAGCTCATCCCGGAGCTGCAGGAAGGGCGGATCGCGAGCGAGGATCAAGCCCGCACCATGATCGGGCTGACCGGGCGCATTCCGCAGGACCGCATCTGCCTCAGCCTCCCCGGACAGCTGGAGCTTGAGGAGCGCTCCCCGGAGGATGGCGGAGACCGCCTCGAAGCCGCTCTGAGGGATTTGGCCGTGCTGCTGCGCACGCTGCTCCGAAAGTACAGCCTCAAGGGAAGCGTGCAGGCGCGCAGCGGCGGACTGCAGTTCCTGCTGGCGCTGGAGGCTTCGCCTGCCGCGGCCTCCGACCGGCTGCTGTCGTCCTCGCAGTCGCTGCTGGAAGACATCCGCCGCTTCGGCGAAGAACAGCTCGACGGCCTCACGCTGCGCGCCGCCGCCGGCAAGCCGCGGACCAGGCTGCTGGATGCGCCGCTAGGCTTTCGCGAAGCAGCTCAAGCGCTCGAGGTAGCGCGGAGCGTCACCGAGCTCGGCCCGGTCGTGTTCTATTCCAGCCTGGGCGCTTACCAGCTGCTCAAAGCGATTCCCGATCCGCAGCTGCTGGAGCGGTTCGTCCAGGACCATCTCGGCGCAATCCTGCGCCTGGAGAAGGAGAGCAGCCTGCAGCTGCTGGAGACGCTCGACATGTATCTCAAATGCTTCGGCTCGAAGCACGAAACCGCCAAACGGCTGTTCATCCACCGGCAGACGCTGTACAACCGGATGGATAAGCTGACCGAGCTGATCGGCGAGCCGTTCCTGGAGCCGCATAAGCGCGTCGGGCTGGAAATCGCGCTGATGGCCTATAAGCTTCAGACCGGCACCGCGCTCGGCAGGCGACTGGGGCCGTAAGGATGGAAGCCTCACTCGCGGAATAAGCCGACTTTTTCGGCTTATTTCCGCCTGCAGGCCGTTCATTCGCGGAATAAGCCGACTTTTTCGGCTTATTCCCGCCTGCGGGCTGTTCGCTCGCGGAATAAGCCGATTCTTTCGGCTTATTCCCGCTTGCGGGCCGTTTGCTCGCGGAGTTAGCCGACTTTTTCGGCTTATTCACGCCTTCGGGCCGTTCGCTCGCGGAATAAGCCGACTTTTTCGGCTTATTCACGCCTTCGGGCCGTTCGCTCGCGGAATAAGCCGACTTTTTCGGCTTCTTTCCGCTTGCGGCCCGCAGGCGGAGTTACCTCCTAAGTATCCGCAATTCGACTTCGACAGCACTCTAGCCAATGCCATTTCACTTTTACGCCATCCGCCTTTTCGGCAACGCCGCCATGCACCCTTATCCCTAAGCAAAAAAAGCCTTCCGCCAGGTCATCCCTGCGGAAGGCTTGCGGTTACCGTTACCGGTACGAACTATAGCTGATTCTCCTGCCGTCTCTTCCGAACCCGAGCAGCACCGCGATGCGGTACGTCAGCCAGGTCACGGAAGCAAGCAGCATGATGTCGTAGGCGACATTGAACAGGAACAGGTGCTTCTCGATGTCGGCCAGGCCGTCGCCCATGATCGGAATCAGGAAAGCGAAGAAGCCGACGAAGCCGACGAGCATGAGCAGCTCGGAGGTCATTTTGGCCGACCCCTCGCGCGCTCGCAGCCATTCGATCACGCACACGCCGTAATACACGATGTAGAACAGGACGATGAACAGCAGCGAATTCGGCATATGCGCCGCCTTGAACCGGCTCCAGCCGCTGTACGTGTCGTTGAACGCGCCCGGCGGCTTGCCTTCGGCCTTTTCGTAGTTGCCGAGATAGCCCGGCTTCAAGTAGACGCTCTGGTGGGCGGCGCGCTCCATGAGGCCGATCAGCCGCTGCGGATGGGTCGCGTAATAGAGCATGACCTTGCCGTGGGACATCCGGTCGTAGAAGTCGGCCTTCATTTCCGGCGCGTCCTGCTTGATCGGAACGTCGCTCTGGAAATAGTTCGAGCCGGCGTTGCCCGCCAGCTTCTGCGGCAAGCCGAGATCGTCGAGATCCCCTTTCACATCGGGGGAGCCGTTCAGAATGCCGTAGAAGACGGTCTGATACAGGTTGATATGCTTCAGCCCGTCCGGGGCGAACGCGTACAGCAGCGCCGACAGCAGGAACAGCGCGGAGCAGCAGACCAGCACGAGCTTGCGCCAGGCGCGGTCCCAGCGGAGCGGCAGGAAGCGGAGCCCGTAGAGGGCGAACACGACGCCCAGCGGCGTATTCTGCAGCTTGCCGCAGACGAGCATGAACACGCAGAAGAAAAAGAAGATCAGCGTCCAGCGGCCCGGCTCCTCCTGATGGGCGAGCCGGAGGCCCGTTCCGAGCGTGAGCAGAAGGAAGATCAGCGACACCGGCTCGGCGAAGAAGGAATTGAAGTAGGCCAAGTAGCGGACATCCAGGAATATGAACAGCAGCCCGGCCGTCAGAATGACGCCTGCCGCCATGGAGTATTTCCTGCCCGTGCGGACCAGCAGGTAGACCGCTGCGATCAGCAGCGCTCCGTACACCGCCGCCAGAATGCGGATGTTGAACAGGGAAGGATCATAGAGCCATCCCAGCCCCCGCGCGATGAAGACCGGAATCAGCTGCGAGGTGATGTACGCCCCTCTCAGGCTCCCATAAGCGAAATGCTGGTTGGCGTAGCTGAAAAACCGGTCCTCGTATGTAGTGGCGGCAGGATTGTAATCCAGTCCCGCCGTCATAAGCACGCGCAAAAAGTCCCCCGAATCGGCCATGCCGATGAAGGGACGGGTGAACAGCAGCCAGATGATGATCCCGGCTGCGCCGGCGGCGGCCAGATATTCGATTCGGAACCGTGTTCTCACGGCTGCACCCCCAGATAGCTCAGCGCGTCGGGACCGCTCTGAGACCTTGTCGCCGCCGGGACCCCAGCGGATGCGGGACGGACCGCAGGCTCCACTTCGCGCTCCACGATATAGAGCGGACGCCTTTTGACTTCGCGATAGATTTTGCCGATGTATTCGCCGATCAAGCCGACCGACAGCAGCTGCACGCCGCCGATGAACCAGAGCGAGACGATCAGCGACGCCCAGCCGGAGACGGTGTTGCCGTACATCTTGGAGATCAGCGCGTACAAACCCATCACGATGCTGACGCCGAACACGATGAAGCCGGCGGCCGTCACCATGCGGATCGGCTTGACGGACAAGGAGGTGATGCCCTCCAGGGCGAAGCTGATCATTTTCTTGAGCGGGTACTTGGACTCGCCGGCTGCGCGCTCCAGCCGCTCGTAATACACGACGCCGGTCTGGAAGCCGAGCATCGGCACGATGCCGCGCAGGAACAGGTTCACTTCCGTGAACTTCTCCAGCTCGTCCAGCGCCCGGCGGCTCATCAGCCGGTAGTCGGCGTGGTTGTTCACGATGCGCAGGCCCAGCCCTTCCATGACCTTGTAGAAGCCTTCGGCTGTCGTGCGCTTGAACCAGGTGTCGCGCTGCCGGCTGCTGCGCACGCCGTAGACGATCTCGCAGCCTTCCAGATAGCGGAGCACCATGTCGCGGATCGCCCGGACGTCATCCTGCAGGTCGGCATCGATCGAGACGAGGCAGTCCGCATGGCGCTTCGCTGTCATCAGCCCCCCGAGCAGGGCGTTCTGGTGGCCGACGTTGGCCGCCAGGTTGAGTCCCGACACTCTCCGGCAGCGCGAGGCCAGATCCGCAATAAGCGGCCAGGTGCCGTCCTTGCTGCCATCGTTGACGAACATGATGAAGCTCCCCGGCGCGATGATGCCTTCCTTCTCCATGCTCTCCAGCATGCCGTCCAGCTCGGGCGCGGTCAGCTCCAGCACTTCCTCTTCGTTATAACAGGGCACGACGACGCCCAGTACAGGCCTATGTTCTCTCATGGCAAAACTCACTCCTAAGCTTCCGGCTGCCGCCCCGGCTGCCGCGAAAATTAGCCCTATTATACCGCATGTCCGGGGAAAAGTCCCTGCTGGAGGGAATAACAGGCAAACAGGAGGCTGCGCCAGCCGCCGTGGAAGATGGCGGAGTGCAGCCTCTTTCCTTTCCATTTAAACCCATCCTGCAGAAACCTAAACGATGGGCGAAACGCATGGCGCCGGCTCAAAGCCTCAGGACGCGCAGCCGCTCTGCCGCCGCATCCACCCACAGACCGTCATCGTCCGCAAGCAGCGTATTCCAGCCGAACGCCTCGGCAGCCGCGACATTGCGGGGCGAGTCATCCACGAACAGGACCGGCGCGCCCGGCTCCAGCTTGCCCGCGCACCGCTCCAGCAGCGCCGGATCCGGCTTGCTCAGCCCTTCCTCGCTGGAGATCGTCAAGCTCGCGAGCCATTCCGCTGCCGGCTCCAGCACCGGCCGAAGCCATTCCGAGACATGGTTGCTGAGCAGATGCACGTCGGCCGACCGTGCCAGCTCCGGCAGCCTGTCCATGGCGGGCAGCGGCAGAAGATGGGATCTCAGCAGCTTCTCTGCGTCCTCATCCGTCCAATCGGGATGGAAGCCGGCGATCCAGCGGTAAAATTCGGCCGCCGCTTGCTCTCCCGTCCACAGCCTTCCCGCTATATCGCGCTTGTACCTGTCCCTCAGCTCGCCGTAGGCATGGCCGCTTATCTCCGCCAGCTCCTGCCACATGGAAGGCGTCAGATTGGAGACGAGCACGCCTCCCGCATCGAGCACGAGCTGCGGCCGCGGACCAGACAGCGGCTTGCGATCAGGCATGTAATCCATCTTCATGCTCTATCTTTCCTTTCAATATTGTTCCTTCGTGAAACCGGGAGTCCACCCGGCAACGCCCCCCGATCATGCCGAAAGCCTGCCCTATGCAGGGCAGGCTTTCATCGGCTGCCTGAAAAGGCAGCCTTGCGATTTGGATCTCCTTGCAGCCTTGCAACTTGGATCTCCGCGCAGCCTTGCACTTGGATCTCCTTGCAGCCTTGCGACTTGGATCTCCTTGCAGCCTTGCGACTTGGATCTCCGCGCAGCCTTGCGACTTGGATCTCCGCGCAGCGATTGCATCTCCATGCAGCTTGCGCCGGCTCTCTGCCTGCAGCCGATCGGCCCGCCCCTGGAAGAAAGCCCTCCTAGCCCAAGATGAGCCGGTCGTCCGACAGCTTCTGGCCGCTGATGCCCTCGAACTCACGCAGCAGCTCATGGACCGTGAGCCCCTGCTTGCGGCTCTCGGGAATATCGAGAATGATGCGGCCTTTGTCCATCATGATGAGACGGTTGCCGAGCCGGATGGCCTGCTCCATGTTGTGGGTGACCATCAGCGTCGTAAGGCCCATGTCGCGCACGATGCTTTCCGTCAGCCGGGTGATCAGCTCGGCCCTCGCCGGGTCGAGCGCGGCCGTATGCTCGTCGAGCAGCAGGATGTCCGGCTTGGTGAAGGTGGCCATCAGCAGGCTGAGCGCCTGGCGCTCGCCGCCGGACAGCAGGCCGACCTTGGCGCGCAGCCGGTTCTCCAGCCCGATGCCGAGGCGGCTGAGCTCCTTGCGGAACAGCCCGCGCTTCGCTCCCGACACCGCCCAGCTCAGTCCGCGCGGCTTGCCGCGCTTGTAGGCCATCGCCAGATTCTCTTCGATCGTCATGTTCGGCGCCGTGCCGGCCATGGGATCCTGGAAGACGCGGCCGATCCAGCGGCTCCGGCTCGATTCGGATACCCCCGTCACGTCCGCATCGGCGATGGAGATGCGTCCGATGTCGGGCTTCATGACGCCGGAGATCATATTCATGAGCGTCGACTTGCCCGCGCCGTTGCTGCCGATGACGGTGACGAAGTCTCCCGCCTTCAGCTGCAGGTCGATGTTCATGAGCGCGACCTTCTCGTCCGGCGTGCCGGGGTTGAACAGCTTGGATACCGATTGCACATGCAGCATCAGGCTTCCCCCCTTCCGGCAGTCCCAGCCGCAAGCTCGGCGGTGCGCCTGCGCGCCTGCCGCTTCTGCTTCATCGAGCGGTTGACCGTCGGAATGACGAGCGCGATGATGACGATCGCCGCCGTGATCAGCTTGAGATCCGACGCCTCCAGATGGAGGAAGTCGGAACGCAGCGCCAGCGCGATGACGATCCGGTAGACGACGGCGCCGACCAGCACGGCGAGCGTCGTCATGAAGACGCCGCGAGCGCCGAGCAGAGCCTCGCCGATGATGACGGAAGCGAGGCCGATGACGATCATGCCGATGCCCATATTGATGTCCGCGAAGCTGGCATCCTGCGCGATGAGCGCGCCGGACAGCGCCACGAGACCGTTGGAGAGGCTGACGCCGAGAACAGTGGAACGGTCCGTGTTGCCGCCGAAGCTGCGGATCATCCGCTTGTTGTCGCCTGTCGCCCGCAGCGCCAGGCCGAGATCCGTGTGCAGGAACCCGTCCAGAAGGAGCTTGGCGGCAATCGCCACGACGAGCAGCACGACGGGATAGAACCAGGAGACGCCGCCGAACGTCAGCCATTCGGAGCCCGCGATGCTGCCGAGCAGCGTGTTCTCGCCCGAGATGGACACGTTCGGCTTGCCCATGATTCTCATATTGATGGAATACAAGGCGATCATCATGAGTATGCCGGCCAGCAGGCCGTTGACCTTGCCCTTCGTATGCAGCAGCCCTGTGCAGGCGCCGGCTGCCATTCCGCCCCCGAAGGCGGCAAGCGTGGCAATCCACGGCGACCAGCCATGCGTCAGGAGCACGGCTGCGATGCCGGCTCCTGTCGTGAAGCTGCCGTCTACCGTCAAATCGGGAAAATCAAGGATGCGATACGTGATGTAGACCCCGAGCGCCATCAGGGTGTACATCAGCCCAAGCGCAACCGCTCCGTTCAGGGATAGGATCAAGGAAGCCACCTCTTAGCTATTTGATAATGTTCGTTTCCTGGTCTTTCACTTTGGCCTTCATATCGTCGGTAACGGCAATGCCCTGGGCTTCTGCGGCTTTGAGATTGAGGATGAGGTCGAGCTTCTCCTGCATGCTTACCTTCATGTCCCCTACCTTCTTGCCGTCCTTCAGCACCTCGGCCGCCATTTGTCCGACCTGATAGCCGTGGTCATAGTATTTGAAGCCGACTGTGGCGAAGGCGCCCTTCTCGACCGTATCGCGGTCGCTGGAGAAGAACGGAAGCTTCTTGGAATTCGCCACCTGGATGATCGTGTCGACGCCGCTGATGACCGTGTTGTCGAGCGTCGTGAAGAGCGCGTCCGCGCGTCCTACGAGCGACTCGGCCGCCTGCTTCACCTCGGAAGTGTTGGATACCGGGGCTTTCACCAGCTTGATGTCATGCTTGGCAAGCGCCTGCTCGGCGTTTTTGGCCATGATGACGGCGTTGGACTCGCCTTCGTTGATGACGAGGCCGACGGATTTCACATTCGGAAAGTCCGAGGCGATGAAGTCCATCAGCTGCACGATGGCGTCCGGGTTCGTGTCGGAGGCGCCGGAGATGTTGCCGCCGGGCTTGTCCAGGCTCGTGACGAGCTTGGCGTCGAGCGGATCCGTGACGGCCGCGAACAGGATCGGCGCGTTCTTGACCTTCTCCGCTACAGCCTGCGCGGATGGAGTCGCGATGGCGAGCACGAGATCGTTCTTGCCCGAGGCGATCTTCTGAGCGATCGACAGGTTGTTGCTTTGGTCGCCCTGCGCGTTGTTGAAGTCGACCTTGAGGTTGTCGCCCTCCACGATGCCGGCATCCTTCAAGGCGGCGAGGAAGCCTTCGCGCGTCGCATCCAGAGACGGATGCTCCACGATCTGCGAGATGGCGATGGAATACGTCTTGCCTTCCGCTGCGCCTCCTGCGGACGGAGCCGGGCTCGCCGCGCCGCCCTCATTCGTGTTTTTTGCCCCGCAGCCTGCCGCCGTCATCAATGCGACCGCGAGGAGCGCCGATGCCCACATTCTTTTTCCCATGAATAGACCCCTTTTCCCATTTCATGAATTTGTCCAGACCGGTTTTGCTTCCACTCTTTTGAGCATTTTGTAAAGCTTTCTGTACCCAGTTTAAGGGGGAACTGAAATTTCGTCAATTAAAGCGCGACCGCATAAAGGCAGGAAACAGACAGTGCTTGAAAGCGGCTTTCCTTTAAATGAGCCCATGCCCTGCTCTGCCTTTTCATTTCCAATCGGTTGAAAGCCGGCAGCGGCTGGAATTTTCTCTCCGGAACCGGCAGACAATGCCGGAAAGGGCGCATCTTTTTCTATTCATTTGTGTCCATATGGAATCGGACAGCTGACGGGCGTATATTACGATCCGGACCCTGACCATGCATCATTTTGTGTTCATGGCGGATGCCGCCCCTTCCCAGCGGGCTCCTCGGCCAAGCTCGCCGGAAATCCTGGAATGCCGCTTCTGGGCAAGAGACGGTCTTCCGAGACCGATCAGCGATTTCACCTGCAAGCGAATTGACGATGCATTGAATCCGAATAGAACGCGGCTTTTCCATCCTGTGGGACCGAGGCAGTTGCTGGAAGGATAAAAGGAAGAAGCCGTCCGAAAGACATCGCATGGGAGCTTCATCGAATCGGAGTTCCGGATCATCGGATGAGCTGCGGACATCCCTTCAAAAGAACTTCATCAAGAATTGGCAGGAATGATCGAGGCTAATAAAAGTCGGCAGGCGCTCATGGAGGATCGGCGAAAGCAATCATTCCGATGGTTTTATCCGGATGACCACCTTTCCCTTGGCGCTTCCGCCTTCCAAATACTGAAGAGCTTGCCCGGCATCCTCCAATTGGAACACTTTGTCTATCACCGGCTTGATGCGGCCGCTCTCGAGCATTTCTTTTATAATGTTCAATTGCGCTCCGCTCGGCTTCATGAACAGGTAGCGGTAGCTCGTCCGGCTTTTTTTCGCCAGCGCGGTGATCCTGCGGCTGACGAAGGCCAACAAGGCCGTTTTTATCCAGCCGAGCTGCTGTTCTTTTCCGAAGGCGGCGTTCGGCGCTCCCGATATGGAGAC
Source organism: Paenibacillus sp. SJS-P3 (assembly GCF_056711585.1). NCBI lineage: Bacteria > Bacillati > Bacillota > Bacilli > Caryophanales > Paenibacillaceae > Paenibacillus > Paenibacillus sp. SJS-P3. The sequence continues at coordinate 938,957 of NZ_CM160043.1, read as the reverse complement.
AACTTGCCCGCCTTCCTTCAAGATCCGAAACGACTTTTCCAGGGCGGCACCTCCTAAAGTGTCGAACACCGCGTCATACCCGGCAAGCAGCTCTTCAGCCTTTTCTTTCCTGTAATTGATGATCCGATCGGCGCCAAGCGATTTTACCAGCTCAAAGCCTTTATCGCTTGCCGTCGTGGCGACAAATGCGCCCATTGCTTTGGCCAGTTGGATCGCGAAGGTTCCGACGCCTCCTGCCCCTGCGTGGATCAAGATTTTTTGGCCTTCCTGAAGCTTGAGAATATCGGTGAACGCTTGATAAGCGGTAAGTCCGACGAGCGGAATGGAGGCCGCCTCTTCAAAGCTTAGATTTCGCGGTTTCAGGGACAGGTCATCCTCATGAACGGCGATGTATTCGGCCAGTGTCCCGATCCTGTTCTTGCGGGGCCTCCCGTAGACCTGGTCTCCGGGCTTGAATGTCCTCACAGCCCCGCCTGCCTGGACGACGGTTCCGGAAAAATCATTTCCCAAAACAAGAGGAAACTTGTACTTCAGCAGGAACTTCACTTTCCCTTCCTTGATCTTGAAGTCAATCGGATTCAAGCTGGCCGCATGAATTTCCACCAGCACGTCATGCTCGCCAATAGAAGGCATGGGCCGTTCCGCCATCACCAATGGACTGTTCTTTCCATACTTTTCAATGATCATGGCCTTCATGTCCATCCCCCTTGAATGTTTATACGTTTAAACAAATCAACCTACTAGGCGAGCAGCAGCAAGAGCATCCGTCTATGCGGCTGCATTTCCCTCTGCCGGCGCCCGTTACCGAGATCCGCTGCACTCGGCTTCAACGGCCGCAATCAACGACTTGAGCTGTTCAAGCGGCTTGCGCACAGTCAGCACATAAACATTTTCGACGCCCTTCTTTTCGGCTTCGATATAGCCGGCCTGCTTCAGCACCTTCAGATGATGGGAGACGGCCGGTCTGGACAGCTTCATATGGCTGGATATCGTATTCACGTTAAGTCCCGATTTGTGCTGCGCCAGCAGCAAGATGATGGCTTGGCGGCCAGCATCGGTCAACACATCCAGCAAAGGGATGCATTCTTGGAATTGCTGCAGGACATGCCCGGTTTGCTCGCTCATCGTTCTCCCTCAATCCGTTCATTGGTTTAATCGTTTAAACTGAATTATAACCGTCCGGCAAATAAAATCAAGACCGGGCTCGAAGCTCCTATGCTTCCGGTTCCATTCACGGCGCATTTGTCCGCTTCTTCGGATTGTTTGCTTATACCTATCCTCTCCCTCGAACGCGAAGGCTGATCCGTCTATAGTAGGGATGAAAGGAAATGCGGGCTCTCTCCTTGCGCCGCAACGAAGGGAAGTGCGGACCATGACGGCCTACAACAAGCCAAGCGTGGCTGAAAGCGAAGTCGAGGACGTGGTGAAGGCTCATCTAGGATCAATCGCAACGGAGATAAAGTCCATGGACGGCGGCAACTTGAGCAGCGTCTTCTCCTTCAACCACGAAGGAACAGGGCATGTGATCAAGTTCAGCGACCTGGAAGGAGCCTACGAGACCGAACGGTTCCTATCGGAGCTGCTGTCCGGCCAGGGAATCCCGTATCCCCGATGTTTGGGACAAGGGAAGCATGGAAACTTGGCCTACGTCATCATGGAACGGATCGATGGCGGCAGCCTCGCTGCCTGCACCCCCGAGCAGCAAGCCGGGCAGCTGCCGGAGCTTATCGGGATTTTGACGCGGCTCAATCAGGTGGACATAGGGTTTACGAGCGGCTATGGGTGGATCGGGCCGGACGGCAATGGAAAGCATCCGACCTGGAAGGACTACTTGACGGCCTCGTTCGCGGAGGATCAGACGGGCACCTTCTGGGAGAACTGGCATGGCTTGTTCCGCAGCACTTGCCTGGAAAAGGACGTGTTCGACGAGTGCTATAGCCGGCTGATGGCTTACGCGCCTTACAATGAACCCCACCGCAGCTTCATCCATGGAGATTTTCACCAGTGGAACATTCTGTCCAGCGGCACCCGCATTACCGGCATCATTGACGGCAACTGCGCTTATGGCGATTATCTTGTCGATCTCGCGATTCTGGACCGGCATATGGAGAGACTCGGAGTCGTTCGCGCCTATCGAGACTTCCAGGAGAAAGCAGGAATCACGATTCCAGATTTCAACGAGAGGCTGCTGGGCGCCTACTATATGAAAGGACTGGACGGCCTTCGCTTTTATGCGAAAATGGGCTGGACCGACGCCTACAACGGCACCCGCGACTTCCTTCTGAAGCTGGATTCGCAGCCGCCGGCCAGCGTGGCCCGGGCCTGGCGCAGCCGCTGACGGCAACCGGCAAGAAGACAAAAACAGCCGTCCGGCTTCGATGACGAAATCGGTACGGCTATGCAGACTGCAGCGACGCGGCGGAAGCCGCCGGCGACTATTCCGACCGGACGTCGGGAGCGCCTTGAGCCGCTTCCTTGACATCGGTCTTCTCCTTGTTTTCCTCCAGATAGTAATGACGGACCGGCTTCAGGTCATCCCCGAGCTCGTACACGAGCGGCGTTCCGGTCGGGATGTTGAGCGTCGCGATGTCGTCGCCCGGGATGTCGTCCAGATAGCGGACCAGCGCCCGGATCGTGTTGCCATGAGCGACGATCAGCACCCGCCGGTTCTCATGGAGCGAAGGCTCGACCTTCTCTCTCCAATAATCCAGCACCCTCTGCTCCGTATCGTCCAGATTCTCCGTCACCGGCACCCGGTCCTTGATATCCTTGTAGCGCGGATCCCTTCCCTCATAGCGCTCATCGTCCTTATCCAGCGCCGGCGGCCGGACGGTCACGGATCTGCGCCACAGATAGACCTGCTCTTCCCCGTACTCCTGCGCCGTCTCCTCCTTGTTGAGCCCCTGCAGGGCGCCGTAATGCCGTTCGTTGAGCATCCAGGTCTTGTCCGTCGGAATCCAGAGCAGGCTCATTTCATCCTGAATGATCCAGAGCGTCCGGATGGCGCGCTTCAGCACCGACGTATACGCGACGTCGAACACATAGTCGTTCTGACGGAGAATCTCCCCGGCACGGCGGGCCTCCTCCTTGCCGGTGTCGGTCAGATCGACGTCCGTCCACCCCGTAAAGCGGTTCTGTGCGTTATACTCGCTCTGACCATGGCGGACAAGCACGATTTTTATCATGGCTTGTTCAACTCCTTGTTTCGGTTGTGGAACTCCTGCGCTCTTCTCCAGTCTATTTTTACCCACCTGGCCGGCATGCAAGCCCTCCTGTCCAACTCCATCCCGCCACAACTTTACGTTCGCTTAGTCGTCTTCTATGGAGATACGAGGTCAAGATCGCGGACTTCGGCGTCTGGAAGCTGTGGGGAGAGCTGTCGGAGCGCCATCCCGCGAGAAACTTCCAGCACCTTCCTCCGGTCTCGGCATTCTGGCTCCCAAAGGCATTTCCGCTGCGGCCAAGTCTTTGTTTGCCGAATGGCAGGCGTTTAGCCGTTATTATTCAGACACGGAATAAGCTTGCTCCGCAGGACAAAAAGGCTGCCGCACGGCAGCCTTTTTACGTGCCTGGTCAATAAGCCCTTTATGGGCAGCATTCGTGTTTATGCCGGTCTTGCAGCCTACCGTGCGTGCGCTCCGATCGAGCCGCAACCCTGCTTGCCGGCATTCCGTTTCGGGCCTCGCAGCCCTACCTGACGGCGTACCAGCCAGGCGGCTTCGCGACCCAATCGTAGTGATAACGATGTCCATGGAAGCGCGTGCCGCCCATTCGTCACGGATCGGAGAAGCCGTAACCGATGTAGAAATCCTCATCGGCGGCGAATGCCTCCTGACGCTCCTCCTCCTTGCCGTTCGGAACCGGACTCGCGCATACAAGGGCAGGCTGGGCGCGCATCCGCTCCAGGGAAGGGGAGATCCAGGGCAGCGTATCGTCCAGCATCGAGTCTCCCGAACAGTGGAGGAGATATTCCGTCCGGCACCGGTAGATGGCGACGAGCTCCGCGATAGAATAATAGTAGCCTCCCTCGAAGCTGTCCCGGCTCAGACCGAAGAAATCCAGCGCCTCCCCGCTGAATGCTTCCACGACCGCGTAGGACGTCAGGACGCCTTCATCCACCAGGCGCTGCGCATGCCGCGCAACCAGCTCCGGGCGCCTGACGTTGTTGATGTACAGAATTTTCTCGGCAAAAGAATGCTCATGGCGCTCGATCGCCTGCCTCAGCCGATCCGTCTGCAGCAGCTCCCGCCAATCCTCCTCGTAGCATTTGGTCTCGAAGGTAACGCCGGGCCTGAGCTGCCGCATTCCGCTCCGTTGCGGGGACCGCTATGGCCTTGCTTCTTCATGGACTCGCCCAGGCGCTGCCGCCCACCCGGATGTCCAGCTGATACGGCCGTTCGTCTCCGCCAGCAGCCGCAAACCCAAGCGCATGGTCCCAGCGCAGGCCGCCGGTGCAGAGAGCCATCCGCACAGGCTGGGAAGAGCCAATCGAGGAGAAAGCAACGAGCGGAATGTCCGCGCTCAGACAACGCCGGAAGCTTCGGAACGCGAGCGCATCATCCCGGTGCAGCTCCTCGCCCGCCCGCAGCCACAGCATGAATTCACACCCGGCTTCGCTCAGTCCGGCCGCCACCCCATTCGCCTCCGCTCCCTGCTCCCCCTCCGCTTCGGCGTAGACCGTCTTGAGATTGCGGATCAGGCCGGTCCGGTGCACGGACTCGCGGCTTTCCCTGCCTCCATAGTGGACGAGCAGGATTACGTCGGCCAGCCCGGCCATACTGTCCAGAGTCCGCTCCATCTGCTCCTGCCCGGCATCCGGACCGGCGCCGACGCATAAGGTCAGCGTAGGCTGGACCTTGTAGATGAGGTCGATCAGATCTTCGCCCCATTTGCGCCGGGCGATTTCCCGGTTCACGCTGAGCAATGCCGTCAGGTCGAAATCCTCCAGCGCATTGACCGTCACATGGCCGTAATGGTGGATGAACGAATCGCAGGCGACGACCAGCCGGTAGCCGCGGCTGCGGATTCTCATGCACAGGTCGTCGTCCTCATAGTTGCCCAGGCCGAAGCGCTCGTCGAAGCCGCCCATTTCCAGCGCCAGATCGCGCGGCAGCAGCAGGCAGAAGCCGACCAGCCGGGGCACTTCCATCGTCTTGCCCTGCCAGGCCGCCGAGCGCGCGGCGGCGAATGCCCCTATCCCTTCCAGGCCGGGACCGTAATCGGTTTCCACCTGCTGCTGTCCGCTCGCATAGTTGGACACCGGGCCAGTCATCCCGGCGGTGCGGTCGGATTCCAGCGCCCGCAGCATCGCTTCCAGCCAGCCCTCCGTCACCACCGTGTCGTTGTTGAGAAACAGCACGAATTCGCCGTCGGCAAGCTCCAAGCCTTGATTGCAGCCTTTCGCGAAGCCCGCGTTGCCGGCATTGAAGACGGCCTTGCAGCCCATTCTCCGGATCATCTCGGGCGTGCCGTCGCTGGAGCCGTTGTCGACGAGGACAAGCTCGTAATCTTTCGTGTGCGAGATGATGCTCGCCAGGCATCTCATCGTATACTCCAGCTGATCATGCGTCAGGATGATAATGCTCGTTTTCATCTTCCGCCCCCTTTTCGCGCACGTTCCGTCCGGTTCGTCCGCTTGTCCGGCCTGCTCCCTCCTCATAGGTATTCGGCTCGAGCCGTCGTTATTCCAGCCTCCAGCTCAGGCGGCCGATGGCGGCAAAGAAGTCTGGCGACGGGGCATATCGGTTAAAGAAAAAGTTTACCTCGCCAATCGTCCGGACGGACGGTAGATTTAAGGCATGAAGGGTTGAATCAGGGGAGTGGATTTCATGAAAGAGGCGAGAAGCATCGCGCTCGTCACGGGCGCCAGCAGGCCGGAAGGGATCGGCACGGCGGTTTGCCGGGCATTGGCTGCAGCGGGCATGGACGTTTTTTTCACGCATTGGGGTGCTTTTGACAAAGAGGAGGGCAACGGAGCCGCTCCGGGATGGCCGGACCAGCTCGTCCGCGAGCTCGCGGCGATCGGGGCGAGGGCCGCGCACATGGAAGCAGACCTGGCCGATCCGGCATCGCCGGCAGCGATTCTGGACGCCGTGGAGGAAGCCTTCGGCAGGCCGCCGTCCGTCCTCGTCAACAATGCGACCTACGAGCGGCATGCAGGCTTCCGCGAGCTGGACGCCGCCATTCTCGACCGTCATCATGCCGTGAACGTGCGCGGCACCGTCCTGCTCAGCACGGAATTCGCCAAGCGGCTCGAGAGCAGCCTTCCTTCTCAGACGCCGGGGAGAATCGTCTTTCTCGTGTCCAAAGGGCCTGATCCCGGCAATCTCGCCTATATCGCCACCAAAGGCGCTGTCATCGGCATCATCGAGCCCCTTTCGGTCGCGCTTGCTCCGCTCGGCATCACCGTCAACGGCTTCGATCCCGGACCGACCGACACCGGCTGGATCGACGGGGAGCTGCGGGAACGCTTCCTCCCCATGTTCCCCATGGGCCGGATCGGCATGCCCGAGGACGCCGCTCGCGGCATCGCCTTCCTCGCCGGCGATGCTTCAGGCTGGATTACCGGCCAGGTCATTCGGTCCGAGGGAGGGTTTCTGGGCAAATAAACTCGAAAAGCGGCTGCCGAAAAAACGAGGCCACTGAAAAAGTAGCGTAAGGCGCGAAATCGTTCTGGAGAAACGGATGTGGTCGCCTTTGTCCCCGGATTTCAACCGCTAAAAGCGGCAGAAAACAGAGAAATCTGGGGACAACAGCGATCGGAAGAATGATTTCCGTTTGCAGCGACACATTTTCAGTGGCCTCGAAAAAACGGCTGCCGCTTTTGATTCGGAAAGGATACATTCGGCTCCTTATTCGTACACCTCTTCCGACTTGATGCCGGCCATCCAATCCGCTGCGAACGCCAGCACCTCTCGCCGTCCTCTCTCGGCATGCAGCTCATGCCGAAAGCCTGACCATTCGCGGTAAGTGCATCTGCTCCCCGCACGGCTGGCAAAAACTCGGCTTGCCCGGCAGGAGGTGATCTGATCCGCGCTTCCATGCATGAGCAGCAGCGGAATCTCCAGCTCATGGGCGTGCTTGAGCGCCCAGCGCCCGGCGCTCCTGACGCCGGTCAGCGTGCGCAGCGTAATCCGCCCGTGCCGCAGCGGGTCGGCCGCATAGCGGAGCTGCATCTCCGGATCCGACGTCCCGCGGGCATTCGCGAGGAGATGCCGATACCCGGGCTGCAGCCGCTTCCGAAGTCGGATGAGCAGCTGCCGCACAGGCGGCGGCGCAACCGCCAGCTTGAGCCATGGCCCCGCCGCGATGACGCCGGCGACATCCGGCTTGAGGCGCAAAGCATAGTTCAAAGCGACATTTCCGCCCATGCTGTGCCCGAACAGAAACACCGGCAAGCCCCGATGCTGCGAGCCGATATCGCCGAGCATAAGCCGGACAGGCTCAAGCAGCGCCTCGTAGTCCGGACAATCCCCACGTCTGCCGGCCGTCAGCCCGTGTCCCCATTGATCGAAGGCATAAACGGCATATCCTTTGTCCGTGAACCAATCCGCCACATGGTCGTACGCGCCCGCATGCTCACCCAGTCCGTGCACGATCCCGATCACCGCCTCCGGTTCCTTCCCCTCGGGTATCCACCTGCAGCCATGGATCGGCGTTCCGTCCGCGCTGCTCCATGCCCGTTGCTCCTGCTTGCAGGACATCGGGGCACCTCCTTCCATGCCTTTGAAGTAAAATGGCATCGCCTCTTCAATTCCATTCTTACCCATAATAAAGAATAGAAAAAAGATAGTTGGAAGGGAGAATTCTAATTTCCGGAAAAGCTTGCCAAGGACTACCCGTCAGAACGGGATAAGCCCCGCTTGGATGGTTCGGGAGGTCTCTTCAGGCAAACAAAAAGAGCAGCCCCGAAAGGCTGCTCCAAAACCGCATCTCATTGCTGTTTTTCGCCCAGGCAAACAAATGCGACTTGCGGAACATTTCCCGCATCCGCTGCATCCAGCGATCCGCTGAACACATCGTTCACGCGCGGCGTGCAGACGACGGACACTTCCCGGCTCTCGCCGGGCAGCAGCATGAAGCCGGCCTCGTCCGCCACCGTCCACCAGCGGTCCGAGCTTTCCTCCGGCATGATGTGCAGCGCGATCAATGCGCCTTCGTTGCGAACAAGGTACCGGCGCACAACGGGATGGATGACCGACGCGGCCACTCCGACTCGCGGATAGATATCCGACAAGCCCTCTTCGCCCGATTCAGGCTCCCAGCCCGTCAGCGGTTCAACCGCCAGGCTCGCCCCGCTCAGCTCCAGAGCCGGACGGAACGGATGCTCCGCCAGCGTCGAGAACACGTAGACGTTATCCTTGCGTTCCGGTCCGTAGAGGAGCCGGACGAGGAACAAGCCATCGCGTGTGTGAGGCACCGCGAACTCAAGCCGTCCCGCCGCTGCGGAGCCTCTGCGACGCAGCCCGCTGCCATCCGCCTGCGGATCCGCCTCCGAAGAAGCTGCGAAAGACCTCGCATCCAGCACCTTTCCCGCCGTATCCAGCACCTGCGCCTCGATCTCCATGTTCTCCCCGTCGGCGAAATGAGCGAACACCCCCGCCGTGAACGTCTCTCCCGCGCGCCAGGTCAGGCTGCGGTAGTCCAGCGACGCATGGGAGCCCTCGAATGCTTTGCGCACCCCGTAATAGGCCAGCTTCGGCTCCATGTAATAATCGACGAGATTCGTGCAGCTGGCGTTCGGCCAAGGCTCGTTGAGCTGCCAGATGATGCTGCCGCTGTTGCGGAACGCCCTGCGCCGGTTCGCCTCCAGAATGAAGCGCAGCCCTTCGGACTGGATCCACTGGCTCGCCTGTACGAAGGCGGGCAAGTCCGCGAATTCGCCGAACAGCTCCGTATCCCGGCCGAAGGTATCCCACCATTCCCCGTGATGCCTCCAGACGAGGTTGTCCTGCATCGAGACCGGCTTCAGATGGACGGGGCTCAAAAACTTGCGGAGGCTCTTCGCCGAGCTGACGCCGTCCACTCCGAATTCACTGTGGAACAGATGGTCCACGTCTCCATACAGCTCGTAATGCCCGGGATTGCCCTGATACTTCCAGTGGCCGTGGACATCGTGGCTCACGCCCTTCTCCGCCGTAATATACTGGACAGGCCCCGACGCGGAAGTCGGCAGGAACAGCCGCTGCGGATCATGCGCCTCGACCAGCTCCCGCAAATAGGCCAGGTTGGAGTCCTCGTAGGTCGATGGCCGATTCTGCTCGCTCATGAGCTCGTTGCCGCCGCTCCATACGGTCAGCGACACATGGTTGCGCCGGGATTTCAGCGCCGTCCCGGCCGTACGGCCGAGCAGCTCGATGAAGGCCGGCTTCTTGGAAGGCTCGTTGTCGATGCCCGAGCTGGATTGGATGAATTCCTGCCAGATCAGGATGCCGTGGCGGTCGCACAGCTCGTACAGGTACGGCTTCTCGATGATGCCGCCGCCCCAGATGCGCAGCATGTTCATTCCGCAATCCTTGGCCAGCCGTACGATCCACTCGTATCTCTCCGGTCCGGCATTTCCGTACAGATGGTCGAGCGGCGTCAGGTTGGCTCCCTGGATGTAGATCTTCTCGCCGTTGACGACGAAGGTGTACGGAAGCGAGTCTTCAGGCGCCTCCTCGTTCCGGACGTAGCCGAGGCTGCGGATGCCGGCGTCCATCACGCGCTCATCCAGCACGCCCGTATCGTCCAGCAGCCGGATCGACACCCGGTAGAGGGGCTGGCTGCCGTAGCCGTTCGGATACCAGACGGCCGGCTCGGGAATGCGGATGACAGTGGCTCCCTCGGAGCCTTGCACCGCTTCATCGACGACAACTCCAATCGGCGCCGATCCGCCATTCGGCGGCTCCACCTCGACCTGCCAGCGCAGCGTTCCGGCCGGCTCTCCGCGGCGGACGGCTTCCGCCGACAGCCGGATGATGCCTTCTCCGCCCCTCAGATCGGTATGGAGAGCGACATCGCCGATCGTCGCCGCTTGATGGACGCGCAGCACGACATCGTCCCAGATGCCCGTATTCACGAGGCGGGTGGAGAAGTCCCACTTGTAGTTGAAGCGGCTTTTCTGCGTAAAGGTTTCGGAGGTTTTGCCGATTTGTCCCATTTCGTCCGGCGCATGCTTCAAGACGATCTGCAGCTCGGTCGTTTCCCTCAGCTTGATGGCATCGGTCACGTTGAAGACGGCCGGCTCGTACATGCCCTTGTGATCACCGAGATACACGCCGTTCATGCTGATGATGGCCTCGTAATCCAGCCCTTTGAACACCAGCTCGATCTGCTCGTCCGCAAGCTCCGGACGTTCGAAGGAAGCCCGGTATACCCACCAGCGGTTCTCGATCCACTCGCAATGGATGCTGTTGAGATCGCGGTAAGGGTCCTCGATCAGCCCTGCCCGGTACAGATCCTGATGCACGCCTCCCGGCACGGTCGCCGGAATCCACTCCGTGACGCCGAGGAGCTCGCTCCCGATCTCCATGCTCGTCCCTTTGAGCGGCACCCAGGGCCAAAAGCCCTTGAGCTCCCACTTCATGCCGTTCAGATTCAATTCCATTAAGCGCCCCGCCTTTGCCTTGATATCGTAGACAGTTTTCAACAAAATGTTAACATACTTAAACTTTTCTCTCAACAATGGTTCTCAGGGCGAAAACCGCTGGGTCCGCGAACCAACGTCCAAGCTGCTGCGGCTTGAATGGCTTGCATGGCAAAAAGCCACTGGACCGGGAACAGTCCAGACGGCTTAGGTTAAAATAGTGGAGAAGAGATTTCTCCTCTATTAGTGCCGTTTCATTCCTCTTCCACCTCGAAGATGGAATCCAGGATAACGGGCAGATTGTTCCGGAGCGACGCGGCTCCCAGCACGGAGCGGGCATGCATGCCCTTCTCTTCTCCGAATACGTCCAGCATGAGCTCCGTGCAGCCGTTGAGCACAAGATGATGCTCCTCGAATTCCGGCGATGCATTGACGAAGCCCTGGATCTTCACGACGCGCTTGACCCGGTCCAGGCTTCCGAGTGCTTCCCGGACGACCGCCAGCACCTCGATGCCGGCCTGGCGGGCAAATCCCATGCCTTCCCTGGTCGTGAAGTCGGTCCCCAGCTTGCCCTTCGGCTGCCCCGCCGGCCCCTTGCCGGAAACAAACAACAACCCTCCGGCCAGAACGCAGTTCGCGTATGCGGCCGCCGGTCCGCTTGCGGACGGAAGCACGATGCCGAGCTCGTCCAAGCGGGTCTCCACGTTTCCCTTTTCCGTCATCCTATTTCCCCCTAAATCAATGTCCATGGCCAGCATCCAGACATAGCGAACCGAAAAAAACGCTCGCCGCAATGACGCCTGAATGCCCATGCATGCCGGCTCAGGTTGTATTTTACGCCCGTTTTCCATCGTCGGCAATCGGCTCTCCTTTGATAAAATAGAACCATGCAAGCCTATTCAAGGAGGGAATCCATGGACGGAAGAGAGAGGGTTGCCGCCGCTCGGAGTGACCTGAAAATTGAAATTGGTCAGCTTGCACTCTCCTTCTCGCAAATATGCGTATTGATACTTCTATCCTATGTGCCGGCTTGACATCCGGTATGGTCCAACTGCCCGCTCAGCTAGATTTCCTGTGAACCCTTCCCAGCAACCTTCCTACGAGCTCATTTCTATGAACCCAAGCTTCCTTCATAAATTAATATAATCAAACGCCTATTCTGATGTAAGCAGCAAAGCAATTTCATTCACTTGCCCCCGCTTCCTGCCGGGGATTTTCCTCGTTCAGCCTCTCTTGAGATGCCAAAAATTCAAAAAGAAGCCGTGATTACACGACTTCTAATCAGCTATTAATTCTTGTCTTAAAGCCAAGATTAATAGTTATCGTAATGTAGAGGAACTGCTTATTTTCAGCTGCTTGCTTCTATTTGCTTCTTTGCAGAGAGATACATTCGATATTGGACGGGGTCGAACTTCTTCAATCCGTGAAAGCTCGGTTTGGTGTTGGCCTCGATAAACCATACCTTTCCTTTCTTATCGATGCCCATATCCAATCCGACGATTCGAAAAGGGAAACGAGAGCCTAATTTACGTGCGATTTTGTAGGAGACGCCGGTTAACTCCTTCAGGACCTTGGATACGTTTAGCGGTTGGTCGGCTCCTCGAAGGATTTCCTTTATTCTCGCATCCCGGGCTCCTTTTGCCACGTTGGTAACGATCGAATTGGACCTTGGCGCGACCTTGGCGCTCATCCAGGTAAGCAACCACCGGTCGGAGGGTTTTTGGAGAACAACACGCAGGTCAAAAGGTTTATTTCGATAGGTTGCAAGTGAAATCCCCTGCTGGATAATATATTTTTTATTGCGACGCATTCTCTTCGCTACTTCGGATACGATGCTTGTGTTGGGACAGATTTTGGACATGGCTTTGAACGAAATCAAGCTTTCGGAACTATTGAGTCTCTTGACCCGGATTATCCCCGTTCCCGCAGAACCTTTATCGGGTTTGATATATATTACAGGGAAGGCTTCGAGCATCATAGTAAGAGTGTCATCATGATACCAATGGGTTTTTGGAACATGATGGGATAGAACGCGATCATTCAGCAAAGGCTTCCCTTTTTTCATCTTGCTACGGATGAATTTGTGTTTCATCAAGCCACCTCCATTCCTACCATATTCGGGACCACTTATCTGGACGACGGCTAATAACCATACTGATTTTATCTCGCACATAACCCGATAGCCGAGCGAAATAAGGTCGTTGCACGGCTTCAGAAGCATCAATAAAGGCTAATACTGAGCTTTCGTTCCATCGATCACCCGCAGCCTGAACGTTTCCGCCATAAAAAGTAAGAAGGGTAACTAACCGATCCCATAATCTCACCTGGAATAGCAGTTCCTTCGGAGTTTGCAGTTCCATTCTCTCACGCAACCGCTTCAGCCTCGATATTGAAAATTCCCATAATCAATCACAACAATTTCCCCGGTTTTCTTTACACGCAAGTTGTTATAATTCGGACTGCCATCCTTTTTCATTACTACTTCATAAGGAATAATGCCATAGTTCCTGAATTTAGCTCTAAGTCGGTAAAGTTTACGTTTATATTCTTTATATCGGGGAAAATTCTGATTGTATCTTCTCATTGTCAGCCAACGATATTCGTTCTCATATTTGATAACTTCGGCAAGATGTTTTCTTATTGGAGACGGAGAAGAAATATATGTAAACACCTCTCTTCTGTTGCTTTTAATCCCATTTTTTGATTTAGCTACTTTTAATACATAGCCATTACCAAATTCATATACAATTCTCCTCGCACCTGATCCGGTAATTTTTTTGCCTTTAATCCGTTTTTTTATGTTTTTGTTCAATTTAACATGGTCCTTTCCTGTTAAAGATTGATGTGTTATTTTATTCGAATAAGCTTCAGCCTGCATACGCTCTTGTACGATTTGTTTTTAATTAGGCCCTTGCTCAAGGATCGTCGGTCATCTGCTTTGCAAAGGCAGATCGAGGAGATATACTTGCCACTTCACCGGCCTGACGTGATAAAATAAACGATAATGAACCGAGCGGATAGACATGCCGATTCCGGCTGAGAAGAGCGTTTGCAGGCAAAAGGGAAACATGAACGCTCATGGCCTCCATTGGGATCTGCGGATCAAGACAAAAAAGCATGGAGGTTAGGCAGTGGACACGATGGTGCTGCGGGTTGCCCGCAACTTGAAGAAAATCCGCAAGGCCCGGGCCTACAGCCTGGACAAGCTGTCCGAGCTGACCGGGGTCAGCAAGACGATGCTGGCCCAGATCGAGCGCGCCGATTCCAACCCGACCATTACGGTGCTGTGGAAAATCGCGAGCGGGCTGCGCATCTCCGTCTCGGACCTGATCGAAGAGGAGCGCCCGTCCGTCACTCTCGTGAAGGCTTCCGTCCGCTCCCCGATTCTGGCCGGGGACGGCAAATACATGAGCTACCCGCAGTTTTCGTACAACGACAGCTCCCGCTTCGAGATCTACCGGGTTGTCATGCTGCCCGGCTGCGTCTACGAGGCCGAGCCCCATCACGAGGGCGTCGAGGAGTTCGTCACCGTCACTCGCGGAACGCTCCGCATGGTCATCGGCAACCAGTCTTACACGGCCGGAACCGGCGACGCGATCCGCTTCGACGCCGGGCAGCCGCATACGTATCTCAATGAGTCCGGCGAAGAGGAGACAGAGCTTCAAAGCATCATTCTCTACCCGTTCTAGAGGGGTCGTGTCTGCCCCTCGCGGACGTCCGTCCAACGGGCGCGAACGCGCGCCCCATAAGGATTTTCCGCCATTCAACAACCTTCGCCGAAGGTTGTTTTTTGTTGTTTACAAAGCAGGGTCGACTAATATACTATTACTTACGAAGCAGTACCATATACTGCACATATGTTCGTTATGACGATCATTCTTGATCAGAGGAGAATGAAAAATGAAGGATAAAATGATTGGTTTGGTCAAGGCGGAGCGCAAAGCCGGCGCCATGCTTATGGAAGTGCCGATTCCGCAAATAGCCGACGACGAAGTCCGCATCAAGGTGAAGGCAAGCTCCATCTGCGGCACCGATATGCATATTTATCACTGGGATGAATGGGCGGAGCAGAACGTCGTCACGCCGAATGTATTCGGCCACGAATTCTCCGGCATCGTCGAATCGGTCGGAAGCGCTGTCACGAATGTCGCCGTCGGCGACCATGTGTCGGCCGAGGGCCATATCGTCTGCGGCACCTGCAAGCAGTGCCGCTCCGGCAACGCGCATGTATGCCCGAACACGCGCAGCTTTGGCATCAGCGCTCCGGGCTGTTTCGCGGAATACGCGGTGACCAAGGCCGTCAACATCATCCACAACGATCCTTCGCTGCCGCATGAGCTGGCCTGTCTCCAGGATCCGCTCGGCAACGCGGTCCACACCGTCATGGCGGGAGACATCGTCGGCAAGTCCGTCGCCGTCATCGGCTGCGGCCCGATCGGCCTCATGGCGATCCAGGTCGCCAAAGCGGTCGGCGCGGGCAAGATCATCGCCGTCGACCTGCATGACTACCGGCTCGGCATGGCTGCCAAGCTCGGCGCGGACGCCTGCATCAAGTCGGAGCCGGGCAAGGATGTCGCGGCGGAGCTGCGCGGCCTGACGGACGGCGCAGGCGTCGAGGTCGGCCTCGAGATGTCGGGCAACGGCCATGCGATCAACAGCCTGCTCGAAGCGATGGCGAACGCCGGACGCGTCTCGCTGCTCGGCATTCCGTCCAAGGCGGTGCCGATCGACCTGGCCCGCCACATCATTTTCAAGGGCTTGCAGGTATACGGAATCACGGGCCGAAGAATGTACCAGACCTGGCATCAGATCAAGGGCCTGCTCGACGCGGGCCGGATCGACCTGCGGCCGCTCGTCGACCACACGTTCACGCTTGACCGCTTCGAGGAAGCGTTCGAGCTGATGGGCTCCGGGCAATGCGCCAAGATCGTGTTCAAACACGAGTAGAGTCATACTAAAGGGCCGACGCGGCCCCGTTCAAAAAAGGAGAGATCCGCCAATGGCTGGACTAGACGGACTGAAGGACGAACTGGAGGAGCTGAAGCGGCAGGGGCGATATCGCCTGCCCGCCGTTTGGGAGAGCGGCTCCGGCCCGTGGATGGAGATGGGCGGCCGCCGCATTCTGCAGATGGCCTCCAACAACTACCTGGGTCTGACCGATCATCCCCGGATGAAGCAGGCTGCGATCGAGGCGATCGAGAAGTACGGCGTCGGCAGCGGCTCCGTCCGCACGATTTCGGGCACGCTCGACATCCATGACCAGCTGGAGCGCGAGCTCGCCGAATTCAAGGGAACGGAGGCCGCGCTGGTGTTCCAATCCGGCTTCACGACCAACCAGGGCGTGTTCGGCACGCTGCTGCAGGCAGAGGACGTCGTCATCAGCGACGAGCTCAATCATGCCAGCATCATCGACGGCATCCGCCTGACCAAGGCAGCCCGCCGCATCTTCAAGCACAAGGACATGAACCAGCTGGAGGAAATTCTGAAGGAATCCAGCTCGTTCAGCCGCCGCTACATCGTCACCGACGGCGTCTTCAGCATGGACGGCGACATCGCTCCGCTGCCGGACATCGTCGAGCTGGCCGAGCGTTACGACGCGATCGTCTGCGTCGACGACGCCCATGCGAGCGGCGTTCTCGGCAAGAACGGCAAGGGCACGACCGACCACTTCGGCCTGAACGGCCGCGTGCATATCCAGATCGGCACGCTGTCCAAGGCCGTCGGCGTCGTCGGCGGCTACGCGGCAGGCAGCCTCGCGCTCAAGGAGTACCTCATCCACAAGGCGCGGCCGTTCCTGTTCAGCACGTCGCAGACTCCGGCCGTCGCAGCCAGCTGTCTCGAGGCGATCCGCGTCCTGCGCAGCAGCCCCGAGCTCGGCGAGCGCATGTGGGCGTCAGCGAACTTCTTCCGCTCGCAGCTGCAGGGCGACGGCTTCGACACCGGCGCCAGCGAGACGCCGATCATCCCGATCGTCATCGGCGATGCGGCCCGCACGATGGAATTCTCGGCTCGCCTGCTCGAGGAAGGCGTATTCGCTCCGGCGATCGTGTATCCGACCGTAGCGGCCGACAAGGGCCGCGTCCGCTTCATCATCACGGCCTCCCACTCGGCCGAGGACCTCGAGTTCGCCCGCCAGGCGCTGCTCAAGGTCGGCCGCGAGTTCGGCCTGCTGGGCTGATCGTTCGGGTATTGAAAAAGCTGTCCTCCGTCCTTTGACGGCAGGGACAGCTTTTTTTTGGATAGCCGGGACGGCTCTATGATGTCTGGATCACCCTGTTGTTCCATGCCTCTTCCATCCTTGGTCAATCCTTGTTCCATCCTTGTTCCATCCTTGTTCCATCCTTGTTCCATCCTTGTTAAATCCTTGTTCAATCCTTGTTCCATCCTTGTTCCATCCTTGTTCCATCCTTGTTCCATCCTTGTTCTATGCCTTTTCCATCCTTGTTCCATCCTTGTTCAATCCTTGTTCCATGCCTTTTACAATTCCATGCCTCAGTTTTGATGTCTAAAACCGATAATCCAATGAATATCCGGCTGATTTGGGAGCTCTCGCCTCTCGAAGGCTTAGCGATTCCCCGTTCAACAAATGGTCAAGCCCTATCGGACATAGGATCCGCTATTTCCTCAATTTCAGGCATTAAAAAAAATTTAACGGACATCAGATCCGCTAATTGAGGCCTTAAGTCCACAATTGGCCCTTTTCGATCCAAATAACGGATCTGATGTCCGATAGAAGCCCTTTTCCAGCTAAACAGGCGAAATAACGGATCTGATGTCCGATAGCAGCCAGTAGCCCAAAGAATAGTTAGTTGTTGCGGTTCAAAATTTAGTTCGAGGGTGGATAGTTTCGAGTGGATACGGTCGGGCTGATTTTGCGCAGTAGTTCATTGAATTTGCTCAGCGGACTCTCTGCGTCATGGCTGGCTATATCCGTTCCCGGCATTTCGTTTCTCAGAGCTACGGGCTTTATTTGTTTCTGGCGTCGCACGATACAATAGCCGACTTTATCTGTTTTTGACCGTGGCACTAAACCATGGTTGGCTTTGCCTGTTCCGGGCGTCGCACGATACCATAGCCGGCTTTACCTGTTTCTAACCGTGGCACTACAACCTAGCCGGCTGGACCGTGCCACTAGACAATGACCGCTTATATCTGTTCCTGGCCGTACTAAGAAATGGCTGGCTGGTTCACTGCATTTGGCTCAAGCTAAGGCTAGCTTCCACACTCTGGCGTAAACGCCTCCCGCCCATCCTTATCCACTTTCTGGCGCGAACGCCTCCGACTCATCCTTATCCGCTCACCGGCGTGAACGCCTCCGACTCATAGACCGGCGAGTAAGCCCCCGCCCGTCCGTCCGGCGCATAAGCCTTGACGCGGTACCACGCCGTGGCGGAATGCGCCCGCAACGGGTCGCGCCAAGGCATATCGTGATTCGCCGCCCGCGCATCAAATACAAGTTGCCACGGCCCATCGGCTCCGCGGCTGGAGCGCTCGAGCGTGTACATCGCGGCGCCGGTTACGCCGCGGAAAACGATTTGCTCCTTGGCCGACGTGATGATTGGCGCCTCCGGTATCGGATGCTCCGGAACTGTCTCGCCGCTCATCCGGAAGGCATGCTCGCGCAATCGCAGCACCCGCCTGCCGATCTCTTCGTTGACGCCCGTGCCGGGATAGTGAAGCGAGAACCCATCGTAATGCGGCACATACCCACCCTCGTCGCCATGCCCGAACAGCGACCAGAATAGAGTCCCCGCCACTCTCTCATCCTCTTCGGCATGGCGGAGAAAGCCTTCCAGATCGCCATCCGGCCATCCGAACTCCCCGGCGATATATACCTTGCCGGCCTCTGCGGTAGCAGCCGCATCAGCAGCAAGCTTGCCCGCATCGGCCGGGTAATAGTGGACGTCGAGAATGTCCAGCTCTTCAATGCCGAGCTTGTCGAGGTCCAGCTCGAACTGCTTGCCGTGGGCGACCAGGTGGCGGCTGTCCTCGGACTTGATGTGGCGGGCGATCTCCCGCACCCATTCGGCCGGAGCCCCGTTCAGCTCATTGCCCAGCTCCCAGGCCATGATCGTCGGATCCTCCTTGTAGGCTGTGCCCGTCAGGCTGTTCACTCTGTTCAGCACGAAGCTGATATACGACTTGAAGTCCTCGATGACGGCCCGATCCCTATAGAACAGCTCGGGGTCATCGAGCCCTCTCCAGGAGGTGAAGGTTTCCCTGCCCCCATGGTAATAAGCCCAATTGCACACAAAAGGAACCAGCAGCCGGAGTCCCCGGCGGCCTGCCTCTGCGATGGCAAAGTCCACGCGGCGGAACGCTTCTTCATTGTACTCCCCTCGCTTTGGCGAGAGTGCCTTGGCGCATCCCTGGGAAGCTGCCAGCGTGTGCGAACGAACGACGGCGGCACCCATCTGAACCGCGGTATCCAGCGCGTCGAGCACCCGGAATTCGGTCGGCCAATCCACTCCGCCTACATTTTCGTCGAGCCCAAGCCAATAGATATTGGGTCCCCCGAACCGGAACGGCTTGCCGCCAAGCATCAACCGGCTGCCTTCGCGGCTTATGAATTCCTTGCTCGTCATGGATGCATCCCTGCCTTTTCTTCAAGAAATGAGAACGATTTCAAGAAAAAGCATACCATGAGCAATATTTTCATTCAACATAAATAAACTTTTTTATTCTATGTTTAAAATTGTTTACTGGCTTAGCATTTTCACTCTTCCGGGTTCATTGCCGGCATGGCTCTGGTACAGACCGCATTGCCACGCATGAACCCTGAGAATGCTTGTAGCCCGGCTGTGTCACGGTGCCGTCCGCAGCTACGCTTTGCTAGGTTCTCGAGCTGATGTTGACGATTTCTCCTTCGCGGAAGGAGAAGAATGCTCGCTTCATATCCAGCGGCGAAGGTCAGGTCCGGTTTTTGATATCCCCCGCCAGGACAGCGCTGAGATCCCCTTTTCTGGAGCTGGGACAGCGGGACAAGCGCCTGCCAGGGGTTGCAGCAAAAAAACAGCCTATCAGCTCGAAGAAAGAAACCTCTCCGTTGAAGATGGAATAGAAACGGTCCGCCTCTTCTTCCGGAAACAGACAGGTCTGCTGGTCCCTTCGAATTGGTCCGTGCTGCGCAGCGGCGCACGGGCATACTGCGCCTGCAGGCCTGCCCGGCGGATCGCGAAGCTCCGCGCTTCGGCCGGATCCCCTTCCTGCAGCAGCCTTCGCTGTTCCGGTCCACTTTTCGCATCTTCTCCAACCTCAGCTTTCCTTCAAATACATGCCGACCGCGGAAACGATCTCCCGAAGAATATCAAGCGACTGCCCGGCATCCGGCAGCTCCAGTCCATGGTCGCCCCCGTCGATCGCCAGCAGCCGGACCCCATTGCCCGCCGCTGTGCGCCGCATGTCCTCCGGACCGAACACCGGGTCCGCTGTCCCGACTGCAACCAGACCCCCGCCCGCAGCATGGAGGGAATAGCCGGACCGATCGGGGTCAGGAAGATGTGGCGGAATTCCTTGCCTCTCAAATCTTCCGCGAGAGCCTCCCGAGTACGGCTGGAGAGGACGGTTCCCACGCTCTTGCCGATGAAGGCAAAGCGGTCATAGCGCTCCAGCACCGGCCTGAGGACGGCCGCGCAATCGGCGCTTGCCGCAGCCATCGCCTCCTCGAAGGGACCGGGCTCCCTGCGCGCCGCCTGATAGCCGTATTCCAGCAGCAGAAGATCGTACCCCTCCTGCATCGCCGACTTGCCGGCATAGTGCAGCAGCGGCATTTCGCAGGAATAGCCTTGCCCTGGAAACAAAACAGCCAAGGAGAGGCAGCCCTCCCTCCGAATCCAGCGGCAGCGGATGTCCGTTCCCCAGGCGGAGGGAGAATGAATCCAGCTCATTTGCATACCGAAGCCCTCCTTGCTCTTCCACATTTTCCTTTTATTTTATTACAAAGCAGGCCTCCGCATTTCCTGCAGCAGCAGGCTGGCTGACGGAATTAAAAAAAGACAGGGCGCCTGCCGGCCCTGTCTTCCTGACCTGCCCGCTACGCCTCTGCCCGCTACGCCTCTGCCGTCTCCGTCTCGCCCGCAGCGGCAACCGCCGCCCCGGCCGGCGGAGCTGTCGACTCCCTCTTGATCAACGACGTCGACAGCATGACGAGCTCCGGCAGCCGCTCGGGCTCTCCGATCCTCCCCAGCACGAGCTGGGCCGCCCTCGCACCGATCTCTTCCTTGGGCACGCTGACGGTCGTCAGCTTGGGCTGGTTGAGCTCAGCGAGCGTGAGGTCGTCGAAGCCGACGACGGACAGATCGCGCGGACAAGACAGTCCTATCTTGCCGATCAGGTTGAGCGCGTCGAAGGCGATGAGATCGTTGGCGCAGAAAAGCGCCGTAAGCCTGCGCTCCGCGTGCAGCTCGGCGCCCAGCTCGGCCGCGAACGCCGGCTGGGTATACATGCCGCTGCCGCTGACGCCCATGCCCTCGATCATGACGGCCTCGGCCGGGTCGGCCGGCTGGCGGCGGTTGTGCACGGCGATTGCTTCCGCGAAGCCCCGCTGGCGCTCGGAGAAGCTCCAGGTCGTAAAGGCGTCTCCGGCAAAACCAAGCCTGCGGTGGCCTTCCGCCAGCAGCGCCTGCACGGCCTGGTAAGCGCCGAGGTAGTTGTTCGCAAGCACCTGGTCCATATCGGGATGCTGGGCGTCCGGATCGACCAGCACGAACGGAAGCTTGCGCTTGGTCAGCTGGTCGGTATAGGCTTCCGGCAGCTGGCCCAGCACGATGACTCCGTCGACCTTGCGCTCGGTGATGGCGGTTGGCATGCCGTCCTTCACCCGCATCGTCACGTCGATGCTGGAGAGCACCATGCTGTACGTCTGCTTGGCGAGCTCCGCGTCGATGCCCTTGATGATCTTGCCCCAATACTCGGGGTCGTCCAGATAGGCGCGGGGCATGAGAACCGCGAGATTGCCCGTCAGGGAGGAGCTGCCGAGCCGCTTGCTCCCCTTGATCCGGTAGCCTTCCTCCTCGGCCGTTTTCCAGATGATCTCGCGTGTCACCTCGTTGACGGCGCTGTCTCCGGAGAGCGCCTTGGAGACCAAGGCTTTGGAGACGCTCAATTTATCGGCAATCATTTGCAGCGTGACCTTTTTGATGATGCTCACCCCTTAGGTTTTACGACCCTATCCGGTTCGTCTTCTTTCCTTTAAGTGTAAAGGTTCCTTCAACTTTTTTCAAATTTTTTCAGACTTTCTCATCCCCATTTCTCTTATGAATGAAAATTTTGGTTGCAAGAAATGGCAACCATTCCTATTCTGGCGTCGCAGAAACATGGAAGCACATGGAAGATGTCCTCGGGAAATTCGCAACCGGAACCGCAATTCTTCGTTACGTTTAAGATCAAATCGGGGAGGACATCCAATGAAAACGACACGCATCGTGCTGGCCTTGAGCCTGATTGCAGCTTTATTGACCGCCTGCTCCGGAGCCGGGTCAGATGAAGCGGATGCCATATCCGTTCTGGATAAGGCCATTCACATTCAGTACGACGTCAAGCATGGCGATATTCCGGAAGATGATTACTCGATGATCAAAGAACGCGGCAGCCTGCTCAAGCCTCTTGTCACCGAGGAGCTGCTCAAAAAGCTGGAGGCCAACTTGGAAACGGCTATGCCTGTCCGGATTGCAGCCTATAACAAAGCCGATCTGGAGGCAAAGGCAACACAAATGAAGATCGAAGCGGTCAAGGATGCGAAAGACTCCTACGACCTGAAATATATCGTTGTTGTAAAGGTGACCGAAGACAGCGGAAAGGTCCAGCCCTGCAACGTCCCCGGAGAATCGACCGCCGTCCGGACAGCGGAGGGCTGGGTTCTGAGCCGTCTCTGGTCCGATTACCGCGAGATGGCTAAGCTGTATCCTTGACCGGGCCAGCAGCCCGGCTTCACGCAGCAAGGCATTCGGCGAGCTTCGCGAGGCGGAGGAGAAGTCTGCACCCGAGAGCCGCCTTTTGCCGAGAGCGGATTTTGGGGCATGGAAAAAGCCCGCCCGGCTGGATGCCGGTGCGGGCTGAAGCCGTTCTATTCGAACTTCACGAGGTAGTAATTCTTCTTGCCGCGGCGCAGCACGACGTAGCGTCCATGCAGGCGCTGCTCCGACGTCAGCATCGTGTCGATGCCGGTCTGCTTGACGCCGTTCACGTAGACGGCGCCGCTCTCGATGTCCTGCTTGGCCTGGCGGCGGGAAGGAGCGGCCTTCGCCTCGACGAGCAGGTCGATCAGGCCGGTTTCGGCAGCCTCGCCCATGACGGTCGTCGGCATGTCCTGCAGCGCCTCGACCAGCTCGTCCTCGCTGAGCTGCGTGACGTCGCCGGAGAACAGCGCAGCCGTAATCTTCTCGGCGCTCTCGACGGCATCCTCTCCGTGCACGAGCTTGGTCACCTGGCGGGCGAGCTCGCGCTGGGCCTCGCGCTTCTCCGGCTGCGCCGCGACCGCCTGCTCCAGCGCCGCGATCTCCTCGCGGGAGAGGAAGGTGAAGTACTTCAGGAAGCGGATGACGTCGCTGTCATCCGTGTTGATCCAGAACTGGTAGAACTGGTATGCGCTCGTCTTGCCCCGGTCCAGCCACACGGCTCCGGATTCGGACTTGCCGAATTTCTTGCCGTCGCTCTTCGTGACGAGCGGCATCGTGATGCCGTAAGCGTCGCTTCCGCCCATTTTGCCGATCAGGTCCAGGCCTGCGGTGATGTTGCCCCACTGATCGCTGCCGCCCAGCTGCAGGTTGACGCCATGGTCGCGGTTCAGCTTGAAGAAGTCGTACGCCTGCAGGATCATGTAGCTGAACTCCGTGAAGGAAATGCCGTTCGCGAGACGCGAATCGACGGAGTCCTTGGCCAGCATGTAGTTGACCGTGAAGTTCTTGCCGATGTCGCGCAGGAAAGTGATGATGTCGAGCGGCGCGAGCCAGTCGTAGTTGCTGACGAGCTTCGCCGGATTGCCCGCGGCCTCGAAGTCGAGGAAGCGCGACAGCTGGTTTTGCAGGCTCTTGGTCCAGTTCGCGACCGTGTCGTCCGTGTTGAGCGAGCGCTCGGTGGAGCGGCCGCTCGGATCGCCGATGAGGCCGGTGCCGCCGCCGACGAGGGCGATGGAGTTATGGCCCGCCAGCTGGAAGCGGCGCAGCGTCAGGATCGGCAGCAGGCTGCCGATATGCAGGCTGTCTGCCGTCGGGTCGAAGCCGCAGTACAGCGTGACGCGGCCTTCGCTCATCTTTTTGCTCAGTTCCTCGCGGTTCGTCACCTGGTACACCAGGCCCCGGTATTCCAGGTCCTCCAGCAGTTCCGGATTGACGGCCGCAGCTTGCTCTTGTGCCATGTCTGTTCCCTCCACTTGATTGAATGAGTGTTGCAGCTGATCCTGATTGATGGGGAATGCCGCCAGCACCAGCGACCCGTGCTCATGGACAAAAAGAAAGACCCCTCCCTGTCCAAAGACAGGGACGAGTCATCGCGGTACCACCCTATGTTGAGCTTCCCGTACGGGGACGAGAATGCTCCGCTCTGCCGGGTAACGGCCGGCTGCCGTCCGGGTCCTTCTGCCTCAGGCAGGTTCGGACGCGGATGCTCCAGGATGTAATTCGCAGCCCGACCCCGCACCGGCTTGCACCAACCGCCGGCTCTCTAGAGCGATGTCGCTCGGGCGCTACTGATTCCCTTCAACGCACTTTATCGCTATCACTTTAGCGAATCCCGGCGGATATGTCAACTTCCTTCCAGGCGGAGCACATGCCGAAAGGAGCGTATCCGCTTCTCAGCCGGCTCGTCCGGATCCAAACCTTGGCTAGAGGAGCCCGCTGTACACTTCTGTCTCGTAGTCAAAGCTGACTAAAGAAGCCCGCTGTACACTTCTGTCTCGTAGTCAAAGCTGACCGTTCCGTCCTGCTGCGTCTCGTCGAAGATCTGCCGCAGCTCATCCAGCATCTCCTCGTGCCCGGGCTGTCCCTCGGCGGGAGCGTACGAGGAAGACAGCAGGCGGCCCTTCACGCCGTCGTAATCGAAGATCTGCCGGTTAGGGAAAGTCTGCAATTCCATCGTTCCCTCGCGGAAGAAAGCCTGCAGCGCTTCCGGAGAGACGTTGCGGTGGTTTACGCTCGCATAGTCCGTCCCGTACTTATGCAGCAGCGCCTCGTACCTTTCCAGAAAAGGCGTGCCTGCAAGCACGCGCGAGTTCCAGATCAGGAACGCGCGTCCTTCAGTCTTCAGGATGCGGCGAAATTCCACCTGCGCGGCAGCCTGGTCGAACCAGTGGAAAGCCTGCGCACTTACGATCGCTTCGACGGAATCCTCGGCCATTCCCGTATCCTCCGCAGGCGACAGCATCAGGCCGAACCGCTCGTCGGGACCGAGCTTGGTCCAGGCCGCCTTGGCCATATCCGGATTGGGCTCCACGGCCATGACCCGGAGCTGCCG
Source organism: Paenibacillus sp. SJS-P3 (assembly GCF_056711585.1). Classification (NCBI taxonomy): domain Bacteria; kingdom Bacillati; phylum Bacillota; class Bacilli; order Caryophanales; family Paenibacillaceae; genus Paenibacillus; species Paenibacillus sp. SJS-P3. Next base: position 913,942 of record NZ_CM160043.1, on the reverse strand, counting down.
CTCCAGCAGCAGCCCGGAGAAGATGCCCGTTCCGGCACCGATATCCGCTACCGGAGAATCTTCCTTGAGCCCGCCACGGCTGATGATGTAGTCTACCGCTTGCGCCGGGTAGCTCGGCCGGTATTTCTCATAGTTATCCACACGGCTGGAAAACCGCTCCTTGCTGTCCATCGATCATCCCTCCAAATCTCGTCCATGAGGCCAGGGTCCGCCGTTCGAACCAGCCGATACTGGCTCGCACCCTGGCTTGTCTGCATGCTTAACCGTACCAGACAAGGGTCGCTCAGGCAACCGGAGGCCTGCAATAAATGATCTCGGGATCGCCTTCGTCCAGGTTGTCGACAATCCCGCTGCGGACGTAGCCCATCGCTTCGCACAGCAGCTGCATCGGCATGTTGGACTCGTTGGTGGAGGTGAACAGCTTCTCTCCAGGGAACCCGGCCTCCCAAGCCGCCATTAGACTGCGGCCGACTCCGCTCCGGCGGTTGTCCGGATCGACAATGATCAGCTGCAGGAACCGCTGCCCGAAAAAGGACCGGTCATGCGCGGCGAAGCCCGCTAGGCGGCCCTCTCGCAGAGAAGCGAGGCAGTTGCCGCTGCGCACATGCTTCTCGAGCTCGGCGAGCCGTCCGCCATGGCCGATTACCTTGGCATCCAGAGCGGCTATAGCCGGCAAGTCGGCCATGGATGCCTTGCGGACATCGGTGGAGCAGGCTGTGGCTTGGCCGGGCGGTTCCGCAGATTCCGCAGGCAATTCGGCGACGGAGCCAGCTGGCGGTTTCACACATTCCCCAAGCGGCTCAGCGGGTGATCCGACAGACGCTTCCGTGGATTCGGCCAGCATCCAAGTGGAGGATTCGGGAGCATCTACGGCCTGTTTTATTCCTTCAAGCACTCCCCCGGAAGTTTCCGCTGCCGATGAGAAGAGGAACAGCTTGCTGCAGCCAAAGTGCTCCAGATCCAGATCCTCCTCCGTATATCCGTCTTCCCCCGCATGGCGGTCCAGCGACTTCCGCCAGAAGGCAATGGAGCCCCGGTTGCGCTCGCCCGGCGTCGTGAACAGCGACCAGCTTCCGGAATGCTGCCGGAACAGCTCGCTAGCCGCTGCTTCACCGATACCTTTGCCTCGGTATGGCCTAAGGATGAAGAACTCGTTCATCATATAATCGCTGCCGGACTCGGTGTACGGCCCGGAAGCAATGAGCGCGAAGCCGGCGGGAAGTCCGTCCGCCATGATCAGATAGGGGAACAAAAGGCCTTCCTTTTCCCACCAGATGTCGAATTCGCCCTGCTGCTCCTGCAGTGTCCGGATTCCGTCATCCTCTTCAAATACACCGCAGCGGTTCGGCATAACTTCGCGGATTCCGGCCAGATCATGCAGATACAGCGGATACAGATTCATCAGAATAAATTTGCGGTTCAGGCCGCACGGCTCTACGGATATGTTCATGTTCATGGCTCACTCCCGCTTTTTGTCCTGCACCTACTATACTTGCAGGCTGCGAGGGTAGGATATGGAAAGAACGGTTATAGCCGAAGAAACACGAGGACTTGGAGTGCGGGCTTAACATGAAAGCTCCCCTGCTTCAGGTGCCTCGGCCTACCTTGACCGAAAGCAGACGAATCCGCTTCAGCCCATATTCTACAGATCCCCTATGCGTCGCATCCATCATTCTAGACCTTCCCGAGATAAGCACTTCACGAAAACATAAAAAGAAGGGAGCATTCCCAAGTCATAGCGACTGAGGAACGCTCCCTTCTTTAATTTTAGGCTATGTTAAATCTTAATGTTGTTTTTTACCCCAAAAATAAAACCGCCCTTTGAAAAGGCGGTTAATTTAACTATCGTTCTCCGTTACTTTACGTACAATCTTTCACATTCTTTTATAAATTATATAATTATGAAAGGATGAACTTAGTGGTTTAGTGAACCGAAAGTCTGCGGTTACAACATATGATTAGTAATATAATCTAACCTTCATAAAATCGATCCAAGTGTCATATATTACTTTATATTACGTCACCAAAGATAAGATTTAAATCATCAATACTTAAAAAAGGGTGATAGATTTGAATGGACACCAAATGATTTGTCAACAATTTGGTCAAATTTTAAAAGGGAAGGGTAAGTTTGAAAATGGTGTATGCTCTGTTTCGTTAAAACGGAACTTTCCAGTAATGATAATGGGACGTCCAAGTAAAGGTTTTTTACTCGCAAATGTTTTGTTTGAATCTTTAGACGAGACAGGAAATGCTCTCAATATAGGTGAAGTAGCAATTTTAGAAGAAGAGGTGTATGCATTTAATAGGGCATTGGTTCAACAAGGGATCATCGTAAGCGCATTACATAATCATTGGATATTTATTCAACCAAACCTGTTATATATTCATTTTCAATCCGTAGAGCCTCCTCTTAATTTTGCTAAAAAGGTTGCCTATGCTTATTCAACATTAACAAGCTACCCTACGATGTAATAGCACTCCTGCAATACTCATAAATGGAAGAGCAGTTGATTTTTCTTAATCCTATTATTTTCACTCATTTTATTCATTTGGACTACCTTTAAACTAGCGTATCCCGTTAGTTGAGAAACGTCCATGCTTCCGTTCGTTATGGAAAGAATCACAGCAGCCATTTGGAGCATATGAACCGCAGAATAATTTATCGTTTGATAAACTCAATTCTTTGCTTCTGAAATATGCCAGCAAACACCAGCTGGATCAATTAAGTTTATCTCACGTTTTCCCCAAGGATAGACGGTTGGCTCTTTAACCCTAATAGGATAATTCTTTTCAAAAGTAACTTCTTGTATATGTGACCACCACGCATCAAGGTCATCGACAACAAGTTCTACCATGTAATTATTTTGGAATTCCTGGTTGTGGAAATTCTGAAGAAAAAATTCCTGTTCCCCGATTCTGAAGATACTTAATCCGTTGTCTGAGTACAATTTCTCAAAACCAAGATCTTCAAAAAAACTCTGTGCTAATGCATAATCTTTGCCTGATGGAATGAATGGTCGAAGTTTAGAAGCTTTCATTCGTTTCCTCCAAATTTTAGTTTTATTTCTTACTTACTATAACTTTATCAAAAACGAATCCCTGCGTTAACCTGCCCGTAGGCTTAACGTCACCGCTGCCAGTCTATCAAACGAAAAACGCGGCATCTATGCTGACCGTCTAGCTGCCTGGGAAGGCTGGGAGACTGTCTCGAATGCAGCGCAAAACAACCCTATACAATAAGCCGTTGCAATTGGACTGGAGCGGACGGATGTAACTCCGTCATCCAAAATTCGTTGAGCTACATGCGTTTCTTTGGCCATGTCGATTCCTACGACGAGATGCGAAGTGGTAATTCGTTCAATAGGCTCAACAGGAATGTTTAGCGCAGCACACGAGTCATAAATCAATTCCTAAATAAATTAAAGATCCATAACCTCCCCGTCATCAGGTACAATAGCAACTTGCTCCAATCCTCGTTCCTTCAGGAAAGACCGGAGGTGCTCTCGCTTGAATGTGCAATGGCTGATGGCATCCATATGTACGGCAATAAATCTCGTGGTTGGAGACAATTCTGCAAGACGAAGGATATCTTCTGCAGTCATTGTGATGATAGTCCCTAACAACATCTGTGCACGGGGCGTATTTAATATCGCAATATTCGGTTGATAGTTCAGGAAGGTCTCTTTAATAGCGGGTGTGTAGATGCAGTCGCCAACGATATAAATGGAACCATCCTCTGCTGTGCTTACAATATACCCGGATACCGGGCCTAGCAGCTTGGCGGCGAAGCCAGGAGCATGCTGTCCTTTTATACGTTTCATCTGAATGCCGCACCATTCATACGATTGCTGAATAGCATGTACATGCATAAATCCCGCTGTCTGCAGGAAGGCCTGATCCTCGGGCTGACAAAAGACAGGCAATTTTTTATTCAATATGGACAGGGCCTTCTTATCCAAATGGTCAAAATGGCGATGTGTCAGAAGTAGGGCGTCCATCTGTTCGAAAAAATGAAGCGGAACAGGTAAAGGCGTTAACGGGTTTCGGCGAAGCGTACGAGTGAACGGAACCGGCGGGAGCTCGCCTGGATCACTTAACATAGGATCGATCAATATCTTTTTGCCGTTCACGATTAATACCGACGTAGCGTTTCGTATGTGTTGAAACGACATACCCATTTCAATCATCCTTTCCATTTTAATACCGACCGGTCTGTTTTAATTTAACATAGCCCAACGTACAGAGCAAGCATAATTTTCCAGCTCGCATTGAATGCAAAAGGAAACTATGCTAATTTAAGACCAATCGGTATTTTTTGAAAGAGGGATCGCTGTGGGAAAAGGACAAGTTACGAAAGAACATATTATTCGCCAATCCGCCGAGCTCTTTAATACAAAAGGGTATGCAGGTACATCTCTGTCGGACATTATCGAGCGTGCCAATGTACGCAAGGGGGGCATCTATAATCATTTCGAAAGTAAAGATGAAATTGCGCTAAGCGCATTTGACTACATGTTTGCTAAATTAAAAGGTCTCTTGACAGAGGCAATATCTGAGCGGTCCGAGCCAGCAGAAAAAATACTGGCTATTTGTGATGTTTATATCCAGGTGGTTGAACAAAATATATGGGAAGGCGGCTGCCCCATATTGAATACCGCTGTTGAGAATGACGACGGCCACCCTATGTTAAAACAAAGAGCCCAGCATGCAATGAATGAACTCATGACGAGTCTTGGGGAAATCATCAAGGAAGGCATTAGGCGGAAGCAGTTTCGAAGCGAAATCGAAGTGGAGGCCGCAAGCAGTGTAATAATCGCTCTGATAGAAGGCGGGGTTATGTTGAGCAAATTGTATAATGACAACACATACATTCGGCATTGCACGAACCAAGTAAAGATTTATATTCATGGGGGTATGGCAGTCTAGCAGTCAGCTTTTAATGCATTATCCTGCCCTACTTCAAAGAAAATCAGGAGCAGAAACAGCCCGCGATCTGCTCCCTGGTTATTTCATCATCTCCCGACAGTGAAACTGATTGACGTTCGCCCGCGGAGACTTATGGTCGCCAGACTTCCCAAAGGTTGCCGTCCGGATCCGCGAATGTGATGTTAGGTCCGCTCGTGACCCGTTCGCTTATAATAGGTACGCCGTTTTTCTTGAAGCGCTCAAGCAGTTCCTCGATCCGCGGCGATATGAAGCATGCGATGGCATGAGGTCTGCCTTGGTCCAAAGACCATGAAAAGCGCAATCGACCGCCAGCTTCATCGGATTGGCGAAGGAACAGCGCAGGGACGACTTGCCTTAACCCGGGCGAAGGCAGGTTGCCGGCCTGATCGGGAACATTTAATACTGCCGTCGTCATTCCGGGCTCAACTTGGTCGTCGTTCGCCGGCAGGTAACCTAAAATTTTTTGATACCATTGAATCGACGCGTAAACGTCATTCACGGGTACGTAAATACAAGTTACGCCCGTAATGTTCTCCAGCTTTTCATCGCGTTCCTGATTGTCCTGCATCGTCATGCCCTCCTCTAGGTTCATTCCTTCGATCAAGGCTCGAATCACATCCTCGGGCTCCCTCTAAATATATCCTTTTAAGCAGCCGCTAATTTCTTTTCGATTGCTCTTTTCTTGCGTTCAGCCGTGCGTTGGAATCGGCTGCATTTCTCTTATGATCTCTATGAACTGCCGGATCTCCTCGGACGGATGCAGCGGATATAGCAAACCATACGGAACCGAAAAATCCAAATCGCTTGGAATGGTCGACAAGGATGGATGAATATCTGCCCATGCCTCTAAGGTCAGCATCACCGTATTGCTTTCCTCGCAGCGATTGAACACATCCAAATCATAGAGGCGCGGAATCTCTTTTATTCGTATTCGTGGATGATTCCTAACCAAGAAATCACAAATGCCTTGGATCGCATTACTTTCGCCGCCGTTTACCACGGCTAACTTTTCCCCGTACAAATCTTGGACAGTAAGAATCTTTTTAGAGGCCAGTCTATGGTGCCGGGATACGGCAAAGCAAACGCGGCAACTCCCCAAAGCAAGCATTTGATAGCAATCATTCAAGCGATCGGTAAGAAACGGCCCCGCCATGATATCGAACGATTGGCCAAGCGTGCGGAGAGTGGTCGGGAGCGTATGTGCATCATCATCGAAATGAACGATGTTGATTCCGAATTGCGGAAATCGGTCGCTGACTCCATTCCACATATCAATCAAAACCTTACAAGGGTTGAGCATGGATGTGCCCACCCGAACCATATGCCGATTCGCCTGCGCGGCTTGATGCATGCGAATGAGCGATTCCCGATAGTACCGCAGCATAAATTCCGCATCCTTAATAAAGGCGGAGCCTGCCTGCGTAAGCCGGACACCGTGGTTGGTACGGTTGAAGAGAGGAACTCCGGCTTGCTTTTCCAGCAAGTTCATCTGCTTCATCACGGCTGTCGTAGAGATGAACAGCTTCTCGGCTGCCTTAGAGAAGCTTCCGGACTCCGCCACTTGGACAAATGTCTTCAATTGTTCATTCATTTCAGTTCGGCTCTCCTTTTTGCATGAACCAATAGTTAACACCATGCTAACCTTTTTGAAATTCCGTATCAAGCGGCTGCGTCGTAACATTAGAGAAGAACGAACGGGGATCAGAAGTTTAACCAATGCCACTCAACAGTAACGGAGGAATACACGATGAAAAACAAAGTCTGGTTCATTACAGGAGCTTCTCGCGGATTCGGGCGCATCTGGACCGAGGCCGCTCTCGCGCGCGGGGATCAGGTTGCCGCGACCGCACGTACGCTGGAGAGCATCGCCGATCTGAAGGCGCGTTTTGGTGACGCCGTCCTTCCCCTAGCACTCGATGTAACGGATCGTCGTCAGGCGGAACAGGTCGTTCGACAGGCTCACGCGCACTTCGGCAGGCTGGACGTCATCCTTAACAATGCCGGCTACTCGCTGGTCGGTACGACCGAGGAAGCCGACGAATCCGACGTCCGCGATCTGTTCGACGCCAATTACTTCGGTACGCTTCGGGTCATCCAAGCCGCCCTGCCGCTGCTTCGGCAACAGGGCAGCGGGCATATCCTCGGCGTATCGAGCGCCATGGGCCTTGTGGCCGCACCGCTCATCGGCTTCTATTGCGCCTCCAAATGGGCGGTCGAAGCGCTTCACGATAGCCTCGCGCAAGAGGTAAAAGACTTCGGCATAAAGGTGACGCTGCTCGAGCCCGGCGCCTTTGCAACCGATTTTGGAAGCGCCTTGTCGATGAAGAGATCCCCGGGATTGGAGGCCTACGACGAGCTTAGAGACCGGGTGATAGGCCGTTTAGCGACCGCAGAACGAGGCGATCCGCAAGCGACGGCCGAAGCGATTCTCCAAATCGTAGATGCCCAAGACCCGCCTCTTCGGTTCGCAGTCGGTGCGGGGGTCTTGCCTTTGATACGCGAAGCCTTTGCTGATCGTCTAGCGGCATGGGAGTCATGGGAGTCCGTATCGAACGCGGCGCAAGGTGGCCGATAAACAGCCGTTACTAGAACTGCATAAAAGGTGTAAATCAAAAAGGCTTCATCATAAAAGGAGCAGCTGCCGCATCGGCAATCTGCTCCTTGATTATTGAACAAATGCGTTTATGCCGATGATCTACGCCGCGGTCGCGATGATGGGCTGATCCTTCGTAATCATAATGGTGTGCTCCGTTAGCACAACACAATGAAAATTTGAGATCCTTTCTTTGGACTTACTCGAATAGTTGGATGTTCGGTTCCTGCTTAAGAACGTGAACAATCATCGCGTGCAACTGCCCACGGTGATGAAACAGGTGAGCCTGAGTATCTAATAGCCATTCGTAACGCGAATGAACTACTCCAAAAAACGAAGTCGTTTCCTGTAATAACTCATTTTCCTTTAATCCTGCTATACCGTTTTTTAGATAAGAGTAATTGGAAATCAGGGCATCTGCAATTGCCTTGCGATTCGCTTCTGGCTCAGCTTCTTCATAGAAACGGTCCAACTCCTCCTCCGAACTTCCGGCTCCAATTAGAAAGTCAGCCTTACATAGAACTGAAATGTGTGAGAGCAGCTCTCCAATCGACCATTTTCCTTCAGTCGGTTTAATATTCAAATCTTCATCGCTCAATGTGTCTATCAACTTGATAATAGAGTTAACCGCCAAATCCATCTCTTTGAAAACGCCACTACAGTAAACATTCATACCGTTATTCCCCTTTTCTGAATTCTGCTTTTTGTCGGATACCAATGTATTCAACAAGAAAGTCCAATCATCCTTCTGGACCAAAACACCTTGTTTAATGCTACTTCTATTTGCATCTTATGTTGTAAAAGAACTAAACTGCCCGTTAGTTCAACAAGAAGAAGCCGTTCGTCGAAGTTTATAGTTTGTCTCATTTACAGTAAACAAGCACGAGGCGACCAACAATAACGGATCGTATGTCCGATAGGTTTGCGATGCCGTCTTTGCCACAATACAGTTAGGATCGAAATGTACGATCAAGGGATTAGGCTGCTATTCGTCAAAGAAGGCTTGATGGCGGCTAGGCAAAGTAAAATTTCGGGCTCGACAAAGAAGGCCGCTCCCTCATCTCCAGATGACGGGGAGCGGCCTTTCTTCTTGTCATTCAGCGTCGTTATTCAAACAGCTTCAGCATCCGCTGCAGCATAACCGCTGCCTGAGCGCGGGTAGCCTTGCCCTTCGGCGCAAACCCGTCTCCTCCGGCGCCGTTCATGACTCCGAGGGCAGCCAGCTGCGCGACCGAAGAGCGGGCATAAACCGCTATTTCGCCCCGGTCCTTGAAGCCCGCGAGCTCCGCATTCACGTCGGCGGACTTGAGACGGTCCAAATGGTTGAGAGCATTCGCGGCCATGACCGCCATTTCCTCGCGTGTGATCGCTCGGTTCGGCTCGAATTGGCCGGCACCGGTGCCGCCTGCAATGCCCAGCTTGGCAGCAGCCGCCACCGCCTCGGCATACCAAGTATCGGGCTTCACGTCGCTGAAGCCTGCCATCGATCCGGCAGCATCCAGCTGGAACGCCCGGAACAAGGCGGTAATGAATTCGGCGCGAGTAAGAGGTTTGTTCGGAGCGAACTTGTCGCCGCCTACTCCCAGCATGATTCCTTTGGCCGCCATCTCTTTGATGGCGGAACGCGCCCAATCGGTCCCGCCCAAATCGCCAAAGGAAGGGACTGGCTTGGAGCTTGGCGACGGCGTCAGACTTGGTGCAGGCGTGGCGATGGGTGAAAGTGTTGCGCTTGGCGACGGCGTCTCGCTAGGCACTGGTGTCCAAGCTCCTCCCGGCGTCGGCGTTGACTCTCCTCCAGGCGTCGGCGTCGCTCCTCCCCCAGGCGTCGGCGTTGCTCCTCCTCCAGGCGTCGGCGTTGACTCTCCTCCAGGCGTCGGCGTTGACTCTCCCCCAGGCGTCGGCGTTGCTCCTCCCCCAGGCGTCGGCGTCGCTCCTCCTCCAGGCGTCGGCGTCGCTCCTCCCCCAGGCGTCGGTGTTGCTCCTCCCCCAGGCGTTGGCGTCGGCGTTGGCGTCGGCGTCGGCGTCGGCTCCCCGCCCGGCAGGTCAGCGGTCTTAATCAACGACACGTCGTCCACCTTGATCCAGTTGCCCCCGCTATCCTTGGAATGGAAGCCAACGGCCAGCTTGCCTTCCCGCACCTCGAGCCCGGATACCTTAACGGATGCCCATGAGCTCTCTCCTTGCGGAATCGCCGCCTTCCGTACGGCTCCCTGATCGCCAGCAGCCGTCAATTCGGCGGTTATCTGGCCGCCCTTGGACTTCGTCCAGGCTTTCAGCTCGTAGATGCCGGGCTCGAGGCCAACGACTTCCTGCGAAGTCGTGACTTCATAGGCTTGGTCGTTCCAGTGGACGAGAGCATACTGATCACTGCGCGCCCCGCCCTCCAGCTTGACGATGCCGCTCGTCACCTCGGCGCCATCGGCGTCTTTGCTGGACCAGTGCTTCGGCAGCACAGGCCATGCGCCCGCATCGACCGCCTCCTCGAAGCCCGGATTGAGCAGCCGGTTGTTCGCAGCAGGCGCAGTGCCGTCGTCATAAGGATTGCCCGGCACGTTCACGTTCAATGCCGCCGTGCTGCTGTGAAGGACGGTCCCGTCAAACAGCTCGATGGCAGCCGTCGCCTCCTTCATGCCATTGGCGATTTTGGAAGTGGTGTACGACCAGGTTCCGTCCGGCTTCACCGGAGCGTGGAACGTCTGCTTGCCGACCTGGATGCGGACGAATTCCGCGCCGCTGGCCGTGCCCCTGAGGGTGTAAGGCAGCGTCCCGATGACGGCTCCGCTATCCTGGATGGCCACGGACGCCGCGTTCAGCCTGTCGGTAAAGTCAGCTCCCTGGATGTCGTCGACATACAGCGTACCCGATGCCGACAGCGAATCGGGCGATCCGCCGAGATACAGGGAGAACGTCTTGATCTGCCGGTTCGGATCCGGACGGTCGTCCGGATTGCCTCCGTACCAGCTCGGGTAGCGGAAGGCGCTGAATGGAACGTACATCAAGCGCGGATCGCTGCCGCGGAACACCGTCTTCGTCTCCCAGAACTTCCCGGCGTCGTCGGAGAACTGAATCGCCAGCTCATTGTTCGACCCGTCCGGCTGCAGCCAGAAGCTGAAGCCGTCATAACCATCGAGCTTCAGGTAATCGGGGCTGAAGCTGCCTCCCGCATATCCCGGACCGCTGAAGTCGTAGTCCATCCGCAAGCCATAATCGCCTTCGGATTTGCGCGAGCCGTCCAGCGATACATCCAGCGCTCCGCCGCCCTTGTTGCGCGCGAATGCTTTCTGCACCAGGGCATTGTAGCCGCCATAACCTTCGAAATTGTCCAGCTTGGAGGCATTGGCCATCCGCACGTCGTCCACGACGATCGTGCCCGCTGCGGCGGAAGCTCCATCCGTCTTGCTCACATACACGCCGAATCCGGTTACGTCGGACAGATCGATCGGGCCTCGGCCCGCATCCCCTGCCGCAAGCGCAAAGTCCGCAAGCTTGACCTCCAGCGTACGCGCCGCCGTGCCGCCGAGCGAAGCGGCTGCTTCCCATATCCGTCCATCTCCCGTGGAGAGCCTGAAGCCGAGCTTGTTGCCGCTGCCGTCCGGCTTCACCCAAGCATGCATGGCATCAAAGGAAGACAGGTCGGCATGGCCGATCGGCCTGCTCAAGCCCGCAAACGAAGCGGAGCCAAGCTCGTATTGGAGTTTCGCGCCGTAGCTGCCGCGGTTTTTCGCGGCGGCATCGAGGGCAATCGACGCCTCGCCGCCATCCTGATCCCGCTCATACCGGGCCGCGATGCTGTCGTCCTTGCCGTAATCGTATTCGCCGTCCTCGAGGACGTTCGCGGGCGGAGCTTCCGTGAGCGGAATCAGAGCCGCTCCGAAGCCGATATCGGCTTTGGCGAGAGCCGGCGACTCCGGGCTTCCGCCTGCCGGATAGGCGGCCTTGATGTAACGGGTTCCGGCCGGGAGCTCGAAGCCCGCATAGACGAGGCGGCTCCATCCGTCCGCCGTCTCCTTGCGGGTCACGGCCGGCTGCAGCGGCTGGTAATTCAAGCCGTCGATGGAAGCCGACAGCTGCAGCTCCTCTCCTCCTTTCACATACGAGGTGAACCGGTAGGAGTTCATGTCGCCTGCGGCTGCGTACACAAGCTCCGCATGCTCTCCGTCCAGGCGGCTGAGGACCGGCAGCCCTTCCGTGCCGGCGGAAGCCCCGCGAACGGCCAGATTGCCCGATGCCGAGTCCGGCTGTCCGTCGAAGCTGCGGTCTACGATCAACCCGCTGCGCACCGGCGCCGGGACGGGCCGATAGCCTTGGCCGGCATAGGCGTATTCCAGCTCGACACGGTCGACCAGAACGGAGCTGCCGCCGTCAATGGCCAGCTTCACATACCGGGTTTCTGCCGGAAGCCCGTCTGCCGTCCACAGCCCGTCTGCCAGCCTCGGCTGGATTTCGGCATACTTTCCGTTGACCGAGGAGACGAACAGCCTTACCTTGCCGCTTCCCTCGGTCTTTATACGCACCGCCTCCAGCGGAACAGGCGCCGCATAGGTAAGCGTGCCCGGCAACGAGCCGGCGACATAGGCTTTGAAGCCTTGGCCGAGCTCATTCCAGTTGTCCGCCTTGTTCAACACATTGGAGGACTGGTCGTAGGCATACGTCTGGCGATTCTCCTTGGGACTCTGCATGAGGCTAATTTCATCCGTGATGAGATGTCTCGCCGTCGTACTCACGACATTGGACCACGCCGATACGCCGGACTCGTTGACTCCGCGTACCCTGTACTGATACGACGTGCCGGTGATGGCCTGCTCATCGTGGAAAGCCTTCGTTCCGGCGCGTCCTCCGTCGGAGGCGTCGGCTGCGACCGTCTCCCAATTCATTCCGTCGGCGGAGCGCTGCACCTCGTAGCCGGATGCTCCGACAACTCCCTGCCACCTGATGTCCGCGACTGAATCGATCGGGAACAGTCTCGGAGCTCCTTCCGGCGCCGCAATCGCGGGAACCGCGGAGGTCTTGCCTTTATCCAGCGCATTCATGTAATGAGCGTAGTTGTACACCGTCCGGATAATATCCGTCTCGCCGTAATAATCGCCCGAGGCGAAGCCCGGCCAGTGATACGAAGCCCAGTTGCCCGGATCCTCGTCATGCCAGTAGAATCCGCCGTCCTCCTTATGCGGCCTCAGCGACCAGATCATGATGCCGGAGGTGCCGTTTTGCAACGCCGCGTTGTACAGGGCTTCAACCGGCTCCTTGGTCGTGTAGAGCCCGAACTCGCCCAGAATGTAAGGTTTCTTGCCTGCGGCCAAGGCTGCGTCGGCATTGATCTTGTCGATGAAATTGCCGGTGTAGAAATGATTGCCGACGATGTCGATATGATCGTCCGTCAGCGATGCGGCGTTGATCGAGAAGCGCCCGTCGAGCAGCAGCTGCTGCGGCTGCTCCTCCTCCTTGATGTAGCGGGCGATTTCCGTCGTCCATGACTGCGGGAACTTGTCCTGGTTGTAGCCGCCCAGCTCGTTGCCCGTCTCCCAGGCAAGGATCGCCTTGTCGTCCTTGTATTTCACTCCCGTAATCGTGTTGGTGCGGTTCATCATGTAATGGACGACCTGCTTGAACAGACCGATGACCTCCGGGTCGGTATAGAACTTCCAGCCGTCCGGATCCGTCGCCGCATCCCCCGTTATCGTGCCGGGATGGACGAAGTTGACGTAGCTTTCAATGCCGCCGACCCACTGCCATTGATCGACGAACGGGATGATGACCCGGACGCCGGTCTGATTGGCGAGAGCGAGCATGCGGTCCATCTTGGCGAAGCCTTCCTCGCTGAACTGCATCCTGCCGCTGGAATCCGGTCCGAGGATGAAGGCCGAGTCCTTGTTGGAACCGTCATAACGGAGAACGGACGGCACATAGGAGCGGGTCACTTTCCCGCCCATCGCCTTGATCGTGCGCAGGGCGTCGTCCTGGGAGAATGCCGGGTCCCCCAGCGCCCCGGGATAGTTGAGGCTGGCAAAGCGGTATTCCCTGCCGTCCTCCATCAGCTTGTCTCCTTCTGCGGTAATGTAGGAGGAGAACAAGGTATTCCCTCCGTATACCTGATCCGGAACGCCTCCGTATGCGGATTCCGTCACGCTCCCTTCTTCCGATGCTCCCGCTGGAGAAGCTCCGGCCGTCGACCCGAAGGCAGGCGTCATCAGACCGAAAACCAGCACCCACGATAAAAGCGCTTTCAATAATGGCTGTCTCGAACAACTAGAACTGGACAATTCCATTCCTCCCGTCATGAACATGGTTGACGCTTCCTTGCTGCCCTGTCAGAGCCTCTTTCTTTCTCTCTCTCGACTTGCAGGCCTGTCCTTGATTTCATTCCTGTTTTGTTTGGTAAAACAAGGAACGAAAACATAATTTCAACGAAATTATAGATATACCTTAAACTTATGTCAACTATTTTCAAATTATTTATACCTTCTAGTCCTTGAAAATAGGAAAAAAGACCCTTCAGCCAAACGGCTGAAGAGTCTCATCTCGCGTTGCGGAACCGAATGATGGAAAACTGGCGCAGCGACGATTGCATGATCGCGTCCCTGGCGGGAAAGAGGCTTGGCGTTACGCGCAGCTCCGCGCCGGAGCGCGCGATTTCTCCTAGAAGATCAGGCATGCGATCGACCGATCGGGGGACAACCGTCTCATCCGAAACATAGTAGCCCGCGCTTTCGTCCTCCATCCGGAATGTATCGGCAGGCATATCATACCGGTACAAAGCCGCGGCCCGAATCCGCTCCAGCCATCGGCTCTCGACCAGAATAATCCGTGAGGCGCCGGACATGCCGAAGAGCAGCCGCTCCTCCCGCCCATCAAGCCCGGGCTGGCGATTGTAGATGATCCGCGGACATTCCCGCGGAAAGAAATAATTTACTCTATGCTCTTCGTCGACAGCCCATACCGCGGCAGGCAGATCGTCGCGTCCGGGCCTTGGCCGAGGGACAAAGCGGCTGATCGCGGACTCTTCGCTGAAGTGGTAAAGAAGAGATTCCAAGGCGTCGTTCTCCTCTCGGCTCCTGCATAAGATAGCTGGGAAGACAGAATACAAAGCGGAAGAAGGCATCCCATGACTTGCGCATCCTCCGCCGGCCGATCCGGCGGGAACGACGGCATGATTCGTTTCACCGGCTGCAGGCGATGCTCGGCCGATGCGCCGCAGCCTGGGCTGGCGTTCAGCAAAAGCTGCCCGGCCCGGCATCCAGCCTTATCGCTGAGCTCAACCGGCGCAATCCGGATCAAAGCGGGCGGAATCTATCTGGCCGACATAGCCATAACAGGCGGCAGTTCCATTCTTCCCGCGCTTGCGGTCAACGGAACTCCCCTTCCGGGCGCCCTGCACGGTCCGAACGGCAAAGGAGCGCGAACCGCTTATCAGCTGATCGCGCTCCAACGCAGCGACCTGCTGACGCTGCTTGATCTGTCCGCTCCGCTGAACAGGCTTCTCCGGCAATCGGGCAACCATGTCGGGCCGGATGACGCCGCCTGGACATTGACGCTCCGCCGGCTCGACGATCAAGAGGCCGGCGGATCCGGCGCCAGCGGCAAATGAACCTCGCAGATCGTCCCCTGATTCGGCTTGCTGCGATAATACGTCCGGCCGCCCATCGCCTTGATCAGGTTGGTCACGACCATGAGTCCGAGTCCGGTTCCCTTGTCCTTGGTCGTATAGAACGGCATCCCGATGCGCTTCAGCTGCTGTTCGTTCATCCCCACTCCCGTATCCCGGATGAAGATCAGAGCCTTGTCGTTCTCCTGCCTCGTGCTGATGGCAAGAACGCCGCCTTCCGGCATCGACTCGATTCCGTTCTTCATGATATTCAGCAGGCATTGCTGGAATTTCTTGGAGTCCCCGACAATGATGAGCGGCTCTTCCGTCGAATGGCTCGTCACGAACTCGATGCCCGACATGACGCATAGAGGCTTGACCCACTGCTCGACGCTGCTGAGCTCCTGCCGGATATCGAGCGGCTTCGGCTCGTCGACGGAGGGCTTGGAATAATTGAGATAATCGGTAATGATGGCATTGGCTCCGTCGATGCCTTCAAGGGCATGGTTGCGGTATCGGTCCATCGCCTGCTGGTCCAGTCCCGGCTTGCCCATAAGCTGGAGGAAGCCTCTGGCCGTCGTCAGCGGGTTGCGCACCTCATGCGAGATGGAGGCGGTCAGCTGCCCGATGAGATGGTATTTCTCCGCGTTGAACAGCTCCTCGGTCAGCCTCTCCTGGTGCTTCACCAAATAGTAGGTGTAGGATACAAGCGGGGCGGAGAGGATGGAGCCCGCTGTAATCAACAGCACTTCCGTCAGGTTGAATTCGAATCCCTGTTCGGCCATAAAGCCGTAATTGATTCCGATATGAACAAGGGTCAAGAGAATATGCAGCATGATCATGAGCCTGATCGACTCCGGCAGCTTGATCCGGTAATGGAAGATGATGCCCAGCACAGTCACGACGGCGCATGCTATGGTGGGCGGAAGCCAGTCGTTGCCCGCAATGAAGACATTGCCCAATACGAATGCCGCCGCCGTTGCCGTCCCTGGAATCCACCCCTCGAACAAGGCGACCATGGCGACGCACACCGGCGTCAGATGGAGCGCGTAGACCAAGGGATCGATCTCTTCGTAGGCCAGATAGAAGTAGCTCTGGACGATCAGGATGAGAACGAACAGGATTTTGCGGCCATGGCGTATGAACGACACTCTGGGAGTAATGATCAAGAAGAGCAGGCATGCGGTCAGATAATACATCAGCCCTTGGAATTCGCGTGCAATTATATTTTCAATCACGGCAGGAAATCCTTCCTATCCACTCTAGCCGACGATTCTGCCGTTCCAGGGCAGCCCGTTTTCCCACCGGGATTTGTCCCTGCTCCGGTTCAAGATCAGCCAATCGTATTGGTACATATCCCATATCTTGCATTTGTCGGCCTTGAGATCATAATGATCGATGATGGCGTTGACGGCTCTGCGGGCTGCCTCGTTCGCGCCCTCCATCGTGGCGAGATCCGTATTGGTGCGCACGTAATCGGAAGCAAGGAACAGATTCGGCACGGCCGTATAGGCATTGGGCCTCAAATCCCATGTATGCACCCTGTTGACGAGCAGCGGCTCCATGTTGGTCACTGAATTCGGATTGGGAAACTGGATGTCCTCGTCGAGGAACCAATGCTCCAGCTGATCGTCGCGCAGCAGCTCCGCTTCATGGTTGAAGCTTTTCTTGAGCTGGGCCCACACCTCGTTCTTGATCTCCTCGGCCGAGCATTGCATGGCGGGACGGTCGTAAAGGATGCCTTTCTCCTGCCAATCCGAGATATCGACCGAAATGACTCCCCGTACCCGCCCGTTGCCGTATTGGGACAGATCGGTGCCGGGCCAGAACTGCTTCTGCGAGACGAGCGTCAGCGCCCAAGGGCTGTCCATGCAGATGATATGCCCGTGAATCAGCTCGACGTCCTCGTTGAGATAGAACTGGATGCCGTTCATCCATTCGACGGATTCGCTGAGCGTCCTGAGCTTGCCGAGGAGAGGATCGGCCTTGGCAAGCTCCGGCGTGACGAGTCCCGCCATGACCTCTACGGGCAATGCAGATATGTAGGCATCCGCCACAACCGTCCGCTCCTCGCCGTCGATGACGACGGCGACGCCGGCCACGGCGCCGTCCTGGCAGGCAATCGATTTGACCCGGGCATTCCGATGGAACTCGACCCCGAGCGAGAGCAGATAGTCCTGCCACGGCTTCAGCCAGGCTTCGTTGGTCGGAGCGTTCAGCAGCCGGTCGGCGCTGCCTCCCGGAGTGATCATGTCCATCATCAAGGTCGCTCCCACCGTTCCGATCGTGCAGGCGTTCGCCTCCTTGGCCTTGGCGGCGACAAGAATGCGGGACAGCCCTGCGAGAATGCGCTGGAACTGCTGGGATTGCTTGTCCGCTTCGATGAAATCCCACCAGGAGACACGCTGGTATTCCAGGTATCGGCGGAGGTCGCTGCTGGAGGCAAGCTGGTAGAGCTTGCCGGCATAGTGCTCGGCTTCCGCCCGGGTCAGGCCCAGATCGTTGCCGAAAATGGATTCCAGCAGCACTTTCCAGTCGGAGGAGTTCGCCGGGAACTCCGTCACGAACGGCTGCATCGGCCGATCGTCGAATGCGACGCCGAGCCGAGTGCCCTCCACCAGATTATCGAAGACGCCGCGTTTGTTTCCCGGGAAGGGAATTCGCTTCATCGTGTCGGGAAGATGCTTGTAGAACTTAGGGAAGAAGCGGAAGCCATGCTCTCCGGGAAGATCCTTTCTCCCCTCGGTGCCGCTTCCCTTCACATCCATGCTTCGGGCTTTGCCTCCCGGTATGGACCTTGCCTCGTAGACGGAAACGTTGAAGCCTCTCTCCGCGAGCTCATGGGCAGCGCTCATTCCTGCTACGCCCCCGCCCAAAATGACAATTTTCGGCATGACCTTATTCAAATCGCCATCTCCTTCTCTAGCATCCATTATTTGTGTGCCAACACCAATAGGCCGATATACACATAAACTCTTTCCCACATAGTACCATCGAACTAATGTCTATTACTGTCGAATTTTATCAATTAATGAAATAAATTTCTGCGATAGGCATCCATCCCATCCTTTGGGCACGAACAGGCATCCGCTCTCCTGCCGGCAAGCGCTTCCAGCGGCGGATGAGGCTCCAAAAGAGATTAAAAAACAGGCGTCCCCTGGCGGAGACGCCTTCTAATTATTGCGGTTCGGGTCCGATCGTCCTGGTCGAGGCTGCTTGCTTCCCATCTATCAATACAGGGTTCTCCATAGATAAAAAGTCGCATAGGCCTCCCAGCCCTTCCATGGCCGTGCAAGCTCCCTGGCTTCATCCGCCGTCGGCCTGCGTTCCATGCCGCCGGCTGCCTTGATCGCGTTCAGCAGACCGACATCGGCGGCCGGCAGCGCCTCCGGCATGCGCAAGCAGCGCATCATGACATAATGGGCTGTCCACAAGCCGATGCCGCGAATAGAGACCAGCTTGCTTTCCGCGCCTTCCCAGCCCGCCTCGAGCAGCGACTGCTTGTCCAGCGAACCGTCCGCGACCAGACGGGCGGCCCCGATCAGATATTCGGACTTGCGGCCGGTCATCTGCAGCGCCATAATGTCGGCCGGCTCCAGCGAAGCAACCGCAGCCGGCTCCGGGAAAGCCCAATATTCGCGCCCGTTCCATCTCACGGAACGGCCGAACGTCTCGGTGAACCTTTTTTTGAGCGTGTAAGCGAACGCCAGATTGATCTGCTGCCCGATGATCGCCCAGCAGACCGCCTCGAACAGATCGGGGATGCCGATCATCCGCAGTCCGCGGAACGTCCGGCCGGCCTCGCGCAGCAGATCGCTGCTCTCCGTGAGGACATAGAACGGCTCCAGGTCCCGGTCCAGATCGAACCATTCCATCATGTAGGTCCCGATAAGCTCCCTCATGTCCGCGGAAGGACTGTCTCCCATCGGGAAGGAGGCGACGAGACGGCCGGCGGCCGGCAAGACGCCGCTCTCCTCCTCGTAATCCACCTGGACCAGAATCTCTTCTCCGCCTCGCGCGAACAGCTTGACCAGCGAATCCCCCTCAACGGCATAGAGAGCTTCATCGCTGGAGCGGCTCAAATAAGCCAGGGCGGCAAGGTAATTGAAATGTTCGGGCACAGGTACGACAATGGGCCCGGCGCCCGCATGAGGCGTAATTCCGTTCATCGGCAGATCCTCCCTCGTATGGCTGGGGCTTCCTGCCCTCTAAGGGCTATTTTAGCATAATTGCTTATGAAATCCGGCCGGATTGTACGATCCGCACGCCTTTTCCCGGCACGGAGACACGTCCGCCGACGGTCGCTCCGGTCAGCAGATCGACGCCCTCGCCTGCCGTAAGCTCCGCCCATCCCTCATCCGCCCCATGGTTGAGCAGGAACAGGTATCGTTTTCCGTCTTTGACGCGGACGGCGGCTTCCAGCTCTGCAGACGCCTCTTCCACAAGCGCTTGGATGCCGCGTCCGCTGCACAGGCTTCCGAGGAAGTCACGGAGGAAAGCCGGCTCCGGGCTGGAGGCGACGTACCAGGCTTCTCCCTCGCCGAACTTGTTCACGGTCAGAGCCGGCATGCCGCGGTAGAAGTCGTCGCCGAAGACAGCCATCACCTCCGCTCCTTCGCTATGGATCAAGTCGCAGAGCAGGCCGCACTCATACTCGGAACGCATGCCGGCTCCGGCGCGCGGGCCGCCGCTCCGTCCGCTGCCGCCTTGAGCGTCCGAACCGCCCGCAAGCTCTCCGGTTGCCGCCATGACGATCACGTTGCGCTGCTCGGGCAGAAGCGCATCGATCTCCTCGGACCAGATGCCGAGCAGCTTGCGCAGCTCGCCTGGATAACCGCCGGTTCTGACGAGGTCGTTCTGATCGACGATGCCGCTGAAAAACGTCGTGACGAACGCTCCTCCGGCTGCGGCGAAGGCTTCCGCCTTGTCCGCGAAGCCTGGCTTCACCATGTACATCACGGGAGCGATGACGAGATCGTAGCGGGAGAAGTCCTCCTCGACTCCGATGATGTCCGCCTGGATATGCTGGCTGTACAGCGCATCGTAATACTTGTGGACTTCCTGCGCATAGTTCAGCGCCACCGTCGGACCGCTGCTCAGCTCCGTCGCCCAGCGGTTCTCCCAGTCGAAGACGATGCCGACCTTGGAATCCGCCCTTGCGTCCAGCAGCGTATCGCCGAGCTGCCGCAGCTCGCGCCCGAGCTCCGCGACCTCGCGGAATACCCGCGTATGCTCATGGCCGGAATGCTCGATGACGGCGCCGTGGTATTTCTCGCACGCTCCGACGGAGCGCCGAAGCTGGAAGAACATGACCGTGTCCGCTCCTCTGGCCACCGCCTGCCAGCTCCACAGCCGCATGACGCCGGGACGCTTCAACGAGTTGTACGCCTGCCAGTTCTGCTGGCTCGGCGTCTGCTCCATCAGCATGAACGGCTGGCCGCCGCGCAGTCCCCGCATGAGATCATGCGCCATCGCCGTGAAGCTCGGCGGCGTATCGATGGACGGGTAGTTGTCCCAGGAGACGATGTCCATCTCCTTGCCCCATTTGAAGTAATCCAGCTCCGGATAGAAGCCCATCAGGTTCGTCGTCACCTGGATATCGGGCGTCGACGCCTTGACCGCATCGCGCTCCAGCTTGAAGCAGTCCAGCAGGCTGTCCGACTGGAAGCGGCGATAGTCCAGCGAGATGCCCTGGAAGTTGGTGCGGCTGCCTCCCCATTCCTCGCTGAGCGCGTTAGGCGGCACGATCTCCTCCCAGTCGTAGAAGGTATGGCCCCAGAACCGGGTATTCCAGACGCGGTTCAGCTCCTGCAGCGAGCCGTACCGCTGCCTCAGCCAGCCGCGGAAGGCCGCCGCGCAGTTGTCGCAATAGCAATAGCCGCCGTACTCGTTGCTGATATGCCAGATGAGCAGAGCCGGGTGCCGGCCGTAGCGCTCCGCCAGCTTGCCTGCCAGCGCCGTGGAATAGCGGCGGTAGACCGGGCTGTTCGGGCAGGAATTGTGGCGCCCGCCGAAGCGGCGCTTGCGGCCTTCCCAATCCACCCGCAGCACCTCGGGATAGCGCTTCGCCATCCACGCCGGATGGGCTCCCGTGCCGGTCGCCAGACAGATGCCGATGCCCTGCCCGTGGAGCAGCTCGAACTGCTCGTCGAGCCAGGCAAAGTCGTACGTATTTTCGTCCGGCTGATCGAGAGCCCAGGAGAACACGTTGATCGTGGCGACGTCGATGCCCGCCAGCTTGAACATCCGGTGGTCCTCCGTCCAGGTGTCCCCGTCCCACTGCTCGGGATTGTAATCGCCTCCATACCAAATCTTGGGCAGCTTCGAATTTATCATGATCAGGCACCTCTTCCAGGTGTAATATAAGGATATCTTCATTTTAAAAAAGGAACGATCTCCTTAAAATCCAATCTTATGGCTGGCCTATATAAGAATATGGAACTAAGATGAGCTCAGGAGGCGCATAACGATGAACATCGCCGGACATCGCCGGGTCGTTCCCGTCCAGCTGCAGGACAGGCCTCTGCCGGTCCAGCTGGAAAGCATCGGCTTCAACCCGGACCAGGAGCCGTTCCATCGCGGAGACGGCTACCCGGTCTACCACTGGCTGCAGACGCTCGCCGGCGAAGGGCGCGTCTCCTGGCAAGGCCATGCGGAGACGCTGCCGCCCGGCAGCGGACTGCTCCTGCCGCCGCGAGAGGCCCATCGCTACCGCAGCAGCGGCGGCGTCTGGCAGACGGCTTATCTGACCTTTGCCGGATCCGAGCTGCCGGGCCTCTTGGCGTCGCTGACGCTGTCCAGTCCGGCGCTCTACCGCTGGGAGCCCGGATCTCCCCTGGACAGCCTGCTGCTGAACAGCTTGGAGGTGCTCGAAGGCCGAGCCGATCCGCTCGGGCTGGAATCGTCCCAGCAAGCGTACCGCTTCCTGCTGGCGCTGCGCACGTACTCCAGCACCGACGAAGCCGCCGGCGTGTCGCAGCGGCTGCGCCAGCTCGAGCCGCTGCTGTCCTGGCTGGAGGCCAATCTTCATCAGCCGGCGATCGGGCTCGGGATCTGGCCGCAGCCGCAGGCCTCTCCGGCCGCCGGCTCAACACGCTGTTCCGAGCCTTGTTCGGCCTGTCTCCCTACGCCTACCTCGTACGGCTGCGCATCCGCCGAGCCCGCGAGCTGCTGCTCAGCCGTCCGGGCGAGCCGCTGCGCGTCATTGCCGGCCAGACCGGCTTCCGCGACGTCAGCCACTTCATCGCGACCTTTCGCCGCCTGACCGGCGATACGCCGGACCGATTCCGAAGCGGGCGGGCATGAGAACTTCATGGCGAAGCTGATCGGGACCGGCCTTCACCTGGAATGGGACAATTCACCTAGCGAATAGGATGGTCCATACCATTTTTCCTTTGCAAGGAGGCCAGGCTATGACCGTCCCCATTCCGTTCGTCCGCAAGAGCCAGTTCATCTTCATCCTGCCGAAGCATGCTTTCCATCAGATGGTATGGCTCGACTTCGCCGCGGGCTCCGCCACCGCCTGGCTGATGGAGGAGGGGCATTTGGCGAAAGCCCTCATCTTTGTCGGCAGCGGCTTCGTCCCCTATGTGCTGAAGAAAGGCGTGAATTCCAGCCTCAGTCCGCTTCAGCCGCGCCTGGTCCGGTACCATTGCTCCCTTTGGTCGAAGAGAGCGAAAAGCTGCCCGATCTGGACCCGGATTTGACGTGAAGAAATTCCGATCCAGCCATCCATTCATCCATTCATGCCCATTTATTCCGTGACATGGATATTTTCTTCGGATAGGATGGAAGAGATCATGCTTTGGAAAGATCTACATCAGCACAACAGCTCTCGACACGTGGGTGTCTTGAGGCTTCGATGGCAGGGCGTACATACGTCAACGGGAAAATTGTAAAGTAAACCTTCCAATCACTGACCGCATCTGTCAGGGATTGTACGTTATGCTTGTTCTGTAACGGAATCGGCGGCATGGCCGCCCCAGTGGAGGGATGCTTGATGTTTGCATCAATCGAGGATTTTGAAAAGGAATGGAGAGCGGAAGCGGAGCTGACCGCAGGCGTACTGGACGCCCTGACCGATGAATCGCTCGCCCAGCCGGTGGCGGCAAACCGCCGCACGCTCGGAGCTATTGCCTGGCATCTGGCGGAGTCGATCGGTTATATGGCTTCCATGGGATTGGACTTCACGGCAGCAGATGCCGGACAGAGGGGTTCCGCAGACGGGATTGCATCGGAATACAGGCGCGTCAGCCGCGATATTGCAGATGCCGTCCGCTCCGGATGGAGCGATGAGGCTTTGCTTCAAAAGCAGGAGATCGGCGGCGAGCTCTGGGCGAACGGAGCTTCGCTCCGCTTCACCATCATGCACCAGGCCCATCACCGGGGGCAGATGACGGTGCTGATGCGGCAGGCGGGCCTGCGCGTTCCGGATGTATACGGCCCGAGTTATGATACCTGGGTGGAGAAGGGAATGGCTCCCCTGCCCTGAATGACAGATGACGTGACGGATATTCGAGAAGGGAATGAGGACAATGGCCAAAGCGGACAATATGCTCTCGATTCTCTGGCTGCTGCGGTCCGGCCGCAAGATGACCGCCGGACAGCTGGCGGAGTCGCTGGAGGTGCATGTGCGCACGATCTACCGCTGCATCGATTCCCTTTGCGCCAGCGGCGTTCCGATCCTGGCCGATTCCGGCCCGAACGGCGGCTACCGGATTCTGGATTCGTTCAGCGAATCGCCTCTATTCTTCGATCCGAATGAGCAGCGCGCGCTCGTCCAAGCCTCCGTATTCGCCCGGGAAGCAGGCTATCCTTACAGCGGCGACCTCGCTCATGCGCTGGACAAGCTCATGCGATACTCCACGGAAGAACAGCGGAGCCGCCTGGACAGACACGCGGAGGGGCTGGAAGTCGTCCATTCCCCGATCGGCCCGCGAGAGCAAGAAGCTCTCCGGGAGCTGGAGAAGGCCGCCGCCTCAGGCGAGACGGTCATCATGGATTACGACAAGGGTCACGGAAAATCCGGTTCAAGCACCGCTTCAAGACGCCGGGAATTCGATCCGTACGGAATCGTCCATTGGAAGGGGGCGTGGTATACGGTTGGATTCTGCAGGCTTCGCGGAGAGCTGCGAAGCTTCCGTGCCGACCGTATCCGAAGCGTCGAGAGCAGCAGCCTCCGGTTCGAGAAGCCGGAGGGCTTCTCCGCCAAGGAGCATCTGCTGAACAGCCTGATGCCTGGAGCGCTGGAGCAGGAGCAGCTCGTCGACGTCGTCCTGGAAGGAGCGCCGCTTGCGCTCGGGGAGCTGTGCCGCCACTGGCTGTTCGGACACTCCGTCGCAGAGCGGCTTCCGGAAAGGCTGCATCTGCGGCTCGGCGCGGATTCCCTCCGAACCTTCGTTCCTTACTTCCTCCTTCCTTACGGCCGCTCCCTGACGATTATCGAGCCAGCCAGCCTCATCGAGCGGATGGTGCAGGTGAGCTCGGAAGCCGCGGCCCATTATGCCGAAATGCTGAAACGTCACTCGATATCATCGAAAGGCGGATTGAGATCATGAGCAAATATGCGATGTTCGGTAAAATGAAAGCCCATCCAGGAAAGCGTGCCGAGCTGCTCGGCCTTCTGCTGGATGCCTCCAAAAGCCTTGATCGGATGGAAGGCTGCGAGCTCTACATCATCCACGAAGCGGTCGATGACGAAGACACGATCTGGATTACCGAGCTGTGGCGGGACGAGGATGCTCATGCCGCTTCCCTGCGCAACGAGCAGGTGCTTGCCGTCATCGGCCAAGCGAGGCCGCTCATCGCCGAGATTGAGCCGATCCGCGTCCGTCCGGTCGGCGGCGTCGGATTGTAAGCATTAAGATCGATTCGTTTCATCCATCTTTTTCAAACCTTTCTGAAGAGAGATATGGATGGCTCTAAGATAACTTAGGATGCATATGAATCCAATTGCCAATATAATGCCCATGATTATTTGCTCCTTCCATCCATGAAATGAGCACTCTGGAATTGAAAAAAACGAGGCAGCCTTATAATCTGCGGCAGCCTCGTTGTGTTGTTTTATTTAGCCTCGTTTGAGCCTCGTTTCCCTATCTGCCAACAGAATCGGGGCTTGGTTATGGTTAAAGCCTGCTCCGATAATGATTGCGTCCGCTCAGCCCTGCAAACATGCCCTAATCATTCAATCCCTTGCCTTCGAGAATGGCCTGCGTATATTTCTCCACCCTCGACGCTCGAGTTTTGGATTGCTTGGGGGCAGCAAAATAAAGAAGGTAGGCCCTCTGCCTTCCAGGTGTCAAGGCTTCAAAAGCAGCCTTCAAGGCAGGCATCTCATCGAGTTTCGTTTGAAATTCTTCTGTAATGACGTATTCCGTGTTCTTTTTAAATTCCACTTTCAAACCGGCTTTTTCAACTTCAATGGCTTCATTGATATAGGCTTTCAGGATCGTTTCCTTATCAACGATTTCTTGGAGATTGGTGAACCGAATCTGGCGCGCCGCCTGTACATTTTCCGTTTGTTTGATGAGAATGCCATGGGCATCCTTCAATAAGACGCCTTTGTGGAACAGAAGCGCGCAGTAATCTTTAAACCCATGGATAATCACGATGTTTTTGTTCTCGAACGTATAACAAGGATGCATCCACTTGAAGTCTTCGGTCAGCTCGCAGTCAAGAACGATCGTTCTCAGCTTCTCATATTCTGCCTTCCACTTTTTAGATTTTCGAATAAATCCATCTACTTTTGGATTCGTTGTCATGATTGAGAACACTCCGATTTCATATAAGGTTGGATGGACACGAAATGAGTCTATGTACAATTGCCCTGTAGTTTTCGGTTCCAACTGCTCGTTATCATGGTTGGCTTTTCCGGTTTACCTTAGCTGCTCGTTTCATCTTATCACACCTGAAGCGCGGCCGCTTCCGCTGGCCAACTAGCAGAAAGGACTTCCCCCTGCTTACGGGAAAGCCCCAAAAAAACCATTTTAAGTACACAAACCCCCGCATTCCGTTCATGGTCGCCAGCTAGCGCAATGACCGGAGAAGGCATTCACGCGACCGACCTTCAAGAGCTCATTAAATCATTGAGCTCAGGCCCGATCATGCTCGACGAATGTCCTCTTCAGGAATTCCCTCGTGCGTTCTTGCTTAGGCCGGCTAAACATTTGCTCCGGTGTCCCTTCTTCGGCGATGACGCCTTTATCCATGAACACCACCCGATCCGACACTTCCCTTGCAAAATCCATTTCATGCGTGACGATGAGCATCGTCAGGCCGGAATGGGCCAGCTCCTTCATCACCTTGAGCACCTCGCCTACCATCTCGGGATCGAGGGCAGATGTAGGCTCATCGAACAACAGGACATCGGGCTCCATGGACAACGCTCTGGCAATCGCCACGCGCTGCTTCTGGCCGCCCGACAATTGCTGGGGCCTGGCGTTGATATAAGCTTCCATGCCTACTACCTTCAAATATTTCCGAGCCGTTTGTTCCGCTTCAGCCTTGGAGCGCTTCAACACTTTGATCTGGCCGACCATGCAATTGCTCAGCACATCATGATTCTCAAACAGATTGAATTGCTGGAACACCATCCCCAGCTTTTTACGATAGGAGGGAATATGGTGGCTGCCATCCAGAATATTCTGGCCCCGATAATGGATTTCCCCGCCGCTGGGAATCTCCAGAAGGTTGATGCAGCGGAGCAGCGTCGACTTCCCCGAGCCCGAGGAGCCGATAATCGTGACCACTTCGCCCTGATGGACGGAAAATCCGATATTTTTCAGCACTTCATTCATGCCGTAGCTTTTATTGAGATGTTGGATTTCAATGACTTTTTCCATAGGTTTCTGTCTCCTCTTGCTTATCGGGCGGGTTCCATCTCGTAGCTTTTGGAACCATCCAGCCTTTTTTCGAAATAGCGCAAAATTCTCGTGACGGTAAAGGTCATGACAAAGTAAATCACGCATGCGACAAAGAAGGATTCAAAATACCGGAAGTTGTTGCCCGCAACCGACTTCGTCAGGAAATACAGCTCCGAGACGGAAATCACGTTAAGTACAGAGGTATCTTTGATATTGATCACGAATTGGTTGCCTGTTGCCGGCAAAATATTGCGGATGACCTGCGGTAAAATAATGTTGGCCATCATCTGCATGTGATTCATGCCGATCGCATGAGCCGCTTCGAACTGTCCTTTATCGACAGACAGAATTCCGCCCCGAACTATTTCCGCCATATAAGCTCCCGTATTGACGGACACGACAATAAATGCTGCGGTGAGCACATTCATGTTGAAGTCGAAAGCCAGTGCCGAACCGTAATAAATGACTACAGCCTGCACGATCATAGGCGTGCCGCGGAACACTTCAATATATACCGTCAAAAGAAAGTTCGCGCTCTTGAGCAAAACTCGCTGGGCGACACGCCCAGGCGTCGGTATCGTTCTTATCACGCCTGCCAATAAGCCGATGAAGGCGCCGATGACGGTTCCCACCAATGAGATCAAGAGCGTCATCCCTGCCCCGCGCAGGAACATCTGCCAGTTTTCTTCGACAATTTTCAAGATCCATTCCAAACTCATGCCGATGCCTCCCATTCATTCATTACAAAACCGACTGTATGGCATACAGCCGGTTCTCCGTTGGCACTATTTAGACGCAGGCTGATTTTTTATCGCTGCATCCATGATGCTTGTGCGCTGCTCTTCCGAAATTCCTTTTAGAATATCGTTGATTTTCGCCGTATATTCGCTGCCCTTCTTGAGGCCGACCGCAATCGCCGTGTCATCCTCGGAGGTTTGGAAGCCATCCTTGAATTCGACCATGACGAGGTTGCCGTTGGCTGCAGAAGCGCTCACCGCCTCCGGGCGCTCCGAGACATAACCGTCGATCATTCCGGACTCAAGCGCAACTCTCATCACCGGGAAGTTGTCCATCGCCGTCTGCTTGGATACGCCCGAAATTTGGTCAATGACCGAATAGTGGAAGGTGTTTAATTGAGCCGTCACTTTCGCTCCGTTAAAATCCTGGATGGAAGTGGCGCCTTCATATTTCCCGCCTTTTTTCACGACCATCACCAAGTTGGATTTGTAGTAGTTTTCGGAGAAATCAATCGTTTCCTTGCGCTCTGCGGTAGGGGACATCCCGGCAATGATCGCGTCGATCTTGCCCGAAGTCAAGGCTGGAACAAGTCCATCCCACTCCGTCTTCACAATCTCAAGCTTCTTGCCCAAGCCGTCTGCGATCTTCTTCGCTATTTCCACATCGTAGCCGCCTGCGAATTCAGAAGTTCCGGCGATGCTTACGCCGCCATTGGAATCATCTTTTTGAGTCCAGTTGAACGGTGCGTAACCCGCTTCCAATCCAACCTTGAACGTATCTTCAGCCGTGGATCCGGAATCTCCATTTGAACCGCAGCCCGCTATCATAAGCATCGTTGAAAGCAGCAAGATCGAAAAAACCTTTGTTTTCATCTTCATTTTTTTATCCTCCCGATATCTCTTTTTTCAAAACAAAAAGCGGCCTGAGATCAGCTCGGGCCGCACTATGCCTAGTACCTTACATGCCTCTGCTTCCCTGGGAAGATAGCTCAACTCAATGAACGGGGAGGTTCATTGAGACAGTCCTGCAGCTCTTAACTGCAGACCCAGCAAGCAATACGGAGCGTATTACCCACTTCGGCGGCATTTCCTTCTTCATAGCCTCATCGCCTTCTCAAGCTCCGCTACAAACTGTTAAACGCCGCACCTCTACCTCACCATAACATGAGGCAATATTCAGTTATAGTAACTATGCTATATGAAGCGGAGGATTGTCAATGTATATACACGGGTTAATTGGTGAAAATATACCATTTCTAACGGCTTGAATGTTTCTTTCATTTCTAAACTATCATGTACATTATCTAACATGTATATTCTTGATGCCTCTCGTACAACTAGCGTCGTGGTTCCCTTGGGCTTATTGGAATCGTTTTCTAATTTTATCATCACTTATCGTACGGTTCACCGTGATATATCTAAATGAGGTTTGTTTTTTAAGATTTATTATTTAGAACACGGTCAATATTCATTTTCCTAATTCTCGTACCGCTGTCCAATAGAGTGCAACTTTTAAACTCGTCAGAATTCTGATAATAATTCGACATAAAGAAGGCTTTGATTTTAAAAGCTATGAAAGAAAAAACCGCACCTATTATGGTACGGTTTACTGGAAGCACATATATTCCCTGCTACATCAGTTGCTGATACTTAAATTTGTGCTCGTTCACTTAGCTTTTCCCTAAACTTATTTTCCTTCATTATCTATTTCTAAGTCTTTTTGATATTTACCATTATTATATTTTGTTAAAGAAGGTATACCAGAGATATAACCAATACCACCTGTTTTATTAATACCAATTTGTTCGTCAACAGCTTTAACTAATTCATCTTTGTTAACAGCTGTAATTGACTTACTATCTACTTCATCACCAGGATGTTGGAAATTACTGAAAATGTATGAGAAACCATTGCGGTCATCTGCAGCAAATAATCCTGTTGCTTCCGCTCCGGCTGGGACAGATAAAATACGTTGCAAGTCTTTCGTATCAACATTATATGCCCAAACAAAGTTATTTGTGTGAGCACCGCTATCTTCACCAATAAAGAGGGTTCTCATTGCTTCTGAATAACTTAAGTTATCTGGATTCGCTACTTTGTCTACATTTGCAGTGTTTCCATATGCATCAGCTTTAGGAAGATCCTCCCCTACTACCAATCCATGCATTGATGGTGCTACATAAGAGCTATCAATAACTTTTCCTCCGCTATCCTTTTGACCACCTTGCAAATCTAATTGATAAGTTACACCAGCTTTAATTTTTGGTAATTGGATATGGTCTGCTGGATCTTTTCCTGTTGAATCTTTTTCCATGCTCTTACTTTGATCGGAAATAGCAATATATACTTTTTTATCCTTTTCGTTTAACGCTACACCTTCCATTTTGTTAAATTCAGTAGTCGCACCAAGCATTGCTGCGTATCGGCGTGTTTCAAGGAAGGCCGCTGCTTTTTCTTTACCAGGTTTAAGTTTTAGATATTCTGTTTTACCATATGAATATTGTTTTATCGCTGTAAAACCTTCTTTAGGTACATCAGAAGCTTCAAAAATATCATTGAATGTAATGCCGCTGTCAATAATATTTTTCACTTCTTTATCCGTTGCATGTCCTAAATTAATCCATTGTAAGTCTCCTGAACCACCATTCTCAGTTCCTGTTTGTTTAAATTTCGCTGCGTATAGTGTACCCGCTGATAAATCTTTTGCTTTATCGGCTACATACATAAACATTCCTGTATTACCGCCATCATCACCGTAAAATACAGTTTTGTTATCAGGCATTACTTTAGCCAACTCATGTGAGAAACGTCCTGTGCTGTAATGTTTTTCAACTGATACTTTACCCTTTTTATCTACAGTAATTTCAGGGGTGTAGCCATAGAAATAAGGATTAGCCTTTGCTTTATCTCCAAAATAGAATTGAGCAAATGTTTCAACTTGACTTCTTGTTTTTGATGTAGGATCTGCAAATTGGCGAGCATCTGGCTCATATTCTTCTGAACCTAAGTGTGTATTCCAAGGTGATAAAGATCCATTACATGGAATCCAAAGTCCATTTACTGCTGAAAAATCAATTTTTTTAACATTGGCAGGTTTAAGTTCACCTGTTTTTTTGTCCTGATCCATCTCAGTTAAAGACATAGATGCTGGAACTAAACCGTAAGCTGATTGACCAGCAGCATCAACTGTTTGATATTCATAATGTGTAACCATATAAAGTTTGCCGTCATTTGGCATTAATAAACTATTTGAATCCGGAGCATCTGAAACAAAGTATTTTCCATCTGTACTACTTGGATCAACGATTGGATTTCCGTTCACATCAATCGGTGTACCTGCAGGGATTTTTTCCCCTTTAACTGTTGCTACCTTATCTTCCGATTTAAAAAGGTAGTTATAAGACAACGGAAATGTTTTTACTTTTCCATTGCTATATTTCACATCAACTGTTGCAGTTGTATACGTTTTTACCATTTCATCAATAGTAGATGGTGCTTTCATTCCGTTAAATTTAACAAATTCTATTTTACTATTATCCTTAGCTGCCGCTGCTGTCGGTGATATTGCTGGAACTGTAATAGCTAAAGCAAGAGCTAGAGTAGCTCCTGTTTTCACAACTTTCTTATTAATCATCTAGATATTCCTCCTAGTAGATTTATCTTATACAATTCAATTAAACCAGCTCAATATTAATTCAATATCAATATAATATTAATTTCTTGTAAGCCTTTTGCGGCGGTCATCAAGAGAGGATCATAGTATTCCATTAGTAGAAAATTGTATTGAAATGCATGATACATCATATTGAAACGTCCTTTGCTGCTTCCGGAGGTATTGGCATTTCTGGTTAAGCAACCTTTAAATTTAGTTTCTAAATCATAAAAGCAGTAAATGAGCAGGCCATTATGAGCCTGCTCATTTATTGAATTGCAGTATTCATTTAGGTTGATTATAAAAAAAGTGGTAAACCAAACTATCAAAAAACCTCATTTACTTATGATACGGTTCACCGAGCTGTTTGTATCGGCAAGTTAAACTGTTTGTTGATGCAACGCCTTTATAGTCAGTTTTCCCGTTATTACGCATCTTTTTTTAATTGGATCGAATGATTTGCTTTCTTGATTAATATCCCGCCGTCAAAATGCCGACCATGTATCTTAACGAAATCCGTTATCTCCTCTGAGGATGGAAGAGCCCCCTGGTGCGGCCATGTCAAAAAGTAAGACTGTACCTTCCCGCTATAAAAGACCCAACTAAAGAATTTCCGTGCAAAGTTGTGCGAACCGCTTGTCCTAAAGCGATTCATCCGCTTTCCGTCTTTCCAAACGGTTAAAGTTTGGCCAATTCCCCCTTGCATCTGACCGCTAAGTTCGGCATAAAGTAAATCTTCATTCTTCGTCATGGCTTTCATAATAAATTGATTTACAATCCCGTTGATAATTAACCTTGGAATATTGAACTGCTCACCTCTGGTTACGGAAATCACCGCACCTGAAGGAAGTTCGATTTCCCTGTCGCCGAGGGTAAACGTGGCTCCGTATTTATTATTCGGATCCTCGTGTTTCATCCATGATCTCATAATGATGCATTCCTTTCCCACTACTCGTTGGGTGTCGTTCTATTTTAATAGCAGCTTATTAACTTGATCTGGGTTTATGGGATAAGATTGTCCCGCTGCAAACCAACTGAAATTCAAGCCCTGTATTGTGGAAAGATAGAGATAGGCTAATTGCTGGGGATCCCCTTCCATGAAGAAGCCTTCCTCTTGACCTTTTCGAACCAATTCCGCCATCTTTATCCTCGGTAACCCTTCATGCCGCTCCACTAACTCCTTGGCCTTGGGCGGAATGGATTCCATCGTGAAAGCCTGCATCATAAGTAAAAAATTATAGGAGGAACTCTGCCCCGTATGCGTAAGAATTGTTTCAGTCAACCAATTTAACTTAGCAACTGAATTGCCAGGCTGCATGATCGCATAGTCGATGACCATCGCCGCGGACTTTAGAGCATCCTCGACTAACTCAGTAAATATTTCGTCCTTCGATTCAAAGTAATGGTAAGTCAGCCCATGGCTGAGGCCAGCACGCTTGGAAATGTCGCTCGCTTTCGTTCCGACGAAGCCTCGCCGCGCGAACACTTCCAATGCTGCCTCCAAAATTTGATTCCTGCGCTCCTCCTTATTTTTATCATTCCGTTCATTTCTTTTCGCCGACATTGGTATGACCACCTCGAATGTACTATATAGCATTATTGACTAACTAGTCAATCAAAAAATGGTTTGTGCCCTTTTCACTAATTCAGCAAAAACTTGCCGTCACTTATGGTACGGTTCAGCGTATCACTTAAAAAGCTAAAAAGAGCACACTCGGAATTTCGGTGGAATTGCCCGAGGGCTTGTCCATGCCCCATTCTAGACGTTGAGCTGACACAGGATGACTTTGACTTTGCCCAAATCGATGCGATTGCCCCACAAGGCGTGGTTTTCGGATCTGGCTACTAAGCAGGCACAAGAATAGAGGGCCGGGCATCGAAGAGAAGCCCGGCCCTTTTTGATTTGGAATCCCTGTTATTAGCATCCACAGGTTATAGGAGAACCGATTTTTCTTACAAAAAAGGGAGGTCCAGACCATTGCTGCTGGCAGTACCACTGCCTCCGCATACTCGAAATTATTCGGCTTTCAGCTAAATCAAAGATGGAGCGACCGTTCACCACTGGTTGCTCCATGGAATCACTCCACTATATTCTTTCATTGAAAGTAAATTTACCATTGAACCTGATCCACACGCATGTTTTTGTAATAATAAACTCTGTCGTTTTCTGTAATTTCACGGAGAACCCTACATGGGTTTCCAACAGCAACTACGTTTTCAGGGATATCCTTAACAACTACACTTCCAGCCCCAATGACACTGCCCTTTCCAATGGTGACTCCTGGGACAATAATTGCACCGCTGCCGATCCAAACATCATCCTCAATAACCACTGGCAGGGCAAACATTCCACCTTCCCTGCGCACGTCGGGATGTATGGGATGATTGGTTACTGCAATGGTTACGTTAGGACCAAACATAACATTATTTCCAATCGTAACCTTATAATCATCTACAACGGTTAAATTGAAGTTAATGTACACGTTGCTGCCTACCGTGGTGTTAGAACCATATGCCATCCGGATTGGGGGCTCCATCCATACATTCTCTCCAATGCTTCCAAACAGTTCTTTCATCAGTTTCAAGCGTCCTTCTGTGTCATCGGGATGCAAACGATTAATTTCAAAGCACAGAGCCTTACCTCTCTGGCGTGCACGGGCTAGCTCGGCCGCTTGCTCCGGGTAATTAGAGTCATGGTCGGTGAACAATTGGATGCTTGCCATTCTTTCTTTAATGTTCATATGCCATACTCCTTTATATTTGCTTTTCTAAACAGGGTCCTATAGCGATTATCAAGTAATTGAAACTACAGAACTCTTCGTTCTTACCTTGCTTCATCAAAATCTCTCGTAATATTCTTTATCCACTTATACTGGCGAAAACGAATGATTGAGGCTGGAAGCTTAATCCATTCATCTAAACTGATTACTGCGTATAGAACAATGGGATGAACATGCCACAAGAAAGCACACAAATAACTTAATGGCAATATTATTCCCCACATCGCGACAGTGTCGCACCAAAAACCAAATTTGGCGTCTCCTCCTGCAGTGAAAATACCTCCGATGGTTGTGGAGTTTATCGATTTAGCAATACAGTAGAAAGCGCAGATATAAAGCATACTGTTAAGATAGCCTTGAGCAGTATCATTTAAGCTCACCATACTAAAGACCAGCGGTTTTATCAGAAAAATGGTGAACCCTGCTAAAACTCCAAATAGGAGAGCATAGAAGGTTATCTTGTTGCCGGCTCTTTTGGCCATATCCAGTTCACCGTTGCCCAGATATTTACCGATAAGCACAGATCCACCGCTCGCAATACCTCCGCATAATACGATGGCTAAATTTTTCACTACTGTTGCGACAGAATTAGCTGCAACCATATCAGCGCTTACATGTCCTATAATCGCCGCCGATGCCGTCAAAGCGCAGCCCCAAACGATATAATTACCCTGAACAGGCACAGTGTATTTCAAAAAATCCTTAAGCAATTTCAACTGAATACCATCACGCTTAGGCCATTGAAATTTAATATTCCCCCGTGTAATAGAATGCACAATACAACAACCAAGTTCAATGAATCGTGCGCAAACAGTTGCTGTAGCTACAGCCTTTATCGCCTTTTCAGGCATGTCAGGGAAAAATACAAATATACAAAGTACATTGAACAGGATGTTTAGAATCAGACACAAAGAGCTAATCCATGCACTCAACCGTGCATTCTCCATGCTTCTTATGACACTCAGGTACATCTGTGAAGCTCCCATAGCGAGATAAGAAAATGAGATCACTTGCAGAAAACCCGAGCCGTATCGAATTAACTCTTCGTCATCCGTAAAAAAGCGCATCAGCATATCTGGAAAAATCAGTGATAATCCAAAAAAGAAAATAGATATGCAAATCGAAAATATACAAGCGATACTAAGGACGCTTTGTATCGTCTTTACATCTCTCTTCCCCCAATACTGGGCAGTAAGAATTCCTGCCCCTGTTGACAGTCCCATATAGAATAGGGTCAATACAAAGGTAATTTGACCTGCCAAAGATACAGCGGACATTGCAGACTGACTAATTACACCTAACATCACTACGTCTACCGTAATGACTGTTGCTGTGATGAGGTTCTGTAATGCAATGGGTATTACCAACCTGGTCAAATCACGATTCAAATTACCGAGAGGAGTTACCATAAGAATACGGCGTCGCACTTCCCTCCCCCCTTCTTTCTGAAAATAGTATTGATATAAAAATAGTATATAATTATTGAGAAATCCATCCAAAATCGTCTATAATACTAACAAAATTGTATTTATTGTGAGGTATGATAGAGTGCGTACAAAGCTGGTTTTATTTTCTGATTTATCAGAACGTTTAAACTACAATTTGTCGAATTTTCAGCTCTATGCGCGTAAAGGCACACTGCACCAATTTGATAAATATGCTGCCCCATGTCATTGGCATCCCGATTTAGAGCTTATATTAGTGCTTGAAGGTTCGATGGACTATTTTGTAAACGGAGTAACTGTGCATATCGATAAGGGGAATGGGATTTTCGTTAACAGCGAAAGGTTACATTACGGCTATTCTGCTAATATGACCGACTGTACCTACATTGTGGTTGCCATACATCCTTCACTGGTTGGTAAGGATTCATGGGTTGGAAAACAATATTGGGAAGAAAAATTCGGTTCAAATACTGAAGACTATATTTTACTTACAGAGCAAATTTCATGGCATCAGGAAGTCCTGCTCTCGGTGAATCAGATCTACGATGAGATGCACAATCATGCAAGCAATCCACTACGTTTACTGTCACAAGCTGTATCTTTATGTGCATGTTTGGGAGACCATATCAATCAGAATTCTGGACATCATGCTATCGATCAGTCATGGGCAACTGTCTGGAGTATGATAAGCTTTATTCATAAGCATCATGAGAACAAGATAACGCTTGATGAAATTGCATCTGCGGGTTCAGTATGCAGGAGTCGGTGTTGTGAGTTGTTCGGTAAGCGCCTAGGTCAAACACCTAACTCCTATCTGACCCGATATCGCCTCCAAAAAAGCTGTGAAATGTTGCAAGAGACAGATAGAACGATAAGTGAGATAGCTATATCCTGCGGTTTCCAAAGTGCAAGTTATTTTTCATTTGTTTTTCGTAAGGAGAAGGGAATAGTTCCGCAGGAATACCGTAAGCAAAGGTTGCAATCGACAACTAAAGAGCATAGAGATTGAGTTCGAACCTAGGCCGCCTGCACGTCCCATACGTCCATCCTGAGTACCGAAGCTTGCAGATAAATCTGGAGTTACACATTTGTTATGTCAAAAAAAGAAGAAGCTGCAATCTTTAAATTGCCGTCTCCTCCTGCTCTCACATTATATTTTATTTACAAAAAAGCTAATTTCATCCTATTTCACCGTTATTTATGATACGGTTCTCCGCGCTGTCTGTAACGGCAAGTTTTGCAAAGGTATGGTTAATTCGTTCTTACCTCTCCTTCTCATTTACCTAAAACAAAAAAGGACACCTGTAAGTGTCCTTAAACTTGAAACTCACTAACTTTTTCTTACACTCAAACCAGAATTAGGCTTAGGTATAGCGTTAAATTTAGCTCTTGGATCTCTTAGTGTAGAAAGTAATTTAGCTGCATCAACAGGTTGTCCTATCATCCCTTGAGATTCTGGCCGTGGGTCATCAACTTCTTTTGCTCGATAAATATGCAAATGTCCTATCTTCTCATCAATTACACGTGAACAAAGCCCTCTAATGTAATAAGAATTAAACTCTCCTTCAGCTAGGGTCTCATTCGCTGTATAGGGGACATCTTTTTCAATGAATCCTCGACCGCCTGGCTTTCTAGCTATTTCCTTTGCCGCTATATATTCCTTGAGTTTCCTTGCAAATGACTCGTCATTTCCATTCTTGGCATATTCTTTTAGTAGTTCTGGATAAATAATCTTACCCGTTTCTGTGAGTCTACCACTAATATATAAGCTACCATTCTGAATATCGAGTTCAATTTCTTTCATCATGTATTCCCTTGTTGTTTTGTCTAAGTTCTCCAAATGCAAACCCATTTCTGTCTCTCCCTTTACTAATCATGTAGAACAAAGAGGTTCCAAAAATTAGTATAATATTTCTAGTTGCAACTATTAAACTACACGATGTTCCAAGCACCTAGATGAAAGATGAGGGCTAGTTGACGCTTACTCTTAGGGGGCGACCAGCTCTGCGAGCTTGTCTGCAACGTCTGCCATTGGTTCTTCTGCAGTGTCTAGGCCGGTTCGCGAACCGAGCAATGGACTGACATCGCGGAGCTCTTCATACGTGGTCTCGTGCACAATTGGAACAAGTTGATCACGAGCGAGGAGTGCTGAAAGTTCTTTGTCTGCGATACCCTCTGATTTAAGGCGTTTTAGCAAAGCAGGGGTCACCAGCACAATCCCAACTCGCGAGTTCGCCAAACCCTTGTCGATGGAGCGAAGCAACGGCACACCAAGGATTGCGTCCTTCTCGCTGAACCAGACAGAGACACCACGTGACTCAAGCAGATCGTGCAGATCCTTGGCAACCCCCTTCCGGTCGTCCCATGCATGGCAGAGAAAAACGTCCCGAAGGTCAGGCTTCTCAATTGCCAGTTTTTCGACGTTGTTGCGGATTGGTGTAAGTGCCCGAACTTCTGCAGGCGTGTACAACACTGTGGAATCTGCTCTCGACCATTTCGCCTTTATACTGCGGCTGCCGGAACTGCTGCCACTGCTTCGGCTGCCCCCACTTGACTGGGTGTAAGACGGGGACGAATACGTCTCGTAGGTTCTGTAACCACCACCATAGCCTCCACGCCGCCCCCGACACGCTGGGCAATTTTCTGCGGCACTCGCTGAGCTATGTCCCCTTACTGGAGCCGTGCATCTAGCCATGTTTCAACCTCCTTTGAATGAGTAGTTCTGACATATTATACCGCCTATTTAAAACACATACATGCCCTGAATACATATGATCCCTCCTGTTTTTATTGGGACAGGAAGATTTCCTTCTATGTAGTGACCCCCCAGCTTTTTGTCGCTCTACTAATCCGCATCATCTATTTCGAACAAAAAGCCGAACGCTTTATGAACATTTTGTCATAATATCAAGTTTTTCTTGTCTACCAATCTAGCATCTGATACTATGAATTCATTGAGTAGAAGAAACGGACAAGCATTTAGTAGAATATTCAATGTCCCCACATTGAGTATTACCGAGCGGACAAGTGGAAGTACTCTGTCCCATCTTTATTGTATATCTTTCCCATTAATTAAGTCAAAAGGGCTAAAGTCGCTATTAGGCGATTTTAGCCCTTTTTCGTCTGTTTTTCCCGAAAACAGGTACAAATACCCCCTTAATCTTGCGCTATCTCGCTAGCACTCGATTTTATTGAGTGCTAACAAATCGCAATGAAAAAATTTTAAAATATATATTATTTACTTGAGAGAGTCCTTAGTTCTAGGGCTCTTATCTTTTATTTAAGAAGGGAGACTATTAAATGAGAATCATCAAAGTACACACCGATGTTGACGACTTGGCACAATCTTCACAGAGGCGGGAACACATGACGAGGAGGACGAAGAATGGCTGAACGAACAAGCGAGAAGAAACTGACGACAGGTGAGCTCATCGTTCAGAAAATGAAAGAAACGTTCGACAGGAGCAGCAATAACGGAAACGTTTGGGTAATGGCCGTTACAGCAACGTCCTTTTGTGAAGACGAGAACGGTGATAACAGCAGTCTCGTCGAGCCGAAACCCTCGCATCGCGTCCGTGTGGTGCTGCGAATCCGTGAACCCGGCGAAGAAGCAAATCCGTACGTTGACGGCTCGGACTTCTTCCTTGAAGTGGACGAACAGCAACAGGTAGTGGAATTCGTCTGGGAAGACGAAAGCTTTGCCGATGCGCCGCTGTTGCACGGCTCCCAAGTTCTCACCGCAATACGATGGACAAGCGAACTGACCGAGTCGTTACTGTGCATTCGGCTCGAAGACCTATTTTCAAACAAGAAGACACAAGAACGAGAAGAGATCGAGGTGAAACTAGGGACGGCAGGAGTTGATGAAACGTGGATGTGACAACCAACCCATACGAGACGTACAAGCGACTCGTCGAAGAAGAAGACAGCCTCTTGGAGCAGCTGGAGGCTTGCGAACTGACGCAAAGCGCCATTTTCGACCTCTTCTACAAGAGCGAGGAACCAATCAACCTCCAAGTGGTCAAATAGATCCTCAGCACCGTCCACGCCATCGATCTGCGTCTCCAGTCCGAGTTGCTTGTTCTTCGGCTGGAGAAGACAACCGTTGCCCGGCAGTTGAAAAGTTTTTGTGAGCTGAACCGCTTCTCCTCTTTCACCCGCCCTGTCGCACTTTCAAGCGCACCAAGACTTTTCAGCCGCTCTTCACCTGTCCTCTGCCGCCCTGTCGAAGACTCGCAACCCAAACCAAAAACGGCACAACGTGGTTGCGCCTCCTAGACAAAACAAAACGATTGCCAAGCGACTGTCACAGTTCAATCCAACAGTGCTGCACTCGACGTACTTCCATGTGTCTTAAGGACTTTCCGCTGCACCAACGCTGCTCTCAACTGCACTTTCCTTCACCAGTCTGGATAGTGCGGCTCAGTTCGGGCCAACAGTGCGAATGCTCAGACTCTGAAACCCCATGCCCCACAAGAAATCTTCCATTCAGAGCGGCAGTGCGGCTCGAACCTGAAAGTTCGACAGTGACGAACGAAGATTTCAGTCACTTGATCTTGTCATCCAACACAGCCGGGCTGAGCAGAAAATCCTTGCTCGCAATCAGCGTCTGGATATCGGAGACCTTTTCAATCGTTATTACCATTTCCTTGCCGCTGGCATTAGGAGGAATGACGATCTTGATCTCATCGTCGAGGCTGACTTCCCCCGCTTGGCCAGCGGGAAGCGTTAAATGGCCGTTTGTGGAGATGATTCTAGAGTCGCTCGCCGGCGGCGGTGTAGAGGAGCCGCCACTGCCGCTGTTAGTGTCACTCGGTGTCAGTGTTGAGCCGCCGTTCGTTGCGACCGTTATGCTTTCGCTCCCATTCGAGCTATTGCCCAGCATATCAACAGCCTTGACGGTATAGGTATACGTCCTTGAAGCGGAAAGACCGGCATCGACATAAGTGCTATCCGACGTTTCTTCAATGAGCGTCCCATCGCGGAAAATCTGATAGCTGGATATACCCGACTCGTCGTGCGCCGAGAGCTGGAGCGTAATGGAGCTTGTCGTGACGGCACCCGCCGTGACCGTTACCTGATCCGGCGCGGTCGTATCCGCAAGTACCCCATAGATGGAGAAATGGCTGACCGACGCCTTGACTCCGTTGCCCGACACTTGGGAAGGCTGATAATCCCACTTGCCTGTCCGTTCGTTGAAATAGAAAATAGCGAGTTTGCAACGATCTGAATTCTCGTCAAACCCGAGTGTAATCTCTACAGGCTGATCGATGGTTAGGCCTGCAAATTGAAAATCGATCACTTGTCCGGCTTTGGCCAGCTTGACGGCTCCGACGGAGCGGCGTTTGAATCCTTCACCGTCAATGTCGCCCCTTCGGGAATGACCAGTCCGTCAGGCAGCTTGATCGTGAGCCCGCCAAGGTAGGTCAGCGTACGGACCGAAGGGTCTAATTTGATCGGCTCTCCAATGACATCTTTGCGGATGACAGTGACCACATATGCTGTGTTTGCGCCGTCTTCAGCCGTCACCGTAATCCCAATGGGGTTCGGCCCGACGACCAAGCTTGAAGCGTTGTAGGCATACACATGATCCATTACCGAAAGGTAAGTCGCCCCCGCAACCGTCAGAGCTTGGGCAGGATCCAGACTGAAAAGAAAGTGCTTCCTGTCAGGTTGTAAAAGTATAAGTATTTTAATAGAAAAAATAAATCTGCCGCGACATCGAACAGAAAAAAGGTCCCAAGGAGTTCATCTCCAAGGGACGGCAGGCAATAACTTTATATCGATTGCAATTGCAGAAACTCCTTACTGAATGCCCTTCTCGTCATAGTACTTGTTGGCTTGTTCCTTCACGTAATCCATCACTTGATCGACACCGGCCGCCTTCAGCTGCTTGCGGTACGTTTCCAGCGCTTTGTCCACATTCGGCACCAGACCCATCATGAGCGGCATACCGTACTGCTGAATGACCTGGTTGACCGCAGCCTGCTGCGATTTCACCGGCTTGTAGTCCATGATGATCGGAGAGAAGATATTCGGCTTGCTTTCGGCCTTGAATTCCTCGAGCAGCGTCGGGAATTGCTTCCATCCCCCGGCTTGCTCTTCTTTGATCAGGCTTTCCACACGCCAGCCCCAGCTTGTAATGCCGTAGTTCTTGAAGGTTTTGTCGTTTTCCTTGCCCTTTGGAGGCGTAATGACCAGCTTGCCGTCTTCGCTCAGATTGTAGTCCAAGTCCTTGATGCCGTAGGTGAGCAGGTCGAAATACTTCTCGTCCGTCCGGATTTTTTCCAGCGCCATCAGCGAGCGCTCCGGATTTTTCGAGCTTTTTGGTATCGCCATCGCGTTGTTGACCGACAGCGTCGGCATCGCGTAGTTATGGAAGCGCGTGAACGGGAAGTACCCGTACTCGGCCGCGCCTTTGTTCGCCTTCTCGGCATCGACGATGAATCCGCCGGCGCCGGGAGCGTTGCGCCAGTAAGCTCCGCCCGTGCCTGCCTTGAGGGCATCGCCGGCTTCCTTCTGCGAGGACAGCGTATCTGAGGTCCAGAAGCCTTTTTCCGACCATGTCTTCATGCGCTTGACGAACTGCTCGAACTCCGGCGTCTCGGCATAGTTGATAATATCGCGCGGCGTATCATAGGATTTTGCGACGATGACGCCGCTGTCTCCGCCGATCTGCTCGTAGCCTTCATAGGCTTTGAAAAGCGTGAATACTTCGTTCCAGGCCTTGCCGTTGATCGGCGTGACCTTCTTCTGCGTTTTGACGGCTTCCAGGTACGCTTCGATCGAATCGAGATCCTTGATCTCCGGCACGTTCAGCTCCTTGCGCCAGTCCTCGCGATAGACGAGCCCGTCAGGCGTGTACTCCGGATATGTGCTCGGTACGGCAAAGATCTTTCCTTGAACCGTCGCTTCCGTCCAGTCCTGCTTCGGCACGGTTTTCCACGTTTCCGGCATATACGTCGGGATCAGGTCCGTCAGATCCTTGAACGCGCCTTGATCCGCGAACTTGTAGTAATCGGCCCAGGTGGAGGCGAACACCATGTCCACCTTCTCGCCGGACGTCAGCAGCAGGTTGTATTTCGTCTGCCAGTCGTTCCAGGTCGTGAAGTTCAACTTGATCGTAGCGTTGATGTCCTTCTCCAGCATTTTGTTGATTTCTTCCTGTACCTGCGGGCTGTCCTTGTGGCTGTCGCCGAGCACGTACCAGACGAGCTCCACCTTCTTGGACGTGTCGATCTTCGCCGGATCAGCCGACGGAGCTGCTCCGTTGTTCGCGGCAGCGCCGCCATTGGCTGCAGCAGCTCCGGTGTTTTCGGCGCTGCCGTTGTTGCCGCTGTTTCCGTTGTTTCCGTTTCCGCTGCAGGCTGTCAGCACTCCTGCCAGCAGCACCGTGGTCATCGCCAGGCCGACTGTTTTCTTTTTGTTCATGATAGACTTCCTCCTAGTTAGGTTATGCAAAATGGCAACCCCGATCCGTTTTCTTTCACGTTCCTTGCTCTCGTTTTTTGCTCTCGTTCCTTCATGTCTCTCTTATCATCGCGTCTGCTTGCCGGACTCGCAGAAAGGAGCCATTCGGCTTGCAAAAGCGACCGCTGACGCTTCTTCATGAGCCAGCCCACGTCGTAAGCGCTTTCCGACTTGCTTTTCAGCCGCCCCATGACTGTCGGTGCGCCCGTTTCTTCCTAAAGGCGCGGAAGCAGAGCGAGTTCGCGCCTCCTGATCCTAACTCGGGAGCGGAGCGAGTTCGCTCTTCCCCTGCTCCCTTAGCGCGG
Source organism: Paenibacillus sp. SJS-P3 (assembly GCF_056711585.1). Classification (NCBI taxonomy): domain Bacteria; kingdom Bacillati; phylum Bacillota; class Bacilli; order Caryophanales; family Paenibacillaceae; genus Paenibacillus; species Paenibacillus sp. SJS-P3. The sequence continues at coordinate 870,567 of NZ_CM160043.1, read as the reverse complement.
ACGAGCGGCGCGAGTTCGCTATTCTCTTCTCTCCTCAGCGGAAGGGCGGAGCGAGTTGCCCTTCCCTTCCCCAAGCGTGAGAGCGGAGCGAGTTCGCGCAATCGGAGGGGTAATCCATCCGCGAGGGGATGGAGCGGGCGGAATAGCTCTGGAAAAGCGTCAGCGGTCGCCTTTGAAGCCGGATTTCCACAGCCGAATGGCTTAGTGGATCGAAGAAATCCGGGTTCAACAGCGATTGGAAGGGCTATCCGCCTGCGGAATCCCTGAGCGTGCTTCGGAGCATCCCAGTAGAATCCCTGAGCGTGCTTCGGAGCATCCCAGCAGAATCCCTGAGCGTGCTTCGGAGCATCCCAGCGGAATCCCTGAGCGTGCTTCGGAGCATCCCAGCAGAATCCCTGAGCGTGCTTCGAAGCATGCCTGCGCAATTACGCGAGCCACGTTTGCGGAAAAGGCGAGCCATCACCCCTTCACCGCCCCAATGGTCAGCCCCTTCACAAAGAAGCGCTGCACGAACGGATACAAGAAAATAATCGGGCCCGTCACAATGACAGCGGCAGCCATCTTGAGCGTCTCGGCCGGCGGCTTGAAGTCCGGCGACAGATTGCCCGCAATGCTCGTCTTGAGCACGGCTGCGCTGGCGAGAATCTTGTACAGCAGAAACTGCAGCGGATACTTCGACTCCGTCGTGATGAACAGATTGGCCGTGAACCAATCATTCCAGTAGGCCAGCGCCATGAACAATCCGATCGTCGCCAAGCCTGGAGCCGACAGCGGCAGGATCAGCTTGCGGTAGATGGTGAAGTCGCCGGCGCCGTCGATCTTGGCCGACTCGGAGATCGACTCCGGAATCGATTTCATGAAGTTCTTCATGAGAATGATGTTCCAGGCGCTGAGCAGGCCTGGAAGCAGCAGCGCCAAGTAGTTGTCCTTGAGCTGCAGATGGTTGACGATGAGGATGTACCAGGGAATCAGGCCGCCGCTGAACAGCGTCGTGAAGTAGATGAAGAACGCCAGATTGCCCCGGTATTTGAAATCCTGTCGGGACAGGACGTATCCCGCCATCGAGGTGAGGAACAGCCCCAGCACCGTCCCGCATATCGTCAGCAGGATGGATACCCGGTAGGCGTTGAAGATCTGCGTCGGATCGCTGAAGACGGCGCGGTAGGCATCCACGGAGAATTGATCCGGGACGAGCTTGAAGCCCTCGGTGATGATCTCGTTCTCCGAGGAGAACGATCCCGACACGATGAGCAGGAACGGCAGCAGGCAGAGCAGGGCGAAGAGCGTCATCAAGACGTATCCGATCGCGTTGAATACATGGGTCGATTTCTCCGTGCGGATTTTCATGAGCGGCTCCTCCTAGAACAACGCGTAGTCTTTATGCGTTTTGCGAATGATGTAGTTCACCGTAACGACCAGCACCAGTCCGAAGAAGCTCTGGTACAGTCCCGCGGCCGTGCCCATGCCGATATCGAAGTTGACGGCAAGCGAGCGGTAGACGTACGTGTCGATGATGTCCGTCGAGTTGTAAAGGACGCCGTTGCTGCCGATGATCTGGTAGAACAGATCGAACTGCCCTTTCAAAATGCCTCCCAGACTGAGCAGGATCAGCAGGATGAAGGTCGGAACGAGCATCGGAAGCGTAATGTAGCGGATCCGCTTGAAAATATTCGCTCCGTCGATCTTCGCGGCTTCATGGTATTCGTCGCTGATGCTCATGATCGCGGCCAAATAGATGATCGTGCCGTAGCCGAGCCCTTTCCAGATGTTGAAGAAGATGATGATGTACTTCCACGGAGCGGTGTGCAGGTAGAAATCATACGGCTGCAGGCCGAGCTGGACCAGCACCGTGTTGATGACGCCGTTGCTGGAGTTGAAAAGGTTGAACACAAAGGCTCCGACCAGAACGAACGAGACGAAGAAGGGCAGGAACATGATGGATTGCGTCAGCTTGCGGAACCATTTGCCCGGCAGCTCGCTGAGGAAGATCGCGCAGAGCAGCTGGAGCGCGTTGCCCAGCAGGATGAAGGCCAGATTGTAGAGGACGGTGTTTTTGGTCAGGTTCCACAGCACGCCCGAATCGTAGAGAAACTTGAAGTTCTGCATGCCGACGAACTCGCTGCCGAACAGGCCGCCCTCGAAGTCGAAGTTCGTGAAGGCGTAGTAGACGCCGACCATGGGGATATACGAGAAGATGACGAAAAAGATCAGGGCAGGCAGGATCATGAGAAACATGATTCGGTTGCGGGACAGCTCTTGGAGAAAGCCTTTCATTGGATTACCTCCGGCTTAGTCGGATGATGGTTGCTGTAATCGATTTCTTTTTACCTCGAAAAGGGATGATTGCCGGACAAGCAGCTTGGATCTCACCTGGAACGTTCTCTTGTCCGCGTACTGGTTGCCGCCAAGCTGATCGATCAGCTTCTCGGCGAGCAGAGCGCCCATGCTGTACTTGGGCTGGTCCACCGTGCTGAGCGTCGGCGATATGTACTTGCTGACCCGGTTGTTGTCGACGCCGATGACCGCTATGTCCTCCGGGATCGAAAGGCCTCTCTCGGAGCAGGCCCGATAGATGCCCAGCGCCATCTCGTCATTGGCTGCAAACACTGCGGTAAACGGATAGCCTTTGTCCATGAGGCGGTGGAACGCATCATAGCCGCCATTCTCGCTGAAGCCGCCGTTCTCGATCAGCTCCGGTACGAACGGCAGTCCCGCCAGCCGGAGCGCTTTCATATACCCCTCCAGCCGCTCGTAGCTGTCGGTCGCATCCGCGAATCCGCTCAGGAATGCCAGCCGCTCATGCCCTTGGATCGTCAGGTGGCTGACCGCTTCCTGGGCTGCTCCTACATTGTCCGTGTACACGCAAGGAATGAGCGGATGGTCGATCGATCTGCCGATCAGCCCGATCGCATAGCCTTTCTCCGCGTAGGCTGCCAGTTCGGCATCCGTCAGCTTGGGCGTGATGAGAATGATGCCGTCCACCGTCCGGTTCATGACGAGCGTCATGTAGTCGGATTCCTTCTCCTTCTGGTTCTGAGCGTCGCAAATGATGATTTTGTAGTGCAGCGAATTGGCCGTATTCTCGATTCCTTTGATGATTTCCGCGTAGTAAGAGACCAGAATGTCCGAGACGATCACTCCGATCGTCATCGTGCGCAGCGCCCGCAGGCTTTTGGCGGAAGCGTTCGGCATGAAGCTCAGCTCCCGGATCGCCTCTTCGACGCGCAATCTCGTCTTGGCGCTCACCGCCCCGCTTTCGTTGAGCACCCGGGACACCGTAGCGACCGATACGCGGGCCGCCTTGGCCACGTCGCTGATCGTGCTGTCTGCTTTCATGTCTTTCAACTCATTCACATTCTCTCTTGCTTCAACTTGGCTCGTAATGTTATCGATTACATTTTGAATGAAAAAAAATGGCTCCGCCAGGAAGAAGGGCAATCTTCCTTGATTTCCCATTCCATTTCTGTCCAGCGGTTACATTTCGGAGTATATCAAGGTCGGAAAACGATTACAAGAACTTTTTTAGGTTGTGCCTCCCGGGTTGGATCGACTAAAATGAAAGCAATGCTGAAAACGATTACAGTTCCCTTTGCTTCTTCCAGCCGATCGGAACTAGTCCTACTATAAAGGTTGATGTCTATCATGGATGTGAAGATTGTCGATGTCGCCCAGCGAGCCGGCGTCTCTACCGCCACCGTGTCCAGGGTGCTGAACGACAGCTCCGGCGTCACGGCCAATACCAAAGAGAAAGTGCTTCAGGCGATCAAGGAGTTGGGGTATTACCCCAACGCCGTCGCCAAAAACCTGCGCGTGCAGAAGACGAAGACCATCGCGGTCATCGTGCAGGATATCAACGTGTCCTATTTCACGGAGATCATCAAGGGAATGGAGAACATGGCTTACGTGAAGCATTACAAGGTGCTGATCTGCGATGCCGAGAACCAGCCGTCCAAGGAGCTGGAATACCTTACGCTCCTGATGAACCGCACTGTGGACGCCGCGATCCTGGTCGCTCCCGCGATCCCCGATTCCGACATCCTCGACATTGCCGGCAGAGGCTACGCCATCGGCATCGTCGGCCGCCACATCGAGCATGAAGGCGTGCCCTGCATCTATACCGACAACGTCAAATTTTCCACCGAGGTCGTGACCCACCTGGTCGAGATGGGCCATACGAATATCGCCTTCCTCAGCGGTTATGCGGAATCGATCGACAGCTACGAGCGGCTGGAAGGATACATGAAGGCGCTCAAGGAGCATCGCCTCCCGTTCCGTCCCGAGCTGATCGAGAACGGGAACTTCAGCGAGGCAGGCGGCTACGAGGCGATGGAGCGGCTGCTGTCGCGCTCCGGCGGCTTCACCGCCGTCTATGCCGCCAACGACGAGATGGCGCTCGGCATCTACAAGAGCTGCAGGGAGCGCGGCATCCGCATACCCGAGGACCTCGCTGTCGTAGGCGTCGACAACAACCGCATCAGCAAGTACATCACCCCGACGCTCAGCACCGTCAACCAGCCGAAATATACGATGGGAGCCCTTATCGTCGAGAAGCTGATCGACTCTATGAACGAAGACCTGTTCAGCGATAGGCGCGTGTTCAAGGTCGATTCCGAGCTGCTGGTGCGGAGCTCATCCTCCTTCCAGCGGAACCCATCGTGAAGGCTGCGGACCCGAAATTTTCGGCCTTGATTTTTGGATAACGATCCCTTACGATATTTTCACCCGGTAAACGCTTCCAAAAAAGCGGGAATCCGGGTTTTGTCCCCAATATTTTGTAATCGATTACAGAATGGGAGGTGCTCTATAGTTCCCCGCTGGAAACTGGATTTCATTTTTTCCCTAGCGGCTCAACGAAGGCATATGCAACCTTGAATCACTTATCCCCGAAAGGAGAATGATTGATGATGGCTTGGAAAAAGAAAACCGCCTCTGTCGTGCTGGCCGCGGCGCTTGTCGCTGCAGGAGGCTCCTACGCCCCTCAGCCGGCCAAGGCTGCAGGCGAACAGGTCGAAGTCTGGATCTCCACCTCCGACCCGAACTCCGAGCCGGCTGTAGGCCTCAGTCCGAGCGCCCGCCTGACGCGGATCGGCGACAAGAGCTTCAGCGGCAGCGCGGGCAGCGCCGATTATACGATCACGGTGAACGAGGGCACGACCTACCAGCAGATGGACGGCTTCGGCGTATCCCTCACCGATTCCTCCGCCTGGCTGCTGAACTACAAGCTCGACGCGAACAAGCGGGCCGAGGTCATGGAGAAGCTGTTCGGCAATACAGGCATCGGGCTCAGCGTCCTGCGGCAGCCGATGGGCAGCTCGGACTTCACCTGGAGCGCCTATACGTATGCGGACACGGCGGGCGATACGGCTCTCAACAATTTCAGCATCAGCCGCGACCAGTCGTACATCATTCCGATGATCAAGGCCGCCCAGGCCAAAAAACCCGGCATCAAAGTATTCGCTTCCCCTTGGAGCGCCCCGGCCTGGATGAAATATTCCGGGACGCTGAACGGCGGCAAGCTCAAGGCCGAATACTACGGCACCTACGCCGAGTATTTCAAGAAATACATTCAAGCCTATCAGGGCCAAGGAATTCCGATCTACGCGGTCACCGTGCAGAACGAGCCGCTGTATGAGCCGACCCATTACCCGTCCATGGGCATGAACACCCAGGATGAGATCGGCTTCATCGGCGACTATCTCGGACCGACGCTGAAAAACGCCGGCATCAATACGAAAATCATCGCCTTCGACCACAACTATCTGGATTGGAACTTCCCGAATACCGTCATCACCAGCCTCAAAAATGCAGGCAAGGGTGGCTATGTGTCCGGCAGCGCCTTCCACCATTACGACAGCGGCGACGGCTCGCAGATGACCTCGATGCACAATGCCCATCCGGACAAGGATGTCTGGTTCACAGAGGGCGGCTTCGGCAACTGGAACGATCCGCAGAACGGCACGTCGCAAGGCTTCGATACGATGATGAACGAGTTCATCAACATCACGCGCAACTGGTCCAAGTCCATCATCCTGTGGAATGCGGCGCTTGACCAGAAGGACGGCCCTTCGCTGCTCGGCGACAACAACAGCAACAAAGGCATGATTACGATCCAGAACTCCGACAACAACAACAGCAGGCCGGAAAATATCGTCACGTACAAAAAGCAGTACTACCTGCTCGGGCACTTCAGCAAATTCGTCGTTCCCGGCGCGTACCGGATCTCGACGAACACGGGCAGCGAGATCAAGGATGTCGCGTTCAAAAACCCGGACGGCTCCAAAGTCGTCGTCGCCTACAACTCCTCGACCTCTGCCCGCAACGTGAAAATCCAGTGGGGCAGCCAGAGCTTCAACGTGACGATTCCGGCCAAATCCGCCATGACTTACAAATGGTACGGCACGGCTTCCTGACGGATACCCTCCTCGCCCCTCAGCTTCGTGCATAGCGGCGAAGACAGACGAACAAGCAGCCTGCCCGGCTGCTTGTTTTTGTCTTGCTTTCGTTCGACCCGCTGCTATGGACAGCTTTTGTCTGCCTCACGGATGGTCCAGATACAGGCTGAACCTCCCGCCCTCGGCGCTGCCCTCTCCACAGGAAGCGAGAACGTACTCCGTCCCGTCATCCTTCTTCTTCCCCTCGATCGATCGGCAAAAATCAACCGACTTCCTAGGCGATCCGAACGCGTCATGCGTATTGTCGTATCTGTGCATGATCGTCTTTCCATCAAAGGACAGATTATCGAAGACAGGGTCGCCTTCAATCGTATAATGAACAATCTGGAGCTCGTCCTGGACGCCAGCCTCCACATTCGCGATAAATGTCCCCCATTGATCCCGGTTCCTCGTCAAGCCACGGCCATTCACGAAATCACCGTTGGCCGCCGCTTGATCCGCCCCGTACTTCAGCCCCCAGATCAGATCGTACAATTGGCGGGTCGATGCCTCCGTCAGCGTGTAGCCCGTCCCCATGTCGGATACATACGCATACATGCCTCGCTTCGACCGGGCATCGAGCCATAGGTGAATCTCCTTCCGCTTGCCGTCTTCCGTGACCGCGACGTCGTAATCCGGCTGGGCCACGTCGAGAATGCCTTCGATTTTCGTGGCGGATCGGATCGCCTTCTCGAAGGCTTTGATCTGACCTTTTTCCGAAAAGCTGCCGTAAAGAGCCGCATTGACTTGGCCAAAGCGGAGCGAGCGGCTCACCGTGACCCCGTCGGCCGCCCTGGCAGCTGAAGCTGGCTCCGCGATAGAAACGGGACTGGCGGCTGGCGGCGATGCTCCGCCTCCACTTTGTCCATCCCCGCAGCCGCCAGCGCCGGCAAGCATGGCCGCAGCTGCCAATAAGACGATTGATTTCCGCATAAATAACACCTCCACATTCCCTGACGGCAATAGCCGGCAAATGGTTGTCGCTCCACTCCCTTTTCTTGCTTCCGCTCTCTCTTCCCCCAACTCGGCTCCTTCATCCGGAGCTTGACTGCCCCTGTCCAGGCATGCGCCCCGGTTGCGTTTCCCTGGAATCATATGGTACACTCAAACCACTTTGAATTTGAACGGAGGGTTACGTGTGATTAACTGCATCCGAGTTCGCACGGTGCGTCGCTAATTGAATAGCGCCCATGTTCTGCCTTGCGCAGGGAACTCAGATGTGGTCTGTCCACGTACATAGCTCTAGCTGCCTCCATTTCGGCCTATCCGCCCCCAAGGTGCGGGAAGGCCGCCGTGGCGGCTCTATATGAGGCTATGCCTGGAAAGGAAGGGTCAGCGATTGTCATCGCCGCCCTTCCTGCCGCCGCCATATCCAGCAGACCTACGAAGGACACGGGCTTTTTATGCCTGTGTCCTTTTTGCTGCTTCCCGAATCAGGGTATCCTATATGTAACCAGGCGGCTGCAATGCCACTCGCACATCGAAAGGAAGATCAACCTTATGACCATAGCGCCAAAAGAACAAGCCATCCTCGTGGGCGTCCACGAGCAGAACAACCATCAATTCGCCTACTCCATGGAGGAGCTGCGCAATCTGGCGGAAGCCTGCAACGTCGAGACCGTCACGGAGCTGACGCAGAAGGCGGAGCGGATCCACAAAACCCATTATCTCGGCTCCGGCAAAATCGAGGAGCTCGCCGCGCTGGTGGAGCAGTTCGACCAGCCGACCGTCATCTGCAACAACGAGCTGTCCCCTTCCCAGATCCGCAACCTGGAAGCGGAGCTCAAGACCAAGGTCATCGACCGCACGATTCTGATTCTCGACATCTTTGCCGAGCGGGCTCAGACGAGAGAAGCGCAGCTGCAGGTCGAAGTCGCCCGGCTCAGCTACATGCTGCCCCGTCTGGTCGGCCTGCGGGAATCGCTGGGCCGCCAGGGCGGCGGGGGCGGATCGGGCCTCGCCAACCGCGGTGCCGGAGAGACCAAGCTCGAGCTGGACCGCAGACGGATCGAGGAGCGCATCCACGGGCTTGAGAGCGAGCTGGAGAAGCTTGTCGCCCAGCGCCAGATCCAGCGGCAGCGCCGCAAGAAGAACGAAATTCCCGTCGTCTGCCTCGTCGGCTACACGAACGCGGGCAAATCGACGCTGCTCAACGCCATGGTCGACACCTTCCATCCGGATTCGGGCAAAGGCGTGCTCGCGAAGGATATGCTTTTCGCCACGCTGGAGACGTCCGTGCGCAGCATCGAGCTGCCGGACCGCAAGTCGTTCCTGCTGACCGATACGGTCGGATTCGTCAGCGGGCTTCCCCATCATCTCATCAAGGCATTCCGCTCCACGCTGGAGGAAGTATCCGAAGCCGACCTGCTCGTGCATGTCGTCGATACGTCCAATCCCGAGTACGCGCAGCAGATCCGGGTGACGGAAGAGACGCTGAAGGAGCTTCGCGCCGATCATATTCCGATGCTGTATGCCTACAACAAGTCGGATCTGGCGGATGTCTCTTATCCGCGCGTGGAGGACAGCCGCGTCTATCTGTCCGCATATCGCCGCGAAGGCGTCGACGAGCTGGTCGACTCGATCCGCAAGAGCATTTTCACCGACTATGTCGAGACCGAGATTGTCGTGCCTTACGACAAGGGCAGCTGGGTCGCCTTCTTCAACGACAACGCCCATATTCTCGAAACCGAATACGAGGAAGGCGGAACACGGCTCAAGCTGGAATGCCGCGAGGCGGACTTGAACCGGTTCAAGAGCGAGGTCGGCATCCCAGAAACGAATGAATCTTAAGAGCATCTCATAAGAAGGAAAAGCATTCCGGGAGAGTTTCCGGAATGCTTTTTTTTTGTTTCCCGCAAAAGACAGCGTCTCGAGACGCGCACATCTCCATCATCCCAGGTCAATACAGGATGAAGGCGCAGGTCAGATTAGAAACGGCTCCAGTCATGAATTCCGCCCGGTCCGAGTCATCGCAGATCGAAAGCTCCTTGCCAAGCAGGATTAAAAAAGCCTCCTTCCCTTATAAGGGAAAGAGGCTTTTCGTACGCTTACTTCTTCGCCAGAATTTCCGTCAGAACCGGAACAACCTGCGATTTGCGGGACACGATGCCCTTCAGCGTCGCCTTGTTGTCGTCCAGCTTCACGCCGAACGCTTCCTCGAAGGCAGCCGTGTGCTTGCCGAGAGCGATCGCGACGGAGTCGTTGTTGATGATGTCCGTCGTGACGAACACGAACAGATCCAATCCTTTGGAAGCGATGATCGCGTTCAGCGCCGCTTCGACTTCCGCCTGGCGGGAGAGCACATCGTTCAGGTCAACGGCGTTGACTTGAGCGATCTCGACCTTGGCTGCGCCCATGGAGAATTCCTTGGAGTCGAGGCTGATCAGGTCGGCGACTGTCTTGTCGCTGAGATCAGCGCCGGCCTTGAGCATGCTCAGGCCGTAGCTGTCGGCGTCGACGCCGGCGATCCCAGCGAGCTCGCGCGCCGCTGCGACGTCCTGCTCCGTGCAGGTCGGGGACTTGAACAGCAGGGAGTCGGAGATGATGGCGGACAGCATCAGGCCGGCGATTTCCTTGCGCGGCGACAGGCCGTTCTCCTTGAAGATCTTCAGCAGGATCGTAGCCGTGCATCCGACCGGCTCGGCGCGGTAGTACAGCGGCGCCTTCGTCTCGAAGTTCGCGATGCGGTGATGGTCGATGACCTCGATGACCGTCACCTCGTCGATATCGGATGCGCTCTGCTGGCGCTCGTTATGGTCGACGAGAATAACTTGCTTCGCCTCGGCGGCGACAGCCTCGACGAGGCGCGGAGCGCCGACGCCGAACTGGTCGAGAGCGTATTGGGTTTCTCCGCTCACCGTTCCGAGGCGGATCGCCTCGGCGTTCCAGCCGAGCTGGTTTTTCAGGTCCGCGTAGGCGATCGCGGAGCAAATCGTATCCGTATCGGGGTTCTTATGGCCAAAAACAAGTACTTTTTCCATCATCGTACTCCTTCGTCAATGAATTCATAAGCTCGTCCCCGATTATACCGTAAATCTCCGGGTGTCACCATACCTGCGCAGCGAAAAACCGACCATTCCGATCATCTTTAGCTTCGAGCCTCCGAGGAGATCCGCCCAATCCGATGCGTACGAGCTTTCATATGCTGAGATCAAGGGTAAATTTCTTATGCGAAACCATACTTGGACTCTACAGCTGCCCATCCATGAACAGAAGCGAGGCGAAGCTACCATGTATGCCATCGGACAAAAATACCGCCATCTCCTGACCCAGGAGGTCGTGCAAATTTATTTCATCTACCGGCACTCGATAACGAAAAAGGAAACGATCTTCGATCTCGTCAGCGCCGTCTCCGACAGCGACTGCTCCTCCGAGGTCGAGCTGAGTGACGCCCTGCGCAGGTCGGACATGCGCAAGCTCCGCGTCTGGCATGTGATGGAGGACACGTTCAAGCACTATTACGACCGGGCTTGAGCTGCATCCTCCCGCGAAGAAGCTCGGTACAGCCCGATTCCGAACAGCAGGCCGGCAAGGGACAAGCCCGATATCGTCAGGTATAGCACATGGCCGCCAAGGCGGTCATACAGCCACCCTCCTCCGTAAGAAGCGACGATGCCCGACACGCCGAAGAAGAGCAGAGCGAGCACCGTCTGCCCCGTCGCGCGCCATTCCTCCGGAACGATCCGGTACAGGTACTGGATCGCAGCCGAATAGAAGACCGGGAACGTGACGATCTGAAGCAGCTGGATCGCAACGAGGCCGTAAGGCTCCGTGATCCACGCGGACAGGAAGAAGCGGATGAAGTAAAAGAAGCCGGCGATAGAGATGAGCAGCATCTCCTTGCCGCGGCGGAGCCACCAGAAGCTCAGCGCGAAGACAACAATCTCGCTGCCGGCGGCCAGGAACCAGGCTTGGCCGACCAGCTCGGACTTGCCGCCAAGCTCCCTGATGTAGACGCCGAGGAAGGTATCGTTGATCCGCTGCGGCACGGCACTGATGAAGATGAGCAGCAGGAACAGCTGCGTCCTCCGATTGGAGAGGAATACCCGCAGGCTGGCGACCGTGACGGGCTTGCCCGACACTTCGGCATCGGGCAGCATAAGCGCCACCAGCAGGCTGACGATGCCTGCGCCCGCGAACAGCCAGGACAAGCTGCCTGCTCCGAGGTAAGACATGACGTAGCCGACCGCCAGCGACATGACGGCATAACCGAGCGCTCCGTAGGTGCGGATGGAGCCGTAGCTCGTCCCCAGCCGCTCCGCGGTCCGGAAGTTCAGGCTCTCGATGAGCGGATCGACCGGCATCAGGAAGAAGTACATGAGCATGGCGAACAGCAGCAGCATGCCGAAGCTCGAGGAGTCGTACAGGAAGTAGCCGATGGCGGACGAGCAGGCCACGAGCAGGAGCAGCACCTTCTGCACGGTGCGCATCCGGTCGCTGATCATGCCCCAGAGCGGCTGGGCGATGATCGTGATGAAGCCGCCCGTTCCCGTGATGAGGCCGATGCGGGCCGGACTCAGTCCTTGATCGCTCAGATAGACCGGCATGAACGATAAGAACATGGCCAGCAGGGCGAAATAGAGAAAATTAAATGCTTTGATCGGAGCTGTTCCACGCATAGGGCGTACCTCTTTCTTTCCAGGTTTCCATTTATTCGAACTAGAGTAGGGCCAAGGTTGCTTTCTCTACATTCAAACTTGCTGACCCGCAATTCAAACTTGCTTTTCCTGAAATCGAAACTTGCATTCCTCGAAATCGAAACTTGCTTTTCCTGGAGCCCAAAAGACATTACGCCAGTGTAGCACAAAAAAGGCCGCTCCGCATCCTGAAAATCAGGATGGGAAGCGGCCTGCGGCCCGAACGAATCGGTGTGCTCTGATGAGGCTCCGCGTTCAGCGTTCAGCTTGCCGGATCAATGCATCGCAGCCGCATGCTCCTGTTCCTGGCGGGCGACCTCCTGCGGATCCATTCTGCCGCTGCCCATGAAGAAGGAGAACACAAGAGCGATGGCCGCGGGCAGGATCGCCCAAGCGAAGGTATGCACGATGGAGGAGCTGAGCGCCGAGGTGATGGAGTCGAGAACCTCCTGCGGAATATGCTTGCGGGCTTCGGGATCCAGCAGCTGGCGCGGATCCTTGAAGCTCAGACCCTCCGGCAGGCCGGCTCCTCCGGCTGCCCCTGCGACAGCTCCGCCCGCCGTGCCGCCCGCTCCAGCGGCATCGGCGCCGGCAGCCGCTCCCGGAGCGGCTGCCGCTCCGCCAAGCAGATCTTTCATGCGGCCGCTGAACAGATGGCTCTGGACGATGCCGAACACCGTAATGCCGAGCGCCATGCCGAGCGAACGCAGGAAGTTCAGCGTCGCGCTGGCAGTCCCCCGGTCCGAGACAGGCACGGAGAAGATGGCTGCATTGCTGAGTACCGAGAACGAAGCGCCGATGCCCAGGCCGACCAGAATCATGAACAGCCTCAGCGTCCAGATGTTCGTTCCCTCGCCGATCGTCGCGAGCAGCACGAGGCCGAGCACGAGGATGGCAAGAGTCGGCATCATGAGGGTCCGGTACTTCAGCTTGGTCATGAGGAAGCCGCCCATCGTTGCCGTCACGACCGAACCGACCATCATCGGCAGAAGCACGAGGCCGGAGTTGGTCGCTCTTCCGCCCAGCACGCCCTGCACGAAGATCGGAATGTAGACGGATGCCGTCACGAAGGCGGCGCCGCTGAAGATGCCGATCAGATTGCTGGAGAGGAATTCACGGTTGCGGAACATGCCGAACGTAATGATTGGCTCCTTGGCCCGCAGCTCGAACACGACGAACAGAATCGTGAGTACGGCAAATCCGGCGAACAGACCGGATATTTGAATGGAATCCCAAGCGTAGGTTTTCCCGCCGAACTCCAAGGCGAACATCAGGCAGACGACCGCTCCGACCAGCGTTGCCGCGCCTCCCCAGTCGATGACTTGCTTGGCATGCTTAGGCGATTCCTTGTAGAAGATTGCGATGAAGGCAAGCGCGATCAAGCCAAGCGGAAGATTGATGTAGAAAACCCATTCCCAATGGATATGGTCCGTGATGTAAGCTCCGAGCAGCGGTCCGAAGATGCTGGAGAGGCCGAATACGGCGCCGAACAGACCGCCCAGCTTGCCCCTCGCGCTTGCCGGCACGGCATCGAACATGATCGTGAAGGCGATCGGTACGAGCGCTCCGCCCCCGATGCCCTGAATGGCCCGGTAAATGGCCAGCTGTTCGATGGAAGTCGCGGTGCCGCAAAGCGCCGAGCCCGCCATGAACACGATGATGCCGAAGATATAGAATCTCTTGCGGCCGTACATATCGGACAGCTTGCCGAAGATCGGCATGCCCGCCATTTCCGCTACCATATACGCCGAAGTGACCCAGACGAATTTGTCCAGTCCTCCAAGCTCGCTGACGATGGTCCCCATAGCCGTCGATACGATCGTCTGGTCCATGGAAGCCATCAGAATGCCGAGCAGCAATCCGGCCACGATGAGGCCCGTGCTGCGTGAGGCTTGCGCCATGATAAATCCCCTGCCCTTCCCCTGTCTGTTGCCGGCCTCGAGGGCCGGACGCTTCCCCTATTATATAGAGGAGCCTTGATGCGAAAATCAGTCCGGAGACTGATTTCAGTCTGACTGAAACAGTCTGGACAAAGATGCTTACCGCAAAGACTTCATGCCTGGCCGATTCATCGGCGGAATCTCCTTCGCTTGTGCAACCAGACTAACAGAAGCACCCTGACAACTGATTGTCAGGGTGCTTGGAGTACGTGAACTAATTTCCGCCTGCGGCTTGAGCTGCGTCCGTAGCCGCCTCTTTGCGCATGAAGCGGGTTTCGATTCTTTTGCATACATACCAGGAGAGCACGATGAACAGAACCACGTAGACGAGCTGGAGCGGATCCCGGTAAAAGCGGGCGATGTCATGGCCGACAAAGGAAACGGCCAACGCCATGACCGCTTTGCCGGCGGCGACGGCGGCCAGAAAACGAAGCACGCTCATGCGGGATACGGCAGCGGCCATGTTCACGAGCACGAACGGACCGACCGGAAACAGGCTCAGTACCAACACATAGCTGAAACCGTTGCGGCGAATCCAGTCCATGCTGGCCTTCACCTTGGGCTTCGCAGCCCAGCGGCGGGCGATGCGGTGGCCGGCCGCGGTGCGCACCAGCAGGAACGTAGCCATGCAGCCGGCCACCAGGCCGATCCACGAGTATAAAAAGCCAGGCCACAGGCCGTATACGGCGGCGTTGACGCCGACGATCAGAATCGTCGGAAGCGGCGGAACGAACGATTTCAGGAAGGTCAAAAGGATGCCTGGGAGCGGTCCGTAGGAACGGTATTCTCCGAGCAGCCGGTGCAGATTTTCTTCCGTCATATAGTCAAGCAGGTCGGATATCATAATCGATGCCCCTTTGGCCGGCTCTAGCTGCATAAGTTGCAACTGGCAGGATGATCCTATTCAGTATGCCCATTGTATCGGCAAGCGGCAAGGAAATAAAGTCCCGCCTGGCGCCGAAGGGAAAAAGTCCAGGCAAGCAGGACAAACATGTTCCGCCCGTGAGCGGCATACTTTATGGCGAAGCCTCGCGGCAGGTTGACGGAAGTGTTCGCAGATTCGAACCGTTCATGGTAATGAACTCAAGGGATGGGGAGAAGAGGCGTACGGAAGGGAAGCTGAGCATGGTCGGAATGGAATGTCGAGGCCGGGCGGTAGAGAATCAAGGCGGAACGATGAAAGTCGGAGCTGGCCAGGCTGATCATCGTGACGGACGGGATGGACGTTGGAGCCGACAGGCAGGTCATCGAGATCGACGGGATGGAAGGAATCGGCTGCCGCTGCCTCCATAATAGTTGACTACTCCCCTTACGGGGGCAACAATAGTTTCAATGGTGGACCTTTCCACCGGAATTGAATGAACTTTCCCGGCTTTGCGCCGGAGCAAGGAGAATGGCTATGAATCCGATCCTGCTGGGGTCGCTGGCCACGGCCATGTGCACTGCGGTCGGCGCGCTGCCCGCCCTCTTCATCAGCTCCATGACCCATCGCGGCAAAGACGTACTGCTCGCTTTCACTGCCGGCATCATGGTATCCGCATCGACCTATGGCCTCATCCCAAGCGCTCTCAAGCTGTCCAATCTAGGCGTGCTTACGATCGGCATCCTGCTCGGCACATTCGTGCTTATGCTGCTGGAACTGCTCATTCCGCATACCGACACCGTCCACGGCGAGCTTCCGCAGCCGCTGCACTCGCAGAGCGGCGGATGGTTCGGCCTGGACCGGAATTCATCGCTCTTCCTCACCGCCATGGCGCTGCACAATCTGCCGGAGGGCTTATCTGTCGGCGTCAGCTACAGCAGCGGCGAAATCCAGCTCGGACCGATCGTAGCCGTCAGCATCGGCTTGCAGAATATTCCGGAAGGCTTCCTGACGGCACTGTTCCTGATTACTCAGGGTACAAAACGCGCTTACGCCGTCCTCATGGCCGTCGGAACCGGGCTTCTGGAGTTCATTGCGGCTCTCCTTGGAGGCAGCTTTGCCGCAGCCATGGAGCCGGTCGTCCCTTACGGCCTCGCCTTCGCGGCCGGAGCCATGCTTTTCGTCGTGTACAAGGAGCTTATTCCGGAGAGCCACGGGGATGGACATGCAAGAACCGCCACACTCTCGTTCATCGCCGGGCTTCTGACGATGATCTCGCTGACCCACGCGCTTGGTTGAATCCGACGAACATACGACTCGCGGCCACGGCCATATGCTGTTTGGCTATTCATTTGGGCGTAGGGGCGCGAGGTGAAGCAAGCACGACATTTTTCAAAGAGCTTTCTTGCGAATGAGACCCATCGCTCATTCTTTCGGACATAGGATCCGTTATTTGCTCCTTTAGCCGCGATTCGGCTGATTATCGGACATAGGATCCGTTATTTGCTCCTTTAGCCGCGATTCGGCTGATTATCGGACATACGATCCGTTATTCTGCCGTTACAGGCTCAAAATGACGGAAAATGGGACAAATAACGGATCTGATGTCCGATAAATCCATTTTTTCGCCAATTTCGTCCAAATAACGGATCTGATGTCCGATCGAGCAGCCTTTGCCCGAATAAGCTTATGATATGGTCTGGCGTCTAGTGTTTAGTGCCTGATGCTGAATGCCAAATGTCTGGTGCGGGTGTCTCGTGTGGTTTGTATCTGCCGGTATCCGGTGTCCGGTGTCCGGTGTCTGGTACCTGCTGTCTGCTGTCTGGAGTCTGGTATGCAGTGTCAGCGGGTTTAAATATGATTTCATATGCGTCTCATGCCCGCTCCAAACACGCCAGTTGCCTGCATATCCGCAACAAAGAAGAGGCAAGCTGCTATCGCAGCTTGCCTCTTCAGCCTTTATTATTTGCCGCTTGGGTCCGGGACAGCGCAGCTCCCGTCGTCGCAAGCGTCCCCATCCCCCGTTGCTGCAGGAACGGCGCAGACTCCATCCGCGCAATCCTCGCCTGCGGCAGCTCCGGCTTGTACGGAATCCGCGGCAGCGGCTGCGCGCTCCGACCAAGCCTGCTCCAGCGCCTGGAGGAATACGGATGGAGGCTGAGCGCCGGAAACGCCGTATTTGCGATCCAGGACGTAGAAAGGAACTCCCTGGATGCCCAGCTCGGAGCCTTCCTGCTCGTCTCTCCTCGTCTCGGCCTCAAATCGACCCGAAGCGAGAACCTCTGCCGCTCCCGCCGCATCCAGCCCTGCTTCAGCCGCAAGCTCCGTCAGCGTCTGGCGATCTTCGAGAAGCCGTCCTTGTTCGAAGTAAGCACGGAACAGCCCTTCGGAAAGGGCGTTGCCCTTGCCCTGCTGTGATGCCCAGTGCATCAGCCGGTGGGCATCGAACGTATTGCCCGTCTTCATCGCGTCGAAATCGAAGGTCAAGCCGAGCTCGGCGGCCTGGCTGCCGACGTTCGCATTGCTGGCCTTCGCTTGTTCCAATGGGAATCCGTATTTGCGCGACAGCAGTTCATGAACGCTGGTACCCGGTACGTGCTTGGCATTCGGGTCCAGCTCGAAGCTGCGGTATACGATCTCGACCTTGTCCCGATGCGGGAACGATTGCAGAGCCAACTCAAACCTCTTCTTGCCGATATAACAAAACGGACATGCATAGTCGGACCAAATCTCTACCTTCATGCTGCCTTCCTCCCGTTGTTTCAAATCCGTCTCAACTAACTGTAACTAAGTAAGTTACATTATTATAGCATAGCCGGGTTTCATCGATCAAACGAACGGCCTGTCCTATTTCCCGTCCTGTGCGGCCGGCCGATCCGATTTCTCGCCAGCTGCATCATGCTCCGTCTCCGCAATCATCTTCAGCATGCCCAGCTTGTTGTCCCAATAACGTTCGAAGAAGGCGAGCCAGCGCCGAAGCTCCAGCAGGGGATCGGGATTCATCCGGTACCGGGTCTCGCGCCCGACACGCCGTTCATGGAGAAGTCCTGCATCGGATAAAATATGCAGATGCTTGGATACGGCAGCCCTTGTCATGGAAAAATGAGGAGTGATGCCTTTAAGCGGAAGCTCCTCCCCGGTACGAAGCAGCTGCAGCAGCTCCCGGCGAGTCGGATCCGCTATCGCCTGAAACACGTCATGCCGCTGTTCCTTCGCCTCCATGCGTCAGGAGACGAACATGCCGGCGAGCTTCTGAACCATTTTGTCCCAGCCGCCGTTCATGTTGCCCCGCACCTGGTTGTGAGGCTGTCCGAATTCCGTCCTTCCTTCCTCCAGCCAGCCGGAGTGGATCAAGGTGAATTCCGTCACATCCCGCTCCAGCTCGCGCAGCTCGAACGTGATGGACCATTGTTCTCCCCAGGCGAAGCTCAACCGGTGAGGAGGCGACAGCTCGGTTACTTTGCATTTGGAATCTCCGAAGGGACCCGCATGCAAAATGAACTCCGCTCCATCCTCCGGTGTGAACGTATTGGGCATGAACCAGGAGGCGATGCCCTCGGAAGTAGCCGCCTTCTCCCATACGAGAGCGATGGGGGCGTTGATGATCTGGGTCTGGCGGATATCGGGCAGCGACCGGCCCGGCTGCATGTTGTTGTCGGTCATGAGATACAGCTCCTCTTTGCGTATGAGTTTCATTTCAATTTTAGGATACCATACGGTATCCTAATTCGACAAATGGATTTCACTGCAAATCAATCCCACCATCCCCGGGCGTTGATGCGCAGATTCCCATCGCTTGAGTAGATGCGCAGATTCCCATCGCTTGATAAATGAATTGATCTCCAACGGTTTCAGCAATTGACCATCAACAGATCCATCTACGTCTATAAGGAGCCTCAGCATTTGCCTAACCGGCAGCAACAATCCATATCAACGCAGCTGCCGGACAATCTAACGCAGAGCTGCCGGCAACAATCGAACAACGAAGAGCTGCCAAGAACCTGAACGAATGTGCCTTCCCGATGCCTGAAAAACGGAAAAGGGCCAACCCGAAAAAACGGGTTGACCCATCTTTGCGCTTGTCCCGGAAGGTTATGGCTTGCCGATAACCTTGCCCTTAACCTTGCCCTCAAGCCTCTTCAGCGGAAGGACGCTTCCGGCTTCAACGATAAGTCCGCTGCGTGAGCTGATCCAGGCTTTTGAACGTGTAGCCTTGGCTTCGCGCCGAATCGATGATGCGTCCGAGAGCTTGGGCATTGTCCCTGGATACCGCGTGAAGCAGCAGGACGGCACCGGGATGAAGCTGGCCCATTACGTTGCTGTAGGCATATTCCGCTCCTTTTTGCGCGGAGGTATCCCAATCCTTGTAGGCGACCGACCAGAACACATTGGTGTAGCCGTCCTCCTTGCTCACCTCCAGCATGCGGTCGCTGAAAATGCCTCTAGGAGGACGCAGATAATTCATTTCCCGGAAGCCTGTCAGGTCGGCTACCGCTTTTTTGACACCATCCAGCTCCCGCTTGACCGCATCCGGATGCAGCGTGCTCATATCGGGATGGCTCCAGGAATGGTTGCCGATCAGATGGCCCTCGGATGCCATCCTCTTGACGAGATCAGGCTCCGTCTTGACATAATGGCCCGTAATGAAAAAAATGGCCGGAACCTTCTTCTCCTTCAATACGTCCAGGATCTGCGCCGTAAGCTTGTCCTTCTCATACCCGTTGTCGAAGGTCAGATACAGCTCCTTCTCGGCCGTATTGCCGAGAAAAATGGCCTTATGCTTCTCAAGCATCGGCATGAAGCCCTCCTCGGCTATCGAGGGCAGCTGGCCGTTTTTGCTTTTTTTGAAGCCGAAATGGTAGGGCTTGCTCCATCCTGCCGCCGCTTCCTGATTGTGCTCAGGGACGGCGGCATTCCGATTGGACAGCTGCTCAGGGGCAGCGGCTCCCGCTGCCTGAGCGGAAAGAACAAGCATCGCCAGCATGCAGCCGGCCGCTCCCGCCGCTTTGATTCGGGCTTTCATTCATCGTTGCCTCCTGCCTGTTTAAGTTCGCATACCGGGTTGGTATGTGCAGGAAGCGGGAAAATTATGCGTTCCGAAAGTTCCAGGGGATACTGCGCAACAATTCATGAACGCACATCGAAACATGTATCCTCTTGTGCATAACTTGATTTGTGGATAAGTGAGCAACTTTTTCAATTTCTTCATATTACAGGCTTTTAAACCTGTTCATAGTGTGCACAAATCTGTGCATAACTTCCGTTTCAGCAAGCATCAATCGGGTTTCGGAGAGCGCTCAAGCGAATTCAAGCTCGTGTAGACATAGTCGGAGAAAATACCGCCGTCCTCGGTCTGGTTCGTGTTTACTTTGAAAACGAACCATTGGCCGCCGTATTTCTTGGCTATATATTGCACAAGGAGCGATTCATTGCTCCCCTCCAGGAAGACCGCCGCATCGCGGAAAGGCTCGGGACGCTTCTCCTTCGGAACTTCGGCGAGCCCGGTGCCGGCGAACTCCTTCCGCGCTTCTTCCTTCAGATCGTCCGTCTTGTAATCGGAAGCATAGGGCGTGATGGAAGCTTGCAGGTTGTATCCCTGTGCCGGATCGCCGAACGAGAGGATGCCTTTTTCGGGATCGAAATCAAGCGCGCTGAAAACATACAATCCGAATCCCTTGCCCTGCATGAGGGCGGCCGGCTTCTCCATTGGAGCCGTCTGCACGCTCAGCTTGAAGGTTTTCGCCTTGACCAGCTTGGTGAGAATCAGCTGCTTCACGGTAGCATCTCCTTCTACCGGCTGCTCCTTATAGATGAAGAAAACTTCGCCTCCTTCGACAATGCCTTCCGTACTGGCGCCTTCCGCGAGCTGATAAGCCTGGGGCTTCCCGTCCGATTCGATCTCGACCGTATGCGGATCGGCCGCTCCGTTATAGATGCCGTACTTTCGATGTTCCGCCTGTTCTGGAACCGGAGCGGCAGTCGGCGCGATCGAAGGTTCGGCGCTCGGGGCTGGAGTCGGAGCCGCCGAAGCCGATACGACGGGGCTGGCCTCCGGCGAAGGACTTGCTTCGCCGCCAGCCGCGCCTTCCGGAGCATTGCCTGCGCCGCAGCCTGCGAGCATCAGCATCAGAACCGCGCTGGACAGCGCGAACGTTTTCGATTTTCTTTTCATGTGGGTTTACACCTCCGCTCCTTAAGACGAGCGGGACGAACTCTTGGTTACAGGCGAATGGAAAAAGCCGGCATCGCGGATGAGACCCGCGAAGCCGGCTTTGAATCGAAACCGAATGAACGAAGAACGGGCCGAGCTGGACGAATTTTTCGGCTGCTCGCTCTCCGCTGCTGCAAAAAAAGAAAAAGGACTGAGCACCGGCAGCTCGAACGGCTGGGTTCAGTCCTTTTCATTCTCTCAGTGGGCTCCGCTGCCCAGACCGATACGGTCGACGAGGGTGCGGCTCTGCTCGTTGAGGCCTTCAAGCACGACGCGCTTGCCGGCGGCGGCGTATTTGTCCGCGAGCTTGGCGATTGCGTTGACGGCGGAATGATCCCATACATGGGATTGTCCGAAGTCGATCACGACCTCGTCCGGATCATCACCATAATCGAACTGCTGTCCGAACGCCGTCGTCGTGGCGAAGAATAGCTGGCCCGTGACGAAATAGCGCTTGCGGCCGCCTTCCATCCTTCCTTCCACCTTCATCGCGGAGATGCGGCGGGCGAAAATCAAGGCGCTGATGACGACACCGGCCATGACGCCGTAGGACAGGTTATGCGTCATCACGACGATGATTACCGTCACGACCATGACGATGCTGTCGCCGATCGGAATCCGCTTCAGCTCCGTCAGGGAACGCCAGTTGAACGTTCCGAAGGATACCATGAACATGACTCCGACGAGTGCGGCCATCGGAATCTCCTTGACGACGCTGCTTAGGACCATGATCAGAACGAGCAGGAAGATGCCCGCCGTGAACGTGGACAGGCGCGTCCGTCCGCCTGATTTGACGTTGATGACCGATTGGCCGATCATCGCGCAGCCTGCCATCCCTCCGAAGAATCCGGTCACGATATTGGCGATGCCCTGGCCTTTGACCTCACGGTTCTTGCTGCTCGTCGTGTCGGTCATGTCGTCGACGATATTCGAAGTCAGGAGCGACTCCAGCAATCCGACCAGAGCAAGCGAGACCGAATAGGGCAGGATAATCATCAGGTTGTCCGCATTCGGAACGAAGTTCGGCAGATGGAAGCTCGGCAGCGCGCTCGTGATGTTGCCGATGTCGCCGACGGTGAGGACGTCCAGCTTGAAGCCCATCGTGATCGCCGAGACGATGATGATCGCCGCGAGCGCGGACGGGAACGCCTTGGTCAGCCGCGGCAGGCCGTAAATGATGGCGAGCGTTAGGGCGAGCAGCGCATACATGAGCCAGCCCTGCCCCCGGAAATGAACGAGCTGCGCGGTGAAGATCAGAATCGCGAGCGCGTTGACGAAGCCGTTCATGACCGAGTGCGGCACGAAGCGGATCAAGTGGCCCAGCCGCATATTGCCGATCGCCATCTGGATGATGCCGCAGAGGACGGTGGCTGCGAACAGATACTCCAGTCCATGGTCGCGGACCAGGTTGACCATGAGAAGCGCCATCGCGCCGGTCGCGGCCGAGATCATCGCGGGTCTCCCGCCGAAGAAGGAGATGACGACGGCGATGATGAAGGAGGTGTACAATCCGATCATCGGATGGACGCCGGCAATGATCGAGAATGCGATCGCCTCCGGAATCAGTGCCAGAGCGACGGTGATGCCCGACAGCAGATTCGATTTGGGATCCGTGAACCATTCGTTTTTCCAGTTTGCTGCTTTCAATTCTTTCCTAGACCTCCTGCAGAATGATTTTGGCGACTTTCCAGTCTCAGAAAAGCCGGGTTCCGATGCACTTCGTCCGTAAGCATTATACGGAAGATTCCGATCGAATTGAAGGTTTTTTTGGCCTCGTCGATGGGCGGGAGGGTTTAAAAAAGAAATGAACCTAGAGGAGTCAACGAGAACAATAGCGGCTTCACCGCGGTGAAAGCCATCCTGACAGACGACCTTTCCCCTTCGCTCGCTCTCGTGCCTGACAGCGCAACGGTAGGCGGCCGCTCGGTGCCGGCGGCAACCTGAAGACCGGCATCCCGCTCGGCACGATAGCGCCCGGCCAGCGTCTCGTCATCGCCTTCACTGCGCGGGTGCTTACCATCCCGCGACCAGCCGGCGCCGGCTCCATGCCGTCGACCGAAGAGGAAGAATAACGAAGAAATCCCCCTCGCCTGCTTGACGAGAGGGATTTCATGTTTATTTGACCGGACGGTTGGTGAAGTAAAGCGTCTGCGGGCCCGCCGAGCCGCCGGTCAGGCTGAGCCGGGACGGAACCGTCTTCCCTTTGCGCCCGACATTGAACTCGGAGAGCTGCCACGCCGTCGTGTAGTTCAGGAAGCCGGAATTCAGCAGCTTGCCGCCCCAGCCGATCGTATAATGGCCCGATCCTCCGGACGGGTTCAGATAGACGCCTACTATGCGGCGCTCGTCGCTGTCGTTCTCGATCTCGACCGACATGTCGTAGATGACTCCGTAGTTGCCGGGGTTCAGGACGGCGGCGCCGCTCGTGGCGTCCACGCCTTGCTCGTACTCTCCCGGCATGAAGTCAGCCCACTGGCCGGTAGGCGACGAATCGACCCGAAGCAGGGAATTGCCGGCAGAAGTTTTGTAGACCAGCGTGCCGGTACGGTCGTAATGCGGGAAGGTGCCGCGGATATGCCGGTCGGGCGGCAGCACCGGCTCGGCGAGCGGATCGGCCGGCCGCATCGCATAACCCAGCGTGGTGACGGTCACCGGCGCGGCGCCGCCGGAAGCGGATTCCGCGCTCAGCTGCAGGAAGCCGCTGAGCGTATGCGTCGCGGGCACCTCCGCGGTCCGCCAGTAGGTTTCCCCCGGCTTCAGCACGGCGACCGGACGCTTCGAGCCGCGATCCTTGAGAAAGGCGGCCAGGGCGATCTGGCCGGCTACGTCCGGGTAGTAGTCCACTCCCGCTCCGGAGCCTTCCTCATACAGCTTGACCGTGTAGCCCGACGTATTGGTCACCGCGGCGCCGATCTGCAGCGGCGCTCCCGTATTGTTGAGATGATGGTAAAAGACGCGGAAGGAGCCTGTAACCGTGTCCCGATAATAGGCTCCGGGTACGGTCGGCATTTCCGGAGAATCGCTGAGGATGAGCTGGCCGCCCGTTGGAGTCAGCACCGGCTTCTCCATGGCCTGGGCAGGCTTGAGCGATTCAATCGGTACGGTAACGAACGGCTGGTCTTGCGCCATCGCCTGCAGGCCGGCTCCCGATTCGGGAACGGCGGGCGGCGAAGCGGCTGCCGTTCCGCCCAGCAGCAGGCTGGCGGCAACGAGGCTGTACGCAAGCTTTTGACCATGTGATCTCATGAACAATTCCTCCTGTTCGATCATGGGTTTTCTAGCCCGGCTTCCTTCAGCGGCGGATCGGAAGGGTTTGCGACCCTATTGTCCAGTGTCCCAATCGTCCATGTTGCTCTTCCTTCGATTCCCTTTTCCTTCCGGTTTCATGCCTGCCTGAGAAATCTTCACGGACTCGTTCCCTTTTTCTTCATTGCCTGAACTTTTCGCGCACCGAATTATTGCTCCTGTTTCATTTCCTGCCCGAATGATTGCTCCTGTTTCATTTCCTGCAGCTCTCGTCATTCACCTGCCCGGCTGTCATCCTGCTCCATATTCCTTCCGTCCAAGCGGCAGGCCGCTGCTTTCTCCAGCCCGTTATCCTGCTCGCGGCAGCAGAAACTTCTCAAGAGGGCTGAATTCGCATAAGCCGCATGCCTCACGCTCCCTCGACCACCCCCTTCTCCACATCCTCAGGCCAGTGCATCTCCACGCCGCGGGACGCCAGCAGCTCCTGGTAGCCGTCCAGATGCTCCGCTTCTCCGCGCACCTCGCGCGGCCGCAGCCCGGTGCGAAGGCAATAGGCGGCGAGCGCCCCGGCAGCCTCGCCGATGTTCCACTCCGTCGGGTGCAGGCGGTAGCAGCCGTTGGAAATCTGGGTCGTCCCGATGTTCTTGCAGGCGGGAAGCAGGTTGTTCATCCGCACCGGGATGAGGGCCCCGAGCGGAATCTCGTACGGATAGTTGGGGATGTAGAAGCTCCGGTAGGTCACGGTCGTATGATGAAGATCGAGATGATAGCTGCCGACTCCGACGCTGTCCCCGTACCTTCGGATGCCCTCGCTGCCGCGCATCTCCTTGCTGACGTCGGCCTCCGTAATCGTCTGGAGCGCCTTGATGCGGCGGGATTCCCGGATGTAGACGGACTTGGCGAGGCCGTCCTTCGTCCCCAGCACATCCGGCCGCAGCCGCACGCCAGGCCAGCCCTTGCCCCCGTCGAGCCGCGGCGCCTCCGTCTGCAGCCAGTAGACGACGGACAGCGTCAGCTGCCTCGCCGCATACAGCCGATCCTCCTTGACGGTCGGAGGAACGTCCAGGATCGTGCCCAGATAATAATCGTTCTGGGCCCAGTTGAGCAGCGACAGATCTCCGTCATAGAGAGGAGCCGCAAGATGGCGGGGATCCAGAATCCGGCGGTAATCCCACAAGGAGGTGACGCCCTTGTCGTTGGGCAGCAGGGTGAATTCCTTTTTCTTCGTCGTATCGTTGGCATCGGTCGCGAACCAGCTCAGCAGCGGGTAAGGGGAGAACGGAGGGACGAGATCCCTCCAGTACGAATACATTTCCGGCGGCTTCTCCGGCGTGAAATCCGCTCCCTGAATGTACTCCAATGCCGCCACATGGGTGAACGCCTGCACATCCTCCGGATCGCCCGTCTCCGGCGCATGCGGCTCGCCGCTCTCGCTGCGGGATTCCGAGCCGACCGCATATTCCGTCCCCGTCATCGGGAGCAGATCGCCGCATTCCGTCGCATCCAGCACATAAGGCGCGCGCAGCACCGTGCGGCGGTCCGTCCTGCGGCAGGCGACCGTTACGGAAGAGACCAGGTCTCCCTCCGTCTCTGCGCTGACGGCGGCCGTTTCCTTGAGAATCCGCAGCTTGCCGCTGTTGACGTATGGAGCCAGCATCGCCTCCAATACGGACAGCGCGACGCGGGGCTCATGGGCCAGGCGGCTGACCCAGCCGTTGCCGGGGTTGAGCAGCTTGTTGGCCCGGGCCGCTTCCGTGAGCGGGTAATTGTCCCGGTAATACGCGCGGATCCGCTCCCTCAGCTCCCGGAACGAAGCCGTGCAGCCGCAGCTCTCGATCCATCGATGCTCGTCGGGAGGCACCGCCTGCGAAGTCAGCTGCCCGCCGATCCAATCGGTCTCCTCCGTCAGGATGACCCGGCATCCTTCCCGCGCCGCGGCCAGCGCCGCGGCCGTCCCTCCAAGACCTCCGCCGATGATCAGCACATCGGCTTCCAGCTCCTGCATCTTCATGCCGTCTCCTCCTCCGTCGTTCTTCCCATCAGATCCAGCGCCATCCTTGCGGCGCCGCAGCAGCCTGCCGCCGTGCCGAGCAGAGCCGGACGCACCTCGATCCTCACGCCTTCCGAGGCCAGCGCCTCGTCCAGCAGCGGCCGCCACTCCCGCAGCGAATCCGCGGCGCCGCCTCCCAGCAGGACGGCCTCGGGATCGAGGGCGGCGGCCAGATTGCCGATGAATACGGCCAGCAGCCCCGCATAATTCCGAAGCAGCCGCAGGGCGGCCGCATCTCCTGCCCGGTACCGCTCCATCAGCCCTTCGGGCCCGATCGGACCGAAAGCCGCGGAGGCATCGCGCATGAGCGCCGTGCCCGACAGGTACATCTCCGCGCAGCCGCGGCGGCCGCAGTTGCATGGACGTCCGCCCGGCACGAGCACGACGTGGCCCCAGTCTCCGCCTCCCCAGCGGGCTCCGCGCAGCAGCCTGCCGCCGGCAAGATTGGCTCCTCCGACTCCGGTGCCGAGCGTCAGCATGACCGCATCGCGCAGCCCTCTTCCGGATCCGATCCAGCATTCGCCGAGCAGCGCCGCATTGGCATCGTTATCCACCCTTACCGGCAGCCCGAAGCGAAGTCCGGCCCACTCCGAGAGCCGCATGCCGGTCCAGCCGGGCAGGTTGTCCGTCGCATAGGCGACTTCCCCGCTGCCCGCATCGATGCGGCCCGCGCTGGCGATTCCGATCGCCTCGGACTCGGGATGCCGCTCCAGCAGCAGCGCCGCCAGATTGTCCAGCGAGGAGAGGATTCCCGTCCTGCCGCGGGCCGCTTCCGTCGGCACCGACAGCTCTTCCAGAACACGCCCTCGATGATCCGCTGCGATTCCTTTGATGGAAGTGCCTCCGATATCGATTCCTACCAGCGTCGCGATCCCGCCCACCTCCGATCATCCGTGATCAAGCCTTCATGCCGAAGACAGAGCCGTCCAGGGTCAATAAATCCGTTCGATTACCGCCTTGGCCGTCCGTTCCTTCATCTCCCGCGTACGGGCAAGATTGAGCCGGGCCAGTCCCTCGCAGATCATGTCGATCAGCAGAAGCTGCGAGATCTTCGCTCCGATGGAGCCCCCTTCAAGCGGAGATTCCTTGCCCGCCGTGAGCAGCACGAGATCGGCCGCAGCCGTTATAGGCGATTTGGCGTAATTGGTCACGGCGATGACGTAGGCTCCCTGCTGCCGGGCTTTGGTCAGCATGTCGACCGTGTCGAGGGTGCTGCCGCTGAGGCTGATCCCGAATGCGACGTCCCCGGGTCCCATCGTGACGGCCATCATCGCCTGAAAATGGGCGTCCGCCACAGCTTCGGCGCGCCTGCCGATGCGCAGCAGCCGGTTTTTGGCGTCCAGCGCGGTAATGCCCGAAGCCCCGACGCCGAAAAACTGGACGTAGCCGGCCGCATCCATGCGGGCTACCGCTTCCTCCAGCTTGGCACGGTCGAGCAGGCTCATCGTATCGGCCAGAATCGAGGACGTCTCCCTGTAGACGAGCTCCGCATAATCATCCGGCGTGGCATCGGAATGCCCGCCGCTCTCCTGCTGCCTGCGCGGGCTGTAATCCTGGGCGAGCGCAAGCTTGAAATCCTGGTATCCTTTGAAGCCGATCGCTCTGCAGAACCGCATGACTGTCGTTTCCCCGACGGCGGACAGCTCCGCGAGCTCCGTCACCGAGCGATAGATGATATCCTCCGAAGCGTTCAGCACGTAATCGGCGACCTTCTGCTCCGACTTCGTCAAGGAGGGATAATAGGAACCAACCTTCAATCTCAGATCCATCTCTAGCGGACACTCCTTCTCGCAGCTGCGGCGAACCGCTCTGTAATCAATTGGGGACGGGTAATCGCCGATCCGACGACGACGGCGCAGGCTCCCAGGCCGAGCAGCTTCGCTACCTGGCCCGGATCGCTGATCCGCCCTTCGGCGAACACCGGAATCCGCAGGCTGGAGGCCGCTTTCTCCACCAGCTCGAAATCAGGACCGTCGAGGCTTCTCGAATAAGGCGTATAGCCGGCAAGCGTCGTCGAGACGCAATCGGCTCCTGCACGCTCGGCTTCGAGCGCTTCCTCCAGCGTGGAAATATCGGCCATCGCCGGAATTCCCCTGGCGTGCATATGGCGGACGAGCTGCTCCGCCGTGACGCCGCCCGGCCGCTGCCTGAGCGTCGCGTCGAACGCGATCATATCCGCCCCCGCATCCGCCAGCTCATCCACTTCTTTCATCGTCGGCGTGATGTAGACCGGAGAGCCGGGATAATCGCGCTTGATGATGCCGATGACCGGTATTGCCACCCCGCTCTTGATTTCCGCCACGTCGGCGCCGGAGTTGGCCCGGATGGCGACGGCTCCTCCCTGCTCCGCCGCAAGCGCCATTCTCGCCATCATGCCCGCTCCGTGCAGCGGCTCTCCCTCCAGCGCCTGGCAGGAGACGATCAGCCCGCCTTTCACCTTCCCCCAAAAAGACGTCATGCCGTCATCCCCTTGCCTCGTTGTTGTCGGCGGCTGAAGCCGCCTGCTCCATGGACGGTTCCTGCATGCCGTATTGCCCGGCAGCCGAATATTCCGACGGCCTGCGCTCTTCCGCCGGGACAGCCTCGGCCGCATCGGTCTCGGCTGCATCGGACTTCCTTTCATCGATCCCGGTTGCTACGGACAGCCCCACCTCGAACATCCGCCTCCACGGCATCCGGCAATCCAAGATCGTCACGGAAAGCCCGCTTCCAGCCAGCTCCCTTTCCAGGAAGCCTTTCAGCTCCTCCCGAACCATGGCCGCAGCCCGGCCGCTCTGTCCGTCCACGGCGAAATAGTCCATGCCGAGCTCCTTGATCGGCCCGTCGGCGAGCTGGCGGCGAACGCCGGAGCAGTAGCCGTAGTCCTCCGCGATGCGCAGGCCGAGGAAGTCCAGGTGGCTGCTCGTGCAGCCGAACCGGTCATAGAGCATCAGCTGCGCGAGCACGGTGCCGATGGAGTTGGCGCTCGTGTTCCAGCCGGCGATACCGGCCAGCCGGGGCAGCATGCCCTTCCTGCCGAGCAGCCTCAGCAGCTGCAGGTCGCCTCCGTTCGCGTAGGCGACGTCGGCCACCGCTACGGGCTTGCGCAGCCGGCTCAGCGCGTAATGGCCGTATTCCGCGAGCTCCGCTATGCTCCGCTGCACATCATAGCCGGCATCCGGGCTCAGCTGTCCGTTCGCCTCGCCCATCCTGTCTCCGGGCGAATTGACGAGCAGGAGCAGATCCGCGTCGGCAGCGCTCTCCGCAAGCAAGCCGCCTGCCGCAAGGATATGGAGCTTGATGCTTTCGCCGAGCAGCCGATCCTCATACAGCGGCGTGATCTGCGGCCCCCGCGTGCTGGAATATCTCGGGTAGACGAGCGGAACCGCATCGTGCCTGGCGTTGACGAGCCGGGCGAGCAGCGTGCAGCCCGCCTCGTCCGCTCCCGGATACATGAGCGTCCGCAGCTCGGCTCCCAGCTCCCGGATCCGCTCCCGCACCGCTTGCTGGTCCAGCGCCGTCCAGCCGTAAGGAGCGGCGTCGTCCTGGGGCAGCGCGAGAAAATCGAGCGTGCCGTCCGCCGCCAGCTCCAGCGAAGCCCGGTTGGCGGCGGCGTTCACCGCCCGGCGCTGCAGGTAGTCGTCGCGGACGTCTCCCGGCAGCCGGCTGCGGATAGCCTCCAGCTCGGCCAGCTCCTCCGCCGAAGCCTCGCCCAGCCTTTCCCGGTGGCCGTAATAACCGAGCAGGAACAGCTCCCGTCCCCACTCCCCGTAATAATCCGGCTCCTCGTCGGAGCTGGAATAGCGGGGGCATCTCATCAGGAGGTGGAAGGCGTACAGCTTGAGCGACGGATTGCTTTGGCGGATGCGGCGCAGCCTCTCCAGCGGAGCGTCGGCCTCGTGCTCGCCAAGCCCGTGCAGCCGGGAAGGAACGATGCCGCCGTACAGCAGCGTGTCGATGGATACGATCGCCGCCTCGGCGTCCGCAGCCTCCCGTTCCAGCCAGTCGCCGAGCTCGCGGATGCGGCCCGGCTTCTTCTTGTCGCCCATCCATTCCATCGGCGGGCGCACAAGCTCCAGATCGCTCCCGCGCGACAGCAGCCAAGGAAAATCGTAGTTGCAGGGGCGCTCGTCCAGCGGCAGGTATACGACCTTCGCCTTCGGGCCCGATGTCGGATGCATAACGTCGTCAGCTCCTTTCTTCCCGCATGGCGGCTTCGGCCGGGTGCTGCAGGCCTCATCCTTCCCTATGCGCTCTCCTCCGACAGGAGGCATGCGCCATCGTGAATCCATGCGTTGTCTATCCTTTCACCGCTCCCGAAATTCCTTCCATGTAATACCGCTGCGTGAACAGGAACACGAGGATGATCGGCAGCACCGACAGGATCGTGCCGGCCGCGATCCAGCCGAAGTTGTAGGCGAACTGGCCGTTCAGATACGTCAGCGCCGCCGCGAGCGGATACTTGCCGGGATCGTCGAGCACGACGATCGGCCACAGGAAGTTGTTCCAGTACGCCATGAATTCCAGCAGCAGGATGACGGCGATGCCCGGCTTCACCATCGGCACCATGAGCCGCAGGAAGATCCGCAGCTCGGAAGCGCCGTCGATCTTGCCCGAGTCGCGGATGTCGTCAGGCACGCCCATGAACGTCTGCCGCATCAGGAAGATGTTGAAGACGGACACGGCCGACGGAAGCACGACGCCGATATAGGATCCGATGAGGCCGAGCCAGCCGATCGTCAAGTAATGGACGATGAGCGCAGTCGACGACGGAATGATCATCGTCGAGACGAGGATCGCGAAGACGAGCGAACGTCCCTTGAAACGCATTTTGGCCAGCGGATAGGCGGTCGTCAGCGACAGCACCAGATTGAGCGCAAGGCCGAGCGCGGTGATGATCAGCGTATTGCCGATGTACTTGGGGAAATTGATGAAGCCCCAAACCTCTGTGTAGTTGGTCAGCTTGACGAAGGTCGGGAAGATCGGCGGCGGGAAGGCGAATACGTTCTTTCCCGGCATGAGGGACACGCTGAGCAGCCAGAGAAACGGCCCCATCATGAACAAGGCCAGCAGCAGAAGCAGCAGGTAGCCGACCGCCAGCGTCAGAATGCGGCGCGGCTGCCTGCTGCGCCGGGTATTCCGTTCCAGGCTTTGGACGGAGCGGTCCATACTCGGTTGATTCATCAATATGGATTCACCCCGCCTTTCTGATTGACCCGGAATACGATGATGCTGACGACGCCGACAATGACGCTGACGATCAGCCCGAGCGCCGAGGCATACCCGTAATTCAGCTTGGTGATGCCTTCCTGGTAAATATAGAGGCTGGAGGTCAGCGTCGCGTTGCCGGGTCCACCGCTCGTCAGCACGAACATCTCGTCGAAGACGCGGATCGCCCCCATGAGGGAAATGAGGCTGCAGAAGAAGACGTACGGACGCAGCAGCGGAATGGTGATATGCCGGATCCGCTGGGCCGCCGTAGCTCCGTCCACGATGGCCGCCTCGTACAGATCGGCGGGAATCGCCTGGAGGCCGGCCAGATACAGCATCATGTAATAGCCGAGCCCTTTCCACAAGGTGATGAACATGAGCACGTAGAGAGCGGTCGAGCTGGTCGAGAGCCAGCCGATCTTCTCGTGGATGATGCCGAGCTCCAGCAGGATGTAGTTGACGAGGCCGTTCTGGCTGAGCAGCCAGTTCCACATGAGCGCGACGGCGACCATCGAGGTGACGACCGGAATGTAATAGGCCGCCCGGAACGCCTTGATGCCCGGTATGCGGCTGTTGACGAGGATCGCCATCAGAATCGACAGCAGCTGCAGCACCGGAACGACGATGACATACGTCATCGAATTCCGCAGGGATGCGATGAAGCTGTCGTCCTTGAACGCCTTGACGAAGTTGTCCAGGCCGACGAAATCCGTCTCACCGAGCACCGAGTAGTTGGTCAGCGCGAGCGGGATGCTGTACAGGATGGGAAACAAAACGAAAACTCCGATAACGAGAAGGCCCGGAGCCATGAAGCTCCAGGCCGGAAGCGCATCGGAAGCGAGGGTTCTTCTGCGCATGCCAGTTCACCGTCCTAAATGTGTTTCGTTATTTGGTCGGGGCTTTGATGGCCTCGTTCACTTTGGCAGCCGCTGCATCCAGTCCCTTCTTGACGTCGCCGCCGTTCAGGATGATGTTCTGCAGCTCCTTGGAGACGGCGGTATTGATGTCTCCCGCTGCGGGTATGCCCAGGTAATACTCTTGCGCCTTGTCAAGGCTTTGCGCCGAAGCGATCTTGGCCTGGGATTCCAGCGTATTGTCGGATTCGGAGAAGAATGGATCCTCGATCGATTTCTTGGTCGACGGCAGCGTGTTGGAATCCTTGGAGAAGGCGGTCTGATTGTCCGCGTTCGTGACGAAGGCGGCGAAGTCGGCTGCTGCCTGCGGATCCTTGGAGCCCTTCGGCACGACCAGATTCATGGAGTTGGAATAGCGCAGATCCGCCTTGCCCGTCGGCAGCGGCACCGCGATCGTGTTTTTGTACACATCTGGAGCGGATGTCTTGAGGAAGTTGATGAAGGATGGCCCGGACAGCTCAAAGGCCACCTGCTCGCTGGAGTAATACTGGATCTGCTTGTCGAACTTGGCGTCGTCCTTGACGATGACGCCCTCGTCCACGAGGGATTTCAGCTGCTGCACGACTGCCGCGCCGGCATCCGTATTGAAGGCTGCGCCGGTCCGCGCCTCATCCAGGATCGGAACGCCTTCGCTCGGAAGGATATTCGCGCCGAACTGGGTCGCGTACCCCGAAGCGCCCGTCTTGGCCTTGATCTGCCTGGACCACTCATAGAGCTCCTCCTTGGTTTTGGGAGGATTGGCGGGATCGAGCCCGGCTTTCTTGACCAGATTGGTGTTCATGTAGAGGACTTGAGTGCCGGTATACCACGGCAGAGCGTATGCTTTTCCGTCAAAGACGGTGGAATTGTAGATGCCGTCGAAGAAGCTGGTTTTCACCTCGTCGCTGATGAGCGGATTGATGTCGGCAAGAGCGCCCTTGGAGGCAAGCTGGCTGGCGAATTCCGTGTTGAGGTTGACGACGTCGGGAGAATTGCTGCCGCCTGCGGTGGCGAGCAGCTTGGCCTGGATGGCGTCGTACGGATAGTCCTTCCAGTCGATGGTGACGCCGGGATGTCCCTGCTCGTACTCGTCGATCAGCTTGTTGAAGAAGTCGTTGAACTTCGGCTGGAGGGAGATCGTCCAGAACTCCAGCTTCACGTCCTTGGCAGGGGCAGGACTGCCGCTCGGGGCGGCGCTGGCTCCGGCCGTCGGAGCGGGTGATGCGGCGCCGTCGTTGTTCGCGCCGCTGTTGTTGCCGTTGTTGCCGCATGCGGCGCTCAGCAGGAGCAGCGCTCCCAGAGTTCCCGCCGTCGCTGCCTTGCGCAGCGTTGCGGATGACGGACGGTTCGCGGGGCTTTGAGCCGCACTTTGATGCTTGACGGCTGTTTCCTTGCCTTCTGCTTGCTTTACCATACCATGAGCCACCCTCTCTTGATTTCATAGACTTGCAGGACAAGTACGAAGAAAACGGGAGAAAAGAGAAACCATGCCGTTCTTGACCAAGTTGAGGAAAATGTGGAATTGGTAAATCTTGCTTAGAGTATAGCAATAGAGCTCCGCTTTGAGAAGCATTATTATCCAAAATTTCTGATTTTTCTGGAGAATTTTTTCTCCACAAGATGAATAAGACATCGGAAAGGAGGCGTTGAGGGCTTGCTTGAACACGGAAAACCGCAAGCAAGCTCTTGCCCGGCTTGGTTTTTGGCCGATCCAGCTGAAGCCCGGCTTAACCTTCTTTCTTCAATTATGCCGTCCACATAAACGGCTCTGAGCATGGAAAAATCGAGAATGACGGCAGGATCGCCTTTCCGGCAAACCTGGAAGCAGTTTGATTCGTCTTGGGATCAACTGGCACGGGAGCGATACCGTCGTTTTCGGGACGGTACGACAGACAGGCGATCATCACAACGGATCCGGGTCAGCCATGAGGCAAACCCCTTGTTCGATCCCAAGGGAAAGTATCCGCTCGTAGCGTATCAGGCATTTTACATGACTGAGGTTCAGGAACGTCTGCCCTTCATATCCGAGCATGAATGCACCGCGCGGGTCTGGGTGGAGCCCGATCAGGCTGCTTGCGCTCTGGACGACCATGAACTGGCGAGGCTGATCGTGAAGACGGCCGTTCAGGAGAAGTAACTCTATCAAAAGGAAGTGGCTCTATTACGATGGCAATCAAGCTGGTATTGTTCGATTTTGACGGCACGCTCGCGGACACGCTTCCGCTTTCCTTCAGCGCCTTCAAGTCGGTGTTCAAGCAGTTCGGGGACCAGGAGCCGACGAATGATGACATCGTGGACATGTTCGGTCCGACGGAGGACGATATCATCCGGAGAAACATCCCGGCCGGCTGCTCCGCAGAGGAAGCGATCCGGCATTATTATGACGTCTATGAAAAGGGCCACCGCGACGGGACGATGTCCGGAGACTCCGATATCGCCGCTCTGCTGGACATTCTCCACGGCAAAGGAATTACGATGGGCGTCATTACGGGCAAGAGCCGGAGAGCCTACGATATTTCAGTCGATGCCCTGAACATTGCCGACTACTTCGCCATTTCCGTAACGGGAGACGATGTGGACAAGCCGAAGCCGGATCCCGAAGGAATCCTGCTGGCGCTTGGCAAGCTCGGAGCCTCCCCGGCGGAAACGGTCTTCATCGGCGACAGCAACGCGGACATTCTGGCCGGACGGGCGGCGGGCGTCCGCACCTTCGGCGTCCGCTGGCTCTCCACCTTCCAAAGCGCTCAGTACGACGTGCAGCCTGACGGCCTGTTCAGCAGCACGGGAGAGTTCCTGCAGCTGCTGAATGCGGAGGATGCCGGCGGCAGCGGTGCCTGATGACAGGCGGACAAGAAATCCAGGTCGTAACCGGCCTATTATTAAGTCGATCGATATCATCAATTTCAACAAAGGTCGACTTGACCTGAACAAGAAATGGCCGAAGATTTATCAAGGCCCAACAAGAAGGTTTTACTCTATTTGCTGAAGCAAGCATTCGACTCCGCCACAAAAAAAAGGCCGGCGGACTGGAAACCCAGCCGACGGCCTTGCTTTTTTCTAAAGCGGATAGGCAAGCTGGTACAGCCTCTCCAGCAGGACGGCTGCTTCCGCTCTCGTCAGAGACGCTGCAGGGTTCAGATAACCGTCGCTGCCTTGAAGGAGGCCCGCTTCCAGAAGCGACGCCGCGCTTGACCGGGCATAGGCCGCGAAGCTGTCTCCATCCTTATAAGCATTCAAATTCCGGGTCTCTCCGCCTGTCTTCATGCCTGCCGCCTTCATGGCTCCTGCGATCATGACCATCATATCCTGGCGGGACACGGACACTTGCGGATGAAAGACATTTCCGCCCTGTCCTTTCACAATGCCCATCGCCCGGGCGGAAGCGACCGCTTCCTCATAATAAGCGCCGCTCTCGATATCGCCGAATGCCTCTTCGGCTTCCGCATGCAGATCCAGAACTCTCATGAGCAGCGTGACGGCTTCCGCTCTTGTAACCGGACGACCCGGCGAATACTCGCCGGCTTGCGTGCCGTTGACGGCTCCCTTGGAAGCCAAGGATTCGATCGCCGGACGCGCCCAATCATGACGCAGCAGGTCGCCGAAAGTCCGCTCTGCCGATACGACCGCATATCGGCCGAAGCTTCTGACGATGGCCTTCATGCTCTGTGATGCCGGATCATACCGTCCGCTGACAACCGGATCCGCCTTTCCATCCGGCTGAATCGCCCATACGGTCAGCCGCTGGGAATGAGCCGACTCGGACGCCGAAGCCTTGTAAGGGAGCTGCAGCTCGACGGTTTTTTTGGCCGAGCTCCAAGAGGCAGGCTTGCCGTCGATCCGCGCTAGCAGCTCGACCGCAGGACGGCCGCCGGAAGCCGCAAGGACAGCCGCCGATGCTTGCGGCAGGCCGCTCTTGCCGAGCGAGACGGCGATCGTTCCGGCGCTGCCGTCCAGTCCTGCGAACATATCGCCGGAGAGGACGAAACGTCCAATAGGCGTAGACACCGCTATCCGGAGCTTGCTGTAATGGGCCAGATAAGCTGCCGGCAGGCTGAGCTCGTACCGTTCCGAGCCGCTGGCGGCCTGGATCTCAAAGGCTATTGCGGTCATCCCGTCTGCGTTCGCCGAAGCGGCGTCTATGGCTGCCTTGACGGCTGCCTCGTCAAGCGAGAGCACAGCCGTGCCTGCAGCCGCGGAGCCTGGAGCCGGACTCGGGCTTGGCTGCGTGCCCGGGCTTGGAATTGGATTCGGATCCGTGATTGGATCCGGGCCTGGTTTCGGACTCGGGCTCGGACTCGCACTTGGATTCGGGCTCGGGCCCGCACTTGAGCCTGGGCTCGGGCTCGGACTTGGACTCGGACCTGGATCCGTGCCCGGCTCCTTCTTCTCTTCCACCCGGATGATGCCCTCTACCGGCAGCACGTCATAGTAGAGGAACGATCCTTCCCCTTCGGATACAGGCTTCAGCATCCGTGTGATGCCGCCCTGCCTGACCTCGGCCTCCGTCCAGCCTGCCGGCACCTTGGTGCGCAGCGTAAGCGGCTGGTCATAGATCGGACTTTCCGGCAGTCCTGTCATCGTGACTTCAATGGCTCCGCCGGCTGCTGCCGCTGCCTGGACTTGGACGCTTTGCCTTTCGCGGAGATATTTGCCCACTTCGTTCAGAGTGCCGTTCCACAGCGCGTCTTTTCTATCCTTCACATAGCCGTAATGCCCGTCGAACAGGCTGAGCGGAGGCGAGGACCAGCCCTCTCCGTCATTGCCATGCCCCGTCAGAATGAGCCAGTTGCCCTTGGCAATGCCGAAGTCGGTCCAGTCGGCCAGCTTTTGCACCGTAGTCGTGCTGTCGGCCATGATGCTGCTGAGATTGTAATACTTGGACGTTCCGGGAGCATTGCCGGCATTGCTGCCGCCGCCGCGTGCTGCCGCAAAATGCTTGGCCACCTCTGCCGTTACCGCTTCATTCGTCGCATTGTACGGAAGCGCAAGCGTATCCGGATTGAAGCCCGTATGCGCCTTGATCTCCGCTATAGACTTCTCGAGCTCGGCCTTCACCTCGGACGGGGTCAGAGCGGTCAAATCCCGATGAGTGGCCGTATGGCTCGCAGCATCGAAATAGCCTTTGCCAAGCAGCGCCTTCCACTGCTCCCACGATCCGGTGGAAGCTCCCACATCGTTATAGCTGTTGTCGATCCAATCGCTGACGAGAGCGAGCGTGCCCTTGAGGTCGTATTTCTCATGCAAGCCGGCGAACCGGAGCACCGAGTCGTAGATGCCGTCATCGTACACGATCGTGTACGCGCCCGGCTTGCAGTCCTTCCATGTGCACACCTCGGTCTCGCCCACAGCTCCGGCAGCGCCCTTGAGCTGCTTGGCTACCGCGCCTGCGATCGTCCATGCTCCCTTGGGATTCGGATGGACCTTGTCCGGGAAATCGGCCGCTTGTCCGGCGGTCGCCGCGTTCACGTCGATTACCGCCGCTCCGGTCGCCTCCGCCGCCTGCTTCACAAGCGGAACGACCCCGTTCTGGAGCACGGAGGACAGGATGCCGTAAGCCTCGTTCGGATCGTCGTTGTATACCGTCGGCGGCAGATTGACGTATACCTTGGGATGGCTCGGCAGATCCTGATAGATTCGAATCATTTCTTCATAATCGGACCGGAAGCTGTTGACGCCGTTCTTCCAGTTCCAGGTTTTGGTGTCGTTCGTTCCAAGCTGGATGACGACGATATCCGGCGCATAGCTCTTGCTGGCCGCAAAGGCCGCTTCGTTCCAATACGGATCGTCGCCGCTCTTCATCAGCGTCCGGCCGCTGACGCCGAAGTTCTTCACTTCATACTTGCCGCCGAGCAGAGTCTGCAGCTGCGCGGGATAGCTGGTCACGCCCGCATAGTCCATGCCCGCGCCAGCCGTGATGCTGTCGCCGACTGCCGCCACCTTGATGCGGCTTTCTGGCTGCGGCTTCTCCGGGATCTTCTCCGTATAGGTCGCGGGGATCTCATCCGTCGGATACTCGGCAAAATACAGATCGTCGAAGTGATACACGCCCGGATTCCACTCGGCGAGCCGAATTTCCTTGAGCTTGCGGATATCCGCGGAGGTTTTCGCCAGTGGGACATATACCTTCGTCCACTGCCCCTTCACGGAAGGCACATCCGTCCAATTGCCGTCGGACACATTGCCGTCCGTATCCACGAACGTAATATGAACCGTATTCGAGCCCTGCATATCCTTCACATAGAAGGCCAGGTAATTGAAATCGGAAGCGTCGATCGATGCCGCCCCTCCCTGAGGACGGATGAGGACGGATTGGGCGTCAGGACCCGGCGCGCCGCCGCTGCCCTTCACCTCGAGCTTCACGCTGCCCTTGCCTCCCGGGTTGACGCCAAAGCCTGTATCCACCTCGGCAACCGCGTTCTTCCCTTGACCGACCGTGACGCCCTCCTCCTCGAACGACTGGAACCAGCCGCTGGAGCCGGCCGGATAGGATTCCGGCATGGCGCCGTCCTTGTACGTCGCTGCATAAGCATTGTCGATCAGCAGCTTGTCGCCGGACGACACGCCGATGCGGATCTCCGTAATCGCCATCGTGTTCAGCCTGCGGCTGGAGAGCGGCACTCCCTGCGCATCCGCCAGAGAAACGCTGAGACGGGCCCATTTGTCCAGGACCGTGCTTTCTTCCGTCACGGAGCTCCAGGCCCTTCCTTCGGAATCGATCAAGGTGACGGTCAGAGGCCGCCCTCCCCGGCTGTCCTTGGCAAAGAAATTCAATTGATTGTACACAGACAAATCGCTGTTGATCGTTCCTCCCTGCGGCACGAAGGAAACATGCGAGCCGTCCGTCCCTTCGCCGGCGTCGATCTCCAGGCTGCGGCCGCTTCCGCCGGCGCTGTCCGAAGACGGCTCCAGCCGGATGCCGCTGTCCGATGCACGGAAGCCTTTGCCGGAATCAAAGCTTTGGAACCAGGCCGATATGCCGGCGGGAACCGGCTTTTCGCCTCCATCCGTATGGGTATAGCGGTCATAGCGCTCCGCCAGCACATCCTTGACCGGCTTCGCCGTTTTGCGATCCATATGGTAAAGCCCCATCGTCTGCAGGCCGGTAATGTTGGTATACCAGTTGTAGGCCGTCCACCAGGCCGCGCCGCTCAGCAGGCCGGAAGCGTTCGCCATGCCGTCCTCCTTGACCGTCGCCGTTCGGGCAAAAGCATTGAAGGTGCCGGTGAACAGCTGCGTCTGCCTCGTATCGGCAGGGCTTTCATCGCCGGACCAATACCCGTACTCCGTCGCGATAATCGGCTTGCCCGGATGCAGGGCGGATATGCGCTCGATCTCCTCCTGCGTCTCGGCATCGGTGTTGGCTCCGTAGAAGGCTCCGAAATACATGGTCATGCCGATTACGTCCGCCCCCGAGTGGGAATGGTCGCTCTCGCCCTCGTACGGGTTCGCCACAGCCGATTGGCCGACAAGCCGGGTGCCGTCGATGGCATGCGCCGTATCGCGCATCTCCGCGATGTAGTTGACCCTCTCCAGCTGTCCCGCGGATTCATTGGCGACGCCGTCGAACCAGACCGAGGGACGGTTGTAGTTGCTGAAAATCATTTCCTCCAGCATCTGCTTAGCCTGTCCGCGCTGGCGCTGCAGATCGAAGGCCGCTCCGCTGAACCAGTAGGCCGGGATCTCCTGCCAGACGGCGAGGCCGATCCGGTCGGCGTATTGATACGTCGCCAGGCTGTGCGGGAAATGTCCCGTCCGGATGAAGTTGGCCTTCATATCCAGCTTGATTTTGCTCAGATCGCTGTAGCGGGTCGCCGGTTCGAGCGACGGTCCCTTGTCGGCGCTGTCTTCCGTATAGCCCATTCCGGCCAGGAACGGCGCAAGCTCGCCATTGAGCTTGATCTGAACGCCGTCCGCCTCCAGCGTCCGGATGCCGAACTGGGTGAAGAAGCTGTCCTTGACGGAGCCGTTCTGCTTGAGCTCGACC
The DNA here is from genome assembly GCF_056711585.1 of Paenibacillus sp. SJS-P3. Lineage (NCBI taxonomy): Bacteria > Bacillati > Bacillota > Bacilli > Caryophanales > Paenibacillaceae > Paenibacillus > Paenibacillus sp. SJS-P3. Next base: position 830,124 of record NZ_CM160043.1, on the reverse strand, counting down.
TTGAGAATGTACAAATTCGGATGAGCCGGACTCCACAGCTTCGGATTCGGGATCTGAAGCCGCAGCTTGTTCACCGCTTGCCCGACCGAGGCGAGCGCTGCATTCGCGCTGCCCGAAGCGACGGCCTGACCTCCTGCAAGATCCTCCGCATATTCGCTGAGCCGGTTGTCAGCCTTCACATCGGCCTCATAGATGGAATAAGTCAGCTGTGCCTGGCTGTCCGCGCCGCCGGCATTGTCCAGGAAGGTGCGGACATCGACCGCGCCGCTGATGTCGGGCACCGTCACATCGCTGCGGACAACATGAGCCTGCGGCAAAAATTCCAGGTAGGCATCACGCAGAATGCCGGTGTAGTTGAACCAGTCGGAAGTTTTGTACGGCAGAATTTCTCCGTTGTCGAAGCTGTCCCACTTCGGATTGTCCACGCGGACGGAAATCACGTTGTCCCCGCCGTAGTTCAGCCACTGCGCCGCATCGAGCGCGAACGGCGTGTAGCCGCCCTGATGGCCGCCGGCATAATGGCCGTTGATCCATACATCCGCATAATAGTTGACGCCCAGGAAGGAAAGCCGGACGGGCTGCCCTTCCAGCGACGCGTCGACCTCGACATGCTTGCGGTACCAGACGCCTCCCTGGTAGCCGGACTTGTCGCTCTTGCCCTCCGGTCCGCTCACGGATTCGTACGGACCCATCTCGTCTTCCGGCATCGGAAGCGTCTTGCCGGCCCAGCCCGAATCGTCATAGCCCGGCTGCTGCCTGCCGTCCGCTTCCTCTTCCAGCGCCGCTTGCCGCTCGCTGCCGCGGGGAGAAGCCGAAAGGGCGGAATCCAGATCCATGCGCTGCTTCTTCCAGCCTCCGCTGAGTGAAAGGTAGGTCCGGTCCTTCTGCTTCTCGAACGAGCCGAGCGGCACGCCGTTCGCATAAGGAAGAGCTTCTCCGCCGACGTCCTTCAGCGCGAGCTGGGTGTAGCCTTCGTTCGGAAAGCTTCCGTCCGCGCCAACGCCCAGATAAAATTCATCGATATAGTAGATGCCGGCCTTCTCCGGCTTCACCGTCACCTGGCTCAGCTGAGCGAAGCGGAAATTCGCCGTCTTGTCGAGCGGCACGGCGATCCGGTTCCAGCTGTTCGCAGCGGTAGCCGCTTCGGACACGGCATCCAGCGTCCTGCCCCCGGAATCCGTCAGGCGCACCTGAAGCTGCTGTCCTCCCTGGGCGTCCCAGACGTAGAAGATCAGATGGCTGAACGCTGTCGCATCCATCTCCGGACGGTAGTCGTAAGGCTTCGTCTTGTCCGGAGAAGCCCCGAGCGCCTGCGGCATGATCCCGATGCCGTTCACGGCATAATCGGCAGAGTCGGCTGCCACCACGGCCTTGATGCTGAAGGAATGATGCGGATTCGCCGAGCGCTCCGCGGTCACTTCGGCGGCAACGCCAGTACCGGCGGCGAGGCCGTACTTGCCGTCCTGTCCCTTCGTTTCAAAGCTCTGATACCAGACCGAGCCGGTCTGATGCGCCCCGTCGAGGAAGCCCGGCAGCTCGTCGTCTTCGCTCATCGCGAAGAAAATATCATCAATATAGTAGACGCCGGCGTTGTATTGGCCGATGTCCACGGACTTGATTCGGGAAAGGTCGATGCCGGTCTCCCCGTTCAGCGGAAGCAGAATCTTGGTCCATTTGTCCTTTTTGGAGTTGACCGAACCCCATTTGTCCAGCACGGCTCCATCGGCATCGTACAGGCGGATCTCCGCGCCGTTGGATCCCTGGGTATCCTTGATATAGAAAGCCAGGTACTTGTAGCCGGAAGCATCGAAGCTCTCTCCCGACTTGGGAAGCGCCCGCATGTAGCTGTTGTTCACATACGGCCATCCGCTCGCTGCAGTCGTCAGCTTGACGCTGGTCTTTTCGGCTGAGCTCGGCACGTCATCCGACAACTCGACGGTCGCGCCGCTGCCCGCTGAGCTGCCTTCCCCGTTCTCGAAGTCATGGAACAGCTTGGTCGCCTCGGGCTCATAGGCAGGCGAGAGATCGCTCTCATTTTGCGCCAAATAAAGGTCGTCATAATAGTACTTGTTGTTCCAGCCCCAGAAAGTGCCCAGCTGAATTTCGCTCAGCTTCGAGAAGTCCAGCTTGGACTTGTCCAGCTTTACGGTCATTTGGACCCATTTGTCCGGCTCTGTCTTGGCGGCCTGGCCCGAATCGGTATCCCATACGCCTCCGTCCGCATCCTTGAAAACGATGTGGATGTTGGATCCCGCCTGAGCCGTCGTATCCTTGACATAGAACTTGAGATAGCTGTAGTTGGAGGCGTCCGTGTAAGCCGCTCCCGTGACGGAGGCATCTCCCTGCGGAGCGATTCTCACGCCGTAGACGCCCGTATCCCACGCCTCGTTGCTATCCTTGCCGTCGCCGCCAATATAGGAATGGTGCACGGCCTCCAAGCTCCCCGCGCTGGATGAGTAAGCGCTCTGGGATCGCACAGGCCTCGCCGCCGTTGCGCTGCCTTGGCCCATCAGTCCGTAGCTGCCGTCTTGTCCAGGCTCATCGAAGCTCTGGTACATGAGCGGAGCGGCTGGAGACTGGGGCTCCTCCGGCTCGTCCGGATAGGCGGGCGGGAGATCGTCGGCTGTCTTGGCGAAGTACAGCTCGTCAAAGGAATAGGTATTTCCCCAGCCCCAATATTCCCCGATCGATACCGATACGAGCCTCGAGAAATCAAGCTGGGACTTGTCCAGCTGGACGGACAGCCGGGTCCACTGGTCCTTGACGGAATTGATGCCGTCCGTAGGAGCGTTCCAGCTGCGTCCATCCGCATCCTTGAACACGATGTTCGGATTATGGGCATCCCCGTCCAAGACATAAAAGCTGAAGTAGCTGTAGCTGGAAGCATCGTAGTATGTATTCCCGGCTACCGTATAAGCCTCATCGTCCTGCGGTCCTGCGCGGAACCCGTACACATCCGTATTCCATGCTCCTCCGGATGGATTGTTGTCGTTCGTCTGCACGAGACGAACGCTTTTCTTGCTGGAGACATAAGCTGTTTGGACTGAGCTCACCGCTGCGGATGAAGCGCTTCCAATAGCTTGAATGCCGAAATCCCCGTTCGCTCCAGCCTTCTCGAAGTTCTGATACCACCGGGACGGAGCCGCATCTCCTTCCTCCGCGCTGGCGGTATTCCTTCCAAGCGCGCCCGTGAGGACAGACGTCCACATGAGAATCAACGCCAGAATGAATGCGGTCGTTCTGCCCGTCTTTCCTCGCCCCATCCTACTCTGCATCCAAATCACAGCCCCTTTCAGACTGAAATGAAATCGATTACATTAATCGGTAAAAAAATTTGCCCCTCTTTGCCGTTGCCTTTCACGCCCTGAAAGAACACCTCTTCTAATCGATTGATGTAATCGATTACACGGATATTATATTTTCCGTTCGTAAATGTGTCAATCCATTTTATTTCTCTTCCAAAAACCGTCCGAAACGGGGAAATACGAAGCTGACCAGGAAAGGAAACAGCCCGGATACCCGGGCTGTTTCCTTTGCGTTGACTTTGTCAGTCGCCCGGGCGCCTTATTGGAGCGCCGGTTCGATTGTATTCCGCAGCAACCGGTTCACAAAAATCATGAAGAGGATCAAGGAAACCGCAACGGATCCGGCGCTGACCGCGAACAAGGCTTGATAGCTCGCATACTGGGAAATCCAGCCCAGCGCGATCGCTCCCAGTCCGATGCCAAGATCATTGGCAGCCGTCAAGGAGGCATTGGCGACCCCCAGACGGTCCGGACGGGCCAGACGGATCGTCGCCGCCTGAAAAGCGGGCTGCGCGGATCCGAAGCCGATGCCGTATAGAACCGCCGAGACGAGGATGCCGGTCAATCCCGTCGAAAGGCTCAAAACGATCAAGGCTCCGATCGTAGCCGCAAGGGCCGGCATGATGACGATCCTCTCGCCGTACCGGTCGGACAGCTTCCCTGAAAGGGGCCGGCTAAGCGCCAGCGTGGCCGCGAAGACGAGGAAAAACGTGCCGGAATTGACCTGCAGCGATTTCGCGAACAACGGCACGAAGGTCGTGATGCCTCCGTAGGCGACAAACAGGAAGAAGACGGAACCCGCAACGGGGAGCACGGATTTTTCGAACCATTCGATCCGCCTTGCCGGCGATGCCGGCTGAAAAGGCAGGTTGGCTCCGGCCATCAGGAGCAGAGCCGCAGCTGCGAGCGCCACCGCCAATAAAAACAAACTGCTGTACGATCGGCTCTCGGCAACCCAGATTCCCGCCATCGGGCCGACCGCCATCGCCAAGGTCATGGATGTGCCGAACCACCCCATGCCTTCTCCGCGGCGGGCAGACGGAATGATGTCTGTAACGGCGGTGATCGTAGCCGTCGTGGAAACGGCCCAGGTCATGCCATGCAGGATTCGGAGACCCATCAGCATGATGATCCCTCCGACCCAGTTGTACATATACATCGCCAAGGTGAACAGGATCAGGCCCCCGACGATAAACGGACGCCTGCCGTACCGGTCCAGCAATCCTCCGACAAGCGGACGGAAAGCGACGGCGGACAGCATGAAGGCTCCCATCGCCAGGCCGACCTGCGATTCATTGCCTCCCATCTGCTGGATGAAGAGCGGCATCGTCGGATACAGCATATAAAAAGAGACAAATAAGAATAAATTTCCTATCGTCATGAGAATGAACGATTTCGTCCATAAACGCTCCAGGCTGCTCCCCTCCTCAGACGTCATCCGTTCTCCGAGTCTTGCTTGCCGGCGTTCATGCGATTTTATTGGGCTCCGACGACCCGATGAGGGACATACGGCTCTTCCAGCGACGCGATTTCTTCCGGCGTCAAGGAAACCGAGAGCGCGGCCACCGCTTCCTGGAGATGCGATATTTTGGTGGCGCCGACAATAGGAGCGGTTACGGGCTGCTTCTGCAGCAGCCAGGCCAACGCGATCTGGACGCGGGAAACGCCGCGCTTTTCCGCTATGGAAGCAACTTGATCGATGATCGATCGGTCGGCATCTGCAGACGCATCGTATTTTTGTTTGGCGATCTGATCGGTTTCGGAACGAAGAGTCGTTTCCTGTGGATCTCTCGTCAGCCTTCCGCCTGCCAGCGGGCTGTATGGAATCACGCCGATTTTCTCCTCCCTGCAGAGAGGAAGCATCTCCCGTTCTTCTTCGCGATAAATGAGGTTCAAATGATTCTGCATCGATACGAACCGGGTCCATCCGTGTGTCTCGGCTGCATGCAGCGCCTTCAAGAATTGCCATGCATACATGGCGGAAGCCCCTATGTATCGGGCTTTGCCAGCCTTCACGACATCGTGCATGGCTTCCATCGTCTCTTCGATCGGCGTATGGTAATCCCAGCGGTGAATCTGGTACAGGTCTACGTAATCGGTTCCAAGACGCTTCAGGCTTTTGTCGATCTCGCTCATGATCGCCTTGCGGGAAAGTCCGGCCCCGTTGGCGCCCTCATGCATGCGGCCATTCACCTTCGTCGCGATGACGATCTCATCCCGATTCGCGAAGTCCTTAAGAGCGCGTCCGACAAATTCTTCGCTGGCTCCGGCCGAGTACACATTTGCCGTATCAAAGAAATTAATGCCCAGCTCCAAGGCATTCTTGATGATGTGACGGCTGCTCTCCTCATCGAGCACCCACTTATGAACCCAGCGATCGGCATCGCCGAAGCCCATGCAGCCAAGGCAAATGCGGGATACATCCAAGCCGGTATTTCCAAGTTTCACATATTCCATGCGTCGGCACACTCCTTAAAGGGGATAGGACGACTATACTCCTTGGAGTGAGCTCCAAGTCAATAAGAAAATGGCGGCTGAAAGAAAAGAAGTTTCTACGCTCCCCGTCGATCAAAGACGCAGCAAACCCCGGAGATTTTACTGGTACTTCACATGTAACTGATACTGGTTACTCCCAACGTCAGGCTCCGGATCAGTCGCCCTTGACGACGAGATCAGCCCGCTCCATCGGCTTGTGGGATTGTGCATACCTGTCCTCTGCCGCCATCCATGCCGCCCAGCGTCCACGAGCTTCCTCCCCGTCGCGCTCCAGGCCTCTGCGCAGACGCTCCTCCCGCGGACAATCCACCCAGATCGTCAGGTCATAGAGCGGCGCGAGCTCCAGGCGGGTCGCCGTAACGCCCTCGACGATGAGCGTGCCGCAGGCCGGAACCTCATGCCAGTCGGACAGGCGCTCCGTCTCCCAGTCATACCTCTGGTACTTGCCGTCCGCTCCGCCAAGGACGCTGTCCAGCACCTCCCGCTTCAATCTCCGCCAGTCGAAATCCGCTCCGACGGGCAGCGACTCAGGCCGGCTGCGGTCCAGCTCCGATGGCGGGACATAGAAATCGTCCAAATGCAAAATCGTCACCGGAGAAGGACAGCTCAGCTTCAAGGCTTCGGCCAGCGTGCTTTTGCCCGATCCCCCGCAGCCGTCGACTCCGATCAAAAGGGGTCGATTCACCGGCTGCTCCAGGCTGCCCAGCCGATCCGCGACCGTTGCTTGCAGAATTTCTAAAGACATACTTTGCCTCCTTATTAGCAACCGTAGGTCCACATGTATCTAGGACACCGGAAAATCAACGACGACAACCTGCTCCAGCATGCCGCCGATGCGGCTCAAAAACGCTTGATGCACGGGATGGGGACCATAGCTCCGCAAGGATTCGAGGTCTTCGAAAAGGATGCGCAGGCCGAGCGAGAAGCCGTGCTTGTTCTCCAGCTCCTCCGTTTCGTTGATTCCCGCCGACAGCTCGACGATGCCCGGAATTTCCCCTTTGAACGCCGCGAGCTCGTCCACGATCGACTGCCGCGTCTCGGCGTCAAGCTCCCGGTTGAACTTGATTGATACCATATGCTCCATCATCTTTGCATCTTCCTCCTTGGATTATAGGTGGCTTGTCCTTATCGAATTGTTGGCGCCGAATGATCCGGATGCGCTTTCATAAAATCTGCCGATTGGAATCCGATTGCCGTTAGGGAAGGTATTCCCGGTCTCCAGTGAAGCTTTGGACCTCTGGATTCGTTCTACAGATTCATTGGACCATTAAAGATACACGGTCATTCTTTTCGAGTCCCTCGTTGATTTATCCTGCTTCTTAAAAAAAGAGCCCTCGCAGCATTCAGATGCTGCAAGGGCTTTTGAAGCCGAAGGACTTGCCGCCTCCGTTGTCAACGGAGCCGGATCACCGTCCATCCGATCGCCATATAAAGCAGGACGAAGGTCAAAAAGGTCATGCACAGGAGCGCCACGATCGAGCCGCCGGCAATCTGCATACCGAATGCGTCCGGGAAGTAGCCTTCTCGAGTTCGATTGACGGCCAAAAGCTTCAAGTATCCGTAAATGCCGCCGGTCACGACAGCATGCATCAGAAAAGCTGCGAGCAGCGCTTGAAAAAACAGCCTTCATTCAATCTATCCTCCTGATATGGAGTGGTTCGGCAGCGCCAGAAGCTCCCGGATGTCATCCTGATCCAGCAGCGGCATATCGGCTTCGGCCGTTCCCTGGATGACTTCCTCGGCGAGACGGCGCTTGCGCTGCTGCATGTCGTGCATGCGCTCCTCGATCGTGCCGCGGGCGACGAGCCGGAACACCTGCACCGTCTTGTCCTGGCCGATCCTGTGCGCCCGGTCCATCGCCTGCTGCTCGGACGCCGGGTTCCACCACAGGTCGTACAGGATGACCGTGTCGGCGCCGGTCAAGTTGAGGCCGGTGCCGCCGGCCTTGAGCGAGAGCAGGCAGACGTCGCGCTCGCCGGCGTTGAAGCGGCGGCAGATCTCCACTCTCTCGCGGGCCGGTGTGCTGCCCTCGAGCAGGAACGTGGACACGCCCTGCTCCGTCAGCCGCCGTCGGATCATGTCCAGCATGCCGGTGTACTGCGAGAAGACGAGCGGCCTGCGTCCGCTCAGCCGGCAATCCCGCACGAGATCCATCAGCTGATCGAACTTGGCCGAGCCGCCGGCATAGTCCTCCACGAACACGGCCGGATGGTTGCAGATCTGCCGCAGGCGGGTCAGCCCCGCCAGAATGCGGATCTTCTTCAGCTCGAAAATGCCCTCGGCCATATGCTTCAGAGCCTCCGCCCGCAGCTTCACCAGATAGCTGGCGTACAGCCTCTTCTGCTCCGGCAGCAGGTCGGTCTTCAGCATCGTCTCGATCTTGTCCGGCAGCTCGCTCAGCACGTCGCGCTTGAGCCTGCGGAGCAGGAACGGCCGGATCATGCGCGCTACCTCCTCGCTGCGCAGCTCCTGGAACTCGCGGCGGCTGCCGAACAGCCCCGGCAGCACGGCCTCGCAGATCGACCACAGCTCGGTCAAGCGGTTCTCCAGCGGCGTGCCGGACAGAGCGAACCGATGGCGCGCATTCAGACGCTTCACCGCCCGTGCCGTGCTCGTGACATCGTTCTTGATCATCTGCGCCTCGTCCAGGATGAGCGTATGGAACGCAAGCGCGTCGTAATCGGCCGTATCCAGCCTTACCAGCGGGTAGGAGGCAATGACGACGTCGACGCCGCCCAGCCGGGACAGCTTGGCGCTGCGCTCCTTCTTGGAGCCGTCGGCGATGACGGCCCGCATGCCGGGAGCGAAGCGCTCCAGCTCCGAGCTCCAGTTGTACAGCAGCGAGGACGGGCAGACGACGAGAGCCGGCTGTCCGCTCTCCCGGATCTCGGGCAGCACGGAGACGAGGAAGGAGATCGCCTGCAGCGTTTTTCCCAGCCCCATGTCGTCAGCCAGAATGCCTCCAAGGCCGTAATGGGCCAGCGTCTTGAACCAGCGGAAGCCGGTCTTCTGATAGTCGCGCAGCACGTTGTCCAGCGATTCCGGCAACGGGAACTCCAATCGCTCCGGATGGCGGAGATCCTCCGCCAGCTTATGCAAGGCGGGACCGAACCGCATGCCCGCATCCTCGCCGGAAGCATGGTGAAGCATGGGCAGCCCCTGAAGCAGCGGCAGCTTGAACGATCCGTCCGGGCCGATCCGGCTTGCCATGCCCGTATCCTGGATAATTCGGATCATATCGGCGAAGCGGTCGCCCTCGAGGGAAACGAACGCTCCCGACGGCAGCCTGTAGTAAGGCTTTCGTTCCTGAACCGCCTCCACCAGATGGCGAACCTCCTCGGCCGGCACTCCGTCCATCGAGAAGCGGAATTCCAGCCAGTCGGTCCGCTCGTCGACCTCTACCCGCACCTGCGGCGGCGCCGTGCTCGACGGCATGCGGATGCGGACCGCATTCGTCGCGTAGATCTGCAGCAGCTTCTCCAGCTTGGGTACGGTGCGGTAAAGGAAGCGATACTCCTCCTCTTCCCCCGAGAGGAAATAACCTGCGTCCGTGGAGGCGGGCTTGTCCTCCTCCAGCACCCGGAATATCTCGGCTTCCCGCTCGGGATCGCGGATCAGAATCGCTCCCGTCCCTCTCTGGCGCAAATCCTCCAGCGGATTGAAGACGATCTCTCCGTATTGGAATTCAAGGGCGGCAAGCAGCTTGTCGCGCACCCGGTCCAAATAGAGCCGGGCTTTGAGCGGATGACGGATCATCCGCTCCTCCAGGCGGGCGTCCAGCTTCACGCTGCCGAGCTTGGCCAGCTCCGGCAGCACGCCGGCGGCAAGCGCCTCCAGCTGACCTTCTGGAACGGTCAGCCTTCCATCCGGCGCGTCGGCCAGCAGCCGCTGCAGCTCGTCCAGCCGTACGGCCTGCTGCGGATCGAGTCGATGCAGCGAGTTGCCCTGCAGGGCGGCGGCGTACGCAGGAAAGGCGGTAACGCCGGCCAGGCCGTCGGCCCGCAGCCCGTATTCGCCGCGCTCCGCCTCCTCCAGCAGGAAGCCGAGCTCCGGAGCGCCGTCTCCCTCGCGCAGCCCATCATAGGCGGCTCCCCGATGCTCCAGCTTCAAGCCCGTCGCCTGCAGCAGCAGCGGCAACAGGCGGGGCCAGGCGGCAGGCGGCACCGGAAGCACGCTCTCCGGCAAAGCGCTTGCGGCGGCATCGCCGGCCTGCCCCGACGGCTGCCGGTACAGCGCCTCCGTGCCGGCCGTCTCTGCGAGCAGGCGCAGCAGCGCCTCCTGCCCGGCAGGAAAGCGCTGCTGCTGCGGATCGAAGGCGACGCCCGTCTCGGCCGGGTCGGACGCAGCTCCAGCGCCGATGCGCAGCAGGAATTCGCGGATCCGCCTCACGGGCCGCAGGCCGCGACCGTCCGCAACCGACAAGGCGATGCCGAGCAGGCGCAAGCCGCCATCCAGCAGGACCGGCGCGCAGACAAGCTCCGCCCGCGTCAGCCGGCGCGAGTCCACCAGCCGCTCCGCCAGGCCGGGAGCGGCTGGCGCCGCAGCCGCGGCGAACAGCTGCAGCAGCTTGTCCACGCCGGACGGAGGCGCCTTGTCGCCGGCTGACGGCTTTTTCCCCGCGCTCCGCCGGCGGCCAGGCTCCTCGCCGTCGTCATGGAGCCGCTCCTTGACGGCTACGAGCACCGCCGCCACATGCTTGCAGCCTTTGACGTAGGAGCCCAATGGCGGGCAAGAGGAGCAGGCCGCCTCCAGCCTGCCGCCCGAACCGGCGCGAACGGAAACATGGCTCTGGGGCTTGTCTTGGACAAGAGCCTCGACCCGGCTGCCGTCCGCAGCCATATCGGCCAGCAGCACCTTGCCGTTTTTGTAGAGCGTCCGGCCCTTCCCGAAGGAAAGGCTGCCGCACAGATTTTGAATCATCGCTTCGGTCAGGGTCGGTCCCGGCTGGTTCATGTCCTTAGGCGGCCTCCTTCATGATGTCTGGTTTAGTCAGCCTCCATCATACCATGCCTGCTTGGGACAGGAGAACGGCAGCCAAGCGCGTTCTCCGGGAACCGGCCTTGCGGCCTTCCCCGATCCTGCCGCTTCCCGGCGGCGGTAAAGACGGCAAAAACCGCCGTCTCCACGGCGGCTTTCCGGCTGCCCATCCTCGTCGCAGGCGCGTTCTCCTAGGCTTGCGGCGCTTCCCGGGAGAGGCTCTTCCGGCCATCCTCGGCGCCTGCGCGCAGAACTATTTCGCCAAGACGTGTATCGGCTCCATCAAGAGATGATCCGCTGGCCGGTGTCGACACCCTTCCGCCTCCGCTCATCGCGGAGGCTGCTTTTTTTCGCTTGGCGCGGTGAATTCAAGCCGCAGGGTTTGTATTTTCAAGAACTTGGAAAGAAACCGTTTTCAAGGATGGAATTCCATCTTATACTGGGGTTGCCGTCCCAGGATGGCAATAGAAATTCATCGACATCAAAAGAAAAGAGGTGGCAGTCAACCCGTTTTTGAAAACGATTTCAACATCAGGGCCAACCCGCGCAACGCAAGGCCAAATCAAAGGAGGATGAAAAATGAAGAAAATGATCCTGTCGGTCGCAGCGGCGCTGACGCTGGGCGGTTTGGCGGCCGGCGCAGCTTCGGCCGCACCGGTCAGCGACGCCAACACCACCCTGTTCGGACCCGATGTCTATGTGTTCGATCCGTCCATGCCGGCGGCGGACATCCAGTCCGTGGCGACGTCGATCTTCAGCTCGCTGGAGTCGGCTGAGTTCAGCAGCAGCCGCAAGGCGCTGCTGTTCAAGCCCGGCACCTATAATGTCAATTTCAACGTCGGCTTCTATACCCATGTGGCCGGCCTCGGGCGCAATCCCGGAGATGTTACGGTAACCGGCGGCGTCAATGTGAATGCCGACTGGGACAACGGCAACGCGACGCGCAACTTCTGGCGGGCGATCGAGAACATGACGCTCGCCCCTGCCAGCGGCAAGACGCAGATCGCCGTGTCGCAGGCCGCTCCGCTCCGCCGCCTCAACATCAAGGGCGAGCTCGACCTGTTCGACTTCGACTCCAACTGGAACGCCGGCTGGGCCAGCGGAGGCTTCCTCGCGGATTCCAAGGTCGACGGCAAAGTCGTGCCTGCCTCCCAGCAGCAGTGGTTCTCCCGCAACAGCGAGTGGGGCGAATGGACGAACGGCGTCTGGAACATGATGTTCGTCGGCAGCAAGAACGCCCCGGCGGCCAGCTTCCCGGATCCTCCCTACACCGTCGTGCCGACGACGCCGGCCATCCGCGAGAAGCCGTATCTGTACGTCGACGGCAACGGCCAGTACCAGGTGTTCGTCCCCGCGCTGCAGAGCGGCACGCAGGGCGTCAGCTGGGCGTCCGGCTCTACGCCCGGCCAGTCGATCCCGATCAGCCAGTTTTATGTCGCGCGTCCTGAAAGCGCTACCGCGGCGAGCCTGAACACCGCCCTCGCCCAAGGCAAGCATCTGCTGTTCACGCCCGGCATCTATCATCTGAACGATACGATCCGCGTGGCGAACGCCAATACCGTCGTGCTCGGCATCGGCATTCCGACGCTCGTGCCGGATACGGGACTGCCCGCGATGACCGTCGCGGACGTGGACGGCGTGAAGATCGCCGGCCTTACCTTCGATGCCGGCCCTGTCAACACGCCGGTGCTGATGGATGTCGGCCCTGTCGGCAGCTCGGTCCGCCATAAATCCAATCCGACCTCCCTGCACGATCTGACCTTCCGTACCGGCGGCGCGTCCAATGGACGCAGCGACGCCAGCCTGCGCATCAACAGCAGCGACGTCATCGGAGACCATTTCTGGCTCTGGCGCGCCGACCACGGCGCCGGCGCCGGCTGGACGTCCAACGTCTCCAAAAACGGCCTCATCGTCAACGGCACCGACGTCACCCTGTACGGGCTGTTCAACGAGCATCACAACGAGTACCAGACCGTCTGGAACGGCAACGGCGGCAAGCTGTATTTCTACCAGTCCGAAATTCCGTACGACGTGCCGAACCAAGCCTCCTGGAAGAGCGGCGGAGGCGCCGTCAACGGCTACGCCTCCTACAAGGTCGCCGACAGCGTGACAAGCCATGAGGCCTGGGGACTCGGCATCTACTCCTACTTCCGCGACGCGGCCGTCAAGCTGAACAGCGCCATCGAGGCGCCGAACGCGCCTGGCGTGAAGTTCCACAACATGACGACCATCTGGCTCTCCGGCACGGCCGGCAGCGAGATCTCCCATATCATCAACAACACCGGCGGCCGCGTGTACGCGAACTCCCCGGCCGAGGCGATGCGCCAGACGCTGGCGGAATGGGCGGGCAACGGCTCGGGAGGCACGCCTACTCCTGCGCCTACAGCGACTCCGACTCCGACCCCTGCCCCGACGGTTACGCCGACACCGACCCCGGCACCGGGAGCGGCGCTGGACCGGACAGGCTGGACCGCGACGAGCAATCCGTCGAGCGGAGACGTCCCGGCCAACCTGCTCGACGGAAGCATGGCTACCCGCTGGAGCACGGGAGCGGCGATGGCGCCAGGCCAGTACATCACCATCGACATGAAGGCTTCCAAAACCTTCAACAAGCTGACGATGGACTCCACCGGCAGCGACAGCGACTATGCGCGGGGCTATGAGGTCTACGTCTCCGCCGACGGCGCGAGCTGGGGCGGCTCCGTCGCCACAGGCACCGGCGCCGGTCCGGTTGTCACCGCCTCGTTCGCATCGAAGACCGCCCGCTACATCAAGATCGTGCAGACCGGCACGAGCAGCAGCTGGTGGTCGATCCGCGAGCTGAACGTGTACGGCGCGTCAGGCGGGACGACGCCGACACCGTCGCCGACTCCAACCCCGACCGCAACTCCGTCCCCGACCCCGGTTCCTACTCCCGGCGCGGCGCTGGACCGGACCGGCTGGACGGCGAGCAGCACTCCGTCCAGCGGCGACGCTGCGGCCAACCTGCTCGACGGCAGCATGGCGACCCGCTGGAGCACAGGCGCGGCGATGGCGCCGGGACAATCCATCACCATCGATATGAAGGCGTCCAAAACCTTCTCCAGGCTGACGATGGATTCTACCGGCAGCGACGGCGACTATGCCCGCGGTTATGAAATCTATGTCTCCGCCGACGGCGCGAGCTGGGGCAGCTCCGTCGCCACTGGTGCCGGCACCGGCCCCGTCGTCACCGCCTCGTTCGCGGCGAAGACCACCCGCTACATCAAGATCGTGCAGACCGGCACGAGCACCAGCTGGTGGTCGATCCGCGAGCTGAACGTCTACTTGTCCTAAGCTGGGAAAAAGAAAGGGCCGTTCCGGGCGAAGCTTCCGGAACGGCCCTTTTTCGCATTGATCCGTCTCCTGCGGCTGTCGGGGCCGGCAAGGGGACTTGCCCAGCTCTATTCGGGTCTTTTTGAGCCTCGCCCGAACGTTTTTGAGCCATGCCCTGAACGTTTTGAGCGGGCCTTGCCCTGAACGTCCTACTTCGCCTTCCCTTTCGCCTGCTCCAGGAATCGGGCCGCATCATGGCTGTCGGTCGCGGTCCTCTCCAGCTGCCGGCTGGCGGCGTTGTAGCGGAAATGGTACACGTCGATCTTATCCTGCCCCGCGCCGTAGCCCTCGGCCAGGAGCAGCTCGCCGTCCTTCGTCTCCATGCCGCCGATCGGCAGCCTGGCCATCAGCGGCTGGGTCTGATCCTCGCCGAAGACAAGCGGCACCGAGTAGGCCTTGCCGCCTTCCAGGACGTAAAAATACGTCAGCAGCGCATGGCAATCCGTATATTGAGGAGTGAACGCATACAAGTCTCTCGAGCCCAAGGATACGGTTTCCATCTGGACAGGCCTGGTGTCCGGCTGGATGATTCCGTCGCCGTCAAAGCCGTCCTCGTAGCGCGCTACCGGCTGCTCAGGGCCATCCTCAGGCTGCCACACCGCCTCAAAGCTGCCTTTCCACTGATGATCGTTCTCCTGTCCGAGACAGCTCGGGGCTCCAAGCTTCTCCTCCGTCACCGGGCCGGACGGCCGGATGACGAGCTTCCCCTCTGCGTTTCCCGCGTACGCTCTCGCTGCTGTGTCATCCTTGGATGGCTGAGCTGATTGCCCTTCGGGCAAAGGGGATGGAAGCCCACCGCCTCCGGAGCCTGTGCCGGGAGCCGGGGAATTCGGAGTGCCGTGCAAGGCTGCCGATGGTGCCGGGACGACTGTCGTCCCTCGTTCCGAAGGAACTCCGCTGCAAGCCGCCAAAAGCAGCGCGCAAACGGAGAGGGATAGGATGAGGCCGCGAAGCTGCATATAATTCTCCTCCTGGAAGCATCTAACTGCCGTTAATGACGTCTCCTCCATCATCAAGGTTGCATAGCGACGATCTCCTCCGAATGAGCCGCAGACCTATCGGGCCGCGACTTGGCCCCCGATGCGGCAAGCCAGCTCGATTCTTGCAAAGGCATTCCTGCCATGCTCCCGGTCGCCGCTCACCTTGACGGCTTCCTTGAAGCCGCAGCCGATCCAGAAACGCAGAGCCGCCCAGTTCTTGAGATCGACCGCTGCCCGGACGGTCTCATAGGACCGCTCGGCGGCAAGGCGGATGATCCCGTCCACGAGCTCGCTTCCGAGCCTTTGACCGCGATGCGTTGGATCGACAGCGAACAGGCCGATATATAGATCCCGCTCGCCCGGATATCCTTGGTACAGCTCCATCAAGGCGACGGGCTCCGCTGACGGTCCGCCCGCCTTCGGCTCAGCCGCCAGCGCCTCCCCCTTCAGCTCCGCCAGCTGAACATGCAGCCGATCCGGACGGCCGCCCGGCGGCAGCTCCGGATTTCCGCTCCGCACATTTCCTATATACGAGGAATTCAAAGGCTGACCCGTCCAGATCGGCAGCGGAGCGGATCTCTCGTAAAGCCGCTGGGCAGGCTCGCCTTCATCATCCCGTAAATTTCGAATCTGGCAGCGTTCGGATAGCCAAACGGACGGCCATGGAGTTGTCATCGTTCATTCTCCTTTTCATCGTAAAGTCAATAATTTGATAAATATCTAATTAGATAATAGTCGAATAAATTGATTGCTGCAAGCATAGAAAAAAGGACGGAGATCGCTCTCCATCCCTGCTAAATCTTGCCCTATGCTTTCACGGAATCAAAACGATCTTCCCGCTGTGGAGCCGGCTCTCCAGCAGGCGGTGAGCCTCAGCCCCGTCCGCCAGAGCGAAGCTTCGAATATCCGTAAGCTTCAGGCTGCCGTCCATGATCCAGCCGAACAGCTCTCCGGAACGCCGTATCCTTTCCTCCTGCGTCGTGACATGATTCCACAGGTCTCCGCCGGTCAGCGTCTTGGAGCTGTCCATCAGCATTCGGGGATCGACGGGAGCAGGATCTCCGCCCGCCATCCCGTAGAAGACGACCGTCCCCCTGTTCTCACAGCGGCAAAGCTCTCCATCAGCGTCGAGCCGACGGAATCGTAGGCCACGCCGACGCCTTCGCCGCCGACGCTCCACTGCCGCACCCCGCTCACCCACTCGGTTCCGTACAGCAGCACTTCATCCGCCCCCGCCTGAAGAGCGGCTTGCCGCTTGGCAGCGGACGAAGTCAGTCCGAGCACCCGAGCTCCTTTGGCCGCCGCCAGCTGGACCAGCAGCTGCCCGACGCCTCCGGCCGCGGCATGGACGAGCACCTCGTCGCCCGGCGCGACGCGGAAGCTGTCGTTCACCAGGTAGTGGGCGGTCAAGCCCTGCAGCAGCACGGCCGCCGCCTGCTCGAAGCTGATTCCTTCCGGCAGCGGGATGGCGCGATCGGCGGGAACCCGCACCAGTTCGGCATTGGCATGCGGAACGTCGGCGAATGCGACGCGGTCCCCTTTTTTGAATGCATGAGCTCCAGCTCCTGCCTCCACGACGACGCCTGCGCCCTCGTACCCGAGAATATAAGGCGGCTTGCCCGCCAAGTGATAATTGCCCCGCCTCCGGTAAATATCGGCGAAGTTGAGCCCGATAGCCTCCACCCGCACGAGCACTTCGTCGGCAGCCGGAGCGGGATCCGGAAGCTGTTCGACATGGAGCACTTCCGGTCCGCCGAATTCGTGGAATACCAATGCTTTCACAGACATTCCCCTTTCATAGTCCTAATTCCTTGCCCGCAATCAATTCGCTTCAAATCCATTTCCAAAAGCTTTTCTGGGCCATCTTGATTCCGTTGTCTGCGGCCCAGCGCTCCAGCTCCCGCGCTTCAGCCCGATCCCTCTTGGTGCGGGACGGACTGCTTCCTTACTTCTTCCAAATAAGCCGTCACGCGAAGGGCTTCCGCCTCGTTGAAGACAAAACCCGCCGCCTCGGCCACCCCGGAGCTGACGCGGCGAAACAGCCCGCCCATGGCGAAGAGCGCCCTCCATATGCCCTCCAGGCTGGCATCGGAATAAGTCGCCATCAACTCGCTCCATGTCCGCGTGTCCACATGCCGCCGCAAATACTTGCTGTTTTTGCCCGTGCTCACGCTATATCCCGTCGAAATGCCGACCTGCCAGTCCAGCATCATCAGCAGCATCGGCCGGACATAGAGATTCAGGTGGTCGTAAGCATACAGGTGCTCCTGCCTCCACAGCCCCTTGGCGACATAGGTCGCCACCCACCAGAACTCGTTGCAGCAGCCGGCATACTCCGATGCGGTCGGGGGCTTGACCCGGTAGTCCTCGTCGGTCGGAGGAGGCAGCTTCGGCAGCAAGCCGTCCTTGTCGAGCAGCGCCACGGCCAGCTTGTCTTCCCGAGCATACTCCGCAGCCTGCTCCCTTTCAATCAGCGTCAGATCGATGCGGTTGCCATCCGCCAGCTGCATCAGATAGGCGTATCGTCCCTTGCGGTCCGAAGGGAACAGCTGCCCCTCGTCCGGCATCTGCATGATCAGGCGCTCCCCGAAGACGTCTGCCCAGGCATGGTCTTGCACAAAAGAATCCAGCTCCGTCACCAGATAGACGATGTCGTAATCCTGAAAGCGATCCTTCGGTACGTTCACATTTGTCCGTGAGCCGTTCATCACGACCGCACGCACGCGCTCCTCCTGCCGGGCATAACCCAGAATCAAATCCATCATCTGCTGTTCCGTTCTCATGTCATCCAGCCTCCTTGGTTGTCCTGGTTTCGAGGTTGTCCAGCACGGCTGAACTCAAGAGGCGGTCCCCTTGCCCAAGCCGCGGATGAGCGAATACGGGAAGGACGAATGCGGGAAGGGCGAATACGGGAAGCGCGTCAAAGCTTAGCAAACGGGTTTTTCATTTCCCCTTTCTCCTCCCTCAGGGTTATCCTCATCCAATTCATTGTTTCTCACGCCGATGAACGCCTGGCCTCTGCTTAAGACTAGGAGCGATTGAATTCTTTCGCCTCCAGCGCTTCACGCAAGACTTCCAGCTTGCGCTTGGCTTCCTTGATGCTGCCGCTCATCGGTATCCCGATTCCAATCCCGGCATCCCTCAGCTCCGCTTGCAAGCCGGAGTAGGCCGACCGGTCCTGTTGAGTAACCTCCGGCAGCTTGTATGGCTCTCTATTGGGATATCGGCGGAAAAGGATATACAGGCTTTGCAGCATGCGATTTTCCGACTTGGAGGGCAGCTTGGTCAGAAAAAGCGTTGACAAGTTATCCGTCACATTTCCCAGCTGTATCGTGACGAGGTCAGGCTTATCCCAGTTCCTCTCTTCCTGCTGGCCGATCAATCCCTCCAGCTGCACCAGACTGATCATCAAGTCGTTTCCATAGAGCTGCTGCTCCACTCTGTCCATTTGCCAGCATCCTCGGATCAGAAAGACGGCAAGCAAGGTGGAGAACAGAACCGATGCTCGAAAGGCCCATTTTCTTCTCGCCATCAGGCTCAATCCTTCCTCCCGGGAACAGGCATCGCCAACGGTTGCAATAAAACGATACTCGGTTCTTCTTCGGAAAGATTCCGAAATCCTTTATTCAGGAGATCACATTCGTGATGAGGGTCTTCCTCATGGAGCGGAAAGGAAAAACGGAAGCACGCCAACAAGCCCTTCGGGCTGTCAGAACGGTGCTTCCGCCTGCCGTTTCCTATTTGATTTCTGTCAGCCTCCAAGCTCCGTTCTCCTGTTTCCTTGAACAAACTTCGCGAACAATAGCCTAACCAGCGGCCCTACGACCAGCAGCTGCAGAGGAAGAGCGAAAATGAAATTGTGTCCTACGAGGGAAAAATAGCTGCCGAGCCACGATTCTCCGGCTAAGCCGCCGGTCAGGCAGGTCATCGCCAGCCCATAAAGAGACATGCAGAGAACCATGCCGGTCACCATGCACAAAGCCAGGGACAGAATGACGAATATTTTCTTGGACTTGTCATAGGGCAAGGAAAAGGCGGCTTTCTTCGCAATCGGACCGACGAAAAACAGCTCGAGCAAGGAAGCGACGACATAAACCAAGAGCAGCTGAACGAGAACTTCTTTCCACGTCATCGTTCCAAGCAGATCATGCGTGTAGAGATTGTAGAACGTCATGAACACGACCATTCCCAAGCACATCATCAATCCGAAATAAATGTCTTCCTTCTTCGTTGCGGGCATTTCCCATCATCCTTTCGTTTACCCTTGTCAGTATAGAAAGGATGGGACCTCCCGCATAAGTGAACACTTTGTGAACGTTCAAAGATCAGGAACCATCTTGTCTGGTCCTGGCTATAGGTGGCGTCCCGGAGCTATCTCTTCTCATCGGAGGAGCTTGTTCTGTTTCTTATGCCTTTATCGCTTGCATGGAAAGGCGAAAAAACCGAAGCCATCCCCTCGGCGGCTTCGGTTTCTCCGATTGTTGACTCCGATTTAATGCTCCCCCAGCACAATCCCGATTCTTCCGCCGCCGACCGACAGCTTGTAGGTGCGGATCCGGGTGCGGTCGCTGAACAGCGACTTGCCGGTGCGGATATCAAACTCCCATCCATGCTAGGGACAGCGGAGAATATCGCCATCCCTCCCGTATTCATACTGATACACGCCGGATGGACTCGTAGTCCCGGACACCCTTCCTGCGCACATCGGAGCCCCTTGATGCGGGCAATAGTTGTGCAGCGCGTAAAAATTCCCGCCGATACGGAAGATGCCGATTTCCCGTCCCTCCAACTGCACGACGGCTAATCCTCCTTCCGGCACCTCTTCCTCGGCCAGCACATCATGGACGGCCACGCGACCCCTCCTTTGCTGGAATACTTTCATCCGGCCGGTCTCAGACAGACATTGGACTTGCCCTTTCAGGGCGGCTTGTTGTCTTTGGGGCGTTATTCACTATATAAGATTCAGCTAGCCTCAAGGAATATTGCTGGTTGCTGAATAATTGAAGTCGTATCGGACATTGGATCCGCTTTGGACGATTCCGTATCGGCATTGAAATAGAAATTTGAAAATAACGGATCGTATGTCCGACAGCTCCCCTTTAGAGGCCAAATGGCGGAAATAACGGATCGTATGTCCGATCCGAGATGCATCAGGAGCTTGACGCGATCACCTTGCCCCTACAATCCATACAGCCGCTTCCGCATTGCCTTAGAAAATCTTGCGTCGCGCCTCCGGAGACAGCTTGCGCAAAATCATGTCCGGAGCGTCGAAATCCCAATGAGGATAGTCTCTGGAATAGAGCAGCATGTTCTCCGCATCGATCATTTCGAACAGCTCGGCCAGATGCTTCGGATTGTCCGGCTCCTCGATCGGCTGCGTATTCAGAAAGCAATGGTCGCGGACATATTCGCTCGGAAGCAGCTTCAGCCATGGGACGGAGGCAGCCAGCCGACGCCCCTCGACGAGCACGAGCATCAGCCTCGGATACTTCACGAACACGCCCTCGCAGACAAAGCTGACGAGATGGGCCATGAACGTCTGCGACAAATTATACGGAAGTCCTTCGCATGAACAACGCTTATGTGTTTGAGGACAGCATTGTCATCGACAACGGCGAGAAAAGGCAGTAATACAAGTTCTGCAGACCCCGTTCGTCTCGTTTATTCCAGTTGAAAATGGCGTCGTCATACTTCCGCGAAGAATGAAACGCAGATGAAATGTTTAAAGGGAAGTCTCCAGTCAGACGAAACTGACTGGAAACTTCCTTTTTTTGGGTCCACCTTCCGGCTCGGCTGACGCTCAGGCAGCAAGTTGGACGACTTTTTTGGCTAACTCAGGCTGGAGAGCAGCCGGGGCAGCATGTTAGACGACTTTTTCGGCTTACTCAGGCTGGAGAGCCAAGAGGGCAGCGAGTTAGACGACTTTTTCGGCTAACTCCGGCTTGAGAGCCAAGAGGGCAGCGAGTTAGACGACTTTTTCGGCTTACTCAGGCTGGAGAGCCGCCGGGCAGCTAGTTAGACGACTTTTTCGGCTAACTCCGGCTGGAGAGCCGCCGGGGCAGCGAGTTAGACGACTTTTTCGGCTTACTCAGGCTGGAGAGCCGCCGGGCAGCTAGTTAGACGACTTTTTCGGCTTACTCAGGCTGGAGAGCCAACGGGGCAGCGAGTTAGACGGCTTTTTCGGCTAACTCCGGCTGGAGAGCCAAGAGGGCAGCGAGTTAGACGGCTTTTTCGGCTTACTACTGCTGGGCATGCACTTGAGCAGCTAACCTCAGGCATCAAAAGGAAAGAGGAGGCGTCGATGAAGACGACCTCCTCTTTCCCATTCCTCTAACCGCATTTCAGTCTCGCTGCGGAACCCATTCAAAAGTTTCCGCTAAAGGAACCAGCCTCAATGCGTGTACGTGTAATGAGCCGAATCGTATTGCGGTCCCGATTTCTCATAGGTGAACCACAGCTCGATCGACTGCCCTGCGGCCACTCCCTGGATCGTATGCGTCCAGTTGGCTCCGCTTTGGACCATGCGCACGTTCTGCTGGTTGGCTCCGTTGATCGTGTAATGGACATCGACGTAAGCCGCCGCCGTCTTGGGTGCGAACACTAGGGCTTCCGACGTGCCCGACTTGGTCACTGTCGCCGTATAATCGGCGGCTGTGTAAGTCAGGACATTGCTGGCCGATGCGAACTGCAGCCAGTTGATATTGAACTGCGGACCGCTGATGTAGACGCGGAGCGTCTGAGGCCCTGCGGCCAGCTGAACCTGCGCCGATACGGTCGTCCAGGTCTGCCAGCCGCCTGTATTCGGCACCGTTACCGTGGCCAGCGTCGTACTGCCGGAGCGCAGCTGGAATTGTCCCGTCGCATTGGGACTCGCCACTCTTGCCTGCAGCGTATACGTTCCCGCCTGGGCGACGTTGACGCTGTAATCCATCCAATCTCCAGTATCAAGATAACCGACGTTCAGCCCGCCTCCGGTATCGGTTGTCGCCTCCGTCTGCACGCCGCTCATGGCCGCGTAGCTCTCGGCTTCGATCTTGCCCGGAATCGCTCCCGCTGACGGAGCCGGCGTCGGAGTCGGCGTCGCCGTCGGTGTCGGGGTTGGCGTCGGGGTAGCCGTTGGGGTCGGGGTTGGCGTCGGAGTCGGCGTCGTTCCGCCGGCCCCTTCCGTCGCCGAGCCGTTCGCAGGCACCGACATCGTCTTGCCGTCGGAGAAGGTGACCGTGATCGCGGAGCTGCCTGCATTGTAAGCCGTATACGTGCGGACGCCGTTTTTCACGAATACGGCGTAGAGCGGCGTATTCGCCGTCACGGTGCGGTCCTGGACGCCTATGGCATCCAGATTGTAGATCCAGTGGTACGCGAACGCCTTGGAGTTGCCCGCCTCGGCGGAGAGGGCGTTGCCGCGCGCGTTCCAGAAGCTTTTCGCTTCCGCCGGATTCGAAATCGCTCTGTACATATAGATCAGGTCTTCCCACGCGTCGAAGTTCGTGCCGCCGTTCTCCGATACAAGCGCGTTGTAGTTCTTCGCGGCGTAATCCGGGTATTGGGTCAGATACAGCGATGCACCCGTGAACGGCAGCCAGTTGATGCCGTGCACTTCCTCCGGGTTGCCGGTCCACCAGGTGCCGTCGCCTACCGTCTTGCCGCCCCAGACCATGCTCGCGGTAGAGCGGGTGAAGCCGGCCGGGCGGTTGCTGCCCGCGACGTCGAACCAGTATTCATTGATCGCGTTCATCTCGGTCGTGTACAGGGAAATGCCCGTATCGCGGATCGCGGTGTCGCCCGTTGCTTGGCCCCACAGGATCATGCCCGCCCAGGCGTTCATGCCCTCGGAGGACGATTCGTTGTTGTTGCCGTCCCCGAACCTCGCATGGCCGGAAGCCCACGAATGGCCGGCATAGGGATCGAAGTTCCTCAGGTAAGGGAACATCGTGTCCGTGCGGCTGCTGCTGGCGATGTCGCGGATGAGCAGGTTGACCATCGGTCCCCAGGCGGCGGCCCAGGCTTTGTCCGTCCTGGCGATTTCCGCAGCTGCCTTGATGAAATAGCCGTAGTGGAAATGATGGTCGTTGAGCTCATTGTTGGAGCCGTAGCTGGCCGGATAGCCGATGACGGTTCCCCAGTTGCGGTTGTAATAGAAGACATTGCCGCTCTTGAGATTGCCGGCGGCGTCGCTCGACTTGAACCAGCCCTGGAGAATCGTCTTGATCGAGCTGCGGAACTTGTTCGCCGCCGTCGTGTCGCCGATCTGGTCGGCGATCGGAGCGAGCGAGGCCAGCTTGCCGAGCGTCTTGCCTACCCAGTAGGTGTCGGCGTCGCCGCTGTACGTCTCGGCTTCCGCCTGGTCCACATACTGCTGGAGCAGCGCGCGGTCATAGGAGCCTTTGTCCGGCAGGGAAGGCAGCACGCCATTGAAGTTCATGACGGTCTGGAAAGAGCTTCCTTCCCCCGTCTTCATGAGGCCGCGCACCGAATTGTACGTGTAGGAGAGCAGCGGGCTCGAGCTGTTCTTCCATTGATGCGGGTAAAGGGCGAAGATCGTGCCCGTCTGCGTGCCCTGCTTGGCCTGCGTCGTGAAGGCAAAGGTCGACGTCACCTTGCTCGTCGAAGCGTTGTACGCATAGGACACTTGAGTTCCCGTCACATGCGAGTAGGCGTACTGGGCGTATTTGTTCAGAGTCGCCTGCGTGTTGTCAGGAAGGACGGCCACCGAGAAATACGAGCTGCCGTTGTTCGTCAGCGTTTTGCCGCCGATGCCGCTCCAGGTGCTGCCGCTCGCGCCGAACAGCCCGTAATGCGCGCCGGCGACCGTAATGCCGAGAACCGGAGTGCTTGCGCTGCCGGACCAGACGGTCGGAGCGTCGTAAAAGTCCACCTTCGGACTGCCGCCCGCATACGTGAAGTACACATACGGAGAACCATGTCCGTAAGTGACGTTCATTTCGTTCGCGCCGCTCTTGTATTGAGCCTTCACGAACCAGTCGCTGAAGCCGTCGACCTTGGCGTCGGGGAAGCTAGAGACGGCCGTATGCCCGACCGTGAAGTCGTGTATATCGTTGATCCAGCCGCAGACGCAGCTGGAGTTGGCCGTGATCCTGTTGCCCGGATAATAGATGCGGATGCCTCCGGAGCCGTTTTTCATCGCCAGCGGATGGGGGTATTGGGCTTCGGAATACGTGTCCCAGGCAAGGTTGCTCCACCAGTCATTGGTAGGCATCGCTCCCGTGACGTTGGCCGTCTTGTAGATATTCGCCTGAGTATCAACCGCTCCGGTCGGAAGTACGGTGGAATAAGAGCCGGAGCCGAGCGCGACTTCGCCGTTGAAGGCCGTCGCCTTGCCCGCTGGCAGCAAGGACAGAATAAGGGCCAGCATGAGCAGGCCCGCCGTCATTTTCTTCATTTTGTTCCTCCTCGACTATTGATAACGCTTTCATAAATCAAATTCGTCTTTCCATCTCCTTTCCCTATCATCCATTCATACAGGGACGA
Organism: Paenibacillus sp. SJS-P3; assembly: GCF_056711585.1. NCBI lineage: Bacteria > Bacillati > Bacillota > Bacilli > Caryophanales > Paenibacillaceae > Paenibacillus > Paenibacillus sp. SJS-P3. Next base: position 805,523 of record NZ_CM160043.1, on the reverse strand, counting down.
CCCCCGTATATGATCATCGTACCAACACAGCAGCGGCCGATAAAGGCTCCTTTTTTCGGGTTTATTCCCTTTTTTTCACATGTTTGGCGAAAATAAAAGACGACGGCTTTTGCCGCCTGCCGGCCGTTGCTGTCGTCCGGATCGGAATCATTCCGAAAAAAGAAAAAACCCCTGGGCAGCATCGGGCCAGAGGCTGTCGATTTCTTCTGCAGGCAGTCCTCCAGCCGGATCAGACAGCCGGTCGCCGGACGGCAGAGCGGCGATCATCGTAATGATGAACAGGGTGCCGTCTCCGACCTGGGAGATCGCATAAATGGTTCCGCCCATCAACTCGACTAGAGTCTTGCTGATGGACAAGCCGAGACCGGTCCATTCCTGCTTGGAAGCGAGAGGCGTCTGAAGCTGGATGAACGGCTGGAACAGCTCGTCCATCTTTTCCTGGCGAATGCCGATTCCCGGAACAGATCCAGCGTTTCTCCCAGGCATTCCTCCACTTCGAACGGCTTGCAGTCCAGCTCACGGTCGATCGTGGAGGTGCTGGCCGGCAGGAATAGATTCTGAGAAGTCCAAAAAGCTTCATCCCGCATCGGCGGGATGAAGCTTTTTTGGATTCGGATTTCTACGGAATGGTTCTTCTTCAAGCTTTAGCTGAGCGAACCCAAAGCTTCCTTCGTGAACGTCTGCAGCTCATCCGTGCGGCCGTCGCGAATTTTCTCCGCCCATGCCGGATCGCCCAGCAGCGCGCGGCCGACGGCGACCAGATCGAACTCGTTCTTCTCGAAGCGCTCGATCAGGCTGTCGATTCCTTGCGCCTTGCCGCCTTTGCCTTCAGCGAACAGGCTGGTGAACTCGGAGTCAAGGCCGACAGAGCCGACCGTAATCGTAGGCTTGCCGGTGATTTTCTTGGTCCAGCCCGCCAGGTTCAGGTCGGAGCCTTCGAACTCCGGCTCCCAGAAGCGGCGCGTGGAGCAGTGGAAGATATCGACGCCGGCAGCGGACAGCGGGGCGAGGAACTTCTCGAGATCCTCCGGAGTCGGAGCGAGCTTGGCCGCATAGTCCACCGGCTTCCACTGCGAGAAGCGGAACACGATCGGGAAGTCAGGACCGACCGCCGCGCGGACCGCCTCGATGACTTCGACCGCGAAACGGGTGCGTCCGACCATATCGCCGCCGTATTCATCGGTGCGCTTGTTCGTCGTCTCCCAGAAGAACTGATCGATCAGATAACCGTGCGCTCCATGGATCTCCACGCCGTCAAAGCCGATGCGCTTGGCGTCGGCGGCCGCTTGGGCGTAGCCTTGCACAAGCCCGCGGATTTCTTCCGTCGTCAGCGGCTCCGACACGGGCTGGCCGGTGAGGCCGAGACCGGAAGGACCGATCGGGGCAGCATCGGATTCCGGGAATTTCTCTCTCTCGCGGGCAGTGCCCACATGCCAGATTTGCGGAATGATCTTGCCGCCGGCTTCATGCACTTCGCGGACGACGCGCTCCCAGCCTGCCAGCGCTTCCTCTCCATAGAAGTGGGGCACGTCACGGTCGGCAGCGGCCGCCGGATGGTTGATGACCGTTCCTTCGGTGATGATCAAGCCGACGCTGCGCTCGGCACGGCGACGGTAATAGCCGGCCACGTCAGGGCCGGGAACGCCTTTCGGCGAAAAGCTGCGGGTCATAGGGGCCATCACGATCCGCGTATCTAGGTTCAGCTTGCCGCCCTCGAAAGGCTGGAAAAGCGCTGCTGCAGTTTTGGACAAAGTCATCTATGTCTCTCCTCCTGTGTGGTGCTGATATATATCCATAATCATGAATATATCGATTAACCGAGCGGAATGCAAGCCTTGTGCCGAGCTTGAACGCTTCAGTTCTCTTTGCCCTGCAGATCGAACGCGAAACCGGAAAGGAATTTTTCAATTCCCTGCTCGTTGCGCCTGTAATACGTCCATTGGCCGTAACGGCGAGATTCCAGCAGACCCGCCTTTTGCATGGAGGACAGATAAGAGGAGATGACGGACTGGGTCAGCCCGGCCTTTTCCTGGATGCTGCCTACGCAGACGCTGCCCGGAAATTCATTCTGCACCTCGCGAGGCTGGGTGCTGAACTGCTTGTCAGGCTCCCTGAGCCAGCAGAGAATATTCAGGCGAGTCTCGTTGGAGAGAGCTTTCAGCACGGCAAGCTTATCGTCTTGATTCATCGCTTACACCCATTTCTACCCGATAGTTTACCTCCATTATAACAGAAGAATACGTCGAAGAAGAATGAACCTTCTTTGCAATCCTATCATCCCGACTTGCGGGCTTTGCCGGACTACCACGGCCCATGAGAAAAATGATAACCACATTAGTATTTATTCAGACTGCGTTTATCGCTTGCTTCTCCGTGCTAAAATTTGATGGGCGGAGGGTCTTCCACCATTCGCCAATTCCGCAAAGGCCCGGCATGTCCATGCAAGCCGGCCCTATATTCGCTAAGGGGGAATTCCCGTTAATGAGATCCATCGATGAACTTGAACATACAGCACGCGTGCATACGGTTATTGAAGTGGTAAAGGAGGTGCTGGACGAATCCGTCCTGACCGACGATTTCATCGCCGGCCTGCAGCGTCTTAGCTTCGACGAGCTGGGCAAATTCGTGCTCCGCCTCGTCACGACCCGCACGCTCGACCAGGCTTGGGCTCCGCATCTTCAGGAACAGGCTGGTGAGGGCAGTCCTTTGAAGTACGCCTGATTCAAAACCCCCGGTCCCATAGCGCGAGCTGGCCGGCATAACCTTGCGAGGCCGCCTTTCCTGAGCCGGATCCGGGGCTGCGTCGTCGACAGATCCGCTTCGCGCCGCAGCAGCCCTTCGCGCAAAGGCCTGCGGAATGCCGGCCAGCCATCCCCGGCGTCGAATTGATCCATCGTCGAAAATAAAGGATCGCCTCCGACGGCATCGACATAGATGCCGTCTTCCTTGTTGTTCCATTACGGATTGTCATACTGAGGCTCCTGCGCGCCATGGCGGATGACCTCGTACTCAAGCGGGCCGAGCCGCCGCCGGAGCTCCCCTTGGGACAGCAGGGCAGGCCAATGCTTCGCGGCTCGAAAGGCTGCACCATGCACCAGAAGCAGCCGCCCGCGAAGGTCGCCTGCTTCATACCGGTGCAGGAGGAGAGGCGGCTATGCTCTTTCGTTCCGTGCGTGCGGCTTCGTGCGCTCCCTGCCTGCCGACGGCTTCGGGCTTTCCTTCTTGATTCAAGGCTTTTCGCCCCCTCTTGATCCGCCTAGTGCCGCCTATGCAGCATGGCCGGTCCGACTACCAGCCCGCCACGGTGCCGTCGGTGCGGAAGTCGGTGCCTCCGCACAGCACCCCGCTTGCCGGATCGCGCAGGATGATCTGCCCCCGGCCGAAGGAGCCGAAGCCCGACTCCAGCGTGATCCGGTGGCCCATCCGCTCCAGCGACTGGGCTGCCGCCAGCGGGAAATGCGGTTCCAGCGATACGGTCAGGTCCTTATGCCATTGCCAGCGCGGCGCGTCGAGCGCGGCCTGCGGATGGAGGGCGAAGTCCACCATGTTCATGACGGCCTGGACATGGCCCTGGGGCTGCATGTAGCCGCCCATGACGCCGAACGGGCCGACCGCCTCTCCGCCTCGGGTCAGGAATCCCGGGATGATCGTATGGTACGTTTTTTTGCCGGGCTGAAGCGCGTTGGCATGGGCAGGATCCAGCGAGAAATCGCTGCCCCGGTTCTGCAGCGCGATGCCGGTTCCCGGGACGACGAGGCCGGAGCCGAAGCCCATGTAGTTGCTCTGGATGAAGGAAACCATATTGCCTTCGCCGTCGGCTGCGGCCAGATAGACGGTGCCTCCCGAGGACGGCTCTCCCGCTTCCGGCATCCGGGCTTGCGGGCCGATCAGACCCCGGCGCAGATCGCCATAGGAAGTAGACAGCAAATCCTTGACCGCGACGTTCATATGGGCAGGATCAGTAATGAACTTGAGTCCGTCGGCAAACGCGAGCTTCGTCGCCTCGATCTGGCGGTGCAGGGCTGCAGGAGCGAGCAGGCTGTCCGGGGCGAATTCCATGCCTCCCAAAATATTAAGCGCCAACAGCGCGACAAGTCCCTGGCCGTTCGGCGGAATCTCCCACACCTCGTAGCCGCGATAGTTGACATGGATGGGGTCCACCCATTCCGGCTGGAACACGGCCAGATCCTCCGCGGTCAGGAATCCGCCTTCGTCGCGCACATAAGCCGCAATGCGTTCCGCGAGCTCTCCGCGGTAGAAGCTGTTTGCGCCCGATTCGCCGATCGAGGCCAACGCCCGGGCATGTCCCGGCGAGCGCCACAGCTCGCCCGCCGCCGGAGTCTTGCCGCCTGGAGCGAACGTGTCGTACCAGGAGCGGGCGGTATCCTGAGGCAGCCTCTCCCGGTAGATGCGGGCTGCGCGTTCCCAGTAGTAGGCCGCCGTCGGGGACACCGGAAAGCCTTCCTCCGCATAGCGGATCGCCGGCTCCAGCGCCTCGATCAGCGGCAGCTTGCCGAAGCGGCGCGACAGCTCGCCCCATGCGGCCGGCGCGCCGGGCACCGTGACGGGGATGGCGCCGAACTTCGGCATCTCCGAGTGGCCCCGCTCCTTCACGGCGTCGATCGAGATCGAGGCAGGCGCCGGGCCGCTGCTGTTCAGGCCATGCAGGCGGCCTTCCGTCCACACCAGGGCGAAGGCGTCGCCGCCGATGCCGTTGGAGCAAGGCTCCACGACCGTCAGCGCCGCAGCTGCCGCGATCGCGGCGTCGATGGCGTTGCCGCCTTTTTTCAAAATATCGAGGCCGGCCTGCGCGGCGAGCGGCTGCGAGGTGGCGACCATTCCATTGCGCGCGTACGTGGGAAGACGATAGGACGGATGCGGATGATAGAGCGGATCAAAGGTCATGGCGATAGTTAAGCCTCCTGGGCGGATTGCAAGATGTTCGGCTGAAAAGCCGATTTTCTACGTGTGCAGTCGGTAATGCGTGGTTGGCGGCGAGTCGTGTCCCGTCCATGTACAAGCTAATGCCCGTGATCGTGAATATCGTCTGCATTGGCTGTCAGAATGGCCGCTAACAGCGACAGGATCGAAAACAGGATCAGCATCATTCCCAACCCTTTTCCACTCCAGCTGCCGAATTTCCTTCTACGGGACAATAAAAGCCCGACACCGGCGATGAAAACCGGGACGGCAACCCAGGCAAACGATGCATCCATCCTGCTCATGGCCTCCTCCTTGCTTCGGCACGCGGCGATTCGCTTGTCTATACGACCGCAAGCGCCCACAGCAGGGGCCGATTGTGCTTCGTGATGATCCGCATGCCGCGGCCTCCATTCCGTTTCAAGCGTTATCTGTTAGACGCTTGGATGGTCGTTGTTGTTTCGGCTTCATATTGCCGCGCATGACTTCGATCTTCTCTTCTTGACCTTGCAGCCGGTTTTCGATATGGTGGATAAAACCGATATCCGCCATCTGCTGTGACCAAGGCCAGCATGCCCCGCCGTTCGCTGTCCAGAGAGGAAACCCCAGGCTGCAAGGTTTCCCGCATCGAACCCCGGCATCCCCACCTTGCGAGCTGCATCCGTGCCTGTCCGCAGGCCCGGCGCCGGCTTCCTGCCGTTATCCGTCTCAAGGGCTTCCTGCCGCCAGTCCGGCCGGAGCCGAACTCAGGGTGGTACCGCGACGCATTCGTCCCTGGACGAATGGGTCTTTTTTGTTTTATGCGGCCCATTCATCCGTTGACGAATGGGTCTTTTTTGTTTGCGGCCCATTCATCCGTTGTCGAATGGGTCTTTTTTGTTTTATGCGGCCCATTCATCCGTTGACGAATGGGTCTTTTTTGTTTGCGGCCCATTCATCCGCCGACATCACACAAGGAGGGACCTTTCATGCTTCAAAGCAAGCTGCTTCTATCCACCCTGCGCGACACCCCCGGCGAAGCCGAGGCTGCCAGCCACCGGCTGCTGCTGCGGGCGGGCTTCATCCGCCAGACGGCCGCCGGCATCTACTCTTATTTGCCGCTGGGACGCAAAGTTCTCCGCAAGGCCGAGCAAATCATCCGTGAGGAAATGGAGGAGGCCGGCGCCCAGGAGGTTCTTCTGCCCGCGCTGCAGCCTGCGGAGCTGTGGCGGGAGTCCGGCCGCTATGACGCTTACGGTCCGGAGCTGATGCGCATGCGCGACCGCCACGACCGGGAGTTCGCGCTCGGCCCGACGCATGAGGAGGTCGTCACCTCTCTCGTCCGGGACGAGGTATCCTCGTACCGGAGGCTTCCGCTGACTGTCTATCAGATTCAGACCAAGTTCCGGGACGAGCGCCGCCCCCGGTTCGGACTGCTGCGCGGGAGGGAGTTCCTGATGAAGGATGCCTATTCCTTCGACACGACGCAAGAGGGGCTGGACCATTCCTATCAAACGATGTTCGAGGCGTATAACCGGATCTTCAGCCGTCTCGGCTTGAACTTCCGCCCCGTCGAAGCCGATGCCGGAACGATCGGCGGCGACGGAGGCACGCATGAATTCATGGCGCTTGCCTCGATCGGAGAGGATACGATCGCTTCCTGCACCTGCTGCGGGTATGCCGCCAATCTCGAGAAAGCCGAGGCGGGACGGATATTTGCGAACGATGCCCGATCGGGCCGTCTATTCGGGAACAATAGCCCCGCGGATGAACCGGCACCCGCCTCCCCGGCATCGGAGCCTGCAAAAATCCATACGCCCGGCGTCCGTACAATCGGGCAGCTGACCGCGTTTCTGGAGCTGCCTTCCTCGCAGATTCTCAAAACCGTGTTGTTCGAGGCCGACGGAAGCATCGTGGCCGTCGTCGTCCGCGGCGACCATGAGATCAACGAGCTCAAGGTCAAGAATTTCCTTGGAGCGGATTCCGTCTCGCTTGCCGAGGCTGGCGCGGTCATGAAGGCGACAGGCGCTCCCGCAGGATTCGCCGGTCCTGTCGGGCTGGATATTCCCGTCTATGTCGATCATGACGCGGCTGCCGTAACGGACGGAGTCGCCGGAGCGAACGAAGAGGACTTCCATATCCGGGGCGTTCATGCGGGAAACCATCTAGGGGCTGCGGTTGTCGGCGATTTCCGCAATGCGCTGGTTGGCGACCTTTGTCCGAAGTGCCAGGAAGGCACGCTTGCGTTCCATCGCGGCATCGAGATCGGCCAGGTATTCAAGCTCGGCACGAAATACAGCGAGAAGCTGGGGGCCACCTTCCTCGACGCTGAGGGCAAAACACATCCGATGATCATGGGCTGCTACGGCATCGGCGTCTCCCGCCTTCTGTCCGCAGCCGTGGAGCAATCCCATGACGAGAACGGCATTGTGTGGCCGGCGGCGCTGGCTCCGTTCCACGTCCATGTCATTCCGGTGTCGGTCAAGGACGATGTCCAGATGGCTCTCGCGGACAAGCTGCGCCTCCAGCTGGAGCAAGCCGGCGCGGAGGTGCTGGTCGACGACCGCGACGAGCGGCCGGGCGTCAAGTTCAAGGATGCCGACCTCATCGGCATTCCGGCACGCATCGTCGTCGGCCGCGATGCGGCGGACGGCAAGGTGGAGTTCGTCCGGCGAGGCAGCGCGGACAAGGCGAGGCTGACCGCGGAAGAAGCGGCGCGGCAGGTGCTGGAGATGGTGCAAGCCCTGCGGACTGGAAGCTAGTTCCCGGAACGGGCCGCTTCCGGGTTGGCGGAATGACAGGCATTTTAGCCGGCTCTATTCCGAATTAGAAAAACAAAAAAAGGCAGCCATCGAGAGCTGCCTTTTTGCTATGCCTGCAGCATTTTAACCACCATGAAGATGAAGATCTGACTCTTGCAGCTGCGAGACTGTACTTGGTTCTCCGTCCCTGTGCAACCGCTACAGCAATTCCTGGTTTCAGCCGGCTCTCTGCGACAGCTTGGTTCTGTTAGCTGGGATATTTCCGATAAGAAAAGAGCCTACGATTGGTAGACTCTGTCTGATATGCTATATTTTTACAAATGGCTTATGGTGTAAGGCACCCTCCGGAAAGGAGGCATGCCTATGGATACTTTCCAGTCGATCATGACATTGATCGCGTTCGGTTCTTTTCTGCTGGCGACTCTGACCTACATCGATAAACGATTTTCATTTGAGTAACCAAACAAGCCCGCTTCCGAGCAGTCGGAAACGGGCTGTCCGTCGTTAATTCCTCTATGCAAATCCGCCTCTAAACGAATCTGCCTCCCGTCTTGAAAGTCAAACGGTCTTCCCTGCCGAGGAAAGGCTCGCCGGCTCTCCCATGCGCTCGTGCAGGAAATCGACGACATGCATGACCTTCATCGCGGCCGGGTCTCCGTGCTTCTGCACCCCGAGCTTCATCTGCAGCAGGCAGCCGGGATTGCTCGTGAGCAGGTAGGCCGCTTCGGTGGCGTTGGCATGCTCCATCTTGTGCTCCAGAATCTGCCCCGCCATTTCCGGCTGTGTGACGTTGTATATGCCCGCGGAGCCGCAGCAGCGGTCGGCTTCCTTCATCTCGACGAACGAGGCGCCCGCCACCTGGCGGATCAGCTGCCTCGGCGCTCCCGAGCTTCTCATGCCGTTGCGGAGATGGCAGGAGTCCTGGTAAGTGACACGTACGCCGCCGCTCTGCTCCGAGAAGGCCGGCAGTCTTCCGCTGCTGAGCAGCAGCTGGCTGACATCGACGACGCGGGCAGCGAACTCGACGGCCAGCTCCGCATACTCTTCGTCTCCATGCATCAGATGGCCGTATTCCGCCAGCTGCGCGCCGCAGCCGCCGGCGTTGGAGACGATATGCTGGATGCCCGCATTCCAGAAGGCGTCCAGGTTGGACCGGGCGAGCCCTCGCGCCTGATCCAGCTCCCCGCTGTGAGCATGCAGGGCGCCGCAGCACACCTGATTGTCCGGGATGACGACCTCGAAGCCGGCCTCCGCCAGCAGCTCCGCCGTGCGGACGTTCGTCTCGCTGAACAGCACGTCCATGATGCAGCCCCGGAACAGGGCGACGCGTGCGATCGGCTCTCCCTTGGCGGGAACGACCGTGCCGATGCGGTCTACGACGCCCTTTCCCGAAGCCTCGGGGAGAATCTGCTCCATTTCCCGCATGGCCGCCGGGAACAGCTTCATGATGCCCGTACCGCGCGCGACCTGCCGAAGACCTGATTTTTGGTAAAAGGACAACGATCGGCCGAGCCACTTCAGGCGGGAGCGATGCGGCAGCACATCCTTGAAGAAGAGCCTCCGCACTCCCTTTGCCGGCAGGCTGTGATCCGCATGATCCTCGATTGCGTCCCTGGCCTGCTCCAGCAGCTGCCCGTATTTGACGTCGGCAGGACAGGCGGGCTCGCAGGCCCGGCAGCCGAGACAATGGTTCATCTGCTCGGCGAACGCCTTGTCGGGCTCCATGATGCCGTCGGCGACGGCCTTCATGAGCGCGATCCGGCCGCGCGGCGATTCCGGCTCCAGCCCCGTCTCCCGGAATGTCGGGCAGGCCGGCAGGCAGAAGCCGCAGCGCATGCAGTTGGTCAGTTGGTCGTAGTCCAGCTTGGCCAGCACCGTTCTCGACACCGGGTTGGCATGCTGCACATCCGGCTTGCCGAGCAGGCTTCCGGGTCCCGAATGCGGCTGTACCGCTAATCCGAGGCCCTTATTCGTTCCATTAGCCACGATCGATCACCACCCTTTTGCGAGTTTCCCCGGCCAACATCTTCCCGGGATTGAGCAGATGATGCGGGTCGAACGCATCCTTGATGCCTTTCATGACGGCGATGCCGCTCGCCCCGACCTTCCATTCCAGGAACGGCGCCTTCACGACGCCGACCCCGTGCTCGCCGGTAATGGTGCCGCCAAGCTCGATCGCCGCCTCGAATATTTCCGCGAAAGCCTGCTCGACCCGGTGGACCTCCTCCACATCCCTAGCGTCTGTCGTCGCGGTCGGATGCAGGTTGCCGTCTCCCGCATGCCCGAAGGTAGCGATCGAGACGCCGTACTTGTCCGCGATTTCCCGGATGCGCAGCACCATGTCCGCGATGCGGGAGCGGGGAACCGTCGCATCCTCGAGAATCGTCGTCGGCCGCAGCCTCGCCAGCGCCGTGAACGCGCTGCGCCTCGCCGCAATCAGCTTCTCGGCCTCCTCGCGCGTCCGGGCGACTTCGACCCGGTCGGCCTTTTCGGCTTCGCAGATGAGCCTGATGGCTTCCATATCCCGCTCGACCGCCTCGGGATCGCCGTCCTGCTCGATCAGCAGGATCGCTTCCATATCCCGCGGCAGGCCCAGATGGGCGAAATCGTCTACGACCCGGATCGTCGGGTTGTCGAGAATTTCCAGCGTGGCCGGAATGATCTTGTTCTCGATGATCCGCGAGACGGTCCGGGCCGCGCCGTACAGGTCCTTGTACATCGCGAGCATCGTCTTTTTGCCGGCGGGCGGGGGCACGAGCTTCAAGGTCGCTTCCGTAATAATGGCCAGCGTGCCTTCCGAGCCGACGAGCAGCTTGGTGAGGTCGTAGCCGGCCACATCCTTCATGAGCTTGCCGCCGGTGCGAAGAACTTCCCCATTTGCCAGAACGGCCTCGAGGCCGAGCACGTAATCCTTGGTCGTTCCGTATTTCAGTCCGCGCAGGCCGCCCGAGCACTCGCTGATGTTGCCTCCGATCGTCGAGATCTTCATGCTGCTCGGATCGGGCGGGTAGAAGAGCCCTAGCGATTCGATATGCTCGGTGAACGCGGCGGTGATCATGCCCGGCTGCACCGTCGCCGTCAGATTGTCCATGTCGACCTCCAGCAGCCGGTTCATCCGGTGCATGACCATGACGACGCCTCCCTGCACAGGGACCGTCCCCCCGCATAGGTTGGAGCCGGAGCCGCGGGACACGACCGGCACGCGGTACTCCGCAAGGACCTTCATGATCTCGGACACCTGAGCCGTCGAGTCCGGGTAGATGACGCCGTCCGGCAAGCTCTGGAGCATAGGCGTGCCGTCATAGGAATGGGCGACCCTCGCCTCCGGATCGTCCCTGAAATGCTTCTCTCCTACGATATCCCGCAGCCGTCTCGCCATGGCCGGATCCAGCATGTTCATTTCCCCTTCCATTTGTAAAAAGTTTAGCGTTCAACCGTCGCGCGGACATGTGAATACGCCCTTGTATCATCAGGTCATCTGATGACTTTGGAAATCATTATATGCTATACTGATTTTATTGTATAGAACGTTTTGGGATGCCCCGGGAGGTCGCGATGAAAATCATCCAAGCCAAAGGCCATGAGCTTGTAGCCGAACATATGCTGGAACAGATCCGCTCGGGTGCCTGGCAGCCCGGTCAGCGGCTGCCCTCCGTCGTGGAGCTGGCCGAATCGTACGGCGTCGGCCGCTCCACGATCCGCGAGGCGGCCAGCGCGCTCAAGGCGACGGGATGGCTGGATGTGCGCCAGGGCGGCGGCACCTTCGTCAAGGCGGTATTACCAAGTGATCCTAAGCAAGGCGCAGACCAGATGTTCCACAATGCGAGCTCCTTGACCGAGCTGTTGGAAGTTCGCAAGGTGCTGGAGATCGGGGCTGTGTCGCTTGCCGCCGCAAGGCGCGCCCCGGACGATTTGGCGCGGCTGCGCCAGATTCTCGCCTCCATGGAAAGCAGCCTCGAGGCCAGCGACACCGAGGCCGGAGAGCGGGCCGACACCGAGTTCCACATGGCGATCGTAGCCGCCTCGGGCAATTCGCTGCTCGCGCAGATGATGGAATCCCTCGCCGAGCGCTTCGCCTCCTCCATCTCCCAGACCCGCGAGCTGTGGTTCTACCGCGAGAGGGGCACCGCCCAGCGACTGCTCGGCGAGCACCGGCGCATCTATGATGCCATCGAGGCCGGAGACGCCAAGCTTGCGGAGCATGTGCTCGGCGAGCATCTGAACAAGGTGATCGATGTGCTGCAGGGCATCAAGGGCCGGCTCTGAGACTGACAGCTCCGGCATTTGCTTTTCAGGCAGCCAGCCCGGGAATCAGCAGCTCTGTAACTATGGAAGCTTGAGCCCATGTCTCCATGAAGCTGTCTGGCGCGGACCGCCCTGCATTTTGCCGCTGCGGCTCGTCCGGCCCCGCCCTTCTACGATAAGACACTGTCTGGCGCGGACCGCCCTGCATTTAGCCGCTGCGGCTCGTTCGGCCCCGCCCTTCTACGATAAGCTGGCATTTATTCAGTAAGAAATAATTGAACTGCACCACTATGTAGCTGCTATCGGACATACGATCCGCTATTTTGCCGCCGTGAAGCCAATTTCACATTTATCGGACATACGTTCCGTTATTCCCCTCTGCAATATTTGGATCCCAATAATAATTCACAAATAGCGGATCCTATGTCCGATAATCAACCAGATCCTACGAATTCCCTCAAATAGCGGATCCTATGTCCGATACACATGTTGATATAGGCGATTATAGAGATTCGCCGTATAAACAGCATAAAAACGAGCGCAGCCGGGCTCGTCGTGCTCCCGGAAGCGCTGGTTTTGTTGTTAAACCTGGATGGAATGACTTCCAAGTCAGTCTTTAGTGATGTTGAACCGTCCTGCCGCCGGTCGCGCTGGCATTGTCTTTTTCCGGGCCGCTGTCAGATAGGTTGCGGATGGTCCGTACATCGCTCCATGCTGCTAGACGCCCCATCTGCGATTGGCTAGCGGCTCCCTCGGCGGAAGAATCCATGCTGCTTCCCTAGAGCGATCGGATCCATTCCTTTCCTTTCATTTCCTTTCCCTTTCCCTTTCCTTTTCCTTTCCTGCCATCGATACGGACACATACAGCACATTAATGAGAAGTTGACCGCTGACCATGACAAGCAGGACGATGCCTGCGATGCCGGCATAAAATGGATGTCCAAGCCCCGAGCATGTTGAGCAGCGTCGGCTTGCCGATGCCTGAGCTGACGACAATGGCGACGAATTCCCCCTCGGCCGCTTCCATGGAAACTTTCGTCAATCACCTTGACCTGATTGGGCTCCGCCCCATCGTTCGATCGTTCTGAGCTGTGCCATCTTCTATTATCGCCTGGCTTATCCGCATAGCTCGCTTGCATCTCAGTCCGCTTTCCTCTATTATAGACATAAGATGTCCATAATAAGGAACAGATCACGCAAGGAGACACCGCGCATGCAATTTTCCAAAAGCACAGGGTACGCCCTCCATACTCTCATCCACTTGGCCCAGGCGGAACGCGGCCGGTATGTAGGCATCAAGGAGCTGTCCTCCAAGCTTGGAGTTCCGGAAAGCTACCTGTCCAAGATCATGTCCAAGCTTCGCCAGGACGGCATCGTCCGCGCCGTTACGGGAGCAAGCGGCGGCTACGAGCTCGCGCGCCCCGGGAACGAGATCACGTTCTTCGATGTCATTCGCGTGGTGGAAGGCCGGCAGCAGATGTATGAATGCCATTCCTCCAACACCCATCAGCATGAGCTGTTTGCCGAAGCCGATGCGTCCGGACCAGGCCGCGAATGCCTCGTGAAGAAGGTCATGGACGGAGCCGAGCGCCAGATGTTGGACTATCTGAAGCAGCATACGATCCAGGGAGTGCTGGATGCAGCCTCTTTCCCTTGCGGCGCCAACCACGGAGCATGAGGATGCAGAGGGTTCATGATGGAGGCTGACCGGGCATCAAGCCGCGAGGCTTCTTGCGTTGTTATTATGGATATAAAAGATCCAGAAAGGTTGGGATGGGCATGACAGCACAGTTGGACAGCATTATTATCGGAGGCGGACCGGCAGGCATGAGCGCCGCTCTCGTCCTGGGCAGAGCCCGCAGAAATGTGCTCGTGATCGACGAAGAGCGCCCGCGCAACCGGGTCACCCATGCAACCAACGGATTTCTGACGCGCGACGGCATCAGTCCCGGAGAGTTCAGGAAGGTCGCAAGAGAGCAGATCGCGGCTTACCCGTCGGTCCGCTTCATCCGCGATCAAGCGGTTGAAATTACGGGCAGCGACGGCGACTTCCGGTTGAAGACTCTCCATGGCGACAGCTACCGGAGTAAAAAACTGCTGTTCGCCTCAGGCAAGAAGGATCTCCCTATGAATATCCCCGGGCTTGATGATGTATACGGCCGCAGCGCCTTCGTCTGCCCCTTCTGCGACGGCTGGGAGCTGCGGGACAAGCCGCTTGCGCTGATCGTCAATGGCCCTCAAGCGTTCCACTTCGCCAAGCTCGTGTCCGGCTGGTCGCGCCATATCGCCATCTGCACGAATGGACCGGATGAGCTGGCCGATGAACAGCGGGAGCAGCTGGCAGAGCGTGGAATTCCTTTGTATACTTCCCCTATCCAGCAAATTGAATCCAGCGAGGGCATCGTCACGAAAGTCCTTCTGGAGGACGGCATTTCCGTGCCATGCAGCGGAATCTTCTTCGGTTCCAAGCTCGCGCCCGGATCCGATCTGCCCGCCGCGCTTGGCTGCATCATCAATGAGCAGGGAGTGCTGGACGTGGACATACTGGGCAAAACAAACTTGCCGGGCGTATTCGGGGCCGGAGACGCTGCCACGCCGATGAATCAAGCTATTATCGCCGCCTCCATGGGCTCCGCCGCAGCTGCAGGCATCGTCTCCGAGCTGGCTGAAGAAGACTGGGCAAGCCGGATCCAAGCGAGCCAACCGACTTCGCCGCTTATCGGCGAAAAATCGTTGATGAATAGGAACAACCAGCGCCTCTCATAGTCGGACAAAGCCAAAAAGGGTTCCCGGGCAGAAATCTGCTTCGGGAACCCTATGCTGTTTTTCCTTGCACGTTACCGTCTCGTATCGATCGGCTTCAAATGCGCCTCGATCTGCTCTCGCCGCGCCTCCAGGAACGGAGGCAGCGCCAGCGTTTCGCCGAGCTCGGACAGCTCCTCGTCGGTGTCGAAGCCCGGTCCGTCCGTCGCCAGCTCGAACAGGATTCCGTTCGGCTCACGGAAGTAGAGCGAGCGGAAGTAGAAGCGGTCCACGAAGCCGGAGTTCGAGAAGCCCGCGCTCTGGATGCGGCCCACCCAAGCCCGCAGCTCCTCCTCGTCCTCGACGCGGAAAGCGACGTGGTGAACGCCGCCGCGGCCAAGCCGCTCGCGCTCCAGGTCATAGCGCTCCTCCACATGCACCTCCGCCCCGCTGCCGCCCTCGCCCGTCTCCAGCACGATGACGTCAGGCTGGCCTTCCTCGTAAGCAGGGAAAGCGCCTTTGCGGCGGAAGCCCATCAGCTCCGTCAGCACGGCGACGGTCGGCTGCGCGTTGGCGACCGTGAGCTGCACCGGGCCGAGCCCGGTAATGCCGTATTCCTGCGGAACGGGGCTCAGCTCCCACGGCGTGCCTGCGGCGACTCCGGCTCCGTGCTCGTCGGAGACGAGCACCAGCCGCTGCCCTTCCGGGTCGCGGAACGCCAGCGTGGCGCGGCCGGCGCGATCCCGCACCTCGTCGCGGTCGACGCCATGCTCATCGAGGCGCTTCGTCCAGTACTCCAGCGCCTCGTCGCTGCGCACCCGCAGCGACAAGGACGAGATGCTGCTCGTGCCGGGACGGTTCCTGCCTGCCATCGGCATCTCGAAGAACGTCAGCTCCGTTCCCGGATTCCCCTTTTCATCCCCGTAGAACAGATGGTACATGCTGGTGTCGTCTTGGTTGACGGTCTTCTTGACCAGCCTCATGCCAAGCACTCGAGTATAAAAATCATAGTTCAGCGACGCCTTGGCGGTAAAAGCGGAAAAATGATGCAGGCCTTTCAATGCTGCAGTCATCGTTGTTGCCTCCTTCTATGGAAACCAAACCGATCCTCATCCGTTCGGAACACCGAAAAGGATTCAGCCACAGGAATAATTGATCTGCTCCAGCTCAGCCTTGGCGGAAATGCTTGGAGAACCATGCCGCAGCCGCTTCAACCTCGGTCCCCGTCAGTTGGTGACCGTAATTCTCCCAGTGAAGGTCGACGTCAGATCCGGCTCCGGCGAGCAGCGACTTCAGCTCCTCCGTCTCATGCGGCGGGCAGATCCGGTCGTTCATGCCGGCTCCGATGAACACCGGCAGCCCTTTCAGCTCCGGCAGCTGCAGGCCGCGGCGCGGAACCATGGGATGATGGAGCGCCGCTCCGCGGAAGGAAACGGCCTCATGGAAGATCAGGCTGGCTGCGATATTCGCTCCGTTGGAATAGCCTACGGCAATCATATTGGAGCGGTCGAGTCCGTATTTGGCGGCTGCCTCATCCAGGAAATCCCTCAGCTCACCCGTGCGGCGCACAAGATCCTCCTCGTCGAAGATGCCCTCCGCCAGCCGCCGGAAGAAGCGGGGCATCCCGTTCTCCAGCACGCTGCCGCGAACCGACAGCACGGCCGATTCCGGAGAGATCATCTCCGCCAGCGGCAGCAGATCATGCTCCGTGCCTCCTGTTCCATGGAACAATACCAGCGTCGGGGTGTCTTTGCTGCGGCCTTCCTTGTATAAATGGACCATGCTCATGATTATTCCTCCCCCAGGCTGCGTACCGTGATCGGCAGCAAGCCGGCTTCGATCTGTCCCCGGTGCGGCTCGTACCAGTCCGGCAGCATCAGCTTGGCGCCGAGCTGGTCCTCCGCCTCGTCCACTGCGAATCCCGGCGGATCGGTTGCGATCTCGAACAGGATGCCGCCTCTTTCCCTGAAGTACACCGCGTTGAAATACTGGCGGTCGATGACCGGCGTCGGCTGGAAGCCTCCGGCCGCAGCAGCCACTCTCCACTGCTCGTGCTCAGCGAAGTCCTTCGCGCGCCAGGCGATATGATGCACCGTTCCCGCGCCGCCGCTGCCATATTCGACATCCTCGAGCGGCACGTCGACGACGTTGCCGAGCTCGCCTTCGCCGATGAAGCGGGCGAAGCCGTCCGACTCTCCGGCAGCCTTGAGGCCAAGCGTGTCGGTCAGAGCCCGGCGCGTCGCGGCCGAATTCGTGCTGTACAGGAGCGCTCCGCCAAAGCCCTTTACGGCTTTGTCCGACGGCACGCCGCCAAAGCTCCAGCTGTTTTCGGGTCCTTGCTCGCGCTCGGCGATTTCCAGCAGCATGCCTTCGCGGTCCGCGAATTGCAGCAGCTCTTCTCCGAAGCGGACGGCCTTCGCCGTCTCGACGCCGAAGCGGGCCAGCCGCTCTTCCCAGAACGCCATCGAGCCGGGAGGCACCGCCAAAGTCGTGATGCCGACCTGGCCGCCGCCGACGCGGCCTTTGCGCGAGCCCGGGTGAGGGAAGAAGGTCAGGATCGTGCCGGGGCTGCCATGCTCGTCGCCGAAGTAGAGGTGGTACACTTCAGGAGCGTCGAAGTTGATCGTTTTTTTGACCATGCGAAGGCCGAGCACGCCGGCGTAGAAGTCCACGATCCCTTGCGGATCGGTAGCGAAAGCGGTGATATGGTGGATGCCCTTGGTTGCGAGTGTCATCGTAAATTCCTCCCTATTATCTTAAAGTTAAAGTGTTTGACGTGCGAAGGCTGTTTATTCAAAGTTAAAGGCAATTGTGCCGGAGGGCGGCGGGATTCTATCCCTTCTCCGCCCCGCGCCCGAGCTTCTTCAGCAGCGATGCCGCCAGCTCCTTCTCCTCCGGATCGAGTCCGGCCGTCAGCGAGTGGATCAGTGAAGCATGCTGAGGAAAAATGGAATCGAACAGCCGCCGTCCCTGCTCGGTCAGCTCGGCGAACGTCACTCTTCGGTCATCCTCGCATGGGATGCGCTTCAGCAGCTCCTTCTTTTCCAGCTTGTCGATGTTGTAGGTCACGCTGCCGCTCGTCACGAGAATCTTCTCCCCGATCTGCTGCAGCGGCACCCGGCCCTTCGTGTACAACACTTCCAGCACGGTGAATTCGGATGGAGACAAGCCGTATTTCTTCATATCCTTGATCGCCAGATCCATGATCGTCCGGTAGGCCTTGGACAGGACGACGAACAGCTTGAGCGATGATGCCTGATCATCTGGTTTCCTCGTCGCTTCCGTCATTGGTCATCGCCCTCCCGAATATCTTAAATTTAATTATCTTAAATTAAAGATAAATGATTTTGCGTCCGTTGTCAACACGTTCAGCGGACTTCTTTTGTACAATGGCTGCTGCAACACAGCCGGGATTGGCTTTCAGCAATTGTGGCGACTCCGATCGCCGACACGTATCGATGTGCCATGCACCTCGCGCGGGTTCCGGGCTTGCTTCAGACTGTCTGCCAACCCGCAATTGAATATGGAACCGCTGCTTTTATATGCCGAAACCCGCATGCTCCGCTCGCTACTTGATGCAGGCTCGTTATTCGGGCTCAAAGGCTGTTCCGCCATTATTTATACCGATCTACTTTGAGGAAGGGATACGATGAAACGATCAACGGGCAGTAGTTATCGGACATAGGATCCGTTATTTAGTCTAAAAAGCGTTTCCCCGTCATTTATCGGACATTAGATCCGTTATTCTCGGTTTTTTATCGGGATAGCGGCAGCTGAGAGGAGAATAGCGGATCGTATGTCCGATAGCAAAGAAAATAGCCGATTTCCAATGAAATAACGGATCGTATGTCCGAAAGCAAGCTTTAGAGCTGGTTTTTGATGCCAAGACGCCGCGTATCCCCGATAACATTAATTACCGATTACCGATTATCGAGTACCCATTTCCGAGAATCCAAAATCGAGAATCGAGTACCGAAGGCAGACCGAGCATAATAACCGGAACGCCTACGAATTCTGGGGACGAGTGACTTCCTCCTATAACAAGGCGTTCCAACAAAAATGGAACCGCGACGGAAGATGGCACAGTTCCGTGTTTGTTTTCGAAGCCTGAAACCCGATCAGCGCTGCCTCCCGGAATCAGCCGCAGGCGGCGTCACGGCCCGGTTCTAATGTCTAGCTGCTTAACACGCGCTTGCCGAACAGGAACCGCCCTTTCCAGTATTCGTTGAAGTCGCTCACAACGACGCCCGGATCCCCGTACGTTTGAACGATCTTGTCATTGCCTGCATAGATGCCGACATGCCCGACCACCTTGTTGCTGTCGTAGCGACCAGGCGTATAAAAGAACATCAGGTCTCCAGGCTGAAGCTCGGACTCGCTGACGGTCCGCCCCACTTGGGATTGTTCCCGCGATGTGCGGGGCAGCTTGACGCCGAACTTGTCATAGACGTATTGGGTAAAGGAAGAGCAGTCGAACTTCTTCGTAGAAGTATAGCTGCCAGCACCAAAATCATACGGAGTACCGAGAAAACGCTTGGCCAGCTGCAGCAGCTCCTGCGCGCTTCCCGTGGAAAACGGCTGCATCGTGCCGCCGCTGCGCAGGCCGGTCGGATCCGTCATCTGCATCGTGATGCCTCTTTGAGTATTGGCTTGCGGAGAATCGCGAAGCGGCGAGACGGTCAGTTCTCTCGTCTTGGCGTTCCAGCGGACCGGCGTCTCGAGCAGCGTTGTCAGCGAATCCGATGAAATGCAGGGCTGGCCGCCGATGGAACGCGGGGCATCCGGCAAATCGACCGTCCGGCTGCCGGATACTGCGTTGACGTCGCCCATCCGAATCTTGTAGGCCGCGTCCGTATCTCCGATCGCATAACCGTCGCGCATGGAATGCACCTTCATATTGACTGCGCGTGCGGCATGCTCCAGCGGAATCCATACCTTGCCGTCCGCTTCCGTCATCGGAACTTGATAGGCGCTTTGCTTGCCGACCTTGATCGTACCGGCGCCCATCTTCTGCTGCATATTCTGCATGCGCATGTTCAAATCGTTGTAAGGCCTCTCTCCAGCCGTGCCGCAGCCTCCTGCCAAGCTGGCCGCCGCAGCCAACACGAATGCCGGCTTCAAGCTGTTCCGCAGCCATTTTCTTTGTGCCATATTGTCCACTCCCTATGCTCTGGAATGCAACTGCAGCTCTGACCGCCGATGCAGCCGCAGCTCTGATCGCCGATCCGGTCGCAACGCTGCAGCTCCGATCTGTTCTTAGAGTGGATTCGGAAGTTGGAATTATACGCGGAGGGATGGAATTTTTATGAAATAGAGGTATGCTAAAATAGATTTTTAAAACATAGTTTCATTAATTGAAACTAAAATTCTCTAATCAAGCTGGAACCCCGCTTTCTCATTCATTTCAATTCGCACCATTCACGTGTTAAGGAGGCCAACCTTTCATGGGGTACTCATTTCACGGCATTGATCATGTGCAGCTGGCCGCTCCAGCCGGCAGAGAAGCCGAAGCACGCGCCTTTTTCGGGGATGTGCTGGGCTGGCCCGAGCTGCCCAAGCCCGCTGCCCTGCAGAGCCGAGGCGGCGTCTGGCTCCAATGCGGACCGCATCAGGTCCATTTCGGCGTGCAAAAGGATTTCGTTCCTGCCGCGAAAGCCCATCCCGCCTTCGGCGTGAACGGGCTGGATGCCTTGCGGCTTCGGTTGGTGGCAAGCGGAATCGCCGTCCAAGAGGACGAGACGCGTGCCGAAGAAGGAATCGCACGCTTTTATTGCAGCGATCCCTTCGGCAATAGGCTGGAGTTCATGGAAAGGCTCTGATCACCTTTGCCATCTCCCGGCTGGAGTTCATGCCAAGGCTCTGATCGCCTTGGCCATCTCCCGAGGACGGCTCGTGCTTCAAGCTGGAAGGAACGGAGCAAGATTCGGGCTTGCTTGATATATTAGGAGCCTGGAAACCGTCCTATCTACTAAGAACTTCATTTAGGATCGAGGTGAAAGGCTCCTGGGACTGCTGCTTCTCCTTTGTGTTATGGGAACGGCATCATGCACCGTCGCCGCGGCCAAGCTGCTCGGAAACATTCCTAGAATACCCAAAGCGGCTTCGATCGGCTTATCCATCGTGCTGTCAGGCGTCTTCGTCTGCAGCTGGCTTGCCAACTTCCTCCGCTCGTTTACGCCCATGCCTTAAAACGGCCGCAATCCGCCATTCTCAAGCGAGGACGGACCTTTTGCCTGTCCGTCCTCCAATCACATCCAGCCCGCCCAATGAAAAAGCCGCCTCCCCCATCCTTGATGGAGAAGGCGGCTTGCTTCGCTTTCGAAGCCTACGAAGTCGGAAGATCCGATATGCCTGTATTGGCTTTGACCAGCACCTCGTCGTACTTGGCTGCATTCGTTTTGGACGAGAGGAACGTTCCGAGGAACGCGCCGATGAAGCCGAGCGGAATGGAGATGATGCCCGGGTTCGTCAGGTCGATGAGCGGCGTGCCGACGAGAATGGCTTTGCCTGCGACAGGGTTCCAGACATTCGGACTGATCATGACCAGGAACAAGGCCGAGATGAGGCCGGTCAGCATGCCTGTGATGGCGCCGGACGTATTGAATCTCTTCCAGAATACCGTGAACAGGATGACGGGAAGATTCGCGCTTGCCGCGACGGCGAAGGCCAGCGAGACGAGGAAGGCGACATTCAGCTTCTGGGCAAAAAGAGCCAGGATGATGGAGATGACGGCGACGCCGACGGAGGCAAGCTTCGCCATGCGCACCTGATCCTTTTCCTTGGCCTGCCCTTTGCGCAGGATATGGTTGTAGAAGTCATGGGAGAAGGCCGATGCGGCCGACAGGACCAGCCCAGCCACAACCGCTAGAATAGTGGCGAATGCGACAGCGGAAATGAAGGCGAACAGGAACTCTCCTCCAAGCGCCTTGGCCAGCAGCGGCGCGGCCATGTTGCCGGCGGCGTTGGCCTTCACGATGGTCTCCTCGCCGACGAAGGCAGCGGCTCCGAAGCCGAGGAACAGCGTCATGATGTAGAAGATGCCGATGATCCACGTCGCCGTCACGACGGACTTGCGCGCGGTCGGGGCGTCCTTGACCGTGAAGAAGCGGATCAGGATATGCGGCAGGCCGGCTGTGCCGAGCACGAGCGCCAGGTTGAGCGAGATCGTGTCGAGGCCGTTCTTGAATTTGTTGCCGGGATTCAGGAACGCTTCCTTCAGGCCCGTAGCGCTCTTCATCTCCGTGAACATATGGCCGATGTTGAAGTCGAATTTGGCGAATACGATCAGGGAGATGATCAGCGTTCCTGCCATGAGCAGAACGCATTTGATGATCTGCACCCAGCTCGTGGCGGTCATGCCGCCGAAGACGACGTATACCGTCATCAGCACGCCGACGATCAGGACCGAGGTGGTGTAATCCAGGCTCGGAATCAGCAGGGCGATCAGGCCGCCTGCGCCTACGAGCTGGGCGATCATGTAGAAGATCGAGATGACGATGGAGTTCAGCGCCGCCACGCCGCGGATCTGCGGCTGATTGAAGCGCGCGGCGATCATGTCGGCCATCGTATAACGGCCTAGGTTGCGCAAAGGCTCCGCGACGAGATAGAGCACGACCAGATAGGCGACAAGGAAGCCGATGCTGTAGAAGAAGCCGTCGAAGCCGAACAGCGCGATCATGCCGGCGATGCCGAGGAAGGAAGCGGCCGACATGTAGTCGCCGGCGATGGCCAGTCCGTTCTGCCAGCCGGTCAAGCCGCCGCCGGCAGTGTAGAATTCGCTCGCGGTCTTGGATTTTTTGGATGCGTAATAAGTGATGACCAGGGTGCCGAGCACAATGAGCAGGAAAAGCAGAAACGCCGTGTTCATGAAGTTTTCCGCCCTTTCTCATGGGCTGGGCCGCTGCGCGCGACCTCGGCCTTGATACCTTCGACCATCTCGTCGAACTTGGCCGCCTTGCGGCTGTAGACGGTGCAGAGCGTCCAGGTCATGATGAACTGCGCCGTGCCGAGCAGCCATGCCCAGGAGACCGGTCCGAGCGCGGGCTCGTTGAGCACCTTGGAGTAGGAGGTCAGGATGGGCAGGGTAAAGTAGAAAGCGAGGAAAAAGAGGGTCATCGGGAGCAGGAATTGCTTTTTCTTCCGCAACAAGGCACGAAACGAATCCGAACGGGCTACGTCGCTGTAGGTCAGCGGAGCTTTGGCCACTTGGCATCCTCCTCTAATGAAAACGCTTTATTTTCTACTATACACGCCAAGTCTCCGCCTCCGGAACGTTTGCGTCGCGAAATGTTGATTCCGCTTCCTGAATGGAGGAAATGCGGTTGCGAACGGTCGGAAGCCGCAGTCAGCGATGGGCAGCCGCAGTCCCGCTCGGGCAGCCTGGACCGACGAACCTTCATTAAATCGAACAAAAAGAAAAAGCTCTGCTTCCGATGTGGAAGCAGAGCACAGGCCTTGCTGGAATGGAAGTCCCCTTCCCGTCATCGCCCGGCCCGTTCCAGGCCGAATGCTCAGACGCGCTCATCCGCCTTCCTCCAGCAGCCGCAGCATTTCCTTGGCGGCGGAACGGGACACCGGGATGCGGATTTCCTCCGCATGCTTGAGCACCGCGTTGTAGGCTCCGTTGAACCAAGGCTGGATTTCCCGGATGTAATCCAGGTTGACGAGGTAGCTCCGGTGCGGCCGAAAATAACCCGCGCCTAGGCGCTCCTCCAGCTCCTGCAGCGTCTGGCGCGCCGTATATTCGTTTCCGTCGGCCATCCGGATCCGGGTCAGCTTCTCTTCCTTGACGGCGAACAGCAGGGAGCGGCCGTCGAGCACGACCATCTTCCCCCCATCCTCGATCAGCAGACGGATCCGCCGCGCGGCAGCAGGACCAGCGGAAACCGGAAGCGGCAGAGACGTTGCTGCAGACGGTGTCCCGGCAGCATTTCCTGCCCCTGCCTGCCCGGTCTCCGCTCCGGCGGGACCGGAGGCCGGGCCTGTTCCGCCACGCCTGACGTCCGCTCCCGCCGCAGGAAAGGCGGCAGCAGCCGCGGCCAGCTTGCTTCCCGCTTCCGCAGCGGGAACGGCTGCATGTCCCGCTTCCGCTAAGGATGCGCCGCCCTCTCCCCCTCCCGCCGGCTGCTCGAGCAAGCCATTCTGCTTGCGCTCGCGCAGCCGCCGCAGCGCCTGCCGAAGCCTCTCCTCATCGTAGGGCTTCAACAAATAATCCACCGCCTCCACTCCGAACGCATCGACCGCATAGTGGTCGTATGCCGTCGTGAAGACGAAAAGCGGCGGATTGCCCGCCTCCATCAGGGCGCGAGCCGCCTGCAGACCGGTCATTTCCGGCATCTCCACATCGAGGAAGACGGCATCCGGCCGCCGGGCAAGGACGGCCTCCATCGCTTCCTTGCCGCTGCAGGCCGGCTCCAGCAGCTCCAGATCAGGCTCCTTGGACAACATATAGACAAGCTCCTCGCGGGCCAGCCTCTCATCCTCGGCGATCAGCACGGTCAGCTTCATCCGATTCTCCTCTCCAGCGGCAACCGGAAGGCCACCCGGCATCCGCCCGCAGGCAAATTCTCATAGACAAGGGCGGATTCGGCTCCGAACAGCCGGATCAGCCTCTGATTCACGTTGTAGACGCCAAGGCCGTTGCCCCTCGGATCGGCGGTCTGCAAAGGGGCCGCGCCGAGCTTGGACAGCGCCGTCCCGTCGATGCCGCTGCCGTTGTCCTCCACGGCAATGGACAGGCAGCCCGGCTCCCGCCGAAGCGTCACCTTGACGATTCCGCCGCTTCTGACGCTGCGCAATCCGTGCTGGATGCTGTTCTCCACGAGCGGCTGCAGCGTCGAAGGCGGAATCTGGATTCCGGCCTCATCCGGGCAGGCGTCGCATTCCAGCCTCATCTGGTCCCCGAATCGAACCCGCAATATATTGAGGTAGATTCCAAGCTGCTCAAGCTCCTGCTCCAGCGGAATCAGCGGCGATTGTGCCGTCCGCAGGCTCGCTCTCATGAATTGGGCCAGCTGGTAGGTGAGCCCCTTGGCCGCTTCCGGCTGCGTGCGGATGAGCGTGACGATCGAATTCAGCGTGTTGAAGAGGAAATGGGGATGGATCTGCGCCT
Source organism: Paenibacillus sp. SJS-P3 (assembly GCF_056711585.1). Taxonomy (NCBI): domain Bacteria; kingdom Bacillati; phylum Bacillota; class Bacilli; order Caryophanales; family Paenibacillaceae; genus Paenibacillus; species Paenibacillus sp. SJS-P3. The sequence continues at coordinate 780,764 of NZ_CM160043.1, read as the reverse complement.
GCAGAGCACGCAGCTCCGCTTCCTTCGTCAGCACCTCCAGCTCTGCCGCCCGCGCCAGCGTCAGCTGGCTTGAGATCAGCCGGCTGAGTCCCGCGGCGAACTCCTCCTCCACCCTGCGGATGAGACGACGGTTGCGGTAATACAGCTGCAGCATGCCGACCGTCCGCCCCGACTGCTGATAAGGGATCAGGATGACGGCGCCAGGCTCGCGGGCAGCGCGAAGCTTCAATCCGTCCTTGCGGCGGGAGCCCGGAATGACCGCTCTCCCTCGCTTCGATGCCATCGCCTGCAAGGTGGATTCGTCCTCCTCCTGACGCAGCTCGGCGACGACCGTGCCCCCTGTGCGGATGGCCTGCACGCATAACGGCGAGCCGGTCGGATGCAGCGGTTCGAACCTGCGGGAGCCGGAACCGGTGTAAGCAAGAATCGAAGCCGTATCCGCCACGGCGACGGCATCGGCCGGCAGCGCCAGCGCAAGCACGCGGGCAGCGGCAGACGCCCTCTCCACCGTGAGCTCCTGCTCCAGATGAGGCAGCACCGTTCCCGCCACGGCGAGCGCGCGCTGCGTCTCCAGCGCGCCTGACCGCTCCTGCTCCTTCAGCGCGACTTGGATCATCGCGACGAAGAGGGCGATGCCAAGGCTGCTGGACAGCACCATCGGCATGCCGATGCTGTTGACGAGAGCGATCGCCTCGGGCGAGGAGGTCGTATAGATGAGGATGACGCCCATCTGCAGGATGGGTGCGAATACGCCGATGAAAAAGGCTTTTATCGGAGCGATGATCCTCTCTTCGTAGAAGAAACGGGCGACAAGCCCCGCCAGCAGGCCGATCAGCGGCGTGGAGACCAGGTAAGCGCCGCCAGCCAGCCCTCCGAGTGCCGCAGCATGCAGCCCGGCGATCAGCCCCGCTCCGGCGCCGACGTATGCGCCGCCGAGCAGGCCGGCCAGCACGACGCCGATCAGAGCCGAGTGGGCCAGCAGCTGGCCGGGCTCAAGCCGGCTGATCCAGAAGGCGGCCTGCATGCCATCGGTTCCGGCGACAACGCCGGAGTACGTGCCGGCAATGCCGATAAGTCCGAACATCAGCGTGAACAGCAGGCCTGTCCGGATCGTCACCGCGCGATCCAGCAGCATGCGGAAGAGCGGAAGCCGAGTCATGATGAACATCACAATCAGCAGCATGCCCATCCGCTCGATGAGCACCCGGGTATAGGGCTCCATGGCTCCACTCCTTCGCTCCGGCAAATTTGACAGCGCTATCAAAGCTAAAATTGGGAGTTGAGTCCATTTTATCCCGCCCCGCAATCATTTGCCTAGTTATTTTGTGCATGGAGGTTGACGAAGACAAGGAGTGGAATCCTATCTATAGCAATCCGTGAGAAACCGGAACGAAGCCGTTCAGGTACACTGTATTCATGAGCAAAATATCCAGCACGAGAGAGGATGAGCGGAATGGCCAAGCTGTACCCTTACCTGCATTCAGAGGACGCAAGAGCGCAGGCGGAATTCTATACGGAGGCTCTTGGAGGCGAAATCCTGTCCGTCATGACTTACGGCGAAATGCCGGGGGCAAAGGACGACGACAGCCTCAAGGACAAGGTTCTCCATCTGGCGCTCGTCGCCGCAGGCGTGACGATCTTCATATCGGACTCGTTCCGTCCCGTCCATCCCGGCACCAATCTCAATCTGTCGCTTGAATTCGCCGACGAGGAAGAGGCGCGCGAAGCCTTCGCCAAGCTGGCGGAAGGCGGAACGATCGGCCATGCGCTGGAACCGGCATTCTGGGGAACGCTCTTCGGGCAGGTGACGGACAAATACGGCGTTCTCTGGATGATTACGACCGAAGCCCCTCCTGCGGGCTGATTCATACGGAGCTTATCCAAAAAAGCCCGGGATTCCCGGGCTTTTTCCGCTTGTTTCGGCCTTTTGATCCTATGGATCGCTTGCGCGGCTGCCTATGATGCTGGCAAGTCAGCTTTCCTGCCCGCCGCCCGGCATGCCCCGCTTCATGCTTCCGGCCAGCTCCGCCCGCACCCGCTTGGGGAACTTGGCCACTACGAGCTGATAGCTCTCCTGGAGCATCTGCCGGACGATATCGCCGGGAACTTGTCCATTCAGCACGACCGTGTTCCAGTGCCGCTTGTTCATATGGTATCCCGGAAGAACCGAATCCGGGTAGCTCTCCCGCTGCAGCCAGGCTTCGTCCGGATCGGCCTTCAGGTTCACGCTCTCCCATTCGGCATGCCGTCCGAAGAGGGCGAACATCTTGTCCTTCACGTACAGCACCTGCATATCAGGGTCGAAAGGGGTTTTCACGCTGGTTCCCGGGTAGCCGAGGCCAAGCTTGATCAGCTTTTCATGGTTCACTGCGCGTTCCTCTCCTGTCCGGTCGTTCTCGCGTTCATTTGTTCATACAGATCGCCCTCGCCGCGGCTGAGCAAGTCTCCCACCGGGTTGACTTCCACTTCGGATCACCCCTTCCTAACCTGGCCTCCTCGCCGGCAGCTCTCGAGCCGGAGCCGTTGGCTGCCATTTGCTTCATTATAAGCGCAGCCATGCTCCGCTCCAATAGCCGCTGGATTTCCCCGGACTGCATGCGGCGTGACATGCCCGCCTGCTGCCGCTGAGCACCGGAATCCCCGGAGTCCCCTTGGCGGAAGCATTGTCCACGGATAGTCTCGGGTAGCCTCGAAACAAAAAAAAGATCCCCGAAGGGATCTGGAGAAATCCTAGTGCATGGAAACCGGCCGAAGCGGCAATCGTCACCTGTTGACCTTTACGGTGATCGTCTCGCTGGAAGCGGCTCCCGCCGCGTTGACGAACTCCGCCCGGTATACATACGTGCCTTTGGCGCGTCCGGAAATGTCCGTGAAGGCGGACTGAGCCGCCGGCGTCGCCGCTTTCAGCGCCTGGGTGTCGATCAGCGTGCCGTTCTCATACAGGCGGTACTCGGCTGCGTTCGTTCCCCACCACATATTGGCGGTAACGCGGTAGGCTCCGTCGCCGTCCCAATTGTCATGGGAAAGCACCGGCTTGCCGGGATTCGCGTCGGTCACCTGGACGGTCAGCGGAGCGCTGCGCGCCGTTCCCTTGGCATTGATCAGCTCGGCAGTGTACACATACGTGCCGTTGGTTTTTCCCGAGATCTCCGCCGCGGACGATTGGGCGGAAGGCGTTGCATCGGTCAGCACGACGGTACGGATCAGCTTGCCGTTTTCGTACAGCTTGTAGATGCTGCCGTTGTTGCCCCACCACATGTTCATCGTGACCTTGTAGCTGCCGTCGCGCAAGCCGTTGACATGCCCGTTGTTGTCGCTGAGCACCGGAGTTCCCGGAGCCCCCTTGGCGGAAGCTGCGCCCTCGGTCACGTTGAAGGCGGTCGTCTGCTCGGCCGTATTGCCGGCGGCGTCCGTCACGATATAACGTACGGAATGCGCGCCGAGGCCCAGATCGGCTGCGAGCAGCTGCGTTCCGCTGGCCAGCGCTTGTCCGTCCAGCAGCAGCTCGGAGGAGACGATGCCGGAGAGGGCATCCGATGCCTGCAGCTCGAACTTCAGCGTATCCGTGAAGGCCGCATCGGCGACAGGACCTCCAGATTGCGTAAGAACGGCGTCCGGAACGGTCTTGTCGATGCGGACCGTCAGCTCCCGGGCCGATTCCCTGTTGCCGGCGGCGTCTATGGAATAATAACGCAGTGTAATCGTGCCTTCGCTCGAAAGCAGGACAGGAGCTCCATAGGCGGTCTCGCCGCCTCCATTGAGGCTGTAGAACGTCTTCAGGCTGCCGGCACGGTCATCCGCCGCTTTGAGAACGACCGTCACGTCTCCCTGATGCCAGCCTGCGGCATTCGGCTCGCCGGAAAGCGAAGCGGTCGTCGCCGGCGCGGCCGTATCGGCCGGAAGGGCGATATCCTGAGCTCCGCGCAGCTTCAGCTGGTAGGTGCCCTTGAACACGGAGGAGATGCCTTGCAGCTGAACCCGGTCGCCGTCATGATACAGGAAGCTGTCCTGGCTGAGGCCGGTGCGGACATCAGCCCGCACGCGTACGGAAGCCCCGTCCTTCACGGCATCGAATTCAAACGAGCCCGTAGGTGCGGCGGCAGCCAGATTGGCGATCGTCGCTTCGCCGATAGAGATCAGCGTTCCCTGGTTGGCTGCCGTCACGGTGTCGGCCGAGGCAGCCGAAGGCAGCTCCTGCGTTCCTGTCTTCACGATGGATTCAGGGTTGGCCAGCTCCAGCTCGCTGTTGTAGACGGCCGTCTCGGCCGTCAGCTCCACGACGTCTCCGGCATGGAAGCCGGGCTCGCTCTGGAACACGTAGATGCCCGCCGTGCCATCCTGCAAATAGAAGGATTCGCCGCCGTAAATGCCCGGCTCGCTGACGATGACGCCTTGAACGGAAACGACACTGCCGGATGGCAGCGTCCTTGCGTCCGACAGCGTTACTTTAGCCGGCTTGGGAGTCGGCGTTGCGGTCGGGGTTGGCGTCTTGGTCGGCGCCGGAGTCGCTGTCGGCGCCGGAGTCGGCGTCGGCAGCGGCTCGGGCTGGACATTCCCGAGCGTGACCGCGACGGTCTTGAGATTGGTGCTGTTCTGGCGCAAGCGCAGATTCGCCGCCCCTGTGGAGCCGGACTTGATGCGGACGCTGAGCACTTTGGTGGCGCTGCCCGCGCTGTCCGCAGTCAGGCTGAACGCGGAGCTGTACGCATACGCGCTCGGCCAGGTGCCGTCATCGTTCTGCACCTGGGCGATCTGCGTGCCGTTGGCCGTCAGATAGATGCCCAGCGAATAACCGCTGAGCGTGCTGCCCGGCGTCAGGCCGCTCGCATTCACGCGGATCTGGAATTCGCTGCCGTTGTTCGGCAGCGTCGCCTGCGAGACGAATTCGTAGCCGACCGTGCCGGGCGCCGGAGTAGGCGCAGGCGTCGCGCTCGGCGTCGGTGTCGGGGATACGGTCGACGTCGGCGTTGGCGTCGGGCTGCTCTTCACTCCGTAGGACCCGGCGCGGAACGTGCTGGAATCATACCATTTGTAGCCGGCGTTCGGAGCTGCCCACGGCTCGGCCTGCGGCTCCGTGGAGGTCGCCGGATTCTCGAAGGCGAGCAGCGGCGTCGGGTTGTCCAGCGTCAGGCCGGATACCTGGGACAAGCTCGTATAGCTTTCGGAAGCGGCAAGCCAGTTCACGAGGTTGACGAGCAGCTTGCCGTCATCCACTTCCTTGAAGCCGTCGTAGGTCGTTTTCTTCGCTCCCGTATCCTCTCTCACATATTTCGGCGTCGCGTCCTCGACCGGCGAGGAGTCGCCGATGAACGCGGCTTTGCCAGCGCCTTTTTTGGAGACCGCCACATAAGGGCCTTCTTCGACGCCTCCGCCGTTGTAGACGCCCTGGTCGACGGCGCTGCTCCATTTGGCGCTCGTTTTGGGCAGATAGACGATGCCTTTGGCTTTCGCCGGGTCGATGATCGCCAGCGTGGAGCCGGCATGCATCGCTACCGAGGACACTCCTTGGGTGATTCCGAGTGCCTGGTCCGGCGCTACGATATTGTTCGCGTTGATGTCTCCGAGAGCGTTGTAGCGGAAGCGCACGCCGAAGTTGTCCGCCAGCCAGTCGGAGCTCTGCACGCCCTGCATCGCTGCGGATGCGGCTTCCTCGGCGCTCATTCCCTTCGCAGGGTTGTCCCACGCTCCGCGGCGGTAGCCGTTGAACGACTCGCTGCCGTCCCAGCGGTTCTTGTTGCGGTCGGCGTTGTAGTGGTCGCCGATGAAGAAGATGCTGCCGCCGTTCTGCACGTACTGGGCCATGGCCGACTGCTCGCTCGTTTTGAACGGAACGTTGGCCTCGGCGGTAACGAAGACATTATAAGGGCTTAAATCCGCCAGGGTGATCGGGGTGGACTTGCGGAGCTCCTGGACATCGAAGCCGGCTGTGGCGAGCGCGTTGCCGAAGTCCGAGAAGCCTCCGTCGATGACCCAGTCCGCCGCGCCGGCCGTCTGGGCATGCGAATTGTCGAACAGCACTTTCTTCCCTGCGTTGCCGTTGACGACCTTGGCCTTGATGAACGGCGCTGGATCGGCGGGCCCCTCGGCATGCGCCTGGCCTCCTCCCCAAGCGGTCAGCTGGGTCGGCGCCAGCACAGCGGCGGCAAGCGCCGCATGCAGCAATCTTTTCTTCCATACCGAATTCGTCCTCATCATGATCCCCTTTCCGGTTAAGCCGGAATATTCTGTTAATCTCCCGGCAGAAATAGAATATATCAGGAAGATGTTTTCGGATAGTCATTTGTCAGGTAAATTTTATTGTTACTTAGATAAATTTCTGTAAACATTTGAATAAGCATCGTTTAGCATGGCTCCTTTTCCGCCTTTATTGCAGACAGCAAAAAAACCGCTCTCCCGAGCGGTTCAGCCATCCAGCGGAGATTATATGACGTAAAAATTAGACTCCGTCTTGTAGATCAGGCCCAATCGTGCGGATCAGACGCCGGCTCCCCTTGCCCCCGTTAGTCCGGAGCCACGACCTCGACCTTGATCCGGTCCGGGTCCTCGCAGAACAAGGCGTAATGCCCTTCTCCTCCGCCATAAGGATAGCGGTCTCCATAGAGCATGACCGTCCCCCTGGCAGCCAGCTCTGCCGCAAGGCGGTCGACCTGTTCGCGGGAAGAGGCGTGGAAGGCCAAATGGTTCATTCCTACCTTGCGCCTGTGGTAGGCCCGGTCGCGGTGCTTCTCCTCCACCTGCACCAGAACGAGGTAGAACCTGTCTTTTTTCCAGCTTCGTCCCTGCTCCCAGCGCTGATGGGGCTCGTAACCGAGCTCTCCCAGCAGCCAGCCCCAAAATCCGGCCGAAGCCTCCAGATCGGATACATACAATTCCAAATGGTGCAGCATGGTCTCGCCCAGCTTTCTAAAAGGATTGGATGCTCATCTCCGCTCATTCAACCGTCTCCCGTTTCAACCGCCGCGCAGCTGGACCCCACGGACCGCCGCATGCGGAAATCATAGCAATCCATGAGAAACAGCACTTAGGCAAAGAGGATATACTGGAGTCAAATCCAAGGATGAGGTGATCAATGATGTCTCTTACATCGAGCATGATCTTCGTCAATCTTCCCGTAAAAGACCTGGACAAGTCAATGGCATTCTTCCGTGAAGTCGGCTTCGGCTTCAACCTGGACATGACGAACAGCGACGCCGCCTGCATGATCGTAAGCGAGCAGATTTTCGTCATGCTGCTGACCGAGCCCTTCTTCGGCAAGTTCGTCAACAAAGAGATCGCGGATGCTTCCCGCACCGCAGAGGCGATCATCGCCATAACGGCGGACAGCCGGGACAAGGTGGACGAGATTTTCGAGACCGCCCTGAAAGCCGGCGCCAAAGCGACGGTCGATGCCTCCGATCTTGGCTTCATGTATACCCGTAGCTTCGAGGATGTCGACGGACATCTATGGGAAGTATTCCATATGGATATGGCCGCCATGGCTGAGCAGGGCCAGCAAGCCGAACCGACCGCCTAAGCGAAGCATGGACGGCTGCAGCGTCTTGGAATAACGCCATTCTGGATGAATCGCGATTCGGACCAAGGCGCAAGCTTCCTCTTATCCGCATAGAAAAAGACGGTCCGGGACTTTCTCTTTTCCCGGATCGTCTTTTCATCGTTTGAAAAAAGGTTATTGAATCGAACCCCGTTCCTCCAGGACCGGCCGGTAGGCTTCCAGAACCGTCTTCGCTTCCTCTTCCGCTCCGAGCTTCATCGATTCGTCCAGAGCGTGAGCCAGCTCCATCTGCAGCTTGGCCACCTTGGTGACCCTTTGCGCTTCCAGCAGCTCAAGCAGATCCGGCATGATAGCCTCCGCCGTCACCGGCTCCGGCTCCCTGCCCAGCCTCTTCAACCATAAGCTTCGGCCGTCGGTCATCAGAATGCTGTCGTCCAATAGTCTGTATTCACGCATCGCTGCTCGCCTCCTCTTTCTCCTTACCCCTCCAACACCGGTTTGCAGCAAAGGTTCCTATATTTTTTCTATTTGTCCATTCTAAAGGCTGGATTTCCTCCTTCTCGTCTCGTCCCCGTCTCTTTCTTGTCTCATTCTCGTCTCTCCTCATCTCATTTCCGTCTCTTTCTTGCCGATCATCAGCCTTTCAATTCCGAACGCAAGACTCGTCCCCGTGATGCCTTTTGATGAAATCGACGAGGAAAAGCCCAAGCCCCATTTGCCGGCGCTCTGCCGACTTGCATCGATCAATTGGCCGGTTACCCACCGGCTGTCCGATGAGGCAAGAAAGGCGGCGATATCCGCAACATCTTCCGGCTCCCCCACCTTTTTAAGGTTGAGAGGCCAGCAGCAGATTTCTGTCCGCTGGAATCTTGCAAAGTACCCGCAGTATTGGCACGCATGATTTCAAACTAAAAATGAGCACCCTTCAGGGCACTCATTTTGGCGGAATATTCGTGTTTCAACCCGTCCCTGAAGACGATGGTCGTTTAAATCGGCTGCTCCATATCTTCGGTCAAGGGGCGCAATTTCACCTTCTGAACCTGCGTGATTTGCGACTTGAGTTTCATGGCTTGTCAGCGCTGCTGCAAGGCAGCCACAGGATTCTCCTGAGCGCCTCCTGGAACGCCTTTGCCGGAGCCGTAAAGCTCGCTGTAGAAGCCGCCGCGGCGCAGCAGCTCCTCATGGGTGCCCTGCTCCTCCAGCCTGCCGTCCCTCAGCACCAGGATCTTGTCCGCGCTGCGGATCGTTCCGAGCCGATGGGCGATGACGAAGCTCGTCCTGCCCTTCATCAGCCGCTGCAGCCCCTCCTGGATTTTGATCTCGGTCACGGTATCGATGCTGCTCGTCGCTTCGTCGAGCACGAGCATGGAAGGATCGGCGAGAATTGCCCTTGCGATCGCGAGCAGCTGCTTCTGGCCGCTGCTGATGCCGCTGCCGTCCGCGCTCAGCATTTTGCCGTAGCCGTCCTTGAGCCGCATGATGAAGGAATGCGCATTGGCAAGCTTGGCCGCCTCCTCCACTTCCTCATCGGTCGCGTCAAGCCTTCCGTAGCGGATGTTCTCCCGTATCGTCCCTGCGAACAGGAACGAGTCCTGCAGCACGAAAGCCATGCGGGAGCGCAGGCTGTCCCGGCGGATGCCGGCCAAATCCTTGCCGTCGAGCGTAATCCGGCCGGAGGTCGGCTCGTAGAAGCGGGAGAGCAGGCTGATGACCGTCGTTTTGCCCGCTCCCGTAGGACCGACAAGGGCGATCATCTCGCCGGGACGGGCTTCGAAGTCGATGCCAGTCAGCGTCTCGCGGCCTTCCTCGTAGCCGAAGGATACATGCTCGAAGCGCACCGCTCCTTCGACCTTGTCCAGCCGCTCGGCCTTGCTGTCCTCCCGCTCCTCCGGCTCCTCGTCGAGCACCTCGAAGACCCGCTCGGCTCCTGCGATGGCCGACAGCAGCGTATTCCACTGGTTCGCCAAGTCATTCAGCGGACGGGTGAACTGGCGCGCATACTCGGCGAACACGATGATCGTGCCGACCGTAATGGCGCCGCGTACAGCCAGAATTCCGCCCACTCCCGCCACGATGGCGAAGCTCAGGTTGTTCAGGCTGTTCATGACCTTGGGGATGAAGCCCGAGATCGTCTGCGCCCAGAATCCGGACAGCCGGATCCGCTCGTTGCGCTCGCGGAACGCCTCCTTGACCTGCTCCTCGCGGGAGAAGGCCGTAATGACGCGCTGGCCGGACAGCGTCTCCTCGATGTAGCCGTTCAGCTCTCCGAGATTGCGCTGGCGGGCCTTGAACAGCGGGCCGGTCCGCCTCGTGATCCAGCGCATGCCGACCGCCATCAGCGGCACGACGACAAAGGTCAGCAGCGTCAGCAGCGGACTGAGCCACAGCATGACGCTCACTGTTCCGACCAGCGTCAGCACGCTGGAGAAGATCTGGATCGCGGAGCTGTTGAGCGTGGAGCTGACATTTTCGATATCGTTCGTCAGGCGGCTCATGATCTCGCCCTGCTGACGCTTCCCGTAGAACGGAATGGGCAGCCGGTGCAGGTGGGCGAACAGATCGCTGCGCAACCGGTACACCGTCTCCTGGGCGATCGTGATCATCCACACGTTGTGGGTCCAGGAAGTTGCGGAAGCAAGCAGGTATACCGTGCCGAGCCCGGCGAGGAATAAGCCCCATCCGCCTGCGTCGCTGCCTTCTTTGAGATAAAGGTCGACGGCGCGCCCGATCATGTACGGGCCGAGCAAGGCAAGCGCGGAGCTGACCGCTACAAGCACGAGCACGATCGTCAGCTTCACTTTGCGCTTCGCCAGATATCCCCACACCCGCCTCAGCGTGCCGGTCCAGTCCTTGGCCTTCGCCTTCGGCTTGCCGCCGCGGGCGCCCGCAGGCGGAAGCGAAGGATCCGGCTCGGGGCGCGGAACTCTCAGCGGTTCGAGCCATTGCTTAAGCATGCCGCGTCTCCTCCCCGTATTGCGATTCATAGATGCGCCGGTACAGCTCCGAATCCGCCATCAGCTGGTCATGGCGCCCTGCCGCCGTCAGACGGCCGTCCTCCAGCAGCAGGATCAGGTCCGCTGATACGGTCGAGCTTATTTTCTGTGTAATCAGGAATGTTGTGCAGCTCATTGCTTCCAGCTCCTGCAGCAAGAGGGCTTCGGTCTTCAAGTCGAGAGCGCTGGTGCTGTCGTCGAGAATAAGAATCTTCGGTTCCCTGACGAGCGCTCTGGCGATGGAAAGCCGCTGCTTCTGGCCGCCGGAGAGGTTCACGCCGCGCTGGCCGAGCATCGTTCCGTATCCGTCCGGCAGGCGCATGATCGTCTCATGCAGCTGGGCCGCTTTCGCTGCGGCCGCGATCTGCTCCTCCGTCGCATGCTCGTTGCCCCAGGATATATTTTCGCTGACCGTGCCGGAGAACAGCGTCACGTCCTGCGGGACATAACCGATCGCCCGGCGCAGCGCCTTGACATCAAGCTCCCGAAGATCGGTGCCTCCGACCGCGATCACGCCATCGGTCGGCTCATACAGGCGCAGAATCAGCTGCACGAGCGAGGACTTGCCGGATCCCGTCGCCCCCATGATCGCGACTCGCTGCCCCGCACGCGCATGGAAGCTGATGTTGTCCAGGATCGAGATGCTGCTCTCCGGGTAGGTGAAGCCTACCGAGCGGAATTCGACATCCGAGCCCGCAAGCGGCTTCGTTCCGGAAGCAACCTGCGCATCGGAGCCCGCAAGCGGCTTCGCTCCGGAAGCAACCTGCGCATCGGAGCCGTCCGCGTTCAGCACTTCGCGGATGCGCCGGGACGATGCGCCGGCCCGGGAGAACATCGCGGCGATCCATGCCAGCATGCTCATCGCGCCGATCGTCCGCAGCGCATAGTTGATGACCGCGACCGTCTGGCCCTCGGTCGCCGATCCCGATGCGATATCGAGCCGGCCGTACCAGAGAATGGCGATGATGGCGGCGTTGACGATCAGCATGATGAACGGCTGGGTCGTTTCCGTCAGCCGCAAGGCGCGCACGGTGCCCTTCATCAGCTCGGCGCCGGCTTCCCCGAAGCGCTTGACTTCATATCCCATGCGGACAAAAACGCGGATAAGCCGGATGCCGGTCAAGTTCTCCTGAATGACTGCGTTGACCTTGTCGAGACGGCGCTGCACCGTCTGGAATACGGAAGAAGCCCGGCCGATCATCCAGCCGACGAAAAGCAGCAGCAGCGGCAGCGTCGCCGCCAGCATAAGACCCAGCCGGAAGTTGACGATGAGCGCCATCAGGACGCTTCCCGCGACCACAAGCGGGATTCTCGTCATGAAGCGGAGCGCCATGAAAACCGTATCCTGAACCTGGCTGACGTCTCCCGTCAGGCGGGTGATCAGGCTCGACGCCGCGAACCGGTTGAACACCTCGTAGGTGAACGACTGAACTTTGCCGTACAGCCGCTCTCGCAGGTCGTAGCCGAATCCCTGGCTTGCGTACGAAGCGTAGAAGGAGCTGCATATCCCCGCCGCGAAGGCGATCAGCGCCCCTCCAGCGAGCACGCCTCCCCACAGCCAGACGACCTCCAGATTTTTATGGGCGATGCCTTCATCGATGATCTTCGCGATGATAAAAGGCTGGGACAGCTCCACCGCCAGCTCGACGAGCATCATCAGCAGGGCGACCCCGGCCGAGACGCGGTACTTGGACAGCGATGACAATACTTTCTCCATATGCCGTGATGCACCTCCGAAGCTATGTATGCGTTCATTATACCCTATATTTCCCAAGGAAGGCTCCGACTCTATCCTGGCGGGCAGGCGTCCGGCTCGGCTTTTGCGGCCGCCCTTCTTTATCGATTGATAGCAAGGCTGTAAGGCAAGCCTTCTTGAAGTGCCAGCACACGGAGAATGAGCCTGGCGCGCCCTCCCTATCGGACATACGATCCGTTATTTCGGGTTCCGGCACCGTTAAAAAAAATTTAACGGACATCAGATCCGTTATTGTTGGCTTTCTTGCTCTTCTGGACCGATTCTCGTTGAAATAACGGATCCTATGTCCGATAAAAAGGCATTTTCGGGATAATTGAGCAAATAACGGATCCTATGTCCGATAACCGGTATTTCCAGCAGCTATGCCACTACTGACTTCCAAATATGGATGTTTTTCCGGCTACCGTCCCCGTACAATGAATTCTTACCCCGCTGCATGAAGACATAGCAACGCTGCTGGCAGAGCAGAGATGCGACACTGCTGGCGGACATAGCAACGCTGCTGGCATACTTGCAAACCTGCTCGTAGACTTAGCAATCCTGCTAGCAACTTAGCCATCATGCCGGTAGACTTAGCCATCCTGCTAGCGACTTAGCCATTCTGCTGGAGGACATAGCAACGCTGCTGGCGACTGAGCCATCCTGCTTGCGGACATATCAACACTGCTGGCTTACTTGCAAACCTGCTCGTAGACTTAGCAATCTTGCTAGCAACTTTGCCATTCTGCTGGCAGACATAGCAACGCTGCTGGCGATTTAGCCATCCTGCTGGCGGACATAGCAACGCTGCTGGCAGACATAGCCATCCTGCTGGCAGACATAACCATCCTGCTGGCAGACATAGCCACAATACGCTGCCCAAACAGCGAGACTTCTTGCAGCGACCCTCCTAGCATTCAAAAGCCGTCCAAGCGGACGGCTTTCGTCAAGCATCTAGCTGAGCGCGGCAGCGGCCAGCCCCTTGAAATCGAGAGAGACGATCGGAGTCCCGGCAACAATCCTTTCCTTTATTTGGCCCATCCAGGTGCGGGTGCCCTCCGTCAGTTCCTCCGGGCTGAGCTTCTTGGTAAGGACGGTATACAAAGTGAGATCGCGCGTCTCCAAAAACAGCCCCAGCACATCCAGCCACTCCTCCCGCATCTCCCGTTCGCTGCGATAGCCTTGCAGGAAGCTAAGGAAGAAGTCCGCCGCATATGCGTCCCGATCCGCGCCGTACCGATCTGGAATTCGGGAGCTGAGCGCATAATAGAGCGGAATGGCGACATCATGGATGTACCAGTTGTATTCCAGGTCGTCGAAGTCGAATACCGTGATGCGGCCTTCGTGGACAAAAAAGTTGCCGTTATGGATATCTCCGTGAAGCAAGCCGTAGCTCCCTTCCGGCCGAGGCAGAGCATGCAGCCTTTCCTGCACGGATGCAAGCTGCGCGATAATCCTCGGGTCTTCGCCCTGAAGATAGGCTGCGGCGTTCGCGATCAGGTCATCCTCGCTCCACTGTCTTCGGGCGAGATTCCGATCCAGCTTGGCGGAAGCGTTGTGGAAACGGGCCGTTACCGCCCCCCACTCGGCGAACAGCTCCCGATTCCATGCCTCCGAGTCCGGCACCGCTCTTCCGCCCGGCGCTTTGCGGAACAGGCTCGCATAGAAGCACGATCCGTCCGCGGCCATAATCTTCTCGATGCGGCTGCCGGACGGCGAGGCCAGACTCGACGCGATATCCTTCCCGCAACCCTCCGTCTCAAGATGCTGAAGGAAATCAAGCTCGGCTTCGATTTCTTCCAGCGATCTATGGCTGCTGTGGGTCAGGCGCAGAATGACGGAAACGCCTTCCGCTGTCTGCATTTCATAGATATAGTTTTCAAAATCGCCCAGCTTCTTCGGATCTCCCTGCAGTCCGAAACGAAGCGCCGCATCCTCCAGCCGTTCTGTACCGAACAGCTTCTCTACCGATGCCTCCATGTTTATCCCCCTTGCCTGAATATAGGTTTCTAGTCCTCTGATTAGGTTTAGGGGGCTGGCCCTTAATTTCCTGCTTGTTCCCTCAAATAAATGTATACTGAAACTATTCCCGATACGATGGAGGAGGAGTCGACAATGGCATTTTACGCGGTCATGCTGCCGATGCTGGATGAAGAAAAGAGCGCAATGCTGCGGACGGAGCATCTTGCTTACCTGGAGAATCTGGAGCAAGAGGGCCGCATCGCCGCCAGAGGAAGATTCACAGATGGATGGGGCGGCCTCGTCATTTACACGGGAGAATCGCTCGAAGAGGTCGCCACGCTCGTGGAACAGGATCCCTATGTCCTCCATCAGGCTCGCAATTACGAGATTCACCCTTGGGAAATGACCTCCCTGCATCTGAAGGTCTAGCTCCGGAACAAAAGGTCTAGCCCCGGAACTAATTCGCCCATCAGTTCTGCTGTCTACGGTTTCTTGACATCGACAGCATCGCTTCAGCAAGCGAAAAGCCCCCTCACCTGAACGGTGAAGGGGCTTGTTTTCGTTACGAAGCCTTTTTGGCATGGTCGATCAGGTTGATGATCAGAACCGCTGCTTGAGCCCGTGTCAGAGGCTGATCTCCATGGAACCGGTTCTTTTCGTCGCCCTGGATAAGACCGGCGATTTCCAGCGCGGCTGCATACTTGGATGCCCATGCCGGGATGGAAGAGGCATCGGCGAAGGCCGGCTTGGAGTCTGCGGCCGGAAGCCGGAGCGCTTTGGCGACCAGCACTGCGATCTCGGCGCGGGTGATGGTCTTTTTCGGCCCGAACGTGCCGTCGTCGTACCCTTTCAGCCAGCCCGCCTCCAGAGCCTGCGCGATATACCCGCGTGCGTAAGCCGGAACGGAGGAAGCGTCCTTGAAGTCCAGGCTGCCGCCGGTGCTGTCCAGACCGAGCGCGCGTCCCAGCATGGTGACGAAGTCGGCGCGGGTGACGCTTCCATTCGGATGGAAGCTGCCGTCTCCGAACCCGATGATGATGTTCAGCCCGGAAGCTCTAGCGATGGCATCGCTCGCCCAGTGCTTGGAGCTGACATCGTTGAACGGCAGCGGCTTGGCCGGCACGGACGTTGCGGAAGGCTCAGGCAATGCCGAAGCTGTCGGCGCAGGCGTGACGGACGGCGTCGGGCTTGCGGATGGCGTCGGCGTAGCTACCGGATAGGACGGGTACCATGGTGTCGGCGTCGGTATTGGTGTCGGTGTCGGTGTCGGTGTCGGTATTGGTGTCGGTGTCGGGTTTGTTGTCGGCGTTGTTGTCGGCGTTGTTGTCGGCGTCGGCGTCGGGTTTGTTGTCGGTGTCGGTGTCGGCGTTGTTGTCGGTGTCGGCGTCGGATCAGAGGCCGGAGCTGTTTTCGCCATCAGAGGGGAACTGAAAATAGAAACCCGGATCGCTTTTCCATCCCCTCCTTTTTGGATGGCGGCAATTTCAATCGTATACGAAGTATCCGCCTCCAGGGATTTCAGCGTCCATTCCGTTCCGGCAGCGTACCCCGCCCATTGGCCATCGGCAAAGATGTCGTAGCCGGTCGCTCCCGGTACGGCCTGCCATTGAAGCGGAATTTCAGTGGCTTCCGCTTTGCCGGCAGTCGGCGCTGCCGGTGCCGGCAGGCTGTCCGCAGAGCTGCCTCCCGCAGGGAGGTCGGCTGCGAGCTGATCCGACATCGTATGGTTGCGGTCGGCGCTGATTTCCCAGTTCATGGCGCCGGCGATATCGATCGACCGGATATAAGCGGTTTTGTAGGCGGTCGACTCCTCATCGTCATAAGAGATGAACACGCCGGTCTTTTCATTGTACAAATAAGGAACCTTGGCGTAGTTGTTGAACACCCGCTTGAAGTCCGGATTCGTCAGGTAGTTGTTTTCAAGATCGGCGATGTCGAACTTCGCATCAGCCCCCCATGTTCCAGGGATGATCGTACTGGAGCACTGCTGGTACTCGCCGCCGCTCGCGCAGCCGCCCCAGCCCGTTCCGTAATACGGAATTCCGGCTACCAGCTTGTAATTCGGCACTCCGCCTTTCAGATGTCCTTGCAGCCCTCCGGCTGCATTGAAGCGTTTGGCCGAGGCCGTCTTGTTGTTCGGATCGTAGTAAAGCGGAGCGTTGTGGGCCGCTTCCGTCTGCCAGGTTCCGTTGTAATCGTAGGTCATGATGTTGATGAAGTCGAGGTATTGGACCGAGTTGGCATAATCGGCATTTACCGTGAAATTGTCGCCTTGGCCGGAGGCGATCGTCAGCAGATAATACTTGCCGTCTTCCTGGCCGGCGGCGTCAAGCGCCTCGCGGACGGTTTTCACCAAAAGCGTGAAATTTTCCTTGTCCTGAGGTCCTCTGGCGTTGGTCGTCTCTCCGCCCTCGACCGGGTATTCCCAATCGATGTCGAAGCCGTCGAAGCCGTAGGCGCGAAGGAACTGGACGGCGGAGCCGGCAAACGTCCTGCGGGAAATTTCATCCGCTGCGACGAGCGAGAAGTTTTTGGACCAGGACCAGCCGCCGACAGAGATGAGCGTCTTCAGGCTCGGATTGTCGGCTTTGAGCTCCTTCAGCTCCTCGAAGCCTTGGGGATCGAATTCAGGATAGCCTTGAATGACGCCTCCATTGAACACATATCCCTTTTGCAGCTCGATGTCGGGGTTCTGGCATTCGGCTCCGGTCGTGCCGGCTCCCTTCCAGCAAATATCGCCAAAAGCGTAGTTGATATGCGTGATCTGCGAGCCGTCGATATCAGCCGGACTGAACTGGCGGGCGCCCTGCGCCCAGGCGGCATAATAAGCGACGATGTTGTACTCGCGGCCCGGTACGGCCGTTGTCGGTACGCTCGCTTCCGATTGCCACAGGCTGTTCTTGGCGATGACCGTAAAGGCGTAGGCTTGGCCCTCGGTCAATCCCGTCGCCGCATAACGCGGAACCGAGCTGGTGCCGATGAGGTCGCCGTCGCGGTAGATTTCATACTCGGTCGCACCAGCTGTCGGAGCCCAGCCTAGCGAGATCGCGGTACGGGTTCCGGATACGACCTGCACTGACTGCGGAGCGTCGAGCTGGCCCCAGACGATGCGCAGGCCGTTGCTCTTGCCGGATACCCGGCGATCTTTATCCTGCGCGGCGACCTGGAAGTAAACGGATTGGCCTACCGTCGGCTTGGCGATTTCGTAGGAGAATTTGCCGGCGGCCGCCCAGTCTCCCCCGAACCATTTGTTGTCCACATACACGTCATATCCCGTAGCGAGCGGGCTCGTCGTCCATCCAAGCTCGATCGAATTGGAGGTGACGTCCGTCACGCGGAGGTATTGGGGAGCCGTCAGCGGCGGCTCCGGATAGGCATTGGGATCCTCGGCGACGGTCGTTGCCGTGACCACATTGCTCTTCTCGCTCTGGGTGCCTAGCACCGGAACGGAAGTGACGTAGAAGGAATAGGTCGTCTCCGGCTCCAGACCGCCGACGATTTTCGGGGAAAGTCCGGCCCAGGCCGCCCAATTCCACTGGGTGCTGTCTCCGATTTTGTAGTAGATCTGATACCCGTTGTTAGGGTCGATTCCGGGAACTTCATCCCAAGTCAGAGTGATCGATTTTGCCTTTACATCCGATACGGCCAGATTCTGGGGGATGTTGGGATCCTCCGCAGCGGCAGCGGGGACAGCGGCAGCTCCGAACATGCTGATCAGGAGTGCCAAAGCGAGCAAGGAAGCAAGCGTGGAAGAAACGTTCTTTTTCAGTCGCGTGGACAATCAAGTCACCTCATCCATAATGATTTGGGGAATCATGGAACGGCTTTTCGACCTCTGTCTGGACCGGCTGACTTAGGAAAAAGGGGGGTAGTGCGGAAAGAATTGAAGTACGGAAAGAATTGAAGTGCGGAAAGAATTGAAGTGCGGAAAGAATTGAAGTGCGGAAAGAGCTGAAGTACCGAAAGAGTTGAGCTGTCTGGCGGTAAGAGCTGACCTGCAAAGAACGGACTTGGAAAAAGCTGACCTGTGGTATGAGCTGACTTGCGAAAGGGAAAGGGCTGACTTACGGAATGAACTGACTGCGGGAAAGCTGACCTGCGGAATGAGCTGACTTGCGAAAGGGAATGGGCTGACTTACGAAATGAGCTGACTTGCGGAATGATCTGACTTACGGAATGATCTGACTTGCGGAATGATCTGAAAGGTTTGGCGAAAGAAGTGAAGTCAATGATATCAAGCATCAATGAGAGTGCTTACCACCTCGCTGGCGAATTTTGTGCCTATCAAACTTCCCTATTCGTTGGGAATGATCCAACACCTTTTCAAAATCTATATAATCCGTGATATTCATCACAAAAAGATCGAAAGTATCATTTTTTCAACCACTAAATTGTCTTTAATAATCATAATAACTTTCGAAACGATTCATCTCTAAGTATGGGCCTTTATTTCCTCTCGGTTGAAAAGCGGTGCGAAGGCTCAACAAAGAGACTGGTAGAAACGGTGTAGAGACGATGTCGCGCTTCTGACGCCGCAGGTGAAAGACATCTGTTTGGCGAGAGCGCCGACAGGCCTGGATTTGAAGCATGCATTTCGGAAATTCGTTCCGTATGGCCGATTTCGAGTGCCTTTGGCTTTCTATCGGACATACGATCCGCTATTTAGCCGAATTCGATGCTTTTGGCATTTTATCGGACATACGTTCCGCTAATTAGCCGAATTAGAGGCTTTTGGCATTCTATCGGACATACGTTCCGCTATTTGGCCGAATTCGAGGCTTTTGGCATTCTATCGGACATACGTTCCGCTATTTCCAAAAAATTACCCTAATATCAATAGAGTGGAGGCAAATAACGGATCTAATGTCCGATAACTTCGCAAATTCCACTCTGTAAGGCAAATAACGGATCCTATGTCCGATAAGCATTCTAGGTAAAAAGAACATTCAAGGCAGCGGATGCTCTCAAGGCAACTGGTGCTTCCACGGCAACGGGTGCTTCCACGGCAACGGGTGCTTTAACGGCAATGCGTGCTTCCAAGATAATCCGCATCAGTGTTTGTAATGGAATGTCCGAGAGCGCCTGGGTTCCATTAACGGTGCAACATGTGCATTTATCAATTAGTAGCCGGGCTACATCGGTAACGTAAACCGGCTATGTTTCTCGAAAGGCGCATAAGCCTGTCATTATCCATAAAACGTCTTGCCTGCAAATGTCTTGCATCTGCTTCCGAGACGCATCCAGACCGGCAAACTGCCCTCTAAGCCTGCTCGCAATCGCCTGCCGTTTTGAAGAGAACGGCAAAGAGGCCGGAAAATGGCTTCCGGCCTCTTTGGATCGGTTCGAAGATGCTGCTTCCGCGGACGATTAAATTCCTTTGTTCTTGAACATGGTAGCAATCGAGCCGCCGTAAATATTGCTGCGGATCGCTTCGGTGAACAGACTTGCCATCGAGATGACGGTCAGCTTGTCGGAATGCCCGGAAGGCTGCAGGATAGAGTCCGTAACGACGATTTCCTTGATATGCGCATGCTCCAGGCGCTCAAGCGCATTTTGGGAAAACAGGCCGTGGGTCGCCGCGACCATGATGTCGCGTCCGCCCTTCTCGACGAGCTTGTCCACGACATTGAGAAGGGTTTTGCCCGTATCGATGATATCTTCGATCACGATCGGAGTCTTGCCGGCCACCTCGCCGATGACATGCGTCTTCTCTTCTCCCGTGTGGCTGTCGTGGTTGGTCACGACCATCGCGAACGGGGCATGCAGGTAGTTCGCCAGCTTCTCCGCCGTAGAGGCGCGCCCCGCATCGGGAGACACGATGACCGGATTCTCGATGTTCTTGCTGCGGATATATTCAGCCAGCTCGTCGAGCGCCGTGAGATGATCGACCGGAAAGTTGAAGAAGCCCTGAATTGCGGCCGTATGCAGATCAAGCGGAATGATCCGGGAAGCGCCTGCCGTCTCCAGCAGGTCGGCGACCAGCTTGGCGGAGATCGCCTCGCGCGGATGGCGCTTGCGCTCCTGGCGGGCATAGCCGTAGTACGGCATGATGATGTTGATCGTCTTGGCCGAAGCCCGCTTGGCCGCGTCGATCATGATGAGCAGCTCCATAAAATTCTCGTTGACCGGGTCCGACAGCGACTGCACGATGAAAATATGGCAGGTCCGAATCGGCTCCTTGTAGGAGACGTACAGCTCTCCGTTACCGAATTGCGACAGCTCCACCTCTCCGAGAGGAATGCCCAGCTGCTCGCTGATGCTCTTCGCAAGCGGAATATTGGAAGATCCGCTGAAAATTTTCACTTTATCCGTCATATTGATCCCTTTCCCTCCCGCGTTTCGGCTATCATCCTTTTTAACCATTATAGCCTATCGGAGCCAAATCAACAGCCCGTAGGAGGATTGATCTGCGGCATCTCATTGCAAAGGAGAAACCTCGATGTAAGGAACAGGCCCTTCTGCATTGCAGCCGCAGCGAGTTCAGTCTGTCTCTGTCATACCACGAACCCCATCGCTTCCTTCACGGCCTTCAGCGTCGGCGCCGCTGCTTCCGCAGCCCGCATGGCGCCCTCCTTGAGCACCCGCTCCAACTCTTCGGAGCCTGCTAGTTCACGGAAGTTTCTCTGAAGGAGCTCCAGCTTTCCGCTCACGGCCTCGGCCAAATCCATTTTGAAGCTTCCGTATCCGATGCCCTGGTATCGCTGCTCGATGTCCTTGATCGTCATTCCGCTGAACACCGCATAGATTTCCATCAAGTTGCTGATCTCGGGCTTGCCGCTCCAGTCGTAGCGGACGACACCATCGGAATCCGTAACGGCCTTGGCGAATTTGCGGCGGATCTCATCCGGCTCATCCATGAGCAGCACATAGCTGTTGCGGTTGGGATTGCTTTTGCTCATTTTTTTGGCCGGATCATCGAGTCCCATGATGCGGCTCCCGATGCCCGCTATAATTGGCTCGGGGATGGAGAAGAGCCCCTTCCTGAACCGACTGTTGAAGCGGACCGCCAAATCGCGTGCCAGCTCCAGATGCTGCTTCTGGTCGTCTCCTACCGGAACATGAGTCGCTTGGTACAGAAGTATATCTGCGGCCATATAAGCCGGATAAGTGAACAAGGCAGAGCTCGCCGACTCCCTGCCCTCCGCCTTCTCCTTGTACTGGGTCATGCGGCCCAGCTCGCCTACGGTCGCCAGCGTCTCCATCAGCCATCCCAGCTCGGCATGAGCGGAAACCTGGGACTGCAAGAACACGACGGACCGCTTGGGATCGATTCCCGCAGCCAGATAAAGCGCGGCGGTCTCCATCGAGCGCGCTCTCAGTTCTCTCGGGTCCTGCCTGACGGTTACGGCATGAAGATCCGGAATGAAAAAGTAGCATTCGGCATTCTCCTGCATCGCAACGAACTGGCTTAAAGCGCCTCCATACCCTCCGATATTAAGCTCCCCGCTTGGCTTGATTCCCGACAAGATTCGTTTTCCCATATCCCTTCGCCTCCTTGAACATAAAAAAACACCCCGTCCCTGAAAGGGACGAAGTGTGAATACTCCGCGATACCACCCGAATTCGGCCAAGGGCCGCTCCTCTTGTCATGTCAAAACGGCTAACATGATTCCCTTGATAACGGCGGGACCTCCCGTCGGAGCCTACTGGCGGCTGCCTTACGGCTGCCCGCTTTCGGGCCGAAGCGAATGGAGCCATTCGCCTGAATCCGTTGTGCCGGACCTTCCACCTGTCGCCGGCTCGCTGAGACAACTCCTTCAGGGTACTCTTTCCATTCCTAGCTTTGATAGATTCATTTGCTTGCTACCCAACATACCATAATATTCCAGCATGTCAATATCCCGCTCCCTTTCTCCTCCTATGAAGCCTCTTCCATGGTACGACGTTCGGCTTTGAACCGATGGGCAAAATCCGGTCCTGCCCCTATAATTAAGGCAGGATTCATTCGAGGAGGAATAAGGATGGAAACGTCTTCAGGGAAAGTCGCCTCCATTACGAGGTATCCGGTCAAATCATTTGCGGGCGAGCGCCTGGATGCCTGCGAGATGGAAGCAACAGGACTCGCAGGCGACCGCGTCGGGGCATTCCGCGATGAAACGAAGCAGGGATGGAACAGCTATATCACCGCCCGGCAGCTTCCGGAGATGCTGGCTTACCGCGCATCCGTAGCGGAAGACGGCCTGCATGTCATCTCTCCTGAAGGCCGAGCCTTCCGCTGGGACGAGCAGCTGCTGGCAGACATGCAGCGGCATACGGAGATCGGGATGTCGATGACCGGGTACAAAGAGCCTCACCTGGAGGAGCCGGGTCTCCTGGCTGTCGACGCCGCTCCCGTTCTCATCGTGACCGACGCTTCACGGCGCAAGCTCGAAGCCGCCTGGGGCAAGAAGCTGGACATGCGCCGCTTCCGGCCTAACCTGGTGCTCGCGATGAATGATCCCGGCTTCGACGATGCGCAGTGGATCGGCAGACGGGTCCGCATAGGGACCGCCGAACTGCGAGTGGACTCGTTCTGCGGCCGCTGCTCGATGATCGGCCTGGAACCGGACTCGCTGCAGCGCGATCCGTCGCTGCACAAGACTGTAAGCCGGCAATTCGGAAACCACTTCGGCCTCTATGCATCCGTCGCAGTGCCGGGTACCGTCCGGGTCGGCGACACGGTCGTCGAAGTTTGAGCGCGTCAAAAAGGATAAAGGAGCTGAAGATATGGAGCTGCTGTATGATCTGGTCCATCCGAAAGTCGCTAATCCAGCCGGTTCCGCCTTCGTTCGCCGTTCCGCCCGGGGCATCATCGTCGATGGAACCAGGATGCTGGTGATCTACACCGCCCGTTATGACGACTACGGCATTCCCGGCGGCGGAATCGAGCCGGGAGAAGACATGCTCTCAGGGCTCCGGCGCGAGCTGGAGGAAGAAGCAGGCTGCTCTTCCGTTGAAGTCGTCCGGGAGCTCGGCCGCGTGGAGGAAATCCGCCCCGCGCGGGAGTCGGAATATGACAACATGAGAATGACCTCTTGCTTCTATGTGTGCCGGGCAGAGACGGATTTCTCCCGGATTCGTCCGGAGTCCCACGAGATCGCCAACGGTTCGCGGCCGGAGTGGGTGGAAATCGCCGATGCCATCTCCCACAACCGCGCCATAATGGAGCGAAAGGGGGCCAATATCGGCTTTGCGATCGAGCGGGAGACGCTTGTCATGGAGCTTGTCGAGCGTCAGATCCGGGATGGGCTGCCGTTCTGAGCAGCAGCTGACTGAATGTTCCCCGCCTCATGCGGACCTCCTTTGTCACAGGCCATGGGTTTCCCAATCAAGGAACGTCCGGCTCTGGCTGAAGCCACTGGGCGAAAGGACTAATCCCGCGCAACCCGTTCCCCCGGATGCGTTCCCCCTTCTCACAATTAGGTTCTTCGGAACTATTGTAAGCGCTATCTAACTGGAAGAGCAATCCATTTTCGTTCAACTTATCGGGATGAACATAGACCGCAAGAGGGCAGCTGCAGGCGATGATCACTATTTTAATACACGTAAATATTTTTTATTAAGGCTGCAACCACACTCGGTTTGCGGTTGTTATTCTAGTGTTGGACCATTACATATTGGAGGCTGATTTAGTATGAATCGAAACGCAAGGATCATCGGTATTTTCTGGAGCATTTTATTCGCGGCGGCTTTGGTATTCGGTTCCTTGAGCTCGCCGTTGTCGGCAGCCTCGGCTGATGGCGCCAAAACGTCTGCACCTCCCACAATGTTCTCCACGTACGGCTTTTATGATGGTTATACTTATCTCGGTTACGGCAATGAATCCATCTATTCCGAAAAAGGCGTGGTCACCTTAACGGCAGTAACTCAGGCCAAAACGACTGTTTCCGAATTAGGCGCTACTTTCCAGCTGCAAAAGTGGACGGGAACCCAATGGATCGATTCGGGCGTCCTTACGACGCTGAGCTCCAAGGACACGAACGTGTTCCAGAATTCCGTCCTCCGCACGGGAGATACGGGGTATTACTTCCGGGGCAAGATCGTGCACTTCGTCAAAAACGGCTCCGTAACCGAGCAAACGACCGCCTATACCGCTAACCACCTCTGCAGCTAAAGTTTAATTTATTCATAACCAAAAAGCGGAGCTCGAATGGACGGCTCCGCTTTTCTTATTCAGGCTGCGCTTCAAGATTCGACTACAACGTTACCATGCGAGAGGGGATTGACTGCGTATGTTTGAACTGATTAGAGACGTCGTGAACGAGTGGGATCCCTTTAATCTGTTGCGATCATATTGCTGTCCTCCCGACGAATACAAGCACGAGGTGAGAGCGATCGTATGCCACATCCACGACAACATCACCGCCGAGGAGCTTTCCTTCCGCATCAGCGCCATTTTCAGCAACCATTTTGGCGAAAACGAAAAGTGCAAAGGCACTCTCCGCGTCGCCCAAAAAATTATTGAAGGGTTAAGGCATCAAGGCCTATTGCCCAGGCTTCGTCCCGGCTCCACCTTCAATCCTTTATCCTCTCAGTAGGCTTCTTCCGCTATCCTTGTGATCTCCTCTGGAGACAATTCTCCGTATATCGAGATGAACAATTCGCTTTTCATGTATTCCAGACTCGACAAACCATCCTTTTCCGAATGAAAGAGATACGCATTGCTGCCGCCGATCTTGATTTCCTTGTAATCCGCCCTGCCGTTGAGATCCCCGCCGGTCGTGACCTGTTCGCCGGCCCTGACCTTCCGTACCATGACCGTAAGCATCTTCCCTTCGCCATTGCTGTAGTTCAGAATGGCGCTCTCCGACTTGCCTTTCTGGCTGTTCAGAATCATGGCTTCTTTCAACTCGTACCCTTCGGGAACATAGTTCATCGCGGGGATCTCCATATCCGCATGGGCTCTCGCATCCTTCAGGCTGTGGAAGCTTTGCTGCTCGGTTGCGCCGCCCGGCTCATCGGTGCTGCCCTCCGGCCCTGAATGCTCCGGAGGGGGCGCCGTTTTCGGTTCGACCGCATTGTCGCCGCCGGATCCGAAGATCAGCTTCACGACATCGTCCTGAATGGATTTGACCGCATGGAAGAAAGGGAAAGCCTGAGATTTGACGGGTCCGCCAAGCAGGACCGCGCCAACCAGAAACGATGCCGCGATGTAAGGAAGCACCTTCATCCGGGAACGCCTCTTTGCCCTGCGTCCAAGCTGCTTCTTGACCTTCATCCAGGATATCTCCGGATCGGGCACGAATTCATGCTTGCCGGAGGCCTCGGCTATCGCCCGATCGAACAACAGGTCGAACTCTTCGTCGCTTTTCATTTTTCTGCCCCCCATTCCTTCAAAAATTTCTTCCTCATCGCTTCTCTCACCCGGAAAAGCTTGTATTTCACCGTTTCTTCCGTCGTGTCCAGCCTGAGGGCGATTTCCTTATAGCTGAGGTCCCGTTTCCAGCGAAGCTCGATCAAGGATTTGTATTCGGGCTTGATATCCTCGAGATACTTTTCCAGAGCCTCTATCATAAGCTTGAGCTCGATTTGGCTTTCGATGTCGCCTGCTTCCGTCGCGTAAACGGGGCTTTCGTTAATGTAAACATGATCCGAATCCATTTCGTTGCGATTTTTTTTGGATTTTTTGAAAAAATCATAAACCGTATTTTTTACGACAACATGAATCCATGCCTTCAGCTTGGCTTCGTTTTCCGCCTCCGGCCTTTTTTTGATCACTTTGAGGAAGGAAATCTGGATGATGTCCTCCGCTGTCGCATGATCTTTGACCATGTAGATGATAGGAGAATAAACAAGTCTGTAATATTCCCTATATATCTCTCTTTGGAGATCCGGGTTCAAAGCAACAAAATCGGCTGTAGCGATGAAAAAGAGTTTGCTTTCCATTACTGCCACGTTCCCCCATGTAAGAATAGTCAGCCTGACCATGAAGAAAAAAATTCCAGATTTATTGAATAATAAATTGAAATCTCGACATTTTCCGTGTTTGTTTCCTTCTATGTCCATCAACAGAATACCTTCCGAGACGGTTGAAATGGAATCTCTCCAACTCAAAAAAACCCTGCCCGCATGGACAGGTTTTCTAAAATGGTACAGATGGAACCGGCATTCGGCTCGGCCGGAAGCCCTGCTTACGAAGGCCGGCTCAGGAATCCGCCGCCACCGGGAAGCCGGCATTGCCCATGGAGCTGTCCGGCGTATTGGAGCTTCGGGCCGCTACGCGGTACCGGTTGCAGTAGGAACGGTGGCATAGGTAGGATCCGCCCCGGATGGATTTTTTGCCGGTATCCTCCGCATAGGGATTGACCTCCATCGTCTGGCGATGGTAATCGGGCGCGAACCAATCTCCTGCGCAGCAGCATGAATCCATCTCTGCTCTCCCCTTCCCAAGCCTGATTGCCTTCATCATACTTCAATCCGAGGCACCTGTCCTTTCCCGATCACAAAAAAATGGACAAAAGCAGCTTGTTATAATCATGATGGTTACATCTACTTAGGAGCCATGCTCCGCCCTCATCATGCGGTCGCGTTTGGTCGATCCGGCGTCGGGAATAATGGAATACGAACCTATTCGAGGAGGATACAAGCATGAAAATCGGTATTATCGGAGCCAGCGGCAAGGCAGGAAGCCTCATCGCGGAAGAAGCCGCCAACAGGGGACATCAGGTGACCGCGATCGTGCGGGACGCATCCAAAGTCAAAAACCTTTCGCTCCTGATGCTGGAAAAGGAAGTATTTGACCTGCAGCCGGAAGACCTCCGCCCATTCGATGTCGTCGTCAATGCATTCGGCGCCGCTCCCGGTCAGGAACATCTCCACGTCGAAGCAGGCAAAAAGCTGATCGAGCTGCTGAAAGGAAGCGATACCCGGCTGATCGTCGTCGGCGGCGCAGGCAGCCTGTTCGTCGATGAAGCCCATGCGACCCGCTTGATGGATACGCCGGAGTTCCCCAAGGAATATTACGCGACAGCCTCCAATCAAGGAAAGAATCTGACCGACCTTCAGCAGTCGGAAGGTGTCGACTGGACGTTCATCAGCCCGGCCGCCTTCTTCCATGCGGAAGGCAGACGCACGGGCTCCTATCGAAAAGGCCGCGACCGCCTGACGGTCAACGCCAAAGGCGACAGCTACATCAGCTATGCGGATTACGCGATCGCGCTCGTGGATGAGATCGAGAGTCCAGCCCATCGCGGCGAGCGCTTCTCGCTCGTCGGCGAAGCGGAGTAAAGGAACGGAGACGGCCGGCGGGGATTCTGCGTTGCCTCGCTCAGCAGCCAAGCCAGCCGGAAACATCCGGCTGGCTTGTTTTTTGACTATGCGACAGAAACATGCCGCCTCTCTCCGTTCAACCCTCCGGAAAAATCGGCGCCTGCTTCAGAAACGACCTCGCTTCCCGGTCCGCCTCAAATGCCGAGGCGCCGTCGTACCGGGGGGAGCCGGGATCCGCGAACCCATGCTCCGCTTTGAAGATGCGACTGGTCACCTGCTTCATGCCCGCCATCGACGCGCAGAGCTCCTGAACGTCGAAACCCGGCTCCTGCCCCGCCCACAGCAAGAGCACGGGACAACGGGGCTCCAGGCCGGCGTGCTCGCGGATCCGGGAGCCGTAGTAACAGACCGCTCCGTCAGCCGCTCCTTCGACAGCGGCACACAGCCAGGCGGCGGACGCGCCGACGCTGAAGCCGACGAGCAGGACGCGGTCGCCCCGCTCCTTTAACCTGCGCAGCAAGGGAAGAAGCCGATCCCGCGCGCCTGCGGCACCGACCGTGGAATGGTAATGGCGATAGGCTTCCTCGTCTTCCGCATATGAAAATGTCCGTCCGTTCAGAAGATCAGGCGTCAGCGTCATGTACCCTTGCGCCTGCAGCGAAGCGGCCGTCTCCTTGATATGGCTGTTTACTCCGTAGATTTCGTGAAGGACGACGACAACGGTTTTACCGTTCAATGGCTCTTTCCCCCTTCATTTATCGCCGCTTCACCAAGGAACCAGGGACCCAGGGAAGCGGCACTATGAATCAAGGAAAGCTGCTTGCTTGGCAAGCAGCTTTCCCGCAAGCTCTTGGCCTGCCGCAAAGAAAAAACGTTGCCCTTTGACGGGCGGCGCTTCCACTTATTTCAATCGCATACGGATGAAAAGAAGAGCGCTGAAAACGAGCATGGCTGTGCCTGAGTTGACTTTGAGCTTCGCCAAGTCCACCATCTCTGTCGGAGGATGGAGAAAGACGATATACATGTAATAACAGTTGGCAAGCGCAGCCGCAACGAGCAAAGCCGCAACAAGTTTTTTTACGCATTGCTATCCATAGAGATAGAGCTAGATTAGCATGCCTTCCAACTAAATCCAATGAAAACGATCTCCATGGCAGGCGACGGAGCGGAAGCGAACCTGATTTCTCCATCCTCTCTCTTAAATTTCACCGTTGCAAAAAGAACGTTTGTTCCTATAAAATGAAAGGGACAAAAAACCAAAATATAGAAAGAGGTTGGGATCATGAGTACGAATACAGCCCTGCTGGTCATCGATGTCCAAAACGGCATGTTCGAGGAGCCCGAACCGATGCATGACGGCCCCGGCCTGCTTGAGCGCATTCAAGACCTCGTCGAGAAAGCCAAAGCCAGCCATGCTCCTGTCATCTATGTCCAGCATAATGAAGACGAAGGCTATCCTTTGGCGACCGGCAGCCACGGATGGGGCATCCACCCTCGGATCGCGCCGACAGCTGGGGAGCCGACGATCCAGAAGCATGTCCCCGACGCTTTCCAGAACACGGACCTGCAGGAGGTGCTCACGCGGCTTGGAGTCGGGAGTCTGGTCATTGCCGGCCTCCAGACCGACATGTGCATTGCGGCCACGGCCAAGGGAGCCCATGACCGGGGCTATGAGGTGGCCGTCGTGAAGGACGGGCACAGCACCTGGGGCCAGGGCGGGGAGAGCGCAATCCAGATCATCAGCCGTTGCAACGATGAGTTTCGTTCGTTCGCGGGCAATCCCGAAGCCTCCGAGGTCGATTTCCGCTCCGCATAGCGGAGCCGATCTCCCAACAGAGTCACCGCAGTGCAACTGGAATCAGCTGCAAAAAAAGACCAGCCGCCTCCGGCTGTTCCTTCAGACTGGTCCTTCAGACTGGTCCTTCAGACTGGCCCTTCAGGCTGGTCCTTCTGGCTGTTCCTTCAGACTGGTCCTTCTGGCTGGCCCTTCTGGCTGATCCTTCCGGCTGATCCTTCCGGCCGGTCATTCCAGCCGGCGCCAACGCCGGCCTTCCGCTTCTCAGGATGCCTTTTCCTGCTCATCCTCCAGCGGCGCAGGCTGAATGGCGCTGCTGCGGCGGCCGTCAAGGCCGACGTGAATGTTGCCGGCTAGCAAAAAAGCGTCCCGAAGGACGCTTCGACGCGGCTGCTGCCATTCAGCAGGAGCCGCTTATTCTTTTCCTTGGACGAGATAGGTCAGATCCGACGCCGCGCTCGGGTACGCGAACAGGATCGAGGAAATGTCCTCCCCCGTCAAGCCGAAGCGGATCGCGGTCGCGAAATGGTTCACCAGCTCGTCCGCCGTGCTTCCGAGCAGATGGGCGCCCAGCACTTTGCCGGAATCCGCGTCCAGGATGACCTTCATCATCGCCGCTTGCTCGTTGGTCCGCTTGTACGTGTACCATGAAGCCGCATCCAGCTTGTTCACGGTCACGTTCAAGCCCCGCTCCTGCGCCTGCTTCTCCGAGATTCCCACCGACGCCAGCTTGGGCACTGTAAATACGACGGTCGGGACCTCGCTATAGTTCGGCTCCTGGCGGCTGCCCTGCAGCATGTTGCGGGCCGCGGCGGCAGACTCCGCCGAGGATATCGGCGTCAGCGGAGGACCTGCGGTATCCGCGCAGTCGCCGGCCGCGTAGACGCGCGGATTGCTGACGCTCTGCAGCCAAGGATGGACCTTGATTCCGGCGCTGCCGCCCTCCACGGAACCTTGGCGCAGATCAAGATCATCCACGTTGGCGACCCGGCCGGCTCCGTGCACGGCAAGTCCGCAGGGAAGCTTGAGCAGCTTGCCGTCCTTCATGGCTTGGACCGTCAGGCCGCCTCCCGGCTCCCTTGTCACCGACTGTACCGCCGCTCCCAGATGGATGTCGACGCCGAGCGCCTCCGTCGCTTGGACGAGGCGATCGACCAGATCCGGATCGAAGCCTGTCAGCGGCCTCTTCCCCCGATGCAGGATATGGACCTTCGCTCCGGCGCGGGCCGCCATATGGGCGAACTCGAACGAGATATAGCCGCCGCCGATGAACACGATCTCCTTGGGCAGCTCCTTAAGCTCCAGGAAATCGTCGCTTGTCGCGAGCAGCTCCTCGCCCTCGATTCCGAGCGGGGCTGGCCGCGCTCCCGTTGCAAGAAGGATATGGCGGCCCTTCAGCTTGGCATGGCCGACCTCGATCATGTCCTCCGCCGTGAACTTCGCCGTGCCCTGCCACACCTCGATGCCCGCTTCCCGGAATTCCTTCTCCCTGGATTCCGGCACGCCTTCAATAAAGCGATTCTTGAAAGCCATCAGCTCCGGCCAAGAGATGGAGACATCGCCCGTTACTCCCTTGCCTTTCATCCGGCGGTTCCAATCGATCAGCTCCGCCGCGCCGGCCAGCACCTTCTTCGGATCGCAGCCGCGCAGGGCGCAGGTACCTCCCAGAGGGCGGTTCTCGACGAGGGCGACCTTCCACCCCGCCTCCCGGCAGCGATGGGCAGCCGAAGCTCCAGCCGTTCCGCTTCCGACCACGACCAGATCGTATTCATGCGTGCCTGTGTTCATGATTTCCTTCCTCCCCTCGCTTCTCCCGGCGCAAAATCAACCTTCTCCTGCCGCCCGTCGGATCGATCTCCGCTCCAGAGCCAGCAGCAGCTGGTTGACTGAGATCGCCAGCAGCGCGACAAGCACGGTTCCCCAAACCATTTTGGGCACGGAGTTCTGATACAGGCCCTCGAACAAGATGACGCCGAGCCCTCCCGCATTGATCCAGGCGGCGATCGTCGCGATGCCGATGATCGACAGCGAGGCGATCCGCACCCCGCCCAAAATGACGGGCAGCGCGAGCGGCAGCTCGATCCGCGTGAACAGCCGCCAGCGGCCGAAGCCCGCGCCGGCCGCCGACTCGCGAACTGCGGGTTCGATGGAGCGGAAGCCCGAGATCACATTGCGGATCAGCACCAGCTGGCTGTACAGGACAAGCGCGGCCAGCGCCGGCTGCTTGCCGAGCCCCAGCAGCGGAATCAGCAAAGCGAACATGCCGAGGCTCGGGATGGCATACACGATTCCGAGCACCGCCAAGACCGGCACAGCGATGCGGCCGTGCCGGGACAGCCAGTAGCCTGCCGGCAGCGCGATCAGCAGCGCGATCGCCAGCGCCGAGGCCGACAGCAGCAGATGCTCCCAGAGGCCTTTCAGCAGATCGTCATAATGGTTCAGCAAATACTCCGACATCGGCTTCCCCCTCCCGAGGCTGCGGCTGCGGTCTAGGCAGCTCCGTCTGGGCCAGGGACTGGGGCTGAAGCTGAGCCAGCGTCAGCCTGCCCACCGCTGCTCCATGATCATCTGCCACGGTTGCTTCGACAGCCCCATGCCTCAGCATCTTCTCCAGCGCCGACTTCAAGCTGTCGGTGCGCTGGACGGACGGAGCCGACTCCG
The DNA here is from genome assembly GCF_056711585.1 of Paenibacillus sp. SJS-P3. Lineage (NCBI taxonomy): Bacteria > Bacillati > Bacillota > Bacilli > Caryophanales > Paenibacillaceae > Paenibacillus > Paenibacillus sp. SJS-P3. The sequence continues at coordinate 748,938 of NZ_CM160043.1, read as the reverse complement.
GCAGCATCGGTCCGGCGGAGAGAGGAAGCATCCGGTCCTCCGCCTTCAGCAGCTCCAGCAGCTGGAACAGATCGTCTCCTCCCGTCAGCTGGCGCACGAAATCGGTCGCCGGGCGGGTCAGCAGCTCCAGCGGCGTCCCGGACTGCTCGATCCGGCCGCCGTTCATGACGACGACGCGGTCTCCCAGCTTGAACGCCTCGCTGACGTCATGCGTGACGAACAGCACGGTGCGGCCGAGCCGCTGCTGGATGGCGAGCAGCTCATCCTGCAGCGAGCTGCGCGTGATGGCATCGAGCGCTCCGAACGGCTCATCCATGAGCAGCACCTTGGGGTCGCCGGCCATCGCCCGGGCGATGCCGACGCGCTGCTGCTGGCCTCCGGAGAGCTGCCTCGGATATCGCTTGCGCATGTCCTCCGGCAGCTGGACGAGCTCCATGAGCTCCGATACGCGGGCGGAGACGCGCGATTTGTCCCAGCCGAGAATGTCCGGCACGGTCGAGATGTTCTGCTCCACCGTCATATGCGGGAACAGGCCGGTCTGCTGGATGACATAACCGATGCCGCGCCTGAGCTCCGTCGCCGGACGCTCGCGGATATCCCGCCCGAACAGCGTGATGCTGCCCGAGGTCGGCTCGATGATGCGGTTCACCATTTTCAGCAGCGTCGTCTTGCCTGAGCCGGATGTGCCGAGCAGCGTGACGAACGAGCCTTCCTCCACGGCAAGCGAGACGTCCCGGACCGCCGGCTCGGCGGCCCCGGGGTACAGCTTGCTCACCCCTTCGAATCTAAGCGCCAGTCCGTTCATGGCGATTCCCTCCTCCGCTTAATCCAGCAATCCCTGCTTTTGCAGGAAGTCCTTCGCCACATCCGCGTATTCCTTCTTGTCGATGTCCACCTGCGCGTTCAGCGCCTGCACCGTCTTGTTGTCCAGCTTGGCGGAGACGTCGTCCAGCACCTTCTCCACATCGGGGTTCTTCTCCAGAACCTCGCCCCGCACGACCGGCGCGACGAAGTACGGAGGCCAGAATTTCTTGTCGTCTTCAAGCAGCACAAGATCGGGATTGGTGAGGTCTCCGTCAGTCGTGAAGCCGACCGTCAGGTCTGCTTCTCCGTTCATGATAACGCGGTACTTCACGCCGTAGTCGAACAGCTTGATGCTTTTGAAATCCATTTTGCCATAGAAGGCATTCAGTCCCTTCAAGCCGTCCTCCCGCTCCTCGAACTCGGGAACGGCAGCCATCCGCAGCTGCGGAGCGAGCTTGGGCAGATCGGAGATCTTATGCAGGTTGTACTGCTCGGCGACTTTCTTGGTCGTGACCAGGCCCTGGGAGTCGTTGGCTTCTGTCGGCTTCAGCCAGACAAGATCGAACTTCTCCTTGTATCCTCTGGATACCTCGTCATACACCGCTTGCGCGTCCGTCTTCGGCGGCAGCTGCAGCACGTTGATGAGGCCCGTTCCCGTGTATTCCGGATACATGTCGATATCGCCCTTCTTGAGCGCTTCATGCGCGACGAGCGTGCCGCCGAGATTCAGCTTGCGGTCCACCTTGTAGCCCGCATGCTCCAGCGCCAGCGAGTACATCTCGCCCAGCACGAGCGATTCCGTGAAGTTTTTGGAGCCGACCGCGATCTCCGGCTTGCCGCTGCCGCTTGAGCCGCAGGCGCTCAGCATGGCGCCCATCAGAACGATCCCCGTTCCTATCCAAGCTCTCTTCGCCAGGCTGTTCCTCTGCATGTTCGTATTCATTCCCGACACCCCTTCTATATTCGTTGAAATCTCGAAGCGTAACGCTCCAGCCCGGACAGGACCAGCTCCATGAGGACAGCCAGCGCCGCGACCGGCAAAGCCCCGACCAGCAGCATCGGGAAGTTGTACAAGCCCAGCCCGTTGATGATGAACGTCCCGAGTCCGCCGCCTCCGATGAACGCGGCGAGAGTGGCGCTCGCGACAACTTCCACGGCTGCTGTCTTCAGCCCGGAGATCATCAGCGGAGCCGCCAGCGGCAGCTCCACCCGGCGCAGCAGCCTGCCCGCTCCCATGCCCATGGCGGACGCCGCCTCCAGCACAGAGGGCTCGACCTTGCGGAAGCCGAGATAAGTGTTGATGAGGATGGGCGGACAGGCCAGCAGCGTGAGCGCGGCGAGCGCAGGCGTGAAGCCTGTGCCCAGGATCGGGAGCAGGATGACGAGAACGGCCAGGCTCGGAATGACCCGCAGCGAGTTGAACAAGCCCATGACGGGCGCGGTCAGCCGGCTGTATTTGGCGCAGAGGATTCCGAGAGGAATGCAGATGGCAGCAGCGATCAGAAGCGCGTACAGGCTGATCGCCACATGGGTCTGCACGGCTTCCCAGAACCGCTCCCGGTTTTCCGTTATGTACCGATATGCTTCCGCAACCATGGATTCCCCGCCTTCCCTAAAAGACAATCTATAGTAGATACCCTATCCAACCAGCCCTCCAATCAGACCTCGGATGACAACTTTTTCCGGCGCCGAACGAAAAAACCAGCCGAAGGTCGGCTGGTTTTGTTCACAGAAGTGAAAATATGCCGCGGATCCGCCGGCCCGGCTTACAGGTCTGCGGGTCGACAGCATCGGCTTGAGCGCACGGAATCAAGGGAAAGAACGGCTCCCCCGTCTGTTGTACTAAAAATTATTCCCAAGGATGATCCACGCCGAGAAAATCGGCAAAACGCTTGGATTCCTCCCGGCGCCGCCGGCGGATCTCCGCTCTCTCCGGAGCGGACTCGAACAGCTTCTTCTCCTCCTCCGTCTCCGGTAGGATATCGGGCACCGGCGCCGGACGCTTGTCCGGTCCCATGGCCACGAACGTCAGGAAAGCCGTCGCCGCGACCATCCGCTCCCCGCTCATGAGATCCTCCTTGACGATCTTCACGAACACCTCCATCGACGACCGGCCGCACCAGGCGACATAGGCCTCCATCGTGATGCTGTCGGTCGGGCGGATCGGATGGAGGAAGTCGACGGAATCCGTCGATGCGGTCACGGTCGGCATCCGGCAATGCTTCATCGCCGCGATGGAGGCGATATCGTCGATATAGGCCATCAGCTTGCCGCCGAACATCGTCTGATGGTTGTTGATATCCGGCGGAAAGATGCGTGCCGTCTTGAAGCAGCGGGATTGGCGTACTAATTTGGATGGCTGCATGGATATTCTCCTCCTGCTCTCTGGTTGGATGACCCAGCTGTTCGGTTCTATTGAATAGAATGTACCCGCTTTGTTCGGAAAAGATCTATACTTTTTAGCAATATAGTATAAAGCGGTTGAATTATTAGAAATACATGTTCATGTTCGCTACGATTTCTCGATGCACCTTCATCACATTCCGATTTCAAGCCGCTTCCCGTCCAATAACGAGATCCATGAAATGGAAAATAAATTCATCGCCGCCGGCAGGGATTTGTTATCGCTTTCAAGAATATAATGCTGAATAAATTCATCCTTGCCTACATCACCGGTTCTCATTCCAAGCCGATTGAAAGAGGAGATGAATGCGCATGAGTTGGAGTCTGGTCGAAATATTGGAGAACAGCGCAGCAAGCTATCCCGCGCGTCCCGCCTACGTCTGGGGCGGCCGGGAAACAAGCTATTCCGAGCTGATGGACCAAGTGATGCAGTGCGCGTCCGGGCTTGCGTCCCACGGAATCGCCAAGGGAGACAAGGTCGTGCTTCTCCTCGGCAATTCGCCCGAATTCGTCATCGCCTATTACGGCATCCTGCGCATCGGCGCCGTCGCGGTGCCGGTCAACCCGACCTACACGCCGGAGGAGATCGCTTACGTGCTGGACAACAGCCGTGCCCGCGCGGTCTTTGCCGCCGCTCCTCTGGAGCCGGTCTTCCATGCTCTGCGGCCCCGCCTTCCGGAGCTGAAGCTTGTCGTCTTCGCCGGAGCCGGCACATCCTGGGATGAGCTTCTGAGCGCTGGCGGCGGCGATCTTGAATCCGCTTACATCAAAGATGACGATACGGCGGTCATCCTCTATACCTCGGGTACGACAGGCAAGCCGAAGGGGGCGATGCTCTCCCATCGGAACTTGGCGACCAACGCGGAATCGGTCCATTCCATGTTCAAGATCGATCATGAGGACCGCGCCGTCGTCGTGCTGCCGATGTTCCACATCTACTCCATGACGGTGTGCGTCAACGCTCCGCTCGCGGTCGGAGCAGCGCTCATCATCATGCCGCGCTTCCAGCCGGCCGAGGTCATCCGCACGATCCGCGACGACAGGGCGACGATATTCTCCGGCGTGCCGACGATGTACAGCTTCCTGCTGCAATTCCCCGGAGCGTCGGCCGCAGACTTCGCAGGCATCCGGCTCTGCTCCTCCGGCGGCGCCTCGCTGCCGCTCGAAGTGCTGAACAAGTTCGAGGAGAAGTTCCAGACCGTCATCTATGAAGGGTACGGATTGTCCGAAGCCAGTCCGGTCACCGCCTTCAACCCTCTCGGGGGCATCCGCAAGCCAGGCTCCATCGGGGTGGACATCCCGAACGTGATCAACAAGGTCGTGGATTCGGAAGGGCGCGAGGTGCCGCGCGGCGAGGTCGGAGAGCTGATCGCGCAAGGCCCGAACATCATGCAGGGCTATCTCGGCATGCCGGAAGCGACGGCGGCGACGCTCCGGGACGGCTGGCTCTACACAGGCGACATGGCCTGGATGGACGATGATGGCTACATCTTTATCGTCGACCGCAAGAAGGACATGATCAACGTCGGCGGCTTCAACGTTTATCCGCGCGAGGTGGAGGAAGTCATCTACCAGCATCCGGCCGTATTCGAGGCGGCGGTCGTCGGCGTGCCCGACGAGGTGTTTGGCGAGAGGGTCAAGGCGTTCGTCGTCCGCAGCGATGATGCGCTTGCGGTCGACAGCCTCTTGGAGTTCTGCCAGTCGCGGCTTGTTAAATACAAGATTCCGACGATCGTCGAGTTCCTGGCGGAGCTGCCGAAGAACAGCTCCGGCAAAACGCTCCGGCGGGCTCTGAGGGAAAAGTAACGCCTCGTGCCCGGCTCGATGCTCCGGCAGAATCCCTTCATGAAAAGCAAAAAACGGCAGATCCTCGGGATTTGCCGTTTTTTGCGGATATTCATGCCGACGATTAAGCGGGCCAACCGTTTGATGCCGTTCATTTTGCAGGAATTCAATCATTCATGCGGCTAATCGTCAACGGATTTGATTCGTCTTCCCTGCGGGCATCAGAGGGGGCTTTCCCGCCGCCTCTCTGCCTTCCGCCCCGGGTAGCGAGGAACACGCCGCCGAGAATGACGGCCAGCCCCGCGAGCAGATTCCAATGAAGAGGCTCGCTGAGCAGCGCGTATCCCCAGACGATGGCGCTGACCGGCACGAGATAGGTGACCATCGTGGCGAACTCCGGACTCCCCTTCTGGATCAGGTAGTAGAAGATGATGTACGCGATGCCGGAGCCGAATACGCCGATGCCGACCAAAGCCCCGATGATCGAACCTGAGCTGAAGGCTCCAGCCGGAAAAGGCTCTGTGGAAAAGGCGGCGATTCCGCTCCCGGCAGCGGAGCACAACAGCGTTCCGAAGGTGAGCTGATACATCGACAAGCCTTTCAGGCGCCTGGACAGCTGCGAGCCGATTCCGTAGCAGAGCGTCGCAGCCAGCATGCAGGCGAAGCCGATTCCGTCGACGGAGATGATCGTGGATGGATTGACGCCGAGCAGGAGCATCATCCCCGCGAGGGCCACGAGCATTCCCGCCCACTGCAGCCTTCCGGCCGCATTCCGGAAAAAGAGCGTGCCGACGATAATCGTCCACAGAGGGGTCGTCGCGTTCAGAACCGACGCCATTCCGCTGGAAAGCCTCGTTTCGCTGAAGCCGATGAGCGCCCATGGAACGGCGGTATTGACGAGAGCCATGACAGCCATGGGAATCCAGGGCACGGAGCGAAGCCCGAACGGCTTGCGCAGCAGCAGCATGACGGCGGTAATGGTGACGAAGCCGAACGATGAACGCAGGAAGGCGATCATCCACGGTCCCGTCTCTTCGAGCAGAAGCTTGATGAAATAGAAGGAGCCTCCCCAGATCAGGCTCAGAGCGACGAGTGCGGCATACAGCGATTTTGGCATATGAACTCCCCCTGCAATGCAATTCCGGTATGGCTATAGAACGGTCCTTCTATTAAAAGGGCTGGAGGACCGTTTGTAAATGCGAACTGATTATGGGCGTGCATTATATTTTCCTATCCTAACATGCCCTCTCTTTCGCTATCTTGCTCTTTCATAGGCTTCGATCGTTCGGCGCGAGCCGGGTATCGGCATCCAGCCGGGCTTCCTAAAGGGAAGTCCGGCTTTATGTTTTTAATATTCCTTTACAGGAATATTCCTTATATGGTATATTGAAATCATGGGACGGCAATGATGAAGGGAAGGGGGTGAGCGGATGATTGGATCGGCAAGAGCCGTGCCGGAGTGGAGCTTTTCCTTGCATCCAGGCGACAACAGACAGCTATGGACATAACGACATTCGGAGCTTTAAGCGAGCCAAGCCGTCTACGGATTGTCGAGCTGCTGTCGACAGGGCCGTTCACGGTCGGAGAAATCGCCGAGCGGCTTCAGATCCGGCAGCCTCAAGCCTCCAAGCACTTAAAGGTGCTGCTTGAGGCAGGCCTCGTAGATGTAGCGGCGGAGGCGAACCGCCGCAGCTACAGCCTTCGCATGCAGCCTCTTCGGGAGATGGATGCTTGGCTGGAGCGCTACCGGCGCATTTGGGAAGAGCGATACGACGCATTGGAAGACTATTTGCTGAAGCTGCAGGCAGCGGACATGAACTCGGATGAGGAATCCGATCGGAAGCTGAAATAAAACCTTGCCCTCGCGCGCTCAAGGTCATGGCAGGCGAAGGCAATGGCCGCATGAACATATAGGGACAATCGATAAGAGGAGGAAATACGAATGAGCACAATGACTCTCAAGGCCGAAGGCAATACCCTTATTCTGGAGCGGGTTTTCCCGGCTCCGCGCAAGCTGGTCTTCCAAGCTTTCACCGACGGCGAAATGCTCAAGCACTGGTGGGGACCGCGCGGATGGGAGCTGACCGCAAGCCGGATGGATTTCCGCCCGGGGGGAAGCTGGCATTATTGCATGAAGTGCATGGACAAAAATCAAGGCGACTTCTTCGGCATGGAATCATGGGGCAAGACGGTCTATGAAGAAGTGGTGGACGGCGAGAAATTCACGGGCATCGATTACTTCTCCGACGAAGACGGAATCGAGAACAAAGACATGCCGCCCAGCCGCATAACGCTGCTCTTCGAGGATGTCGAAGGAGGCACCAAGGTGACGAACTATTCCGCTTACGAGAGCGCCCAAGCTCTCAAGAGCGTGATCGAAATGGGCATGGAGAAAGGCATCACGGAGACATGGGATCGGCTGGAGGAATATGTGGCTTCGCATGCCTAGAGATTGGACTGCTGCCGGTTCCCGGCAGCTTTTTTTCGTTGTCGGCTGCCTATCCGCGCATGAACCGAAGCTGCAGAATCCCTCTACCGTCCCGCTGCAGCCAGCACCTTCTTGATCGCCGAGATCCGCTCCGGCACAGGCGGCCTGAGGGCATGCCCTCCTTCTCGGACGTCGGAGCCGAAATGAACCTCGTTCACGCCCGTTTCCCGCAGGAAGCCTTCCAGCGCGTCCACAGTCAAGCCGCTTCCCGCCAAAATCGAGATCCCGCTCCCTGCCGAGGCTTGGACGAGCTGCCTCAGCCGGGGCATTCCCTGGAGCGCGGAAGGCTGCCCGCCGGAGGTCAGAATGCGGTTGACGGCAGGATGCATGGTCAGGATCTCCAAAGCCGCAAGCTGATCGCGGACGGCGTCGAATGCACGGTGGAAGGTGACATCCAGCCCTTCGGCTTCGCCAAGCAGAAGCTTCAGCGCTTCCTCGTCGACCGTTCCCTCCGGAGTCAGGGCGCCAAGGACGACTCCCGCCGCTCCCGACCTGCGGATCATCCGGATGTCCGCCCGCATCGCCAGAAGGTCGAGCTTGTCGTAGACGAACGACAAGCTGTGCGGCCGCACCATGACGTTGACCGGAATCGGCACCGCTTTGACGGTCTCTTCGATCAGCCCCGGTCCCGGCGTCAAGCCGCCTTCCAGCATGCCGGTCACGAGCTCGATCCGGTCCGCTCCGCCGCTGGCCGCCAGCACCGCATCCGATACGCGGGTCGCGATGATCTCAAGCTTCATCCTGGTCGCCTCCTCTTCTGTCTATCGTTCCCGTCTGCCTTGCCATGCCTGTTCCTATAACGGACATCAAGACTCCGCTAGGGCGCGGTTCGCCAGATTGGTCAGCACGACATCGTCCATAGGCGGGTTATGCAGGCCCGCACGGACATCCCGGTACATTCGCTCCAGCGGGTAGCTGCGGGAGAGGCTCAAGCCGCCGACGATCCGCATCGCCTGATCCACGATGGAGATCGCAGCATTGGTGGCGATGTATTTGGCGAGTCCCAGCTCCGTCTTCAGCTCTGCGCGGCCTTCCTCCTCCCGGTCCCAGCGGTCCGCAACCCCGTACAGGTACGAGCGGGCGGCGAGCCAGTCGGCTTCGATGAGACCGAGCTGGCGCTTGATGTTAGGCAGCTCGGCGATCGGCACGGTCAGGGAATTCGGCTTGTGGCTGCGGGCAAATTCCAGCGCGAAGTCGCGCGCCGCCCAGGCGATGCCGATATAACAAGCCGGAATATGGAGCATCGACGCCTCCGTCGGCGCGAACGGGGCAGCCGGGGACGCCGATTCCAGGCCGATGATCGTCTCCTCGTCCGGAACGAATACATCGCTCAGCACAACGTCATGGCTTCCCGTCGACCTCATCCCGAGCGTGTTCCATGTTTCCTCCACCCGCACGCCTGGGCCGCTGCGCACAAGAAACGAGCCGACCTTCCCGCTGCCCTCGAAGCCGGCCGTCACGGTGAACCGCTCGAGGATCGGGCTCAGCGTGCTGAAGGTTTTGCGTCCCGTGATGAGCCAGCCCCCGTCGGTCCGTCTCGCCGTCGTCTCCGGCCGGCCTCCCCGGGTGGGGCTGCCCGTCGCCGGCTCGCTGGCGAGCTCGTTGATGACGATGCCGTCCCGGACGATATCCTGACACAGCCTGGCGAACAGCGGCTCCGGCCACGAGCGGGACAGCCTCAGCTTCATCAGCGTGTGGACATGCCAGCCGACGGCCAGCGCCGTCGAGCCGTCGCCGCGGGCGAGACGCTCCTGAGACAGCACAAGCTCGTAGGCGGATGCCTCCTCGCCTCCGTACGCCTCCGGAACGGTCAGCTTCAGGTAGCCGGATCTCTTCAAATCCTCGAAGTTTTCAAAAGGAAACGAGCCTTCCCGGTCATGCTCCGCCGCTCTGGGAGCAAACCGGGCGGCAAGCCGGTCCGCCCTCTCCGCGATCGCCGCCTCGCGTTCATTGCGGATATAGGGATCCATCGATGGTGTCATATTCTCAGCCGCCTTTCCTGCGAACTAATGAAAGATAAGATGCCCCGTCAACGGTATCGGGCATGAATTATTCACATCCTAACATAGTTACCCGATAGGGAACCAGGCTTATACCCTGACCCCTGTTCAAAAAAAAGAACTTATCTCCGAGGAAATAAGTTCTTCATGCCGCTGCCTTGCTCCTTGTCAGCAATCGCGGATGTTCCGTCTTTCGGGAGGGACCAGCTATCTCGCTTGAATATATCCTTCCGCCTTCAGCAGCTCGGCGATCAGAACCGCGCCGCCTGCCGCTCCGCGCAGCGTGTTATGCGAGAGGCCGACGAACTTGAAGTCGTAGACGGAGTCCTCGCGCAGACGTCCGGCCGAGACGCCCATGCCGCCCTCGATGCCGCGGTCCAGCTTCGTCTGCGGACGGTTCTCTTCCTCGAAGTAGGTGATGAACTGCTTCGGCGCGCTCGGGAGGCCAAGCTCCTGCGGACGGCCTTTGTAGGTTTTCCACAGCTCGAGGATTTGTTCCTTGGAAGGCTTCTTCTCGAAGGAAGCGAACACCGTCGCCATATGCCCGTCGGCTACCGGCACGCGGATGCACTGCGTCGTGATCAGCGGCGAACTGGCCTTGACGATCTCGTCGTTCTCGATGCGGCCCCAGATGCGGAGCGGCTCCTGCTCGCTCTTCTCTTCCTCGCCCCCGATGTACGGAATCACGTTGTCCAGCATCTCCGGCCAATCGGTGAAGTTCTTGCCCGCGCCGGAGATGGCTTGGTACGTCGAGGCGACGACCGTTGTCGGCTTGAACTCGCGCAAGGCATGAAGAGCCGGCACATAGCTCTGGATGGAGCAGTTCGGCTTGACCGCGATGAAGCCGGTCTCCGTGCCGAGACGCTTGCGCTGGGCCGCGATGACTTCGATATGCTCCGGATTGATTTCCGGAATCACCATCGGGATGTCCGGCGTCCAGCGATGCGCCGAGTTGTTGGAGATGACCGGCACGCCCGCCTTGGCGTAGGCTTCCTCCAGCGCCTGGATTTCATTCTTCTTCATGTCCACGGCGCAGAAGATGAAGTCCACGCCGGAGGCGACCTCCTCCACCTTGGATGCGTCCTGCACGACGATCCCCTTCACCGCTTCCGGAATCGGAGTTTCCAGCTTCCAGCGGCCCTGCACGGACTGCTCATACGTCTTGCCCGCCGACCCGGCGCTTGCCGCGATCGCCGTCACCTCAAACCAAGGATGTCCATCCAGCAGCTGCACGAAGCGCTGCCCGACCATGCCCGTTCCGCCGACGATGCCGGCTTTCAGTTTTCTCTCTGCCATTCGAATTCCATTCCCCTCTGCGTATGATGAATGAATGCCGCTCTTTCTACTACCTATTCAGCCCGCAGGCTCGATGTACCGCCTGCTGCCCAGATAGGCTGAAAACTCGAGTTGTCACCGACAGGCATTCGGAAGCCGGATGCCCATCCTTCAAGCTCCATCTATTGCCAACAAAAAAATCCCACCCCCAAGACTGCGCTTCAGTCTCAGGGACGAGATTGGAATCCTCGTGGTACCACCCAGGTTCGCCGGATTGGTCGCCCAATCGGCCTCTTCGAGTACGGCATCGCCATGCCGGTCGGCACAAGATGCGTATACTCTAGCTCTGTAACAGGAGCTCCCGTCGCGCCATCCCCTGATAAGCCAGGTTCCTGCACGCTGCTCGGAGTCTTTTTTCGATAAAGGGTCCTTTGCTCCTTTTCAGCGGACGGAGCTCTCTGGGAAAGAATCGCTTTACCTACTTCTCTCTTCATCGCATTTGAATTGTCGCACCTATCGTATCAAATTATCCCTGCCAAGGTAAATAAAAAATTTTGTCATCCATCAAAGAAAAAAGCACACTGACAGGGCAGCGTGCCTCAGGAAACGATCACTGTTCGCTCGCAGCGGCTACCTCAGCATTCTCATTCTTGCGAGGTCTTCCAGGCTTGCGGCCGCCCGTGTTGCGAGGGAGAGACGGATTTCGGGGAGAACGGGTCTGCTTGACCGATTCAGCCTTTTCAAAATGATCTTTAATCATCTCAATAATGCTTTCATAAGCGTGAATATTCACTTCACGCACAATCGTGGAGCTATTCCCTTCGACAGACAGCTGCTTTTCGAACTCAAGGCTCTTTGATTCATGGTTTTTAAGAGTTTCCAGACGATTAATCAAGCTGTCTACAGAATCGGACGAGTATAGTTTAGCCAAACTAGTCACCTCATTAATGTTTATTAGTTTAATTATACACAAAAATAAGGTTGAAATACCTTATTCAAAAATAATAATAGCATTTATTAGTAATGATCACGAGGGAACTCTCGCTGCCTCGCTAAATGGTGGATAATAACTCGGCTCCAATTGTGGATAAGTCCTCTTTCGGAACCGTTCGGCCCTGCAATAGTTTCGACCTCCCGGAAAAATAAAAGAGCTGCGAGAAAGATACCTTTCTCGCAGCTCAAACAGGCATGCCAATCCGACCTCGGAAGAGGATTTAGAAGGGATGCGTTTACTTTTCCATGACCGCAAAATAGTTGCCTTCGGAATCGGCGAAATTGAAAACCTTGCCGAACGGAAGCGTCACGAGCTCTCCGAGCGTCACCTTCTTGTCGCCCAAGTCCCGGTACAGCCCCTCCAGATCCTCGGAGAAAAACATCAGCGACGGCGTGCCGACGTTGATTTCAGGCGACATTCGAGCGATAGCTTCCTTGTCGTGCAGAACGAGGCTTGTCCCGCCTTCCTTGGGAGCGACCTCGAACCATCTCATGCCTTCTCCATTCTCTTCGGCTACGACCGTAAATCCGAGTTTCTCCGTCCAGAATGCTTTGGCTTGATCCTGGTTTTGGACATACAGCATCACTTGGCCGATTTTATTGATCATCGTCTGCACGCTCCCGAATCTCATATTGGCTTCGGCTTCCGCAGCCATTGCCGATGGGCTTAAGGTCCCCAGCTTCATGTCCTCAATTCAACGCCCGCCCCCGCGATCCTGCCTCTTCGTGATAAAAATAAAAAAACAGCCGCATATTGGGCTGCTTTTTTGCCACGCTATTCATGTGTGCCGGTTCTGCCTCCAAAACGGATGCCTTTTGCGCTTGCCGCTTACCAGTCGCTGCCCCAAGCGCTCGCGTAGGCTTCCATCATCCGCGGGGCGGAGTCGCTTCTCGCGCCGGATATCGCCGCGGCCTCTCGCTCGTCTACGCTCGGCAGGCCGGTTTGCGCCGGAGCGGCTTGTTTGTTCTCCGAGACCGGCTTCGGCCGGCTGCGGTTCTCCTCCAGCTTTTCCTTCGTTTTTCTCAAGCTGAAATCAGGTCCCAATACGTCGGCGAACAGCTTGCTTTCCTTCCTTCTGATCTTCCGCGCCTCTTTCCGTTCCCAGGCCGTTTCATGCAGCCGCTGCTCCTCCACCGTTTCCGGTATGACGGCGGACACCTCGGTCGGCTTGCCGTCGTCGCCAAGCGCCACGAAGGTCAGAAACGAGGTGGCGCATACTTTTCTCTCTCCGGTCAGCAGGTCTTCCGTCACGACCCGGACGAAGATTTCCATCGACGTCTTATGCGCCCAGGTTACGAAGGCTGACAAGCAGACGGCATCGCCTTTTTTGACCGGGTGCAGGAAGTCGACGGAGTCGGTGGAAGCCGTCACGACGGGACGGCGGGCATGGCGCGTAGCGGCGATGGTCGCGACGTCGTCGATGTAGGCCATCAGCTTGCCGCCGAAAATCGTTCCGTGATGGTTCGTGTCGGGCGGCAGGACGATGGACGCTTTTATGGTGTATGAGAGGCTCGCCGGCTTTGCAGGCAAGGTTTCTTTTTGGGCAATCATGCATGTACCTTCTTTCTGTATATAACCCCGTCTGTCCGGGCTAGATATATAGTGTACACGTCCTTGTCGTATAGGTAAAATACATATATCGCATTGTTTTCATTCGTTTTCTCTATAGGTATGATTCAGGAAGGCAGGTGTCCCAGCAAGCCATGGATATCCGTCAATTAACGTATTTCATGGAAGTCGCGAAGCAAGGCAGCTTTACGAAAGCGGCTCGGCAGCTTCATATTACCCAGCCCTCCTTGTCCAAAATGGTCCGTCTGCTGGAGGAGGAGCTCGGCGTCACGTTGTTCGACCGGTCTTCGAAGCAGATCGTGCTGACCGATGCCGGCGAGAGCATCCTGCGCTCCTCGCAGCAGGTCATGAAGTCGCTCGACCATATGACGGCGGAGCTCGACGATGTCGTCCAGGCCAAGAGGGGAACGCTCCGCCTCGGCATCCCGCCGATGATCGGCGGGCGCTTGTTCCCGTCCATTCTGGAAGGCTTCCACAGCAAATACCCCCAGATCCGCCTGCAGCTGGCGGAGCGCGGGGGCAAGCTGATCGAGGCCGGCGTGGACAACGGCGAGCTGGATGCCGGGCTTGTCATCCTTCCGATCGTGAATGAAGAGATGTTTCATCTTCTCCCTTGCATCGAAGAAGAGCTTCATCTGGTCGTGCATCCCGGGCATTGGGCCGCTTCCCATGCCAGCATTGAGCTTGCGGAGCTAAGACGAGAGTCCTTCATCCTGTTCAGGGATGAGTTCACGCTGCATCATCTGATCGTGGATCAATGCAGGCAGGCCGGATTCGAGCCCGATGTCGCCTTTGAAAGCACGCAGTGGGACTTCATGGTCGAATTGGTCGCAGCCCGCTTCGGCATTGCGATCTTGCCCGAAGGTGTGACGCGTTCCTTGGACATGGCCCGGTTCCGCGTCATTCCGCTCGTGAAGCCGGCAATCCTATGGCGCCTGTATATGATATGGAAGAAGGAGCGCTACCTGTCCTTCGCCGCGCGGGAGTGGATCACGTTCATGCGGGCGGGCTTGGAGGACGTCAGGGGCTGATGGCGTGGAGCGGTCCCGCGGAATGAGTAGAAACGGCCAAGAAGGCCGATAAGGTTGCCGAGGCTTCTTGCGGCCCTTGCTTCCGGCCTCATGACATTAGGAGGAATGGCTCCCGTTAGGCCCCGCGGCCGCACCGGCAAACGGCGATTCAGTCTGCCGATCGGAAGCCGTCCGGCAGCAGCGCCGTCAGGTCGGACATGCCGGCCGCCAGATGGATGCCTTCCATCGTGCGCAGCGATCCGGAAATGATGCCGGCCAGCCGCCCCTGCTCGTCGATCAGCGGACCGCCCTTCAATGCGCTGGCGATGGCGGCGTCGATGAGCACGCGGCTGCGGCCGTTGACGAACGCGTCCGGGCTGCTGAGATGCCTTGCGTCACGATCGGCGACATAATCCGAGTTCATTCTAGTAAACTGGAATAAAAGAAAAATAAACAAGCGATAGAGAACACAAAAATGCCAGGACTTTAGCTCTAAAGTCCTGGCTTATCGATGGAATTAAAGATGAGCGGCGTTCATGAGCGAAGCGAACGAACAGGAAGGAGCGGCGCCGAGATCGCGGGCGAGCCTTTCCTCCAGCTCCCGGTATTGCCTGGCCGCGTCATGGGTGCGGCCGAGGCTGATGTAGAGGCGGATCAGCTCCAAGTGGATATCCTCCCGCAGCGGATCGAGCTCGATCATGCGCTCGAGCAGCGGAAAGGCGGCCTGAGGCTTGCTGTCCCGCAGCAGCATTCTCGCCTTCCCTTCCAGCAGCTCCATCCGCTCCCGCTCCAGGCGCCGCGACAGCCCGCCCGCCCATTCGTACAGCTTGCCCGTCAGGAACGAGCCTTGCGCCGCGGCCTCCGCCTTGTCGAAGCGCCCTAGGTCCGGCGACGGCTCCGCACGGATCAGCTGGACGATGCGTTCGTACTCGTACAGATCGCAGTCCACCTGCGAGGCATCGATTCTGATGTCGTAGCGTCCGGCCTGCAGCAGCGGTTCCAGGCCGGCGTCTGCGAGCGACCTGCGGATGTCATAGAGCGTGGAGTTGATGTTGTTGGCGGCTTTGTCCGGATCGAGCCCTTTCCACATCGTATCGGCGACTTCCTCCCGGCTGACGGTCCCTTTGCACAGCAGGTAAACGAACAGCTCCTCGGTCTTGGGGCTGCGCAGCTTGATCGGCGCTTCCGTGCCCATACCGTCGCAACGGAAAAAGCGGATGCCGCCGAACAGCCGAACGCCGAGCTTCGGCTGCGGAATCGGTTCCCGAGACGGCCTAAGGCGCTTCTGAAGACGCTCGAGCGTCTTGGCCAGCCGCTCCGCGTTGACCGGCTTGAGGACATAGTCCGCCGCGTCCTGCTCGAAGGCATCGACCGCGTACCGGTCGTAGCCGGTTACGAAGACGACCTCAAGCGACTGCTGCAGCTGCTTCAGCCGGGCTCCAAGCTCCATCCCGTCAATCTCGGGCATGTTGATGTCGAGAAAGGCGACGTCGACGGGATGGCTGCGGATGAACTCGCAGGCTTCCGCCGGACTGAAGAAGCTGCGGGTGATGTCCACGCCGCCGAGCTCGCCCGCAATCCTCGACAGCCGGCGAACCGACAGCTCCTCGTCATCCACGATAATCGCTTGCAGCATCGCTCATCCTCCTTTGTCATAGCCGCGTGCGGGCCCGGCCGCGACCGGAACGCGGAACGCCAGCCTCGAGCCTTGCCCCGTCCGGCTTGTTATGTCCAGCTTCTCCCCGTACAGCAGCCGCAGCCGCTCGCTGACATTCCACAGCCCGACTCCGCCGATGCGCTCCGGCTGCTGCAGCCGAAGCGACATCGCCTCCGCGTCGAATCCGGCGCCGTCATCCTCCACCGCCGCATGCAGGAAGCCTTCGTGCTCGGAGATCGTCACCTTGACCTCGCCGCCCCTCCCCCTGGAGAGAAGGCCGTGGCGGATGGCGTTCTCCACGAGCGGCTGAAGCAGAAGAGGCGGGAAACGCAAGCCCGGATCTGCGTCGCAGCGGAGACTCACCTTCAGCCGGGAGCCGAAGCGGGCTTTCTCGATCGCGGCATACGCCTCGATGAGCTTCATCTCCGCTCCGAGCGTGGACAAGGAGTCCAGCTCCCGGAAGTCAAAGCTTCCGCGCAAGTAACCGGACAGATGCAGCGTCAGCTCCTCCGCCTTCGCCGGATCTTCGACGCATAGCTCCGCGATCGCGCCGAGCGCGTTGTACAGGAAATGCGGATTGATCTGAGAGCGCAGGAAGGCGATCTCCCGCTCTCTCGCTTCCTTGACCGACTGCCGCAGCTTGATGAGGCTGCGAACCCTGGCAAGCAGCTCCTCCGCCTGAAAGGGCTTGGCGACATAATCGTTCGCGCCGAGATCGAGGGCGAGCTTGCGGTCCTCCTCCCGGCGCCGGCCGGTCAGCATCAGAACGGGAAGCTCGGAAGGCGAGAAGCGCTCCCGGATTCCCTCGAGCGCCTCGTAGCCGCTGCTGTCCGTCAGCGATACGCTGAGCAGCACCAGGCACAGCTCCCGGTCCTGGCCGAGCGCCTCCCGCATCTGCTTCAGCGAATGGGCCGCCTCGACCCGATAGCCGTCCTGCTCCAGCAGCAGGGAGATCGCATGCAGGCTGGCAGCATCGGGATCGGCCACGAGCACGGCCGGACCCTGCCTGCCATCGCGGGCGGCCTTGAGGAAATGGGCGGCGGCAGCCGGCTCCTTCGCTCCCGTTCCCCTTCGGGCCGGCTTGCCGCCATGCTCCGCCTCAAGCTGCAGGGCAAATCGGAACGGCAGCTCAGCTTCCCCCGCAGCCGGCTGCAGCACCCGGCCTCCCTGGAGCTCGATCAAGCGGCGAGAGATCAGCAGCGCCAAATCGGCGTAGTCCTCGCCCGACAGAGGAGGATCGGAGACGAAGCGCTCATCGGAGGATTGCGGCTTTCTTTTCCCGACAAAATCGATCGTCACGATGGCAAAGCCGCCCTGCTCCTCGGCATCGATCTCGATCTTGCCCTCCTCTGCCCGAAACGCGGCTTGTCCGACCAGACGATGAAGAATCTGCACCAGCCGGTCCTCGTCCGCATAGACTGCCGCCATCTCTTCCCTTACCCGATTCAGCAGCAGGACCGGCCGGCGTCCCAGCAGCGACCGGTGCAGCCCAAGCACCGATTCCACTGCGGATCTCAAATCGAGGTTGCGCAGCTCCGGCTGGATGTCCTCATGCTTCAGCCGGGAGAAGTCATGCATATCCTGGACGAGATACCCGAGCTTGCGCCCCGTTCCGGCAATCAGCTCGAGGCTGCGCGCGGGACCGGAGCCCGGCGGGATGGCCATGCTCTTGGCTGCGCTGTCGGCCAGGTGGACGATATCCTGCAGCGGCGCCTTCAGCTGATAGGTCGTCGACGAGAGGAACTCGTCCTTCTGGCGATCCAGCTGCAGCAGCTTGCGATGCATATGATTCATCTCGCGGATCGCCGAGTAGAAGCGATAGACGATGATCAGAAAGACGACCAGGCTGAACAGAATGAGATAGATCCGGCCCAGCAGCAGGGAGCCTAGCAGCGACATGCCGAACAGGAAGCAGCTGAAAGCATATAGATTCAGCAGCAGCACCGCCAACACCAGCAGCATCGCCTCGTACCTCTTGGCGCTGGCTGCCCGCACGTAATGCGCCGCCGCGCTCCACAGCAGCCAGACCATCAGCAATTGCTCGATGAAGATGACGACACGGTAGACCGGCAAATACGCCCGGATGCTGAGGAAGGGGAAGATCAGGAGGCCGGCCAGCAGCGACAGCACGAACAGGCGCAGCCACCGGTTGGGGCGGTTTCCCTGCAGAAGCCGGAGCAGATAGACGGAGACGATGTAGCCGGCAAGCGAGCTCATGTCCTTGATCGTGTACATCGCCTGGAAGGGCAGCCCGTCCAGCAGCAAGGCAAGCGGCCTCTCTCCGAGGAGGCCGTTGAACAAGGTCAGGCACAAGCATGTGAGGCCGAACAGCAGCAGCGGGTAGTCCCGCTGCCCGTACAGCCACACCGCGGCGAACAGAACGAGATGGATAAGGCCGATGACGGCGAGCACGACCGCGATGGCCGACTCGCCGATCAAGCTCCGCTCGTTGGCGGCGCCGACGGCCTCCTGCTTGCCGAAGTAGATCGGCATCGGGATGCCGGAATCGAGATAGTCGTAGTTGGCCGCGTGCACGACGATCTCCGATTCCCCGCTCTTCAGCTCGAATGCGGCCAGGCCCGGGGAATTGCCAGGTACATAGGCATTCTCGCTCAGCGCGGGCACGCCGTCGGTCAGCACCTTTTTCCCATTGACGTAAATCTCGCTGGCGAAGCGGATATTCGTCTTTTTGAGCGCGTAGACGCCAGGCTCCGGCACATGGAGAAGCCTCAGCCGGTAGGTCGCCGCCCCGTAAGCCGGCCACTCTTCCCCGCTTGCCTGTCCCCCGCTCCATACGCCCGGCACTTCCATCCAAGACGGCGCACCCTGCTCGGAAGCCGCTCCCGGGGGAAGCAGTTCGTTCCAATAAAACTCCCATTCGCCATTCAGCGCGACCCGTCCGGAGCCGTCCCAGCCCGCCAGATCGAGCACGCCTTTTTCCGCCCGCAGCCGGTTCGGCTCCGAACCTCGCTCCGAGCTGATGCCGAGCGGAATCCAGATGCTCAGCGACACCACGAGGAAGATGATGCCGACAACCTTCCGCATCAAAATAATGCCCCCATCCACCTACTTAAATATCAATAAACCTAGATAGTATTTATCGGTTAAAAAGTAGCTTTCGTGAAGAGCGGGGTCGGCTATTAAGTCGCAATGGGCATCTTCGTGCTCGAATTGAATAATAAACAGGAGGTAATCTGGGGGGATGCTTCTTCCATGCCTCCCCAATCGCAAAAAGGCCGCCCTCGCTTTGGAGGACAGCCCATTTTGACAAAGAATCTCCGAGAACGTCACCCAAGATCCTTGCTCAGTCCAACGACCTGATTCCAGCCTTCGTCAATGCTGATCTTGCCGAAAAGAATGGACTGGACGATATTGTCGTATTCCTTGGTGAAGTTCGCCCAGCCGCCTTTGCTGCCGGGGCCGGGGTCGAAGGCGGCTCCGTCCTTGGACACGGTTTCGATCAGGCCGAGAGCGCTCTTATCCACGGCGGTGAACTTCTGCTGAAGGGCGTCGACCACGGTTTTGGACACCGGAATGCCGCGAGAGGTGCCCAGAATCGCTGCCGCCTCCTCGCTGTTCACGAACCAGTCGATGAACTTCTTCGCCTCTTCCTTGTGCTTGCTGGTCGGGCTGACGCTCCAGTACATGGAAGCCTTCAGCCAGCCGCTGGCCTGGGTGCCGCGCGGCAGCGCCGTGAGCGCCAGATCGCCCGGCATCAGCGCATCGAAGCCGCCGAATTCCGCCGCGTGGGAGCCCTTGAGCAGAATCTTCTTCTGCACGAGCAGATCCATCTGCGCGTCCTGGCCCTTGTCGGACACGGTTACGTCCGGCGGAGCCACGATTTTGTCTTTTCGCAGAGCCGCCCATTTGTTCATCCAGTCCTTCCAGGTCGCCTCGTCGTAGTGGAACTTGCCATCCTTGCTGAGGCTGTAGCCCTTGCCCATACTCAGTTGGTAGCTCATATAGAAGGCTCCGTCCGCCGTCATATCCTTGCTCATATACTGGTCCTTCGCCAGCTTGGGCTTGATGTCCCGGGCCATCCGGAAAAATTCCTCCCATGTCGACGGCGGCTGGATGCCGAGGCTGTCCATCATCGTCTTGTTGTAGACCATGCCCCAGGCGTTGTTGCCGAGGGGCATCGCGTACAGCTTGCCCTCGTACGTGCCGGTCTCGAGCAGGGACTTGTCGATGTCCGCAGCCGGTACGGAAGAAAGATCCTCGAGCCTCCCGCTCGAGGCCCAGTCATTGAACCACGCCGCATCCATCTGGAACAGATCCGGCGTGTTCTTGCCCGCCGACATCGTGGACAGCTTGTCCTGGTAGCCGTCGAATGATTGATACTCCGGCTCGAAGGTGACGCCGGGATGGGTCTTCGCATATTGGTCGAGCGCCTTCAATGTCGCGTCATGGCGGGCCTGCGATCCCCACCACATGATCCGGAGCTTGACGGCCTTGCCGCTTCCTCCGTCAGTCGTTCCCGCCTCTTCCTGTTTGACGCCGCTGCATGCGCTCAGCGACAATCCCATCAGGAGCGGAATCATGAAGCCTGCCGCCAGGCGGCGTTTCCGATTTCCCATCCCTTGTCAGCCTCCCTCGAATGATCCTAACCCGATTCCCTTGCTTCCCCAGCGTACCAATCCGAGCGCTCCGCTTACAGACGGCGGAAGCCCAAAATCTTTCTTGATTTTACGAACCTGCGCCTGTCCTGTCTTAGGCCTTGTAGAATTCCGTCGGGCTTTTGCCTGTGTGACGCTTGAACAACGTGGTGAAATACGGCACGTTGCGGTAGCCGACCTTCTCGGCTATCTCCGCAACGAGCAGCCGCTTCTCCAGCACCATGCTTTTGGCCCGCTCCATGCGCACCCGCGTCAGGTAGTCGCCGAACGTCTCTCCCGTCGCCTGGCGGAAGAGCGTGCTGAGGTAATTTTTCGAGATATAGACTCGATCGGCCAGATCCTGCAGATGGATATTTTCGGCATAATGCTCGTGGATGTACTGGATGATGAAGTCGACCGTTTCCTTATGCTTCAGGTTCTCGTTAGGTGCAAACCGCGAGCAGACGAAGCGAATCTTCTCCGCGGCCCACTCCCTCCACTGAGGCACGCCTTCTACAAGGGCGAGCTCGCGGGCAAGCTCCGACGGCGCAAGCGTGTCGTCCAGCCGTATTCCGGATTCGTACAGCGTGAAGGACAGGATCGCGAACAGCTGCGCCCCGATTGCCTCCAGCTCCGTCCCATCGAGGCTTGCCGCTCCTCCCCCTTCGCGGCAAAACTGCTCCAGCGCCAGCAGCGCCCGCTGCTCGTCGAAGCTGCGGATGGCATCCGCCATCTCCTGGAAGAACCAGACGGGCCGATGCTCCCGACCGCTGCCGGGAGGGCGGCCGCCCTCCGCATGCACATAGACGCATGGATGGACCGGGTGGGGCTCCCGCCGGGAGGCCAGCGCCTGGAACGCTTCCTCCGTGGAATGCGCCGCATGTCTCCAATCGGCCTTACGCGAGCCGGATCCGATCCGGAGCTTGACCTGGAGGCAGCTGTCGGCGGCAGCGATGATGCGTCCCGCCAGCTCCAGCGCCTCCTGCCGGAAGACCGGCTCCGGCCAGGTCAGCGGCTTGCTGAGCAGAATCGCCATATGATGGCTGTGCAGCTCCAAAAAGAAGCTTCGCATGCCGGCATGCCCGGCCAGCTCCTCCACCATGTTGCCGATGGCGAAGCGGAACAAGCTCCAGTCGCGGACGGACATGCCCTCCATCCTTCCCTGCCTCCGCAGCTCCAGAGCCAGCGTGATGACCTGCGCGTTCCTCCAGCCAAGCTTCTCCGGCAACCCGGCGGCCGCTCCCGCCGGCGACGGCTCTCCGCCCGTCAGCACCGACTTTGCCCACTCCCGTTCCCAATATGGCTCGAACTGAAGCAGCTTTTCACGGATTCTCCGCTCCTCGCTTTCCACCGCCTTTTGCCTGGACAGCTCCCCCGCCACCCGCTCCAGCACCTCGCGGATCGTATGGAGAGAGGCCGGCTTGGGCAAATAATCGTCCACCGAGAGCCTCAGCGCCTTGCGCGCATAATCAAAATCGGAATACCCGCTCAAAATGATGATCTTGCCTCCGTATGCCTGCCTGCGCAGCTCCTCGATCATGTCGAGCCCGTTCATCACCGGCATGTAGATGTCCGTGATGACGATGTCCGGGTTCCTCTCCCCGATCAGGCGCAGACCTTCCTCGCCGTCCGACGCCTCCCCGACCAGCCTGGCATCAAGCTGCTCCCAAGGGATGAGACGGGACATGCCGTCCAGCACCTGCCGGTCGTCATCCACGATCGCGATCGTCCACATGCTGGTCGCCCCTTTCGACTCCGTGATCCTCCCTATTCGGCAGATAAATGTCCACCTCCGTCCCCTTCCCTTCCGGAAGGGCGCGGAGCTTGATCCCATAAGGCCGGCCGAACAGCACCTCGATTCTTTCCGTCACGTTGCGGACTCCGTATCCGCCGGTCCTTGTCCGCTTGCGGGTATTCCAGTCCTCCCTCAGCCCGATGCCGTCATCCCGGACCGTGAGCAGCATTCCTTTGTCCCGCAGCTCGCCCGTAATCGTGACGAGCCCCCTGCGGCGGCCATGGAACCCGTGCACGATCGCATTTTCCACAAAGGGCTGCAGCGTCATCTTGGGTACGAGCAGCTCCCGCAGCTCGCTGGCGATCTCGATCCGGTACTCCAGCCCGTCCCGCCACTTCACCTGCTGGATCCCCAGATAGCTCTCCACGAGCTGCAGCTCCTCCTGCAGCGGAATCATCGTCTCGCCGCCGGATAGGCCAATGCGGAACATCCGCCCCATCAGCTCCACGACGTGGCTGATTTTCTCCTGGCCCGCCTCAATCGCCATCCAGTTGAGCTGATCCAGCGTGTTGTAGAGAAAATGGGGATTGATCGCCGCCTGAAGCGCCCGGATCTCTGCCCGGCGCTGGGCTTGATGCTGCTGATCAAGCGACTGGTACAGCCCCTCGATTCTCTCCGTCAGCTTGCGGTAGCCGCCGAACAGGCTGCCGAATTCATTGCGGTATTCGGTCGGCAGAGCCTGGGAGCGCCGGCCCGGCGAGAACGACTGCATCAGCTGTACGAGCTGCCGGATCGGACGGGTGAAGCTGCGGGACAAGTAGAGAGTGAAAAACAGCGCCAGCAAAATCGCGGCGGCGCCTACTCCCGCCAACGTCCAGGCGAGGCGCACGCTCCCTCCCGTGATGGTCTTCCAGGGCGTCAGCTCCACCAGCATCCAGCTGTTGGGCGTCGTACGGGACCAGACGGTCAGCATATCCTTCTCCGGCAGCGAACCGGCAGCGGCCAGCTGCTGGCGCGCATGGCCCGCATCCCCCCGCACCTGTGCCAGCACCGCCTGAATCTCGCCTGGCGGCGGAGCGCTCTGCGTATGCATGATCATGCGGCCTCCGGAGTCGAGCAGCAGCCGGCTGGCCGAGGAATTGTCCTCTGTCAGGATCGACTGGAGGAATCGAACGCGCACATTGATGATGAAGATGCCCAGATTGACGCCGTCCGGAGTATTGATCCTGCGGATGAAGCTGACCACCTGCTGCCTCCCCTGGGGGGAGCCGATGCCACGCTGACCGATCCAGACGGAATCTGCCTTTTCGACCGCGCTATACCAGTTCTCCGCTCTTGCACTAGCCAGTGGCAAGTACTGAATCGAAGCGTTGGGATCGACCTGCAGAGGGGCATTCATGTAGACCTGGAACGAGAACATGGAGCGCGAGCTGTTCAGCATCGGCGCCAGGTAATCCTTGTTCAGCTCGTCCCTTGCCTTCTTGAGGGTGAAATAATCCCCCTTGCTCGTCAGGTAGCCCGCCATCTGGGAATGGATTGAAATGAGCAGAGCGGTCTGCTCGACCGCATCCATCTGATCCGTCAGCTGCTTGTTCAGCTGCTGGAGCACAGCCTGCTGATAGACCGAAGCGCTGCTCGCCTGCTCGCGGGCCGACAGCTGGTAGCTGACAGTCATGATGACCGTGACCAGCATGCCGATGAAGGCGGCAAAGCTTAGAAAAAACACATAATCAACGCGATGCTTGCGGAACGGGTTCATGAGGATCAGCCCTTTTCTCGTCTACTGGCGGGAAAGCCGCCCTGCCGGCTGCGGCTCCCTTGGGCCCCCATTGTATCCCTGCCCGCCCGGCTGCGCCAGAGTCCTGACGATCACCCCTTCAGGCCCGAGGTGGCGATGCCCTCGACGAAATGCTTTTGCGCCAGGAAGAAGATCAGCACCGGCGGGAGCACGGACAAGAGCGACATTGCCAGCAGTTGGCCCCAGGCGACGGCTGACTGCGTGTCGATGAACATGCGCAGGGCGAGCGGCACCGTGTATTTGTCGACGCTGTTGAGATAGATCAGCGGGCCGAAGTAATCGTCCCATCCCCAGATGAACGAGAAAATCGTCACCGTGATCAGCGCCGGAACGGTCAAGGGCATGATGATCCGCGCATAGATGCCGAACCAGGAGCAGCCGTCGATCTTCGCCGATTCGTCGAGCTCGCGCGGAATGCCCCGGATGAACTGCACGATGAGGAAGATGAAGAAGGCTCCTCCCATCGCGGACGGCACGATCAGCGGCAGATAGGTATTGACCCAGTTGAAGGAGTGGAACATCGTATACTGCGGGATCAGCGTGACTTGGCCGGGCAGCATCAGGGTCAGGAGCAGGATCGAGAACCACATGCCCTTGAGCGGAAAGGTGAGCCTCGCGAAGCCGAAGGCGACCAGGCTGGCCGAGACCACATGCAGGAGCGTAGTCGAGGCGTTCAGCATGAGACTGTTCTCAAAGAACCTCGTGAACGTATATTTCGGCAGGGCCACCCAGCCTTCGGTGTAGTTCTGCCACAGCCACTGCTTCGGGAACAGGCCGGGCTGTCCCAGCTCCGCCGTCGATTTGAAGGAAGCCCCGATCCACCAGAGCAGGGGATAGAACATGATTAGACAAGACGCAATCATAACCAGATGGACGAGCAGATTGCTTTTTCGGAGCGCGCCGGTCATTTTCGTCCCTCCGTTTCCGTTTCATAGAAGACCCAATACTTCGACACGATGAAGTTGAGCGCCGT
Organism: Paenibacillus sp. SJS-P3; assembly: GCF_056711585.1. Classification (NCBI taxonomy): domain Bacteria; kingdom Bacillati; phylum Bacillota; class Bacilli; order Caryophanales; family Paenibacillaceae; genus Paenibacillus; species Paenibacillus sp. SJS-P3. Next base: position 723,852 of record NZ_CM160043.1, on the reverse strand, counting down.
GACGAAGCCGATGATGACGAGCAGGATCCACGCCAGCGCCGAGGCATAACCCATCTGCAGCGATCCGAACGCCTTGTTGTACAGGAACAGCGCGAACATCTCCGTCGAATTGACGGGCCCTCCGTTCGTCACGATGTAGGCGGAGGTGAACATCTGGAAGGCATTGATGATGCCCATGACGAGATTGAACAGAATGACGGGCGACAGCATGGGCAGCGTGATGCGGAAGAACTTGCGCAGCCTCGAGGCTCCGTCCACCGACGCCGCCTCGTACAGCTCGGGAGGAATCTGCTTGAGCCCGGCGAGGAAGATGATCATGGAGGAGCCGAACTGCCAGGCGGTCAAGAGCACCAGCGTGCCCAGGGCCGTGGACGGCGTGCCGATCCAGTTCTTGGGGGCGATGCCCACGAGGATGGCCAGCTGGTTGACGAATCCGTTGAGACCGAATATATTGCGCCACAGCACGGCTACGGCCAGGCTTCCTCCAATTAGAGAGGGCAGATAGATGATCGTGCGGTAGATCGAAATTCCCCGGATCTGCCGGTTCAGCAGCATGGCCACCAGCAGCGCGGCGATCAGCTTGAGCGGCACTGAAGCAGCGACGTACACGAAGGTGACCCGCAGGGAATTGAAGAACAATCGGTCATGGGAAATATGCCGGTAATTGTCGAGACCGATCCAGCGGGCCGGCTCCAGCAGGGAGAACTCGGTCATGGACAGATAGAAGGATTGGATGATCGGCCACAGCTGCAGGATCAGGAAGCCGAGAAGCCACGGCGCGATGAACAGATAACCGACGACCGGCGCGTTCCATCGCCGTCCGGCTCTAGTAGAAATCGCTTTCACATTTGAACGGACTCCGGCTTTGTCAGCAGGTTGGATGGATGATGGCATGCCCATGAATTCACCTCTCGCTTGTTGATGAGCCTAGTATAGAGGATGAGGATAAGGGGGTGAAGCCGGGAAATGCACGAATTCTTTCACTATTGACCGATCGGGAAGATTGAGGGGAACCTATCCGCATCTGATGCCTATAAAGCTTCGAGAGAAGGCTTCCTCGTAAAGCAATTTGACCATTTCTCCTTCTGCCATTTCAATTGCCATTAGTCCTAACCAACAAAGCCGCTCCCTCCACTTTTGGAGAGATGCGGCTTGGGAATACATGTTCAAGCTGGAGGACAGGCTCCCCGATGAGCAAAGCCTGTCAGGCGCCTGCCTGGTCAGGTGAAAAGGACTGTCAGCGACCGCGCCTTAAACAACCGTGTTGCTGATTACCTTCGAATAACCGTTCGAGGAGGCTGATTCCGTCAGCTTCGCCAGGGAATCTCTGGCTGTCTCGCTGAACGAATACCATTGATTGCCCTTGGCGTCATGAACCAACACCTTTGCAAATCCTTTCAGATCCTCAGCCGGGAAAGCCTCGACCAAAGAATAAACATCATAACGCTTCACGCTGCTTCCTTTGCTGTCCATGAAGTCATATTGTTTATTTTTATAATAGGACCCAGGCACATCGATGTTGACCCTCCACGCGAAGCTGGCAGGCGCATCGACCTTCTGGCCTTTGCTGCTATCAATGAGCTTGTAGATGGAATCGATATAGGAATTCCCATTGATCTGCTCGACGACGCCGCCCATGGTCATATGGTATTCGGTCTGAAGGGTCTTTACTTTGATATCATTAATGACCAACGGCGGAGAATCGACCGTTGCCGTGGAATGGCTGTAACCGACCGTGCAGCCAAAGGTTTCGGCTATAAAGCGAAGCGGAACGAGAACCCGATTGTTTTTGACGTACGGCTTGGCGTCCAGCTGAACCTTTTCGCCATTTTTTACCGCAGTCGCGCTGTTGGCTTTTAGAACCACTTTCATCTCGTTCTTCGTCAGCGTCACTTCCGAATTGGACCAATCGACCGCAGCTCCCAAATTTTCGCTGATTACACGCAAAGGCACCATGGTGCGGTTGTTCTTCATTTCAGGCTTCACATCCGAAGCGACAGCTACGCCATCAACTTTGATTGGGCTGCTTGCCGCATGGGCGGCAGGCGACGAGACGAGCACGGCTGCTGCAAGAAAGAGGCCGGGAATTATGATCTTCATTTTTCAATCCATCCTTTATCAGTCAATTAGGATAAGACAGTCTTACAGACGGAACCCTGGAAAATAGGTTGCTGCCCGAGTCATTACCCACAGACTGTGGATAATAACTCGGCTCCAGCTGTGGATAAGTGCCGGTTCGGCCTCAACAGGTCGACCGCGTCGGATAAGAGTCTCCGTGTCGCTTGCATGTGCGGCTCAATCCGTTCGAAGAGCTAATTTCTCTACCCAGTCGCTGTCATTCCAGATATCAGGATTGTCGATCGTCTGACTATGCCCGCGTACGATGGAATCGAAGCTATCCTTACCGCTCGCATACCAATCCACAATGACTGCCTTTCCATTTGAACGATGGACAAGAAACTCGGTAGGTTCAGCATAGCTGCCTACATCCTTTTCAACGCGCGCATCCAATTTCAAATAGACGTAGCTCTTATTTCCTCCAGCGTACTCTGCTTTACCAGCGCCAATATCTACATCTGTCACGCGATTATCCACAAGGTTGTTCTTGAGGAACAATTCATATTGGGCTGCGATCTTCTTTTGCATGTACTGGTTAAGGTTTCTGTTATCGATATAAGCATCCAAATCGATCTCCGAGCCGTTCCAGATCGCCTTGTAATAGTCGGACAAAGCTTTCGCGCACATTTCAAAAGCCGGTTCAAAATCCGAATCAGCCACATCGTTTTCATTCTCGACGGAAAAGCCGGGGGTATCTGTCGAGCCCTTCGTGACGGGCAAGGCTGCTGTGCTTATGTCACCCTTCGCGTTGATATCTTCCACGGCAGCAGGAGTGTTTTTTTCGTCGCTGCTCTCACATCCGCACAGAGTAAATAAAAGCGCCAGCAGCAGGCAAGTACGTTTCATCGCGCTTCCTCCCGTCTGTGCATCCGGATATACATGTTCACGGCCGCCTCCCCTTTCTACTCAAGGAAACGAGTCGGAGCGTCATGAAGGTTGCAATTTGGCGGCCATTTCGAATGAATTTATGATGACCATTCAGGTTGAATTGAAGTATGCTATACTAACCCCCGATAGAAAAAAACGACATCGGCGGCCTTGTTTATTGGGAAAATAGTGAAGGTATCCATGTCCATAGATATGGCGCATCTATCATTCATAGGAACGACATATGGAGTTTGCACTTTAAAACGAATGGTTTGGATACGCCGTCCCTCGAACCCGTCCATGAGGTTATGAGGCTTATAAGCAGGCTGGCCGCATGGGATTTGAACGGCAATTGGCAACAGGAGGTTGAACAATGGCAAAGGCAAAAGTCCCTAAGCGTCCCACGAGAGATGAGTTCGTCCTGGAGGAAATAGGGAACCAAATAACCGAAGCGTATCAGGAAAATTCGGAAATCGTTCTGACGGTCTGGGGTCGGGAGGAGTTCGTGAGAGGGCAGATCGTGGTCATGGATTCTCGCACGGGCAAGGTTCATGTCCAGCAGGCACAGGATGTTGTCAAAATTCCGTTCATGGACATCATGTCCGTGGACTATCCTAGAGATTGAAATTTCGAATCAGATGATAACCCAGGGCCTTTCGCTCCTGGGTTTTTGTTATGCGGCCTCCCCGTCTCCCAGACGTCCAGCCGCCGCATGCAGCAGGCTTGAGCTCGAAGCCTGGCAAGCCAGCTCCGTGGATGGAGGCTCTAACCTTTCGTTCTAAGGAATAGGATGAGGAGAAAAAAGAATCGCAAGGGGAGGCTTCCGCTGCAATGGCAAACGGCCCTTTTATTCCTAACAGAACGGCTTCATGGTTGACGACCGTCCGCGAAGATATCCCATCGGGGCTCAGCTATGAGGCCCTTGTGGCTGCGTTCGAGCGAGAAATGGGGCATTGGGACAGCAACGCTAAAACCTCGCTCGTCAACGAGCAGGCTTCCTGGGAAAAGGTCCAGCAGGCATTCGCCCAAATGGCTGGCCCTCACGGGCTGATGATCTTCTGCAAAATCGATCAAGGCCGGCTGGTCTCGCTTCATGACGGCATCAAAAAATGTGTTTTATATCTCGTCGGGAATGGAGTCGTCGCCGAACCGATCCTCACGATCGATATCAGATCCAGCTTGTTCGTGCCGTTCCGGGTTTGTCTTTATGATGACGGCAGTCCCGCCGGTGCTACAATCAGCTACGAGCGGCCATCATCTTTTTTGGCGACATTGAACCAGCCGGCCTTGTATCCGTACGGTTCTTTGCTGGATTGGCGCATGCACGGTGTCGTGCAGTGCATCGTAAGGAACAATCGGATGCAGACCCCTGAGGAAAGAGAAAGCAGCTCCTTATGACCTTATGACCTTATGACCTTCTCGACTCCGGCATCGGCCGGCAGCTTCGCCATAGGCAAAATGACCATCAGACGATTCGGCTGGGCGCGATTCCGTGATGCTGCTTGAAAAGCTTGATGAAGTAGCTTTTATTGTCGTATCCGAGCGAAAATGCCGCCTCTTCGACCGACTTTCCGGAATCGCTGATGAGGGCCATCGCCCGCTCCATCTTCATCCGGTTCACGAACTCGATGAAGTTTTCTCCGGTCTCTTTCTTGAAGAGGCGGCTGAAATAACTTGGATTCAGATGCAGGTATTCCGCCGCCTCTTCGAGCGAGATTTTCCGGTTCAGGTGCATCCGGATGTAGTTCTGAGCATCCACGATCTCGGTCTTTTTGCTGCTGCTCGCGATTCGTCCGGCCTGGGAGACGGCTTCCGCCAAAAACTTGGCCAGCCAGTCCCTGAGCTCGCTGACATGCATCATGCGGCCAATCTCCTGCTGCACCCTCTCCTTGTCGTACGCCATGCCGAGCCGCAGCTTGAGCAGCAGGTCGAGGGCAAGCTTCCAGACCAGCTGCTTGACAGCCGCAGGCTGGAACCGGCGTTCCGCCATCAAGCCGATGAACGCCTCCACGGCCGGGCCGACGTCGTCGCCCGTCTCCAGCAGCAGGCGGCCGAAGCGCTCCGCGTAGTGGAAATGATGGGCGAAGGGATCCTCCCGATTCCATTCCCGCTGCAGCTCAGCCTTCTTGACCGCGACCGGCCCTTCGGAATAGAAGAGCCGCTCTCCGGCTTCCTGCAGCTCGATCAGCTGCCGCCTGAGGCTTGCTCCCGTCGAGGCTTCCTCTCCGATCGCAACGGAATACTTAAGCTTCAGCACGCCGGCGAACGCCCGCTGCAGCTTCCCCGCAGCGGAGGCGGCATGCTCGTAGGGATTGCGCGCCAAGTCTCTCCTGTATCCGTAGATCAGGAAAAATGAGCTTCCCGCATGCCCCATGAACAGCATGTCCGGCTCGTCCCGCAGCAGCTCCTCGGCTGCGTTCTCCACGATGAACCTGACGGCATCCTCCTGCCGGTAGCGGTCGATCGCCTCCTGATGCCGGTGGGATCGGAACATCAGCGGAAGGAAATGTCCCAGGCGGGCGGGCAGTCCATGCTCCCGCAGCTGTTCCAGCAAAGTCGAAGGATCGGCATATGCCGATGAGAGAACCTCTCTCAGCCACTGCTCCTTGGCTGCCGCCTTGCTCTTGCTTGCCTGGATGCTGAGCCGGTCCACCTTGATTTTCAGGCTCTGATCCTCTTCGATCTTGACCTGAACCTTGCGGATCATTTCCGCGATGCCCTGACGGGTCAGCGACTCCTTGAGCATGTAATCCTGAACGCCAAGCTGAACGGCCTGCTGGGCATAATGGAACTCATCGTGGCAGGACAGGATGACGAACCGGCTCTTGGCCCCCTCGGACTGCGCCCTCCGAATAAAGCTGAGCCCGTCCAGCTCCGGCATGCCGATATCGGTCATGATCAGGTCAGGGTATCCCCCTCGGCACGCTTCAAGAGCATCCAGCGCGTTCGTATATGTCCCCGCCAGCTCGAAGCCGAAATCTTCCCAAGGCACGAGCTGCTTGAGAAAGGCCAGCACCGCCACATCGTCATCCACCAGAATGGCTTTATGCATGGATGAGCTCCTCCCTGCTTTGCAGCGGAATTTTCAGGATGATCCTCAAGCCCGCACCAGGCTCGCTCATCATTTCCATCTCAAACCGGATTCCATACATGATCTGCAGCCGCTCCTTCACGTTCCTGAGGCCGATGCCGGACATCGGGGCGCCGCTGCGGAACCGCTCCAGCACCTCTTCGGCCATGCCGATGCCGTCGTCGTGGATTTGAATGAAGAGCGTCCCCTGCCGCTTCCAGGAAGTAATGGCGATTTCTCCGCTCTTTTGGCGCAGGCCATGGATGTAAGCGTTCTCCACAAGCGGCTGCAGCGTGAACCGTGGAATCGACGCCAGCAGCGTGTCCGAGGCCAGATTGACGTTGAGCTCCGCATGCTCATGATGCCGGAAGTTCATCAGCTGCATGTAATGCCCGACGGTAGCGACCTCTTCGTGCAGCGGAATATACTCGTTGTTGCGGTTGATCGTCATGCGCAGCAGCGTGGACAGCGAGCCGATAATGCCTCCGATTTCCTCTTCGCCCTTCAGAATGACCTGCATGCGGATGGAGTTGAGCGTATTGAACAGAAAATGGGGATTGATCTGCGCCTGCAGAAGCTCGAGCTCGGCCATCCGCTTGCGGGTCTGCTCCTCCTCGATCTGCACGATCATGTCCGAGATGCGATCCAGCATACGGTCGAAGGCAAGCCCCAGGAATCCGACCTCATGCCGCCCTCTGACGCCCGAGCGCTCGTCCAGAAATCCTTTCTCGACCTTGGAGGCCGTCCGCGCGAGCCGGATGACGGGCTTCGTCCATTGGTTGAGAAAATAGAGCAGCAAAAGGGCGAACAGCAGGAAGAATGAAAGCTGCAGCACGAACGTCCGGTTGAACATGCTGCCGATTCCGCTTGTGACTTTTTCGTACGGAGTGAGGCTGAGCAGGCTCCACCCGGCGAAGGGCAGCGTGTGGCTTACCGTCAAATAGTCGGCTCCGTTCCATTCGGAGCGGCCGTTATGTCCCTGCGGCGGGGCTGGCACTGGAGCCTTGGACCCGATTTGCGAAGGGTCGGTATGGGAGACGATCGTCCCGTTTTTATCCAGCAGCATCAGCACCGGGTCGCCTTCGTATCGAGCGAATATTTGCCGGAACTGGCCTTCGGGCTTGCTCAGGATGATATAGGCGCTCACGCCGTTGTTGTACAGCTGGAACTTGCGGATGATCGTGACCACATTTGGATATTTGTCGGCTTCCGATCGGATGTAGTTGTGCTGCGTGCCCAGCCAGGCGGTCGTGTTGCCCGGCTCGGCGGCCATCTCCTCCAGCCACTTCTCCTTGTACATGAAGCTCAGGCTGTTGTCGTAGGTCGAATAATTCGTGAAGTACAGGCCATTGGGCAGCAGAATGGTCACATAGGTCTCTCCGCCGAAAAAGGTGATCCGGTCCAGCTTCTCCGAGAGATGCCGGAACGAGAAGAAATCGACCTTGCCCGTCCCGTCCTGCTTGTATTTGTTCCAGGCGATGCGTATATCCGTAATCGTCTCGCTGTCGTATTGGATCGAATTGAAAGCGTTTACCATATCCTGCATGATATTGGACGTATACAGCTCGGCCACTTCCAGCGACTGCTCCGCCTTCTCGACCGCCTTGGCCTTCAGCTCGTTTTTCGCATACAGCCCAAGCAGGATGAGGGTGATGACGGATGGCACGACAAGACAGAGCAGGGACATTACGATCAGCTTCTGCCTCCAGCTTATCAACGGCATGCGCATGGCGCCCTGCCTCCCGTCCGCGTTCCGAAATAAGGTTCATAGTCCCGCCCATTCAGGCAGGATGTTTATAAGATGGAAAAGGGGATGCCGCAAGAGCATCCTCCCCCCCATTATAATTTTGGAGCTACTTGTTTGCATCTATAATTTTTTGCAGGTTCGCCTTGATGGAATCCATCGTCTTGTCGATGTCATTGTTGCTCAGCATGTACGTGTCCGCTTCCGCGATGTAAGCCTTCTCCAGATCGCCTGCGTAGGACACCGTAATCGGCGGGATCGGCAGCTTCGTCACGCTCAGGACGTTGATCAGCGATGCCTTGTCGATCTTGTCCGGCGACTGCGTGGCGCTCACGATCCGGTCGACCTCCTGATTGATGTCGGCTTTCTTCCAAGCCGAGAACTGGTTGGTCAGCGCCATTCCTTCGGTCGACAGGTAGCGCAGGAACCGGTAGGATTCTTCCTTGTGCTTGGAATGGGAGGAGATGACGAGCGGATCGGCTCCGCCGAACGAGTAGACGTCTTCTCCGGCCGCGTTGGTCGGCCAAGGCGCGAATGCCGATACGAAGGTCGCCGGAATCTTGTCGGTGCCGCCGGCTTCGGCTACCATCCACGGTCCGGTCGGGAGCATGGCGGCTTTTTGCTGGAAAAACTGATTGCGGTAAGGAATCTTCTGCGTGATGACATCCTGATAAGGTGTCGCTGATTTATCCGTCTTCTCCATCTCGTAGCGCAGCTCGAGCGACTGCTTCATCAGCGGGTTGTCGGCATTGAGCGTCTGGCCGTCGTCCTTCATGATGCCTTGGTCCCCTGAAGCGCTATAGAGCTTCAGCAGGAAATAGTCCTTCCATTCATGGAAATGCGCGCCGTAGGTCTTGTTCGCGCCTTCGCCCTTGGTCAGCTTCTTGGCGTAGTCCCGGAATTCATCCCAGGTCCAGCTCTTCGGCACCTCGAGGTTCGCCGCGTCCAACAGCTCCTTGTTCAGAAGGATCATCCACGGCCCGAACTTTCCCGGAAGGGAATAACGCTTGCCGTCCAGCTTTTGCTGCTCCGCCTTGTACTCGTCCTCATACTTGACGCCTTCCTTGGCCAGATAGCCGTCCATCGGCTCAAGCATGCCGCTCGCGCCGCGCTGCGCGAAGGCTGGAGCGGAGTTGAGCGTGAAGACGTCGAAATCGTCGTCCGAAGCGTACATCAGATCGATCTTCTTGATCGTTTCGTTCGAATCGTTCTCGACGAGCGGAACATATTCGACTTTGATATCGGGATTGACTTGCTGGAAGGCGTCGATGGCGGGCTGATAGACGGATGCCTTCTCCCACCCGAGGAACTTGATGGAGACGGGCTCCTTGGCGGCAGGAGCGCTGGCGCTCGGACTCGCGCCGCCAGTCTCCTTGGGCGAGGCTGCGTCGTTCGTGGATCCGTTGCCGCAGCCGGACAGCAGGCCTGTCGCCAGCAGCGCGGCCGCAGCGGCCGACAACCATTTCTTTTTCATTTTCCAACCTCCCGGTTTAAGTGCGTCTCGTTTTTGACAATCAAAACTTACCATAGTCCAGAGCGTGATCAGAGCTTCTATTTTGACTGATCCGGAATTATTTTTACCCTTTTACGCCGCCCATCGCGATGCCTTCGATGACCTGCTTTTGCCCGATGACGAAGATGACGATGAGCGGCAGGATGGCCGATACGGTCCCTGCCATGATGAGAGAATAGTAGACTCCGCTCTCCGAAGCGAATTTCTGGATGCCGAGCTGGATCGTCGAGAGACGGTCGCTGCGCAGGAAGATGAGCGGATTGGCATAGTCGTTCCAGGTCCAGATGAACCGCAGGATGCCGTATGTGGCCAGCGCGGGCTTCACCAGCGGCAGCGTGATCTGCAGGAAGATGCGGGCATGCCCGGCGCCGTCCAGCTTGGCCGCCTCCAGGTAATCCTTGTGGATGCCGAGAAAGAACTGGCGGAGCATGAAGGTGCCCAAGGCGCTGAAGGAGCCGATCAGGATCAGGCCAAGGTGGCTGTCGAACAGATGCAGCCATCTGAATAGGAGGAACTGCGGCACGATGATGGAATAGCTCGGCACCATGAACGTCATGAGCACGACGAGGAACATGACGTTCCTGCCCTTGAAATCCACATGCGCGAATCCATAGGCGGCCATGCTCGACACCAGGACGGAAACGACCGTCGTAAGCGTGCTTACCTTGATTGTATTCCAATAATAGGTGCCGAAGGGATGCTCTCCGAACCACACCTCGCGGTAATTGCCATAGATGTTCCAATGCTTCGGAATCCATTCGACCGGATAATTGAACACATCGATCTCGGGCTTGAACGAAGCCGAGATCATCCACAGGAACGGTGTGATGAAGGCGGCGCCTGCGAAGAGCATCACGATCGTGGCGGCCATCCGGACGCCTCTATTCTGTTTATCCATAGTTCACCCCGATCAGTAGTTGACCCATTTCTTTTGCCCGTACAGCTGGAAAAGCGTAATCAAGAGGACAAAGCCGAACAAGATCAGCGCCATGGAGGAGGCATAACCGGTCTTGAGATTTTCGAACGCTGTCGTATAGAGATAGTAGGTCACGACGGAGGTGGAATAAGCCGGCTTCCCTTCGGTCAGGACCTTGATGATGTCGAACGCCTTGAAGGAGCTGATGAAGCCGGTGACGAGCAAAAAGAACGTCGTCGGAGACACCATCGGGAAGGTGATCCGGGTGAACCGGGTCCATGCGCCGGCGCCGTCGATGTCTGCCGATTCGTACAAATCCTTGGGGATGGATTGCAGAGCCGCCATATAGACGATCAGGCAGAAGCCGATTCCAACCCAGACCATGATGATCATGACGGAAGGCAGCGCATAGTGGATATCCGCGAGCCAGGTGGGCGGGTTGCGCACGCCGAGGGAACGTAGAAATTGATTGATCGGGCCGTAGGAAGGCTGGAAGAGCAGCTGGAAGCAGATCGAGACGGCCACGATGCTGGAGATATACGGCATGAAAAAAACGATTTTGAAGAGGCCCTTCAGATAGACCAGCCTGTCGATGATGACCGCGAGGGCCAGGGAGATGATCAGCTGGATAGGGACGACGAGCAGCAGGTAGAGGTTGTTCTTCAGCGAAGTGAGGAAGACGTCGTCGTCGAACAGCCTGGAGAAGTTTGTAAAGCCCGTGAATCTGAGCTTGTCGACGCCGGAAATAAAGCTCCAATCCGAAAAGCCGAGAATAAAAGTAAGAAGGGTCGGTATGATCGTCAGAATCAACAATCCCAGAAACATCGGTCCGATGAAGATGTAGCCCGAGAGCGTCTCCCTCCGCTGCGCGGCCGAACGGACGCGCGGCGTCCGCTTGGCCTTGGCCGTTTTTATGATCGTATTGTCCATCGCTTGCACCCCGATCCCGTGAACTTGATTGCTTCCATCGTACCGAAGATCGCCGATGACAATAAGATTGGAAAATGACCGATTTGAAAATATTTTTACTTTTTATCGTTGAAGCTCTGGCGATTTCCCGCCGTTGGCGTACGAAAAAGAGGTCTCGATGATTGGCTCATCGAGACCTCTTCAGGCAAAGATTAAGTGGCATCCGACGGCTCGGATACTCTTTTTTATCCTACGGACTTAACATGAATATGTCCTCATTATGTTCGCGGACAATCCGTTTATTTGCGCAGTTCTCGGGGATACAAAAGGTTAACTATAAGTCTTTTTGATGTTGAGGCATCAATTATTCTCCGCTAAAATTTCCAGTGAAAGGTGGTCGGTTTTAATGGCAAATCATATTGCCGCAGCTCATGCAAAGCCTATTCTTAGGGCGAACCTTTGTATGGACGGACGATAAGTAACTCTATTCGCCAGCGGGACGTTCACAGGATGGGCTTTGGCACCTTATTGTTCAATTGAAAATAAGGGAGTTGAGTGCATTGCCTAATCCATTCAAACGTCAAGGTCTCATGGATCTACAGATTCTTGTCCAACAGCTGTTGGATGAACTCACGGAAGACGATATCGGCGCTGGATTCCAAATGGCAGCCTATTGGCACGGAGAACTGGTTCTTAATTCATTTTCAGGCAGCGCTGATTCAGCGGGACGAAGATCCGTCCCTCAGATACCTTATTCGTCATGCAATCTTGCTCCAAAGGGTCGTTTCAACTGCTATCCACCGGCGCCATTGTGAATAAGGCTGCGTACATGGCCATTGGCATCGACCTGGACGGCAGCAAGGATGTGCTGGGCATGTGGATCGGCGAGAACGAGTCGGCCAAGTTCTGGCTCAGCGTCCTAAACGAACTAAAGAACCGCGGCGTGCACGACATCCTTATCACCTGCGTGGATAACCTCACCGGCTTCTCGCAGGCCATTTCTGCCTGCTACCCGAATACCGAGATCCAAAAGTGCATCATCCACCAGATCCGAAACTCAACCCGCTATGTATCCTACAAGGATCTCAAGAAAGTTACTGCTGATTTAAAGCCGATCTACAAGGCCGTGACAGAAGAGTTGGCGCTGCTTGAGCTTGACCGATTCGAGGAAGCGTGGGGTGCCAAGTATCCGCTCATCATCCGTTCGTGGCGGAATAACTGGGCTGAAATTGCCACGTTCTTCAAGTATCCGCCGGAGATCCGCAAGCTCATCTACACAACGAATATGATCGAGAGCTACCACCGGCAGCTTCGGAAAGTCACCAAGGGCAAGAGCATTTTCCCGACCGATGAAGCCCTTCTCAAAATGCTCTATCTGGCGACGATGGACGTTTTCCGTAAGTGGACGGGGCGTATTCAGAACTGGGGACAAATCCTCTTCCAGCTCTCCGTCTTCTTCCCAGATCGCATCGGTCAGCATTTACGCTAAGGTTTTACTGTTGGAGAGTTTACACAAAATTCTTGACAGACCCCTTTCGGCTATGCCGGATTGGGAGGCATGATTGGTTATGCCGATCCATCGAATCGCCTTGCCGTGGCCGTGCTGTGCAATCGCATGAAGGTTGGACGGGGAAAGCGTTCCCCTGATCGACTTGTAACGGATCTGATCCGAGAGAAAATTATTAATGCTGAATACTAATTTTGTGACTTAAAATGAAAGGCCCGACAGCGTTTTGCTGTCGGGCCTGTTGCTTTGTATAGAGTAGCAGAGATATTGCCCCCGCCGCGAGAGTCTTATCCTTATTCCCTCAGTCTAACATTTCAATTTCAGTCTTTATTTTCATTTACCAGTGTTCGAAGAAAACAAAAGTATTAGACTGGGGTTGTTGATTTGACGGGGTTTTTGAGTTAGAAAATCGTTAGCTTTTTAGAAATAAGTTTTAGACTACTTTCAAACGGGCATAGAAATCCCACTTAATAAATTTAACAGACTTATTGTTGGAAAGGGATAGTTGCTCAAGGCTGATTGTCAAGTTACTGATTGTGAGGTTTAGCCCATTTAAAGGATGCAATTTAGAAAGGTATTGTCTTTAGCTCTTCCATGCACTTATCCTTTTTATATCCCATGGTTTCAAGGATCTTGTACTCTGCGATTTTACGAAGTCCACCCACATATCTACACAATACCATTTCCTGACGAGATGACACACTGATATTAAATAGGCACTCTTTGACGATTTTAAGCTTAGTGACTGCATCATCATCATTAATACAGCCTACATAATTCCATGTTGCACTGGTGATATTACTATCTTCCAATGCTTTTCTATATGGTCTATTTCTGTACCTCTCGTCTTTAACTAGGATGTTAGCAAGAATTCTGTCAGCTAAAATTGACTCTTCAATCAACATCGTTCTAGCAGGTCTTTCCTCCCAATGATGCGTTCCAACACCTAACCCACGATCTGTTCTAACGCTAGCTGTCAGTTTTTTATACACATACTTGATGATGATCTGCTTCCATTCTTCTGGATATTCCGCAGCCGTAAAAGATGAAAAGTAATTATCCAATATACTACTTTCTCTAGAATATGCATAATCCAGATCGTTGTGGAGTCTGTAATTGTCTTTTGTCATAACTCTATCATGCTGTTCCGCAATTACCTGCTCGACAGAATATTCCTTTTCACCTGCACCAAGTGCGTGCACAGGAATATTCCTCATGATTTTCAACACAAATTCTTCAGCCCGGTCCCCCAGTTCTGAGACTATTTTTTTGAACTCCTCATCTTTGCTGCTTTCATCCTCCGGTTTGAATGCTTCCAGCAATTTTCCTTTTATATCTTCAAGAAACAGTTCTTCCGGAAGAATAATTTCGTCGGGATCCATTGTTGGAAAAAGGATACAGTGACTTGGTGGATCCAAAACATCTAATTCTGTAGAAATAATGTTTCCTTTAAGATCTTTAAACAACTCGCTGTACGCAGCCATATCTTTACGAATTGCTAATCGTGCGTCCTCATATTTCTTCTTTGTAAAAAAGACTCCTTCTTTCTTATACAAAAAGACAGCCTTGCTGGTTGCAACGTCTGCTTTAATTTTTGTCACAATTCTCCGTATCGTCTGTGATTCAACACCATTATCTGGTTTTACTAAAAACAAATAAATATCAGATTTAGCAATTTTGGATGCCTCTACATTACCAGAAACGCCTGGTGTATCCACAATCTCAACGCTCCCAAGACCACACTCTCTAAGAATTTCTTTACAAAAAGCACTCGGTCTCTGAAAAGTGTCAATATATGTGTTACTGTTTTTTCGATTCGGATATCGATCTTCTACTGTTCTAATTTCCCTAATGACACCCTCAATTTCAATCATCTTTTCGATATTATCCTGCCAATATGGTTGATCAACGAGTGACGATACTCTCTCCTTTAATTTCTTAAGCTCGTCATCGTCATCATCTGCCTGATAAATACTATTGAAATCTGTATGGAATACATAGTACTCCAATGTAATATACTCGGAGATTTTTATATAAATCGGGCAGGCAGTTTTATCATCACTATTTCCACAAAACAGATTAACAAAGCCTGTTCTATCAGAAACAAATCTTGAATTAAAGAACGACTTTCCACCGCGTGCTCGTCCTATTATTGCCATCCGCTTTGAGGACATGTTACCTGTTGAAATCACGTCATATCCATCATCGAATTTCTTCTGAAGATATGTAACGATATCCTCCGCTTTCCATATCGGGCCAGCAGACGTTTCGGTAAAAGGATCAGGGAAATTCGAATCACGAGTTCTCCAATTTGAAACGTTGCTGTTGCTAGTCCCACACAATTTTGCTACATCGCTTAATGCTAACAAATCCTTTTCAATAATCACGGCAACGCCCTCCCATTGAACTTTGTTCACTTAATTGTGAATTACATTCACAATTTCATGAGCATAATATACAAAAAGCTATGGTAAATGTCAATTCTAAAGGTAAAGTTCCCATAGGCAATTTGACTTTATCTCTTAGAGGTAACACTATTAGACTTATTCAAGCCATCAAAACAGCAGTAGTCATGGAAGAGAAAATAAAGTCCTAGACTACTGCTGTTTCATTGGACTCCCGTTACTTCAATGATCACTGAATTAACTCTCGGTCGCGACAAGGAACACAAGAAGACCCGCGGGCAATCGCGGGTCTTTTATTTATGCTGGATAAATCGCCCAGCGTATTACTCTGCGGTAGCAGGATGCTCAATGATATTGATACTTTCGCGATTGTACCTTGCGCTGTTTGTTCAACTGTATGAGCCAGCGATAACCTTCTTCAGGTCAATGACGCAAAACTTTTCATGAAACATATTCCTATTTCCTTTGCCAATCGGGTCTTTGCGATACGTTTCAAAGTTGGATTCGAAGTCAAATAAGTCCTTCTCCGGTAATGATATATTCGCCCAGTTCATTCTTATTCAATTCATACCCGTTGTATTGAATTATCTTGTTGATAGGCGTAATTAAATGTGATGCCAAATCCATTTCCAATTCCAAATTTGTTCGGCTATGAACAATTTCATTGATTAGCAACTCCAAATTCTTGGTTCCGTTTATCTCTACCCTTATCGTACGTGTAATCTCTCCACCAATTGCCATCCCTTTTGTTAGTTTACATCATTAATGTAACGGAACTAACTCCCTTAATGCGCGTTCATCTAGTCTCACTTAGCGCACCCCTCATGATTTAATAAAAAGGTGGAATAAATGTACCTACTGCCCTTTTTGCAGTGATTTGGTTACATAGTTGACAGGTAAGATTATCTATGAATAATTCACTATGGGAAATTTCCCCTTTTGATTGATTGAATCGTTTGTGCTTAAGAAAATTCGGATTAATTCAAGATAATTAGCAAAGGCATTTTCAGTAGGAAGATTTTTAATATGACGATCCAAGGAACTTATCTGAAACGCCACTTTCTCGGTATCATCTAGTAGAGTCAAGTTCTTTCACCCCCATATTTGTTCGTTAATACTACCGGGGGCAATGCATGTACGAAATTTGGACAAAGTCTATGTAATTCATGAAGGAACTTGGTAATACAGAGTTTTCGCATGTACATGAGTCCTTATTTCCCAACGATCTCCCCAACTTTTTGAACAAGTTGTTGCCAATCGCCAAGTAGTGTAGTTGTTGCAGCAACTCCCTTTGCAGCTGAAGCGATATAGCTTTTTATGTTCTCCATTGCCTTTCTTATTCTGGGCAATTTGGGGTTGGGTGATTCCACCTGCTCTTGAATAGTCTCTAAATCGTCAGTCAAACTTTCTTTTTCATCTACTGGCAGCTCACTTGCCTGAATACTAGGCAACAACTTTTCAATCAGAGCCTTAATCTCCATTACGTCGTTATTAGTTAAATTTCCAGTATAAGTTATATCTCTTCCAGCTGTATTTACGTTCCCGTAGTTATTGCCAATGTTTTGATATATATTGCCCATAACCTTATCCCCCTCCAGAAGCATCATTTTCTTAGCCAATGCATCAACTACAAAATCAACCAAAGACTTGAACGCATTATCCAAAAAACCCCTGACTATGTCATCCCAGCTTCCTTTGCTGTGAATAAAGCTGTGCGCAACCCCTTTAACATCCTTATTTTCTGAGCACAAATACGACATATAATCATATTGGGCTTTCAAATGACTAGCCTCATCAACAGGAGGTTCTATATAGTTCCATCCGGAACCTTCTATTAGAAAACACTGCTTATAGTCGAACTCCACTCCTCTTATTCGATCCTGAATAATGCTGCTTATAACCGGAGTTGAATCGATATAGTTTTTGAAGCGTTTTAATTGAACCGTTGAAGTATCCGCATCACACATCAGCATGTTGCTTGAAACTCTTCTAAACTCTAAGCTCAAGAGCCTGTAGTCTTTGTACTCTTTGTACTCCGTTGTATTCACTATATATCCACCCCACAATAAGGACAGTAGACTTTCGAAACACCGGCACAATAAAGAACTTTCACATGTTGCTCGCAACAGCTGCAGGCAAAAACCTCTTCCGTTGTGTCACGATCTTTCAGTTCTTTAACGTCAACCGTCTTAAGCGGCTTAAAATCCATTTTAATGATCCCTTTGTTTGTGCTATTAATCTTACGAGCCATTTTACCAAAAGCATTATTTAATTGTTCAATAGCATAATTCATGGCTAATGCTTCAATTTTCTCAACAGTCTCTCTGGTGTAAAAGCTATCTTTGTCACTCGTTAGCCCGCAATATGGGCAAAATAATTCCATAACTGGCTTATCGTCGTGTTGTAATTCATCCGCTCTCACCTTAAATTCCGAACTGCAGAACGGGCATTCAAAAGTCACAAACCCATCACTATCGCCCTGGATTGTAAATGATAGAGTCACTTGGCTCACTCAAATCCCCTCCGAGTTCATTTCGTTTGCTTTACTATCAACCCTAATACTTTATACCTATTTTATCATCCCATTATTCTATTGTTAAGTCTTGTAAAAAGAACCAAGCACATAGATTGCTTGGTTCTTCTAGAGTCAAAATTTCAATGTCTCCAATTGGTTACCACTTGTATTGCTCCTCAATTTCTGGTATTAATTTCCAGTAAAGCCCGAACAAATTATGAACAACTAGGTCCCGAATGAACAAGCTGAGAGATAATTAAAAATAAGCCCGGTCGAGAATATAAGGACTTTCCTATACGTTACGATTTATCTGGCTTTACAAATAAACTAGACTTAAAATAAAATTGTAGACTAAAATGAGGGTGAAAAAAATGAAGCTGTTTATAGTGGGAAATGGGTTTGATATTAAGCATGGATTAGCGACGCAATATTGGGATTTCAGAACATTCTTAGAAAATATGTATCCTGAATTTCTGCATTCTTTTGAGCAGCATTATTCCATTTATCCAGGAATGGATAAAGCGGAAAAGCGTGAATTGCTGTGGAATCAGTTAGAAAAGAACCTCGCGAACATTGATGAAGAAATCATAATTGAAAACGCCATTAGTATTGACATGGGGTTGGAAAGTGGTGACGTCGGCATAGAAGATACATTGTATCAGTATTTTACAGACGAATATAAATACATTCAAAAGTTAGCAAAGTATCTACGTCAGTGGGTACGAACCATTAAAATCAAAGGTGTGCAACCTAAGACTACCTTAATAAAAAAAGAAAATGACGCATTTTATATCACGTTCAATTATACGGCTGTACTGGAAACGGTCTATAAAGTGAGCGCATATAAAATATTACATATACATGGGTCTTTACGACAACACGATGATGAACCTATATTGGGCCACGGCAATGAAGAGAGAATTCAAAAGGTCCAAGAAAAGCGTCAGGAGGCAGAAGGACTCTTTGCTGAAAAAGAAATTAGTATTTACAGAGCCGTACACGATTATTACAACCATACTTTCAAAAATATTAATTTATATATGCCTAAGCTGCGTCGCTTGGAAGGAAAAGAAGTCGATGAAATTTTTGTTATCGGGCACTCTATAGCTGGTGTTGACATTCCTTATTTCAAAAATATCGATGCGGTAACAATGCGAAAAGCCACGTGGAAAGTATACTATTACAGGGAAAGTGAAAAGCAAGAAATGTTAGGTTACTTGATAAACGACTGTGAAATAGACTCTGAACGCATTGAAATGTCACAATCAGATGAATTCTTTGATTTGTAATATCGGAGTTTTGATTCCCCGGCACTGGCATTAACGAATTATTGTCTTGTAGTCATAAGTCAATGAATCCAACAACCAACTAATAACATTGTTAAACTTCTTTCTAAGTTGTATTAATGTTTCCGCTGAGGGCTTAGTAATGTTCTTTTCTATTTCACTTAAACGTCCCTGAGATATACCTATGATTGCCGAAAATTCAACCTGACTCAACTCTCGTGCTTTTCTTATGTTTTTAATCTTATCTCCAATAGATGCCATCTCTTCACTCCTCAAAAAAAAGGTTGCCCTCATATATTTATGAAGGACAACCTTAGAAGTAATTTTTGTAGATCTTCCATTAGTGGTTCCACAGTTTTTTTACTGGTTCCATAGTTTTTTTACTAGTTCCATACTTTTTTATCATCAGACAATTGAACAATTTGGGAAATACTCCTACTCCACCGTCACGCTCTTCGCCAAATTCCTTGGCTTATCCACGTCGTTGCCCAGGGCCAGGGAAGCATGGTAGCTCAGCAGCTGGAGAGGAACGACCGACAGCGCAGGCGTCAGCAGCGGAAGCGTGCGAGGGATCGAGAACACCTCGTCGACCGACTTCATCACTTCTTCCTCGTAACCTGCATTAGCTACGCCGAGAACATGCGCGCCGCGAGCTTTGACTTCCTTGATGTTGCTCAGCGTCTTCTCATAAAGCTCTTCCTGCGTCACCAGAGCGATGACCGGAATGCCTTCCTCGATCAGCGCCAGCGTGCCGTGCTTCAGCTCGCCTGCCGGATAAGCCTCGGAGTGGATGTAGCTGATTTCTTTCAGCTTCAGCGATCCCTCTTGGGCTACGGCGAAGTCGAGGCCGCGTCCGATGAAGAACAGGTTAGCATGTTTCGACACGGATTCGGCGACATTCTTGAAGATGTCCGCTTGCTCCAGAATTTGCTCGACTTGCTCCGGCAACTTCTGCATGGCGGCGATGATCTCCGCTGCTTGCTCCGCCTCGACGGTGCCGCGCTCTTGCCCCAGGTACAGGCCAAGCAGGTAGAAGGCGATCAGCTGCGAGGAGTACGCTTTGGTCGAAGCGACCGCGATCTCCGGTCCCGCCCAGGTCGTGATGACATCATCCGCATCGCGGGCGATCGAGCTGCCGACTACGTTCGTGATCGTAAGCACGCGCGCACCGTTGCGCTTTGCTTCGCGAAGAGCGGCCAGCGTATCGGCCGTCTCCCCGGATTGGCTCACGACGATGACGAGCGTGTCAGGCGTGATGATCGGCGAACGATAGCGGTATTCGGAAGCGACATCGGTTTCCACCGGAATGCGGGCCAGGCTCTCGATGACGGTTTTGCCGACGAGACCGGCGTGGTAAGCCGTTCCGCAAGCGACGATATGCACGCGGGAGATGCCGCGGATCTGCTCCGTCGTCATGCTGATCTCCTTCTTGAGATCGACCGACTTGCCGTCTTCGCTGATGCGGCTCATCATCGTGTCGCGGTAAGCCTTCGGCTGCTCATGGATTTCCTTGAGCATGAAGTGGTCGAAACCGGCTTTTTCCGCGGTGACAAGATCCCAGTCGACATGGAATATTTCCTTGGAAATAATGTCGCCCGAAGTCGTCATCAGTTCGACACCGGAGCGCGTCAGAACAGCCATTTCGCCATCATTCAGAATGTACACGTTGCGCGTATATTCCAGAATGGCCGGAATATCGGAGCCGATAAAGTTCTCGTTCTCGCCGATGCCGATGACGAGCGGGCTCGCGAAACGCACTGCAACCAGCTTCTCCGGCTCGTATTCGGTCAGAACGCCGAGGGCGTAAGCGCCTCTCATGCGTTTCACGGCACGTTGCACCGCTGTGACGATATCGCCGTCGTACTCGTCTGCGATCAGATGGGAGATGACCTCGGTGTCGGTTTCCGACACGAAGGTATGACCTTTCGCTCCAAGCTCTTCCTTGAGATCCATATAGTTTTCGACAATGCCGTTATGCACGACCGAGAACTTCGACGAGTTGTCGGTATGCGGATGGGAGTTCACATCGGATGGCTTTCCGTGCGTCGCCCAGCGCGTATGTCCGATGCCGACGGAGCCTTGAATCGGCTCGCTGACGAGCTTTTCCTCCAGGTTCGCCAAGCGTCCCTTGGATTTGCGGATTTCCAGACCACTGTCCGTGAATACGGCGATGCCTGCGGAGTCATACCCGCGGTATTCCAATTTCTTGAGTCCTTCGATCAGAACTTCCTTCGAGTCACGATTGCCGATATAACCAACGATTCCACACATAGTGAAATAAACCTCCGTATGCGGCGCCGGCCGCCCGGTTGGATGCCATATGGACGCAGGCTTCCCCTGCGCCGATTCCGTTTTTGTCGAATCAGTGGTGGCGAGGCAGTCCCATAAGACGCCGATGACCTTAAGCAGCAGAGAACAGAACCCTGGATGTAGCCATCCTTGGCCTAGTATCCGCAGCAGCCCGATCCATCATGCGCTCGGCGCATGTTATTGACGGGCATCGCAAACCTTCAGAGCGGCAGACCCGTCCTGTAATAGTATGTTGCTTCTAAAAAATCTATAAGGTCCAAAAGCAAACCGGCTAAGCTGCCGGCAATGCCCTCTACGTTCCATTCCTGCATGGTGCCGTTCGTTTGTAAGACCGGTTGCCCGCGTCCTTTTGCGATAACGGCTGTCGATGTCATGCCCACCGGAAGGTCCCCGCCGAATGTTTCGAACACCTTCACCTCGTCAGCTTGCTTCGGGAATGCCTCAGGAATCCAAAGATCGCCGCTCCTCGCGAAGCCGCCCGGTCCCGCCGCTTTCTCGCCTAGATCTTCTATCCGGCGTCAACGACTGTGGATCGTGCCCGAATTGACCGGGCTATCCTATGCTCCCGCTCCGTGGCCGGGAGTCCTGCCGAAAATCGGCTTCCTTTTTTGCAAGCTCTGGCGCTTATATTGCCTGATCCAACCTCGATCCTCGCTTTCCTTCCGGAATCAAAACCAATACCCTATATCATATTCAATGCAGGCTTGAATTGCAACTGAATGGCGGACAAACCTTGCAGATAGAAGACATTAACCCGGGAAGCACCCGGGTTAACCGTCATCTGCTATTTTTTGAAAAGGCGGCCGTTCTTAGCCGAGCTCGGCTTTTACAACGGCAACGATCTGGTCGACGTAAGCCGCAACCTGATCCTTGTCCGGGCCTTCCGCCATGACGCGGATCAGAGACTCCGTCCCCGAAGGACGCACGAGTACACGCCCGTTGTCGCCCATCTCGCCTTCCACCTGCGCTACGGCAGCCAGAATCGCCTGATTGTCGTTGTACATCGACTTGTCGGCCACCCGCACGTTGATGAGCACCTGCGGGTATTTGCGCATCAGGCTGCGCAGTCCGCTCAGCTTGCCGCCCGACTTCACGAGCGCATCTGTCAGCTGCAGAGCGGTCAGGATGCCGTCTCCGGTCGTATTGTAGTCCAGGAAAATGACATGGCCGGACTGCTCGCCGCCCAGATTGAAGCCCCCGCGGCGCATCTCTTCCATGACGTAGCGATCGCCTACAGCTGTCTTGGATGTATTCAGGCCGAGGGATTCCGCCGCCTTGAAGAAGCCGATGTTGCTCATGACCGTCGTCACGACCGTGTCGTTCATGAGCTTGCCTTCGCGCTTCATGGCATCCCCCAGTATGCAGAGGATGAAGTCGCCGTCGACTTCCTCGCCGTTCTCGTCGATGGCGATCAAGCGGTCGGCGTCGCCGTCGAAGCTTAGGCCGAGATCCGCTCCGTGACGCAGCACTTCCTCGCGCAGGTATTCCGGATGGGTGGAGCCTACGCCTTCATTGATGTTGCGGCCGTCCGGCTCCGCTCCGACCGTGATGACCTCGGCGCCAAGCTCGCGGAACACCGCCGGAGCAAGCTCGTAAGCCGCTCCGTTGGCGCAGTCGAGGACAATTTTGAGCCCCTCGAAGCGGGAAGAGACGGTCGTCTTGAGGAAGTCGATGTACAGACGCTTCGCGTTCCCGTCATAACTCGCCGTGCCGATGTCTCCGCCGGTAGGACGAGGCAGCTCGTCCGTCTCGGCATCCATCAGGCGCTCGATCTCGTTTTCGGTCTCGTCCGACAGCTTGAAGCCGTCGCCGCCGAAAAACTTGATGCCATTGTCCTGCACCGGGTTATGGGAAGCCGAGATCATGACGCCGGCATCGGCCTTCAGCATCCGGGTGAGGTATGCGACAGCCGGAGTCGATACGACGCCAAGTCTTACAACGCTTGCTCCGATGGAGAGAAGGCCGGCGATGAGCGCCGACTCCAGCATCGGGCCGGAAATGCGGGTGTCGAGGCCGATGACGACGGTCGGCTTATGTGCTCCAGCTGTTAGTACGTAGCCGCCGCAGCGGCCGATTTTATATGCAAGCTCCGGCGTGAGTTCGCTGTTCGCTACCCCGCGAACCCCGTCGGTTCCGAAATATTTGCCCATAGTGAATGAAAAGCCCCTTTTTTGTAAGCTCCCTTTTAGCAAGCTTGTATGATAGAAATGATTGAGGAGAAGAATGGTATTCATTATAAAGGGTTTATCCCATTAAAACTATCGCAACCTTATGCCATGGAAAATAGCCCCGGAATTCATCATACGCAGACCGAGCCCAGTCGGGTTCCGAATTGCATGTCTGGAAAAACCCGGAAACCCAAGAAGGCTTGGATCAAGGCTGCTTCCCCGCTCCGGCCGCTGGCGCTATGCCAGCATTGCTCATGCAAGCGGGTATGTATGTTAGTTACGGCACATTTGCTGCTGGTACGTTAGTTACGGCACATTTGCTGCTGCATGTTGGTTGCGGTCGGTCAGCTTCTGGCACGCAGCTTCTAAAGGTTAGCTGATGATTTGTTGCTTTAAGTAGTTGCTATAGATTTGTTGCTATAGATTTGTTGCTATAGATTTGTTGCTATAGATTTGTTGCTATAGATTTGTTGCTATAGATTTGTTGCTTTACGCAGTTGCTATAGATTTGTTGCTTTACGCAGTTGCTATAGATTTGTTGCTGTACATTTGTTGCTGTACTTTGTTGCTATACACTTGTTGCTATTCATTTGTTGCATTATATTCCAAGCTGTGCGTTACTCGCTTGCGTTGGTCGCTTCACCCGCGTCTGCCGCTTAGCAGCGAGCAAGCAAGCATCACTAGCACTTCACGGGGAATTGCTCACTCCGCCGTCGGATGCATTGCCCTCCCCGGCAGCACCGTCTCCTGCCGGATCGTTCCCCTTGCCGCCATCATTGCCGGGCGAAGGGCTTGGCGAAGGGCTGGGCGAAGGAGACGGACTACTCTCGGGCAATCCCGAGGCAGGCTCGCTGGCAACAAGCTTGACGGTCACAAGCGGCGGCTCGCCGACAGCTTGGACACCGTTCGGCAGCGTCAACGCAAGGCGCACCTCATGGGCGCCTTCCGCGAGATTCGCCAGGCTGGCGACAGCGCGGATATCCGCAGCGGTCAGCCTGTCCAGTTCCTCCGGAGAGCCGCTTACCTGGATATCCACGGTTCCATCCCGGGGCGCCTCCAGCGCTGCATCCAGTCCCCTCGGCGTATTCTCGAATGTGACGGGTACCTGGAGCGTCTTCGTCCCCGAAGAAGACAACGTAACGGTTACGGTGACTTTGGACGGCTCGACCGCCTTCAGTCCTTCGGGCGGCAGCAGCTCCAGCTCGACATCGCCAGAGCTGCGGATCTGGCTGAGGTCCACATCAGCCGCCAGCTGGTTGACTTCCTCGAGAAGCCCTCTCGGGCCGTACAGCTTGACCATGCTCGACTTGGACTGGATTCCCTCCAGCGTAAGGCCGCCGGGCAGGCTGCTCTTATAACCGATCTGCAGAGGGACTTCCTTGCTTGGCATCGTCAGCGGAACCTCTACATCCAGAGTGCCGGGGTTCAGCGCCGCTCCTTTGATTTCGTTGCCCGATTTGTCGAACACGGAGATTTTGGCTTTCTTCTCATGCACGGGCGCATCTTCTCCATCTACATTGACGAAAACCTTGACGGAGCCGACGCGGGCAAGATCCTGAGCCGGCAGCGTGACCTCCACCGTGCTTCCCGGCTTGATGACAGGCGTTCCAAGCTCGTACCCTTCCGCTGGCTTGCCTTGCGTGACGACGCCAGCCTCGAACGTCCCCTTTTCCAGGCGGTCGATGACGACCTCCACCTGGCTCGGCGACAGCGTCACGAGTTCGATTCCCCTCGGCAGCTTGCCTACTGTCAGCGGAATGGTATATGTGCCCGGTCCCTTGCCTTCCAGGTTGACGCTGATGGAGTAATCGTCATTCGTCGTAAAGGCAAGCGCGGACCGGCTGCCCTTGACCATCATCTTGGCTACGCTCGGCTCCAGCAGCTTGAGTGAATAAGCCGATTCATCCAGTCCGGTCGTCTGGATTTTCACGACATCGACGCTTTGGGTCTCGGTTGTCGAGGCGACTGTATTGGGCGTCGATTCCGGATCGAAATGCACCACTGCCCAGAGCAGGATGCCGATGACGACCGAAAGGATCTTGATGGCCGTTGGATGGCTGAGCCATTTATCCATTGGCATCGCCTTCTTTCTTTTTGCGCAGGCTGAATCTGGACCTCTGCTTCGCTTTCATGGAGCTTTGCAGCGTCAACTCCTCGAACAGCTTGGAGATGAGAGACTCTTCCTTGATGTCCCGCACGATGATGCCGCCAACGGCAAGAGTAACCTGTCCCGTCTCTTCGGAGACGACGACGCATATCGCATCGGTCACTTCGCTGACGCCGATCGCGGCGCGGTGGCGGGTTCCGAGCTCCTTGCTGATGAAGGGATTCTCGGAGAGAGGCAAATAGCAGGCTGCCGCCGTGATTTGCGGCCCCCGGATGATGACCGCTCCGTCATGGAGCGGCGTGTTCGGAGTGAAGATATTGATGAGCAGCTCCGAGCTGATGCGCGATTCCATCTTGATGCCGGATTCGATCAGCTCCGTAAGGCCGGTCATGCGCTCGAATACGATGAGCGCTCCGATCCGACGCTTGGACATGAACTGTATCGCCTTGATCAGCTCGGTAATCCGCTCGTTGAGCTGATCCCGATCCGCCGACGAAGTCCGTGCGAACAGCTTGCCCCTCCCGAGCTGCTCCAGCGCCCGGCGCAGCTCCGGCTGGAAGATGACGAGCACCGTCACGACCCCGAAGGTGAACATTTGGTTCATGAGCCACTTCAAGGTGTACAGATCCAGCCAGGTGCTGATGGCCCAAGTCCCCACAAGCATGAAGATCCCTTTGATCAGCTGCACGGCCCGAGTGCCCCGTACCAGCAGAATTAGCTTGTATATGATATAACTGACGATGCCGATGTCGATCACGTTGCGGATCCAGCCCTGCCAAGTCATTTCCGTGAAAAATCCCATGTTCGATACCCCCGCCCGCTGCCTGCCGGATGTCTTTTTTTCTGTTGTCCGCAAGCTGACCCTGAGTGTTGTGCTAACCCTATTCTTTTCTAGTTAGCTTACCACAAATCCTTGTCAAGCAAAAAAAAAAGCTCCCTTGCGCAGGGAGCGTGGCCTGTAGCCTTCACGGAGTGCTTCCGAAAGTCTGGGTCACCTTGTACCAAAGCCGGTCCAGCAGCTGGTCGATCTTGCGTGTTTGACCGGCGATGTGAGCCGTGGAGGCCGTCAGCAGAGAGCCGTCCACAACCGTGACGCTGCCCTGCACGTCTCCCCGTACGTCGGCGATGCCGTTCTCGACCGTCAGGCTGCCCTTCAGATGGGCGCCTTCGGGAACGATGACCGTATGGCCGTCGATGACGACCTGTCTCAGATCGTCGCCGCGCACGATTAGCTCGGAACCGTTGTTGACGGCGGGCGCGAAGCTGGCCAGCATGACCAGCACGAATACAGCCGCTGCCGTCAAGGCAGGATGTCTGCGAATCCATCCCGTCCAATCTCTATGACGAGCCGGAGGGGGAATTTGTTTTAAAATTCTTTCGGCCAGCGCCGCCGAAGCCGCAGGCGCAAGCATCGGCTCCCTCGGTTCCGTCATGGCGGAGGAGAGAAGCGCCTCGGTCTTCTCGAGCTGTTCGAAGCGTGCCCGGCATCCCGGACAGGAAAGCAGATGCTCCTTCAGAACGACGGCGTCCTCGCGGGGCAGCTCGCCGTCTATATAGTCATGCATCCAAACGATGGCGACATTGCATTTCATGGCAGCCAGTCCTTTCTTCAGGGAACGGATCGTTTCCCGATGACTTTTGAAAAACGCGCTGATCGGCGCTCTACTTCATAGCTTACGTTGCGAGATCACGTTGTGTTTCGTTTTTTTGAGCCTGTTATGCTGAGCCCTGCGGCTTATAATTTGTGCTCAAGCTTCTTGCGGAGGAATTCCCTTCCCCTATGGACGCGGGTCTTGATCGTCGTGACCGGCATATCGAGCACATCGCTGATTTCCTGCAGCGACAAGTCCTCCAAGTAACGCAGCACCATGACGGATTTGTACTTTGGAGGCAGCGTATCGATCGCCGTGCGGATGATCCGCTGGGTCTCCGACAGCAGCACCTCGTCCTCGGGGGATGCATCCTCGCTGGCGAACATGGAATAGCCGTCCAGCCCGTCATGCTCCGGCACCTCCGCGTCCAGCGAGAAGCCCGGCTTGCGGCGGCGCAGCCGGTCGATGGCCAGATTGGTCGTAATCCGGTAGATCCAGGTCGAGAACTTCATCGACTCGTCATACCGCTCCATATTGCGGAACACCCTCAGGAACGTCTCCTGAACGGCATCCTCCGCTTCCTGGCGGTTGTACAGCATCCGGTAAGCCAAATGGTATAACTTGTCCTGATACATGCCAACCAGATCCGCGAACGCTCGCTGGTCTCCCTTGAGCGCGAGCCGGATCAGGTTGGCTTCGATGGATTTCACTGCATTCATTCCTCCAGACTTGCCGGACTTTCCTTGGCGGGAACCTTCTGAGCCAGCACGATGCCGGCCAGAATCGCCGCGATGCCTCCCAGCTGGAGAGCGCTGATCGTCTCTCCTCCGATCAGCCAGGCTGCCGCTGCCGCTACGGGCAGCTCCATGGCCCCCAGCAGCGCGGCGAGGCTGCTCCCTATGCGCGGAATCCCGATCGTGAACAGCAGAGTGGGGATGACTTGCCCGAGCAGCGCAAGCACGACCGCCCACAAGATGAGCCGGGGTTCGGCCGCTCCCGCCCATGCGCCTCTGCCGAACAGCGCCAGGACCAGTATAAATCCGAATGTGACCATAATAGCTGAAGCCGCGGCGGGATTGAGATCTCTCCGGAAACGTCCGGTTCCCGCCAAATACAGGCTGTAGGTGAACGCTGCGCCCAGTCCGCATAACAGCGGCATGACTGCGGCGTGCGGCCATGAAGCTCCGCCGATTCCAAGCGCGAGCGCCGTGCCGGCAGCAATGACCGCCACGCATCCCAGCCTTCCCCATCCCGGAAGACGGCGGTTCCAGATACTGTCTAGCGCAATCGTAATCCAGGTGAACTGAAAAAGCAAGACGATGGCAAAGGAGGCTTTCAGCCCTTGCAGGGCTTGATTGTACAGCACCGTCGTCATCGCCAGTCCCGCCGTGCCGATGAGCGCAAGCCCGGTCCATTGTCCCAATGACAGGCGGGGGCGCAAGGAAGCGCCGCGGCGCCCCCTTGCAGCTCCAGCCGCGATCCACAGCATCGCAGCCCCGGCAGCCAGCTGATGGACGACGACCTGGCTGAACGTGTACCCGAATCCATACACATGCTTGATGAGCGGCGACATCAATCCGTAGCTGGATGCCCCGAGCAGCACGAGCAGCACGGATGTCCAATAGCTCCCTCTTGCCAGTCTCCCCATAGCCTCTAGACGCCCCTTTCAAGCCGGGAAAGGCAGCAAGAAGGCCGCAATGCTCATAGCTTGAGCAGTGCGGCCGCTTGCTGCCTTTCCTTCAGATGAACAAGTCACCCTTGTGTAGATGCGAGTTGCTTGCCGTTCAGGTTGTCAGCCTGTATTGCGGAGGCCTGCGGCAATTCCGTTGATCGTGAGCAGCACTTCGCGCAGTAGATGGGCGTTGTCGCCCTCTTCCCGGCGCAGCTCCGTCAGCAGCTCGACTTGAAGGTAGCTGAGCGGATCGACGTAAGGATTGCGCAAGCGGATCGATTCCTGAATGACCGGAACGTTGTCCAGCAAGTCTTTTTGTCCCGTAATGTCGAGGATGAACTTCAACGTCAGATCATATTCCTCCTCCACGAGGCGGAAGATCCGGTCACGGACCTGTTCGTTCTGAATCATGCCGGCATATTCTCTTGCGATGATCAGATCGGCTTTGGCCATAGCCATTTGCAGGTTGTCGACAAGCGAGCGGAAGAACGGGAAGTCCTTGTACATCTCCTGAAGAGTCTGGAGCCGCTTCTCATCCGCTCCGGCATAACTCCGGAACGCGGTTCCGGCGGCGTACCAGGCCGGAAGCAGGTAACGGCTCTGCGTCCAGGCGAATACCCAAGGAATCGCGCGCAGATCCTCGAAGCGATCGCTGTTCTTGCGCTTGGACGGACGCGACCCGATGTTGAGCTCGCCCACTTCGGACAGCGGAGTCGTTCCCTTGAAGAACTCCATGAAGTCCGGATCCCGGAAAATGAGATCCTGGTATTTCCGCTGCGCCGTCTCGGAGATCTCCTTGGCGATTTCATCCCATTCCGGATTTTCAGGAGCCATCTGCTCCGGATGCATCGCCAGCCGCGCCGCGGTCAGCAGCGCCCAAGTCGCCTGCTCCAGACTGCGGTACGCGATCCCTTGCATGGAGTAGCGCGACGAGAGCACCTCGCCCTGCTCCGTGATCTTGATTCCGCCTCCGATCGTATGCGGAGGCTGAGCGAGAATGCTGCGGCCGAGCGGCATGCCGCCCCGGCCCAGCGCGCCGCCCCGGCCGTGGAAGAACTTGAGCTTGACGCCGTATTGCGAGCCCGTCTCCGTGATGTCGTTGAGGGCCATGCGCAGCTCCCAGTTGGCCGTTACGACACCGCCGTCCTTGTTGCTGTCGGAGTAGCCCAGCATGATCTCATGCTGGTTGCCTCTTGCCTCGACGGCTTTGCGGTAGAGCGGCAGCTCGAACAGCCTCTTCATGATGTCAGGCGCGGCATGCAGATCGTCGATCGTCTCGAAGAGCGGCACCGACTGGAGCGTGCATCGCACCGAGCCGTCCGCTTCCTTGCGGAAGAGGCCGACTTCCTTGGCGAATACCATGACCTCAAGCATGTCGCTGGCGCCTCGGGTCATGCTGATCAGATAGCTGGAGATGCAATCTGTCCCAAACTCCTGCTGGGCGCGGTAGACGGTCTGATAGACGTCGAGGCATTCGCGGGTTCCTTCGGAATATTCCAGATGGCCCGACGTAAGCGGACGAGGATCTTCCAGCAGCTTGGCGAGCAGCCCGATCTTCTCTTCTTCGCCCAGCGCCGCATAATCCTCGACGATATGCATCTTCGCAAGAACCTCCGCCATGGCGTTCTCATGCTCCTGGCTGTGCTGGCGGATGTCCAGAGCGGCCATATGGAAGCCGAACAGCTCCACCTGGCGGATGAGCTTGCGGACATGCGTATCGGCCGTATAATCCGCATAATGCGAACGCAGGCTGCGGTCGATGAGCAGCAGATCCTCCTTGAATTCATCCGGACTGCCGTAGCGCTTGGACGAGCCGCGAAGGGAATCGTCCCCTGTATTGACAAGCTTCTCGAGCATGTAGCTGAGCTTGATCTTGTACGGCTCCTTGGTGTTGCGCCATCTGTCGGCGCCGCGCAGCTCCACGCTCTGCTGATCCTTCGCGATGGAATCCATCAGCTCCGCCGGCACCTCCACGATGTTCGTGCTGAAGCTGAGAATCTCCATCCATTGCTTCAGGACGGTCTCGTACTTGCGGAGCGCGAGCTGCTTGTGCAGCGTCAGCGTCTCCCAGGTCACCTTGGCCTTGACGGAAGGGTTGCCGTCCCGGTCGCCGCCGATCCAGGAGCCGAATTTCAGGTAAGTCGGCACATGCCAATGCTCTTCCGGATAATACTTGTGAAGGCAGCGCTCCAGTTCCTCGTAGACGTTGGGAAGAACCTCGAACAGCGTTTCATCGAAATAGTAAAGGCCGTTGCGCACCTCGTCGATGACCGTCGGCTTGCGGTCGCGCAGCTCATCGGTTTGCCAAAGGATCAGCACTTCATTGAGCAGCCCTTCGCGAAGCTTCTCCCGCTCCCGGTAGGCCAGGTTCGGATTGTCCAGCTCCATCATGCCGACAGCGATCCGCTTGTGGATGTCCTGCACGACGCGGCGGGTCGCCTCCGTCGGATGCGCCGTCATGACGAGCTCGAGGGAGATGTCGTTCAGCATGGATTTCACGTCGTCGATGGAGATATGGCGCTCCTGCAGACCTTGGACAGCCGCTTCGATCGAGCCCGGCTGGACCGATTCTCCGGCTGAGCGCTCATAGTCCCGCTTGCGCCGGATCCGATGGTTCTGTTCCGCGATATTGACCAGCTGGAAATAGATCGCGAACGCGCGGACAACCTGATGGCGGATATCAGGGTCCAGCGTCGTAATCGTCTGTTTGAACTCATCATACAGCTCCGTGACGAATTCGGCGCGCAGCGCCTTGCTCATCTCGCGGATTCTCTCCACGACTTCCAGCAGCTCCTCGCCGCCCTGGTGAACGAGTACATCCCCTAGAATATTTCCCAAGAAACGGACGTCGCGGCGCAGCAGGTTATTGGATTGCGGGCGATTCGCCGTTTGGGCGGTTACAGCCTGTTCCGACATTCTGTTCCTCCTCCAGGTTCCTTGCCCAAGGCGGGCGGAACCGCATCGTTAGCGTAGAGTGCATGAAATGGCTGATTTTGCAAACACGGTAAGCGCGGCTGCTCTCCTGCTAGCCCCGCTCCGGTTACCGGTACGCTGAATAACAAGGCGTCGTATCGAGGCGTACGGCAGGTTCATGCCATTACCTCAAACCCTTGCTGCTCAAACGTCATGTACGGCCGGCCCTCTGGCCCGTCTTACCCGCTAACTGGTGCCTAAAATCACTTTAATCATCATACTACAAAACCTTTTGGGATAGAAGACTGTCGAAGCCAGTATTTTTTGGCGAGTCACAGCGGTGAAGCAGCGGCATCCAGCGGCGGAATCAAAGAAAAAAGCCTTGAGTGACTCAAGGCTTTTCGGCTTTGTTCCATATCGGCCGGCTGTCGTACCGGATCAGCTCGCTGACGGTAACGAACCGGTAACCCTGCTTCTTCAGGCTGGGGAGAATCTGTTTGAGCGCTTCGATTGTCTGCATGCTGTGCTCCACCCGGTCATGGAAAAGAATGATATCGCCGCTTCGCACGTTCCGCATGACTTTATTCACGATGGCGCTTGTGCCCGGCCGAGCCCAATCGCGCGTATCCTGATGCCATGACCAGAGGATCGTCATCATCCCTTCTTTTTTCATCGCTTGCAGCATCGGTTCGTTGTAGATGCCTCCCGGCGGCCGGAACAGCACCGGCTTGATGCCGGTAATGCCGGTCAGCACCGCCTGGCTGCGCTCCACTTCGCGGATCAGCTTATCCACTTGAGGCGGCTGCTTCATCAGATGGGTATAGGTGTGGTTAGCCACTTCATGGCCTTCCTCCGCCTCCCTCCTTACGACATCCGGATACTTCTCCGCATTTTTGCCGATGACGAAAAAAGTAGCCTTCGCTTCGTATTCCTTCAGTACGTCGAGGATGAGTGCGGTCTTTACCGGGTCAGGTCCGTCGTCGAAAGTCATCGCGATTACTTTTTGATCCGATTTCACTTCCCATAACGCCTGGCCCGTGGACTCGAAATAGTCTCTGCCCTTTTCCCCATAAGGCGCCGCGTACCCGGTACCGATAACCGCTGCTATGCCGAGCAGCATCCAGCGCGGCTTCTTCGCCGCACCGATAAATTTCTTCGTAGGCATCTTGCAACCCCCTTGCTTGGGCTAGGCAACCCAATTGTCATTCCGATTCAGGTTTCCCAAGGGGGGCGCAATCCATCCCAAAACCAACAATCAAAACAAAAAATCCCTGCCCGAGGGCAAGGATCCGATAGATTATGTATAGTATGGAGCGGGTGATGGGAATCGAACCCACGCTATCAGCTTGGAAGGCTGAAGTTCTACCATTGAACTACACCCGCAAACTAAATGGTCGGGATGACACGATTTGAACATGCGACCCCCTGGTCCCAAACCAGGTGCTCTACCAAGCTGAGCTACATCCCGATATTTAAATGGCGTGCCCGGAGAGATTCGAACTCCCGACCTTTTGATTCGTAGTCAAATGCTCTATCCAGCTGAGCTACGGGCACACACTATGGAGCGGAAGACGGGAATCGAACCCGCGACCCTCGCCTTGGCAAGGCGATGCTCTACCGCTGAGCCACTTCCGCTTGTTGTCATCGCTTTTGTTCAGCGCGACAAGTAATAATATATCAGCTTGCCCAAAGGAATGCAAGTGTTTTTTTGAAATTGTTTTACGCTCTTTTAAACCTTCTGCATCTCCCGGATTTCCTGTAACATTTTGCCTCGTTCGGAAGCTTTGAGCCTTGGACAAGTATAGCAGTATTTGGCGAAGTCCGTCATGTACGCCAGGCAGCATGAAGCCCGCATCATGCTCTGCTCTCCGGGCTTATACGGATTGTCCACGAATCTCATCGGAATGGCCAGCGGATTGCGGGCCAAGCCTACCTTCTCGCCGGACATTTCAGCCAGCACGTAACGGAAGTCCGATTCCAAGGACATGAATTCATTTTCTTCGGGCGAGTCTGCAAGCAATGTCGCCTTGGTATAGTTCAAATTCGTCGCCATGAGCCGCCACAGGTCGTTCTGGCGAACGCCGGACACATCAGCGAAGGTTCGGAAAATCGGTGCGATCAGCTCTCCGTATAAACGGTCCATGACGGTCTCCGGGTCTATAGCCGAGCCGTCGCCTTCCACGGTGACAAGCGTGGCGGAAGAAGGCATGAAGCCGATGGAAGCGTATGCTCCCGGTTTGGACAGCACGACGGTCCAATCCTGCGGATCCACCGACAGGCAGCCGCTGCGGCTGGCCAGAAGCCAGTGCACCGCGCCTGTGAGGCTTCTCGCCCAGGAACAGAAGTATGTAGCCGAAGGCTGGATCGATGTGGACGGAAGCAGGCCCGCATACAGCTCCAGGAACCGGGAAGCCGTGTCTGGCCGCGCCAGCTCCTCTGCGGTAGCCGTCATATGAATTCCATCGGGAAGCTCCCACAGCAGTCCATGCTTGTCTGAGAGCTTCTGCTTGATATCTGCGTTCATGGCTTATCCCTCGATTCCTAAAACTCCGTTTCCTAGGTGTTCTAGCGGCTCGAAACAGCCGCCTGCAGCATCTGCTGCGGCTACGATACCAAGGCTGCTGCCGATTCCCTGCGCTCTTCTTTTGGCGCCAAAGCATAGGGTAGGCACAGAGGCACTCCTGTACGCGGATCCGATACGATATCCGCTTCTATGCCGAATACATCCCTCATCACGGCAGGCGTCATGACTTCAGCCGGCGCGCCCTCAGCCAGAACTCGGCCTGATTTGATCGCGATCATATGATGGGCGAAACGCGAGGCATGGTTCAAGTCGTGGACGACCATGACAATCGTCCGCTTCGCCTTCTCGTTCAGCTCTTCAAGAAGCTGCAGAACGTCGAGCTGATGAGCCATATCAAGGAATGTCGTCGGCTCGTCGAGGAAGAGAATGTCCGTCTCCTGCGCCAGCGCCATGGCAATCCATCCCCGCTGCCGCTGTCCGCCCGACAGCTGGTCCACAGGACGATCCGCGAACTCCGTCATGCTCGTCGCCTGAAGCGCCCAGTCCACGATCTCGCGGTCTTCCTTGCGCATGGAGGCAAATCCCTTCTGATAAGGGAAGCGGCCGTAGGAGACAAGCTCCTGCACCGTCAGCCCGTCGGGAGCCGTCGGGTTCTGAGGCAGAATCGCCAATTCCTTGGCGACTTCCTTGGTGGCCTGCTTATGAATGGACTTTCCGTCAAGCAGCACCTGTCCGTTTTGAGGAGACATCAGGCGAGCCATCGTCTTCAGAATCGTCGACTTGCCGGAGCCGTTGGACCCTACCAGGGCCGTGATTTTCCCCTGAGGTATGCTCAGGTTGAGATCACGGACGATCTGTCTCTTTTCATAGGCTATATCCAGCTGGCTGGTCGTCAATCGAACCATGGCTGCAAGCTCCTCTCTGCTTGGACGGATCGCTGCGACCCGATTATTTGATAACGATTATCATTATACAATATATGATAACGGTTCTCAATTGAATTGTCAAAAGAATTATCGATTTCAGCCGCCCGGGACGGTTCAGAGTTATATTCGGGAAAAACAAAAAAACCTTGATTTCTCAAGGTTTTGTGGATGCGCGTAGAGGGACTTGAACCCCCACGCCGAAGGCGCCAGATCCTAAGTCTGGTGCGTCTGCCAATTCCGCCATACGCGCAAAATAAAAAAAAGTGAGCCATGAAGGACTCGAACCTTCGACACCCTGATTAAAAGTCAGGTGCTCTACCAACTGAGCTAATGGCTCGCAAATGGCTGGGGATTCAGGGATCGAACCTGAGAATGACGGAGTCAAAGTCCGTTGCCTTACCGCTTGGCTAATCCCCAACAGGCATATGGTGGAAGCTGAGGGGATCGAACCCCCGACCCTCTGCTTGTAAGGCAGATGCTCTCCCAGCTGAGCTAAGCTTCCTCAATAATTTGCCCAATGAACCATTTACTATGTAAAAACAAAAAAATGGTGACCCGTAGGGGATTCGAACCCCTGTTACCTCCGTGAAAGGGAGGTGTCTTAACCCCTTGACCAACGGGCCACGATTGTGGAGCTCTCAACCGGGATCGAACCGGTGACCTCATCCTTACCATGGATGCACTCTACCTACTGAGCTATGAGAGCAAATGGCTCCCCGAACAGGACTCGAACCTGTGACAACTCGATTAACAGTCGAGTGCTCTACCAACTGAGCTATCAGGGAATATGCGGTTTGCATTCAAAGCTTGCGCCTTGAAAACTGGATCGAACGAATATCATGGATGCTGAGTCCATTTGCTTTTTCTTACATGGCTAGCGAATCGTATTCGGATTCATTCTCGCCATGTCTCGCTCACGGTCATCGTCTTGCGACGATCTCCCGTGATGCTTGATCCATAGGATAAGCCCTCGACCGATTAGTATTCGTCAGCTGCACGCATTGCTGCGCTTCCACCCCGAACCTATCAACCTGGTCGTCTACCAGGGGTCTTACATACTGGGAAATCTCATCTTGAGGGGGGCTTCGCGCTTAGATGCTTTCAGCGCTTATCCCGTCCGTACGTAGCTACCCAGCGGTGCTCCTGGCGGAACAACTGGTACACCAGCGGTACGTCCATCCCGGTCCTCTCGTACTAAGGACAGCTCCTCTCAAATTTCCTGCGCCCACGACAGATAGGGACCGAACTGTCTCACGACGTTCTGAACCCAGCTCGCGTACCGCTTTAATGGGCGAACAGCCCAACCCTTGGGACCTACTTCAGCCCCAGGATGCGATGAGCCGACATCGAGGTGCCAAACCTCCCCGTCGATGTGGACTCTTGGGGGAGATAAGCCTGTTATCCCCAGGGTAGCTTTTATCCGTTGAGCGATGGCCCTTCCATTCGGTACCACCGGATCACTAAGCCCGACTTTCGTCCCTGCTCGACTTGTAGGTCTCGCAGTCAAGCTCCCTTATGCCTTTGCACGCTGCGAATGATTTCCAACCATTCTGAGGGAACCTTTGGGCGCCTCCGTTACATTTTAGGAGGCGACCGCCCCAGTCAAACTGCCCGCCTGACACGGTCCCTGTACCGGCTTCACGGTACCAGGTTAGAACTCCGATACGATCAGGGTGGTATCCCAACGGTGCCTCCACCGAAGCTGGCGCTCCGGCTTCTAAGGCTCCCACCTATCCTGTACAGATCGTACCAAAGTCCAATATCAAGCTGCAGTAAAGCTCCATGGGGTCTTTCCGTCTTGTCGCGGGTAACCTGCATCTTCACAGGTATTAAAATTTCACCGGATCTCTCGTTGAGACAGCGCCCAAGTCGTTACGCCATTCGTGCGGGTCAGAATTTACCTGACAAGGAATTTCGCTACCTTAGGACCGTTATAGTTACGGCCGCCGTTTACTGGGGCTTCGGTTCACAGCTTCGGGTTGCCCCTAACCGCTCCCCTTAACCTTCCAGCACCGGGCAGGCGTCAGCCCGTATACTTCGCCTTACGGCTTCGCACAGACCTGTGTTTTTGCTAAACAGTCGCTTGGGCCTTTTCACTGCGGCCCCCTCGGGCTATTCACCCTACCGAGGCACCCCTTCTCCCGAAGTTACGGGGTCATGTTGCCGAGTTCCTTAACGAGAGTTACTCCGCGCGCCTTAGCATGCTCTGCTCGCCTACCTGTGTCGGTTTGCGGTACGGGCACCTTCGCCTGGCTAGAAGCTTTTCTTGGCAGCTGGAGATCATGACCTTCGGTACTAAAGTTTCCCTCCCCATCACAGCCCAGCCTTACGGTTTGCGGATTTGCCAACAAACCAGCCTCACTGCTTGGACGGACACATCCATCGGTCCGCGTCACTACCCTTCTGCGTCACTCCATTGCTCGTAACGGCTTGCGGTGGTACAGGAATATCAACCTGTTGTCCTTCGACTACGCCTTTCGGCCTCGCCTTAGGTCCCGACTTACCCTGAGCGGACGAACCTTCCTCAGGAACCCTTAGGCTTACGGCGGATCAGATTCTCACTGATCTTTTCGTTACTCATACCGGCATTCTCACTTGTGTACTGTCCACCAGTCCTTACGGTCTGACTTCAACCTATACACAACGCTCCCCTACCCAAGTACCAAAAGGTACATGCCATAGCTTCGGTGGTGTGTTTAGCCCCGTTACATTTTCGGCGCAGAGTCACTCGACCAGTGAGCTATTACGCACTCTTTAAATGGTGGCTGCTTCTAAGCCAACATCCTGGTTGTCTGGGCAACTCCACATCCTTTCCCACTTAACACACACTTGGGGACCTTAGCTGATGATCTGGGCTGTTTCCCTCTTGACGATGGATCTTAGCACTCACCGTCTGACTCCCGGTTATACATGACTGGCATTCGGAGTTTGACTGGACTTGGTAACCCTTGGCGGGCCCCGCACCCAATCAGTGCTCTACCTCCAGCATGCTCAACACCGAGGCTAGCCCTAAAGCTATTTCGGGGAGAACCAGCTATTTCCGAGTTCGATTGGAATTTCTCCGCTACCCCCACCTCATCCCCGAATTTTTCAACATTCGTGGGTTCGGGCCTCCAGTGCGTGTTACCGCACCTTCACCCTGGACAGGGGTAGATCACACGGTTTCGGGTCTACACCCACGTACTATGGCGCCCTATTCAGACTCGCTTTCGCTGCGGCTCCGTCTTCCCGACTTAACCTTGCACGTGAACGTAACTCGCCGGTTCATTCTACAAAAGGCACGCCATCACCCATATAGAGGGCTCTGACTTCTTGTAAGCGCACGGTTTCAGGTTCTATTTCACTCCGCTCCCGCGGTGCTTTTCACCTTTCCCTCACGGTACTGCTTCACTATCGGTCGCCAGAGAGTATTTAGCCTTGGCAGATGGTCCTGCCGGATTCCCACGAGGTTTCACGTGTCTCGCGGTACTCGGGATCCGTCTCGGAGGGAATGAACTTTTGGGTACAGGGCTTTTACCTCTTGTAGCGGGCCTTTCCAGACCTCTTCGCCTAACCCATTCCTTTGTAACTCCATGTGAGACGTCCCACAACCCCAGGAGGCAAGCCTCCTGGTTTGGGCTAATCCGCGTTCGCTCGCCGCTACTGACGGAATCACTATTGTTTTCTCTTCCTCAGGGTACTTAGATGTTTCAGTTCCCCTGGTATGCCTCACGCAGAGCTATGTATTCACTCTGCAGTAACTGGACATTACTCCAGCTGGGTTTCCCCATTCGGAAATCCCCGGATCAAC
>NZ_CM160043.1:612500-680000 GCF_056711585.1 Paenibacillus sp. SJS-P3 | reverse complement strand
AAGCATCAGGACCCCGACGATCAGTGTCGTCGCGGCTCCCAAGGCTAGCGTTGTCCAGAACAGGTGAAACCACTTGCGGATCGTCATGCGGATGTATCCCCCCAGAGAAATTGGCCATATCCTTCATCTTACCATGAACGGAATAAAAAGCTAAGGCTTTCCCTGATATTCGCCCTTCTCTTCGCGCATACTGTACGTATCCATCGCCGCTATCCTACACTTGGCGGCACAGCGAAGAAGGGGGATTTCTCGACATGAAGCTCAAGCGGGCCTTGTACTGCTTTTCGATATCGGCTTTTGCTGCCGTTCTTCTGACCGGGTGCGGAGCCGAGCCGCGCGGAGGAGGCGGCCAGCAGACCAGCTACAAAGACATGAAATCCATGGTGATCGACATCCTGAAGACGGAGGACGCCCAAAAGGCGCTGCAGGAAAGCCAAATGAGCGCTGCGGGAACGTCGAGCAGCGGCATCAAATCGCTTTCGGTGCAGGATGCGGAGAGCGTGCGCATGGCTGTCAAGGAAACGATCACATCGCCGGATTACGACAAAGTGATCAAGAAGCTGATGACGGACACCCGTTTTGCCGGGGACTTCGCCAAGGCGGTCAACAAAGAAAACAAGGATATCCACAAAGAGCTGATGAAAGATCCCGGATACCAGAAGGAATTGATCTCAGCGATGAAAACGCCGGAGATGGACAAGATGATTCTCGAAGTGCTCATGAGCTCGCAATACCGCAAGCAGGTCATGACCATCATGCAGGAATCGATGTCCAATCCGCTCTTCCGCGTGGAGATCCTCGACCTGCTCAAAAAAGCGGTTCAGGAAGAGCTTCGCGTCAAGCCGGGCGAGAAAGTGGATACGAGCTCCGGCGGTGGCGGCGACAGCGGCGGTGAAGAAGGCGGCGGCGGTGGCGGCGACAGCAAGGATAGCGGCGGCTAAGGCAGCGGAACATCAAGCTGATGAGGCGGCAAAGGTGGTTGAGCCTACTCGGATTATGCCAGGATTTCAGGAAAAGGAAAGCAGCTAATGATGACGCCAAAAAGGGCAGCACCCGGATCGTGCCGGGGCTGCCCTTTTTGAATGGTGATGCAGACAATCAATGAGCCGGCGCCAGCCTGATCACTTGATCGGCCAGCTCCAGATAGATGGCTCCCGTCTCCGTCTCCGCCTTGTAGACCGACGGAGAGAAGTCCGGCTCGGAAACATGGTTGTCCGGCGCGCCGAGAGGCACTTGAGCGAGCAGCGAGGTATGGAGCGTCTCCGCCAGCTTGGCCCCTCCCCCGCGTCCGAACACATATTCCTTCTCGCCGGTCGACGGGCTCAGGTAATAGGACATGTTCTCCACGACTCCGAGGATCTCATGCTGCGTCGTGATGGCCATCGCGCCGGCGCGGGCTGCGACGAAGGCGGCTGTCGCATGAGGGGTCGTCACGATGATTTCCTTGCTCTGCGGCAAGATCTGGTGAACGTCGAGCGCGACGTCGCCCGTGCCCGGAGGCAAGTCCAGCAGCACATAGTCCAGCTCTCCCCACTCGACTTCCTGGAAGAAGTTGCGCAGCATCCGCCCAAGCATCGGGCCGCGCCAGACGATAGGGCTGTTGTCTTCGACGAAAAAGCCCATCGAGATGACCTTCACGCCGAAGCGCTCGATCGGCTCGATCCGGCCGTCCACGATTTCCGGCCGCGATTCGATGCCCATCATGTCGGGCACGCTGAAGCCGTAGATGTCGGCATCGATCAAGCCGACCCGCTTGCCCCTGCGGGCGAGCGCCACCGCCAGGTTGACGGTGACGGTCGACTTGCCGACGCCGCCCTTGCCGCTTGCGACGGCGATGAACTGCGTGCCGCTGCGCTCGGCCAGCAGCGGCAGCGCCTCCAGGCCCGCCCCGTGCCCACGCACGGGTGCGGCGCCTGTGCCGGCGCCGGCAGCGGGCTTCGCCTCCGCTGCCGCGCCCGGGGCGCCTGCCGCGGCGGTGGCTGCGCCGCCGGCCGGCGCCTCGAGGGGCCGCAGCCGCAGGTGCACGGCTTCGGCCCCTGTCCGCGCCAGCGCTTCGCGCAGCGCGGCTTCCAGCGGCGGCTGCGCGCCGCCGCCGGGGGTGAGGACGGTCAGCGATACCTGACCGTCCCTCACCATAATATCGCGGACGGCAACCCCGTCCGCGGCAAAAGTGGCCGTCACCGAATTGACGGCCTCTGTCACGAGTTCACGTGTAAGCATGTTCCACTCTCCACCTTCCGCATAAATCCATTCCATTATAGCATAATGAAATCGAATTTCTCTCCTCTCCTACGGCCTTGCCGCTGGAGAAGGGAGCGGCGAAGACGGGCTGGAGGAGCTGCCGGAAGGACGTTCCCCGCTGCTGTAGCGGAGAATGCCTTGATAGACCGCCGCCGCCACCTGCTTCTGGTAACCGGCGTCGCCAAGCCTCGCAGCCTCGCCCGGATGAGACAGGAAGCCGACCTCGACAAGAGCGCTTGGCACCATATCGACGGCTTCGAGCAGATACACCGTATTGGGAGCCTTGGCGGCCACGCGTTCCGTATTCTGCAGATTGACGCGGATCTCGTCCTGGATGAGGGCTGCAAGCGCGGCATTGCCTTCATGGTTCGGATAGTAGAACGTCTGGGCTCCCGACCATTTGGGCGAAGGGATGCTGTTCATGTGGATGCTGATCATAAGATCCGCTTGATGGTCCTTCACGAATTTGACCCTCTGCGCCAAATCCTCGCTCTTCCTTTGGCGGTAGGCTTTCGTATCCGGGGAAGCCAGATCGGTATCGCCTTCCCTCGTCACGTATACAAGGGCGCCCGATTGTTGCAGATAATCCCGCAGCTGGAGCACGATCGCCAGGTTGAGATCTTTCTCGACCATGCCGCTTTTGCTGACCGCGCCGCCGTCCGGCCCGCCATGACCCGCATCCAGCACGATCGTCTTGCCGCTCAGCGGCATCGACCAGTCGCTCCATGTGCGGGCCGCCGGCATCTGCTCCGTCAGCATCCATGCGAGGATCGCCAGCATGCCTGCGATGACGCCCAGCCGGGTCCAGCCCCGCGGATTCATCCAGACGACGACGCGCCTGCGGCTGCGGTACAGACCATGCCTATTTTCTCCGGCCACTTTTTTTGTCAAAAAAACACCCCATCCCGCATACATGATCGGCAGCCCGGGGCTCATGTGGCAAGCCATCCGCGCTCTAATCATTTATATGGGACAGGGCGTTCATTCATTCCGGTTTGTCCGGCTTACGCGTTCGCAGGCTGCTCCTGCATGCCTTCGATGAGAATCTGAGCCACTTCCGGACGGGAGAACTCCGGAGGCGGGCAGATGCCTCCGCGCAGCATCTCGCGCACCTTCGTGCCCGAGAGCGCGACATGCTCCGACTTGTCATGCGGACAAGTTTTGCTCGTGGCCATGTTGCCGCATTTCTTGCAGAAGAAGCTGTGCTCGAAATACAGCGGGGTGATGTCCAGATCTTCCGCCGGGAACGTCTTCAGCAGATCCTGCGCCTCATAGGTGCCGTAGTAATCGCCGACTCCGGCATGGTCGCGCCCGACGATGAAATGCGTGCATCCGTAATTCTTGCGCACGAGCGCGTGGAAAATCGCTTCGCGCGGGCCAGCGTAGCGCATAGCCGCCGGGAACACCCCGAGAAACGTCCGGCTCTCCGGATAGTAATTGTCCAGCAGCGCCACATAGCTCTTCATCCGCACATTGGCCGGCACATCATCCGATTTCGTCTCTCCGACAAGCGGATTGAGGAAAAGGCCGTCTACAATTTCCATCGCGCATTTCTGGATGAATTCATGGGCGCGGTGGACCGGATTGCGCGTCTGGAAGCCAACCACGGTCTTCCAGCCTTTATCGGCGAAAATCTGGCGCGTCTGGGCCGGATCGAAATAAAACTCGCCGAACTTTTCCGGCTGCGGCCGGTTCAGCACGGTGATCGGACCGCCCACGTACGTATTCGGCCGGGAAAAGAGCTTCTTGACGCCGGGATGCTCGAGATCGTCGGTCTTGAACACTTGCATGGCTTCATGATTCTGATCGACCGAATAGACGCTCTCCACATCCAGCAGCGCATAGACGACTCCATCCTCGCCCTTGAGAGCGACACGCTGTCCCGTTGACAATTCGGAAGCGAAGGCTTCGTCTACAGCCAGCGTAATCGGAATGCTCCACACGGTTCCGCTTGTCAGACGCATCCGGTCCACGACCGAACGGTAATCCTCTTCGCCGAGGAATCCCGTCAAGGGCGAGAATGCTCCGACGCCGATGAGATCCAGATCCGAGATCGTCCAATTATCTACTGTCAAAGCCGCAAGGCCGCCGGCTTCCTGCAGCAGACGCTCGCGCTCGGCTCCCTCGGCAATTCGGTTCACCAGTTCTCCGCCATGAGGCTTGATGCTTGCCATGTCTTTATCCTCCCCGCGACTCATTTATGCAGTCCGCATTCGGTTTTGTCGTTGCCGGACCAGCGTCCGGCGCGAGGATCCTCGCCCGGAGCGACTTGGCGCGTGCACTGCTCGCAGCCGATGCTCGGGAAGTTGCGGTCATGCAGAGGGTTGTAGATGATTTCGTTTTCCCGGATATAGTTCCAGACGTCCTCGGAAGTCCAATCCGCGATCGGATTGAATTTGACGAGCCCGAATTTGGTATCGTACTCGATCTTCTTGGCGTTCGCGCGCGTCGGCGCCTGGTCGCGGCGGATGCCGGTAATCCACGCCTCGTATTGGGACAGGATGC
Organism: Paenibacillus sp. SJS-P3; assembly: GCF_056711585.1. NCBI lineage: Bacteria > Bacillati > Bacillota > Bacilli > Caryophanales > Paenibacillaceae > Paenibacillus > Paenibacillus sp. SJS-P3. Next base: position 675,254 of record NZ_CM160043.1, on the reverse strand, counting down.
GGGTGAGCGGTTCGACCTTGCGGATGTTGCAGCAAGCATTCGGATCGCTCTTCCACAGCTCCTCGCCATGCTGGGCCGCTTGTTCCTCCGGCGTGAGCACCGGCTTCACCTGAACGAACTTGATGCCGTATTTGGCTTCCATCCGGTCGCGCGTCTCATACGTCTCCGCGAAGTGGAAGTCGGTATCCAGATAGAAAATGTCCGACCGCGGGCTTACTTTCTGCAGCATGTCGACGAGCACGACGTCCTCGGCTCCGAAGCTGCAGGCAAAAGTAATATTCGGGAAGGTCTCGACTGCGTATTTGAGGATTTCCTCCGGCGATGCCGTTTCCAGCCTAATCGCCTGCTCGGTAATCAGGGCTTCTTTCTCCAAAAGGTTCAAGGTGGTTCCCCTCCTAATCATTAATACCAAGTAAAAAACTATGCTTTACTATGATTATACGGGGAACGTTGCCGTTGAGCAATTGTTTAATTCATCAAAAAAGCCCGAAATTACTTGCCGCATAAGGATTTCTTATCCATTGGATAAGGCTATCTTATGCGGTAGACTCCGTCCTTGTCCGCATTGCGGGCAAGCTCCGTCAAGTACTCGAAGAAAGCGTCGCGGTTCACGTCGTCCACGACCGTAACCTTTCTTCCGCCTTCCTTTTCCACTGTACGTCCTTGAGACGGACCGGAAGGGATGACGTCGCAAGTCGCATCTCTCGAGGATACGAGCTCAGGCTTGCCGATGACCGCGGTCGTCAGGACATCCCACAGATAATAAGTGGAGTTGGTGGCGAAGTGAACGAGCGGAGGAACGGTCGCATAACATTGGCCCAGGAAGTCGATTCCCTCATGACAGCGGTTCTGCGCCCACTCCTTGCGGGTTTCCACCATGAGCGGCACTTTGTTCGTGCTTTCCAGTGCTACCATATCGATGGCGATGCCGCTGTCCCATACACGCTTGGCTGCCTCCGGATCCCAATAGCTGTTCCATTCCGCCGTGCCGTCATGCTCGGGCTCGTGCACGTTGCCGTCCGGGAGGAACGTCCCGCCCATCCAGTAAAGCTTATCGATTTTGCTTTCAATGGAACTGTCCGCATCGAGAGCTCGGGCAAGATCCGTGAGCGGACCTGTGAACAGCAGCGTCACGGGCTCCTCGCTTGCTTGGAGCTTGTCCACGATATCCAGATGCGCGGGCTTCGCAGCCTCTTGCGTAATGACCTCAGGGCGCTCATTCAGCAGAGGAAGCGCATCGACATAGAATGCGTGCATGCGCCAGTCCTTGGGAAACGGGTTCTTTCCTCTGGAATCGGAACGGGCTACTTCCAATCCCTTCAGCTCCGGAGCGCCATAACGGTCGATGATCTTGCGGCTCGCCGATACGGCCGGCTCCACGTAGCAATCCGCATCGATCACGGATACGCCGATCAGATCGACATCGCTCATCTGCAGCAGCAAAAAGAGGGAGACGAGATCGTCGACGCCTCCGTCATGATTGAAGTAAACGGGTTTGCGGTTATTCGAATTCATTGGCCATCTTCCTTTCTTATGTAAGCCTTGGTGATAGAACGGTTCACTGCCTAGTCACCTACAAAAAACACCTTTTCCGCGACAGCGGAAAAGGTGCTTGTAGAACATATTAACGTTTGGAGAACTGAGGAGCACGACGAGCTGCTTTGAGGCCGTACTTCTTACGTTCTTTCATCCGCGGGTCACGCGTCAGGAAGCCAGCGCGCTTCAGGGATGGACGGAACTCCGGATCTGCTTTGAGCAGAGCGCGGGAGATGCCGTGACGGATGGCTCCGGCTTGACCGGAAGTGCCGCCGCCATGCGCGATGACGATAACGTCGTATTTGCCGACTGTTTCCGTCAGGGCAAGCGGTTGTTTAACGATCAGCTTCAGCGTTTCCAGACCGAAGTATTCATCCATTTCGCGCTTGTTGATAATGATTCGTCCTTCACCCGGCACGAGACGTACGCGTGCTACGGAGTGCTTACGACGACCAGTTCCATAGTATTGAACTTGAGCCATTGTAGGGTCCTCCTTCTAATTAACCGCGCAGCTCGTAAGCTACCGGATTTTGTGCTTGGTGCGGATGTTCCGATCCAGCGTATACTTTCAGCTTCAGCTTCATTTTGTTGCCGAGACGGTTCTTCGGAAGCATGCCGTGTACGGCGTACTCAACGAGGCTCTCAGGCTTCTTGATCAGCTGGTCCTTGGCAGGAGTCACTTTCAGACCGCCTGGGTGCATGGAGTGACGGTAGTAGTTCTTGTCATTCCATTTGTTGCCGGTCAGAACGATTTTCTCTGCGTTGATGACAACGACGAAATCGCCGGTGTCGATATGTGGAGTGAATTGCGGCTTGTGCTTGCCGCGGATCAGGCTTGCAACTTCGCTGGCAAGACGGCCAAGCGTTTGGCCTTCAGCATCAACGATGTGCCAGTTGCGTTGAACTTCGGTAGGCTTGGCCATATAAGTGGAGCGCATGAGGGGATCCTCCTTCAATGTTTACGATCATTTATCATGAAACACACGTTTCAAGGTCAATTATCATGGTAGGTTGTTGCTTGTGTTGCCTTTCGGGTTGTGACTTTCTTACGCGGGGCTGTGGGAGAGCCAATAAGAAAGCACAAGTTATATACTACAATAACGGAGCGCCCAGTGCAAGGATTTTTGGAATCGAATCACGATAAATTGACGATATTAGACCGGTATATCTATCCTAGGAAACCGTTCCAAACATCTGCAGTCAAGATTGCTCTCCATAATCCACTTCAACCAGCGTCAATCCATAAGGAACGGCCGTCGGGCCGGCTGCTTGACGATTCTTGGCCAGAATGATTCCACCCATCGAATCCGGATCCAGCTTGCCTTTGCCGACGAGCAGCAAAGTTCCGGTTATGATCCTGACCATATTGTAAAGGAAGCCGTTCCCCGTCAAATAAAGATCCAGGTTAGGGCCCTCCTGCCGAAGCTCCGCCTCGTAAATCGTCCTCACATGCGAGGTTTTGTCCGAATGGACCGTTGTGAACGAGGTGAAATCATGTTCGCCAACGATATATTCAAGAGCTCTGCGCATGGCCCCGACGTTCAATTGTGGTGCTGGATGATGAAAATGATAATTACGGCGGAAGACGTCATTGAACTTGCCGGTATAGATCGAATAGCGGTATGTCTTGCGCTTGGCTGCATACCTGGAGTGAAATTCAAGCGGCACTTCCACCGCATTCTCCACGATTCTTATATCGGACGGCAGCCGGCTGTTGAGAGCCAGGGACCACCGTTCAACAGCTATCTGTGCCTCGGTGTAAAAGTTGAATACCTGCCCCAAGGCATGAACTCTGGCATCCGTGCGCCCTGAGGCCGTGATATGGGTTTTAGCATCCGTCAGCACCTCGATAGCCAGCTCAATGACGTCCTGGACCGTATTCCCTCCCGGCTGGGATTGAAATCCGCTGTAGGCGGTGCCGTCGTAGGCTACCTTCATCCGTATGTTTCTCAAAGCTTTTCTCTCCTTGGCCGCCTTAACTAGTTCTCGTTGCAGTGCAAGCTAACCCAATGAATTCATAAAGGAGTCCTGGTGGCTCGCAGCTGAATGATCGTTCCGATCGCTGTTGAAGCCCGATTTCTGGATAGGATTATGCTTATGTTGAAATCCGGCTTCAAAGGCGAACGCTGACGCTTCTCCACGATTCATTCTTCTGCTTCACTGCCTGCCCCTTCATTCTTGGAAATTGCTCTACAACTCGAAAAATAGACCGTTCCCCAAAGGGGTCAAAGGCATGCTGCACGGCCTGCCGGAGGGCAAAAGAAAAAAGGTGGCCGCTTAGGTCCACCTTTTGCTTGCCGCCGGCAGCGGCAGCGGGTGCTATTTACGCGCGGTCAACCAATTCGAGGAAGACCATAGGAGCCGAATCGCCGCGGCGAGGTCCCAGCTTGAGGATACGAGTGTATCCGCCAGCGCGTTCGGAGTAGCGGCTCGCAAGTTCCGAGAACAGCTTTTGGATTGCGTCTTGCTCTCCGTCGATCGTTTCGCGGCGCACGTATGCAGCCACTTGACGGCGGGCGTGGAGATCTCCGCGCTTCGCTTTCGTGATCAGTTTTTCTGCAATCGAACGCACTTCTTTCGCTTTCGCTTCGGTCGTTTGAATGCGCTCGTACAGGAACAGGTCGGTAACAAGGTCACGGAACAGTGCTTTCCGCGCGCTTGCGTCGCGTCCCAGTTTAGAGTATGCCATCGATTTCCCCTCCTTGATGCTTATTCTTCCGTGCGGAGGCCAAGACCCAGCTCTTCGAGCTTCTCCTGAACTTCTTCCAAAGACTTGCGGCCCAGGTTGCGGACCTTCATCATGTCTTCTTCCGTCTTCAGGGTCAGTTCTTGAACGGTGTTGATGCCAGCACGTTTAAGGCAGTTGTAAGAACGGACGGACAGGTCCAGTTCCTCGATCGTCATCTCGAGAACCTTTTCCTTCTTGTCCTCTTCCTTCTCAACCATAATTTCCGCGTCTTTAGCTTCATCGGTCAGTCCGACGAACAGGTCCAAATGCTCGGTCAGAATTTTAGCGCCGAGGCTTACAGCCTCTTCGGGGCGGATGCTTCCATCCGTCCATACTTCAAGCGTCAGCTTGTCGTAGTTGGTCACCTGACCGACACGTGTATTCTCAACGCTATAGTTCACACGAGTAATTGGCGTGTAAATCGAATCAACGGGGATGACGCCAATCGGCTGGTCTTCACGCTTGTTGCGGTCTGCTTGCACATAACCGCGGCCGCGATTGGCGAAAATCCTCATATGGAGCCGTGCGCCGGAAGCCAAGGTTGCGATATGAAGATCAGGGCTGAGAATCTCGACATCGCTGTCTGCGCGGATGTCGCCCGCCGTTACGTTCCCTTCGCCTTCTGCATCAATTTCCAGCACCTTCTCTTCGTCGGAGTGGATCTTGAGCGACAGGCCTTTCAGGTTCAGGATCATTTCGGTAACGTCTTCCATGACCCCCGGAACCGTGGAAAACTCGTGAAGAACTCCGTCAATCTGCACGGACGTCACTGCCGCGCCGGGAAGCGACGAGAGCAGGATGCGGCGAAGCGAGTTTCCAAGTGTCGTGCCGTAACCCCGTTCCAGGGGCTCGACGACAAATCGGCCATAAGCTCCGTCGTCACTCAGCTCAACGGTTTCGATTTTCGGCTTTTCGATCTCAATCACTATAGTACCCTCCTTCAAAACGTCGCTCCGTATCAATAACGTTCAATGGCGTCAAATCATGTAGTATGCCAAACCTTCACAACCATTATTCACAAGTTGCAGCAATTTGATACCACAGACCGACGAACTATACGCGACGGCGTTTCGGCGGACGGCAGCCGTTGTGAGGAACCGGAGTTACGTCCTTGATCAGGTTCACTTCGAGGCCAGCGGCTTGAAGGGAACGGATCGCGGCTTCACGGCCGGCACCAGGTCCTTTAACCATGACTTCAACGGCTTTCATGCCATGTTCCATAGCGGCTTTAGCAGCGGATTCAGCAGCCATTTGAGCGGCGTAAGGCGTGCTCTTGCGCGAGCCTTTGAATCCAAGGTTGCCGGAGCTTGCCCAGGAGATGGCGTTGCCGTGCGGATCCGTAATCGTGACGATCGTGTTGTTGAACGTCGAGCGGATGTGCGCTACGCCGGATTCGATATTCTTCCGGTCACGGCGTTTGGTGCGAACCACTTTTTTAGGTTTAGCCATTGTTCTTTATCCCCCCTTATTTCTTCTTGTTCGCTACAGTCCGACGAGGACCTTTACGCGTACGAGCGTTGGTCTTCGTGCGTTGTCCGCGAACCGGCAGACCGCGGCGGTGGCGGATACCACGGTAGCATCCGATTTCAACAAGACGTTTGATGTTGAGGGAAATCTCACGGCGGAGATCGCCTTCTACTTTAACAGACTTGTCGATTACTTCGCGCAGCTTGCTTACTTCGTCTTCCGTGAGGTCGCGAACGCGCGTGCTTGCGCTGACGCCAGTTTCAGCCAGGATCCTCTTAGCGGTCGTTTGACCGATGCCGAAGATGTACTGGAGAGCAATCTCAACGCGCTTGTCGCGCGGCAAATCCACACCAGCTATACGTGCCATGGGCAGTGTCCTCCTTTCTTAACCTTGTCTTTGTTTGTGTTTCGGATTTTCGCAAATGACCATAACGTTGCCTTTGCGGCGAATGACTTTGCATTTCTCGCAAATAGGCTTAACCGAAGGTCTGACCTTCATTGGTAATTACCTCCCGATTCCTTCTTCCATAGAACCCCGCGGTCCTATTTCCGATAGGTAATGCGTCCTCTGGATAAATCGTAAGGCGACAACTGGATAACCACTTTGTCTCCGGTCAGAATACGGATAAAGTGCATTCTGAGCTTGCCGGATACATGAGCGAGAATCTGGTGACCGTTCTCCAGCTCAACCTTGAACATGGCGTTAGGCAGCGGTTCAAGAACCGTTCCTTCGACTTCAATGACGTCTTCCTTGGCCATCCTCATTCTCCTTTCGATCAGCGTACTTCTGTATAACGAATCTAAGCTTGGCATTGGTCACCCGGCCCGTCTCGGACATGCTGTCCGAAACTTCGCTGCTGAGAGCCGGCAGTAACTGAAGATGCTGCACGTTCTTCTTCTTCGGCGAGTCGAAGCGCCGTGCGTCTCCATCGGCGATCAAGACGAACCGGTCGTCGATCAATCCGATGATGATGGCGCAGCTGCCCTCGTCCTTGCCTCGAAGCACTTTGACAAGACGGCCGATCTGAGCCAGCGGATCCAAGTTCCTCTTACTCCGAATCCGGCAGCTTCGTCAAAATCTCGCAGCCGTTCTCCGTGACTGCAACCGTGTGCTCGAAATGAGCGCACCAGGAGCCGTCAACCGTTACAACCGTCCAATTGTCCGTCAGTGTGCGGACATAACGCTCCCCGATGTTCACCATCGGCTCGATGGCCAGCACCATGCCTGGTTTCAGCCTCGGGCCCCGGTCCGGAATGCCGTAGTTCGGAATCTGCGGCTCTTCGTGAAGATCCTGGCCGATTCCGTGACCTACATATTCGCGAACGATGGAGAAGCCCTCGTCTTCCACCGCTTTCTGGATGGCGTGCGAGACCGTATACAGCCGAACATCCGGTTTGACCTGTTCAAGCCCGGCGAACAGCGAACGTTCGGTGACCTCCAGCAGTCGGGAGACTTCATCCGTAACCGTCCCTACCGGATAGGTCCAAGCCGAATCCCCGTGGTAGCCCTCGTACTGAGCGCCGATATCAAGCGTGATGATATCGCCTTCGTTCAGCTTGCGGGATCCAGGGATGCCGTGCACCAGTTCTTCGTTGACAGAAGCGCAAATGCTGCCAGGGAATTGATTGTAGCCTTTAAACGACGGAATAGCGCCTTGACTGCGAATGTAGCGATCGGCGATATCATCCAGCTCGCGGGTCGTAATGCCCGCCCGCACAGAAGCAGCCATAAGACGGTGTGTCTCGGCTACTATGCGTCCCGCCTCTCTCATGAATCGCAGTTCGGCTTCAGACTTGCAGATTATCATTCGTTCGAACCCCGCAGAGCGGCAACGATCTCGGCCGTTACTTGGTCAATTTCCTTCTCTCCGTCCACTTCGCGCAGCAAGCCTTTGCCGCCGTAGTATTCCAGAAGAGGAGCCGTCTTCGAGATGTACTCGTCGAGGCGTGTACCGACCTTCTCCTCGGTGTCGTCCGAACGCTGGTAAAGCTCTCCGCCATCCTTGTCGCAGATGCCTTCAACCTTGGGAGGGTTGAACATCACGTGATAAGTGGTGCCGCAGGTTTTGCAGATGCGGCGTCCCGTCAGCCTGGCCAGCAACAGACCGCGATCGACATGCAGGTTGACTACATGATCGATGCCGCGTTCCATTTCTGCCAGCATGGCGTCAAGCGCTGCAGCTTGCTGAAGAGTGCGCGGGAAGCCGTCCAGCAGGAAGCCTCTCTCGCAATCAGCCAGCAGCAGGCGTTCCCGCACGATCCCGTTGGTGATTTCATCCGGGACAAGAAGACCTTGATCCACGAATTCTTTCGCCTTCTGGCCAAGCGGAGTGCCCTGCTTCATCGCCAGCCGGAACGCATCGCCGGTGGAGATGTGAGGAACGTTGAACTTTTCTACGATTCTCTCGGCCTGGGTGCCTTTGCCGGCCCCCGGAGGACCCATGAAAAGAATGTTCATCCTGTCTTCCTCGCTTTAAGCACAATAGGCACGCGCGGGCTGACCACTACCTCCAGCTGGAGCCAGCAAGCCGCCCGTTCGAAGCCCAGTGTTATTTATTGATAAACCCTTTGTAGTGACGCTTGATCAATTGGGTTTCGATCTGCTTCATCGTGTCGAGAGCGACGCCGATGACGATCAGCAGCGAAGTACCGCCAAGCTGAATCGAACGATCCAAGCCGGCCAAGGATCCGAACAGTATCGGCATCAGCGAGATAACCGCCAGGAACAGAGCTCCGAAGAGGGTTATGCGGGACATGACGCGCGTAATGTAGGTCGAGGTCGGTTTGCCCGGGCGAACGCCTGGGATATAGCCGCCGTTCTTCTTCATTTGATCCGCCATCTGTACAGGGTTGATCTGCACGAAGGTGTAGAAGAAGGTGAAGCCGATAATCAGTATAACATAGATCACCATGCCGAGCGCCTTGTCGTAGCTCAGGTGGTTGATGATCCATTGAGCCCAGCTGTGGCCGGACCAGAACTGAGCGATCGTCGATGGGAACATCAGCAGCGATACCGCGAAGATGACCGGGATAACCCCTGCGCCATTGACCTTCAGCGGAATATGCGTCGATTGTCCGCCGTACATCTTGCGTCCGACAACACGCTTGGCGTATTGGACAGGAATCTTGCGGATGCCCTGTTGGACGAAGATGACGCCGACGAGCACGGCCAGAACCACAATCAGAATGGCCAGAACCTTCAGCACGCCCATGAATACTTCACCAGGCTGATCTACGAAGTAAGTCGTATAGATCTTCCCGATGTGGCCCGGCATGGCCGCGATAATACCCGCGAAGATAATTACCGAGATGCCGTTGCCGATGCCGCGCTCCGTAATCTGCTCGCCCAACCACATGAGGAAGGCTGTACCGGCCGTCAGGATGACGGCGATCATCGCATAGGTAGCGAAGCCCGGATTTTGAACCAGTTCCATGTTAGTGAGACGATTGAAGCCTACTGCCGTGGCAAAGCCCTGAACAAGACCCAACACAATGGTACCATAGCGCGTAATCTGCGCCAGTTTCCGTTTGCCGTTCTCGCCTTCCTTGGCCCATTCCGCGAAGCGCGGAATGACATCCATGGAAAGCAGCTGCACGATGATCGATGCCGTGATGTAAGGCATGATTCCGATCGCGAAGATCGAGAATTTGAAGAGCGCGCCGCCCGTGAACGTGTTCAGCAAACCGAACAGATCCGAACCTTGGTTATTGCTTGTGAAGACGCTCTTGTCGATGTTGGGCACCGGAATGAAGGAACCGATGCGGTATACAAGCAAAATGAAAAGGGTAAAGAGGATCCTCTTGCGAAGGTCTTCCACTTTCCAAATGTTTGAAACCGTCTTGAACAATTAGATCACCTCGGTTTGACCGCCGGCAGCCTGGATCTTCTCTACCGCAGATTGAGAGAACTTGCTTGCTTTAACCGTAAGTTGAACCGTTACTTCGCCATTGCCGAGAATCTTGATTCCTGCGAGAGGGTTTTTGATGATGCCCTTCTCAACGAGAACTTCAGGAGTTACTTCGGAGCCAGCTTCAAATACATTCAACTCTTCGATGTTGACAATCGCGTACTCTTTGCGGAATGGATTGTTGAAACCACGCTTAGGCAGACGACGATACAGCGGGTTTTGACCGCCCTCGAATCCAGGACGGACACCGCCGCCGGAACGGGCGTTTTGACCTTTATGGCCTTTGCCCGCCGTTTTGCCGTTGCCGCTACCGATACCGCGTCCTTTACGGAACGGGCTCTTGCGGGAACCTTCAGCTGGTTTAAGATCATGCAATTTCATCGTTCGTTGCACCTCCTTGTTGCTCTTTGAAAGTCTATGGATAGCGATTTGCTCGCTCTTATACTTCTTCTACTTTAACCAGGTGGTTAACCGTAGTCACCATGCCGCGGATAGCGGGGCTGTCGTTAAGGACAACCGTCTGGCGAATTTTGCGAAGACCGAGCGAAGCGACCGTTGCGCGCTGCTTCTCGTTGCGGCCGATCAGACTGCGGACGAGGGTTACTTGCAATTTAGCCATCGTGTTCCCCTCCTTAACCCAAGAGCTCTTCGACAGTTTTTCCGCGAAGCTTGGCAACATCTTCAGCGCGTTTCAGGCGGGAAAGGCCTTCGAGCGTTGCGTTAACCATGTTCATGGAGTTGGAAGAACCGAGGGATTTGGTCAGGATGTCGCCGACACCTGCCAGTTCCAGTACTGCACGCACAGGGCCGCCGGCGATAACGCCGGTACCTTGGGATGCTGGTTTAAGCAGAACTTCACCAGCGCCGAAGTGGCCGAGCACCAAGTGCGGGATCGTCGTGTTCACGAGCGGAACAGAGATCAGGTTTTTCTTGGCATCCTCAATACCTTTGCGAATGGCTTCAGGTACTTCAGCTGCTTTGCCGATACCAGCGCCTACATGTCCTTTGCCGTCTCCGACAACAACCAGGGCGCTGAAGCTGAAGCGGCGTCCGCCTTTAACTACTTTTGCTACGCGGTTGATGTGGACAACCTTTTCGGTCAGTTCACCCAACGCATTTGCATCAATACGCAAGTCGATTTACCTCCTTTTAGTTAGAATTGGAGACCCGCTTCACGGGCTGCATCAGCCAGTGCTTGAATCCGTCCATGGTACAGGTAGCCTCCACGGTCGAATACGACGCTCTCATGGCCTTTATCCTTCGCACGCTTCGCGATCAGTTCGCCTACGAGTTTAGCGGATTCGACGTTGCCGCCGTTGTTCACTTTCTCAGCAAGCTCTTTGTCCAGCGTAGATGCGGATGCGATCGTTACTCCAGCCACATCGTCGATCAGCTGAGCGTAGATGTGCTTGGAGGAGCGGTAGACGGAAAGCCGAGGACGCGCTACAGTGCCGTTGATTTTCTTGCGCACGCGCAGGTGGCGTTTCAGACGGGCTTTGTTTTTGTCGCCTTTGGTGATCATTGAGGGATCCTCCCTTCTTGAATAGATGAACCTCTATACCAATAAGCATAGCCTTATGCTTATTTTTTCTTACCGGCTTTGCCTTCTTTGCGGATAATGCGCTCGCCTTCGTACTTGATGCCTTTGCCTTTGTATGGCTCTGGCTCGCGTACGGAGCGGATTTTCGCAGCCGTTGCGCCGACAAGCTCTTTGTCGATGCCGCGGACCGTGATTTTGTTGTTGCCGATCACTTCGAACTCGATGCCGTCAGCAGGCACGATTTCAACCGGGTGGGAGTAGCCGACGTTGAGGACGACTTTCTCACCGGATTTGCTAGCGCGGTAACCAACGCCTACCAGCTCAAGATTCTTGGAGAATCCATCCGTTACACCGCTGACCATGTTCGCGATGATGCTGCGGGTCGTGCCGTGCAGGGAGCGGTGCAGCTTGTTGTCGGAAGGACGTTCTACGAGGATCGTGCCTTCTTCCAAGTTGACTTTGATATCTTTGTGAACCGGACGGCTAAGGGAACCTTTCGGTCCTTTTACCGTGATCACCGTTTCGTCCAGGGAAACATTCACGCCGCTAGGGACGGTAATCGGTTTGCGACCAATACGGGACATTGTTGCACCTCCTATCGTTGTGGCGATTTATTACCAGACGTAGCAGACGACTTCGCCGCCAGCTTTGCCTTGACGTGCTTCTTTGTCGGTCATAACTCCCTTGGATGTGGAGATAATCGCGATTCCGAGACCGCCGAGTACGCGCGGAACCTCGTTGGATTTCGTGTAAACGCGCAGGCCAGGCTTACTGATACGTTTCAGACCAGTAATGACACGCTCGTTGCTGGAGCCGTATTTCAGGAAAATACGGATCATCCCTTGCTTGCTGTCCTCGATATATTCAGCGTCACGAATGAAGCCCTCGCGCTTGAGAATATCAGCGATTTGCTTCTTGATTTTCGAAGCGGGCATTTCAACGGTTTCATGACGAACAAGATTCGCGTTGCGGATACGGGTAAGCATATCTGCGATCGGATCAGACATAACCATTCTTGTGTACCTCCTTCCCGACTAAAGCTGATTACCAGCTGGCTTTTTTGACGCCAGGGATCTGGCCTTTGTATGCTAATTCACGGAAACAAATCCGGCAAATTTTAAACTTTTGCAGAACCGAGTGCGGACGTCCGCAACGCTCGCAACGAGTGTAGGCGCGGACTTTGAACTTCGGAGCGCGTTGCTGCTTAACTTTCATCGAAGTTTTTGCCACTTTGGTATTACACCTCCTGATTCGCGATTACTTCGCGAACGGCATTCCCAGTTGGGTCAGCAGCTCACGAGATTCTTCGTCCGATTGAGCCGTCGTTACGATAACGACGTCCATACCGCGGACTTTATCGACTTTATCGTATTCGATCTCCGGGAAGATCAGCTGCTCTTTAAGGCCAAGGGTGTAGTTACCGCGACCGTCGAAAGCTTTGGTCGATACGCCGCGGAAGTCGCGTACGCGAGGCAGGGCAACGTTGAACAGCTTGTCGAGGAAGTAGTACATGCGGTCGCCGCGCAGTGTAACTTTAACCCCGATCGGCATATTTTCACGAAGCTTGAAGCCGGCGATGGACTTCTTCGCACGCGTGATTACCGGTTTTTGACCGGAGATGAGGCGGAGATCTTCGACAGCGACGTCAAGCACTTTGGAGTTGGCAACAGCTTCGCCTACGCCCATGTTGATGACGACCTTTTCGATCTTCGGCACTTGCATCACCGTCTGGTAGCTGAACTTCTGCATAAGAGCAGGAGTGATTTCATTCAGAAAACGATCTTTCATTCTTGCTGCCATGGTAAAGGGTCCTCCTTTCCGTAAAGAGTAATTAGTCGATAACTTCGCCGGAGCGTTTAGCTACGCGGACTTTTTTGCCGTTATCAAGCACTTTGTAGCCGATGCGCGTTACTTTGCCGCTCTTCGGATCTACGTGCATCACGTTGGAAACGTGGATCGGAGCTTCCTGCTCGAGGATGCCGCCCTGTGGGTTCGCTTGGGAAGGACGCGTATGCTTCTTCACCATGTTAACGCCTTCGATCAGGACACGGTTCTCACGAGGGTAAGCTGCGATGACGCGGCCTTTTTTGCCTTTATCCTTGCCCGTGATGACGATAACGGTATCGTCTTTCTTCACGTGCAGCTTGTTGTTGTGGGATTCCAGAACTTTTTTAACCTTTGGCATGTGTTACACCTCCTGCTCCTTGACTTCAATCACGCCGCCAGGGCGTTAATTAGATAACTTCCGGTGCAAGCGATACGATCTTCATGAAGTCTTTCTCACGAAGCTCACGGGCAACTGGTCCGAAGATACGGGTACCGCGCGGGCTCTTGTCTTCCTTCACGATGACTGCTGCATTCTCGTCGAATGCGATGTAGGAACCGTCCTTACGGCGAACTGTACGCTTCGTGCGCACGATGACCGCTTTGACTACATCGCCTTTTTTGACAACGCCACCGGGTGTTGCTTGTTTGACAGAGCAGACGATCAGATCGCCGATGTGTCCTACGCGACGTCCCGTACCACCCAGAACGCGGATACACATCAGTTCCTTTGCGCCAGAGTTGTCAGCAACCGCAAGGCGTGTAAAAGGTTGAATCATTGAAATGTCCTCCTTTCAGTCATGATGGCCGAATCGTCTTAAAGTACAACGGCTTCTTCGACGACTTGAACCAGTCTCCAACGCTTGTCTTTCGACAGCGGACGAGTTTCCATGATTTTAACCGTATCACCGATTTTCGCAGTGTTGTTTTCATCATGGGCTTTGAATTTCTTCGTGTATTTGATGCGTTTATGGTACAGATCATGTTTTTTGTAGGTTTCTACAGCCACCACGATCGTTTTATCCATTTTGTCGCTGACCACTTTGCCAATCTGAACTTTGCGGTTGTTGCGTTCGCTCATGTTCTTCCTCCTTCCTCAGGCTGGGCCGTTCAGGCACAGGACTGAATTAGCTGCTGATTCCCAGTTCTCTTTGGCGCAGTACCGTTTTGGCACGTGCGATTTCTTTCCGTACCGCGCTGATGCGGGTCGGATTATCCAATTGGCCGGTAGCCAGTTGGAAGCGGAGGTTGAACAGCTCTTCTTTAAAGCCGGCAACCTTTTGGTTCAGCTCGTCAGTGGTCAGGTTGCGGAATTCATTAGCTTTCATTTGCTTCACCACCCACTTCTTCGCGTTTCACAAACTTCGTTTTAACCGGGAGCTTGTGGGCCGCAAGGCGCAATGCTTCGCGTGCGATTTCCTCGGATACGCCGGCAAGTTCGAACATCACTTTGCCTGGTTTAACGACGGCAACCCATTTCTCCACGTTACCTTTACCGCTACCCATCCGGACCTCGAGAGGCTTTTGGGTGATTGGCTTGGAAGGGAAGATCTTGATCCATACTTTACCGCCACGTTTGATGTAACGGGTCATGGCGATACGAGCGGATTCGATCTGACGGTTCGTGACCCAACCAGGCTCAAGCGCTTGAAGGCCGAATTCACCGAAGTGAACTTCCGTGCCGCCTTTAGCGCGGCCTTTCATATGTCCGCGTTGTTCTTTGCGGTGTTTGACGCGTTTAGGTACCAACATGATTAGTTGCCTCCTTCCTGGACGGCTGCTTTCTTCTTCACAGGAAGGATTTCACCGCGGTAGATCCATACTTTTACGCCGATGCGGCCGTAAGTCGTATGTGCTTCAGCTGTGCCGTAGTCGATATCGGCGCGCAGCGTATGAAGCGGCACGGTTCCTTCGCTGTATCCTTCTTGACGAGCGATCTCGGCGCCGCCGAGACGACCGCTGACAGAAGTTTTGATTCCTTTTGCGCCTGCGCGCATCGAGCGCTGCAGAGCTTGCTTCATCGCGCGGCGGAACGAAGTCCGGCGCTCAAGCTGTTGTGCGATGCTTTCGGCAACGAGCGTTGCGTCCAGATCGGCTTGTTTGATTTCGGAGATGTTGATGTGTACTTTTTTGCCGTTCGTCAGGCGAGTCAGTTCGTTGCGAAGGTTTTCAACTTCGGAACCGCCCTTGCCGATTACCATGCCTGGCTTCGCGGTGTTGATCGTGACGTTCACGCGGTTGGATGCGCGCTCGATCTCGATGCGGGACACAGCAGCGTCTTTCAGCTTGCCTTTGAGGAATTCGCGAACTCGAACGTCTTCCATCAGAAGATCGCCGAAATCTTTACCGGCGTACCATTTGGATTCCCAATCCCGGATGACCCCGATGCGAAGACCAACCGGATTTACCTTTTGACCCACTCGTTATCCCTCCTTATTTTTCAGATACGACCAGCGTGATGTGGCTGGTGCGTTTGTTGATACGGCTTGCGCGGCCCATAGCGCGCGGCATAAACCGTTTCATAGTCGGCCCTTGGTTAACGAATACCTGGGATACGACCAGTTTGTTCACGTCGAGCTGGTAGTTATGCTCGGCGTTCGCAATTGCAGAGTTCAGAAGTTTTTCCACGATCGGGGATGCGGCGCGCGGAGTGTGGCGCAGAATTGCGATCGCTTCGCCAACTTGCTTGCCGCGGATCAGGTCGATAACGAGCTGAGCTTTGCGGGGTGCAATGCGCACTTGGTTAGCATGTGCTTTAGCTTCTGCCATGACAGGTACCTCCTCTCAAACAGCGATGGTATGGAAAGGGCAACGCAACTTAACGTCTGCCCGTTTTTTTGTCGTCGTCGTGACCTTTGTAGGTACGAGTCGGCGCGAATTCACCGAACTTGTGTCCAACCATGTCTTCCGTCACGTATACCGGCACGTGCTTGCGGCCGTCATAAACAGCCAGCGTGTGTCCGATGAATTGCGGGAAGATGGTGGAACGGCGGGACCAGGTTTTGATCACCGTTTTCTTGTTCGCTGCATTCAGTTCTTCAACTTTCTTCAGCAGGTACCCGTCGATGAAAGGACCTTTTTTCAAACTACGACCCATGGATCTGCTCCTCCCTTCCTCGAAGCGTTAGCGTGACGTACTTACGTCACGCACAATCGCTCAAGCGGTTATTATTTCGTACGGCGACGAATAATATATTGGCTCGATGCTTTCTTCTTCTTGCGCGTTTTGGCACCAAGGGTTGGTTTGCCCCATGGAGACATAGGCGACTTGCGTCCGATTGGAGCGCGGCCTTCACCACCACCGTGCGGGTGATCGTTAGGGTTCATGACAACGCCGCGAACTTCAGGACGCTTGCCCAGCCAACGGGAACGGCCGGCTTTACCGATTTTCACGAGCTCGTGATCCTCGTTGCCGACAGAACCGATCGTTGCACGGCAAGTTTTCAGGATGCGGCGCACTTCGCCGGAGCTGAGACGGATAACCACGTAGGTTTCCTCTTTACCGAGAAGTTGAGCTTCCGTGCCGGCTGCGCGAACAAGTTGTCCACCTTTGCCAGGCTTCAGCTCGATGTTGTGGATAAGCGTACCGACTGGAATGTTTTCCAGTGGAAGCGCGTTGCCCACTTTGATGTCTGCGGATGGACCGGAAACGATCGGATCGCCGACTTTAAGGCCTTTAGGCGCGATGATGTAGCGCTTCTCGCCATCGACATAGTTGATCAGAGCGATGTTCGAAGTGCGGTTCGGATCGTATTCGATCGTCGCTACGCGGCCTTCGATGCCGTCTTTGGTCCGCTTGAAGTCGATGATGCGGTATTTGCGCTTGTGCCCGCCGCCGTGATGACGAACCGTGATTTTACCCTGGTTGTTGCGTCCGGCTTTTTTGAAAAGCGGCGCCAGGAGCGATTTCTCCGGTACGTTTGTTGTGATCTCTTCGAATGTCGAGACCGACATGTGGCGACGAGCCGGGGAAGTCGGTTTGTACTTCTTGATAGGCACTTTGTTTCCCTCCTTATCTTGTCAGGTTAGACCGACTCGAAGAATTCCAGCTCTTTGCTGTCTTCGCTCAGTTGAACGAAGGCTTTCTTCCACTCGGACGTGTATCCGGAATGACGGCCGTAGCGCTTAGGCTTGGCTGGCACGCGAAGCGTGTTCACGTTCGTCACTTTAACGCTGAAGATCTGCTCGATGGCAGCTTTAATTTCCGTTTTGTTGGCACGGATGTCAACTTCGAACACATAGCGTTTTGCGCCCATGAGCTCAGTTGTCTGTTCCGTGATAACCGGGCGCTTGATAATATCGCGTGGATCTTTCATTACGCAAGCACCTCCTGTACTTTCTCGACCGCATCCTTGGTGATGATGAGTTGGTCATGCGACAGCACATCCAGAACATTGATGCCCGAGGCTGCGACGAACTTCACACCAGGAATGTTGCGGGCGGACAGAGCCACGTTGTTCTCGAATTCAGCCGTTACGACGAGCGCTTTGCGGCCTACTTTGAGGTTGTTCAGAACGGCTTGGAATTCCTTGGTCTTCGGAGCAGCGAAGCTCAGTTGATCGAGAACGATCAGCTCGCTAGCGATGACTTTGGAAGACAGTGCCGAACGAATAGCCAGACGACGAACTTTGCGTGGCAGCTTGAAGCTGTAGCTGCGCGGAGTCGGTCCGAATACCGTACCGCCGCCAACCCATTGCGGGGAGCGGATGGAGCCTTGACGCGCGCGTCCGGTTCCTTTTTGCTTCCAAGGCTTGCGGCCACCGCCGCGAACTTCGGAGCGTCCTTTGGTTTTGTGCGTGCCAGCGCGCTCGGCTGCTTGTTGCAGCAGAACTGCGCTATGCAGTACGTGAGTGTTAGGCTCGATGCCGAAGACATGCTCGGAGAGCTCGATGTCGCCGACTTTTGCGCCGCTCACATTTACCACATCTACTTTAGGCATAGCTTGTTCCTCCTTTCTTCAGGCGGCGAGTTATTTCTTCACCGTTTGTTTGATTTTAACGAAGCTGTTTTTAGGACCCGGAATGGAGCCTTTAACGAGCAGTACGTTGCGTTCAGCATCGACGCGTACGACTTCAAGCTTCTGAATCGTAATCGTCTCATGGCCCATATGTCCCGGAAGGCGCTTGCCTTTCGGTACGCGGTTCGCTTGGATGGAACCCATCGAACCAGGACCGCGGTGGTAACGCGAACCGTGCGCCATAGGGCCGCGGCTTTGTCCCCAGCGTTTGATAACGCCTTGGAAGCCTTTGCCTTTGGATACGCCCGTCACGTCAACGAACTCGCCTTCAACGAACAGGTCAGCTTTGATTTCTTGGCCAACTTCGTATTCGCCCAGGCTGATGCCACGAATCTCACGAACGTAGCGCTTAGGAGCCGTATTGGCTTTTTTGGCATGGCCGACTTGCGGCTTGTTGGCGTTTTTCTCTTTTTTGTCAGAGAAACCGAGCTGAACAGCTTCGTAGCCATCATTTTCTTGGTCTTTCTTTTGCAGGACGACGCATGGGCCGGCTTCGATAACCGTGACTGGCACGACATTACCTTCAGCTGTGAACACTTGCGTCATTCCGAGCTTTTTACCTAAGATACCCTTCATGTTGACACCTCATTTCGTTCTCACTTTAGCTTGCGCTTGTGGATAACTTACAGTTTGATTTCGATATCTACACCGGACGGCAGGTCCAGGCGCATCAGAGCATCGACCGTTTGCGGAGTCGGGTTCACAATATCGATCAGACGCTTATGCGTACGCTGTTCGAATTGCTCGCGCGAATCCTTGTACTTGTGTACTGCACGGAGAATGGTGATGATTTGCTTTTCCGTCGGAAGCGGAATCGGACCGGAAACGCCTGCCCCGGAACGTTTTGCAGTTTCAACGATTTTCTCTGCAGACTGATCAAGAATGCGGTGATCGTATGCTTTCAAGCGAATACGAATCTTTTGCTTTGCCATATAAGTCCCTCCTTCTATCGCCCAATTTAGTATCGGACATACTCCGCGTGAACTCCTTACACATGCTCCATGGCAAAGGAGCCGGGTGTGTCAGCAACCTCCCGCATCATCGCAACGTCACAGACCAACAGACAATATTTTATCACGTCACACATGCTAATGCAACATGTAAATAGGCTTGCGCTTATGTTTCCTTCTTTTGCTCTGAAAAGCCTTCTATAGGCCGTTTTTTTCGATGAAGGCTTAGCACGGATACGAGATGTCGGATGATTGGATTCCTACCTGCAATAGAGAGATTCGATTGAGTTCCTTCTATATAAATAGAGATGCGTAATCAACATGCCTTCTATGGTCATATAGGTGAGAGACGCTCATCCACCCCATTCCACTTCCCGTTAAACACCAAACCTAAGCGCTGGATAGATTATAGAAATAAGATGGAAAACAAAAAAAGCCCCCGCCGAAGCGGGGGCTTGTCCGATCCGCAGCTAATGCTGCAGGATCATTATTTTTGGATGGTTGCTACGGCGCCAGCGCCTACCGTACGGCCGCCTTCGCGGATCGAGAAGCGAGTTCCTTCTTCGATAGCGATTGGAGCGATCAGTTCAACGGTAACCGTGATGTTGTCGCCAGGCATAACCATTTCCGTACCTTCAGGCAGGTTGATGATGCCCGTTACGTCCGTTGTACGGAAGTAGAACTGTGGACGGTAGCCTGTGAAGAAAGGCTTGTGACGTCCGCCCTCTTCTTTAGTCAGGACGTAGATTTGAGCCGTGAAGTTCGTGTGCGGCTTAACCGAACCCGGTTTAGCCAGAACTTGTCCACGCTCGATGTCTTTACGGTCAACACCGCGAAGCAGTGCGCCGATGTTGTCGCCCGCTTGAGCGGAGTCCATCAGCTTGCGGAACATTTCCACGCCCGTAACGACGGATTTGCGGGATTCTTCAGCCAGACCGATGATTTCAACTTCATCGGAGACTTTGACTACGCCACGGTCGATACGGCCAGTTGCAACCGTACCACGGCCCGTGATCGTGAACACGTCCTCGACAGGCATAAGGAAAGGCTTAGCCGTGTCGCGCTCAGGAGTCGGGATGTACGTATCAACTTGCTCGAAGAGCTCGATGATTTTTTCAGCCCAAGGACCTTCTGGGTTTTGCAGAGCTTCACGAGCAGCGCCGCGGATGATTGGAGTGTCGTCGCCTGGGAACTCATACTCGTTAAGAAGGTCGCGAACTTCCATCTCAACCAGCTCGAGGAGCTCTTCGTCTTCAACCATGTCGCATTTGTTCAGGAATACGACGATGTAAGGCACGCCTACTTGGCGGGAGAGCAGGATGTGCTCGCGCGTTTGCGGCATAGGGCCGTCAGCTGCGGATACAACCAGGATCGCGCCGTCCATTTGAGCTGCGCCGGTGATCATGTTTTTAACATAGTCGGCGTGGCCTGGGCAGTCAACGTGTGCATAGTGACGGTTAGGCGTTTCGTACTCAACGTGAGCCGTGGAGATCGTGATACCGCGCTCGCGCTCTTCTGGAGCTTTGTCGATTTGGTCGAAAGCCGTAGCTACACCGCCGTATTTTTTGGAAAGAACAGTCGTGATGGCAGCCGTCAGCGTCGTTTTACCATGGTCGACGTGACCGATCGTACCGATGTTAACGTGCGGTTTATTACGTTCAAATTTAGCTTTTGCCATTGAACTTAATCCTCCTTAAGGTCAGGAAAGTTTATGTTAGGTGACAGACGAACACCGCAAGCGGTTCTTCGCCTGTCACAGCGAACCTATATAGAGATTACTCCGATTTGCTCTTGGAAACAATCTCTTCTTGGATCGATTTCGGAACTTCTTCGTAGTGGGAGAGTTCCATGGAGAACACGCCGCGACCTTGGGTACCGGAGCGAAGGGTCGTGGAATATCCGAACATCTCGGCGAGAGGCACCTTGGCACGAACGATTTGCGCGCCTGCGCGCGAATCCATGCCTTCGATGCGTCCGCGACGGGAGTTCAGCATGCCCATGACGTCGCCCATGTACTCTTCTGGGATCGTGACTTCGACCTTCATGATCGGCTCGAGAATGACAGGTTTACACTTGTCTTTCGCAGCCTTGAGGGCCATGGAGCCTGCGATCTTGAACGCCATCTCCGAGGAGTCGACGTCATGATAGGATCCGTCGACGATCGTAGCTTTGATGTCGACCAGCGGGAAGCCGGCAATGACACCATTCTTCATGGACTCTTCAATACCCGCTTGAGTTGGGCCGATGAATTCACGAGGTACCACGCCACCGACGACTTTGTTCTCGAAGACGAAACCGCTGCCCGGCTCGAGTGGTTCGAACTCGATCCACACGTGGCCGAATTGACCGCGACCGCCGGATTGGCGAACGAACTTGCCTTCGACCTTAGCCGCTTGACGGAAGGTCTCACGGTAAGCTACTTGCGGTTTACCAACGTTCGTCTCTACTTTGAATTCACGGAGCATGCGGTCAACGAGGATTTCAAGGTGAAGCTCACCCATGCCTGCGATGATCGTCTGTCCCGTTTCTTCGTCCGTATGAGCACGGAACGTCGGATCCTCTTCCGAGAGCTTCTGCAGAGCGATACCCATCTTGTCTTGGTCAGCCTTGGTCTTAGGCTCAACCGCGAGTTGGATAACCGGCTCAGGGAAGTTCATGGATTCGAGGATGACCGGATTCTTCTCATCACACAGCGTATCGCCAGTCGTCGTATCCTTGAGGCCTACTGCAGCGGCGATATCGCCGGAGTATACCGAGCTGATCTCTTGACGGCTGTTCGCATGCATTTGAAGAATACGTCCGACCCGTTCACGCTTGCCCTTCGTTGCGTTGACAACGTAAGAACCGGAGTTCAGTACGCCGGAGTAAACGCGGAAGAAGGTCAGCTTGCCGACGAAAGGATCCGTCATGATTTTGAATGCGAGAGCCGAGAACGGCGCTTCGTCGGAAGATTCGCGGGTCGTCTCCGTACCATCCTCAAGGGTACCCTTGATAGCAGGAACGTCGATTGGAGCCGGCAGATAGTCAACGACTGCATCCAGCATCATTTGCACGCCTTTGTTGCGGTACGAGGAGCCAGCGATGACCGGGAAGATCTTCACTTCAATGACGCCTTGGCGGAGCGCTGCTTTGAGTTCTGGAATGGTGATTTCTTCGCCTTCCAGATACTTCATCATGAGTTCTTCGTCCAGCTCGGCTACTTTCTCGACCAGTTCTGCGCGGAGCTCTTCGGCTTGGTCAGCCAGCTCGGCAGGAATTTCGACTTGCTCAGGATCTTTCCCGAGGTCGTCTTTGTATTTGTAGGCAACACGTTCAACGAGATCGATTACGCCGACAAAATCATTCTCGGCGCCGATCGGCAGTTGAATCGCAACAGCATTGGCTTGCAGACGATCGCGCATGTCTTTGATGACATTCAGGAAGTCAGCGCCGATGATGTCCATTTTGTTGATGTAAGCAATCCGCGGAACGTTGTAGCGGTCAGCCTGGCGCCATACGGTTTCGGACTGAGGCTCTACGCCTTCCTTTGCACTGAAAACACCAACTGCCCCGTCCAATACGCGCAGGGAACGTTCAACTTCAACGGTGAAGTCAACGTGTCCCGGGGTGTCGATGATATTGATGCGGTTGCCCTTCCACTGAGCGGTCGTCGCGGCAGACGTGATCGTGATGCCGCGCTCCTGCTCTTGTTCCATCCAGTCCATCGTCGCTGCACCTTCGTGCACTTCGCCGATTTTGTGGGTACGGCCTGTGTAGAACAGGATCCGTTCGGTCGTGGTGGTTTTACCCGCATCGATATGCGCCATAATCCCGATGTTACGCGTATTTGCCAAGGAGAACTCTCTTGCCATTGGAATGTCTCCCTTCAAATTGTACTGCTAGAATCCTACCAGCGGTAGTGAGCGAATGCTTTGTTGGCTTCCGCCATTTTGTGCGTGTCTTCGCGTTTTTTAACGGAAGCGCCGGTGTTGTTGGAAGCGTCGAGAATTTCAGCTGCAAGACGCTCTTCCATCGTTTTCTCCCCGCGGTTGCGCGAGTAGTTCACGAGCCAACGGAGACCAAGCGCGGTACGGCGCTCAGGTTTAACTTCGATCGGCACCTGGTAGTTGGCGCCGCCTACACGGCGGGCTTTAACTTCCAGTACAGGCATGATGTTCTTCAGGGCTGCTTCGAATACTTCCATCGGATCTTTACCGGAGCGTTCTTGAATCAGTTTGAAGGCATCGTACAGCAGTGTTGCAGCAACACCGCGTTTGCCGTCGATCATGATGCGGTTGATGAGACGCGTAACGAGCTTGCTGTTGTACATAGGATCCGGCAGTACGTCGCGTTTTGTTACAGGACCTTTACGTGGCATGTAGCAAGTCCCCCTTTCCCTCAGTATCTAATAAGTTGAAGTTTATAAAAGTATTACTTTTTAACTTTAGGACGCTTCGCGCCATATTTGGAACGAGCTTGCATACGGTTGTTGACGCCAGCCGTATCCAATGCACCGCGAACGATATGGTAACGTACGCCCGGAAGGTCTTTTACACGTCCGCCGCGAATCAGAACGACGCTGTGCTCTTGCAGGTTGTGTCCGATACCCGGAATGTAAGCCGTAACCTCTACGCGGTTCGTCAGACGAACACGAGCGTATTTGCGAAGTGCGGAGTTAGGCTTCTTCGGAGTCATCGTGCCTACGCGAGTGCAGACACCGCGTTTTTGCGGAGCGCTGATTTCCGTAGCCTCACGCTTCAGGGCATTGAATCCCCGTTGCAGTGCTGGCGATTTGGACTTGACCACTTTTGCTTGACGGCCCTTGCGGACCAGTTGGTTAATTGTTGGCATGTCGGTTGCCACCCCCTTCCCATAATTCATGAAACGCTGAACTGATTGACGCTCATTATTTAAGCCCACAGATCCAGGCGGTTCATCTTTGGACAAACAAAAGTTTTTGCCTGACGTATTGAGCGGAAAAATCCGAACCTTACCGGCAAAAACAACGTTCCTACTCTTCATCTCCAACCATTGCTGCCATCGCGGCTCCGACGTCAATCCCGCATTGCTCTCCGAGATCGGTCATCGTCTCCGTCCAAGTCACTGGCACGCTCATTCTTCCGCATAACTCGACGATAGCGCCGGTCAGCCTGTCATCAGCGTCTCTGGCTACATAGACGTGAATCGCCTTGCCTGATTCAACGGTCTTGGTCGTCTGCTTCGTGCCAATCTTGTAAGCCATGGATTCACCATCCTTGCTTAAGCACAGAAATCCACTCACAGGCACACTTCGATATAGTAGCACTAGACTTATCCCCATGTCAAGATGGGCATGTCCATTTGATCAAAAGATATTCCGGTTTCAAAAGCACGCCCATAAAAGAGCAGCCGCCCGAAGGCCGGGCAGCTGCTGATGTTGAGCGGTGTTGCAAGGCTCCGTCGAATTAGGATTCGACCGGAACCGTCTCGCTGAGCTCGGCTTCCGCAACTGCGGTCTCGAGTTCGTCCTCTTGGCCGACGAAGCGGATGCTGCGGTAACGGTTCATGCCCGTACCGGCAGGGATCAGCTTGCCGATGATGACGTTCTCCTTGAGGCCGAGCAGCTGGTCGACCTTGCCTTTGATGGCAGCGTCGGTCAGGACGCGGGTCGTTTCTTGGAAGGATGCCGCGGAAAGGAACGAATCCGTCTCCAGGGAAGCCTTGGTGATGCCGAGCAGTACCGGCTTGGCGACTGCCGGCTCGCGGCCGGACAGAAGCACTTCGCGGTTGGCTGCTTCGTATTCATGCACATCGACAAACGCGCCAGGCAGAAGCTTCGTGTCGCCGGCATCGACGATGCGGATTTTGCGAAGCATCTGCTTGATCATGACTTCGACGTGCTTGTCGTTGATTTCTACGCCCTGGTTCCGGTATACGCGCTGAACTTCCTGCAGGATGTAGTTCTGTACCCCGCGGATGCCTTTGATGCGCAGCATTTCCTTCGGATCGATGGAGCCGTCTGTCAGCTCGTCGCCGGCTTCCAGATGCTGGCCTTCGATGACGCGGATCCGGGAACCGTAGCTGACCGGATACACTTTGGATTCGGCTTCGCCTTGAACTTCGATCTCGCGGCGGTCCTTCGTTTCGCGAATGCTCTTCACGACGCCGTCCAGTTCGCTGATGATCGCTTGGCCTTTAGGATTACGCGCCTCGAAGAGCTCCTGGATACGCGGCAGACCTTGCGTGATGTCGTCGCCGGCAACGCCGCCGGTATGGAAGGTACGCATGGTGAGCTGGGTTCCCGGCTCGCCGATCGATTGAGCCGCGATGATGCCTACGGCTTCGCCGATCTCTACATGCTTGCCTGTCGCCAGGTTGCGGCCGTAGCAGATCTTGCAGACGCCGTGACGGGCGCGGCAGCTCAGTACGGAACGGATCTGAAGCTTCTCTACGCCTGCATCGACGATCGCATCGGCCTTCTCGGCGTCGATGAGATCGTTGCGGGCAACGATGACTTCTCCCGTCTGCGGATGACGGATCGTCTCGAAGGAATAGCGGCCCTCGATACGGTCGTACAGATCCTCGATGACTTCCTTGCCGTCCTGAATCTTGGCGACCGTGATGCCTTTGTCCGTGCCGCAATCGTCCTCGCGGACGATAACGTCCTGGGCGACGTCGACGAGACGGCGGGTCAGGTAACCCGAGTCGGCTGTACGGAGGGCGGTATCGGCAAGACCTTTACGCGCGCCGTGAGTCGAGATGTAGTACTCGAGTACCGTCAGGCCTTCACGGAAGTTCGACTTGATCGGGAGCTCGATGATGCGGCCGGATGGGTTGGCCATCAGACCACGCATGCCGCCCAGCTGGGTGATCTGCGATTTGTTACCCCGCGCCTTGGAGTCCACCATGAGCATGATGGAGTTATAGCGGTCCATCGATTTCATGAGGATTTCGGTAATCTGGTCTTTTGTCTTGCTCCAGATCTCGATGACGCGGTCATAACGCTCTTCGTTGGTGATCAGGCCGCGACGGTATTGGTTCGTCACGACTTTGACCTTCTCGTCGGATTGCTTCAGGATTTCTTCCTTCTCCGGCGGCACGATGACGTCGGAGACGGCTACCGTGATGCCCGCGCGGGTCGAGTACGTAAATCCTAGCTCCTTGATCTTGTCAAGGATGACCGACGTCTTGGTCGTGTGGTACTGGCGGAAGCATTCCGCGATCAGAAGACCGAGGTATTCCTTGCCGACAGCGCCCATTTGCGGCACGTTGTCCAGGAAGGAGTTCAGGTCCGCGCCTTTTTCGTACACGAAATATTTATCCGGCGTTCCGTCCATCAAGTTGGTCTTGGTAGCCTCGTTGATGTAAGGGAACGAGCTCGGGAAGATCTCGTTGAAGATGACTTTGCCGACCGTCGTCGAGATGAGCGAGCTGTTCTGCTGATCCGTGAAGGCATCCTTCTTGAGGACCTTCGCCGGAATGAAGATGCGCGCATGCAGCGACACGATGCCCCGCTGATAAGCGGAAACGGCTTCGTTGACGGAGCCGAAGACAGAGCCGGATCCTTGGGCTTCCTTGTTGTCCATCGTCAGATAGAAGGAGCCGAGGACCATATCCTGGGACGGAGTTACGACCGGCTTGCCGTCCTTAGGGTTGAGGATGTTGCCTGCCGCCAGCATCAGAAGGCGGGCTTCCGCCTGCGCTTCCGCGGACAGCGGAACGTGAACGGCCATCTGGTCGCCGTCGAAGTCGGCGTTGTAAGCCGTACATACGAGCGGGTGAAGCTTGATGGCGCGTCCTTCGACAAGGATCGGCTCGAAAGCCTGGATTCCGAGTCTGTGAAGCGTAGGGGCACGGTTCAAGAGAACCGGATGCTCCTTGATGACTTCTTCAAGAACGTCCCACACTTCGGCGCTGACGCGCTCGACTTTGCGCTTGGCGCTCTTGATGTTGTGGGCGAGCCCTTTGTTGACCAGTTCCTTCATGACGAACGGCTTGAAGAGCTCCAGCGCCATTTCCTTCGGAAGGCCGCATTGGTACATCTTCAGGCTCGGTCCGACAACGATAACGGAACGGCCGGAGTAGTCGACGCGCTTGCCGAGAAGGTTCTGGCGGAAGCGGCCCTGCTTGCCCTTCAGCATATGGCTGAGGGATTTCAGGGGACGGTTGCCGGGACCCGTAACAGGACGGCCGCGGCGGCCGTTGTCGATGAGGGCATCGACGGCTTCCTGCAGCATGCGCTTCTCATTCTGCACGATGATGTCGGGAGCGCCGAGATCAAGCAGGCGCTTCAGACGGTTGTTGCGGTTGATGACGCGGCGGTACAGGTCGTTGAGGTCGGAAGTCGCAAAGCGTCCGCCGTCCAGCTGAACCATCGGGCGAAGCTCCGGCGGAATGACCGGGAGCACGTCGAGGATCATCCAATCCGGCTTGTTGCCGGAATGGCGGAACGCCTCGATGACTTCGAGACGCTTGATGGCGCGGTTGCGGCGCTGGCCTTGGGCCGTGCGCAGCTCTTCCTTGAGCTGATCCAGCTCACGCTCGACGTCGATGTCCTGAAGCAGCTTCTTGACGGCTTCAGCGCCCATGCCGGCTTGGAATCCGTAGCCGTATTTCTCGCGGTAGCTGCGGTATTCCTTCTCGGACAGAAGCTGCTTTTTCTCCAGCGGGGTTTCGCCCGGATCCGTCACGACATAGCTTGCAAAGTAGATGATTTCCTCGAGCGAACGGGGCGACATGTCGAGAGCCAGCCCCATCCGGCTAGGAATTCCTTTGAAGTACCAGATATGGGAGACAGGAGCGGCAAGCTCGATGTGTCCCATGCGCTCGCGGCGCACTTTGGCACGGGTGACTTCAACGCCGCAGCGGTCGCAGACGACGCCTTTGTAGCGGACGCGCTTGTACTTGCCGCAGTGGCATTCCCAATCCTTGGTCGGGCCAAAGATCTTCTCGCAGAAGAGCCCTTCCTTCTCCGGCTTGAGCGTCCTATAGTTAATGGTCTCCGGCTTCTTGACTTCTCCGCGGGACCAAGAGCGAATCTTCTCCGGCGATGCAAGGCCGATCTTCATGTACTCGAAGTTGTTCACATCCAACAAGGAGCAACCCTCCTTAGTTCAAGTATGCCTTAGGCTTATTCCGCGCCAGCTTCGGCGCCTTCCAGGTTGAGGTTCAGCTTGTCGCTGGCGCCTTCGTCCTCGTCGTCGATTTCTCTCATTTCGATCTCGTTTTCGTCCTCGTTCAGGATTTTGACGTCCATGCCGAGAGACTGCAGCTCTTTGATCAAGACCTTGAACGACTCCGGAACGCCCGGCTCCGGCACGTTCTCGCCCTTCACGATCGATTCATACGTCTTCACCCGGCCGACCACGTCGTCGGATTTGACCGTCAGGATCTCCTGGAGGGTGTAAGCCGCGCCATAGGCCTCGAGCGCCCATACTTCCATCTCGCCGAAGCGCTGGCCGCCGAACTGGGCTTTGCCGCCGAGAGGCTGCTGCGTTACGAGCGAGTATGGACCCGTGGAACGGGCGTGGATCTTGTCGTCGACCATGTGCGCCAGCTTGATCATGTACATGACGCCGACGGTGACTTCGCGCTCGAACGTCTCGCCCGTGCGTCCGTCATACAGAACCGTCTTGCCGTTGCGCTGCATGCCCGATTCTTCCATCGTGTCGAACACGTCGTACTCGCGCGCTCCGTCGAATACCGGCGTAGCGGCGTGGATGCCCAGACGCTTGCAGGCCATGCCGAGATGGACCTCGAGCACCTGGCCGATGTTCATCCGGGAAGGTACGCCCAGCGGGTTCAGAACGACTTCTACAGGCGTTCCGTCCGGCAGGAAAGGCATATCCTCTTCCGGCAGGATGCGGGCGATGACGCCCTTGTTGCCGTGGCGTCCGGCCATTTTGTCGCCTTCGGAGATTTTACGCTTCTGGGCGATGTAGACACGGACCAGCTGGTTCACGCCAGGAGGCAGCTCGTCGCCGTTCTCGCGGGTGAACACTTTGACGTCGACGACGATGCCGTCCGTGCCGTGAGGCACGCGCAGGCTCGTGTCGCGGACTTCGCGCGCTTTTTCGCCGAAGATGGCGTGCAGCAGGCGCTCTTCAGCCGTCAGCTCCGTTACGCCCTTAGGCGTTACTTTGCCGACGAGGATGTCCCCAGCGCTGATCTCGGCGCCGACGCGGATGATGCCGCGCTCGTCGAGGTTCTTGAGCGCTTCTTCGCCGACGTTCGGGATGTCGCGCGTGATTTCTTCAGGTCCGAGCTTCGTGTCGCGGGCTTCGGACTCGTATTCTTCAATGTGGATGGACGTGTACACGTCTTCCTTCACAAGCTTCTCGCTGAGCAGGATGGCATCCTCGTAGTTGTAGCCTTCCCATGTCATGAAGGCAACGACGACGTTGCGGCCCAGAGCCAGCTCGCCCTGCTCGGTCGAAGGACCGTCGGCGAGGATATCGCCTTTCTTGACGATGTCGCCCTTGCGCGCCAGCGGACGCTGGTTGATGCAAGTGCCTTGGTTGGAGCGCATGAACTTGTGCAGCTTGTGCTTCACGAGATCGCCCGTAACCTGCTTGCCGTCCACCATCTCGACGCGGCGCAGCCAAATCTCGTTGGCCGAGGAGCGCTCGATGATGCCGTCATGCTTGGCGACGATGCAGACGCCGGAATCCTTCGCGGACTTGTGCTCCATGCCGGTGCCGACAAGAGGCGCCTTCGGAATGAGCAGAGGCACCGCTTGCCGCTGCATGTTGGACCCCATGAGCGCGCGGTTGGAGTCATCGTTCTCGAGGAACGGAATCAGAGCCGTCGCGACGGATACGACCTGCTTCGGCGATACGTCCATGTAGTCGACGCGCTCGGTCGGCATCGTCAGGATGTTGTCGGCCTGCTTGTTGTAGCGGACGACGACCTGATCGTCGACGAACTTGCTGTCTTCCGTCAGGAGGGCGTTTGCCTGTGCGATGACGTAGTTGTCTTCCTCATCCGCGGTCAGGTAAGCGATCTGCTCCGTGACCACAGCTGTCTTCGGATCCACCCAGCGGTACGGAGCTTCGATGAAGCCGTACTCGTTGATGCGGGCGAAGCTGGACAAGGAGTTGATCAGACCGATGTTCGGTCCCTCAGGCGTCTCGATCGGACACATCCGCCCATAGTGGGAGTGATGGACGTCTCGGACTTCCATGCCGGCGCGTTCCCGGGTCAGACCGCCGGGTCCGAGTGCGGACAGACGGCGTTTGTGCGTCAGCTCGGCCAGAGGGTTCGTCTGGTCCATGAACTGCGACAGCTGGGAAGAGCCGAAAAACTCCTTGATGGATGCGATGACCGGACGGATGTTGATCAGCGCCTGCGGCGTGATCGCGTTGGCATCCTGAATCGACATGCGCTCGCGGACGACGCGCTCCATGCGGGAGAGACCGATCCGGAACTGGTTCTGCAGCAGCTCGCCGACGGAACGCAGGCGGCGGTTGCCCAGATGGTCGATATCGTCCGTGCTGCCTACGCCGTGCAGCAGATTGATGAAGTAGTTGATCGACGAGATGATGTCGGCCGGCGTAATATGTTTGACCGATTTGTCGATGACGTCATTGGAAATGACCTTGATGATTTTGCCATCTTCGTTGGGAGCGAATACGCTCACCGTCTGCAGTGGGATACTATCCGCATCCAGAACGCCGTTGGCGACGTGGTACGTGTTGCTGTTCAGCTGTTTTTCCAGGAATGGAAGCAGCTCATCCAGCAGGCGGCGGTCGATCATTTGGCCGGCTTCGGCCAGAATTTCGCCCGTCTCGTTGTCCACGAGGGTTTCAGCCAGACGCTGGTTGAACAGTCGGTTCTTAATGTGGAGCTTTTTATTGATCTTGTAACGGCCGACATTGGCCAGATCATAACGTTTAGGGTCGAAGAAGCGCGCGACGAGCAAGCTCTTCGCATTGTCCAGCGTAGGCGGCTCGCCTGGACGCAGGCGCTCGTAGATCTCGATCAGGGCTTTTTCCGTGGAGTCGGTGTTATCCTTGTCCAGCGTGTTCTTGATATACTCGTCCTGTCCGAGCAAGTCCAAGATTTCGGCATCGCTGCCGAATCCAAGGGCGCGAAGAAGCACCGTTACCGGAATCTTCCGGGTACGGTCGATGCGCACGTAGATGATATCCTTGGCATCCGTCTCCAGTTCCAGCCAAGCACCGCGGTTAGGAATGACAGTGGCCGTGTAAGTGCGCTTGCCGTTTTTGTCGACCTTGGTGCTGAAGTACACGCTGGGGGAGCGTACCAACTGGCTGACGATAACGCGTTCCGCACCATTGATGATGAAGGTGCCGGTCTCGGTCATCAGCGGAAAATCGCCCATGAACACTTCCTGTTCCTTAACCTCGCCCGTTTCCTTGTTAAGGAGCCTTACCTTAACGCGAAGCGGCGCTGCATACGTAACGTCGCGCTCTTTCGACTCGTCGACGGAATACTTAGGCTCTCCCAGGCTATAATCGATGAATTCCAACGAAAGATTCCCCGTGAAGTCCTGAATTGGAGAAATATCCTGGAACAACTCCAGGAGATCGCTCTCCAGAAACTTCTCATAAGACTTTTGTTGGATTTCAATCAAGTTCGGGACTTCGAGCACTTCGTGAATCCGGTTATAGCTCCTGCGCGTGCGTCGACCATACTGAACAAGTTGTCCTGCCAACTTAACCTCACCCCTCATGTCTGCTTCTCAGCGTGATAAGCGCACTCATGAAACATGACCTAGCCAGACCTCAGCCGGTTACCTTCGGGCCGGCCGGTTTGAGCCTCAATCCCATGGTGGTAAATAAAGAAAAGCCCTTATCGAAGTGGTTTCGAAAAAAGAGCATACTTCCGGTCTGAAACCTCGGCCTCCCCCGCATGGACGAACCATAGGGAAGACATGGTCTCCTATCATGTAATTTTGCCCAAAATCTAAACATTATACGTCAAAAACCAATTTTGTATGCATTGCGCATCAAATAAATAATTCTTGACATTTTAGCGGACTAAAGAGATTCCGCCTATTTTAATGCTGACATTTCATAATAATAGCACATCGACAAAGGCGAGTCAACAAAAATGAGAATTTAGTCTCTAGTCAAAAACGGAAGCTTGCCCTGTATGTCCATTCGCCGTTCTTCCAACGCTTCGCATACGGATAGTCCCTCCAATCGCTGTTGTCGCCAGATTCCTTCCATTACGGATGAATAGGTTCGAATCCGGCGACAAAGGCGACCGCTGCGCTTTTCCAGGATCATTCCGTTTACTCCGCTGCAGCAGGCGACATTCATTGCAAGTATTGCACCGTATCTGGCTAGCCGGCTAATTCTCGATGGAACGGATAGCCTTAAATATCCGGAACCCTTTATCCTTGCCGACTTCCTTGACGCGGCCGAACAGCTGCTGAAGCTTGGCTTCGGCAGAAGGAGCCCCCTGCTTCTTTTGAATGACCACCCACATGCTGCCGCCGGGCTTCAGCAACGAGTACCCTTCCTCGAAGATTCGGTGAACAGTCGCTTTGCCTGCCCGAATCGGCGGATTCGTCAAGATCACATCAAACGGCTCGCCGCCGGCCTTCTCGAACAGATCGCTCTGCTGTATGGACACATTGGCGATTCCATTCAGCTTCGCATTCTCTCCGGCCAGCTCCACGGCGCGCTCATTGATATCCAGCATGACAACCTGTCCTTGCGGAGCCAGCCGCGCTGCCGTCAGACCGATTGGTCCATAGCCGCAGCCGACATCCAGCACGCGGTCATACTCGCCGATCTCCATCTCCTCGATGAGGAAACGGCTGCCGTAGTCGATTCCGCTTTTGGAAAAGACTCCGTTGTCCGTCATGAACTGAAACCTGAAGCCTCTCAGCTCCGTCTCATGCTTCTGCCGGTTCTGCTGCGTTCCCGGCGTACGGGAATAGTAGTGGTCCGACATCATGTCCCTCCTTCCGGATATGCCTCCTCATAGAGAGAACCCCTTGGAACCGCGAGGCTCCAAGGGGTTCTCAAGCTTTTAAGAGAAAGCTTATTTCACTTCTACAGCTGCGCCTGCTTCTTCAAGCTTAGCTTTGATAGCTTCTGCTTCTTCTTTAGCTACTTTTTCTTTGATTGCTTTTGGAGCGTTGTCGACAACTTCTTTCGCTTCTTTCAGGCCAAGACCCGTCAGCTCGCGAACGACTTTGATGACGTTGATTTTGGAAGCGCCAGCGCTCATAAGGATAACGTCGAATTCGGATTGCTCTTCAACTTCAGCAGCGCCGCCGCCAGCAGCTACAACCGTAGGTGCAGCAGCCGTTACGCCGAATTCTTCTTCGATTGCTTTAACGAGATCGTTCAGTTCCAGAACGTTCATGCCTTTAATGGCTTCCAAGATTTGTTCGTTGCTCATGGTTGAACCTCCATTGGGTATAAGTTTTTTTGGTGGTGCTGGGATGCCGGCTATGCCGGCGAAAGGATCAAGCAATTCCTGCCGGCAGCCGGAAGGCCGCCGGACGGAGGAAAATCGTTCTTAAGCTTCTGCTTCTTGCTTTTCCGCCACGGCTTTGACCGCCAGCGCGAAGTTGCGCATAGGAGCCTGGAGGACGCTGAGGAGCATGGAGAGCAGGCCGTCGCGGGATGGCAGGTCTGCCAGCGCCTTGATTTGGGCTGCGTCTACGACTTGGCCTTCGAGGATGCCGCCTTTTACTTTCAGGGCGTCATTTTTCTTGGCGAAGTCGGAGATGATTTTTGCAGGAGCTACGACGTCGTCCGCGCCGAAGGCGATAGCCGTCGGACCCGCGAGAACTTCCGTCAGAGCGGAGAGCTCGGCGGATTCGGACGCGCGGCGCACGAGGGAGTTTTTGAGAACCTGGAATTCGATGCCTGCTTCGCGAAGCTGCCTGCGCAGTTCCGTTACTTGAGCCACGTTCAGTCCGCGGTAGTCAGCTACAACCGTCGTCGTGCTTGCTTTCAGCTTGGCGGCGATTTCTTCCACCTGCTGCTGCTTGGATTCGATAACTTTTACGTTTGCCATTTGTTTACACCTCCCGATGTGGATATCCGTTGCATCCTTTAGAACGGTTTACCTTCAACCTGCCGGTGCATGAATAAAGGCCTCCGCCAAGACAGCGAAGGCCATGATTGTCCGTTTACGGGAAACGTATATCATAACACCTCGGTAGGGGATTAAGCCCGAAGGCACCTACTGTCTTAGGTATGCGTGTTCTGAAGTTAGAATCGCAGCTCTTAGCGGAACGTGGAAACGTTGACGCGAGCGCCAGGTCCCATCGTGGAAGATACAGCGATGTTTTTCAGGTAAATCCCTTTGGCCGATGCCGGTTTGGCACGGTTCAGAGCGTCGATCAGCGATTTGAGGTTCTCAGCCAGCTTCTCGGCGTCGAACGACACTTTGCCGATCGGTGCATGGATTTGACCTGCACGGTCAAGACGGTATTCGATCTTACCGGCTTTGATCTCCTGAACAGCCTTCGTCACGTCGAACGTTACCGTGCCGGCTTTAGGGTTAGGCATGAGGCCTTTACCGCCGAGGATACGTCCGAGCTTGCCGACTTCAGCCATCATGTCAGGCGTAGCCACGCAGACATCGAATTCGAACCAGCCTTGTTGGATTTTGTTGATCATGTCCGCATCGCCGACGAAGTCAGCGCCTGCAGCTTCGGCTTCCTTCGCTTTGTCGCCTTTAGCGAAAACGAGGACGCGCTTTGTTTTGCCCGTACCGTGCGGGAGTACAACGACACCGCGAACGGCTTGGTCTTGTTTCCGCGGGTCAACGCCCAGGCGGACAGCCACTTCGACGGATTCGTCGAATTTGGCGGTTGCTGCTTTTTTCACGAGCTCGATTGCTTCAGACGGCTCGTAAGTCGCTTCGCTGTCGATCAGCTTAGCGGCTTCAACGTATTTCTTGCCATGCTTTGCCATGAAGAGTTCCTCCTTATGTGGTGTGTAGCGGAACGCCTGACGTACAGCCGTCCCTCCCACTGCGAAACCTAGCGGTCTCGCTGTGACGCCGCGCCGCGAGGCGCGTCCTGGATTAGTCGACGATCGTTACGCCCATGCTGCGGGCAGTACCTTCGACCATACGCATTGCAGCTTCTACGGATGCAGCGTTCAGATCCTGCATTTTTTGTTCTGCGATCTCACGGACCTTGGAACGGTTGACCGTAGCGACCTTCTTCTTGTTCGGTTCGCCGGAACCCTTCTCGATGCCTGCTGCTACGCGGAGCAGTACGGCTGCTGGAGGAGTTTTCGTCTCGAACGTGAAGGAGCGGTCTTCGAATACGGTGATGACGACCGGAATGATCAGGCCGGCTTGATCAGCCGTACGCGCGTTGAACTCTTTACAGAACGCCATGATGTTGACGCCTGCTTGACCGAGTGCAGGACCGATTGGCGGAGCCGGGTTGGCTTTGCCTGCCGGTACTTGCAGCTTGACGAGTTTGATGACTTTCTTTGCCATGTGTTACACCTCCTGCGATCGAAGTCAGTTGCCTGACATGAAATGCTCATGCCGCCATCCGGATGAATCCGGAGGCCGGAAACCGGTTCATTATACCTTCTCGACCTGCGTGTAGTCAAGTTCAACCGGGGTTTCACGACCAAACATGTTGACATGGACTTTCAGCTTGCTCTTGTCCATTTGAATTTCTTCAATGACGCCGACAAAGTTAGCAAACGGACCTACTGTAACGCGAACGGTTTCTTTCAGCTCGAATTCCATCTTCGGCTTAGGCTCGGACATTCCCATATGGTTGAGAATGGCGTCCACTTCCTCCGGAAGCAGTGCCGTCGGCTTGGAGCCGGAACCTGTGGAGCCCACGAATCCCGTTACGCCAGGCGTATTGCGAACAACATACCAGGAATCGTCGGTCTGAATCATTTCCACCAGGACGTATCCCGGATAGACTTTGCGCATGACGGTCTTCTTCTTCCCGTCCTTGTTCACGATTTCTTCTTCCATCGGAACCAGCACGCGGAAGATCTTGTCTTCCATGCCCATCGATTCGACGCGGCGCTCGAGGTTGGCTTTCACCTTGTTCTCATAGCCCGAGTAAGTATGAACCACATACCATCTTTTTTCCATTAACAATCCACCTTTGGACCCTTCTTAAACGATCAGTTCAACCAGAGATGAGATCCCGATGTCAAGAAGCCAAAAGTAAATCGTCACAAACACGATCGTGACGAGTACGACGATCGTATAGCTTGTCAACTCTTTACGGTTTGGCCAGCGAACTTTCTTCAGCTCAGCCCAACTGTCTGTGAAAAAACCAAACGTCGATCCGAAGTTTTGCTTCAGCTTTGCGATAAAAGTCACCTGAACCCACCTCCTGACTATCTCGTCTCGCGGTGAGGAGTATGCTCGTTGCAGTACTTGCAGAACTTCCTCATTTCCATGCGGTCGGGGTGATTGCGCTTGTTCTTGGTGTTCGTGTAGTTTCTTTGCTTGCAGTTCGTGCATGCAAGCGTGATAATAACCCGCATTTAGGTCACCTCCCGATCTTAAGAGTGCGCTTCGTCAAACAACGTGCGATAGGACCCGAGAGGGCCTCAGGCCTGATCCGAGTCACTCTAAGTACCTTATCATAACGGATTCTTGCATGTCAATGCAAAATGGAAGGCGTCCGGCGGCCCGGAAGCCGCGCGCAGAGCGGCGGGAAGGCTGGAGAGGCAGGCAGCGGGCAGCCCTTGCCGGCATCGGGACCGGGGGACGGCGCGCAGCTTTCATCGCTGTTTCCAAGTATAGCCGTTTTGATAGACTTCTAAACGGCCGTCCATCGGCAGCCGGGCGGCGCGCAAAAGAAAAAGACCCGTCGTCCGGGTCTTGGATAAAAGCAGGCAGGTTCGGGACAGGGCGGCAGCCTAGCAGCTGACGTCCCGCAGCTCGAGGTACTTCTCCAGCTTGCGTTTCACTCGCTGAAGGGCGTTGTCGATCGACTTGACGTGCCGGTCAAGATCCACGGCGATCTCCTGGTAGGAGCGGCCATCCAGGTACAGCATCAGAACTTTCCGCTCCAGATCGCTCAGAATCTCGGACATCTTGTCTTCGAGGCCGTCGAACTCCTCCCGATTGATGATGAGCTCTTCCGGATCGCTGACGCGGGTGCCGCAGATGACATCCAGCAGCGTGCGGTCGGAATCTTCATCATAAATCGGCTTGTCCAGCGAAACGTAGGAGTTCAGCGGAATATGCTTCTGCCGGGTCGCCGTCTTGATTGCGGTTATGATTTGGCGGGTGATGCACAGCTCCGCGAAAGCTTTGAAGGAAGCCAGCTTGTCTCCCTTGAAGTCGCGGATGGACTTGTAGAGCCCGATCATGCCTTCTTGCACGATGTCTTCCCGGTCCGCGCCGATGAGGAAATAAGAGCGGGCCTTGGCCCGAACGAAATTCCGGTATTTGTTGATCAGATACTCCAGCGCTTCGCTCTCGCCCGTCCGCACCGCCTCGACAACGTCTTCATCCGTTCGGCAGTCATAATCGTGCGTACTCCATTCTCTGAGGTCGATGCTCACCAACTATCCCTCCGGCCTGCAAAGCGTGCACTGCAAGGTCTATTTTTCTTAAGTCAGGAAAGCTCTCCTTCCGCTATCGTCCGGTCTGGAAAACCAGGCGGCGACAAGGGCGGAAAAGCGGACAATTTTGCCAGAAATAATAAGGACAGTATACAAGACCACTCTTGGCATCGTCAACGCAAACGAGCGTTCTATAAACGATAGGATCTTGAAAAATTGTAAACAGATGGTTTGAAACTGCTTTTGCGGAGGCAGATAAGCTCACACGCATATCTCCGCAATCGCCGCTTTCGCCCGTTTCATTGCCCCCGTCTCATCCTTTCCAGCATCGTCCTCATTTCCAGCGACAGCTTGGCATCGATCGTATTGCGGGATTTGGCGTTGTCGGACCGCAGGGTCTTGTCGATCTCGCGGCGGTTCTGCTGCAGCTCGAGCTCCAGCTCCCGGGCCGAGATCCGCAAGGCGCCTTTGCCGAACGCGACATGCTGCTCGACGGAGTCCGAGGTCGCCACATAGATATGGCGGCTTCGCTTTTTGAGCTCGGTGACCAGACGCTCGATGCACTCGTCCGCCGTTTCTTTTTCTTTCGTGAATACGACCGTCAGCTTGTGCTGCTTGTAGGCCGAGCGGCTGCCGGGAACCTGATGCGCATCGAATACGACGTACACCTGATGCCCCGTATAGCCTTGATAATCAGCCAGCAGGTCGAGCAGCCGGTCCCTTGCTTCCTCCAGATTGCTTTCCTTCAAGCGTTCCAGCTCCGGCCAGGCGCCGATGATGTTGTAGCCGTCGACCAGCAGGACATCCGACTGGCGGGACACGGCAGCTAGACGCCCCGGCGCTGCCGGACGACCTCGTACATGAGCACGCCGGCGGCCACGGAGGCGTTGAGCGAATTGAGCTGGCCCAGCATCGGGAGCTTGACGAGGAAATCACATTTTTCGCGGATCAGCCGGCCCATGCCTTTGGCTTCGTTGCCGATGACGATGGCGAGGGGAAGATCGAAGCTGGTCTTGTACACATCCTGCTGAGCCGACACGTCCGCGCCAGCGATCCAGATCCCCTCCTGCTTCAGGCTCTCCATCGTCTGGGCGAGATTGGTCACGCGCGCCACCGGCACATGCTCGGCCGCTCCAGCGGAGGTTTTCCACACCGTCGCCGTCAAGCCGGCAGCGCGGCGCTTCGGAATGATGACTCCGTGCACGCCCGTGCATTCCGCCGTCCTCAGAATGGAGCCCAGGTTATGCGGATCCTCGATCTCATCCAAAATAAGCAGCAGAGGCGTCTCGCCGCGGTCCTTGGCCCGCTGAAGCAGCTCGTCCAATTCGGCATACCGGTAGGCCGCCGCTTGGGCTACGACCCCTTGATGGGAAACTTCAAGGCCCAGCTGGTCGAGCTTGCGCTTGTCGACGAACTGGACGACGATTCCCGCCTTCTTGGCTTCGGCCATGATCGGGGATACCGACGGCTTCTGCACCGTGTCGGCGATCCAGATCTTATTCAGCTCGCGGCCCGAGCGGAGCGCCTCCAGGACGGGATGCTTGCCTGCGATCCATTCCTGCTGCTCCTGTTCGTTCTGGTCATTCTGTTCCTTCTTCTGCCTGTCACTGGCCATTCCCAGTCTCCTTTCCGCGTTCCGCTTCCTTCTCCGAGAAAGCGGCCGCCATCAACTCCCGGATCCGTCCGGTCCGGCCCTTATAATATAAATACCCCATCAGACTCTCAAGAGCGGTCGCCTGCTTGTAATCGGCCGGATCCGCATTGCGCGGAGACTGGCCGGACTTGGCGTTGCGGCCGCGCCTGACGATGTCGGCCTCTTCCTCAGACAGCATCGGCGCCCAGCGCTCCAGCAGCCGCCGCTGCCCCTTGGCCGACACCATTCCGGTCGCCTCGCGATGCAGATGATGCGGCTTGAGATTCGGCTGGGCGAGCAGATGCTGGCGCACCAGCAGCTCGAACACCGCATCGCCGGCGTAAGCGAGCACGATGGGATTCAGCAGCTCCGGCGTCTTGGAAGGCGGCTCGTAAGGGAGCTCGCGGCTTTGTTCCTTCACAGGCTCGTTCATTTGCGGCGCCACCGGATGCCCTGCGGGGTGTCTTCCAGCAAAATGCCTTGCTCTGCCAGCAGGTCCCGGATTTCGTCCGCGCGCTTCCAGTTCTTCGAAGCGCGGGCTTCCGTGCGCTCGACAATCAGCGCATCCACCTCGGCATCCAGCAGTCCATGACGTTCGGACGCGGCCGGAAGCAATCCGAGCACGCTGTCCATGGCGTCCATCAGCGCGATGAACGCAAGCGCCTCGCGGGCCGTCACGACAGGCCGCTGCAGATGCTGGTTCGCTTCGGTCACCAGATCGAACAGCACCGTGATGGCGTCCGGCGTATTGAAATCATCGTCCATCTTGGCCGTGAAGCGGCCGCTCAGCTCCAGAAGCCGGACATCCAGCTCGGCATTTCCGGAATCCGGCACGAACCGGAGCGAGCCTAGGCCGGCGGAGCCGCTGCCTTCGGCATCGACGGCTGTATCGGCTTCGGCTTCCATGGAACCGCCGACCGCCGCCAGCCGGTGCAGCAGATTGGTGCGGCAATTGGCGATCCGCTCCACGCTGCCGAGCGCCTGCTCTACCGTGTCGTCGCTGAAGTTGAGCGGCGAGCGGTAATGGCCGGAGAGCATGAAGTAGCGGATCGCTTCCGGCTTGATCCGGGTCAGCATGTCATGGACCGTGATGCCGTTGCCGAGCGACTTCGACATCTTCTGGTTGTCGATGTTGATGAAGCCGTTATGCATCCAGTAGTTGGCGAGCGGCTTGCCGCTCAGCGTCTCGGACTGGGCGCATTCGCACTCATGATGCGGGAACTGCAGGTCGT
Organism: Paenibacillus sp. SJS-P3; assembly: GCF_056711585.1. Classification (NCBI taxonomy): domain Bacteria; kingdom Bacillati; phylum Bacillota; class Bacilli; order Caryophanales; family Paenibacillaceae; genus Paenibacillus; species Paenibacillus sp. SJS-P3. The sequence goes on along the minus strand of NZ_CM160043.1, from coordinate 634,961 downwards.
TGCCTCCGCCATGGATGTCCAGGGTATCGCCCAGATGCCGCTTCGCCATCGCAGAGCATTCGATATGCCATCCCGGGCGGCCCGGACCCCATGGACTGTCCCATTTGATCTCTCCCGGCTTGGCGCCCTTCCACAGGACGAAATCCTGGGGATCCTCCTTGCGCTCGTCGATTCCGATGCGGATGCCCATCTGCAGCTCCTGCATGTTCTGGTGGGAGAGCTGGCCGTAGTCCGCGAAGGATTTCGTCCGGAAATAGACATCTCCGCCGCTTTCGTAGGCCGCTCCCTTGTCGACGAGATCCTGGACGAAAGCGATGATTTCCGGCATATGCTCCATGACGCGGGGATTCAGAGATGCACGGTGGACGCCGAGCCCTTCCGTATCCTCGTAATACGCGGAGATGAACCTGTCCGCGAGCTCCGGCACCGTCGTACCGAGCTGCTCCGCCTTGCGGATCATCTTGTCGTCCACGTCGGTGAAGTTGACGACGTACTTGACCTCGTATCCGACCGCTTCCAGATAACGGCGCACGACGTCGAAGAAGATCGCGGGCCGCGCGTTGCCGATATGGATATAATCGTAGACCGTCGGGCCGCAGACATACATTTTGACCTTGCCCGGCTCTTGAGTCGTGAACGTTTCCTTGGTCCTGCTCATCGTATTGTAGATTTCCAAACTCATTTTACGTTTCGCCTCCGCTTACCGGTATTTTACCGGTTCCTCCCTGTATTCACGAACGGGTGCCGCAGACTGGCTGAGCCGGTCGACCTCCGCCTTGAGGAAATTGATTTCATTCTGCATGCCGCGGATCATCTCGATGAGCGGATCGGGCAGCTTCGCATGGTTGAGCCTGTCGCCGACCTTTTCTCCGTTGCGCTTGACGATGCGCCCCGGATTGCCTACGACCGTGCTGTTCTCGGGCACCTCCCGGAGAACGACGGCGTTGGAGCCGATATTGGAATGGTCTCCAACCTGGAACGACCCTAGAACCTTCGCTCCCGAGCCGATGACGACATTGCTGCCTATGGTAGGATGGCGCTTGCCCTTTTCCTTGCCCGTGCCGCCGAGGGTGACGCCTTGATAAATGATGACGTCGTCCCCGATCTCGCAAGTCTCCCCGATGACGACGCCCATGCCGTGGTCGATGAACAGGCGGCTGCCGATTCTGGCCCCGGGATGGATTTCAATTCCGGTCATGAACCGGCTGACCTGAGAGATGATGCGGGCGGCCGTGAACCATTTGCGCTTGAACAAATAATGCGCGGCGCGATGCGCCCAGATGGCATGCAGTCCCGAATAGGTGAAGATCACCTCGAACACGCTGCGCGCAGCGGGGTCGTTGTCGAACACGGCCCGTATATCGGATTTCATGTGACGCAACATCGGCTTCAGCCCCTTTCGGGCGAGATGATCCAAGCTTTCTTCCGTCCGATCAAAAAAATAAGCCTCCGCAGCCCGAAGGCTGCAGAGGCGTATAGACGCGGTCCCACTCTGCGGCACAGGGCCGCATCCGCCCGGGAGAAACGCGCGTAGAGCGGTCTCAATCGGGTCAGGATGCCTAGCAGCCCTGTCTCGTAGCCTGTAACGCCGGCCATGCGTTGCCGCCTACCCGAGCGGAAGAGAAGCTTCCGCAAGATCGGAGCAAGGCTCGCAGGTGCATGAACCCGCCGCCGGAATGGACAACTCCCAGCCGTCACCCTCTCGGCGCGTCGCGATGTGCTGCGGCCGGATGCGTGGCGGTTGTCCTCTCTGCAATCCCGGATATGGCGGTTCTCTCCTGGTCAAAGCCTGTAAAAAGGTTCAATTACTTGTAGTATACCCGATAACCCGCAAAGTGCAAGAAGCCGGAGCGCGGAAATATATGCGAGGCCGTCCTCAGCCCAAGCGGGCGCGCAGGCGCTCGGCGACTTTGGCTTGACCCAGCAGCGCGATGGTGCGGTTGAGGTCCGGTCCGTGCGTCTGGCCGGTGACCGCGGCCCGGATCGGCATGAAGAGCGATTTTCCCTTGCAGCCGGTTTCCTTCTGGACCGACTTGATGAGCGCTTTGATGCCCTCTTCGTTCCAGGCTTCAGGCTCCAGCGTCTCGACGCCGGACAGGAAGGCACCCAGCACCGTCGGCACCGTTTCTTCCTCCAGCACGGTAACAGCCTCAGCCTCGTCCTGTAACGATTCCAGGAAGAACAGCTCGGTCAGCGGCACGATCTCGGCTCCCCAGCGCAGCTTGTCGCGGTAGAGGCCGATCAGGTCGGCCGCCCATTCGCGCTCGCCGGCCTCAGGCTCCTCCGATACGCGGCCCGCCTTCTGCAGATGCGGCAGGCACAGGTCGACGAGGCGCGGAAGCTTCAGCGACTTGATGTATTCGTTGTTCATCCAGGCCAGCTTGTTCGTATCGAACACGGCAGGGCTGCGGCTGAGGCGCGACTCGTCGAATGCCTCCACGAGCCCCTCGCGGGTGAACAGCTCCTGCTCGCCCTCCGGCGACCAGCCCAGCAAGGCGATGAAGTTGAACAGCGTCTCCGGCAGATAACCGAGATTTTCGTACTGCTCGATGAACTGGATGATGGACTCGTCCCGCTTGCTCAGCTTCTTGCGGGATTCGTTCACGATCAGCGTCATATGGGCGAACAGCGGCGGCTCCCAGCCCAAAGCTTCGTAGATCATCAGCTGGCGCGGCGTATTGGAGATATGGTCCTCGCCGCGGAGCACGTGGGATATCTTCATGAGATGGTCGTCGACCGCAACCGCGAAGTTGTAGGTCGGGATGCCGTCCTTCTTCACGATGACGAAATCTCCCGTTTCCTTGGTATCGATGCTGATCGTGCCCTTGACCATGTCGTCCCAAGTATACGTGCGGTCCTCCGGCACGCGGAAGCGGATGCTCGCGACGCGTCCTTCCGCTTCGAAGGCGGCCTGCTGCTCGGCGGTCAGATCGCGGTGGCGGCCCGAATACCGCGGGGTTTCGCCGCGCGCGCTCTGCTCTTCCCGCTCCTGCTCGAGTTCTGCTTCCGTGCAGTAGCAGCGGTAAGCCTTGCCCTCGTCGAGCAGCTGCTGCCAGTACCGATTGTAGATGTCGAGGCGTTCGGTCTGGCGGTACGGGCCATAGCCGCCGCCGATATCGATGCTTTCATCCCAGGTGATGCCGAGCCAGCTCATGTACTTCAGCTGGCTCTCCTCGCCGCCGGCCACGTTGCGCTTCATGTCCGTGTCCTCGATGCGGACGATGAGCTTGCCGCCATGCCTGCGGGCGAACAGATAGTTGAACAGCGCGGTGCGCGCGTTGCCGATATGCAGATGTCCCGTCGGCGACGGAGCATAGCGGACGCGGATTTCCTGCGTTCCTTGGTCTGCCATCTTGAATTCCCCATTTCGTTCTTGTTTTCGTCCCGGGGCCTCGCCCTATGAACGCTATTTATGTAAGTGGAACCATTACGGCGCTGGAGGCAGCGGCAACATGATGGAGAGGGCACAGCGTTCGCCTTTGAAACCGAGTTCCACTGTGGATGAGCAGGATGAGGAAATACGGATTCGACAGCGATCGGAATCAATGTTCCGCTTGCTTGAGCTGACTGTACGGTTACACTTAGCAGCCTAAAATAAGTGCCATCATAGCATATTTTTCACGAGGCAGACAACCGCCTGAGCGGCGATTCCCTCGCCCCGTCCGGGAAATCCGAGCCGTTCCGTCGTTGTCGCCTTGACGTTCACCTGATCCTGCTCCGCTCCCAGCACTCGGGCGATCACTTCCACCATCGCGGGAATGTACGGCGCCATTTTGGGAGCCTGCGCGATAATCGTGCAGTCCAGGTTCCCCAGCGCATATCCCCGCTGAACCGCAAGCGCCCATACATGCTCCAGCAGCTTGACGCTGTCGGCATCCTTGAACGCAGGGTCCGTGTCCGGGAAATGCTTGCCGATATCGCCGAGCGCAAGCGCGCCGAGCACCGCATCCGCTACCGTATGCAGCAGCACGTCGGCATCGGAATGGCCGAGCAGCCCTTTTTCGAATGGAATGGCGACGCCCCCGATAATGCATGGACGGCCCTCCACCAGCTGATGCACGTCGAATCCTTGTCCCACTCTAATCATCTCTACCGTCCCCTCTCCCTCTGCTCCAGAAGAAATTCCGCGTAGGGCAGATCTTCCGGGGTCGTAATCTTGATATTCGTATATTCCCCTTGGGCCACGGCGACCGGATCGCCGAGCCGCTCCACGACCATGGAGTCGTCCGTTCCGAGAAAGCCGTCCGCAAGAGCCCGTTCGTGGGCTTCCGCGAGACGGGCGCGGCGAAAAGCTTGCGGGGTCTGGATCGCCCACAAGCTGCTCCGGTCCGGCGTCGACTCGATGATGCCCGCCGCGTCCACCTTCTTGATTGTGTCCTTGACCGGCACGGCCAGCACGGCCGCGCCGGCCTCCTCGGCACGCGCCAGGCACGCGGACACCGCGGCCTCGCTGACGAGCGGCCGGACGCCGTCATGGACAAGCGCCCAATCCGCCGAGAGCGAGTCCAGCCCGATCCGCACCGAATGCTGGCGCTCGGAGCCGCCCTCGACGATCGCCGTCACCTTGGTCAAGCCGTACTCCCCGCACCAGCGGCGGCATCGTTCGACATCCGCCGCGCCCGTGACGAGCACGATCTCCCGGATGGCGTCCATCCCCTGGAACAGCTCCAGCGTATGGACCAGCACCGGCTTGCCCCGCAGCAGCAGGAACTGCTTGCTCTCCGGTGTGCCCATCCGCGTGCCGCGTCCGGCCGCCACGATGACGGCCCCCCAGCAGGCCTCCCGGAAGCCGACAAGCGCCGCATCCGAAGACGCGGCGCCCGGGGCGGCCTGAGGAGTTGCGGCTTCCTTGCCGCCATATTGCTTGTCCATCTTCAGAAGCTCACTTCCCGCTGTAACGTTTATTCCCTATCATACTCTGTTACAGCGCTTTTTCCAACAGCTTGGGCTTCGCGAAGATCATCCGTCCCGCCGAAGTCTGGAGCACGCTCGTCACGAGCACCTCCATCGTCATGCCGATGTAATCCCTGCCGCCCTCCACGACGATCATCGTTCCGTCGTCGAGATAGGCGACTCCTTGTCCATGCTCCTTGCCGTCCTTGATGATCTGCACGACGATTTCCTCGCCCGGCAGCACGACCGGCTTGACCGCATTGGCCAGATCGTTGATGTTCAGCACCGACACTCCTTGCAGCTCGCAAACCTTGTTGAGGTTGAAATCATTCGTGAGCACCTTGCCCCGCAGCAGCTTGGCCAGCTTGACGAGCTTGCTGTCCACCTCGCCGATCTCCTCGAAATCCCCCTCGTAGATAAGGACCTTCACATCAAGCTCCTTCTGGATCTTGTTCAAGATGTCCAGGCCGCGGCGGCCGCGGTTGCGCTTGAGCAGATCGGAGGAATCGGCGATATGCTGCAGCTCCTCGAGGACGAACTCGGGAATGACGAGCGTCCCCTCGATGAAGCCGGTCTTGCAAATATCCGCGATCCGGCCGTCAATGATGACGCTTGTGTCCATGATCTTATGCTCTTCGAAATTGGCATGCTCTTCCTTCTCAGGAACGGGCAGCGTCTTCGGCTGCATCATCGCGTGGAGCCCTTCCGTCAGTTCCTCTTTCTTTCTCAACCCGACGCTGAGTCCCACGTAGCCGAGTCCCAAAGTCAGCAGCGCCGGGGCGATCGTCGCCGCCGCGCCCGGAAGCTGGGATACCGAGGGATAGAGCAGAGCCGAAAGGATAAGCCCGCCGGTCAATCCTGCCGCGCCGGCCAGCAGATCCGCCGCCGGCATGTCGGAAGCGCGGCGCACGCCTTCCCCGAGCATTCTCTCCAGCCTTCCGGCAAGGGCGGTCGCCAGCAGCAGGCCCGCCAGCGCGCCTGTCGCCAGGCCGGTGTAAAACCCGAAAGAACCGTAGCTCCCTGCGAGAGGGCTGTAGCTTCCAAGGCCGGCCGGAAGCGCTCCGCCTGTTCCATTGCCGAACTGAGAGCCGATCATGCCGCCGAATACGATACCGAGTAATTGCAGAATACGTTTTATCATCATCGCTTATGCCACCTCCATTAGCCAGTATGTTCCAATTTGGAGAAGGCTAAACCGTCACATCCAAGCAACAATTTCGCAGCAGGAGGCGGCGACGGGCCGGCCCGATTCCCGTCCATGGGTCGGATGTCCTGCCGGAGACGCCGTCATGAAGGATTTCTCATAATGGCGATTTCGTTTTTGTATTCTGGACAGGGCGGGCTTATAATGGATTCAGGCAATCGCCGTCCAGCATACGGCGGATGAAATCGCATGTTAGCCCCATGACAATGCATTTCCATAGCAGCAAAAATCACGAAAGAGGTGGATACCGATGAGCGCTCCAACGCTCCAAGAGTTTCAGCAGCAAGTATCGGAATTGCTCCTGCGTCACCGGAGCATGCTCGATGTCCTGTCCAAGTTCGGACAGACGGGCGCAGCTGTCAACCGCGCTGTCACGAAAGCCGTGACCGAATGCGGCTGTATTGAAATCCAAGCCAGCAAGCAGCCTTATTCGGACGATCCCGAGCTTGAGAGCGCCAAGCAGCTTCTGGGCACCCACATGGACGGCCATGTGTGCGAGAACTGCCGTGATGTGCTGAAAAACGAGCTGGGACGCCACCTGTTCTACATGTCCGCGCTCTGCAATCTGCTGGAAATCGATCTCGGCGAGGTTCTGTCCGCCGAATCCGATAAATGCTCTACGCTCGGCATTTTCAATTTGACCTGAACCGGAATCCGCTCCGGAAATTGAAAAAAAAGCAGTCCATCCTCCATTCGAGGGCGGACTGCTTTTTATTTGCTGACTTCAACGACGACGGCTAAGGCCGGCAATATGCGAGCCTCATCTCAGGCAAGGCGAAACTCCATGAACAAACCCGGCACCGTATTCGGCACCGGGTCATGAGGGAGTCGACGCAGCATCGCAGGCTCCAATCCACACCTGCGGCAAGAAAGCGCTAGACGCTCCGCTTGCGGACGTTCTCTTCTTCGCCTTCGGAACGGCGGGCTCTGCGGCGGCGCAGGCGTCCCTGGACGTTAACGTTTTTTTTTAGGCCGTACAGCGCATAGAGCAGCAGCGGCACAAAAATGATCTTGGAGATTTGATCCGGGAAAGCGACGCCGAGCACGACCGCGATGACGACGACGATCGGAATGCTCCAGATCGCACCCTTGGGCAGTCCGATCTTCTTGAAGTTCGGGTACTTCACCGTGCTGACCATCAGCAGCGCGAGAACGAGCGTGCTCGCCATCAGCACCCAAGGCTGGATATCCGTATAGAACAGAGCCAGTGTAGCCAGGACGCCCCCTGCCGCCGGAATCGGCAGGCCGACGAAGTAGCCCGGAATGCCGGAGATGACGTTGAACCGGGCGAGCCGGAGCGCGCCGCAGATCGGGAAGATCGCTGTCACGATCCAAGCGGCGGGCTGCGAGCTGAGATCCTGGAATGCCACGACATACATGATGAAGGCAGGGGCGACACCGAACGATATGATATCGGACAAGGAATCGAGCTCCTTGCCGAATTCGCTTTGAACATTGAGCGCGCGGGCGACGCGGCCGTCAACCCCATCCAGAAGCATGGCGATGATGACCATCATCGCGGCGACTTCAGGCTTCTCATTGAACACCATGATAATGGCGACGATCCCGAGGAACAGGTTGCCTATGGTAAAAAGACTCGGCAATGATTTTGCAAACACTTCATTTCCACCTCATCTCTACTATGCCTTAGGATTCCATGGACATCGATGGAAAAAATTCCACCATCATCCAAGCCCTCCTGTCGGCATTCCCCCATTCTAGGGGAATCAGATTTGTCTGTCAATGAACATTTGATCTTGAATCCGGCGCAATCCTTCCTTGATCGCCCGGGCGCGCACCTCGCCGATTCCGTCCACTTCATCCAATTCGCCGATCGTGGCCATGACGATATTCGGCAGATTTCCGAATTTCTCGATCAGATTGTTCATGATGATGAGCGGAAGCCGCGGAATTCGGTACATCTGACGGTAGCCGCGCGGATGAACGGCCTCATCTGCGATCGCCGCTCCTTGCGGATAGCCGAGCAGCCGGATGACATGAGGCGCGTCCATCAGCTCGTCGTTGCTGAGCTTTTTGAGCCCGATCCGGATGTCCCGGATCTTCTCGTCGCTGTTGTCGCGGGCGTAATCCTTGAGCAGGAACCAGGCATCCTCCTCCACGCCTCCGATGAGCTCTTCCATCTGCATGCTGATCAGACGGCCTTCGGTGCCGAGCTCGTTGACGTACCGCTTGATCTCCATTTTGATCCGCAGCACCATCTCCACGCGGTGGATGACATGCGCGACCTCCTGCAGCGTCACCAATTCCTCGAATTCCAGCGCGGACAGATTCGTGAACGACTGCCTGAGCACCGCCTTGTATTTCTCCAGCGTCTGGATCGCCTGATTCGCCTTCGTAAGAATAACGCCCATGTCCTTCAGGGAATACCTTAGATTACCCATATACAAGGTGATGATATTACGCCTTTGCGAAATAGATACCACCAGCTTGCCCGTCTGCTTGGCCACCCGCTCCGCAGTGCGGTGCCTGATTCCGGTCTCGATCGACGAAATCGACGGGTCCGGAATCAGCTGCGTATTCGCATACAGAATCTTCTTGAGATCCTCGCTCAGAATGATGGCCCCGTCCATCTTGGCCAGCTCGTACAGATAGTTCGGGGAAAAGTCGCAATTGATGGAAAACCCGCCGTCCACGACCTCCATGACCTCGGGACTGTATCCGACGACGAGCAGGGCGCCTGTTTTCGCCCGCAGCACGTTGTCCAGCCCTTCGCGGAAAGCGGTGCCCGGCGCGACCAGCTGCAGCAGCTGATTCGTGATTTCGATCTCTCTGTTCTCTTTCATGATTTCTAGCGAACCCCCTATTCCAGCGCCGCGCGCAATGCTTCGGATACGGTATTCACGCCGACAATCGTTATATCGTCCGGCGGCTTCCAGCCCTTGAGGCTTTTCTCGGGCATGATGACCCGCTTGAAGCCCAGCTTCTGGGCTTCCTTGACCCGCTGCTCGGCTCGGGATACAGCGCGCACCTCGCCGGTCAGCCCCACTTCGCCGAAGACGACGTCGAAAGGACGCGTTGGAGCGTCCTTGAAGCTGGAAGCAAGCGCGACGGCGGCGGCCAGATCGACAGCGGGCTCGTCAAGGCGCACTCCTCCAGCGGCGTTCAGGTAAGCATCCTGCGTCTGCAGGAACAGCCCGATCCGTTTTTCCAGCACGGCGATGATCAGCGCCATCCGGTTGTGGTCATAACCGGTGGACGTCCGGCGCGGCGACGGGAAATGCGTAGGCGCCACAAGCGCCTGGAGCTCGACGAGCACAGGTCTCGTTCCCTCCATGCTCGCCACGACGGTGGAGCCGGAGACGCCCAGAGGCCGCTCCGACAGGAACAGCTCCGACGGGTTCGCGACTTCGCGCAGCCCGCTCTCGCCCATCTCGAAGATGCCGATCTCGTTGGTGGAGCCAAAGCGGTTTTTGACGGCGCGAAGCAGGCGGTAGGAATGATGGCGTTCCCCCTCGAAGTAAAGGACGCAGTCCACCATATGCTCCAGCAGCCTAGGGCCGGCGATCGCGCCCTCCTTGGTGACATGTCCGACCAGCACGGTCGCGATGCCTCCCAGCTTGGAGACGCGCATGAAGTGGGCCGTGCATTCCCTCACCTGGGCGACGCTGCCCGGAGCGGACTGGACGCTGGGGTCATAGACGGTCTGGATCGAGTCGATGACGAGAAAATCAGGCTGGACGGTATCGATGGCGTCATTGATATGCTCCATGTTCGTCTCGCAGAGCACGAACAGCGACGCGCTCAGCGCGCCGAGGCGATCGGCGCGGAGCTTGGTCTGGCGAACGGATTCCTCGCCCGATATATAGAGCACCTTGAGTCCGGCGGCCGACAATGCATGGGACGTCTGCAGCAGCAGCGTCGACTTGCCGATGCCGGGGTCTCCGCCGACGAGTATGAGGGAGCCCGGCACGACGCCGCCGCCCAGCACCCGGTTCAGCTCCCCGATGCTGCTTTCGATGCGGGGCTCATGCCCGGTATCTATGTCTATGATGGAACGCGGCTTTTCTTTCGTCCCGCGGGCCATTGGAGAGGACAATCCGACGCCGGCGGTCTTGACCACCGTCTCCTTTTCCTCCACCATCGTGTTCCAGGCGCCGCAGCCGGGGCATTTCCCAAGCCATTTGGGCGATTCCGTTCCGCATTCCGTACAGGCGAATTTCACTTTTAGTTTGGCCATCGAAGGCTCCTTTTACGGATATGACGTACCTTCAAAGTTTACCATTTCAGAGGCCGCAACAAAAGAAAATCATGCGAACATTCTTTCGATGGAGCTCCTTTCTTGCCGATGTCCGGGAATCTAAGAAAAAGATAAGATCTTTTCCGTTATACTGGCAGAAAAGAGATAGAGGAAGCGGTGGGCCATGAACGAAGAAACGGTGCTGCTCGTCGATGACGAGCCCGAAATCGTCAAGCTGATGGGACTTTACCTCAAGCAGGAAAGGTTCCGACTTCTGACCGCTGCAAGCGGCGGCGAGGCTCTTGAAATCATCCGGAAGGAAAAAGTGGATCTAGTCGTGCTCGATGTCATGATGCCCGGCATGAACGGAATCGACACCTGCATGGCGATCAGGGAGATCCGGCAGATGCCGATCATCTTCCTGTCCGCCAAAAGCGAGGAGATCGATAAAATCCATGGCCTCAGTGTCGGGGCCGACGATTATGTGTCCAAGCCGTTCAGCCCTCTGGAGCTGCTCGCCCGGATCAAAAGCCAGCTGCGCCGATATGGCATCTATGGAGCCGCCGCAGGCGACGCCTCCTCGGCGGATGCCGTCACGATCGACGGCATCGCGTTCAACTCCGCGACGCGGGAAGTGACGGTCGAGGGCCAGGAGGTGCGGCTAACTCCCCGGGAATTCTCCATCCTGGAGCTGCTCGGGCGCAATCCCGGCCGAGTGTACAGCATCGAGCAGCTGTACGAGATGATCTGGCAGGAAACTTTTTTTGAAGCGGGCAATACCGTCATGGTCCATATCCGCAAGCTCAGGGAGAAGATCGAAGCCGATCCGAGGCACCCCAGGTACATCAAGACCGTATGGGGCGTCGGCTACAAAATGGAGAAGCTGTAGGCCGCGAGGGCATGTTCGATACCTTGAGGCATAGCCGCAGAACGACGTCCGTTAATGAGGGAGGCACATCTTTGGCCAGCCGCATCTTTCAAACCTTTCTATGGAAATTCATCCTCAGTTTCGCCGGCAGCCTGCTCGGCATGGGAGTCCTTCTTTTGCTGGGCAATTACTTGGCGGAGCTGCTCATCCGGTTCAATCCGTCCAAGTCCTTTTTCCTGACGAAGGCGCTTGCCTACACCATCAATTGGATCGGCTCCGGCCCCGTTCGGGTCATCTTCGGACTGCTGCTGTTCATCTGCTTGTTCTTTTCCTTGTCCAGGGGCATCATCAAGCGCTTCGACACTCTGACGAGCGCCCTGCAGGCGATCTCGGCAGGAGATTTGTCCCACCGCATCGACGAGAGCAGCAGCGATGAGCTCGGGGTCGTTGCGCGCAGCGTCAACGAAATGGCCCGCAGGCTGCAGCTCGCCCAGGAAGAGGAACGGGCTGCCGTGCAAGCCAAGGACGACCTCATCACCGGCGTGTCCCATGATCTTCGCACTCCGCTCACCTCGGTGCTCGGGTTCCTGGAATATATCGAGGACGACCGGTACCGGGACGAGGTCGAGATGCGGCAGTATGTCCATATCGCCTATGAAAAATCTCTCGTGCTGCGCAAGCTGATCGACGATCTGTTCGAATATACCCGCGTCACCAGCAGCGGTTTCCCGCTCCAGCGCGAAACCGTCGATCTCAATCCATTTCTCGGGCAGCTTGCCGAAGAATTCATGCCGGCGCTGGAGGAAGCCGACATGGCCTGCCGCGTTCATCCCGCAGATAGCCCCCTCATCGTGGATGCGGATCCGGAGCTGCTGCTCCGCGTCTTCGAAAATCTGATCAGCAATGCAATCCGTTATGGAGCAGACGGAGGCGCGCTGGACATCCTTCTGCGCAAGGACGAGCTTGAGCCAGCTGCGGAAATCATCTTCCGCAACTACGGCAAGCCTATCCCACAGGACCAGCTCCCACGGCTGTTCGAGCGCTTCTATCGAGTCGACGCCTCCCGCTCCAAGGCAACTGGCGGCAGCGGCATCGGGCTTGCCATCGTCAAGAGCATACTGGATCTCCACGGAGGAGCGGCATTCGCGACCAGCTCCAGGCGCAAGACGGAATTCATCGTCCGCCTTCCTCTTCCTTGCGGCTCCGACGCACAATCGGCAGAAGCCGGAGCGAGCGATTAAGAATAAGGCAAGGAGCGCTGTCGCTCTAGCCCAGGTCACCGTCATTGGGGCCCCTTCCTTCATGAAAGGCAGCTGATCATATCTTCGCTGTACCGCTGTTCAGGACATAACGATTCCATTTTTATTCGACATCAAGGGTAGGAATTTAAATATTCCTATCTTTTTTTGCGATTTCGTAAATTTACATCAAAAACATTCAACTACAAACCTTAAATCCATTTAGTTAATCGTGTTTTAAACTCAGTTATTCAACATGTATCAATGTCTATTCGGAATTATAAAAAAGGGGACATAAGCTCCTTGCACCTATCTATTGCAGCTTAAATAGGATGGATATAAGACCGTTTTGTATGATCCAGCAAACACTGACATTCACTGACTTCATATTCACCGCCGCTTCCTAAAAACCAACCGCCCCTGCGTATAACTTGTGATTCAATGGTCGATGCTAAGCATATATCGAACGGATAAGAGCCTGTACAAGCTCGTCTTGCGAACTCATTCCCATGATCCAAGGAGGGACTCCAATGCCCGATCTGATGAGACTCGCCCTGATCGCCATCGCCCTGCTGTTCGTCGGCCTCGTCATGCACTGCGTCCGCAAAGGAGTGCTTCGGGACCGCTACGCGCTGCTCTGGATTACCGTCAGCGGAAGCATACTCGGCTTGTTCCTGCTGCCCTTCCTTCCGCTGGGCCACGGCTGATGATGGACTGCGGCGGCCAACAAAAAAGCTGTCTCCTCTCAAATAGAGGAGACAGCTTTTTTGTTATTCCGCTCCCAGGCGGAACAGAACCTCGTGGATGCTCAGCTTGGAGCCAAGCATCAGATCCCTTGGATTCGGCGCGCTTGCCGTTGCGGCCCCATGCCCTGCTTCCTGAGCGCCGCTGCCGTGATGGCCGCCGGCTTCATGAGGATGCCTGGACGCTGCTGCAGCCGCATGCCCCTCCACCGGGTTGCCATCTGCCGCCGTGCCGCCCATCGGCTGCGCTCCTCCAGCCGGAGCTGCGTTCTCCGCTCCCTCAGGAGCCCGCCGCGCATGCGCTTGCTTGAACGAATCGCTGTTCACCCAGTTGTCGAAGCTGGCCTTATCCGTCCAATGCGTCACGACCTTCAGCTCGTCCGATTCCTCCTTGCGGTCGAGCAGCAGCTCCATGCCCGCGAAGCCCGGCATCGTATGGACGCCTTTCGGGTTTTTGAACCTTTCCGCCACCTGTTCTCCGAAGCCCGACTTAATCTGAATCGTATTCGTTACGACGATCATTACCTTTCGCCTCCTTGCGAGAATGGGAACGCTCTTTTCTCAGTTTAACAGCCTGGGCAGCCCGGCACAAACGACGCCCTGTCCTCGGTTTTTTGCCCTTCCCGCTGGAAATAAAAAAAGCCTCCGTTCCAAAATGGAACGAAGGCTATCCGCAAATCCGTCTGGACGTCCGGCATCAGCCGTTCCATCCTTCGAATCTGCAAGGCAAGCGGCTTACTTCGCAGCCGTCTCTTCCTGCTCGGCTTTATGCTGTTCCGGATGAGGCTTGACGGTCAGCTCGCCGTTCTCCTCGTCGATCACCAGCATATCGCCTTTCTTGATATTGCCCATCAGCAGCTCTTCGGACAGCCGGTCCTCGATATGCTTCTGGATCGCACGGCGCAGCGGACGCGCGCCGTAGGCAGGATCGAAGCCTTCCTTGGCCAAGAAATCCTTCGCTTTGTCCGTGAGATCGAAGTCGACTTCCTGCTCGCGCAGCCGCTTGCGCAGCTCGTCGGACATCAGCGTCACGATGCGGGCGATATGCTCCTCTGCGAGGGAGTGGAACACGATGGACTCGTCGATCCGGTTCAGGAATTCGGGACGGAAGCTCTTCTTCAGCTCGCCCATGACTTTTTCCTTCATCTGGTTGAACTCGCGTCCGGCATCATGCTGGGCCGTAAATCCGAGCGTCGAGTTGCGCTTGATCTGATCGGCGCCGACATTGGACGTCATGATGATCAGCGTATTCCGGAAATCGACCACGCGGCCTTTGGAATCGGTCAGTCGGCCGTCCTCCAGAACCTGCAGCAGAATATTGAACACTTCCGGATGCGCCTTCTCGATTTCGTCCAGCAGCACGACGGAGTAAGGCTTGCGGCGGACCTTCTCGGTCAGCTGGCCGCCTTCCTCGTAGCCGACGTATCCCGGAGGAGCGCCAACGAGGCGGGAAGTGGAATGTTTCTCCATATATTCCGACATGTCGATGCGGATGACCGCATTCTCGTCTCCGAACATCGCCTCGGCCAAAGCGCGGGCCAGCTCGGTTTTGCCGACGCCGGTAGGACCGAGGAAGATGAAGGAACCTATCGGACGCTTCGGATCCTTGAGTCCGGCACGGGAGCGGCGAACGGCGCGGGAGACGGCCTTGACGGCATCCTCCTGGCCGATGAGGCGGCTGTGCAGGATCTCTTCCATCTTAAGCAAGCGCTCGGTTTCTTCCTCGGCCAGCTTGAGTACCGGGATTCCCGTCCAGTTGGCGACGACCTGAGCGATGTCCTCCGGAGTTACCTCGGAATCCGTGCGTCCCTGCTTTTCTTTCCACGTATTCTTCGTCGTGTCTAGCTCTTCGCGGATTTTCTGCTCCGTGTCGCGGAGCGCCGCTGCCTTCTCGAATTCCTGGCTCTGAACGGCGGCATCCTTCTCCTTGCGCACCTCGTCGAGGCGACCTTCCATCTGCTTCAGATCCGGCGGGATCGTATAGGTATGCAGGCGGACCTTGGAGCTGGCCTCGTCGATCAAGTCGATCGCTTTATCCGGCAGGAAGCGGTCGGTGATGTAACGGTCGGACAGCTTGACTGCCGCCACAATGGATTCATCCGTGATTTTCACGCGGTGATGGGCTTCGTAACGATCGCGAAGTCCATGCAGAATCTGAATCGCTTCGTCCGGAGTAGGCTGATCAACCGTGATCGGCTGGAAGCGGCGCTCGAGAGCGGCATCCTTCTCGATGTACTTGCGGTACTCGTCGAGAGTGGTGGCGCCGATGCATTGCAGCTCGCCACGGGCGAGCGCCGGCTTCAGGATGTTGGAGGCGTCGATGGCGCCTTCCGCGCCGCCTGCCCCGATCAGCGTGTGCAGCTCGTCGATGAACAGGATGATGTTGCCCGCTTGGCGGATCTCATCCATGATCTTCTTGAGCCGGTCCTCGAATTCGCCGCGATACTTGGTGCCTGCCACGACGGAGCCCATATCCAGCGTCATGACGCGCTTGTCGCGAAGCGTCTCGGGAATCTCGTTGGCGATGATCTTCTGAGCCAGACCTTCGGCGATCGCCGTCTTGCCGACGCCGGGCTCGCCGATCAGCACAGGATTGTTCTTCGTCCGGCGGCTGAGAACCTGGATGACGCGCTCGATCTCTTTGCTGCGGCCGATGACGGGATCCAGGTTGTTCTCGCGGGCGGAAGCTGTCAGGTCGCGTGCAAGTCCGTCCAGGGTCGGCGTGCTGACGTTGGCCGGCGCTCCGTGGTTGCTCGATACCGCCTCGCTGCTGCCGAGCAGCTGCAGCACTTGCTGCCGCGCCTTGTTCAGGCTGATGCCGAGGTTGTTCAGCACGCGGGCCGCCACGCCTTCGCCTTCGCGGATCAAGCCGAGCAGAATATGCTCCGTGCCGACATACGTATGCCCCAGCTTGCGGGCTTCGTCCATGGACAGCTCGATGACCTTCTTCGCACGAGGCGTGTAGGCGATGTTGCTAGGCTGCTCTTGGCCGCGGCCGATGAGCGATTCCACCTCGTCCTGTATTTTCTCGAGTCCCAGACCAAGCGCGATCAGAGCTTTGGCCGCGATGCCTTCGCCTTCCCGAATGAGGCCGAGCAGAATATGCTCCGTGCCGATATTGTTATGTCCAAGCCGCACCGCCTCTTCCTGGGCGAGAGCGAGCACCTTCTGCGCACGTTCCGTAAATCGTCCAAACATCATTCGTAAGCACCTCCATCATGGATTACAGGGAGCAGCCGGCTGCGGATCAGCTCCGCGCGCCTTGCATCGCGCTGCTCCGTATTCATTTTCTCCTCGAATGCCTGCTGCAGGAAGCCAGGCTGGGTCATTACCATCAACTCATTCATAACCTGCGGGGAAACATCCCGAATCAAGCCCAGATCGATGCCAAGCCGAACATCCGACAATCTCTGAGCCGATTCCTTGGAATCCATGACCGCCGCATGGGACAGGATGCCGTAAGATCTCATCACCCGATCCTCGAGCCGAAGGCGCGACTCCGCCTGCAGACGATCGCGGGCCGCTTTTTCATGCTCCATGATCTGCCTGACGACGCCATGCAGATTGTCGATGATCTCATCCTCCGACTGTCCAAGCGTAATCTGGTTGGAAATCTGGAACAGATTGCCGAGCGCCTCGCTTCCCTCGCCGTACAGCCCCCTCACAGCCAGCCCCACTTGAGTAATGGCGGACAGGATTCGGTTGATCTGCTGCGTGAGCACGAGCGCCGGCAGATGCATCATGACGGATGCGCGGATGCCGGTCCCCACGTTGGTGGGACAGCTGGTCAGAAATCCGCGTCTCTCATCAAAAGCAAAGTCGACTGCTTCCTCATAAATATCGTCGATCTTGCTGGCAAGCTTCCATGCCTCCTGGACCTGGAAACCCGGATATAAACATTGGATGCGCAAATGATCCTCTTCGTTAATCATAATGCTGACGGATTCGTTCTCGCTCATGACGACCGCTCCCGCACGGGCTTCGTTCGCAAGCGCGGGACTGATCAGATGCTTCTCCACCAGCACCCTGCGCTCCAGCTCGCTGAGATCCGAAAGAACGATCGTCTCGAACGGGCCGATCGGCTCAAGCTTCCCTTCCTGCGCCACGGAAGCAAGCTTGCTCATGACTTCCGAGGACTGCTGGCTAGTGGCCAGAATCGGAAAGGGATAATTGTGCAGGTTGCGGGCGATTCTTACCCGGCTGCTGAAGACGATATCCGAATCGGGTCCGTCTCCCTTCATCCACTCGCTCAGCGCCTTCTGGGCAAACCGGTTGGCTGCCAATCCAATCCCTCCCTACCGTGCAGCCCCCTTGCGGAAGCTGCGCTTATGATGTCTATCTGGATGCTTCCGACCATCAGGCTTCCTTGATCTGCTTCTCCAGCTCGCGGATCTCGTCCCTGAGCTTGGCGGCGGCTTCGAACTCTTCTTTCTGGATCGAGCTCTTCATTTCCTGCCTCAGCCGGTCGATTTCCCTCTGCGTTTGAATCCTTCCGCCCGAGCGGCGGGGGATCTTGCCGACATGGACCGTATTCCCATGCACTCTCTTCAGCAGAGGATCGAGTCTTTCCCCGAAATGCTTGTAGCAAGAGCTGCAGCCGAACCTTCCTAGCTTGGAGAACTGCGAATACGTAAGTCCGCATTCCTCGCAGCGCGGCACCGACTGCTTCGTCCCTGCCAAGCTTCCCGCAGGCTCGAAATCCATGAGCCCCGACAACAGGCTGTGAATGGAAAAGCCGTTCGGAGCTCCCGGAATGCCTTCGCCCCTTTCGCGGGCGCAGGCTTCGCAGATATGGAACTCCGTCTTCTCTCCGTTTACGATCTTGGTAAAATGAAGCGTTGCCGGCCTTTTGCCGCATTCCTGACAAAGCATGCCGCGTCCCTCCTCACCGGTCCTTCTCTATTGCTTACCCAGAAGCGAGATCAGCATCGCCTTCAGCAGCCTGGCCCGAAGCTCGTCGCGCTGCGGCAGCTTGATCGCGATGGACTCCCGGCATACAGCCGCCCGGAGCAGGCTGCCCTCTCGCTTGGAAATGAATAAAGCTTCTTCCAATTGGTAAATAAGTCCTTCTGCGGCGCTTTGATCGACTTGATTGCCGATCGTATGATGAATATGGCCGTGGATGGCTTTGAGCGCAGGCAGCTCGATCCGTTGGATCCGGATATAGCCGCCTCCCCCTCGCTTGCTCTCCACGAGGTATCCCTTCTCGAGCGTGAAGCGGGTACTGATGACATAATTGATCTGCGACGGCACGCAGGAGAAGCTGTCCGCCAATTCGTTGCGCTGTATTTCCACCGCACCTTCGGGACTGTCCTGAAGCAGCTGCTTCAAATGCTGCTCCAATGCATCGGAAATGTTTCGCATTTCACCCACCTCCCTATGCCGGGGCACCTTCAGGATTTTTCTTGAATTGCGGTTAGAAGCCAAACAGCCAAAGGCGTCCCTGTAGCATTCCCTCATCGGCGCAAATTAAGACCCGCGAACGGGGACCGGAAGAAAAGGATCTTAGCCTTGCGTAAGGCAGGATCAGAGGCAACTGACTTTGACTTTCTTTGACTTATATCTTTGATTATACTCCTTTTTCATAAAAGGTCAAGGAAACTTCCACTGCTGCCATCTATGCAAAAAAGGCAGCCTCGCCCTGCTGTCGTTATCAGCTTGGGATAAGACGCCCCGCTTTATACTCCGGTTAGAAGAAGTCCATGAAATTCGTCATCCCGTCAGGGATTCGGCTGCCCAGCCGGACGGCCTCCGGCCTCGGACCCGAGATATGATCCATCTGCTGGAGATCCCGCGCGCGCTTATATCCGATGAGAAGAGCAGCCAAAGTTCCGATGGAGAGATCAAGGCGCTTGGACGAAGTTCCATCCTGATACCGGGAAAGGCTGCCCCTGCCCTCCTCCGTGATTTCCAGCATCCACAATCCGTCATTCCAGGATGCGTCCTCGTCATGAATCTGGAGGACAAACTGATCGCGGACTCCCGGCTCGAACGGAAGCTGCTTGACGAGAGATTGGACATCGATGATACGAACCATGAAATAAGGATGAATGCTCTGCTCGATGCGCGGATCGACAAGCTGATAAGGCAGCGGATCCCCCGCATAGGTATGCAGCACAGCGGAATCGATCATGGAATCATGATTGCTGAAGAAATTCCAAAGCCCCACCCTCGCTTCTTCCGTAAGATAGACGAGCTCATGAATGTCGAGACGCCTCTCCTTCACCTTGTAGAGGGCATACCCTTCCGGCGTGCCGTTCTGGCTCCGGTACAGCACCGCATCCCCTTGCTTCCGCTTGAAGACCGAATGCTCCCACCAATCCGAAGTCCTTGCCAGCGTGCCATTGAAGCCCTCCGAATAGGTCTGATAAAGGATGCCCAGCAGCTCGGCATGATCGCGGATTTGAATCCGCTCGACTTTGCCGTTGTTGTGCATTCGTTGAGGCAGCTTGTCTGTCGCCAAGGTGTACTTGACCCGGTCGATGAACAGCTCCCAGCCGTATTTGCGGTAAAATCCAATCGAAAACGGCGCCAGCATGGAAATGGATTGGCCGTTCGCTTTCATTTCCTCCATCGCATGACGGAGCAGCTTGCCCACATGCCCGGAACGCCTCGATTCCGGCCAGCTTGCGACAGATGAGATTCCCCCCATCCTCAGCACGATGCCGTTCCAGTTCACCTCGAGTGGAATGATTCTGACCTGGGAGACGATTCGTTCCTGCTCGACACCTACGATAACTTCCTCGCACTTGGCTCTTGCTCTGGCCTGCTCCAGCTCCTCTGCGGAAAGCTCAATTTGGAAGGCATATTGGCTAAGCTTCATATGTTCGTCGAATTCTTCCGGCTTCAATGTTCTAATTTTCATCCTGCACCCTCTTTCCCAAGATGATAGGTATAGAGCTATTATGACACATATTGTATTTATTTCCCACTTGTATCCTTTTTAATAGGGTTCATTTTCAACGCCGGAAATTATTCCTCCCCTTAACTTTGCACGTTCTTTAAGGTTCATTTGGTTTTTCGTTATCCATGTATGAATGTCTCTTGGATGAAAGAAATCAAAAAAAGCCTGACCGGCGATTGCTCGCGGATCAGGCTTCTCTCTGTGCTTGGCGACGTCCTACTCTCCCAGGACCCTGCGGTCCAAGTACCATCGGCGCTGGAAGGCTTAACGGTCGTGTTCGGGATGGGTACGCGTGGTTCCCTTCCGCCATCGCCACCAAACGTTACGCTTGATTCAAGACGTGGCTTGCGCCTTGAAAACTGGATCGAACGAATATCATGGATGCTGAGTCCATTTGCTTTTCTTACATGACTAGCGAATCGTATTCGGATTCATCCTCGCCATGTCTCGCTCACGGTCATCGTCTTGCGACGATCTCCCGTGATGCTTGATCCATAGGATAAGCCCTCGACCGATTAGTATTCGTCAGCTGCACGCATTGCTGCGCTTCCACCCCGAACCTATCAACCTGGTCGTCTACCAGGGGTCTTACATACTGGGAAATCTCATCTTGAGGGGGGCTTCGCGCTTAGATGCTTTCAGCGCTTATCCCGTCCGTACGTAGCTACCCAGCGGTGCTCCTGGCGGAACAACTGGTACACCAGCGGTACGTCCATCCCGGTCCTCTCGTACTAAGGACAGCTCCTCTCAAATTTCCTGCGCCCACGACAGATAGGGACCGAACTGTCTCACGACGTTCTGAACCCAGCTCGCGTACCGCTTTAATGGGCGAACAGCCCAACCCTTGGGACCTACTTCAGCCCCAGGATGCGATGAGCCGACATCGAGGTGCCAAACCTCCCCGTCGATGTGGACTCTTGGGGGAGATAAGCCTGTTATCCCCAGGGTAGCTTTTATCCGTTGAGCGATGGCCCTTCCATTCGGTACCACCGGATCACTAAGCCCGACTTTCGTCCCTGCTCGACTTGTAGGTCTCGCAGTCAAGCTCCCTTATGCCTTTGCACGCTGCGAATGATTTCCAACCATTCTGAGGGAACCTTTGGGCGCCTCCGTTACATTTTAGGAGGCGACCGCCCCAGTCAAACTGCCCGCCTGACACGGTCCCTGTACCGGCTTCACGGTACCAGGTTAGAACTCCGATACGATCAGGGTGGTATCCCAACGGTGCCTCCACCGAAGCTGGCGCTCCGGCTTCCAAGGCTCCCACCTATCCTGTACAGATCGTACCAAAGTCCAATATCAAGCTGCAGTAAAGCTCCATGGGGTCTTTCCGTCTTGTCGCGGGTAACCTGCATCTTCACAGGTATTAAAATTTCACCGGATCTCTCGTTGAGACAGCGCCCAAGTCGTTACGCCATTCGTGCGGGTCAGAATTTACCTGACAAGGAATTTCGCTACCTTAGGACCGTTATAGTTACGGCCGCCGTTTACTGGGGCTTCGGTTCACAGCTTCGGGTTGCCCCTAACCGCTCCCCTTAACCTTCCAGCACCGGGCAGGCGTCAGCCCGTATACTTCGCCTTACGGCTTCGCACAGACCTGTGTTTTTGCTAAACAGTCGCTTGGGCCTTTTCACTGCGGCCCCCTCGGGCTATTCACCCTACCGAGGCACCCCTTCTCCCGAAGTTACGGGGTCATGTTGCCGAGTTCCTTAACGAGAGTTACTCCGCGCGCCTTAGCATGCTCTGCTCGCCTACCTGTGTCGGTTTGCGGTACGGGCACCTTCGCCTGGCTAGAAGCTTTTCTTGGCAGCTGGAGATCATGACCTTCGGTACTAAAGTTTCCCTCCCCATCACAGCCCAGCCTTACGGTTTGCGGATTTGCCAACAAACCAGCCTCACTGCTTGGACGGACACATCCATCGGTCCGCGTCACTACCCTTCTGCGTCACTCCATTGCTCATAACGGCTTACGGTGGTACAGGAATATCAACCTGTTGTCCTTCGACTACGCCTTTCGGCCTCGCCTTAGGTCCCGACTTACCCTGAGCGGACGAACCTTCCTCAGGAACCCTTAGGCTTACGGCGGATCAGATTCTCACTGATCTTTTCGTTACTCATACCGGCATTCTCACTTGTGTACTGTCCACCAGTCCTTACGGTCTGACTTCAACCTATACACAACGCTCCCCTACCCAAGTACCAAATGGTACATGCCATAGCTTCGGTGGTGTGTTTAGCCCCGTTACATTTTCGGCGCAGAGTCACTCGACCAGTGAGCTATTACGCACTCTTTAAATGGTGGCTGCTTCTAAGCCAACATCCTGGTTGTCTGGGCAACTCCACATCCTTTCCCACTTAACACACACTTGGGGACCTTAGCTGATGATCTGGGCTGTTTCCCTCTTGACGATGG
>NZ_CM160043.1:267500-607500 GCF_056711585.1 Paenibacillus sp. SJS-P3 | reverse complement strand
TCTCGCCGACCGTGCCGTTGCCCCGCGTCGCCGCCTGGACGAGCTCTCCGCCGTCATAGGTCAGGTTGAGAGTCAGCCCGTCGAACTTGAACTCGACGACATAAGAAGGATCCGGCAGCGGCTCCTCGTCGGGATTTTTGGCATTGTAATCGGCGATGCCGCGGGCGAGGCGCTGCTGCCAGGCGCGCACGGCGTCCTCATCCTTGGCCTTGTCCAAGCTCCATAGCCGGGAACGATGCCGATGGGGCTCGAACCCCTTGAGCGTCTCCCCTCCGACGCGGAGGGAAGGCGACTCCGGCAGCACGACGCCGCTCTCGCTCTCCAGACGGACCAGCTCATCGTATAAGAGATCGTATTCCTTGTCGCTGATCGTCGGGTTGTCGAGCGTGTAGTAGTTGTAGTTATGCACGGCGAGCTCTCCGGCGAGCTCCCGCATCCGCTCCACGGCTTGCGGATCTGCTCCAGCCGCAAGCTCTTGCTGTTGCTCCATGCGGTTATCCAAGCGGAATCCCCTTCCTTTTCGTCCGAATAATAGCTGTCGTTTCTATTGTACGCGTTTCATTATGTATGCAACCCTGCCCGGAGGCCGGCGAGCCGGCTTCCGGGCAGGAAGGAATGCTTGAATCGTTATGAGACAGGAAAACATACTCATTCATTATATAGAAACAAAAAGGTTCATGAGCGCAAGGCTCCAACTACCGGGTACGATGATGGACCACGCCATCCGGAAGGACACATACCGACGGCGGGCACGATGTTGGGCCCCGCCGTCCGGAAGGAGATGTCGTCGGCAAGCACAAGAAGCTGCCGCATTCCTTCCGAGCGGCTGTCAGCCCGACACCTTCTCGATCGGGGCGAAGCTGGCGAGCAGCTTCTTGAGCCCGACCGGAGCCGGGAACGCGATCTGGATCTCCGTGTCGTTGCCGGTGCCCTTCACCGACACGATCACACCGGTGCCCCATTTCTTGTGGGCCACCTTGTCTCCGGCGGCGAAGCTGCGCGCCGCATCGCCCGCGGCCGCGGGAGCGCCTGGCGTGCTGACGCGCACGCCGCTGCCGCCCGCGGCGGCCGCTCCGGCCCCGGCATAGCCGGCCGGACGGCCATAGCGCGAAGCGCCGGGGGCGGAGCCCGGCGCCGGAGCGCCTGCGGCGCCGCTGGCGCCGCGGTAGCCGAAGCCTCCGGCGCCCGAGGCGGCGGAGCCGCCGTAACGGCCGCCGCCGATCGTGCGGCCGCCCGGCGAAGCCAGCTCCTTCACGCCATCCGGGATTTCCTTGAGGAAGCGTGAAGGTGGATTGCTGCTCGTGCGCCCGAACAGGGTGCGCATCCGGGCGCAGGTCATGTACAGCTGCTGCTCGGCGCGTGTGATGCCGACATAGGCGAGGCGCCGTTCCTCCTCGAGCTCCTCGTTGTCGGTGAAGGCCCTGCTGTGCGGGAAGACGCCTTCCTCGCAGCCGATGATGAACACGACCGGGAACTCAAGGCCTTTGGCGCTGTGCATCGTCATCAGGATGACCGCGTCGTCCGGGGTCTCGTCCTTGTCCATGGAGTCGATGTCGGCGATGAGCGCGAGGTCGGTCAGGAACGAGACGAGCGACTTGTCGTCGTTGCGCTTCTCGAATTCCATCGTCACGGACAGGAACTCCTCGATGTTCTCGACGCGGGCTTTGGACTCCAGCGTGTTCTCGCGATGCAGCTCCAGCCGGTATTCCGACAGCTCCAGCACCTTCTCGGTCAGCTCGGTCACGGACAGGTAGTCGCGCATGCCGGTCAGATTGTCGATCATCGTGCGGAAGTCCTGCAGCAGCGTGCGCGTGCGCCCGTTGACCTCGACGCCGGACAAGTCGCCGAGCACCTGGAAGATCGAGGAGCCGCGGCGCGCCGCCTCTTCGGCCAGCTTGGCGATCGTCGTGTCGCCGATGCCCCGCTTGGGAACGTTGATGATGCGGGTCAGGCTGATGTCGTCGTCCGGATTGGACACAAGGCGCAGATACCCGAGCACGTCCTTGATCTCCTTGCGGTCGTAGAACTTGATGCCCCCGACGATCTGGTACGGAATATCCGACTTGATCAGAATTTCCTCGATGACCCGGGACTGGGCGTTCGTCCGGTACAGGATGGCATGGTCTGCATAATTGCGGCCGCCATTGCGCCCCGTACGGATCTCGCCTGTAATATAGTAGCCTTCATCATGCTCCGAGTCGGCCTGGTACATCGTGATGGCTTCGCCGGCGCCCCGCTCGGTCCACAAGCGCTTGTCCTTGCGGCCGGTGTTCTGGCCGATGACCGCATTGGCCGCGTTCAGGATATTGGAGCTCGAACGGTAGTTCTGCTCCAGCAGGATCGTCCGCGCCTCCGGATAGTCCTCCTCGAAGTTCAGGATGTTCGTGATGTCCGCTCCCCGCCACCGGTAGATCGACTGGTCGCTGTCGCCGACGACGCAGATGTTGTGGTGCTTGTCCGCCAGCATGCGGCAGAGCATGTACTGGGCGCGGTTCGTATCCTGATACTCGTCCACATGGATGTAGCGGAACTTGTTCTGGTAGAAATCCAGCACCTCCGGCACATCCTTGAACAGCTGGATCGTCGACATGATGAGATCGTCGAAGTCGAGCGAGTTGTTGCTGCGCAGCCGCTTCTGGTACATCTTGTACACATCCGAGGCGACCTTCTGGAAATAGTCGCTGCCGGCCTTCGTCTCGAAGCGGACCGGATCGATCAGCTCGTTCTTCGCGCTGCTGATGACGGCCTGCACCGCCTTCGGCTCGAACTTCTTGGTGTCGATGTTGAGATCCTTCATGCAGCCGCGGATGACCGACAGCTGGTCGCCGGAGTCCAGGATCGAGAAGTTCGACGTGAAGCCGATCCGATCGATGTCCTTGCGCAGGATGCGCACGCACATGGAGTGGAAGGTCGAAACCCATATATCGCTGCCGCCGGCTCCGACGAGCTTGGACACGCGGTCCCTCATCTCGCGGGCGGCCTTGTTCGTAAAGGTGATGGCCAGAATGCTCCAAGGAGCCACGCGCCGCTTCTCGATCAGCCAAGCGATCCGGTGCGTCAGCACCCTCGTCTTGCCCGAGCCGGCGCCGGCCATGATCAGCAGCGGCCCGTCGGTCGCCTGAACGGCCTCGCGCTGGGGAGGATTCAGCTTCCCGACCGCGGCTTCGATTCCGATGTCGTTCATCATATATGCATTCGTTCTCCTTTGCTCGGCGCCAGCCTCCGAACGGATACCGCGCCTTCGCGGATCCGCCTGCTGTTCGCCTTTGTTCGCCTATCTCCAGTCTAGGGCAACCGGGCCGGAAGTGTCAATGAAGGAACCGGTCCGTACAGAAGGTAATTTTCCTCATCTCCGCCTGCTTCCCGGCGTTCATGCCATGCGCCTATCGATAGGAGAAGATTCCCCTATGGCGCCAGGCGAGTCTCCTTGACCGCCCGCACCGTAGCGAGCCCGTTCTCGAAATGATCGTACAGCACATTGCCGACTACGACAGTCGGAGCCGTCTGCGCCGCAAGAGCCGCTCGTTCCGGACCGTCGATGCCGCCGCCATAAAAAAGCCTGGCTTGCCGCAGCGACCGCTTCACCCTGCGCACCAGCTCCATGTCGCCGAAACGGCCGCTGTATTCCAAATAGACGATCGGCAGCCGCATCAGCCGGTCGGCGAGCTGGGCGTAGGCGACGGCTCCGTCCTCGTCCAGATCCGTCGTCGCCCCCGTCACACGGGCCGCCTCGGCAGCCTCGTTCAGAATGATATACCCTTCTCCAAGCGTCCTCTCCCAAGGAATGAGAGGCCCCCATTCCTCCAGTGCCCTGGCCTGGCGTCCGGTAATCCAATCCCCGTCAGGCGTATTCAGCGCGATCGGAATCAAGTAGAAGTCGAAGCCGGGAACCGCGAGCTCGAGGCTGGACACTTCAAGAACAGCGGGAATTCCCGAGCCCGCAAGGGTATGAAGGAGAGACTCCGTGTTCTCGTAGGTGAGGCCGCTGGAGCCGCCGACCAGTATCGCATCCGTGCCGGAGGACAGGACC
Organism: Paenibacillus sp. SJS-P3; assembly: GCF_056711585.1. Classification (NCBI taxonomy): domain Bacteria; kingdom Bacillati; phylum Bacillota; class Bacilli; order Caryophanales; family Paenibacillaceae; genus Paenibacillus; species Paenibacillus sp. SJS-P3. Next base: position 603,470 of record NZ_CM160043.1, on the reverse strand, counting down.
AGGTCCATTTCCTTAAGGCCCAGCTTCTTGTCGGGATCCAGCTTGAATACATGCCTCCATTGGTCAAATGCTTCCGCCATGTTTTCCGTCTCCCATTCGTCTTGTCGCTTCCAAGCCTGTCGTTCTAGTCTAGTGAAGGGCCGGCTTCGTTGTCAATTCGGGCGGATGCCGGCGCAGCGCGGCCTTCCGGCTCTGTTGAATCCGCTCGAAAAGCCTGCCGATGCCTGCTGCCGCAAGCGGGCTTGGAGCGCATTTTCAAAAGAAAATGCCCCTTTCCCCCTTTGCATTCCGCCTTTGCATTCCGCCTTTGCATTCCGCGTTCCACTTGTTCCTTGAACGTTTTGAAAAAAACTCCCTCCAGAACAGCATCGCGACGGCAGGGGAACGGCCTCCTTTGTTTCAAGGCGGGAAGCATGTTGGTAATGAACCGTACCAATAAGACGAGGCAATTCCACTTCCGAAGGAGGAAACGATCATGAGCAAGGCAGACGTTAACCATATGGAAACGGAAACCGGAGCGATCAAGGACGAGCAGCGCGCGAGACAGGAGCTGGAGCAGAGGGAGACGCATCCGTCCGGCAGGCATCATGACGGCCACGAGCCGCAGGGCATCGTGGAAGCCGACAGCACGGTCCACCCTCCTGCGGTGAAAGGAGCGGACGGGCCGGTCCAGCAGGACGAGCCGCAGGATGAGGAGGAAGGCGACCGACGACGCTTGCCGAGCGACTTGGACCGATCGTCCGCCAACGAGCCTCGCGTGCCTTACTTCATTTCGATAACTTCGAAGACGATCGAGCATGAGCGCACCGGCACGGACCAGCTTGAGATCAACGCGACGCAGGAGGAGCTGGAGAAGCTCAAGATCCTGCTGGACGAAATGGAGTCGACCGACGACGTCAGCTCCCTGGTAGCGGCCATTCCGTACAAGTCCAACGACCGGAGCCCGACCCAGAAGCGCTATCAAAGCCATGTGAATGATTTGTACATGACGATCCACGAGCTTGGGACGGCTGAGACGCGGGCGTTCATTGAAGACACGAACCTGTTCCGCGAGCTGAACAATACGGACTTCGATCTGCCCGGCTACGATAAGGAGCCGAAAATCTGACTAGGTCCGGAATCAAAAAAAGGCTGCATGCCGTCCCTTCAAGGGCGAGCATGCAGCCTTTTGCTTTCATTTCTCGATTATTTAAACACCGAGTAAAGCTCTTCGAGTGCCGCGTCCGCATCCACTTCGAGAGCGAACGATACCGGATGCCCCACGCTCGGGAAGACGCGGCGGTCTGTGACGACCATGCCGTCGGTCAGCCGGTCGCCGCAGGCGATGGACGCATGGAGCGTCGAGCAGGTGACCATTTCGGGAAATACGGCCGCGATGACGGCCAGCGGATCATGAAGCGGGCAGGCATTGTCCAGCTTGTTCACCTGCTGGTAGAAGTCGAAGTAGATCGCGAACGAATCCTTCAGGAAATCGACCAGCGGGGCATTTTCGGGAAGGCAGGTTTTGCCCAGCTCGTCCAAGGCATCGCGTGTAAGCAGCGTCTGCAGCGTCACGTCGAGCCCGATGACCGTCAGCGGCAGCCCGGCTTGCATGAGCACCGCTGCTGATTCCGGGTCTCCCCAGAAGTTCGCTTCGGCAACCGGCGTCACGTTGCCCGGCACGAGCACGTTGCCGCCCATGACGACGACGCTGCGGAACTTGGCGGCGATCGACGGATCGCGGCGCAGCGCAAGCGCCAGGTTCGTCATCCGTCCCATTAGGACGAGGGTCACCTCGCCCGGACGCTCGTTCGCGATGCGGACGAGATAATCCGCAGCGGCTTCGCCGAGCGGAAGCTGGTCCGAAGGAGGCAGCACCGCGCCGCCGATTCCGTTCTCTCCGTGCACATGGGAGGTCGAGCCCTGGAACTCGCGCTCCAGCGGCTTCGAGGCGCCCTTGACGACCTGTACGCGGTCGCGCGCGCCTGCAAGCTGGATCAGGCGCAGCGTATTGTCCGTCGCCTGTTCGACGTCGATATTGCCGAATACCGTGCATACAGCCTCCAGCCGGATGGCCGGCGACTTCACGGCGTACAGGATCGCCAACGCATCGTCGATCCCCGTATCGGCGTCAATAATCATGGAAACAGGCTCGCGCCCTTCAAACTTGCTGACATTCATCCGTCATAACCCTCTCTGTATGCAAAATGAATCCCCAACGCCTCTCGGGAACCGGGAGACGTTGGGGCGAAAAGCCTTGATATTTCATGGGACTTCATGCTGGTTGACCCCGTCATGCGACCTCATCGCGCGCTGGGAGCTGCCTGCACAGTTGCCGCGGGCTGTCGAAGCCTTACTTCACCAGCTGGCCGCGAGTGACGCCGAGCTGGTTGGTCGCCTTCAGGCTGCGCCATACCTGGGTGCCGCTGATGCGGCCGTTGATGGCGTCGCGGTACAGGGCGAGCACCTCGGCGACTTTCTCGGCCGGCTCCTCGAGGAACTCGACCCGGTAGGAGCGCACGCCAAGCTCCAGGAAGTTGCGCAGGTATTCCGCGCCAGACTGCTCGATCGCATTATACACCGTGTTGCGGCAGCCCTCGTCCACGCGGACGGGGTGGGACATGCCGATGCGGTCCTGCAGGGAAATATTGTGCTCCTCGCAAGGACGGCCGCAGTTCGTGAAGTCGGTGCCTTCGCTGAGGAACGTGCAGTACACGCAGTGCTCGGTGTGGAACATCGGCAGATGCTGGTGGATGACAACCTCAAGCGCCGAAGTGTCGCGGGTGTTGCCGAGCAGGTCGACCATCTGCTGGATATTGAGGTCGTAGGATGGCGTCAGCACGTCGCAGCCCGCTTCGCGGAACAGCTCCACCGCCTTATGGTTGGCGATGTTCAGCGAGAAGTCCCCGATCAGCTTGGGGAAAGGCTCGCCCGGCCGCTCCAAGCGGGCCCGCAAGTAATAATACAGCGCGCCGGTGTTGCGGACAAGAACCGCATCCGGCTTCAGGCGCAGAATATTGGCGTGGTAGCCGTTCTCGTTCGGCATGTGGATGCGCGGCGTCGCCAGCGCGATCGGCTTGCCTGCCGCGCGCGCGGCTTCGATGGCGGCCGGGAACTGCTTGATGAACTCGAAGTCGGCGTAGATCATCTCCACATCCGTGGCGCAGGCAGCCTTCACCTGATCCAGCGTGCGGCATAGAGCAGTCAGGCGCGCAGCGCCGGGAACTGCCGCGACGGCGGCGTCCATGTCGCGCTGCTCCTTGGTGCGGGCGTCCGCAAAGATATCCGCCTCGCGCTTCACGTACACGGGCGGCTTCGGCCGCTCGCCCGCGAGCTGCTCCACCGCTTCGCGCCGCATCCGGTTCAGCTCGCGCACGGGAATGATCAGCTCGCCGTCAAGCTTGACTTCCAGCTCCTCGAGCTGATACAGCGTGCCGCCGAGCCGGCCGAACTGGTCTTCAAGCAGCGCTTGGTCCATCGGACGCTTGAGCGCCTTCTCCAGCGGCATTTCGCTGACCGCCTCGACGGTCGTTCCTTTCTGCACATCGGTCCACCAGGTGCGCAGCGGCTGGCCTTCCGTTCCCTCGACCCGAAGCGCCAGCGGGAATACCCGGTAAGGCTTCTCCGTTTCATACGTCGCGCGCAGACGGCGGTCCAGAGCCGGATCGTTCGTTTTCCAAACGCGGTCTCCGACCTTCACGCGCTGCAGATTGACATCGTTGCGCCCCGGCACGATATCGAGCACGGTGCCTTCCATCGCCTCTCCCTCGATCTTCACGCCTTGGCGGCGGATGTCATAGACGCGTCCGCCCTCTTCCTTCTGCGTCGGATCTCCGGCGTCGAACACGATGCCGTCGCCCCGCTTGAGCGGCGCTTCCAGCCGGCAGACGACGCCGTCGCGCAGGATGCGTTCGACGCGGCCGAGATAGACGCCCCGGCTTTTCGGGAATGTGCCCTCGACCAGCTGCTTGTTGTTCGTTCCCTTGAGGAAGCCGTGCGTGAAGCCGCGCGAGAAGCTCTGCTGCAGCTCGCGCACTTCTTCCTTGGACGGGCCGGAGCGATCGCCGTCAAAGTAAGCGTCGATGGCGCTGCGGTATTTGGACACGACGTTGGCCACGTACTCGGGGCTCTTCAGGCGCCCCTCGATTTTAAAGGAAGTGACGCCCGCTTCGATCAGCTCCGGCACGATGTCGATCGCGGCCAGATCCTTGGGAGACAGCAGATAAGCGATATCGCCCATCGGCTTCTGCTCGCCGTCGACCATCAGATCGTAGGGAAGGCGGCAGGCTTGCGCGCATTCGCCGCGGTTGGCGGAGCGGCCTCCCCACATTTCCGAGGTAAGGCATTGTCCGGAATAGCTGACGCACAGCGCGCCATGGACGAATACCTCCATCGGCAGCTTGGCCTTCTCGCCGATCGTCTTGATCTGCTTGAGGTTGTTCTCCCGTCCGAGCACGACGCGCTCGATGTCGAACGGCTTGGTGAACTCCACCGCCTCCGGGGAGGTGATCGTCATCTGGGTAGAGCCGTGGATCGGGAAATCCGGCGAGATTTCGCGGATCATTTTCACCAGTCCCAGATCCTGCACGATGACCGCATCCACGCCTGCGTCCACGCAGGCTTCGATCAGCGCTTTCGCGTCGCGCAGCTCATCCTCGAATACGAGAATGTTGAACGTCAAAAATCCCTTTACCCCGTAGCTGTGCAGAAAAGCCATGATCTCCGCCAGCTCGTCCATCCTGAAGTTGTTGGCGCGGGCCCGCGCGTTGAACTTCTCGACGCCGAAGAAAACGGCGTCCGCTCCGTTCGCGACCGCCGCCCTCATGCACTCCCAATCGCCGGCCGGGGCCAGCAGCTCGATGTCTTGCCTTTGTATGGTTAAGGTCATTGCCTCGATATGCCTCCGTATCTATCTTCTCAACTAAAGTGTGGCCGTCTGACACGGCCGCCATACTGCTAGTGTAGCAGAGTAAGGCCGGTTGCACCAAGCATTCCGGGGAAAAAGCCCGCTGGCAACTTCAGGCCGCAGCCCCAGCGGCGGCGGAATTCCTCCAACGTCCGGGCAGAGCCCGGCGGACGAAAAGGAGAAGGCGTTCCGTCTCCTCGCGGAGGCGGAACGCCTTGATGTTTCATGCTTGGCCGCGAAGCTTGACCTTCGCCTCGCGGGGGAAGCCGGTTGCTTTTCAGATCCGGATTTCACTCTGTCCGTTCATATACGGTCTCAAGGCATCAGGAATCCGAATGCTGCCGTCTTCCCGCTGATGGATCTCCAGCAGCGGAATAAGGATTCGCGGCGAAGCTGCCGCCGTATTGTTGAGCGTGAAGCAATGCCTCAGCATGCCCTCCTCGTCCCGGTAGCGGATGCCGGCACGACGAGCTTGAAAATCAAGCAGGTTCGACGACGAATGCGTCTCCCCGTACGCGTCCCGGCTCGGCATCCAGGCTTCCAGATCGTACTGCTTATGCGTCTTCTGCGACATATCGCCGGCGCAGACCGCCATGACCCGGTACGGCAGCTCCAGCAGCTCCAGCACCTTGCGCGCGTGGCCCGTAATTTCCCGATGGAGCCGCTCCGCCTCCTCCCGGTCGGCCCGGCAGATGACGACCTGCTCTACCTTGGCGAACTGATGCACCCGATAGAGGCCATGCGTGTCGCGGCCGGCCGAACCGGCTTCGCTGCGGTAGCAGGCCGACACCGCCGCCAGCCTCAGCGGCTCCGAGACGTCGATGATCTCGCCGCTGTAGTAGTTCACGAGCGGCACCTCCGCCGTGCCGGCCAGCCGCTCATCCCGCCCTTCCAAGCGATAGGTCTGATCCTCGCCCGACGGGAAAAATCCCGTGCTCGTGAAAGCTTCCGTGCGCACCATAACGGGGACTTCGAACAGCGTGAAGCCTTCCCGCAGCAGAACGTCCAGCGCAAGCTGCTGGACCGCCCGATGCAGCAGCGCGCCGGCTCCCTTCAAATAATAGCTGCGCGTGCCGCCCGTCTTGACGCCCCTGGCGAAGTCGACAAGCCCGTGCAGCTCCCCGAGCTCGACATGGCTCAGCGGCATGAAGCCGAACTGTGGCGGCTGGCCCCATGCATCCACCTGAACGTTGTCGAGATCCGACGTTCCCGCAGGCGTGTCTTCCGATACGGGATTCGGCGCCTCCAGCATCAGCCTGCGATAGTGGCTCTCGGCACCGGCGAGGGCCGGCTCGACTTCAAGCAGCCTTTCATTCGCCTCGCGCGCCTGCTGCTTCGACTTCTCGGCTTCCGCGGGCTGCTTCGCCCGCATATGAGCGGCAACCTGCGCCGATGCCAGGTTCCGCGCCTGCCGCAGCTCGTCGGCTTGCCCCTGCAGCTTCCGCCGCAGCGCATCCGCAGCGAGCAGCTCCTCCACGTTGAACGCCAAGCCTTTCGCCGCCGCCGCTTTCCTCACTTCCTCCGGATTTTCCCGAATCCATCCCATCTCCAACATGCCGCACCGCTCCTTATTTTGTTGTAAAAACACAAAAAGCGCCCTGTCCTGTTGGGACGAGGAGCGCTTGACTCGCGGTGCCACCCAATTTGGCCGGCGGAAAAAACCGACCCTCTTTGGTTCCGCGGTAACGGGCGGTCCGGCAAACTTAGGGGAAAAGGATTCCCTTGGCGAAAACGCCTCCGAGTTGGATTCTCATCAACGGCATGGTGACAGTATGCATTTGAATCAGTATAACGGAAACGCCGCCCTTCCACAACCGGGTTCCATTCATCCTTAACGGCATGAAATCAACAGGCTTATAGTTAATGCCATATGTAATTAAACCATTAAAGTTGCTATACTGACTTTGTTTCGATAAATGGACAGCCTTAGCCCCTTAAAAAGTAAATACAACGAAGAATCGGAGCCGAATCGATGACGGAAAATTTCATTTACATCCTGTTGGGCGTGTTCGATGCCCTGGCCATCTGGGTTTGCGCACTTGCCCCTTTCAAGCTTCCCATTTACGCCTTTAGATGGCCGCTGCTCGCCAGCAGCGTCTTCATCGCCCTGCTCTCTTACGTCAACCGCATGGTTTTGCCGTTGTCCGCGCTGGACACGCCTATCCAATTTGTGATTCTCCTGCTTTTATGCCGCTATATGCTGAAAATCCGTTTCTTCTGGTCGACTCTCGCGCTCGTGACGGGATACATGCTGTATATGCCGCTTCAATTCGGCCTCTACTTCCTGCTGACCGCTTCGGGACTCCTGCCTGAAGAAGTGATGGCCCAGACTACCGGCTACGTCTTCCTGCTGCAAATCGCATCCATCGTGACGGCCTATCTGATCGCGCTCATCCTGAAAGCAACCGGGAAAGGCTTCTCCTTCATCCAGCAGCCTCCCCATGATTTCTCCGTGAAGGAGAACTATTTCACCTCCGCGAACGAGAAGCTGCTGATCAGCATTGCCGTCGGCCTGGTCTGCATCTCCTTTTCCATGATGCTGATCAACCATTCCTACCAGCTCGTCATTTTCCCGGGGGTTCTCCTCGCTTCTTTTACCGTCTACTCCATCGCCTGGAGTCGGAATCGTTTGGTTTCGGATGCGCAAGAAACAGATTTCCACATGAGCAAGGGGAGTATAGACTGAAGCAATCCTCGTCATCCGCTTGCCGCTTTTCTGGTCCATGAGCGCAGCCGAGGCGGAAGCGCTTCAACGGATTGTCCAGTTATTATGCGTTTTTGTCATCATCTCTCTTTGCAGGCTGTATGCAGGTTGGGGGCATGCTATAATGAGAGCGTTTATGGATCATTCTAATCCACGGGAGGTTATTCACCATGAAGCTTGGTGTATTCTCTGTTCTGTTTGCCCAAAAATCGTTCGAGGAATCGCTAGACTACATCGCGTCCAAAGGCCTCGACGCTCTTGAAATCGGGACCGGCAACTATCCGGGCAGCCCGCATCTTGACCTGGACGAGCTGCTCGCCGACGACGGCAAGCGCCGCGCGTTCAAGCAGGCGGTCGAATCCCGCGGCCTCATCATCAGCGCCCTGAGCTGCCACGGCAATCCGCTCCACCCGCAGAAAGCAATCTCTGCCGAGCATGACGGAATCATCCGCAAGACGATCGAGCTGGCCAACCGTCTGGAGGTTCCGGTCGTCAACACGTTCTCCGGCCTGCCTGGAGACCATGAGGACGCCAAGTATCCGAACTGGCCGGTAGCGCCATGGCCGAACGACTTCCAGGAAGTGCTGAAGTGGCAGTGGGAACAGAAAGTCATTCCTTACTGGACCGACATCAACAACATCTCCGAAGCGGCGGGCGTCAAGATCGGCCTCGAGCTTCACGGCGGCTTCTCCGTCCATACGCCGGCCACGATGCTCCGCCTGCGCGAAGCGACGGGCAAAGCGATCGGCGCCAACCTCGATCCGAGCCATATGTGGTGGCAGGGCATCGATCCGGTCCAGGCGATCCATATCCTCGGCCGCGAAGGCGCGATCCATCACTTCCACGCCAAGGATACGACGATCGATCCGATCAACGTCAACAAGCACGGCGTAACGGACATGCAGTCCTACACGCTCATGCTCGACCGCGCTTGGCAGTTCCGTTCCGTCGGCTTCGGCCACGACCTCAAGGTATGGGCCGACATCATCAGCGCCCTGCGCCTTGTCGGCTACGATTATGTCGTCAGCATCGAGCATGAGGACGGCCTCATGAGCGTCGAGGAAGGCTTCAGCAAAGCGGTCGCCAACCTGCAGCAGGTGCTCATCCGCGAGCCGCTCGGCGAGATGTGGTGGGTGTGACCAGCGCGTAGCAGTAGATAAAAAGGCTTCCCGGCAGCAGACGCTGCACCGGGAAGCCTTTTTGTTTTGAAGCGCGGTATGTAGGGCAGTTGTTACGCCAGCCATACTTTGAAGATCATGATATAGTCGATGACGAGGAACACGAGCAGGCATGCGGCGCCCCAGCCGATGGCGAAGATGTTCTTCTTGCGCTGGCCGACAAGGCGTACAAGCCCGATAGCGATGACGATCGTGAACAAAAGCATGAAGATGTCGAACGTATTGAAGTTGCTCGTCGCGGCCTTGGCCGCTTCTGCTGCAAGATACATGGGGTGCTACCTCCCGGGTTAGATTGCTGTGAGACCGCTTCCGACGGCATCAATGCCGAAATGCCTGGACCGGATTCGGGCGGCTTATGGACGTATATAAGCTATGGTATCTTTTAGGCGTCCCGGATGCAAGATGTTTTCGCTCCGTAACACGTTTGCCACAATTTTGTCACCTTCTAATTTGCCGCGCCTCCGGTTCGGTTATTCTTTCCCATTATAAAAATTCCGGATAGCCTGCATCAACATTCCTTATAGGCCGCGGCTTACCGGTTATTGCCCCTGCGATCCCGCTATGGTACGATCGGATTAGCGTAATCTTACCTTTTTTATCGGATTTCAAAATAACCGGAACCAACTACAGGAGGTTCATTTCCATGGCTTACGAAATGCCCTGGACGGCCGACACGTCCAAGCTGAATAAAATGGAACTTTGGAAGATCGAGAAAGACGGACTGGATGTCATCCGCACGATTATCGAGAAGTATGCCCTGGAAGGGTATGACTCTATTCCCGAGGACGACATGAACCGCTTCAAGTGGGCCGGCGTCTACGAGCAGAAGCCGCGGGACGGCTACTTCATGATGCGGATCCGCATCAACTCCGGCGTCATGACGACCGCTCAGGCAAGAGCCCTCGCATCGATCGGCCGCGACTACGGCCGGGACCTGATCGACGTCACGACCCGCCAGGCGATCCAGTACCACTGGCTCCGCATCGAGAACATGCCGGATATCTTCAAGCGGCTCGAGGAAGTCGGCCTGTACAGCTACGAATCCTGCGGCGACTGCCCGCGCACGATCGTCGGCAACCCTCTTCAGGGCATCGACAAGGATGAGCTGATGGATACGACTGCGCTCGTCGAGGAAATCAACAACTTCTTCCTCTTGAACCGCGACTTCTCCAACCTGCCGCGCAAATACAAAATGTCCGTCTCCGCGAATATCTATAACAACGCGCATGCGGAGATCAACGACCTGGCCTTCACTCCGGCCGTCAAAGTGATCGACGGCGAGGAAGTCGTCGGCTTCCACGCCTGGGTCGGCGGCGGCCTCTCGGCCAAACCTTATCTGGCCAAGGAGCTCGATATGTTTGTCCGTCCGGAAGAAGCCCTCAAGGTTGCGGTCGGCGTCACCACGCTGTTCCGGGACCACGGCTACCGCGAGAAGCGCCATCATGCCCGCCTGAAGTTCCTCGTCGCCGATTGGGGACCGGAGAAATTCCAGGAGGAGCTCCTCAAGCTGATCGGCGACATGCCTTCGCGCGGCGAGAGCAAGACTGCCGGCTGGCAGGCGGCTTACTTCGACGGCGTGCACAAGCAGAAGGACGGCCGCAACTACATCGGCCTCAACGTGCCGGTAGGACGCACCAATTCCGATGAGCTCGAGCAGCTGTGCGACATCGCCGATAAGTACGGCGAAGGCAAGCTCCGCACGACGATGTCCCAGAACATCATCATTACGGGCGTCGCCGACGAGAACGTGGAAGCGGCTCTGGCCGCGCCAGTGCTGGAGCGGCTCACGCCGAATCCGAAGCCGTTCATGAGCCGCACCGTCAGCTGCACCGGCAACGAGTTCTGCAATCTCGCCATCGTCGAGACCAAGGAATTCGCCCGCGTCGTCGCCGAATACCTCGACGAGAATGTTGAGCTGGACGAGAAGATCCGCATCCACTTCATCGGCTGCCCGAACGGCTGCGGCCAGAAGCATATTGCGGACATCGGCCTCCAGGGCTCCCTGGTGAAAACTCCGGACGGCATGGTCGACGCCTTCGACATCGCCGTCGGCGGCATCCTCGGCCCCGGCGCGACCTTCAACAAGCCGCTCAAGGGCCGCGTGAAGGCAGGCGACGTTCCGTCCGTCCTGGCTCAACTAATCGGCTTCTACAAGGAAGACCGCCAAGCCGGCGAGTCCTTCCACCAGTTTGTCAACCGTGTCGGAGTTCCTGCCTTCCAGGAGAAGCTGACCGGCATTCTGACCGCCTCGGCGAGCTAGGCATGGTTGAAATTCAAAACCGCCCCCTTGGGGGCGGTTTTTTTTGCATGGTTTATTGCGTATAAGCGGATGGGCAGGGTTACTGGCAGGGGTATCTTCACAGACATGAGTTGGTTCCAGACATGAGTTGGTTCCAGACATGAGTTGGTTACAAACATGGTTACAGATATGAGTTGGTTACTGGTCATCGATCGAACAACTGGAATCGGTTGATTCATCCGAACGAGTCAACTCTTTCGTCGGCAAGATATCCAAGCGGGTCCATCAATCAAGCCTTTTAATCTGCTCGAGGCGGGCACTATCACAGTCAGTTAATCTGCTCGAGGCGGGCACTATCCAAGTCGGTTAATCTGCTCGAGGAGGGCACTATCCCAATCGGTTAATCCACCTTGTCTATGGGCCTATTCCTCCCATTTCCTAAGGTTTCGCAATTCAAATCGGACATACGATCCGTTATTTGTAGATTTTTAGGCCATTTCCAGATTTATCGGACATACGTTCCGCTATTCTCGAATTCATATCCTTATATCAATACGTTTTAAAGAAATAACGGATCCTATGTCCGATACGATGAGCAAAACGCTGATTTACACCTAATAGCGGATCCTATGTCCGATACGATGAGCAAAACGCTGATTTACACCTAATAGTTGATCCTATGTCCGATACGATGAGCAAAACGCTGATTTACACCTAATAGTTGATCCTATGTCCGATACGATGAGCAAAACGCTGATTTACGCCTAATAGCGGATCCGATGTCCGATACGGCCTTCTTGGTTCCTCCCTCATAGGGCGCGCTGGTTTGATGGGTCACATGTCGGCAGCTCTTCCATAGGGCGCGATTTCTTTGTTTTGATCCCAAAGAGCAGAAAAAACAGCCCTCGAACGGATGCACCGTACGAAGGCTGTTGCCTGCAGACTGCTGGACGAATTCAATGGACACAACGAAACGATAACGTTTGCCGAAAAGTCCAGCTCATGCTCAGTTCCCTCGGGCTCCCTACTTCAAGCCCGTTTCCTTCGGCTTGCGGCCCCTCTTCTTCGGAGCAGCCGCTTCCGTGCCGCGTTTCTTCGGCGCTGCGGCTGTCACATACTCGCCGCGGCTCTCGGCGGCAAGCATCTGCTCGCCGGCCGCTCCGACCTCGGCAGCCGCTCCGGAAGCCTCGGCGCGGGCAATCGCTTCCTCGGTCCGCTTGCGGTCGCGCTCCAGCACCGGGCCGAGATACTTGCCCGTGTAAGAGCCCTCTACCTTGACGACCTGCTCCGGCGTGCCCGTCGCGACGATCATGCCGCCGCCGCTGCCGCCCTCCGGTCCGAGATCGATGAGGTAGTCGGCGGTCTTGATGACGTCGAGGCTATGCTCGATGACGAGCACAGACTCTCCGGAATCGACGAGGCGATGCAGCACCTGCAGCAGACGGTCGACGTCGTCCATATGGAGGCCCGTCGTCGGCTCGTCCAGAATATAGAACGTGCGTCCCGTGCTGCGCCGGTACAGCTCGGAGGCGAGCTTGACGCGCTGCGCTTCGCCGCCGGACAGCGTCGTCGCCGGCTGGCCCATGTTCATGTAGCCCAGGCCGACATCCATCAGCGTCTGCAGCTTGCGGTGGATCTTCGGAATGTTGCGGAAGAATTCCGTCGCATCCTCGATGGTCATATCCAGCACGTCGGCGATGCTGTGCCCCTTGTACTTGACCTCCAAAGTCTCGCGGTTGTACCGCTTGCCCTTGCAGATCTCGCATGGCACGTACACGTCCGGCAGGAAGTGCATCTCGATCTTGATGATGCCGTCGCCGCGGCAGGCTTCGCAGCGGCCTCCCTTGATGTTGAAGCTGAATCGGCCTTTCTTGTAGCCGCGCACCTTGGCCTCGGTCGTGGAGGAGTAGACGTCGCGGATATCGTCGAAGACTCCGGTATAGGTCGCCGGATTGGAGCGCGGCGTGCGGCCGATCGGCGACTGGTCGATGTCGATGACCTTGTCGATCTGCTCCAATCCCCGGATTTCCTTGTACTCGCCGGGACGGACCTTCGCGCGGTTGAGATCCCTGGCCAGCGTCTTGTAGAGGATCTCATTGACGAGCGTCGACTTGCCGGAGCCGGATACGCCGGTGACGGCCGTGAATACGCCGATCGGAACCTTGACGTTGACGCCCCGCAGATTGTTCTCCTTGGCCCCGCGGATCTCCAGCCAGCGGTCGTCGGTCTTGCGGCGCTTCTGCGGCACGGCGATGAACTTGCGCCCGCTGAGGTATTGGCCGGTCAAGGAATTTTCGTCCTTCATGACCTCCTGCGGCGTGCCCTGGGCGATGACATGGCCGCCGTGGATGCCGGCTCCCGGTCCGATGTCGATGATGTAATCGGCGGCCAGCATCGTGTCCTCGTCATGCTCGACGACGATGAGCGTATTGCCGAGGTTGCGCATATGCTCCAGCGTGCCGATCAGCCGGTCGTTGTCCCGCTGATGCAGCCCGATGCTGGGCTCGTCCAAAATGTAGAGAACGCCCATGAGGCTGGAGCCGATCTGCGTAGCCAGACGGATCCGCTGCGCCTCGCCCCCCGACAGCGTACCCGCCGCGCGCGACATCGACAGGTAGTTCAGGCCGACGTTGACGAGGAATCCGAGACGGCTGTTGATTTCCTTGAGAATGAGATTCGCGATCGTCCGGTCCTTCTGGTTCAAGTCGAGGGATTCAAAGAAGCCTTGCGCGTCCCCAATGGACAGGGATGTCGTATAGGCGATGTTCTGTCCTCCGACCGTAACCGCGAGACTCTCCTTCTTGAGACGCTGGCCCTTGCAGCTGCCGCAAGGCTTGGCGCTCATGTATTCCTCGATATACTCGCGCATGGAATCGGAGGCCGTGTCGCGGTAGCGTCGGGCCAGGTTGTTCACGACGCCCTCGAACGGCACATACGCCTCCTTGCGGAAGCCGAAGTCGTTCTCATACTGGAACTTGACCCGTTCGCCGCCGGTGCCGTACATCAGCTTCTTCATCTGCTCTGCGGTCAGCTCGCTAACCGGCACGTCCATCGGAATATGGTAATGCTTGCATACGGCGGCCATGAATTGCGGGTAGTAGTTCGATGTGCTGCCCGCCCATGCCTCGAAAGCGCCTTGCGAAATCGTCTTGCCCGGATCATGGATGAGCAGATCCGGATCGACGATCATCTTGGCGCCCAGGCCGTCGCATTCCGGGCAGGCTCCGAACGGGCTGTTGAAGGAGAACATGCGCGGCGAAAGCTCGTCGATGCTGAAGCCGCAGATCGGACAAGCCAGGTTGGAGCTGAACAGCAGCTCCTCCTGATCGATGATGTCGACGATCACCTGGCCCTCGGACAGCTTGAGCGCCGTCTCCAGCGAGTCGGCGAGACGCGTCCGGATATCCTCCTTGACGACGATCCGGTCGACGACGACCTCGATGCTGTGCTTTTTGTTCTTCTCCAGCTCGATGCTCTCGCTCAGGTCGCGCAGCTCGCCGTCCACGCGGACGCGGACGAAGCCCTGCTTCTGGATGTCCTGCAGCAGCTTGGTGTGCTCTCCCTTGCGGCCGGAGATGATCGGGGCCAGAATCTGCAGCCGGGTGCGCTCCGGATATTCCAGGATGCGGTCGACCATCTGCTCCACGGTCTGGGAAGTAATCTCGATGCCGTGCTCCGGGCAATGGGGCTTGCCGATCCGAGCGAACAGAAGACGGAGATAATCGTAGATCTCCGTGACGGTTCCGACCGTGGAGCGCGGGTTGCGGCTCGTCGTCTTCTGGTCGATGGAAATGGCAGGGGAAAGCCCCTCGATGGAATCGACATCGGGCTTCTCCATCTGGCCGAGGAACTGGCGCGCGTAAGCGGACAGCGACTCCACGTACCGGCGCTGCCCTTCGGCGTAAATCGTGTCGAACGCGAGCGAGGACTTGCCCGAGCCGCTGAGGCCCGTCAGCACGACGAACTTGTCGCGCGGAATCGTCACGTCGATGTTTTTCAGGTTATGGGCTCTGGCGCCCTTGATCTCGATACGGTCGCTTGCCACAGGTTGGTACCTCCTATATCCGATAGGGCGGCCTCGAAAGCCGCTCCTTTACCTACTTCTCTATATCAGTGCGGTCAGACCGCTCATGGCTACTTGCCTAACACGGGACGTCTAGACCGTTTCTTGACTTTTTGCCTATCGCAAGACGTCCAGACCGTTTCTTGACTTTCGCCAAGTACAGACGTCCAGACCGCTTCTTGACTTCTTGCCACGCACAGACGTCCAGACCGCTTCACTGCTATTGCTTATCAAAAGAGATGGCCTGGAACACTTGACTTCTTCTCCAGCATGACGGAATCCATCGCCCTTAAGCCCAGCCGGAGAAATCCGGCTTGCCGGGCAGGAACCCCGCCTCGCCTCGCCGCTCAGCTGTCTTCGGCCCGCAGCTCGAGAAGCGCGTCGCGCAGCTCCGCCGCCTTCTCGAAGTTGAGGTTCTTGGCGGCGTTCTTCATCTCCGCCTCCAGGCGGTTGATGACCTGCTGGCGCTCCTTCTTGGTGAGCTTGCCGGAGACGCCGGACAGATAGTCGGCCTTCTGCTCGGCCGCCTTCGTCGCCTCGATGACGTCGTGGATCCGCTTGCGAATCGTCGTCGGCGTCACGCCGTGCTTCTCGTTGTACGCTTCCTGGATGGAACGCCGGCGCTGAGTCTCCGAGATCGCGAGCTTCATGGAATCGGTGATCTTGTCGCCGTACATGATGACCCGGCCCTCGGAGTTGCGCGCCGCCCGTCCGATCGTCTGGATGAGCGACCGCTCGGAGCGGAGGAAGCCTTCCTTGTCCGCATCGAGAATCGTCACCAGCGACACTTCCGGAAGGTCGAGGCCTTCCCGCAGCAGGTTGATGCCGACGAGCACGTGGAAGGTGCCTACGCGCAGATCGCGCAGGATCGCCATCCGCTCCAGCGTCTTGATGTCGGAGTGCAGGTAGCGGACCTTGATGCCGACCTCCTTGAGGTAGTCGGTGAGGTCCTCCGACATCTTCTTGGTCAGCGTCGTGACGAGCACGCGCTCGTCCTTGGCGATGCGGTCGCGGATCTCCCCGAGCAGATCGTCGATCTGCCCCTTCGTCGGACGGACCTCGATGATGGGATCCAGCAGGCCCGTCGGGCGGATGATCTGCTGGATAGGCTCTCCCGGAGCTGTCTCCAGCTCGTAAGGGCCCGGCGTCGCGGACACATAGATCGTCTGCATGTCCTTGGCCTCGAACTCCTCGAAGCGCAGCGGCCGGTTGTCCATGGCGGACGGCAGCCGGAAGCCGTGCTCCACGAGCACTTCCTTCCGCGCGCGGTCGCCGTTGTACATGGCGCGGATCTGCGGCAGCGTCACATGGGATTCGTCGATGACGATCAGCATGTCGTCCGGGAAATAGTCCATCAGCGTATACGGAGTCGCTCCCCGCTCGCGGAAGGTCAGCGGTCCGGAGTAGTTCTCGATGCCGGAGCAGAAGCCCATTTCCTGCATCATCTCGATATCGTAGCGGGTCCGCTGCTCCAGCCGCTGCGCCTCCAGCAGCTTGCCCCGCTCGCGCAGATCGGCCAGACGCTCCTCCAGCTCGCGCTCGATGTTGACAAGCGCGATCTTCATCTTGTCCTCGTGGGTGACAAAGTGGGAGGCCGGGAAGATCGCGACATGGTCGCGTTCTCCGATGATCTCGCCCGTCAGGACGTCGATCTCGGTGATGCGCTCGATCTCGTCTCCGAACAGCTCGACGCGGATCGCCCGCTCGTTGTTCGCGACCGGGAAGATCTCGACGATGTCGCCCCGCACCCGGAACGTGCCGCGCACGAAGTTGATGTCGTTGCGCTGGTATTGGATGTCGACGAGCTTGTGCAGAATCTGGTCGCGTCCCTTCTCCATCCCCTTGCGCAGCGAAAGCACCAGGCTTCCGTACTCCGACGGCGAGCCGAGGCCGTAGATGCACGACACGCTGGCGACGATGATGACGTCGCGGCGCTCGAACAGCGAGCTGGTCGCGGAGTGGCGCAGCTTGTCGATCTCGTCGTTGATGCTGGAATCCTTCTCGATGTAGGTGTCGGTCGACGGGAGGTAGGCTTCAGGCTGGTAATAGTCATAGTAGCTGACGAAGTAGGAAACGGCGTTGTCGGGGAAGAACTCCTGGAACTCGCTGCACAGCTGGGCGGCGAGCGTCTTGTTGTGGGCGATCACGAGCGTCGGGCGGTTGAGCTTGGCAATGGTGTTGGCTATCGTGTAGGTCTTGCCCGTGCCGGTGGCGCCGAGCAGGATCTGGTGCTTCTGTCCCTCCCGCACCCCTTCGACGAGCTTCTGGATCGCACCGGGCTGGTCGCCCTGAGGCGTATAATCCGACTTCAGGTTGAAAAGTTTCTGTACGGTATCGGCCATATGGCTCTGAAACACCTCGATTCCTTTATATATGAAGCTAAAGTCCCGGTCCCAAAGACCCGGTATAGCGAGTGAAGTCTACTATTATATGAATAATTCCCTATTTAACTGTATACCCCGGAGAGCCGATAAAGTAGACGTCCCCGAATTTCATAAGAATATTTGTTCCCATTCATTATACCGAGTCGCTTCTTGGCTTGCAATGAGAACACTTTGGCAATCCAGCCTGTTTCCAGACGCCCTCTCCATCTTCGGCAAGAGATTTATATCTATACCCGCAATCGTTTCTATACGAACGCTTCTTGCCGCCGGCAAGACGTTCTGCCTGACAGGGACCTACTCAAGGAGCGTGAACTGCCTCATGGACTTAACGACACTAATCGGAATCGCAGCAGGCATCGCCGCCCTGGTCGGCGGCTTTCTCTGGGAAGGCGGCGAGATGCACGGCCTGGTGGAAAAGACAGCCATCCTGATCGTCTTCGGCGGCACCTTCGCCGCCGTCGCCGTCAGCTTCCCCGCCTCCCGCCTGCGCGGCATTCCATCCGCCCTTCGCCTCGCCTTCAGCAAGGATGATGATACGCAGCAGCAGATCATCGAGCGCATGACCGAGATGGCGACGATCGCCCGCCGCGGCGGCGTGCTGGCGCTGGAGACGCATGCCGGCAAGATCGACGACCGCTTCCTGCGCGAAGGCATCCTCATGGTCGTGGACGGAACGGATCCGGATCTGACCAAGGAAATCCTCGAGCTCGAGATCGAGGCGTTGGAGCGCAGCCATGAGCAGCAGGCCAAAATTTTCGAAAGCGCGGGAGGCTTCGCTCCGACGATGGGCATCATCGGCACCGTCATGGGCTTGATCAAGGTGCTCGGCGACCTGCATGATCCCGGCTCGCTCGGCTCCTCGATCGCAGTGGCTTTCACCGCCACTCTGTACGGCGTCGCCTCGGCCAATGTCGTCTACCTGCCGCTCGCTTCCAAAATCCGCTCCCGCAGCCAGGAGCAGGTGCAGCGCATGGAGATGATGCTCGAAGGCATCATGGGTCTCCAGGCCGGAGAGAACCCGCAGCTGATCCGCAAGAAGCTGCAGTCCTTCGTTGTCCAGGACGAGCCGATGCGCAGAAAGCCGAAGGCGCCGCGGGAGGCCGCGGAAGGAAGGGCGGACGAGAATGCGGCGCAGGTCTAGGCGGCGCGGCGCGGCCGCGGCGGCTCCGGAAAACCATGAGCGCTGGCTCATTACCTATTCCGACCTCATCACGCTGCTGCTGATCTTCTTCGTCGTGCTCTATGCCATGAGTCAGCTCGATGTCAAAAAATACGAGGTTCTGGCGCAATCGCTCCAATTCCAGTTCAACAAATCGGATGCGGTGCTGGACGGCGGCCGCGGCGTCACCGGCCAAGCGATACAGGACGGCTCCCCGCTTCAAAGCCCGGTTCCCGCCAAGCCTGTCGTCTCCAGCGAGGAAACCGGCAAGGAGCAGCTGAAGCGGCTGCAGGAGGAAGAGCTGCAAAATCTGCTGAAGATCATTCAAACCTACATCAAGGACCACAAGCTTCAGGACCGCGTCTACGTCGCCGACACGCCCAAGGGCATCGCCATCCGGCTGAACGACCTGTTCCTGTTCGACCTCGGACGGGCGCAGCTCAAGAAGGAGGCGACGCCGGTGCTGGACAAGCTGTCGAGCCTGTTCAAGTCGCTGGACAACACCGTAAGCATCGAAGGCCACACCGACAACCTTCCCATCAATCCGGGCGGGCAATATGCCGACAACTGGGAGCTTTCGGCTGCCAGGTCGCTATCCGTGCTCCATTACTTCATCGACAGCAGCAAGCTGGCGCCGACGAAGTTCGAGATCGCCGGATACGCTGATACGCGGCCGGTCACCTCCAACAGCACCGAGAGCGGCCGCTCCAAAAACCGCCGCGTGGAAATCACCGTCCTGCGCGCGAGCACCGATGCGGCGGCAAAATAGACATCACAGGCGCATTGCAGGATTCGCGTCGTGAGAATTCAACTTTTCAATTGGACGAATCGCCTCGGCAGTCTGCAATCGTGTCTACGGTCCTCGGCAGCAATGGCAATCCCTGAACCCCTGACGAATTGTATAAGGCTTCATTAAACCTTCAGCATTCTCTAAATGCCTCACATTAGGGCTCCTGCTCTAAGGCCGGATTTGGACCTTAATAGCATTCCATGACCACTCTCACATCGCTCTAAGGCCCAATTTGGAATTTATTTGCACTCCATGACCACTCTTACATTGCTCTAAGGCCCGATTTGGGCCTTATTTGCACTCCGTAACCACTCTCGTATCGCTTTAAGGCCCAATTTGGGCCTTATTTGCACTCCATAACCACTCTCATGTCGCTCTAAGGCCCGATTGAGCCTTATTTGCACTCCATAACCGCTCTCGCATCGCTCTAAGGCCCGATTTGAGCCTTATTTACACTCCATAACCGCTCTCGTGTCGCTCTAAGGCCCAATTTGGGCCTTATTTGCACTCCACAACCACTCTCGTGTCGCTCTAAGGCCCAATTTGGGCCTTATTTGCACTGCACAACCACTCTCGTGTCGCTCTAAGGCACGATTTGGGCCTTATTTGCACTCCGTAACCGCTCTCGCATCACACTAAGGCCCGATAGGCCTTAATTGCCATAAATGTGCGCTGCTGTGGCGGGTGCACTTAGCCCAACTTCCGCTGCCCCGCGGGGTTCGCCTGATTGCGGTTGGGGTAAGGATTGATTTAGTGGTAAAATGAAAGCATCATGCTTCGCAGAGAGAGGATGTTACGCTTGGACGATCTCATTATCCGCACGAACAGCGGCCTGGTTCAGGGAGCCCGCGATAAAGGAGTCCGATTCTGGAAGGGGATCCCGTTCGCGGAGCCGCCCGTCGGAGCCAGACGATTCCGCAAGCCGCTGCCCGCGCAGCCTTGGGAAGGAACGCGCACGGCTGTCGAGCCCGGGCCGCTGGCGCCGCAGCCGGTCGATCCGTCCGGCGGAAGCTTCCGGCTCGTGCGAACGGCCATTCCGCAATCCGAGGATTGCCTGAACGTCAACGTGTGGGCGCCGCAGGAACCTTCGGCCAAGCCGCTGCCGGTCATGGTCTGGATCCACGGCGGTTCGTTCGTCACGGGCGGCGGCGGACTGCCGATCTACGACGGCGCCGAGCTGGCCCGCAGAGGCGGCCTCGTCGTCGTCACGATCAGCTATCGTCTTGGCGCTCTCGGCTTCCTGCATCTGTCTCCTTACGCCGACGGTTCGGATGGGGATGACGGCTACGTATCCAACGCCGGCCTGCTCGACCAGATCGCCGCGCTGGAGTGGGTGCAGTGCAACATCGCCGCTTTCGGCGGAGATCCGGCCCAGGTGACCGTGTTCGGCGAATCCGCAGGCAGCATGAGCATCGCCGCCCTGCTGGCCATGCCTGCTGCGAAAAGACTGTTCCGGAGAGCCATCCTGCAGAGCGGCGCCTCCCAGGCGCTTCCGGAGCAGCAAGGCTCGGTGCTCGCCGGAGCTTACCTGCAGATGCTGGGCATCGGGCCTGGCGAGCTGGACCGGCTGGCGGACATCCCGACGTCCGAGCTGACGCGAGCGGCGGACAAGCTGAAGCGGGCTGCCGGAGAATCCGCCGTCATGCTGTTTCAGCCGGTCGTCGACGGCAAGACTTTGCCGGAGTTCCCTCAGAGCTTGATCGAGGCAGGCTCCGCCGAGGGCGTCGATATTCTCATCGGCGTCAACCGCGATGAAGGCGCCTTGTTCATTCCGCCCGGCATGCCGCTCCTCTCCGACGAGAAGAACGCGCAAGCCTATGTCGCTGTGACGGGCGCGCCGGAGGCGGCGGAGTGGACGCGCGGTTATCCGAGGACGACCGAAGGCCAGCAGCAGCTCATGACGGATCTTTTCTTCTGGCGCTCCTCCCTGCTGCTGGCGGACGCACAGCTCCCGTATGCTCCCGTTTGGATGTACCGGTACGATTTCACCGTAGAAGGACATGAAGTGTTTGCAAAAGCCTTTCACGCGGCGGAGATTCCGTTCGTGTTCAACCATCTGGACCTGCTCCAGAACGCCGGCCTTGAAGTGAGCGGGAGCATGCGCGCCATGGCGGAGCGGGTTCAGGACGCCTGGATCGCGTTCGCCCGTACCGGCAATCCGTCGACCGCCGAGCTTGATTGGCCGGCTTATGAGGCCTCTCGGCGCGCGACGATGATCTTCGACACGGACAGCCGGGTGGAGCTCGATCCGGACGCGGAGAAGCGGCGGCGGCTGACGGGCGGGAACTAGCGCGCGATATGAATACGCGCCTGCTCCTGACCGGGGCAGCCGGCTCGGTACGGAAATGCGACTTTGACCGGCGAGTTCAGCCGCTCAAGGCGCAGGCGGCGGCTGCACGGTCCATCCAGCAAGCGGAAACCAGGCGGCAAGCCGATTGGCCCTGGCCTGCATCAAAACGAAAGCACCATGGAAGGAGACTCCTGGCGGAATACCTCCTTATTCATGGCGCTTTTTTTTCATCTGCCTTTCGGCCTGCGCAAGAGATCGCTGCAGCAGAGAAACTTCGAAGCTTTTGAAGCCTTGGCTGGGTACCGTTGTGCCGTTCCGATTCCAATACTTAAAGAACGAGCTTCCCGATCACGCCGTCCTCGAGAACAAACACTCCTTCACCCTCCGTCCTTTCCAGCCCGCCATTGCGGAAGTACAGGCCGCAGTCCTCATCCAGGCCGTAATGGGCGCGATAATCGGGATATCTGTCCGCTGAGGCCAGAAGCTGCTTCTCCTCCTGCCATTGGGAAAAATGAACGGCAATGGAGATTCCATGAACCAGACCGAGTCCCCTCCGGTCCTGATAAGCCGAAGCCTCGTTATCCTTCGCCGAGATCAGGCAGCGGTCCGGACTGAGCAGCGCGCCCGCCGAAAATCCCGCCACCGGAATGCCGGCCTCATGCCTGGCGGCGACAACCGATCCAATCCCCGTCTCGACGATATAATCGGCATATCGGTTCGTATCTCCGCCCCCGATGATGATGCCGCTGCTGGCGCGGAGAGCTTCCATGGCTTCGGACTCCGGCGTCGTCGGAAGCGGCAGGTAGCGGAACTGCGCCACTCCCCGCTCTTCCAAAGCCTTTGTATAGCGAGGCATATACTCCTCCCATCCCGGTCGATCCACGCACAGGATGCTTACGAGTCCGTCAGCTCCACCGGCCAGCTCTGCGAACCGCGCGGCCAGCTCCGGCGAGAACGGCGGCCCTCCCCCGAACAAAAACAAATGAGTTTCCATTTCAGTCCTACGTCCCCTCAATAAATGTAGCGGTTCAAAAATTCGTTGCGGAATTTGCCTGAGGGATCGTACCGCAGCAGCAGCCGGCGGAAATCAGCGAGCTTCTCGTAAAGGGGCTGAACCTCGCCGGGCGGCAGCGCGAACAGCTTGGCCCAGTGCGGACGCGCCCCGAGCGGGCGCAGCGCCTCTTCGATGACGGGCAGCACGCGGCCGACCGCCTCCATGTCTTGCTTCCAAGTGAAATGGATGCCGACCGAATCCTGTCCGAAGCAAGGACTCATCCAGAGCCGATCCGCGGCAATCGTGCGAACTTCGGAAATGTACAGCAGCGGCGCAATCAGATCCCGGAGACCGTCGATCGCGCGCAAAGCCTCGATAGCCTTGTCCCGCGGCACGAAATACTCGCTTTGCAGCTCTTCGCCGACGCTTGGGGTGAAGTCCATGCGGAAATGAGGCAGCCGCTCATGCCAAGGACCAGCGACGCCCATCTGCTCGCTGCAGACGGCGCCGGAATGTCCCGGCACCGGATGGCGGTTGCCGGATGCAGCAGCCGCATCATGAAAGAAGCCTTCCGGCTGGTCCGAGGACACCGGATCCCCGACGCGGCGCTTTAGCCACACCTGATTGAACGAGGACTCCTTCCAATCCGTGAACAGGCTGACGCTGTAGCATTCCGACAAGATCGCTTCGACGTTCCGCTCCAGCTGTTCCAGCGGCAGCTGCTCGTACACATGCTGGGTCATCTCGAAGGCTGGAACGATATCCAGCGTGACCTTCGTGACGACGCCCAAGCCGCCAAGCCCGACGACCGCTCCGTGAAACTCCTCGGCATCCGGCATGTCGCGGGAGAGCGTCACGATCTCTCCGTCGGCAGCGACGACCTCCAGCGCATGGACGGCGGCAGCCAGATTTCCATTGAGGACACCCGAGCCGTGCGTTGCCGTGGCGATCGCGCCTGCAACCGTGATATGCGGCAGCGACGCCAGATTGTGCAGCGCAAAGCCCCTCTCATGGAGATAGCGGGCCAAATCCCCGTACCGGATGCCGCCTTCGACGGCGACCTTCCGGTTCGCGGAGTCGAGCTCGACGACCCGGTCCAGCTTTTGCAGCGAGATCAGGCTCCCGGCCGTATCCGCGATGCCGTTGAACGAATGCCGCGAGCCCAGCACCTTGATCCGGGAACTTCGAGACACCCGTTCCTGTATATCCGACACCCTATCGGGGACCAGAATCTCCGTTGCTCCGTACTTGTAATTGCCTGCCCAGTTGCGCTCGTTGACCATCCTCCTGCTCACCCTTCCTCTCATAGCCGATGCCTGTACCGTGTACTTCTGGCTCCATGCCAAAAATCCCTACTTGCACTCGGCAGCCTTCAATTCTAACCCCTCGTCTTTGCAACAGTTCCAGCTTTTGTCCATACACTCTGCAATATCCGGCTACTTGCCGTTGATGGCGTTCATTAGAGCAAAACGCCCCTTTTATTTTTTTCATGTTTCCTCAGTTAATTGTCAAATGCTAATTTGAATTGGCCATGCAAAATTATATGTTACATGAATTTCCAATCTTCTTTATCCAAGATTAGCCTTTCTTCTCAAAGCCTCTGCCTAATTTCGTCTAGCAGCTCCAGTATGGTTCATATGCGATATCAGGATAAGGTTGCTTCGAATGATATGCCTCATACAATTTATTTGCATATTATTTATATGAGTCGCCATTTAATGATAGTCGCAATGACGGACTGAATCAGGGTCTTCTTGATATACCTTGGCTGATATAGTATCAAGAAGAAATGGACGTTTTCAGAAAGTACCAAATAAGGATTGTCCTCCAACTGGTCAATTCTGTAACGATTGACTTGTCCCCTGCTACGTACCGTTTTTTGATGAACATTTTTCACGTGAAGTGATAGTAGCTGATTTTTATTGTAGATGTGTACTAATTCCCAAATTGCGTGAAGGCAAAAAGAAGACGTTCTAGCCGTCTGAGCTTGCCTTACGGCTATCTAGTTTAAGGCTCTGTTTCCTTGCCGTTGTTTTGCGTTCTTTACCTCTTCCGCCGCTACTCATTTGGCTTGGCGAAAGCCCTTCATACTTGGCTAATTTATCAGCACCAGCAAAGCGTGATATGTCTCCTATTTCCGCAACGGTAGCCGAAGCAGTAATGTAATCTATACCTGTGAACGTGTTCAATTTGAAGTCTAGCTTTTCCATGATTTCACGAATGTTGTCCTCTACATCGTTCATTTCACGGTGAACGTCACGAATCTGGTTTACATGACTTCGAACGAGGAAATCACGGTATTCCTGTCCATTCCCTTTGTATTTCCATCTGCTTGGACACTTTCTTGGATTAGTGTAGCTTTCCGAACATACGTTATTGCCGTTCTTTCACAGGAACTCTGCCAATGCTTCCAGTGTCACGCCCAATCCTTCCTAAGAAGATGCGATTATACCTTTTCGCCCTCTCTATCGGGACAGGGTATTGTACAGTTGCGGCTCATATTAGAAAAATCGCTAGAAAGCGAAGATAACAAAATACAGGTCAATCATGGTGGTATCTGACCATAATCAACCTGTATCATGTAACTGCATTGCATTATTTAGGTATACTTTCTCAAGCATGGATGTGCGTACAAGGAATTAAAGAAGTTCTTATACTGGTATTACATGAATTACGCATGATTGGACTCAGCCGCCCGATTCATTCGGCACTGGGTGGGGGTAAAAGAAAGACCCTGAGGATTGTAGCCCCCAAGGTCTTATACACTAATGTAATTCCTTTTTTAACCTGACTATTCTTTCTAACTCATAGGAATAATCACAATCGGAACTAAACGTATCAGTCATGCAGGAGAAAAACTGTTCTGCACCTTGAACTAGTGCTATCAGAAAATCATTTCTAGGTAATACATAATTTGTGACTTCGCTTCCTTCAATTGAGAATAGAAGTAATTCTTTAGTTGTTGGACGGAGAATAATTTTGACGGGTTGGTCAGGGAAATATATGCTTCCCTCTCCTTTTTGAAGCACTTCTTCAATTAAATTAATAACGTACGCCCATAATTGGTCGACCAAGTCCCAATACCTCATATCCAACATACTATCGCCGTAATACTTTAGACAAATTGCCCCGTTAAGATACTGGAAATCAAGATTCTTATATATTTCTTTTAATCCTGACGAATTAGTGATTTCGACAAAATAGTTCTGAGGATTTCTAACTACATCGCTTAAATCAGTAATTTTACATTGTGGTTTCATCAAATATGAATCAACTTGAAACATCGTATCACCCTTACGGAGTATAAAATTGACCTACACGCCCATTGTTTAACCCAAGTACATAGTCCTTGCCGTTGTAAGTACCCGTGATTTGATACATCCCTTTAGTCCCTTTACTCGCAAGGATGTCTCTATTTTGGGACATAACTGATTTAATGGCGCTCGTAATATCGTCAATTGACATACTTGCATCAAAAAACGATTGTTGTGCCTTTACTGAGCCATCCCAGTAATTCGGATGGTGACGCTCTAGAATATATTTCATTCCTGACTTATCAAGCAGGAAAGTATTACTACCAAACTTCATTTGACTACTTTGAAAATTCGATAATGCATTTACAACAGTATGAGGTGCTACCCCACAAGCATTATGTGTCCAAATCCCAAGGTTTGAGACAAAATACGTATGGAAATCCTTCACCTTGAAATTGTAAACCGTAGCATGCCCCTGCTTAACCTCAATCTTCTCAATAGCTAATTCTTTGCCATCGGAGGTTGTCAGAACATCGCCCACCACAAGGTTCTTGGATTCCACCCAACCTTTGCCGATAATCCAAAACGGATGCTCATCGGTAGTTGTAATGACTTCGCCGCCAACAGTAATATTATACGTTTCCTCTACATCACGTTGGAAGAGCCATTCGACTTCTTTATAAGCTATCTTGCCTGTCTCATCATCCTTGGAAAGTACCTTATCCCCTACCTCGATTTCCTCGATAGGTTTCTCCCCTTCGTTAGTTAGAACCTTGATTCAGGGAATAAAGAAGGTGGCAACCATTTCAGCTACCACCATTGTATCATTAGCTTGCCACCCGTTCAGGTACAGCGTCAAGTCGGTATTCGGTTTTGTTCTTCAACATACTATAAAGAATAGTGACAAGCCTTCTCATAATGCAGATGATTGCCTGTTTCTTCTTTTTACCTTCTCCCAATCGTTTCTCTTAGTATTCACGGAATATAGGATTGAGCGGCTTACTGGAAGTTCTAGCGGTATGTACTTGCCTTACTGCTAGCCCCCACAGAATCTTGTTCAACGCTCGATTTCCTTGCCGTTGATTGCGGTCTTTACCTCTGCCGCCGCTGCTCATTTGGCTTGGTGTAAGCCCTGCATACTTAGCTAGCTTGTCAGCACTCGTAAAACGGCTAATATCTCCGATTTCAGCTACGATAGCCGAAGCGGTAACGTCATCAATACCAGTAAAGGTGTTCAGCTTGAAGTCTAGCTTCTGCATTATGTGGCGGATATTGTCCTCCACATCGTTCATCTCACGCTGAACGTCACGAATTTGGTTCACATGACTGCGAACAAGGAAATCCCGATATTCCTGCCCGTTCCGCTTCGTATTCCCATCAGCTTGAACACTCTCAAGGATTAAAGCAGCTTTCTTGGTCGAACACACATTACGGCTGTTCTTCCGCAAGAACTCTGCCAACGCTTCGACTTTCACGCCCTCCAATAGATACGGTGAAGGGTACTCGTGCCATACCGCTAGTGCTGTTTGCCCATCCACTTCCGAGAAGAACTTATTGTAACTCGGATAGTTGTAACTTAACTGCGTATGTAGCTGATTCTTGAGCATGACGAGGGTATCTCGCAAGCTATACCGCCGCATGACTAGCTGTTTTAGAATCCAGTAGTCGTCTTGTGGGTGGGCATTTGGCAATCTATCCAGTTCATCAAGCAGTAGCTTGGCAATGTTCTCTGCATCCCAACTATCGTGCTTCTCCGTCATGGCATAGCTTTTACGCTTCCAGTTAGATAAAGCAGCGTTGACTTCTTTGACCAGGAAATGATTCTCGACTAGATAAACAGCTAATGACCTTCCATAACCGCCCACGTCCTCAAGTCCGAATACAACTGTCATGCCTTCTTGAACATGCTTCTTGACCTTATTGACCACCGCAGGGAAAGCCGATGGTTTGTTCTCGAACTCAATGACCTCTAGCTTCTCATTCCAACAGTTAATGACAACTGCGGTATGCGTCCGCTTATGTAAATCAACGCCAACATAGATAAACTGCTCTTTACGATGTCTCATTTCGAGTGTCCCCCTTAGCCTTTATAGCGTTTAGGGAAAAAGAATAGCCGCATCGTCTGTTTAGTATTCGCCCGAAGGCGTACATTGAAGGGTAAGCGTGTCTATTCTTCCTCTATAAACGCTATAAAATGGCTTGATGTAGTCCTGTTGCTGTAATGCCGCCGTACTGATACTGACCTTCGTAGAACTCCCTGCGGTCTAGTATCCGTTTAACCTGTACTTTCGTAAACTGCTTGCCTTGCTGTGTCGTAAAGCCTTCTTGGTTCAGTTGAAATGAAATTTCGGATAACGTCCAATTCGGGTTCTGTTCCCGTATGTCAAAGAGCCGTTTTACTGCTTGAGCTTGCTTGTCATTCACTTCTATTGTCTTATGACCTTTACGGGCTTTGTAACCAAACGCCGCCCGTCCTCCTGCATAGCCGCCCTGTTGGGCTTTCTTGTTACGCCCTCTGCCTAGCTTGAGGGCGATTTCTAGCCGCTGATACTGGTCGAGCAATTCCATAAGACCGTTGATAAGAAAATCGCTTGGGTCTATCTTATGGATGGAATAAGTCGGCTGTTCGATACTTTTCACATCCACGCCGTACTTCTTGAACTCCCGATGAACCAAAACCTTTACGATGTCAGACCGCCATAAACGGCTTGTATTAAGCACGACAACAGCGTCATAGGTTCGTGTAGATAGGGCGGCTAACATGCTCTGAAAGCTGATTCTGTCCACTTCAAGAGCATCCTCATCCACCTTTGCCCCACTGATACCTTCATCCGTAAAGATGTCCTGCAAGTTCGATCCTTGTTCCTGACAAAAGGAGCGGATTTCATCCTGTTGGTACGCTAAACTGTAACCGTCTTTGGCTTGTCCGCTCGTTGATACTCTGACATAACCGATGACATTCATGCTGTTCCCTCCCCCTCCGTTACGATAATCACAATTTATGTAACGGTATTCCGTATCACTCTTCTATTATAGAACGGTACACCGTTGCAGACAATAGTTTTTCAGTGATATGATGGAGAAAATCACAACTTTGTAACGGTATTGCGTTACTTGGAGGTTCACTATGCCAGTCCGATTACGCCTTAGAGAAATCCTAGAACAACGGAACATTAGTCAACGGGAACTTGCACGAAGAATGAATATCCGCTCAAGCACAGTAAGCCACCTTTGCTCCGATAAAGTTAATGCTGCTTACTTCGATACATTGGAGCAAATTTGCAAAACACTCGACATTCAGCTTCATGAACTGATATTCATGGAGGATGAGTAATACTAAAGTGCAACTGGTACTTTGCTCACCACGCCGCCCAGTATGGCACATGGTATCGTTATGACATCCTCCCACTGTTCTTCCGCTAGTCTATCGAAGTCCAAAGTAGGACGTTGCCGCATTTGCTTCTCGATTCCCCTGCGGTAATACCCCGTTACTTGTTTCTGTTCCAGTTCGCCGCTCATCAATCCATTGATTCTTTGTTGCAGTTTCGGTTTCATCTGCTCAAGTCCAACGACTTGGGAACACAGATAAAGCCTATTGAATTGGGGCGGAAACTGGACTAGAACGCTCATCGGGATTTTCTCATCAGGCTTATACACGATTTCAAACCTCGTTAATTCGCTTTCGATTCTCACCCCACGCCTTTGTAGCAATTCCATCTTCTTGTCATACACTCGGCAGTATCCTGCTACTTGCCGCTGATGTCGCTTGTTGGAGTAGAACGTCCCCTTCCTCTTCTTCATATTCCGCCCCGTCAGAGACAGGACGAACATTTCAGTCAAGGGCAGCGGAATGTCGAATGCTACATCAGAGCGAACATAGAGTATTTCTGTTGCATGATTTCCAATCTCTGAAATCCAAGACTGGAAGTGAATCAAAGAGTCAGGAGGACATTCTAGCCGAAGCGTATGCTTCCTACCTAGACGGGCATAAACAAGCTGATACGAAAGATACGCCCAATACTTACCCTCCCTGACTCGAACACGGTACTTGAATCCCTTGTCCTTAACATAAAACGCAGCGTTGTAGTTTTCACAAAGCCGCTGACGAAGCGGATTGAAGAACCTCCAATACACGTTCGTAAAGTCAACTACAATGCGGTCAATCGAAACCTTTACTTCATTCATTGCTTAGCCCCCTGCGGAAATTTTTAACGAATTTCCGTCTATAATTAGAGGGCAAGGTGGCTAGCCTTCACGTTGCCTTACCTGTATATATCAACAGGCACGTTACCAGATTGTTCTCTCACAATAACCATCGCTCTATATTGCCAGTTAGTTGCGGACTAAATTGATAATTGACTGCTTTCCCACACACTATAAAAGTCGGTCTATGTATCTGAATAGTTGCGATTATTCTTTCTCGTCCTCCCTATCGTGTCGGTAATGCTATTTGTTCCGGATTTATTTGCATTTGCTCTTTGTTTCAGAAAAACGGGAGAAAACGAAGATAAGGAAATTCGGACTGTATACGATGGTAACTGATGATTTTGAGGTACAAACGAGGTCAGAAGATAACTGAAAAGGGGTATAAAATTCAAGCTAACTGAAAGAAATTGTGCGTACAGGGGTTTTGAGAATATCTCATACGGGGATATTGGACGTTAAGTTCATCATGTCTTAGCGGCCCGATTCATTCGGCACTGGGTGGGGTACAAAAAAAGCCTTAGAGGGAATTATCCTCCAAGGACTTATCAAGAAAATATTTTATCTATTCGACTTCGGTCATAATCTAATATCCAGTTATTATATTTCTCATAAACTGCTCTTAGCGTCCTTGTATCATCTGCTACAACATCCATACCTCTGTCATCGTAGAGATAAAATATGGATTTTTTCGTTTCATTGACCAAAAAGATATCTCCAACGATGCGCGGCTCGTATCCCATCTCTCGATTTGCAATTGCACCCAGTAATTCTTCGACCTTCAAATCTTTCACTTTAACCTTTGTGCAATATCGCAACGTAATAGTATCGTCGTCGCCATTTTCATCCGGGTCTTTATAGCGAAACTCTTGCTCTAGCTTGTCAATATCTTCATTTCTGACTCCAGACGCATACGCGAGAAAAAGTTCATAAACATCCTTCTCAAAAGAAGCCACCGGATTTTCATCCCAACTATCAACAAAAACTGTTAGATATACTTCATCAGTTCGCTGATTAAACTCGTTAAATATGGACAATGCCCTATGAATTACTCTTTCGACCCTACTACGCTCATTAAGATTGCCCCCTAGTTCAAATCTAATTGCAATTTCAGAACTGTAAAAAAGGGGGCTTTTTAATTGAAGCCTTGGAAATGTACTAGATAAAAACTCATCTAACTGTTTATTATAACCCATTCATACACCGCCCATGATATGTGTATGACGGAAGGGGGGGGAGATTCCCCCTCCCTCCACCAAATGCATTAATTCAGTTTGATTACAGTACCAGTCTGACTCTTGTGCTTATCTGTAATCCAGTTGCCGTACTCATCTGCATCTGCCTTCCAATGGAGTTCTTTACCTTTCTTTTCAAAAACCTTGTAAGCAGAGCAACCATGACCAGTTGTATCTTTCGCCCACCAGTACCCATTACTGTCTTGATAGGCTTTCACTTTTTGTCCGTGGAAATTATAAGTCAACTCTGCTTTCGCATTTGTTTTAATATCCCATTTCGTGGTTGTATTAGGTGTACTACAAGCATTATGAGTCCAAATACCAAGGTTTGAGACAAAATACGTATGGAAATCCTTCACCTTGAAATTGTAAACCGTAGCATGCCCCTGCTTAACCTCAATCTTCTCAATAGCTAATTCTTTGCCATCGGAGGTTGTCAGAACATCGCCCACCACAAGGTTCTTGGATTCCACCCAACCTTTGCCGATAATCCAAAACGGATGCTCATCGGTAGTTGTAATGACCTCGCCGCCAACAGTAATATTATACGTTTCCTTAACATCACGTTGGAAGAGCCATTCGACTTCCTTGTAAGCCATCTCGCCTGTCTCATCGTCTTTGGCTAGTACTTTGTCACCTACCTCGATTTCCTCGATAGGTTTCTCCCCTTCGTCTGTCAGCACCTTAGTCCCAGCTACAAAACAGTGACATGCGTTTTTTACAGTTGTTACTGCTTCGACAACTTTTTTCTCGTTTTTAACAGCACTTACCGCTATTTCTCCCGCTTTTGCAACATAAGATCCGGGTACGAATGGTACGAGCGCTGCCGTTACATCCCAAGCCAAATACCCCGTATTAGACCAACTTGGATCTTTATAAAGAGAATATGCGCTCCAACCAATACTAGCGACATCCAATAAAGTCTCAAACACATGCCCTGAAGGATCCACGCGAGTAAGTGGATTATTCTCTACGTACGTATACAAATTAAGACTTAACGGATTGATTATTTTCCCTTGATAGGGATCCTCATTAATAAATCTCCCCACGCTCGGATCATACCAGCGTGCCCTCAGATACTGTAACCCAGCACTGGAATCCCAGTATTCACCAGAATACAGGAATGGATTTGATTTCGTTTCTTTACTGGAGATGAGTCCGCCCCAAATATCGTACTGATACTGGTTTTGACTGGTGTTCCCCGTACTATCTCTAAGCTCCGTCACATCTCCGTGTCCATTCAGTAGATAGTAAGATTTCCCTTGGGAGTCTTGCCTTGCAATGAGTTCGTTTCCACGAATATACTGCACAGGGGCCGAGTCGACTCCATTTACGCGGCTGACTTCAGCAATAATTTGATTCTCATCATAATAGTAGTTAGCACATTTCCTGCATAGTCGTAGGAAGAAGAACTTGCTTTTTCGAATCCGTTCCCACGATTAACTTCCATGCCTACGATCTGGCCGCCAGCATTATAGGTTTCACGTATCTGAACGTTTGTAGCATCGGTTTTAATCTGTGTCCGGTTTATGGCATCATAGCTTATTTTAGAGGTGCCGCCGCCGTTCGGATAATCGACTTGAATCACACGACCCAATTTATCGTAGTTGTAGACGGTTTGTTTTGCGTTTGCATCTTCAATCCATTTCACTCGTCCAAGTCCATCGTAACCACTCTTTTGCGTTACACGATACGTGCCATCCTGGATTCCTTCTTCAATTTTCTGTCCAATGGAATCCCACTTCACCACTTGGCTTACCCCTGTTTCATCCGACAGAGTGGCCTGATTAGCAGCATCATTGTAATCCACTGAAGCAGCGGCATTATCTGGATAAATAACAAGAGTAAGGCGGCCAAGCACATCATAGTTATACTTTGTCTGATAACCGTTCCCATCGGTATACGAGACCATTCTTCCGCTTTGCGGGTCATAGTCCGCTTTCGTTTCAATGGTCTCCACAACGTCTTTGGCATTCTTCACCTGAACCGTTTGTTTCGTCAGGAATCCGTTGTTATATCCATATTCGTTTTGGTAGACCGTGTCCTTCGTATCATCGCTAATAATCAGTTTACCTATGTTTCCAAAACTGTCGATGCCCCCGTACTGGGTTCTGGTTAATAAAGCTCCATCTTGATTTTTGGATCGCACTTCCGTGATGGTTCCTTTATCATTTCGGTCAATTTCTGTAATCAAGCTTTGCCTTGAATCGGTTTGCTGAGTGACGGTTTTCAATAAATGAAGGCCATCATCATACGCATATCGGGTCGTGCTTCCAAGAGCATCTGTGCTCGTGACGATGTTCCCATAATCATCAAAGCTTCTCGAGGTGACAACAGGAGAAGAAGACTGATAACCTTTGGTGGTCACTTGAGTCGTTTCAATAGGTTCAGTTATTTTTCGAGCTTCATCATATTTAAAGGTAGTGGTGGTGCGCTCATCATCGGCGGAGGTCGTAATGCTATTTCCATAAAAGACCGACGGGGTGGATTCGCTAAATATTTTCCGGTAATCATATACCGTGGTACTTTCTGTGTTGGACACCGTTGCACCAAAGTTGGCAATGTTCTGTCCATATACAAAAAATCTTGCGCATCCCCCCACCATCCGCTATACTGGGAAAAATTTAATTGCGACAAGCGATGAACGGGGAAGTACCCGGCCGCGCCTGCATGCAGAGAGCCGGGAGGGTGGGAACCGGCTGCGGCAGGCCGGGGAAACGGTCCCGCGAGCTGGTGCCCGAACTCCGCCTTGCGGCGGACGCGTAGGCGCGCCCGGACTGGCCGATACCCTGCCGAGTTGCCTCCTGCCTGCAGGTCCATGCTCTCCGACCGGGAGCGTGTCCTGCCTACAGGAGGCCGACAAGAGTGGCACCGCGGATCCGACAAGGCCTCCGTCTCTTTTGAGACGGGGGCTTTTTGCCGTTCTCGCGCGCATAATCCAATAAGGAGGACATAGACGATGACATTGCTGAAAAGATCCGCCGCTGCGCTGCTTGCCCCGCTGACGGGGCTGAGTCAGGAGGAAATCGCATCACGGCTGGAATACCCGCCCAATGAAGAAATGGGCGATCTGTCATTGCCCTGCTTCCCGCTGGCCAAGGAGCTGCGCCGCTCCCCAGCGGCGATCGCGGAGGAGCTCGCCCGCCGGCTTAACGGCGAGACCGATGATCCCGCGCCGGCGGTAATGCCGGATGATGCTGGATGGAAATCAGATGCCGGCGCCCTTGCGTCCGAAACCGGCGATGCGCCCATCATTCATTGGCATGCCGATGCCGCCGGCGGCTACTTGAACCTGCGCGCCGAAGGCATCGGCTGGATGGAAGCCCTGCTCCGGGAAGCGGAGTCGCCCGGGCTCGGCCAGCTCTCCGACGGAGCAGGCAAGAAGGTCGTGATCGATTATTCCGCTCCGAACATCGCCAAGCCGTTCAGCATCGGGCATCTGCGCTCGACGGTGATCGGGCGCGCCTTGGCTAACCTGCACCGCGCGGCGGGATGGCGGGTCGAGACCGTCAACCATCTCGGAGACTGGGGCACGCAGTTCGGCAAGCTGATCGCGGCCTACAAGCATTGGGGCAGCCGCGAAGCGCTGGAAGCCGACCCCATCGGCGAGAGCCTGCAGCTCTACGTCCGCTTCCACGAGGAGGCGGATGCCCGTCCCGAGCTTCTCGACGAAGGCCGGGATTGGTTCCGCCGCCTGGAGCAGGGAGACGTGGAAGCACGCGAGCTGTGGTCCTTCTTTATCCGCGAAAGCTTGAAGGAATTCAACCGCTTGTACGCCCGCTTAGGAATCGAGTTCGATCATATTCTCGGGGAAAGCTTCTACAACGACAAGCTGCAGGCCGCCGTCGCCCGGCTCGAGGAGGCCGGACTGCTGGAGGAGAGCGAC
The DNA here is from genome assembly GCF_056711585.1 of Paenibacillus sp. SJS-P3. Taxonomy (NCBI): domain Bacteria; kingdom Bacillati; phylum Bacillota; class Bacilli; order Caryophanales; family Paenibacillaceae; genus Paenibacillus; species Paenibacillus sp. SJS-P3. The sequence goes on along the minus strand of NZ_CM160043.1, from coordinate 568,206 downwards.
GGAGCTTCCGTCGTCCGCCTGGATGAGGAGAGCCTGCCCCCCTGCCTCATTCTGAAGTCCGACGGCTCCTCGATCTACGGCACGCGCGATCTGGCCACTGCTCTGTACCGCCGGGAAGCCATGCAGGGCGACAAGCTGCTTTACGTGGTCGGGGCGGAGCAGATCCTTCATTTCACTCAGGTGTTCCGGGTCCTCGACAAGCTCGATTGCTCCTGGAAAGACGTGCAGCGCGTGCATGCGCCGTTCGGCCTGATGAAGATGGACGGCAAGAAAATGTCGACCCGCCGCGGCAAAGTCGTCTTCCTGCAGGATGTGCTCGACGAGGCGGCGCAGCGCGCGCTCGCGGTCATCGACAGCAAGACGCCGGATCTGCCGGACAAGGAGGCCGTTGCGGAGGCGGTCGGCATCGGCGCCGTCGTCTTCGGAGACCTGCGCAACCGCCGCATGCTCGAGGTCGATTTCAATATGGATGAAATGGTCAGCATGGAAGGAGAGACCGGACCTTATCTCCAGTACACGTACGCCCGCGCCGCCAGCCTGCTGCGCAAGGCGGCAAGCCAAGAGCTTGCTCCCGCCGGGCAATCCGGACCGTCCGGCTCCACGCTCGCCAAGGAGCCGGACTTGACGGCCGGCTGCCCCGCGAGGCTGGAGGCTTTATCTGCGCCTGCCGCCAGAGCCTGCCTGATGGCTGTCGGCACCTATGCGGAAGCCATTCGCGGTTCTCTGCGCGAGCACGAGCCGTCGGTTCTGGCCCGCTACCTGCTCGATCTGGCGAAGAGCTTCAACAGGTTCTACAACAGCGAGCGCATTCTGGGGACCGACGAAGGGGCCAGCCTTGCCCGCATCCGTCTCACGGGAGCCGCCGCCTCCGTGCTTAAGCACGGCCTCCATCTGCTGGGCATTCCGACCCCGGAGAGGATCTGACAGCCGGGCGGAGAACGAAGGCCGGGTGGGGAAAGAAGGCCGGACGGGGGAAAAAGGCCGGACGGGGGAAAAAGTCCCGGGTGGAGCAGGGAAGCTTCAGCGGCATTGGAAAGGGAAAATCGCTCCTGCCGACCATTCAGGCAAGGACATCGGGAACCGGGACAAATTTAACTGTAAAGTTCAATTTAACTATTGATTAATATGGACTAAAATGGTAAAATTTGTTTACGAACACATGTCCCCCTGACTTGAAAGGAGCTAGATTCCACCATGCCGGAACGAAAAAACATCTCCCCAGACAAAAAAATGCCTTCTGAGGCGGAGCAGGACGAGCGCGTCCTTCTGCTTGCCAAGCAGCTCCTGCTGAAGCACCGCATCGCCTTCCGCAAGCTGGCGCATCGCTCATGACGACGAAGCTGACGATTCCCCAGCTGATCGGGATCCACATGCTTCATCAGGATACGTTCGGCGTCTTGCCGGGATTCCGCAATCCCGGCTTCCTGCTTCAAATAATAGATCGCCCCTTTCATGAGAGCTTCGGATCCTCGGATTCCGACAGCCTGATCCGACAGGCCGCGCTTTATTGGCATGGACTGGCCCGCTCCTTCGCTTTTCGAGAGGGCAATGCCGCCACGGCGATGCACGCGATGCTCACCTTCCTGCTCGTGAACGGCTGCGAGCTGGAGATCGATGAAGACGATCTCGTCGACGCAGCCATCCGGGCCGCGACCTGGAAGATGGAGCTGGATGAATGCGAAGCTTGGATCCGCGCGCGCTGCCCGGCCGAGCATGCGCTGAAGGCCCCGTCGCCGTCGCTGTCCCCTATGGACAAACCTCTGGCCTGAACCTTATGATAGATGGGATTGTTCCATATTCAGAATCATTCGGGTGCTTGCGCGGACATGTCCGATTCCGCCAGGCTTAATAGGGAAGTCCGGTTGAAGCCGGCGCGGTCCCGCCACTGTGAATGCCGAGCCTCTGCGCATGCAGCCACTGCCTTATGGCGGGAAGGCGCGCACGAGACGATGAAGCTGTAGCCAGGAGACCTGCCCGAATGTCTGCGCATCGATGCTCTTCGGGGGGTGAGAGCGGATGCGGCTGAGCTGCGGCCGACCAATACGGTCTATTTCCGCAGCCCATCTATGGTTACTCTTTCGCCGCCCTCGAGGCGGCTTTTTTCTTTTCGCTCCAAGGCTTGGCTTCTTTGGCGCTAATTCCGTCAAGCTTGCATCTTTTTTCGCTTCCGTGTCCGCCTCCTCAAGCGAAGCGGACGAGATTCGCCTGTTCCGGCGCATGGGAAGCCGCGATGTGCCGGAACCCCCCCGAAGCGGCTACTATTTTAACCGAAGGAAGGTCGATCCGTTTTGAAACGCATGCTTACCCGAGCCTCGCTGTCCTGGATGCTCATGCTCGCCCTTATCGTCTCCCTTCTGCCGGCAGGCGCCGCGCCTGCATCCGCAGCCCCCGATACTGCAGGCGCCCTGCGCCAAGCCGGCCAGACGCTGCTCAAAAGCGGGATCGCGTCGGATTGGGATGCCATCGCCGCCTCTCAAGCCGGCCTCGAGCTCCCGGCGTCCTATGCGGCCGGGCTTGCCAAGACGGTGCGCACGGAAGCCGCCGGCTTCACCAAGGTCACGGACCTGGAGCGTACGGCGATCGCGGTGACCGCGATCGGCGAGGACGCCTCTTCGTTCCAGGGCGTCAATCTGATCGAGCGGATCGCCGCCAACAGCCGCATGACGAACCAGGGCGTCAACGGTCCGATCTATGCTCTGCTTGCGCTGGATTACGGCGCTTATGAAGTGCCTGCCGCCGCGAAGTGGACGCGCGAAGCCCTTGTGGCCGAAGTGCTGAAGCATCAGGCGCAGGACGGAAGCTTCGCTTTCGACGGCGAAAAATCCGGAAACCCCGATCTGACGGGGGCCGCCCTTACCGCGCTTGCTCCTTACCTGGACAAGCCGGAAGCCAAGCAGGCCGGCGAGCGCGTCGTCTCCTGGCTGGCCAAACAGCAGGATAAGGACGGAGGATTCACGAGCTACGGCGAATCCAGCAGCGAAAGCATCGCCCAGATCGTCATCGGCCTCGCCTCCGCGGGCATCGACCCTGCGGACAGCCGTTTCGTCCAAAACGGCAAAGGGCTGCTGGACAAGCTGTTCACGTTCCGCAATGCGGACGGCAGCTTCTCCCACTCCCTGCCGCTGGCTGCCAATGCTTATGGCGCCTATCAGTCCGTCCAGGCTTTGGCCGCCTACGAAAAATTCAAAAACGGCGCCGGAAGGCTGTACGCCAAGCCCGCTCCAAGCGTGACCGTGAGCGTGGAAGGCCCGAACGCCACGCTGCTGGCAAGCGGCGTTACCCGCGCTGTGTATGCGCTGGATGCGCTGACGCAAGCCGCATCGAACGCCAAGCTGGCTGTGGAAGTGAAATCGATGCAGTTCGGCAAATACGTGTCTTCGATCGGCGGCATTGAAGGCGGCAAGTTCGGCGGCTACGACGGCTGGCTGTTCGCCGTTCAGCGCGGCGGAGCCTGGATTACGCCTTCCGTCGGCATGGGAGACTTCGCTCTGCAGAAGGGCGACCGTCTGGCCGTCTTTTATGGAGACAACACGCAGCTGATCAGCTCCGCAGCGGTCAGCCCGCGCCAGCCGCGCGACAACGAAGCCTTCACCGTCCAGGTGAGCCGGCAGACCTGGGATTACACCGCCAACGCCTATACCGTCACCCCCGCTGCCGGAGTGAGCGTGAAAGCCGGCTCCGTGACGGCAACTGCCGATGCATACGGCACGGCAACCTTCCAGGCGATGCCAGCCGGCAGCTATGACCTGACGGTGACGGGCTACAGCGACGCCAAGGCTCCTTCCGTGCTGAAGCATGTCCAGAAGCTGACCGTCGGCTCGACCTCCGCCCTCTTCTCCGACGAGAAGGAGATCGCGGCATGGGCCCGCAATTCCGTCCATGACGGATATGCTTCCGGTCTGATCAGCGGCATCGCCGGCAACGGCACGGCTCCTGCATTCGCGCCGAAGCAGAAGCTGACGCGTGCAGAGTTCGCTTCGCTGATCGTGCGTCTGCTCGGCCTGGAGCCGGCTTCGTCGGCGGGCGCAGCCTTCACCGATGTGAAGGCTGACAGCTGGTACGAGCAGGCTGTGGTCACGGCTTCCGCCAGCGGCATCCTGACCGGCACCGGCGGCGGCAAGTTCCAGCCGGACGCTCCGATCAGCCGCCAGGATATGGCCGTCATTTTCGCCCGCGCCTTGAAGCTTGACCTGTCCGCAGCTCCTGCGGGCGGCATCAAGGACATCTCGTCCGTCTCCGCTTACGCAACTGCTTCCGTGAACGCCGTTCACGGCACCGAGCTGATGGTCGGCGACAAGGACGGCAACTTCAATCCGAAAGCGACCGCAACCCGCGAGATGGCGGCGGTAGCGATTGTGAACGTGTACGAGAGCCTGGCGCAAGCCGCCAACTAACGCTGCTTCAACGAACGACTCCAAGGGCCTTCCATCCGGAAGGCCCTTTTCGGCATGATTCAAACTCATCCCGCTGATCTCAGCCCTGCCGCGGCGAAATCGTCCGGTTTGTAATCGCCAAGCCAGGGAATTACAATGGAGAAAGCTTATTTTTCATTACGGACGCGGCTGCCTTCTCATCCATTCCCGGCGGCGCGCAAAGGAGATTCCCGTGGCTAACTACCGTTGGAGCCGGAAGGCGTTCTGGCTCAGTCCTTTCGTCATCTTTACGCTCTCTCTTGTGTTCAAAATTTACTTGGCCGCCTTCGTCATCTACGGCGGCGAGCATGTATGGCTTCCTCTGCTGACGAGCCTGCCGTCGGTGTGGGCCGCTTATTTCCTGATCGAGCTGCTGGCCAAGAAGCGCAAGCTCATGACGTATCTCATCGTCAACCTGCTGCTGACGACCGTCTATTTCGCCGTCATTATGTATTACAAATATTTCGGCATCATCGTCACTTATCACGCACTCATGCAGATCGGGCAGGTTACAGAGGTGAAAGGCAGCGTCTTCCAGCTGCTCCATCCGTACTTCCTGCTCATCTACGTCGATATTGTCGCCGCATGGCTGCTGCTAGGCTTCAGCGGCAAATTCCGCCGCGCCTGGCGCGGCTTGGCCAACCGCAGGCTGATGCCTTCCTGGATTCCAGCAGCGGGATTCGTCCTGATGCTCGCTGTATGCACGGCCATCGTCTGGCCCAACCGCGGCATCTCCAACGAGCTGGTGCAGAACGAGCGCATGGGCATCCTCAACTACGAGGTGTTCCTGATGGCGACGGCGGGCAACGAGAAGCTCGTTCCCGCCTCAACCGTCACGCAGGAGGCCGTGAACAAGCTCAAGGGGGTGGCGGCTCCGCAGCAGCCGCTCTACGCGGGCGCCGCCAAAGGCCGCAATGTGATCGTCATTCAGCTCGAAGCGTTCCAGAACTTCTTGCTCAATAAAACCGTGGAAGGCAAGGAGATTACGCCGAACCTCAACAAGCTTATCCAAGAGAGCGCGTATTTCCCCCGCTTCTATCAGCAGGCCGGTTCGGGAAACACCTCCGATGCGGAGTTCCTGACCAATACCTCCTTCTACGTGCCGCTGCGCGTGCCTGCGACTCAAGCCTATGCGGGCAAATCCCTCCCCTCGATGCCGAAAGCATTCCAGGCGCAAGGGTATGAAGCGCTGACGTTCCATACGAACGATGTCGCGTTCTGGAACCGCAAGGAGCTGTACAAGGCGCTTGGCTTCAGCCGTTACTACGACACGGAGTTTTTCGGCAGCGAGGACAAGGTCGCGTTCGGCGCTTCGGATGAAGTGCTGTATGCCAAGACGGTGCAGGAACTGGCCAAGCAGCGCGACGAGGGCAAGAAATTCTATGCGATGCTCATCTCCATGTCCTCGCATCATCCATACAACATCCCGGACCGCAAAGTGAAGCTGAAGCTGTCCGACACGTACAAGGACTCCTTCGTCGGGGATTACATCCGCGCCCAGAACTACACGGACTATGCCCTCGGACAGCTGTTCCAGGAGCTGAAGGATGCCGGCTTGTGGGACAACAGCGTCATAGCCATCTATGGCGACCATATGGGATTGCCGATCTACTCGCTGTCCGATAGCGACCTCGATCTGCTGGAGAAGCTCGACGGACGCAAGTACGATTCCTCCCAAATGATGAATATTCCGCTCATCGTAACGGCTCCAGGCCTGCTTCAGGGCTCCGTTCAGACTCAGGTGGGCGGCCAAAGCGACATCTTCCCGACAATCGCGAATCTCGTCGGCCTGCCGATGGAGAACCATCTCCACTTCGGGCAGGATCTGTTCAACCAGCCGAGCAATCTTCTGCCGGAAAGGTACTACCTCCCGTCGGGCTCCTTCATCGACGATAGCGAAATCTTCGTGCCCGGCACCGGCTTCGGCGACGGCAGCCGGTTCATGCTGCCGACCTCAGCCGAAGCTTCCGCCAATGCGGCACGGCTGAATGGAGGCAGCTCGGCGGGGAGCGCCGACAGCGGCTTGAGCTCTGCAGGCGGCCCGGCGGAGAATGCCGGCGGCTTGAGCTCTGCAGGCGGCCCGGCGGAGAATGCCGGCAGCTTGAGCTCTGCAGGCGGCTCGGCGGGGAATGCCGGCGGCGATCAAGGCGCAGCAAGCTCGGGCAGCGACAAAGCAGGCGAAGCCAGTCCCGAGCCAGGCAAGCCGGGCGAGCCTTCCGGCACAGGCGGCACGGCCGGCCTCGGCAACGCTGCCGGAACAGGCGCCAAGCAAGGCAGCGATGGCGCGACACGCGACGAATTCGACCGCGCGCTGCAACTGCTGCGCATGTCGGACAGCTACGTGCGCTCGCTGCCGTCCAACGACAAGGATCCCGAGCCCGAAGATGCAGGCGCGGAATCCCGCAAATCCAAGTAAAATGCGAATGCCCGGCGGATACGGTTCCGCCGGGCATTTTTGTATGCAACGATAGGCAAAGCTTTGTGAAGCCAGACTGCCATTCCGCTGTTCTCGTTCTCTAACGGACATACGTTCCGTTATTTAAAGCAAAATACTCCATATCGCCCGGCTGTCGGACATACGTTCCGCTATTGCGGCCAAGTTCATCGTCATTCCGATAGTAGAACGTCAATAGCGGAACCAATGTCCGATAATTCCCTATTTGGCATGATTTCAGCGAAATAGCGGATCGTATGTCCGTCAACATCAAAAAGCGGCCTCATACCAAGCCACTTATCTCGAACAACCATGCCTCATTTTCAGTAACTGAACGACAGCAAAGTAACTCCCGTCATCGCGTCCACGACAACATTCGTCTCCTGGCTGCCAGCACTTGGATGCTTGCTTCCGGAAGCTGCCGGATCGATGCCGGAGCCGCCAATATCGTCTTGTGCCACGCTGCTTTCAAAGCACACCACATAAACGGGAGTGCGCATGAGCTTGCGGGTTTCACGAAGGACAGGATTGGCCGCTAGAGCCTCTGGAGAGAAGGAGTTGAAATCCGGCTTGCTGATCAGACGATAGACGCAAGAGATGGAGGAGGCCGTCTTGGCCAAATTCGGATAGGCCCATTTGGCATTCTGCACGGCGCGGCCTTGGGAGACGAGATTCAGAGGCGCCTTGTTCTCGACGCCCGGATTCTCGAGCTTGATGCCCAGCTTCTCCAGAAGCGAGTCATCCTGGGCAACGGAGACAGGGATGGCGGAGCCCGCTGCCGCATCCGCGCGGCTGCCTCCGTGGTTGAAGTGCCAGCAGCCCAAAGCGACCAGCAGGCCGACCACGATCAGCCCGACTCCCATCAATCTCGATTGATCTCTCACGGCGCTTCCTCCCTACCCAGAATGGTTTCCGGCTTGTCGGCGGCGCTGGCCCGGACACCCGCTCGTCCACCAGCATATACGGTATTAACGATATTAACGTATTTGCATGAGGCAGGGTTGCTCCGGGTCGGCAAAAGGTCTCTTCCAATCCAGTCCATTTCAGTCCAATCCAGTCCATTTAAGTGCAATCCAGTCCATTTCAGTCCAGTTCGATCCCGATCCCAGAATCGCCATCTTAAACGGCCCTGCGCATGTTTCCATGGAGTTGTTTTATGGGCCTCAACGCTTTTCGACAGGTTTTTCCTATTACCCCAGCCGAGAAAGCATTGAAACGGAATTGCGCCTTTTTGTGGCAAAGATGGGAGCAGAGGAGGATATGGAACTGAAGCCAGCTGGAGCGAAATAGGAAAGAAGCCAAGTATCCCTCCGCTTGGCTTGTCCATTTCTTCCGATGACTCGCTTGGCTTGTCCATTTCTTCCGATGACTCGCTTGGCTTGTCCATTCCTTCCGGCGGCTCGCTTGGTTCTTCCATTCCTTCCGATTACAATCCTAAATTGATCGATCCTCCGCAGCGCAACTACAGATCCTTGCGCTGGAAGCGCCACATGCCAAGCACAAAAGCAACGATCGTATAGGCCAGGGCGTACCAGAGTAATGCCGGAGAAGGGGCCGAGCCGACGCCGAATAGCATCATGATGCTGTCGACCTGCAGACCTGTAAACTGGGCCAGCGAATCCACGTTGAACAGCCGGTCCATCATCGTCCGCTGCAGGCCGTCGGCCGGCATCGCGAGCGACAGCAGCCCCGAGATCGTGCTCAGCGAGCCGCCTACCGTCTCCTGAAGCGAGGCGAGCTGGGCGGCCATCTTGTCGATCATGCCGCCCAGCCATCCGCCGCCGTACAGCATCGTCATGAAAACTCCATTGCCGATCGCGGACAGATAGCCGGAGCCCAGCATCGACACCGACACCAGCAGCGGAACGACGGAGGCGAACAGCAGATAAGCCGTAATAAGCGTGCCCATGTCCCTCGGAACGCCCGCATGCATGCCGGCAACGCCCAATATAGCCGTATACAGCACAAGAGCGTAGCCCATGCCAAAGCTGACGTATCCGAGCCAGCGCCCCGCATACCATTTCCAGCGGGGCATCGGGCGCGGCATCAGCGCCTGCATGACGCCCAGCTCCGCTTCGCCCGATATGACGGAGGAGGAGCTGAAAATGGAGAGGAAAGCAACGACGAACGCTCCGAAGAAAAAGCCCAGGCTGATGATGAACATGCCCCGGCTGTACCTTTCGACCAGAAGCTGCGGATCGTCGGGGGAAAGCCCATAGCCGCGCACTTCTCCGCCGATGGCCGAGGCGATGAACCAGAAGGCGATCAGGAACAGTACGGTCATGAACAGCGTGAGCAGCAGGACGCGCTTGCGCAGCAGCTCCTTCCAAGTCATGCGAAGAATGATGGTCATGCCTTCTCCCCCCTGTGGCTCTTGCCGGAGAGCTCGGTGACGAACCATTCCTCAAGCCTTGTTTTGGCGCGCGCCGATTCGTACAGCGTCATGCCTTGATCCATGATCACCGCATGCAGCCAGCCGGCCTGCTCGTCGTTCTCCAGCTCGACCTCCAGCACGGCGGAGCCGTCCGGTTCGGAGGCTGCGAGCGAGACCGCCAGCCCCGTTTCACCGGTCAGCCAATCCAGCAGCGAGGGGATGAAGCCTCCGACGCGAAGCCTCCAGACTGGCCGCTGCTGGAGCACCTCCTCGACGGTCCCTTGCTGGAGAATGCGGCCGTCGTTGAGCAGCGCGACGCGGTCGCAGAGCGACTCCACATCCTCCATGAGATGGGAGTTGAGGAAGATCGTCTTGCCCTGGGATTTCAATTCATGGAGCAGCTCCCTCACCTCGCTGCGCCCGATGGGATCCATCGCCGAGGAAGGCTCGTCCAGAAACAGAATGCGCGGATCGCCGACCAGCGCGCAGGCAAGGCCCAGCCTCTGCTGCATGCCTTTGGAGTAATTTTTCACCCGGTCCCGCGAGCGCAGGCCGATGCCGACCCGCTCCAGCAGCTGCGGCACCCTCCGGTCCGTCTCGGCCCGGGGAAGACGGCACAGCTGCGCATGCAGGCGCACGACTTCTTCGCCGGTCAGCCACTCCTGGTACCGGTACAGCTCCGGCAAATAACCGATCAGACGGCGGGCGGCAAGGCTCCCGATCGGCTCGCCAAACAGGGAAGCCCGACCTTCCGTAGGGAAGATCAGGCCGACCAGCATTTTGACGCAGGTGCTTTTGCCCGCGCCGTTGGGACCGAGGAAGCCGAAGGCTTCCCCTTCCCTGACGTTGATCGATACATCGCTGCAGCCGCGGCCGTTGTCGAACCGCTTCGTCAGCCCTTCGGTCTGGATGGCGGTCACGCGCTGACCAGCTCCTGCAGCTTGGCCTTGAACGCGTCCAGCTTGCCGGCGAACAGGCTGCCTCCGTCCATCGTGAACAGCTGGCCGTCCTTGACCCAGGTAGCCGAATAACGGTCCTTGCCGTTGTCGCTGTAATTGAACTTGCTCAGGATGACGGAGATGCCCTGAACCGTGATGTTCTCCGACTTCCCGTCCGTGATGACCGGCATGACGAGGTTGCCCGTGGAGAGGAACTCGCTCTGCTGAAGCCCGGCCCGCAGCGATTGCGGCAGCAGCGGGAACTGCAGCACCGCATCCCTTGCATCCTCCAGGCCTATGCCGGGCTCCACCTCGACGGTCGGCACGAGCTGCTGCGAGATCGAAGCGTATTGTCCGTTCTCTCCGTTGGCCAGATCGTAGGAAACGGTTTTGCTCGTCTCGAGCTTCACTTCCTTGCCGTCTACGGATGCCGGCATCAGCTTGGACGCGCCCATCTGCTTCATCACTTTGTTGATTTCGTCCACGTTCATCTTGAGCGTCACCGTCTGTCCTCCGGAGATGAAGAACGCCTCCTGCTTGCCCGTCAAGCTCTCGGGCAGCATCGTGAAGTTCAGCTCGGCCGAAGCCTGCTCGCGGCTCAGATTGTCCTTGTAGCGTTCCGACTCCGACGTAAACGTCCCGAACCGGTTGATGGCCTCGCGGACTTGGCCGTCCGAGAAGGATTGAAACATCCGCTGCAGCTCGTTCTCGTCCACGCTGACGACCTGCTCCATGCGGAACTGGCCGAGAATGGACGCGAGCGCCTTGTTGCCGGCCGGCGTTGCCGCCGCCGTCACCACGATCAGCGCTGCTGCCGCGACAGTCGTCCAGCGGCGGGCACGGCCGCCCATCCGGCGGCGCGGCTTGGCGTTCGCCGATGCTGCCGTCTTGACGCGATCCTCAGCGCCGATATCAGCTGCCGTCGCGATCTTGAGCCCGCTGCCGCTGGCAGCCTCGGCAGACGGGGCGTCCTGAACCGTACCGGCAGCCCCCGCTGCCGCCATTCCGCCTTCGCGATCCCATTTGTCCCATGAAGCATGAGGCTGCTCTCCCGCCATTGCGGCCTGCATCCGCAGCCAAGCCTCGTCCGTTTTTTTCTTCTCTCTGTCTGTATCTTTCCGTTGTTCCGTCATATTGGACCCATCCTCCTTCAATCAGGCTCATCCTGATTCGTCTTAGAAGCGTGGTGAAAAATAGCTGACCTGCGGTCGGAATGGGTCTCCAATCGCTGTTGTAGTTCTGATTTCACTGAATGTACAAGGGATCAGCAGTTGAAATCAGACTACAAAGGCGAACGCTGACGCTTTTCCGACTCCACTTACGACCCTTCGGTCATTTTTTCACAACGCTTTTAGCGTAATTCCGCTTTCGGCTGAACCGACCCGAGCCCCGCCGGGCTTGTCAGGGCCATGCCCTCATCTCCCTGCCGCTGTTCGGCAGCCGCCGCGCATTTGCGCAGCCTCTCCATCGCCCTCGCCAGCAGGGTGCCTACGACCGGCTGCCGCACCGACAGCTCCTCCGCTATCTCCGCGTAGCTGTATCCGGAGTACCGGAGCAGAAGCGCCCGGCGGTCCCGCTCGGGCAGCCCCTCCAGCCAGTCGCGCACCTCTTCCTGATCGAGCCTGCGCATCAGCTCGTCCTCGCCGGACGGGCTTGAAATCCCATCTACCGCGATTTGCTGCTCCTGCCGTTCAGCCAGCCTGCGCTGCCTTGCGGCGCTTCCCATATAGTCGTAAGCGAGCCTCGTCGCAACCCGGTGCAGCCATGCTCCGGCCGCCTCCAGGCTGTCCGGCGGCTGCCGGTACATTTTCAGAAACGTTTCCTGGGCCAGATCCTCCGCCACCGCCTCGTCGCGCAGAAGCGCGGTCAGCTTGCGAAGAACGGCCGGATGATGCTCATAGAACAACTGCTTGAACGTTGCCGATTCCGGAATCGTCAAAGGTCCCATCCTCCTTTCTTGCTGCAGCTGTATTAAAGACGAATGCCGTCGAGCAAATGTATCAGCCCCGGGGGAATTAAACTTATCCGGCTTCCTTCCGCCGCTTTCCTCCCCTTTCCTTCCTTTGGCTGCCTTTCCTGAATTTTGACAAGGCCTTGCGCATTCCCCATAATGTAAACTGAATCTTAAATCTGACATTTTACGTAATGTTTTACTTATAAAATGTTAAGAAGGGAAGGTTTGACTTTGCAGAGAAATCGGTTTACCCGGATGTTCTCCAGCCGGCCTTTTTTGTTCTTTTCCATCATCATTCTGCTCAAATGCATGCTGACCTGGTTCGTGGTCTTCGACGACGGCCCGTCGTGGGCGATTCTCGTGACGGAGCTCCCGTTCGCATGGCTGATCTTCGGCCTGCTGGAGATGTTCGCAGGCAAGCGCAAGCTGATCTATTACGTCATTGCGGACGCCGCACTGACCGGCATCCTCTTCTCTGTCTTCATGTACCATAAATATTACGGGGTCATCGCCACCTGGCACGCGCTCCAGCAGGTCAACCAGGTGACGGCGGTCAGCAACAGCGTCTTCTCGCTGATGGATCCCTACTATACGCTGATCTTCCTCGATATCATCGTCCTGGCCGTCATTCTGATCCGCAAGCGGCGAGAGCTGCTGAACAAGCCCGCCGCGCGCTTCAATCGGCGAAAAGCCGTGTTCGCCGGGGTCGCAGTGCTGTCCTTTGCCCTGTGCCTGTTCAATATCGTGCCGAACCGCGCCAGCATGAACGAGCACACCAAAGCCGAGGAGATGGGCATCCTGAGCTACGAGGCGTTCGCGCTCGTGGACCGGGGACAGACGGAGCTGGAAGACCCGGAGAAAGTGACGCAAGCCCGCATCGACGAGCTCAAGGGCATTGATTCGGATCAGAAGTCCGCATTCCAAGGCGCTGCACAAGGCAAGAACATCATCGTCCTGCAGCTGGAATCGTTCCAGAACTTCCTGATCGGCCTTGAGCTGGACGGGCGCGAGGTAACTCCGAACCTCAACAAGCTGGCGCAGGAAAGCCTGTACTTCAACAACTTTCATCAAATGGTCGGCCAGGGCAATACCTCCGACGCGGAGTTCGTCGTCAATACGAGCTTCTATATCCCGCGCAGCGGAGCTGCGACGATGTCCTATGCCTACAAGGAAGTTCCGAGCCTGCCCAAGCTGCTGAAAAAGCAGGGCTATCAATCCGCGACCTTCCATACGAACGTCGTTGACTTCTGGAACCGCCGCGAGCTGTACAAGGCGGTCGGCTTCGACCGGTTTTACGACCAAGAGTTTTTCGGCAAGGACAACCAGGTGTTCTTCGGCGCCGACGACGAGACGCTGTATGCCAAGTCGGTCGGCAAGCTCAAGGAGATGAGCGGCGAGGGCAAGCCGTTCTATGCCCAGATCATCTCGATGACGGCCCACCATCCGTTCACGCTTCCGGAAGGGCTGAGCCGCTTCGAGCTTCCGGATCGGTACGAGAACACGTTTGTCGGCGATTATATCGCCTCCCAAAGCTATGCCGACTACGCCTTCGGCAAGCTGGTGGAGGAGCTCGAGGCGGCGGGACTGTGGGAGGATTCCCTCCTCGTCGTCTACGGCGACCATCAAGGACTTCCGCTCTATTCCCTCGACCGCAAGGACAAGGAGCTCATGCAAGAAATTCTGAACCATGAATACGGCTACCCGGACATGATCAACGTTCCGCTCCTTCTCTCGCTTCCTGGCGCCCTTCAAGGGACCGAGCTGGATACGCTCGGCGGCCAGGTCGACCTGCTTCCGACCATCGCGGGCCTTGCGGGAGCATCGCTGGACGGACAGCTTCATTTCGGCCAAGATCTGCTCAGCCAAACGCAAAACATCCTGCCGCAGCGCTATTATCTGCCTTCCGGCACGCTGCTCAGCGGCAGCTCGATGTACATTCCCGGCATCGGGTACGACGACGGCAGCCGCTATCCGCTGAAGTCGGGCGTCCCTGCCGCAGGCTCCGACGAGGACGCCTACAATCGGGCGCTGGAGCTGCTCCGCCTGTCGGACAGCTATATGGAAGCCTTGCCGGAGCATGGAGGCGTTCAGCGCTGACTTCCACACTCCTTATCGATGCCGCCAAGATGACCGTCCTGCGGACGCTCGATCTGGACGGCGTCAGCGTCGCCGTAGCGGAGGATGACAAGAAGCTCTACGATATATTCGAAGTCGATCCGAAGAAGGATACCTGGCGTCATATCTTTTACTTGTGGGAACAGGACGGAATCTATTCCACCGCCGTCTTCCTCGGCCTGGAACCTAATCAGGAAGAGAACATCAAGTCGCTGATCCACGCTCCAGCCATGGATGAAAAAAAAAGCATGACCGCAATCGGCCGCTCCTCTGGGGGCGGCCTTCTTGCGTTTTTTCCAGCCGTCGCGGTTGCCCGCGCCTCCGGCAGGGTTAATTGTAAGTAGGAATCCACAGAAGGGGTGATGGCGGATGCTGGGCAAGCTGATGAATCTGCTGGGAGAGCCGGCGAAGATCGGCGACGGAGAAAAGAAATACGAAGGGGAACCGTTCTATAGGGAGCTTGCATCTACCGAGGCCGGGCTGCTTCCGGGGATGCCGGCAGAACTCGCCGAGGAGGAGCGCAGGCTCGAGGAGGCCTTGCCTGAGGAATGGCTGCTGCAGGTGCGCGAAACGGTGCTGCGCGCCAACCCCGAGCTGACGGATGAGAAATACAGCTGGATGGAACGGGAGCTCAAACGTCATTTTTTGCTCATCGGCCTGCTCCGCCGCATCTCCTTGTACAGTGCTGAAGCAGGTCTGATCTGGCGGGAGCTGGCCTTATTCGAGCAAGAGTACCAGCATTTCTGCGAGAGTTACGCCGGTTATTATATTCAAGTGCAGACAGCCGTAGCCGTCCCCTCTCCGTCTCCCTCGTCCGACAGCGCGGAGAGAGCCTGCTTCGAGCTTCTGTACATGCTTCTGTTCCCTGTCGAGGCTGAGAACGAGCTGCTGCTCGGCCCTTTCCATCGCCACAAGCTGAGCCCGCAGCTTCTCGATGAGCTGCATGACCGGGAGCTGCCGCAATGCAGCGCGCTCGGATTTGTTGAAACTTCACGCGAAAGCCGTGCCGCCGTTGCGGAGAGTCTCACCTCCTCGCTTCGGGACCGGTACGAGGCCGCCCGGGAATGCAGCGCCGCGCGCAGGCTTTCCGAGCCTCATGCCTCCGACCCCGCGACGGTGCTGCTGACGAGCAGCCTTGCCGGAGAGAGGTTCCCGTTCGATGCCGACGAGCAGCTGGAAGCTCCGGAGGCCGAGCATGGACGGCCGGGCGCTCCGCAAGGCTCTGCCCGGGCGAGCCAAAAAGGCCCTCGGCCATGACGGACATGGCCGGGACCTTGCTGTTTAGCTTCTCCTGGCAACGAAGAGCTGCGGATTACTTGGAGTCGGGGCCGCCGAGCAGTCCGAGCAGCTGCGGCGGAATCTGGAGGCCGCGGCGCTCTCCCTCGCCGAACAGCGCCGGCAGGAAGTCGCCTTCTTCCTCTTCTTCCTCCTGCAGGGACTGGACTTCCCGATGCAGCCGCTCCATCTTGAGGTCCAGCGCAGCGGCCGAGTCCGCCGCCTCCTTGAGCTCGCGAAGCAGATGCTCGGGAACGGCTTTGTTGTATTTGTAATACAGCTTGTGCTCGAGGCTTGCCCAGAAATCCATCGCAATCGTGCGGATCTGCACCTCGACGAGCACCTTCTCCTGACGATCCGACATGTAGACCGGCACCTCGATCAGAAGATGGAAGCTCTGATAGCCGTTTGGCTTGGGATGAGCGATATAATCCTTGACCTGCACGATGGCGAGATCCTTCTGCACCTTGAGCATGTCGTGGATCAGGTAAATATCGGATACGAACGAGCAGGTGATCCGAAGGCCGGCGATATCCTGGATCTTCTCCTTGATCGCGGGCAGCGAGAACTCGCAATTTTTGCGGTAGATCTTGTTCATGATGCTTTCAGGCGATTTCACGCGCGACTTCGTATGCTCGATCGGATTGTAGTCGTGGAGAAGCTGGAATTCCTCCTTGAGGATTTCGATCTTCGTCTCCATCTCGTCCAGGGCGAACTTGTACATCATCATGAAGCGGGTAATGTCGTTCTTCAGCTTCTTGAATGGCTGCAGCTGCGAAGAGTTCATGGATGGCTCCTTGCCCGGCCGCTTGGGCCGCTTTGATCCCCCTTATCATCTCACAATACGCCCCCTGATTTCAAAAAAACGGTCCGGGCGCGCCTGAAGCCGTCCCGTCTGGATATGGCAGCCCCAGCGCGCACGGGGAAGCGGCCTGCCGGAAAGGCCGGAAGATCCTTCAACGGGAGCAGCGCTCCGCCCCCGTCCGCGGAAGCCGAGCGCTTTGCAGCGTCTTGGCGCCAAACTTTCCATGAAAGGGATTTAATCTTCTCCTGTCATCGCCAGGCCCGGACACAGAAGCAGAGGTTAGCAAATAAACAATCTATTTTCCGTCCATCCGGCAATTCCGGCAGGAGTTTCCGCTTTTTGGGGTAATCTACTTCATAGATCTATTTCCACACTGAATCATCCCAGGAGGTGACTGTCGAAATGAACATGGACCGTTATCGGGTCGGAAGCGACAACAAGCTCAGGCTGAAAAGCTACGATCCCGAAGATACCGCCGGATTCGAGGACAAGGAAGAAGTTGAGGAGAAATTCAGAGACCTGCTGGAGAGGCTGGCCGAGCAGCAGGACCGCCTCTTCGCCTCCCGCAGCGACGGCGTTCTCGTCGTTCTCCAGGGCATGGACTGCAGCGGCAAGGACGGCGTCATCAAGAAGGTGTTCGGAGGCATCAATCCCGGCGGCTTCCGCGCCTACAGCTTCAAGAAGCCGACCGAGGAGGAGAGCGCCCACGATTTTCTCTGGCGCACCCACAAGGATGTCCCAGCCAAAGGCTACATGGCCGCCTTCAACCGTTCCTACTATGAAGAGGTGCTCATCACGCGCGTGCATGGCCACGTGAGCGACAAGGAAGCGCGCCGCCGCCTGAAGCAGATCCGGCACTTCGAGGAGATGCTGACGACGCAGAACGTGCTCGTCGTGAAGATCTTCCTGCATATCTCTCCCGAATTCCAGCTGGAGAAGATCCGGGACCGGATGGAGAATCCGGAGAAGCTGTGGAAGTTCGATCCGACTGATCTTCAGGAGCGGCAGTACTGGAAGGAATACACCTCCGCCTATGAGGATGCGATCCGCCGGACGGCGACCGACGGCTGCCCATGGCATATCGTCCCGTCCAACAACCGCTGGTTCCGGAATTATCTTGTGCTTCGCATTCTTGTGGAGGAGCTGGAGAAGCTCGGTCTGGAATATCCGAAGCCGGAGCTGGATTTATCCGCTTTTCCGATCGAGGAATCCAGCCTGGAAAAAATAGAGGCGGAAACCTGAAAACAAGCAATCGTCCCTCCTTATTCTTGCGTGATGCACAGGGCATTCATTCGTACATCTATGCTGATTCGCTTGCAGGTTTATTTTATCAAACATCTGGCGCAGCCATTCCCGACCGATGGGAGGAAACCGCTAAACTGCCGGCGAATTCGGTAACGCTGGCTGCCGGCAAGCATGAAAGCATTCGGAGCAGTTGGAAGGAACCAGCTGCGTCGGACTGGCATGGCCTGACTTGAAAGAGGAGGAATTCAATGACAAATGGGATGGAATCGGCGATGACGGCCAAGCCGATCATCGAACGGGAACGATGGCAGGAGATGGGCGATGAACAGCTGGTTACGGCTTGCATCGGGCCATTGCTCGCCCAGCTGCGCGGAGCTTCGGAAGGGGATAAAGCAGCCGCCTATCGCAGCCTTTCACCGGAAAGGCAGAATATTTTCATGCTGCGGGTGCTGGACGGCCATGCCCGCGGCTCGGCCTGGGAGTATTATGCCTGGACCGGGCTGCTGCTTCAGTCGCCGGAGCAGTGGGCTGCCATTCTGGCGGCGCTGAGGCGGATCGGATCGCTTGAGCTGCTTGAAGCGGTCGCGGATACGGCAGCTGTGCATCGCAAGCGGATCGGCGAAAATGCCATCGGCGCCGAAGCATCCGAGCTCCGTGAAGCCGACGGGCCGCCCAAGCCCCTCCCCGCGGCCAAAGCATCGGATCTCGACAACGATTCCGAGCTGGCGGCGGAAATCGCCGGTCTCTATGAACTGTACCGCTCCCTTGTTCCCGAAGCCTACAAGCTGGCTGCGGAATCGATCCGCCGCGAGCCGCAGGCCTATCTATCCCATGAGCTCAGCTGAAGCGCCTTGAATAGATCATCGCCTCTTCGCCCATTCTACCGAGTGGAAGGAGGGGGCCATATGAGCACAGCTAAAAACCGCCGTGAAAGCAATTGGAAGCAGCGCAAGCAAAACCAGCAGCCGCACGGCAAAATCAAATCGCTCGAGGAATATGCCGACGAGCTCGGCGTTTCCCAGGCTGAAGGCGTGTCTTCGTCTCAGCCGCCGACCCCGTAAGGTCCCCTTGTCCAGCCCGCGCCGCCCTCTATGGCAGCGCGGGTTTTTCATGCTAAAATAGGTCTTAAAGCTGCCGGAGCGCAGGAATTGAAAGGAAGACGACCCATGAACGACACGCTGCTGTCCTATACTCTCACCGATGCTTCGCTTGACGATCTCCCCGCCATCGTGGCCATTTACAACACGACCATACCCGGAAGGATGGTGACGGCGGATCTGGAGCCGATCTCGACCGACGCCCGAATCCAGTGGTTTCACGAGCACTCGGCGGAGCGCCGTCCGCTGTGGGTGCTGAAGGACGGCGAACATATCGTGGCTTGGCTGAGCTTCCAGTCCTTCCATCCGCGCGCAGCCTATGACGGCACCGCCGAAATCAGCATCTATCTGTCGGAGGCTCTGCGCGGCCAAGGAATCGGGGGGTCGCTCCTGCGGAAGGCTATGGAAGCGTGCCCGGCGATCGGCGTCCATACGCTGGTCGGCCTCGTGTTCGGGCATAACGAACCGAGCCTTCGCCTGTTCGAGAAGCATGGCTTCGGACAGTGGGGACGCCTCCCGGATGTCGCCATCCTGGACGGAATCAGCCGCGACCTTGTGTACGTGGGCCGCAAGGTTTAACGAGCGGAACCTCGGCAAGCGGCTGCTTGCTCGACGATCTCGCCGACCTTCTTTTTCGGCATTCATTTGTCCAGCCAAAAAGCCGTCTGGAAATGAAGGGACCATTAAAGGCCCTTCATTTCCAGACGGCCAGTTTCAGGTTCTACGGGCTGATGCTTTCTCCCCGAGATCGACTCAACCGATCCGGACCACCTTGCGACCTTCGGAGCGTCCGGCAATCAAAGCCTGAGCCGCTTCAGGAACATCGTTCAGCTCCACCTCGCGGATGAGCCGCTCCAGGCCGCGGGGCTTCAGATCTCCTGCCATCCGATTCCATAGCTTGGTCCGCAGCTCCTGCGGCGCCCACACCGAATCGATGCCGCAGAGCTGCACTCCCCGCAGGATGAACGGGAAGACGCTTCCGGTCAGCTCCGAGCCTCCCGTCAAGCCGCAGCAGGCAGCTGTTCCGCCGTATTGGATCCGGCTCAGCACATTCGTCAGCATCGCCCCGCCTACGCAGTCGACCGCTCCCGCCCACCGCTGCTTGTCCAGCGGCCGCTGCTCTGCCGGCAGCAGCTCCTCGCGGTCCAGTATCCGGGCTGCTCCGAGCTCCCTCAGCAAGCCGGCGGCTTCCGGCTTGCCGGATACAGCCTCGACTTCATAGCCGAGTCCTGCCAGCATGGAGACGGCGAGCGTGCCCACGCCGCCGCTGGCTCCGGTCACGACGACCGGGCCGCTGCCCGGCTTCACGCCTCCGTCCTCCAGCTTCTGAATGGACATCGCAGCCGTCAATCCCGCTGTTCCGAGAGCCATCGCTTCGCGCGGTGTCAGCCCTTTTGGGAGCGGCACTGCCCACTCCGCCGGTATGCGGGCGTATTCCGAATACCCTCCATGCTGGCTCACGCCGAAACCATGGCCTGTGACAATCACCTTTGTTCCTGGCGGCAGCTTGCGTTCGGAGCTTTTCTCCACGACGCCTGCCGCATCGATTCCGGGGATCAGAGGATACCGGCTGACGATCCGCCCGTCCGGCTCAAGGGCGAGCGCATCCTTATAGTTGATGCTGGAGTAAGCTACCCGGATCAACAAGTCCCCTTCCGGCAGCTTCGCCTCTTCCATCGTCTGCACGGCCGCCTCCACGTCTTCATCCTGCTTGTCCACGATCAGCGCTCTGAATTGAAGCATGACGTCCCCTCCCTGGAATATGATGACCACTTAAGATTACCCTTATTTTCCTCCCGCAGCCGCACGGGGTCAAGACCAGCCTCTTCTAATGGAGGATAGCCCGAAAAGCCCGGGTTGCCCCGAGCTTCTATTCAATCGTCTTGGTGGAAAACAACCCGGTTGCGGCCATCTTTCTTCGCTTGATACAGGCATCGGTCTGCTTCCCCGTACAAAAGCAGGAAAAGCTTGTCCCCATCCATCGGCTTCAAGTCTGTCGATGCGCCGCCGATGCTGACCGTCAGTCGGATTTCCCTGCCGTCATCAGCATGCACCTCGGCTGCCATGACAGCCGCTCGGATGCGCTCGGCAATCTCCTCCGCTTTCTTGGCCCCGGCGCCCGGCACCGCGACCGCGAACTCCTCGCCGCCGATTCTCCCGAACATCGCGGTGCCGTCCACGGCGCTCTGAGCCGCTTCCGCAAATGTCTGCAGCGCCAGATCTCCGTTCTGATGGCCGTAGCGGTCGTTGATTTCTTTGAATAGATCCAGATCCATGATGAGCAGGCTGTACGGCCGCTCGTTCTCGGCGCAGAGCGCGAGATGGCGCTGCGCCCTTTCGATGAAGCCGGTCCGGTTGTACAATCCCGTAAGACCGTCTATCGCCGCTCTCCGGCGCAGGTCCTTCTCGACCTTTTTGGATTCCGATATATCGCTGATGACGCTCAGCGTTCCATAGAAGTCCCCCCGCCCCGACACGAGCGGAGTGACATTCACCTCCAGCCAGATATCCTCGGATCCCGGCCGCCTGAAGCGAAGCCTCGCCTCGGATTCGACCCGTCGTTCATGAGCTTCCGACCATGCTTCGGCATCCGGTATCAGCTGCTCCAGCAGCAGCCCCCGCCAGTCCCCTCCTGGTGTCCCGCCCGCTCTGGCAATGAGCCGCGAAGCGGATGCGTTATGATCCATCACTCTCTGCCGGGTATCGAGCACCACGATGCCGTCCTTCATGATCTCGAACAGCTTGTTCCGGGCAATCGGGACGACATGGAGCACTTGAAAGCGATAGAGGCTCCAGAAAATAAGCAGGCCGGCCGGAAACGTGGAGAAAACCAGCGCGCCAAGAATGCCTTGGGACAAGGCAGGATTAGCCAGCCTCACATTAATGGATACAAGAGGAATGAGCACCGCTCCGATCAAGCCCAGGAGCCGGCGCCGGTCTGTGCCTGCAGCCGTCAGCCAGGTGCGGAAGAGCACGGCGATGCCGAGAACTTGGCTGGCCGAGCTGTAGGAGATGAACATGGAGCTCAGCGCCGTCCTCTCGATCTCCAGCATGCCGTTGGCGCCGATCCTCACGGCTGTGCGCATGAGATGATGATAGTCATTGGTGAAGAGGAGCAGAATCGCCGCTAACGGAACCAGGGAGGCATAGATGATGGGACGGATTCGCGCGAACCGCTCGTACCGCGAATGGGCCAAAGCCAGAAACAAGCTGAGCACGGGATAGATGAACATCGCAATCTGCGAGATGTTGCGCCATAACACCTTGGTCTGCAGCTCCGGCATGACGTATTGCATCAGCGAGGCGAAGCTGAACACGGCGGAGAGAACCATCATGGCGATATATATGGAAGTGCCGGGCACCCGCCTGTACGGCATGATCAGCAGGATAAGCGCGATCGGAACGCACGCGGCGGCCAGGTATGTCCAGGTCATACGCATGATGTGATAACCCCCTGGTCGAATTCTAGCAGATAATGGAGAAATAGAAGTTAGAGATGGGATTTCAGACCCATGTATATATGGAGCGAGGCCTACTCTATTATCCTCTATTATTATGAGATAACTGTAAGATAGGAAACGGAGAACGCATAATAGAAGTGCCTGCGTCAATTAAATGCTTTAACGCATTAATACAATAACTAATCGCCGATTTATTCGGCCAACGTTAAAATAAACTTAAATTCTTGTTAATTATTACTAGACAAAGAAGATTAGGAGAAGTATTCTTTTATCACACACGAGAGATGAGAGATTCCATGTCGAATAATGTCACGTTATCTTTCATTTTTCGTACGCCTTCCAAGGGGAAGGTCAACACACTTATAGAAAGAAGGTACCTGCTTGCAGAAGTCCCGCCGTAAAATCATTCTGACCGCTTTGTCCACCACGCTGTCTGCCGCGCTGCTGCTTCAGCCGCTCGTGGCCCAAGCCGCTGCATCGCCTGTCTCCTCTGGTATTTTGGCCCAAAGCCTGACCAAAGGAATCGACGCCATGATTTCTTCCCGCCTGGACACTTCGTCCAGCAAACCTGTCAAAGTTATTGTCCAGCTGGACGGAGCGACGATCGCCGAGGGCAAATACGCCGCGAAAATGGGCGTTAAATCCCTCAGCACCGAAGCGACCGAGAGCGCGATCAGCCGCCAGCAATCCGGTGTCATCGCCTCTGCCAAGAAAAGCGGGATCGATCTTAAGGTCACCTACCAGTTCGATACGGTACTGAACGGGATGGAGGTCGAGCTTCCGGCCAACCAGATTCCGGCTCTCGCACAGATTGCAGGAGTCAAGTCGATTTATGAGAACCGTACTTATTATTCCATTCCGACTACAAGCTCCCCTACTGCGACCGAAACGACATACAAGTATGACATCAATCCGCTCAAGCAGATCGGCGTTCCCGAGGCTTGGGATGCAGGCCTGA
Source organism: Paenibacillus sp. SJS-P3 (assembly GCF_056711585.1). Taxonomy (NCBI): domain Bacteria; kingdom Bacillati; phylum Bacillota; class Bacilli; order Caryophanales; family Paenibacillaceae; genus Paenibacillus; species Paenibacillus sp. SJS-P3. The sequence goes on along the minus strand of NZ_CM160043.1, from coordinate 545,138 downwards.
CGGGCAAAGGCATCAAAGTCGGCGTCATCGACACCGGCGTAGACTACCTTCATCCGGATCTGAAAAATGCCTACAAAGGCGGCCATGATTCCTACTTCAACACGGATGATCCTTACGAGGAGTCCCCGGACGAAGAAACCGGCAATGCAGGCACCTCCCATGGCACGCATGTATCCGGCACGATCGCTGCCCGCGCAGAGAACAACTCCGAGATCGTACATAAAGGCGTTGCCTACGAGTCCGATCTCTATGTCTACAAGGTACTGGGCTTCAATAAAGAAACCGGCCGCTCTTCCGGCTCCTCGGCGCAGGTCATCGACGGAATCGAGCATGCCGTACAGGATGGGATGGATGTCATCAACCTGTCCCTAGGTTCCGATGATGCCAAGGACGCATTCACTCCCGACTCCATCGCGATCAACAATGCGGTTCTAGCCGGCGTCGTAGCCGTTGTAGCCAACGGCAATAATGCCCAGGGTTCGGAGCAGTACTACTATTCCATGGGCTCCCCGGCTTCCAGCCAGCTGGCGATTTCCGTCGGAGCCGCCACTAGCCCGAGCAATCATTACGGAGCATCGGTCAGCGCTTCGGTCTACAACTCCACCGGCACCACGGTTGCGGGCAGCGTGTACGCCAACAATGCCCTGAACGTCATGGGCTGGTATACCGGCAGAGAGGACTTCGCCTCCTTGATCGGAAGCGAGGAGCAATCCGCCGTTTACGCCAATCTCGGAGCCGAGGCGGATTACAAAGGCCTCGACGTAAAAGATAAAATTGTCTTCGTTTCCCGCGGCACGCTGGCGTTTGTCGACAAAATCGCCATCGCCAAGGAGCATCATGCCAAGGCTATCGTCATTTTCAACGGCAATGCGCTGACAACCGATGCGAATACGGCCAATCTGAGCGAAAGCATCGCGGGACGCAATTCCTGGATCGGCCCGACGGCCTATCTGGGCGACAGCCTGCAGTTCATTCCTGCCTTTGATCTCGAAGGATCCAAAGGACGTGCGCTGGCTCGCTTCCTGAAAGCCAACCAAGGCTCCAGCCTCAAGCTCGCTTTTGATTCCATCTATCCAAAAACGGTGGATCAGGGCGACCACATGGCCGACTTCAGCTCGCGCGGCCCGAATTCGGACGGCATTCTCGGCATCAAGCCGGACTTCTCCGCACCGGGCGTGAACATCCTGTCCACTTGGCCGGCATACGGCAAGACGAATCCTGACGCCAGCTATGCGGAAGCCTACAACCGCATCAGCGGCACCAGCATGGCAACGCCGCATGTTGCCGGACTCGCCGCCCTGCTCCAGCAGGAGCATCCGGATTGGACTCCTTTCGAAATTCGCGCGGCACTCGCTAATACGGCAGATCCGATCTCCGATGCGGAAGGTACGTTGTACGACGTGTATTCCCAAGGAGCAGGCCGCGTCAACATCGCGGAAGCGATCAAAACTCCTGCCGTTCTGCAAACGGTCGAACAGCTTGTTCTCTACGACAAAGAGATGAACCCGGTTCCGACGACGAACTACGGTGACAACGCCAGCTTTGGAGTGATGAAGGCAGGCAGCGATTTCAAGACGATCGATCTGCAGGTCAACAACACCTCAGATGCAGCGGTTACTTATAACGCCACCTACTCGCTTAATAACGAAGTGACTGGCGATCCTTATTCGGACAGCCCGGTCAATACTCCGGACAACAGCAAAATCAAAGTGTTGTTGGATGGTCTCGTCAATGGCACGATTTCCGCCAGCGCAGGAAGCAAATCTGCTTTCTCTCTGAGCGTAGCTCCTCAAAAGGATGCGCCCGAAGGCGTCTACGAGGGACAAGTTGTCCTGACTGCTGCAGGCCTGCCGACGCTTCACATCCCGTTTGTCGTGCATGTCGGCGATCAGAAGCCGGATACCGGCTACGGCATTCAGGATCTGACGCTCTCGACTCGCCAGCTCTCCCCTAACGGAGACGGCATCAACGACTTCATGGACATCTCGTTCCGCCTTGCAGCGGAAGGCATGAACTACTACCAAATCACCATCAGCGACATCAACGATGATACAGTCGGCTATATTACGTACAACGACGCTTACTCATCCGGTTCCGTCCTCGAATCCAAGGTCTATACAAGCCGCTTCGACGGTACCTATAAGATCGATGACGAGAAAGGAAACACAACGACAGCGCAGCTGAAGGATGGCCAGTACGGCCTCAGCGTTGAAGCTTATAAGATCGTCAAAGGCAAAATCGCAGCCCAAACGATCGGCTACCTTCCGTTCTCCGTAGCCCGTACGACGACCGGCCCGATCTTCTTCCCTGGCGTGGGCGCAGTCGCTCCGACTCCGGCGCCGACTCCGGCAGCACCTAGCCTTTCCCTGAAGGCTGTCGTTGGTCAAGGCCAACAGCAGGTCGCCGTCAAATCCGCGACCGCGTCCGAAGCTTCCGCAACGGTTACTACGGTTACCTATGCGGATCTGCAAGCCGCAATCGGTACCGGCACGACCAAGCTGGCTCTTGTCGTCAGCGCGGCTGCCGAAGCCGGCAAAGCTTCCAAGCTGAGCCTGCCTGCGGATCAAGTACAGCTCCTGTCGACTGCACCTGCAGGAAGCTCGCTCTACCTGACGACCGGTACGGAAACGCTTGAGCTTCCGCTCTCGCTCCTGAAATCCGTACCTGCAGGAAGCGGTTTGGAGCTCGTCATCCAAAAGGCTGCCGGTTCCAAATTCGCATCGGCAACAGTCGTCGGCACTCCGGTAACGTTCCAAGTGAACGTCGTGACCGGCTCCAGCTCCAAGGAAATCGCCGTGCCTGCATCGACCTTCATCAAGCGCTCGTTCACGCTGGACAAAGGCGTATCGGCTGAAAAAGCCGGCGTCCTGTTCCTCGAGAACGGCAAGGAAGCACCGGCTCCAGCCGTATTCACTGCCAATGAAGACGGATCGACGACCGTTGTCGTGAACCGCCCTGGCTTCTCCACCTATGCCGTGGCCAAGAAAGCCGTCGCGTTCAACGACATCTCCTCTTCGTGGGCTCAGAGCCGCATCCAGGCTCTGGCTGAGAAGCTGCTGATCAACGGCACGTCCGCTACGAAGTTCTCGCCGAAGACTTCCGTCACCCGCGCCGAATTCGCCGCGATGCTGACGCGCGGCCTCGGCCTCAGCACGACGACAGCTGCTCCATTCACCGACCTCAAAGCCGGCGCATGGTACAGTGATGCTGTCAATGCTGCTTATGCAGCCGGCCTGATCAACGGCTACAACGACAGCACGTTCCGTCCGGATGGCATCATCAGCCGCCAGGAACTGTCTGTCATGCTGGCCAAAGCCTCCGCTCTGCTTGATATCAAAGCAACGGGCGGCAAAATCAGCACATACGGCGACGCTGCAAGCTTCGGCGCCTTCGCGAAGGACAGCATTGCCTTCGTAACGGCTGCAGGTCTCATGGAAGGCTCCTCGGCGAACGGTTCCACCGTGTTCCAGCCGGCAGCTCCTACGACCCGTGAAGCGGCCGCAACCGTCATCTACAAGCTGCTTCAAGGCGGCAAGCTGATCTAAGCTTGCTCGTCCCGACACCTGATCCCCGACGGGGATCAGGTGTTTTTTTATGTCTGGAATTACATTCCTCTCCGTTTAAAATAAGAATGATTCCAAAAAGCTTGAGCCCGACGCTTTTGTCCGATACTATAGTCATTCAGTAAAACAACCACTACCGCTATGCGGATAATCATGAACGGAGCGTGCAAGATTGGCTAAAGAATCTTCATCCACGCCAACAACTGAAGGAGGAGGGCTCCGAAGAGGCTTGAAAGCCCGACATATGGCCATGATTTCCCTCGGCGGCTCTATCGGCACTGGACTGTTCCTGGCCAGCGGCGGGGCGATCCACTCGGCAGGAGCCGGCGGCGCCTTGCTTGCCTATGCGCTGATCGGCATCATGGTTTATTTCCTCATGACAAGCCTCGGCGAAATGGCGACCTACATGCCGGAGTCCGGCACGTTCAGCACCTATGCCAGCCGGTTCGTCGATCCATCCCTCGGGTTCGCGATGGGCTGGAATTATTGGTACAACTGGGCGATCACGCTGGCGGCCGAGCTTGCTGCCGCAACCCTCATCCTGAAATTCTGGTTCCCGGACAGTCCCTCCATCCTCTGGTCGGCTGTCTTCCTCATCCTGCTCGTCGGCTTGAATCTGCTGTCGGTCCGGGCATACGGGGAATCGGAGTTCTGGTTCGCCATGATCAAAATTGTCACGATCCTCGTGTTCATCGTGCTCGGCCTGCTCATGGTGCTCGGCATCTGGCGCGGCGAGAGCGGCGATGTCGGCAGGCTGACCGAGACGCCGTTCCCGAACGGACTGCTCGCCGTCATGGGCGTCTTCATGGCCGCCGGCTTCTCGTTCCAAGGAACGGAGCTGGTCGGAGTCGCTGCCGGCGAGAGCGAGGACCCGCGCCGCAACGTGCCTCGCGCGATCCGTACGATCTTCTGGCGTATCCTGCTGTTCTACATGGTGGCCATTTTCATCATCGGCCTACTCCTTCCTTACACCGCTCCCGAGCTGGCCAGCGACGAAGTTCGCATGAGTCCGTTCACGATCGTGTTCGAGAAGGCGGGCCTCAGCATCGCGGCATCTGTCATGAACGCTGTCATCCTGACCTCGGTGCTCTCGGCCGGCAACTCCGGCCTATATGCCTCGACCCGCATGCTGTGGGTGCTGGCCAAGGAGGGCAAAGCTCCTCGCTGGCTGGCGAAGATCAACCGCCGCGGAGTGCCGTTCGCCGCGCTGCTCGTGACGAGCGCCTTCGGCCTGCTCGCCTTCCTCGCCTCCCTGTTCGGCGACGGCGTCGTGTATGTCTGGCTGCTCAACGCATCCGGCATGTCCGGCTTCATCGTCTGGCTTGGCATCGCGGTGAGCCATTACCGCTTCAGGCGTGCCTGGAAAGCCCAGGGCCGCTCGCTCGACGAGCTGCCTTACCGGGCCAAATGGTATCCATTCGGACCTGTTCTCGCCATGATCCTATGCATCGTCGTCATCGGCGGGCAATTCGTCGGCGGCATCGGGGACGGCAAGCTTGATTGGGGCTTCATCGTCGCCTCCTACTTCGGCTTGCCGCTATTCCTAGCTATATGGCTCGGTCATAAATGGAAGCATAAGACCAAGTTCCTCAAGCTGGAGGAATGCGATCTGACATCGAGGCAGGAATAAACGAAGAGAGCGCCCCGTCAAGGAGCGCTCTCTTTCTTTTTTGTCCGAAAATAAGAAATCAGATTAAACGTCAATCCGAATCCAAACCAGGATATATGGATGAAGCTGTTGCCGGCAAAAGGATGAAAATCAGGGTCCTGCACAAAGAAGGCCGACCTGTAATAAAGGCAGAGATAGAACCCGTAGAGCAGAACAGGCGTTACCCACAAGCTGAACGAAGTCCAGGTAAAAAATCGGTTCCTTTTCATGGTTTGCCTCCCGGTGAACTCCAATCCATGAATTCCACATCCATCCATTTCATCCTGCATCAGCAAATCCTGCCTGTCGATCTCCTACCGGTTGTCTACCTTCTCCGGATACAGATCGAGGTTCATCATCCTGTATTCCGCCATCTGCTCGTACTTCGTGCCCGGCTTGCCCCAGTTGCAGTAAGGATCGATGGAAATGCCGCCGCGCGGAGTGAACTTGCCCCACACCTCGATGTAGCGGGGCTCCATCAGCTTGATGAGATCGTTCATGATGATGTTCATGCAATCCTCGTGGAAGTCGCCGTGATTGCGGAAGCTGAACAGGTATAGCTTGAGCGATTTGCTCTCGACCATCAGCTTGTCGGGAATGTAGGCGATATAGATCGTAGCAAAGTCCGGCTGGCCTGTCATCGGGCACAGGCTCGTGAACTCGGGGCAGTTGAATTTGACCCGGTAGTCCCGGTCCGGATGCTTGTTGACGAAGCTCTCCAGCACCTCCGGGGCATACGTGGAAGGGTACTTCGTCCCTTGATTGCCCAGCAGCGTGACGCCGTCCAATTCGGCTTGCGAGCGTCCTTGTTGTTCGTTCATTCAGTATCGTCCTTTCTGGATTTCAATTGATCTATTATGGTTAGGCGTACCTGCAGCCTGTCTCTCTTGCTCTACGTTCAAAGAGTATCCAGAGCGCTCCATTGCCGGAGCATTCCTGCGCCCCTATAATGAAGAGAACTGATTGTCCATTCCAAGATCATACCGGCAAGGAGCATCCCCATGAAAATCCGTTTCGCCGCCGCGGCGGTCATCGCCGCGCTCGTTCTTTCGGTCATCGTGTTTTTGATGCCGCCGTCCGAATCGTACAACGACCCGGATACGTTCTGGCATATCGAGGTCGGCAAATCCATGCTGGAGGCCGGCAAGGTTCCGCATACCGCCATCCATACCTTTTACGGCGACGACAAGCTCCCTTATGTTCCGCATGAGGTCGGGTTCCAGGCCGTCATCGCGCTGCTGTACGATGCCTTCGGCTGGGCCGGCACTTACCTGCTTACCGCGGCCTGCATGATTATGCTCGTGCTCGGCCTCTACCGCATGATGCTCGTCTCGCGCAAGGAGCTCGGACTGCCGTCCCGCGGCCGCGAGCCGATCCTGATGCTGCTGTTGCTGCCCGTCATGTGGGGGATCTACGACATCTACTTCACGACCCGTCCGCAAATGATCTCGGCGTTCCTCATCGTCTGGTTCTTCGTCTTCCTGCGCGAATTCCAGATCAAGCCGGCGGCCCGCTGCATGGTTCTGCTCCCGCTCATCTCGCTGCTCATCGCCAACTTCCACTCCGGCGTCTGGCCGGTCATCATCGTGTTCATGGGCATGGCGCTGCTGGAGAGTCTCGTCACCCGCAAGCTGCTGAACCGGCGCATCGGCTGGCGGTGGCTGGTCGTTGCGGTCACGGTCATCGGAGCCGGCTTCCTGAATGCAGCAGGACCGAAAAGCATCTTCTTCATCCTCACCGTGACGCACGGCAACTTCAACCTGCTCATCAACGAATGGAAAGCCATCCAGTTCAACAGCATGGGCAATCTGGCCGCGACCTGCATGCTGCTGGCATTCGTCGCGCTGCTGCCGTTCTCGATCCACAAGCGGTTTTTCCGCTTCATCTTCATGATGGGCATCTTTTTCCTAGGCGTGTCCAACTACAAGTATCATTTCTTCATGTGGCTGTTCGTCCTGTACTTTGCTGCGGCCGTCATCGAGTCGGTTCCCGGCCTGCGCCGTTTCCGGCTCAGTCTGAGCGTGAAGCCGCTGATCATCGGCCTCGTTCTGGGGCTCGGCGTGAACGTCATTTACAACTTCCAGCATACGCCTCAGCCGAACTCCTACAAGTACCCGGTGAAGGAAATGGACTACATCCTGGAGCATTTCCAAGGCCCTGCGAGGCCGAAGGTCATGACGCTGTACGGCTCCTCCGGCTATGTCATGTTCCGCGGCGGCGACGTGCTGGCAGACGGGCGGCAGGATCCGTTCATTACGGACGCGACCAAAACGGTCTTCGGCTGGACCGCCTTCGAGCAGTCCATGTACGGCTTCCCGGTGTATGTCACCGATCTCGTGGATGCCAACCATCCCGACTTCGTCATCGTCACCCGCAAAAACGCCTCCAGCCGCTTCTACACGACCTGGCTGAGCAAGTACGGATCGCCGATCTATTCCGGCGACTACGGCTCCGTGTTCCAGGTGAACGGGCAAAAGAAGCTGTCCTGATGCCCGGCTGGCCGAGTGCAGTTGATTCCAAAACCTGGATCTTCCACATCTCTTCCGCCATGAGCCTGGCCTGCCGGAATGCCTGCTGGCGCAATAAACTAGAGCCGGATTGCCCTCGATCCTATTCAAGCCCTCGAAGCATCACCTCAACGGGCTGAATGATTCATGCCCTCCCTATGCTTGGGGAGGGCTTTTTTTGCTCTGCCGAGGATACATCTGCCGGCTCGACCCAATCGCTACACGCCGCGCTTGTTGCCCCACAGCCAAGCATGGAGCTGAGGCAGCACTCGTACGCGGCTCCACTCCGGATCTTCCATGACCATATCCACCAGCCGCTCGTAGCGGGTCGCCAAATAATTGCGGAGCGCAGCCGCATCCGGCTCTTCGAGCCGATCGTTGCCGGCTTGCAGGAACATCGGAATCCCCGGCAAGCGCCGATGAACCTCCTTCGCGTAAGCGAGATCCGCCCCGTCCATGACGACCACCTTCAGCGACGGAAGGCGGCCGGCCTCAGCCAATTTATCCGCGATATCCTCCAGCACCGCCCAATCCGTCTCCATCCCGGAGCTAGGCGGCTTCGGCGACAAGGTGAGCTCGTCAATATCCACGAACCAGTCCTGCCAGCGGCTTCCTTGCGTCTCGAGAGCGACAAGCGCTCCGCGCGAATGCAAGAGGTCGACCAACCCGCCGAGAGGACGGAGCAGCGCCGGATTGCCGCCCGAGAGCGTGACATGGCCGGGCGTTCTGCCGCCTGCCAGCCGTTCGAGCTCCCCGGCGATTTCCGCGGGCTCCATCCAGCGGATCTCGTCCTTCGCCGATCCGTCCCACGTAAAGGAGGAATCGCACCAGGAGCAACTGTAGTCGCAGCCCGCCGTCCGGACGAACATCGTCTTGACCCCGATGACCATGCCCTCGCCCTGCACGGTAGGCCCGAAAATCTCCAGCACCGGGATTCGTCCGCGAACGGAAGGCTTTGCCGCAGCGCTTGGACCTGCCAAGGCGGGCACCTGGGCCGCTTGCCTATCCTCGATGTCTGCAGCCTGCTCCGAGATGCCCGAACCGGCGTCCACAGCGGATGCACCCTGCTCTGCAATTCCCGAACCAGCGGCAGCTGCGGATGCACCCTGCTCCGATATGCCCGACCCCGCGGCAGGCGCGGATGCACCCTGCTCCGCCGCTCCCTCTCGGCCGACTCCGATCCGCGCCCCGCTCATCGGACGGCCTCCGGACGGTAGATGACGTAGCTGGACGGCGTTTCCCGCAGGAACACCTGCAGGCATCGGGCGCCGTTGCCGCGGCGGTCCAGCTCTTCCTGCACGAGCTGCCACACCGTGCGCGCCACGACTTCGGTCGTCGGGAACGACTCCGGGTCGTCGGCAGGCTCCGAGCCGAAACACTCGTCGTCGTTGAGCAGACGGTGGTCGAACCGGTTGCGGACAAGCCGTTTGACCTCCGAGAAATTGACGAGAAAACCGCAGTCGTCCAGCTTGTTCCCTGCAACCGTCACATCGGCGTAATAGGTATGTCCGTGCACGCGGCTGCAGCTGCCCGCCTCCTCGGCGGGAATATAATGGGCCGCTGCAAAATGGAACTCCTTATGCAGCTCATAACGGAACGAATGGGGTGGAGAAGGATAAATGGTGTGCATCACTGGAGCTCACCGCCGGCATCCGCTCTTGCTTCGTCCCGCTTGCCTGCAGCGATTGCAGGTGCTCCGGCTGTCGCGCCCATGCCTTCTCTCTCCGCTCCGCGCCGAGCCAGATAACGCTCCAGCCCGTTGCGGCGCAGCTTGCAGGCCGGGCATTCCCCGCAGCCGTCGGCAGGCACGCCATTGTAGCAGGTCAGCGTTTTTTCCCTGACGTAATCAAAAGCTCCCAGCCGGTCCGACAGCTCCCATACCTGTTCCTTGTCCAGCCACATGAGCGGCGTCTCGATGACGAAATTCTCCTCCATCGCCAGGTTGAGCGTCACGTTCAGCGACTGGATGAAAATGTTCCGGCAATCCGGATATCCGCTGAAGTCCGTCTCGCATACTCCGGTGACGAGCGTGCCCGCTCCGACTCCTTTGGCCAGAACGGCCGCGAACGACAGGAACATCAGGTTGCGTCCCGGCACGAACGTATTGGGGAGTCCTCCCGCTTCGGGAGCATCCGCTACCGCGAGATCCTCCCTAGTCAGCGAGCTCGGAGCGAGCTGCCCGAGCAGGCTCATGTCCAGCATATGATGGCGGATGCCGAGTTCCGCCGCTATGGATGCGGCGCATTGGAGCTCCAGCGCATGGCGCTGTCCGTACCTGAAGGTGACGGCCTCCACTTCCTCGTATCGTTCCAGCGCCCAGAACAGGCAGGTCGTGCTGTCCTGGCCTCCGCTGAAAACGACGACCGCTTTGCCTTTTCTTTTTTCCAATCCGTTCATTTGCTTCAACTTCCCCTCTCCATGATGGCCGAAGAGAGAGCAGCGATCAACTCCATATCTCTGGATCCCGAGCCGTACGGCTCTGCCGCTTCGAACAAGCGTCGGCGGCGTCACACCAAAGAAAACGGCGGAAAGCATGCCCCTGATAACAGAGGCTGCTTTCCGCCGAACGCAAAACACACGGATCCCCGCGGGAATCGTGCGCCTTGTAGTTTTTTATAGAGGGAGTTCGCGAACCTCTCCCGGGCGTGGCCGGCCAGCGCCGCCTTCCCGGACTTCGTCTTCGGTTGTGTTTCTTGCCCAGCTAGCATACCACAGAGTATTCCGGGGCGCCACGGCTTGCAGCAGAGAAGGCTTCCTCCATGGAAGGCGGGCATCGCGGGGGCTGGGAAACGGGCGGACTTATGCTATAATTAGCCCCATTCAAACCATGCCGCCCGTACAGGGCCGGAGAAAGGAGAGGGCCATCCGCCATGAAGGCCGGCAGCTTCTACCGCACCTATATCCGCAACAACCTGTTCACCAAGCTGCTCGCCACCTTCTCGGCCATTGCGGTGCTGGCGATCGTAACCCTCTCCTATCTGCTCTACGCGGTGATGGCGGGCTCCATCGAGCGCGACATTCTCGGCAACCAGCGGCGCGCCATGGAGAGCGTCAGCGGTTATCTGACCGCCAAAAACGACTCGGTCCAACGCATGGTCTCCGACATTTACCAGGACACGGCCCTCTCGCAAAACGTGTCGTATCTGCTGGAGCATCCGTTCGCGGATTACTTCCGCTTCCGCATCGACCGTTATGCGGACGAGCCGCGCGCCGGCTTCGGCAACGCGCTGACTTACTTCCAGCGCAAAGCGGAAGGCGACGCCGACATCCGGGACCTGCTGCTGTACAGCTCCGGCGTCCAGTATCTATACGCCTACCGGAGGGAGGGCAATCCGCAGCTGCTGCAGCTGAACTCGGCGCTGTCCTACATTCCCGACGCGATGGCGCTCGAAACGCCGCCGGTAAGCCTTCCAAGCCCCTGGGTCCGTTCCGGCCTCGGGCTGGAGGACAAGCGGCTGTACGCGGTCCGATCCGCGATCAACGATTCCTCCACGCTGCAGAACATCGGACAGCTGCTCGTCTATTACAGCTCCGACGGCATCCAGCGGGCGCTGTCATCGTACGCGGACGTCCTCAAGGGCTACCTTCTCGTGCTGACGCCGCAGGGACAGGTTGTGTTCGACTCCTCGGGCGCCTACTACGGCAAGGTCTATCCGTACGCTTCCCGGATCAGCGCCCTATCCCCCTCTGCGGAGCTGGAAGAAACGTCGCTCGTGTCGGTGCTTCCCGAAAACGCGGCAGGCTTCAACGTCGTCAGCGTCGTTCCCAAGTCTGAAATAAGCGTAGCGACGGAAGGCATGCGGCGGACCGTGCTCGGCGTAAGCGCGGTGTGCATCCTGTTCGCGGTCGCCCTTCCCTCGATCGCGGTATTCAGCGTCGCACGCCGGACGGGAAGCCTGGTCCGCCTCATGAGACGGGTCGAGACCGGCGACATGGCCGGCCGCATCCACGATCCCCGCGGAGACGAGCTCGGCCAGATCGCCAGCGGCTTCAACCGGATGCTCGACCAGCTGGACCGCCATATCGAACAGGAATACAAAGCGGAAATCAGGCAGCGGAATACAGAGCTGTCCGCCCTGCAGGCGCGCATCAATCCTCATTTCCTCTCCAATACGCTGGAGGTCATCCGGATGAGGGCCGTCTCGCAAGGCGCGGACGATGCCGGGGAAATGATCTACAGCCTGTCCGTGCTGTTCCGCAGCATGGTCAGCAGCCAGAGCATCGTGCCGCTGCGGGAGGAGCTGGAGCTCGGGAGGCAGTACCTGGAGCTGTTCCGGATCCGCTACAAGGACCGGTTCTCCTATGGAATCGAGATGGCGGGCCATATCGGGGGCCGCGGAGTCATCAAGCTGTCGCTGCAGCCGATCATCGAAAATTACATTGTGCACGGTCTCGACCCGGAGCGCGGCGACAACCGGTTTTCCATCAAGGCCGAAGCTGTCCGCGGAATGATCGTCATTACGCTCGTCGACAACGGCCGAGGCATGGAACCGCAGCGGCTGGAAGAAGTGCAGCGGAGCCTGCGGATTCCGCTTCCGGACGAGGCCGAAGGCTCCTTCGGCCTGCACAGCGTGTCGGAGAGGCTGAGGCTTGTCTATGGGCCCGAAGCCGGCCTGTCCATCGCCGGCGAGCCTGGCCAAGGAACGACGGTCATCATCCGGTTCCCGGACGAACTCGAGGAGGAGAGAAGCTGATGTATCGGGTCATGCTCGTCGATGACGAGCCTTTTATTGTGGAAGGCCTGCAGGATGCGATCGACTGGTCGGCCTTCGATCTGGAGATCGCCGCGGTCGCGGGCAGCGGCAAGGCGGCGCTGGAGCTGCTGAAGAAGCAGCCCGTCGATCTGCTCGTCACGGATATCACGATGCCCGGCATGTCCGGGCTCGAGCTGATTCGGGAAGCGCGGGCGATTGTGCCCGGAATGAAAGCCATCATCCTGAGCGGCTACAACGAGTTCGATTATCTCAAGGAAGGCATGACGCTCGGCATCGAGAACTACCTGCTGAAGCCCGTCAACTTCAAGGAGCTGCGGGCGACGCTGGCTGCGACGGCAGCCAAGCTGGACGCGGAGGAGGAGCCTTCCGAGCTCTCACTGTCCGAGGAAGAGATCGGCATTCTCAAGGACCGCATCCTCTACCGCTGGATGCGCGGCGAGATCGATCCCGCCGAGCTCGCCCAGCGGGCGGAGCTGCTCGGCCTGCCGCTGGACAGGCCGTGGCTGACGTCGGCCGTCGTCCGCGGAACCGGCGAGAGCGTCTCCGCGTTGAGGAAGCGGGTCCGCACCCTGCTGCCGGCCGATTCCCGCTCGCTCAGCTTCGCCGACCTCGACGGCGACCTCGTCCTGCTGTTTCCGTCGGATACGGCAGATGCGGGAAGAGCAGCCGCCCGGAGCGCGCTGGAATTGTTGTCCGCAGCCGGAGGACTGCGCCTCTCGCTCGGGACGGCGGAGCGGATCGGCGCGCTGGAGCAGCGCAGCTACGCGCTCGCGAAGAAAGCCCAGGATTATCATCTGCTGCATGAAGGCAGTCCGATTCTGGACGCCGCCGACCTGCGCGAGCAGCCGGGAAGCGGCGAAGCGCTGGAGATCGGCAATGGCGACTACTCCCGCATGCTGCTCGCCCGCGATACGGACGCGCTCTATGGCCGCGTCGACGAGGATTTCCGCCGTTTCCAGCGGCTTGAAGGCGCGACGCCGGAGCTGCTCCAGAGCGCGGCGATCGAGCTGGTCGTCGCGTTCCGCCTGGAGCTGCGGGATATGCGCGGGGGCGAGCAGGCGCAGGAGGTGCTGTTCCGGTTCAAGAAAACGCTGGACCGGATCGGCAAAGCCTCCTCCCTGGAGGAGCTGACGGATGCGGTCAAGGCTTACGCGCATTTCACGATGGAGCAGCTGCAGCGCAGCGACCGCGTGCCGGTCGTGAACCAGGTCATCCAGTACATTACCGGGCATTACCGCGAGGCGCTGTCGCTGAAAACTCTCGGAGCCGCGCACCGCATCCATCCGGCTTATCTGGGGCAGCTGTTCAGCAAAGAAACCGGCTCCGGCTTCTCCGAGTATTTGAACAAGTACCGGATCGAGAAGGCGAAGGAGCTGCTGAAGGATACCGACGACAAGGTGGCGGATATTTCCCGCGAGGTCGGTTACGTGGAAACGGGATATTTTTACAAGCAATTCAAAAAATATGTGGGCATCTCGCCCAACGAATATCGGGAGCTGCGGCATTAGCAGCTCTCTTTCTTTAGTTTCGACACCGGATTCATAATTTGTCGCCTATTTGTAACGGCTTTCATCCGGTAAGGTGAGGATAGGCAGTTCAACACAGACAGAAGCAAAGGGAGGATTCACCGGCATGAAAAAGAGATCCCCGAAAGCCATGGGCGCGATCGCCCTCATCCTTACCGCAGCCTTGACCGTAACGGCCTGCGGCAAAAGCGGCGGCGCCGCGGAAGGAACCGCAGAAAAACCGGTCAACCTGATCTGGTACTCGATCGGCGTTCCGCAGAAGGATACCGACAAGGTCATGGCTGAAGTCAACAAATACACGGCCGAGAAAATCGGCGCGACCGTTACCCTGAAGCAGATCGACTTCGGCGACTACAGCCAGAAGATGGGCGTCATGACCGCTTCCGGCGAGCCGATGGACATTCTGTTCACCTCTTCCTGGGCTTTCGACTACGTGCAGAATGCCCGCAAAGGCGCCTTCTACAAAATCGACGACCTGCTGAAATCGGATGGAAAAGGCATCGTGGACACGCTGGACCCGGCCTTCCTCGAAGGCTCCAAAGTCGACGGCCACAACTACGGCATTCCGGCCAACAAAGAGCTGCCGGCCCAGACGGTCTACCGCTTCAACAAGCAGAACCTGGACAAGCTCGGCATGGACTTCAAGAACGTGAAAACGCTCGAGGACCTCGAGCCGATCCTGAAGGCGAACAAGGAAAAAAATCAAGGCGTGCTCGGTCTGAAGATGGACAACAACTTCACTCCGTTCGTTCCTTACGACTACATCATCCAAGGCCTGCCGATGGCTGTCGCGCTCGACGGCGACAACAGCAAGATCGTCAACGTGCTCGACACGCCGGAGATGAAGCAGGCTCTGACGACGATGCACAGCTACTACAAAGCAGGCTACATCTCGCCTGAAGCGGCCACGACCACCTCGACCAACGATGTCGAGAAAACCGGCAAATGGCTGATCGACCTCGCGACGACCCAGCCGCTCGCCGACAACACCTGGAGCGCCAGCCTCGGCTACCCGATCGAATCGACGCCGGCCGGCCCGTCCATCATCTACAACTGGTCCGTCATGGGCTCCATGCAGGCGATCTCGGCCAACTCCGAATATCCGGAGAAAGCGATGCAGTTCCTGAACCTGCTCAACACCGACGCCAAGCTGCGCAACATGGTCGACTCCGGCATCGAGGGCACGCACTACAAGATGACCGGCGACAACCGGATGGAGAACCTTCCAGAAGCCAAAAACTACGACATGCCGACCTTCTCCCTCGGCAACGTCATGCTCACGTACCTGAACCCGGGCGACCCGGACAACAAATGGGACGAGTTCAAGAAATTCAACGACGAAGGCAAAAACGCTCCTACGCTCGGCTTCAACTTCGACACCTCCAAGGTCGCGAACGAAATCGCCGCTCTGCAGAATGTCAAAGCCGAGGTATGGGCTCCGCTCATGACCGGCACCGTCGACCCTGCCGGCTACCTGCCGCGCGCCAACGAAAAGCTGAAAGCGGCCGGCCTCGACAAGATCATCGCCGAAGCCCAAGCCCAGCTGGACGCCTGGAAAGCTTCGAACAAGTAAGAACGCAACCACTCCGGGCGAAGGCAGTTTCTTCGCCCGTTTTCTTTTGCCTGAAAACGCACGCATGAAAAGGAGGCAACCCCATGAAAGGATTGGCCGGCTTCTTCCGCGACCTGGGCCGCAACAAAGCGATTCTGCTGATGGTGCTGCCGGGAGCGCTATGGTTCCTCATCTTCTCCTACATTCCGATGGCCGGAACCATCCTGGCCTTCAAGGAGTACCGGATCAGCCGCCACGGCTTCCTCCGGAGCGTCCTCGACAGCGACTGGGTAGGACTGTCGAACTTCAAGTTCCTGTTCAGCACCAGCGACGCCTGGGTCATCACCCGCAACACGCTGCTCTACAATATCGTCTTCATCGTCCTCGGCCTCATCGCCTCGGTCGCCATGGCGATCGTTCTCTCCGAGATCGTCAACAAACGCCTGTCCAAGCTGTACCAGACCGGCATGTTCCTGCCCTACTTCCTCTCCTGGGTCATCGTCGGCTACTTCGCCTTCAGCTTCCTCAGCCTGGACAAAGGCCTGCTCAACCAGATTCTGTCCTCCATCGGAATCGACCCGGTCAACTGGTACAACAACCCGGCCTATTGGCCGTTCATTCTTGTCTTCATCAGCCTGTGGAAGGGAATCGGCTACAACAGCGTCGTGTATCTGGCGTCCATCATGGGCATCGACCGCTCCCTCTACGAGGCTGCGATGATCGACGGCGCGAACAAGTGGCAGCAGATCCGCAACGTCACGATTCCGATGCTGAAGCCGCTCATGACGATTCTGACTCTGCTGGCCATAGGCAAGATCTTCTACGCCGACTTCGGCCTGTTCTACCAGGTGCCTCGGGATTCCGGCACGCTGTACTCTGTCACCAACGTCATCGACACCTATGTCTACCGCGGCTTGAAAACGACCGGCGAGTTCGGCATGGTCACGGCTGCCGGCCTCTACCAGAGCTTCGTCGGCTTCACTCTCGTGCTGCTGTCCAACTGGGTCGTCCGCCGCTTCGACAAGGACAACTCTCTGTTCTAAAATGCCGCTTCGCCGGTTGTCACGCAAGAAGGGTCACTGCGAAAGCTGCGGGTTCTTCCGATCGCTCTTGCCCCCAGGTTAGTTGATCGAGGAGTTGGCGGTGCTAACCCGGGGGCAAATGCGAGCGCTCCGCTTCTCCAGAATCCCGCCGCCTTCTCCGTCCTCATGCGGACTTGAGACCAGGCCTTGCCTTTGCAACGGAGCGTCGCAGACGGCTCTCCAGCTTACGGATGCGGCTTTCGCCGGTTGTCATGCATGAAGGATGACTTCGAAGGCCGCGGGTTCTTCCGATCGCTCTTGCCCCCAGGTTAGTGATCGTGGAGTTGGCGGTACTAACCCGGGGGCAAATGCGAGCGCTCCGCTTCTCCAGAATCCCGCCGCCTTCTCCGTCCTCATGCGGACTTGAGACCAGGCCTTGCCTTTGCAACGGAGCGTCGCAGACGGCTCTCCAGCTTACGGATGCGGCTTCGCCGGCATTGCCTCTCCGTCCCAGCTTTGCCGGCATTGCCTCTCCATCCCAGCTTCGCCGGCATTGCGACTCCGCCCCTCAGACAGCCGCTTTGCAGGACAGGCTTGACTGTCTGAAGCAGCCGGTTCGGGCTTAAGCCGCAGGTTGTGCAGGCTTCGCCTGTCTGCCCTTCGGATTCACCCGCTTCGCTGCGCGGGCATTGCATTCCAGATCCGGCTCCACCAGGTTGTGGCGTCGAGCTTGGCTGTCCAGTCTTCGTCGACTAGGCTTCGGCCCTTTCTACCCTGCCTGCCCCCGCCTTCCATGTACTCGGAAGGCGGCCCTCCTATTAATAAGGGGGAGGGCGGCGGTTGGGGTTTTCAAACCGGGGAGCGGAGCGGGCAGAATCGTTCTGCAGAAGCTTTGCCGGCGACCTTGGCGCCCATCGGAGATAGGGTGCGGGTGGGAGATGGCGAAGCGTTCCCCTTTGAAGACCGGATGCTGACCCTGACAAGGGGTAGGGAGATGAAGAGCATCCGGGGTTCAACAGGGATCGGAGGAATGATCTGCCGGCGGAGCGGATGGGGTTTGAAGGTGTTTTGCTTTGCCTTTGCCTTTGCCTTTGCCTTTGCCTTTGCCTTTGCCTTTGCCTTTGCCTTTGCCTTTGCCTTTGCCTTTGCCTTTGCCTTTGCCTTTGCCTTTGCCTTTGCCTTTGCCTTTGCCCGATCTACCCGCACCACCAAGCAACCAACAAGCCGCCCTCCAAGCGGCACGAAAGGAGTTTCCCCCATCATGGCCAAAGCAATGCCCGTCCGGAAACCCCGGGACTTCCAGAAGCTGTCCGCCGGCTGGAATGTCGTCTTCAACATCATTGCCGCCGTTTTCGCCCTGGCCTGCGTGTTCCCGTTCGTCTTCATCGTCATCATCTCGTTCACCAAGGAATCCAGCCTCGCTGAGAACGGCTACCAGATCATTCCCGAGCATTGGAGCCTGGAAGCTTACCGCTATGTCTTCCAGAACGGCGACGCGCTGCTCCGCTCCTATGGCGTCACCATTCTCGTGACGGTCGTCGGCACCGTGCTCGCGCTGCTCGTCGTCACGCTGTACGCATACGGCATTTCGCGCAAGACGTTCAAATACCGGAATTTCTTCGGCTTCTTCGCTTTCTTCACGATGCTGTTCAACGGCGGCCTCGTTCCGACCTACATCGTCGTGACGCAGATGCTCGGCCTCAAGGACTCCGTCTGGGCGATGATTCTGCCTCTGATGGTCAACGCCTTCTATATCCTGATCATGAGGACGTTCTTCAGCACGATGGTTCCCGACGCCATCATCGAATCCGGCAAGATCGACGGCGCCGGCGAATTCCAGATCTTCTGGAAGCTCGTCCTGCCGCTGGCTCTGCCCGGACTTGCCACGATCGCCTTGTTCAGCACGCTCGGCTACTGGAACGACTGGTTCAACGCCCTGCTGTACATCGAGAATCCCAACCTCGTGCCGCTGCAGTCGATGCTCATGCGGATCGAGACCAACATGCAGTTCCTGTTGACGCAGGCGTCGAGCAATTCCTCCCTGGCGTCCAATCTCCAGAACATGCCGCAGGATACTTCCCGCATGGCGATGGTCGTGCTCGCCACCGGCCCGATCATCCTCGCCTACCCGTTCTTCCAGCGTTATTTCGTGCAAGGATTGACGATCGGAGCGGTCAAGGAGTAAGCTCGCTGCGAAGAAGCCGGACAACCTGCACGATCGCCATTACGATTCCACCCCGACAAGGAGCCTGATCATTCCATGGAACAATTCCGCCTTCCCAAAATCCCGATGCCGAAGCTGGAGACGCCTGCCGCCGTGCAGGCTGTCCTGGAGGAAGCCGGCCAGCGCCTCGCGCATCGGCCGAAGCTGCTCGAGCTTTTCCGCAACTGCTTCCCTAACACGCTGGATACGACGACCAAGCTGATGGCTGACAGCACCACCTTCGTCATCACCGGCGACATCCCGGCCATGTGGCTGCGCGACTCCGTCGAACAGGTCATCCAGTACGTTCCTCTGGCCAAGGAGGATCCCGACCTTCAACGGATCATCGAGGGCCTGATCAAGCGCCACATGAACATGATCCGGATCGACCCTTACGCCAACGCCTTCAACGAAACCAGCAACGATTGGCATTGGAACACGACCGACGTGACCGACATGGGACCTTGGGTATGGGAGCGCAAGTTCGAGCTCGATTCCATCTGCTTCTCGTTCCGCCTCGCCTACGCCTACTGGAACGAGACGAAGCATACCGCCATCTTCGATACGGACTTCAAGCTTGCAATGAGGACGGCGATCGATCTGTGGAAAACGGAGCAGCGGCATTTCGAGCAGTCTCCATACCGCTTCACCCGGAACAACGGCATTCCCACCGATTCGCTGCGCAACAGCGGCCTCGGCATGCCGGTCAACTATACGGGCATGATCTGGTCGGGCTTCCGCCCGAGCGACGATGCCTGCGACTTCCATTACAACATCCCGGCCAACATGTTCGCTGTCGTCACGCTGAGGCAGATGCGTGAGATCGCGGAATGGGTATTCCGCGACATGGCGATGGTGCAGGAGCTGGCAGACCTCGAAGCGGACGTGAACCACGGCATCCAGCTGTACGGAGTCTACCGCCATCCCGAATTCGGTCCGATCTATGCGTATGAGACCGACGGCTTCGGCAACTACTGCCTGATGGACGATGCCGGCACGCCGGGCCTGATGTCGATCCCTTACGTCGGCTATACGTCCGAGGACGATCCGATCTATCTCAACACGCGCCGCTTCGCGCTGAGCAAGGAAAATCCGTTTTATTACGAAGGCGCCAAGGCCAAAGGCATCGGCAGCCCCCATACGCCTCCGGGCTACATCTGGCATATGGCTCTTTCCATGCAAGGCATTACAGCTGTATCGGCCGAGGAAAAGCTCGCCATGATCGACATGCTGGAGTCCACCGACGCGGACACCGGGTTCATGCATGAAGGCTTCCATTCCGACGATCCTGCCGTATACACACGCAGCTGGTTCGCCTGGTCCAACAGCCTTTTCTCTCAGCTCGTGTACCGGGCGATGAAGGACGGCTTGCTGGACGCCTGAACCGATTGCCGCTATTCCGGCCCTCGTGCCGTCACTCCACTTCGCACCGAAAGGACGTGCTCCCCTTGAGCAAGCGCACCGCGCATCTGATCTCGCATACGCACTGGGACCGGGAATGGTACCTCCCCTACGAGAAGCATCATGTCCGTCTCGTCCAGCTCGTCGACACCCTGCTGGACACGCTGGAGAACGATCCCGGCTACCGCAGCTTCTTCCTCGACGGCCAGACGATCATCCTGGAGGACTATCTCCAGGTCCGGCCGGAGAACCGCGAACGCGTCCAAGCGTTGATCACCGCCGGCCGCATCGGGATCGGTCCCTGGTACATTCTGCAGGATGCCTTCCTCACGAGCGGCGAAGCCAATATCCGCAACCTGCAGATCGGCCATGAGGATGCGGCCCGCTGGGGTCCGGTATCCAAGATCGGCTACTTCCCCGACACATTCGGCCTCGTCGGCCAGACGCCGCAGCTGATGGCGCAGGCCGGCATCGACAACGCGCTCTTCGGACGCGGCGTCAAGCCGACCGGCTTCAACAACGAGGTCGGAGAGTCGACCGCCTTTGAAAGCTCCTTCTCCGAGCTCATCTGGGAAGGGCCGGACGGCTCCCGCGTGCTCGGCATCCTGTTCGCCAACTGGTATTCCAACGGCAACGAGGTTCCGGTGCAAGCCGAAGAAGCCCGCGCCTACTGGCAGCGCAAGCTCGCCGACGCCGGCAAATACGCTTCGACGCCGCATCTGCTCTTCATGAACGGCTGCGACCACCAGCCGATCCAGACCGACCTGGCCGAGGCGATCCGCATGGCAGGCGCGGTAGAGCCCGATGTGACCTTCATCCACTCCAACTTCCCGGACTATCTGCAAGCCGTCCGCGAGTCGGCGGGCGAGCGGCCTCTGTCGGTCGTGCAGGGCGAGCTGCGGAGCCAGCGCACGGACGGCTGGGGGACGCTCGTCAACACCGCCTCCTCCCGCGTCTACCTCAAGCAGATGAACACCCGCGGCCAAGCTCTGCTGGAGCGCGCTGCCGAGCCGCTCGCGGCCTACGGACATCTGCACGGCAAGGATTACCCGCATCATCTGTTCACGTACGGCTGGAAGCAGCTCATGCAGAACCATCCGCATGACAGCATTTGCGGCTGCAGCGTGGACGAGGTCCATCGGGAGATGGTCTCCCGCTTCGACAAGAGCCGCCATGTGGCGGAAACCATTCTCGACGAGACGGCTCGATTCCTGGCCGACGCGGTGGATACCCGGGTTTTCGGCACCTATGGCTCCGATGCCCTGCCGTTCGTCGTGAACAATACGACGGGATGGAGGCGCGGCGGCACCGTATCCGTAGAGCTCGACGCGGCACGGATTTACTTCCGCGACGGCATCCCGATTCCGGAGATGAACGCCCGCATCCGCGAGCTCGGACTGGAAGGCCGGATACTCGTAGACGATCAAGGGAATCCTGTTCCGTGCACGATGGAGGATCTTGGCCTGCAATTCGGCTATGACCTGCCGGACGATGCATTCCGCCAGCCTTACCAGGCCCGCCGGGTGCGCCTGACCTTCCGCGCTGATGCCGTTCCGGCGCTCGGCCACCGTGCCTACGCCTGGGTAAAAAGCGAGCAGGCTCCCGAGCGGCAGCCTTCCCTTCTCCAAGGAAGCGCCGTGCTGGACAACGGCCTTCTTCGCGCCGAAGTCGCCGAGGACGGCAGCTTCGCCTTGACGGATCTCGGCACCGGACGGGTATATGCCGATCTCGGGGTATATGAGGACAGCGGCGACATCGGCAACGAGTACATGTTCATGGCGCCGAAGGGCGTTGAGCCGCTGACCACGAAGGGCCTGCAGGCTTCCGTCCGCATCGTCGAGGACGCTCCTTACCGGGCCGCATTGGAAATCGTCCACGAATGGGATGTGCCCTCATCGGCAGACGAGCTTCTGGAGCGCGAGCAGCGGGAAATCGTCTATTATCCGGAACGCCAGGCAGGCCGCTCCGAGCATACGGTCAAGCTCCGCCTGACGACGACCTTGTCGCTGGAGCAGGGAAGCAGACGGCTGGACATCGTCTCCTCCTTCGACAATCAAGCCAAGGACCACCGGGTACGCATGCTGTTCCCGACGGATCTCGAGACGTCCGTGCACACGGCCGACTCCATCTTCGAAGCCGCCTTGCGGGACAACGAGCCTTCCGCCGAATGGACCAACCCGAGCAACACGCAGCATCAGATGGCCTTCGCCGATGTCAGCGGCCTGGCCGCGGACGGCGCGCGCGCCGGACTTGCGGTGGCAAACAGCGGGCTGAACGAGTATGAGGTGCTCCGCGACGGCCGCAATACGATCGCGGTCACGCTGCTCCGCTCGACCGGAGAGCTCGGCGATTGGGGATGGTTCCCTACTCCCGAAGCCCAGTGCATCGGTCCGCATGAAGCGCGCTTGGCGTTGATTCCGCATGGCGGCGATGGAGCCGCCGAGGGTGCGTATGCCGAGGCCTACCAGTTCGAGACCCCTTGGACGACGGCTCAGACCGGCATCCATCCGGGCACGCTTCGGCCTGTCGATGCCGCCCTGGCATGGGACGGCGAAGCTCTGGCTTTCTCCGCCTTCAAAATCAACGCCGTCGGCGACGTCATGGCCCGCTGGTACAACTTGAAGCGCGAGCCCGCGAAGCTTGCCGTCCAGGCTCCGGCCGGATCTACCGGCTGGTACAAGAGCGGCGTGCTCGAGCAGGCCGCAGCCGCGTCCGAATTGGACGCCGGACGCCGCGCCGAGCTTCCGGCCGGTCCTGCGGAGATCATAACGCTTGGTTTTTCGCATCGAACTCATTCCTGATCCTCGAACAACGCCAAAAAAGACCCGGGAGCTTGTCCCGGGTCTTTTTGGCCTGCTTGTCCTTATCCTATGCGCGGAACCGCTCTGAACACGTTGATCGTGGAGCCCTGGGCTTGTACGACCGCAAGCCCGAGTATGGTCGTGATGAGATCGGCAAGGTCGATGTCGCCCGCATCCGCGATGAAGGCTAGCCTGCACTCTTTCTTTTGGAGTCAGGAACAGAGTATGTCCCTCTAGCAATCTATGAATCGACTTCTGCGGAAATCGATAGATGGATAGACTGTCCTCTAGCTTTTCAACGCTGCTTCCCATTCCCGGCTTAGAATGCCCATGCTGATCCGGTCATAAAGGCGTCCGTCCCGCCGGACAGCCTCTCGGGCTCTGCCTTCGTGGCGGAAGCCCGCCTTTTCGTAGGCTCGGATTCCTCCCGCATTGTATTCGATCACATCCAGGCCGACCCGGTGCAGGTTGAGCTCGTGGAAGGCATAGCGCAAAATGACCCGCAGCGCGTCCGAGCCGTATCCGCGGCTCCGGTTCCTGGCCTCCCCGATGCCGATCGCCAGCATCCCGGCGCGGTTGTTCCATTCGATGCTGTGGATGGCCGCGAACCCGATCAGCTCGTCGCCTTCAAGCTCCCGCAGACGGAAATAGACTTCCTTGGAGCCGGGCTCCGCCTCCGATTCCATTTGCTTTTCCGTAGCCGGCACCGCATACTCCGTATCCACGTTTCTCAAATAATCGGAATCCTCCATCCACAGCGCCATCGTCGAAACATCCTCCGGCCTTGGAGCGGCAAGCCGGATGAGCTCTCCTTCAAACAAATTCGGCCTCAGCCCCATATCCATTCCTCCAATTGGTTTCTTCACAAGCACGAAGCCGCTGGCATTCTGCTCTCCTTCCCTGTAGGACAAGCTGCAGCGCAGCTAGAGCAGATACCGCAAGTAGACGTACACGCTCGACAACGCGACAGAGAGCAGCATGAGCGGGAAGCCGTATTTCAAAAACGTCAGGAACCGGATCGGATATCCCTCCCGGGCTGAGATTCCCGCCGCCACGAGATTGGCGCTCGCCCCGATCAAAGTGCCGTTGCCACCCAGGCATGCCCCGAGCGCCAGGCTCCACCAGAGGGGCTCCAGGTTGTCGATGCCCATGCTCCCCATGTCCTGGATGAGCGGAATCATCGTGGCGACGAACGGGATATTGTCCAGAAAGGCAGAGGCGATCGCGCTGAGCCATAAAATCAGCATGGACGCGGATTTCATGTCGCCTCCGGTAAGATCCACGGCGTTTTCCGCCAAGCGGCCGATGACGCCCGTGTCGACCAGCCCGCCCACAAGGACGAACAAGCCGATGAAGAAGAACAGCGTCGGCCATTCCACCGCGGCGAGGGATGCCTCCAGCATGCGCTCTCCGGTGAGCAGCAGCAGGATGAACGCTCCTGTGAGCGCCACGGTCGCAGATTCCAGATGCAGCGCTTGATGCAGGAAGAAGCCCGCGATCGTAAGTCCAAGCACCGACAGCGACTTGATGAGCAGCTTCCGGTCATGGAGCAAGCCGTCCTCCTCCATCTCCATCAGTCTCGCCTTCAGCTCCGGCGTCGTGCGCAGCTGCTTGCGGAAGATGAGCATGAAAATCGGCACATAAACCGCCATGATGATGACGATGATCGGCGCCAGATTTTCGATGAAGGCGAGGAAGGTCAGCTCCTTGACCGCGCTTCCGATCATGATGTTTGGCGGATCGCCGATCAGCGTCGCGGTTCCACCTACATTGGAAGCGACGACCTGAGTGATTATAAATGGAATCGGGCTGACCTTGAGTCGGCGCGTAATGCTGAACGTGACCGGGACGATAAGCAGGATCGTCGTCACGTTGTCGAGGAAGGCGGAGCCGAGAGCCGTGACGAGCGCCAGCGCGACGAGAATGCGTACCGGCTCGCCCTTGGCCAGCTTGGCGGCCTTTATCGCCGCGTAGGCGAATATGCCGGTCTCGGCGGTGACATGCACGATGATCATCATGCCGATCAGCAGGCCGAGCGTATTGAAGTCGATATGCTCGACCGCCTTGTGCTGCTCGACGAGGCCTGCGGCCACGACGATGAGAGCGCCCAGCATGGCGGCGACGGTACGGTGGATTTTCTCGGAAACGATGAATCCGTATGTAAGCAGAAAAATAGCGACAGCCCATGCAGCCTGCAAAAACAAGACCTCCTGATGATGACGATAAATGGACAATCATTAAGCTTTCATGATTTTACCATAAAAAAGCTGAACGAAAAAAATGGATGTCCTTGAGGCTCGCGCCTTTCGGACATCCTTTTTGATGCTGTCGATTGCGGCGTGCTCATATCTCTGCAGCGGCGCCGCTCGCGACAGCAGGAGCTTCCTGGGCCCCGCCGCCCGTAGCCCACTTGCGGCTGCGCCACCGCAGCCAGCAGACGAAGCCGCGCAAGTATTCGTCCGCGATCATGCAGGCGTAGATCGCGACCAGCCCCCAGCCGAGATGGATGCTGAAGTAATAGGCGACAGCTACCGATACGCCCCACATGCTGACCGTCGAGATGACCATCGTGAAGCGGGTATCTCCGACCGCGTTGAGGGAGTCGGCTATCGTCATGTTGAGCATTTTGCCCGGCTGCAGCAGCAGGTTGAGACCGAGCAGGGAAGCGCAGATGGCCAGTATCTCGCTGTCCGAGGTGAACAGGCCCAGCATCTGCCTGCCGAACAGGAATACGAGCAGCGCGTTGCCGATGACGACCAGCTGGCCGATCCAGAGACCGGTATAAGCGCCCTTGTAGGCCTCCCGCATGCGTCCGCCGCCGAACAAATGGGCGACCCGGATCTGAGTGGCAAGAGCGATCGAGAATCCGATCAGGAAGCAGAACGACTCCAGCGTGTTCATGTACGTGCGCGCCGACAGCTCCTTGGCTCCGAGCGATCCGATGAACGTGAAGATGACGAGCTGGGAGAATACCCAGTTGGCCGAGTATACGCCCAGCGGCCAGCCGATCTTCATGACCTCGGAGAACAATCCGCGGCTCCAGACCTTGATGTCGCCCCACCAGATGCGGCGCTCGAAGGCGAACAGGAACATGTAGAAGAGCAGCGCCGAAGCGAGCAGGCGGCTGACCAGCGTGCTGACGGCGACTCCCGTCAGTCCCCACTGCGGCAGGCCGAAGGCGCCGAAGATGAAGCCGTAGTTCAAGATAATGTGGATGACGTTCATGCCTACGGCCGTGTACATCGGTCCCCGCGTGTTGCCGGTGTTGCGGATCGCCGTGCTCAGCGTGCTCATGACGGCGATCAGGATCATGCCGCCGCCGACGATGGAGATATAGCGGACCGCCATCGGCACCAGCTCCTCGGGCATCTGCAGCACCCGGGCGATCGGCGCCGGGAACAGAATCAGCACCGCGCTCAGCAACGCACCGATCAGAACCGTCGCCTTGAGGGCGATAATGGAGATCGTCCGGGCCTCTTCCTCTTTCCTTGCGCCCAGCTTCTGAGCGATCAGGATGCCGGCGCCGCTGGCGATGACCGTGAACAGGACCGTCATGGCATTGAACAGCTGATTGGAGAAGCCGACGACCGCTACGGCGTCATCGGATACTTTGCTGACCATCAGCGTATCCGCGGCCCCCAGAAGAAACTGCAGGAACAGCTCGATGAAGATCGGCCACGAGAGCGCCCACAGGGAATAATTACGGTTTTTCATTTATGCAACCTCCACCCTATATAACCTGGCACGGATGTCCCGCACCGGGTTGATGAAAGCCCTTACTTCGCCCAAGCCGCCTAACAACCTAACTTATTAAGGATGATGCGGATTACAAGTGAGTATGGAGCTCATTAGTCAAACCAAATTATAAGTGCTATACTCGCTCTGAGGTATCAAGGATGCAACCTTAACTTTCAAAATTCCAACTTCATTTTCATTCCAAGGCAAAGGATAGACAAGCTTATGAACTTGCTTCAGTTCGCTCTTCCGCCGCTCCCCTTCTATATCAGCAGCGGCCACGAAACCCATGGGCCGGGGCTGGTCCATGTCGATCGCCGCAACATCGGCGTGTTCGATCTGCTCGCAGTCAGGCAAGGGACGCTGCACATCGCGGAAGAGGACCGCCGTTATGCCCTCGGTGCAGGAGAAGCGCTCATTCTTCGTCCTGACGCCCATCACTTCGGCACCTCCCCTTGCACGGAGTCGACCGAGTATTACTGGATGCACTTCGGCCATCAGGGCCATTGGACGGCGACCGACGAGCGGCTGCCGCTCTACCAGAACCAGCGGGATACGGCCGATTCCTCCGCCAGCGCGGCCTGGAAGATGACCGCACCGCCCTTCTCCGTCCAAGTTCCGCAGCATTCGGTGCTGTTGCAGCCGGAGCAGGCCTTCGAGCTGCTGGAGCAGCTGACGGCCATCACACAGAGCGGCCATATGGGCGGCGCTCTCTGGCGCCAGCAGATCCTGTTCCAGGAGCTGCTGCAGCAGCTGTCGGCGGCCATCGACGCCCGCTCCACCTCGCCTTCGGCCGCTTGCGCCACACAGGCGGCAGCCTATCTGCGCCAGCATTACGCCGAGGAGATCAGCGCCCGCGAGATGGCCGACAGCCTCAATTTCCACTCCGTCTATATCGCCCGCTGCATGCAAAAGGAGTTCGGCTGCTCGCCGAAGGAGTACCTGCTCCGCTATCGGATCGGACAAGCCAAGCTGCTGCTTCTGCGCACCGACTATCCTGTCGCCCGCGTCGCGGAAGAGGTCGGCTTCAATCAGGCGGCGTACTTCGCCTCCTGCTTCGCCAAGTACGAGGGCATCTCTCCGCGCAGCTACCGGCTGCGGTTCTCGCACGCCTGAAGTACATTCCGTTGCGCGAATTTTTTGCCGAACATTCGGGGACGTTTGAAGACAATGAGCGACGGGGGATAGTATGTTGGATTACCTGGCCCCTCGTTTCGGACATACGTTCCGTTATTTAAGCTTTTTCTTCATTTTTGCACCTCTATCGGACATACGTTCCGTTATTCCACCGAACTGAATCGGCATCCCAATAAGAATGAAGAAATAGCGGATCGTATGTCCGATCCGCTTCAATAATGGCTTCATTCCGCAAAATAACGGATCGTATGTCCGATCCGGTTTCCTGCCGCTGGTCGAATCCGCCGCCCCTCTCACATGTGGGCATGCATGCGAGCCGTATTCCCACACTTAGCCACGGAACTGCCGAAGAACGCTCAGCTTCTTAAATCTAGAGCGGGTTCACCTTCACCTGCGAGCCTTTGCCGCTCGTCTGGATTCCGCTTTCCTTGCGGCCGGCTTCCTTCAGATCAGCCAGCAGCCGTTCCAGCACGGCCTTGGCGGCGGCGCCTTCCTTGGCTCCGGAAGCCTTGACGACAAGCTGCACGGCGCTGCCGCTCCGCAGCAGCTTGTCCGCCTGCCGCAGCTTCGTGTCGTAATCGTGCTCCTCGATATGCGCGGTGAAGCGAAGCTCCTTCACCTTGTCTC
This sequence comes from Paenibacillus sp. SJS-P3, assembly GCF_056711585.1. Classification (NCBI taxonomy): domain Bacteria; kingdom Bacillati; phylum Bacillota; class Bacilli; order Caryophanales; family Paenibacillaceae; genus Paenibacillus; species Paenibacillus sp. SJS-P3. Next base: position 516,701 of record NZ_CM160043.1, on the reverse strand, counting down.
CGCTTTTGCCGATATTGCCGCTCTTGCCGCCAGGGCTAGTCGCTCCCTTCCCTGCCGCCCTGGAGTCCTGCCGAGCCTTGTCCTTGCCTTTCCCCTTTGGTGTCAGGCGGCATGGGGGCGGACTGCTCATAAGCGTGGTGCAGACGAGATCCGCACCTGCTGCCTTCGCCATGCGCAAAGCTTCTTCTTTTAATACTATGCCTAAATCTTCACCATCAAGACCTGTTAGCAAAACCTCTGACGCTTTGATTTGTTCATTCATTATCAACTTGGATTTGCCCCCCATTCACACACTGAGATGATAGTTATCATTGTCCAACATAATAATCAGATTGCTGTCCCAAATCTTTATACTCATAATGCTTTACATCGGGGAGATGATCAAACACTTTAAACTTATAAAACAAGCTACCCTCTATAACTGTGATCTTGCTGATATGCTTTAGAACATCGGCAATAGTTGAGATATCTGAATTGTATCTCGTTCTTGCATCTCAAAATTAGCTTGATCTAATAATTCGTCTAGCGATTCCTTCTCCATGTTACCATCAGCATATAGAGGTGATAGACGCTTCTTCCTTTCTTTAATCTTAACCAACTCATCATTCAAATCAGACATCAACTTCATATCCTGTTGGTCAATGGCAGTGGTTAGTTCTGCTCTCTTATCTTCAAGTTGCAAAACCAAATCTTCCTTATTGATAGAGAACAAGTGAGAAAGTGCATGACCCGCCATTCCCTGTAATTCAGTTTCAAGGTGAACAAGTGAGATATTCTTATTATTGCAAATTAAAACACCTTTACGCTTCTTCCCCGAACAATTAAAGATTGGCTTCTTATTCCTGCCATGCAGAAACTCGGCACATTTCAGCTACGATACGATCAATGTTCTTATTTTTGCCAAAGTCGTCCTATTGTATATAGAGTATCCTTATGATCGCCCTTGAAAAGCTTTATACAGCAAGGTTTCCAACAACGGGGACGATTGTTTCAGTTGGTTCTGTTATTGTTAAATGTTGATTTTCGAGCAAAAGAAAACCGCCCCTAATAAAGGCGGTAATTGAACTATCGTTCCCCGTTACTTTAAGTACAATCTTTCACATTCTTTTATTAATTATATAATTATGAAAGGATGAACTTAGTGGTTTAGTGAACCGAAAGTCTGCGGTTACAACATATGATTAGTAATATAATCTAACCTTCATAAAATCGATCCAAGTGTCATATATTACTTTATATTACGTTACCAAAGATAAGATTTAAATCATCAATACTTAAAAAAGGGTGATAGATTTGAATGGACACCAAATGATTTGTCAACAATTTGGTCAAATTTTAAAAGGGAAGGGTAAGTTTGAAAATGGTGTATGCTCTGTTTCGTTAAAACGGAACTTTCCAGTAATGGTAATGGGACGTCCAAGTAAAGGTTTTTTACTCGCAAATGTTTTATTTGAATCTTTAGACGAGACGGGAAATGCTCTCAATATAGGGGAAGTAGCCATTTTAGAAGAAGAAGTGTATGCATTTAATAGAGCATTGGTTCAACAAGGGATCATCGTAAGCGCATTACATAATCATTGGATATTTATTCAACCAAACCTGTTATATATTCATTTTCAATCCATAGAGCCTCCTCTTAATTTTGCTAAAAAGGTAGCCTATGCTTATTCAACATTAACAAGCTATCCTACGATGTAATAGACTCCTGCAATACTCATAAATGGAAGAGCAGTTGTTTTTTCTTAATCCTATTATTTTCACTCATTTTCCCCCTCCCTAAATAAATATCACCATAAAAATCCATTGTTTCTTGTTAAACATTACTGCCCTTTAGTTGAACAAAAGGCAACCGATCGCTTTAAAGCCGGCTGCCTTTGCGTTCTGCTGAACTATCGTGTCCCGAAAAGCCCAATAACATCATTTATTATTCTCAAATTTACGTTAGCGTTGAACTGAACGATGACGGTTTGAAGCACGTACCCGTGGGTTATAAAATTTTCAGAACGAAATACCACCAAGAGGAGCTGATAAAATGATTAAAAAGTTTAAGTTCATCTTTATGACCCTGCTTATTGTTTCGGCACTAGGTTCAACAGCAGCGTTTGCGGATCAGGCAAATACGGGCACGACTGATACAGGGGCTACGCAAACTACCCATAATGAAGATGACGACAGCGGGAAATGGGGACTTCTCGGCCTTCTGGGGCTGGTAGGATTGGCCGGCTTAAAACGACGCGACCGTGACGAACATGTAACCCGCGTTGACAATACGAAGCGTTAAAGAAATAAGGCCGCCTTCAAAAGAGGCGGCATTTTGTTTATCCATTCAAGGAGCAAAGGTTGCCTTATACAAGACTGTTCGTTGTTAAGCAATCAAGATGCCATTTACCGCATAGCAAATTCAAGCTATTCAATAGCTTTTTGATTAGTATTCATCGACCGTTTACTCCCAAAGTTCATTCCATATTTTATCCCTGTTCAAGTATCCTGCCCGTTAGCTGAATCTTTATTATGGTGCTGTTAATACAGAGTGAGTAGACACCCTGCTGACGGCCTGCATTCAATCGCGGTTGCGCTCCCTACGATTCCAGCTGCTCCTTTCTCCCCCTAAACCCCATCACCCATTCGTCCATTTGTCCCCTTACTCCCCATTCAAAAATCGTCCTCCTGTCCTTTCATCCTTTCGCATTTTTGTCCTGCGTCCTTCCGTCCCTCAGCCCCTCCCTCCGTTACCCTCCATCTTTCCTTTAGCCTTCGTCAAATAAAGCACCAGATCGTCATCCACGCGCACCTGGCCGCCGGGCTCGACGGGACGGTTGCCGTACATGACGCCTCTTCCGTCGGGGACGTAACCCCTTTTGACGTACAGCCTCTGGGCGCTGCCATAATCCGCATACAAGCCGAATCCGATTCCGACCGTGTCCGACTTTTCAAAAACCTGCACTTCCAGCGCTTCGATCAGCCGGCTTCCGACTCCCCGTCTCCTGAACGGCGGGATGACGTCGAAATTCTGAATTTCAGGGATCTCGTTCTCCGCAAAGTACGGATAGTCCGACTTGTACACCACATGCCCCCAACCTGCGAAATCATGTTCATGGAAAGCCAGCAAAGTGAATCTTTCTCCCTTTCGGTTCTCTTCCCAGCAGCGTTCGATGTAATCAAGGGGCTTGCCGACGTCTTGCCCGGTCAGCCCTTCATAAATGAGTCCGATGTCGCCCCGTGTCATGGGACGAATTCTGATGGATGCTTCCATGGTCACCTGCTCCTCCCGAGTTTAAAGGTTATAGGAGCATGGTATCACACGGGAGGCGCTCCGAATGGTAAAGAATGACTATGATGATCAAATCCTCCTGCCAGCTCCTTTTCCCGGTAAATAACAAAAAAAGAACCAGCCGGATTGGCTGGCCCTTCATAAAGGGGAGCGCCCTCCCCCGGCATCATTATTTCTGAACAGCTTCTCCCGAAAAAGCGCGCACGTCCAGCGGAGCCGCCATATAAGCCTGAGCTGACTTCACGAACGACTGAAAATGCCCGCTGGCATTATGGGCGGCGACAGCCTCCGCATCTTCCCACAGCTCGACCATCGTGTACGAATGCTCCTGCTCCGTGTTCTTGAGCAGGCTGTACGAGACGTTGCCGGCTTCGGCTCGGGAAGCTTCCACCAACGCCTCGGCGGCGCTTAGGAACTCGCTCTCCGCCTCGCTTTTCACCTTGATGCCTGCATGGATGATAATCATGTCGCTTTCCTCGCTTTCGTGGCATGACCGCGCTGTCCTATGCTGTCAGTCACAACTTTTCTCTATGCCTGCCTGCAACTTCGCTCTGGGCTTCACTCCAGCTGTCAAGGCCGCTTCGCTGAGCATCCTTCAGCTCCCTAGGGCCTTGTCACTATGCGCACTTCTGCTCCACCATGCTTCCCTCAGGCTGTCACAGCCTCGTCATGCTACGCGTACTTCCACTACGCTGAAGCTTCCCGCAGCCTGCAAGCTCGTCCTACTACGTACTTCGACTCCGCTGCGGCTTTCCTCAGCCTGCAACCTCGTCTACGCGTAGTTCCACTACGCAGCGAGCCTGCAGCCTCGCCCTACTGCGCTTACTTCCACTCCGCTATGCGGTCCACAGCCAAGCGGGTCGTCAGCCGGGCTTCCTTGGCTGCGACGCCGACCGAGATCAGCATGACCGGAACATAGCGGTCCTTCTCCATGCCGAATACGTCGGCGATGCGGCTCTTGTCGTAGCCGCCGATCGGGTTCGTGTCGTAACCGCGCGCGCGGGCAGCCAGCATGAGCTGCATCGATACGAGGCCGCTGTCCACCAAAATCATCTCGCGGAAAGCCTGGGCCGGAACCGAAGCGAACAGGCGAGTGTAGTTGGCCATCATCTGGTCTTTCACTTCCTGCGGCAGGAAGCCTCGCTCAACCGCTCCACCCATGATTTCATCCGCGTAATCGAAAGCTTTCATGTCGCCGAAGACGGCAATGACAGCAGACGAAGTGTTGACCTGCGTAGCATTGTTCGGCGCGATCTCGGCCAGAGCCGCTTTCGCCTCCTCGCTTTCAACGACGAGGAATCTCCACGGCTGCAGGTTTACGGAAGACGGAGCAAGGGTCGCTTCCGCCAGAATCTCGGTCATTTCCTCGCGGCTGATTTTGACGGCCGGGTCGTATACCCGCACGGAACGGCGTTCAGATATGATTTTATTGTAGTCGTTCGATTTTGTAGATACAGTCATGATTATCTCTCCTTTGTCTTATCTTCTGTTTTTTTATCTCTATCCATCCGTCTTTTTCCCGGAAGCCCGGGTCTCTCTTCCAAGCCATGCGTCATTCAAAAAAAATCAGGATGCGCCGGCATCTCCGGAACGGCTCAGCGCCTTTTCCACCTGCTGCACCTTGTCGCCGATCTGCTGCAGCATCCGGACGAGCTCAAGCCGCTCCTCCTCGCGGAGGCCGGACTGCAGCTCTTCCATGAAGCGGTCCTTCTCCTCCTTATGGGAGAAAAGACGGCTCCGGCCTTCATCGGTCAGCAGCACCATCGTCAGGCGATTGTCGCTCTCGCATCGGCTGCGGGTGAGCAAGCCCTCCGCTTCCAGCTGCTGGACATGCCGGGTGACCGCGGCCGGATCGATGGAGACTTTCTTCTGCAGCTCCGCTTGGCTGATTTCGCCGCCTGACAGCTGGCAGAGCAGTTCAAGCCGGTTCGGACTGATTCCGGCGCAGCGCTCGAAGCGGGTGGCAATATGCTTGTTCAGATGGAGGAGCAGATACAGCAGGTCTTCGGTTCGGCAGTTCGGAATGGCAAGAACCTCCTTTCGATTCTTTTGACGGATCAATGTTTGAGGGATCAATGATACAACGGGCGAAGGCGAATTGCAACCATTCCGCTTATTCCCGTTTGTCCCGGCTCCGAAAATCCGTTATCCTGATAGGACGACGAACAAGCATTATCCCCCTGAGGGAAGGAACATCCATTGGAGACGACAACATCTATGAACGCGAATCTACCCATTCCCTACAAAAAGCCGCTCGGGGCAACCGGACGCTCGCTCCCCTACGCTACCCTCGCCTCCGCGGGAGGAAGCCCCCGGCTCGTGCCGGACAGCGACGCCGACAGCGGCTTCTTCCGGGCGCTCGAGAGCCGCGGCCTGAGCCTGAACGGCCCGCAGATCGAGGCCGTCCGCCACGGCGACGGCCCGCTGCTGACGCTGGCGGGCGCCGGCTCCGGCAAGACGAGCGTGCTCGCCGGCAGAACCGGCTATCTGGTCTCCGTGCGCGGCGCCGACCCGCGCTCGATCCTGCTCGTCACCTTCTCGGTCAAGGCCGCAGCCGAGATGAAGGAGCGCATCGCCGCTCTGCCCGGCATGCCGCCCGGCGCGGCCGCCCAAGTGACGGCGCGCACGTTCCATTCCTTCTTCCTGCAGCTCCTCCGCAGCCGCGGTTTCCGCCAGGAGATACTCGGCAGCGGACCGTATCCGATGATCGTGCTCAAGGGCATGATCCGCGAGCTCGGCCTCGGCGACCGGATCGAGCCGGAGACTGCGCTCGCAGCCCTGTCCGAGGCCAAGCTGAGCCTCGTTCCGCTCGAGGAGCTGCCGGACAAGACGCAGGCCGACCGGGAGCTCAAGCGGCTGCTGCTTCGCTTCGAGGAATGGAAGGAACGCGAACAGCGGATGGACTTCGACGACATTCTGCTCTGGTCCCATCGCCTTCTGCGCGAGCAGCCCGGACTGCTCGCGACGCTTCAGCGGCGCTTCCGCTACATTATGATCGACGAGTTCCAGGATACGAGCCTGCTGCAGTACGAGCTCATCCGCATGCTGGCCGGCGGCCACGGCAACCTGATGGCAGTCGGCGACGACGACCAGACGATCTACGGATTCAACGGAGCCCGAAGCGAATATATTCTTGGCTTCAAAGATGCATTTCCCCGAGCAAAGATGATTACGCTGGATACGAATTACCGCTCTACGGCCAGCATCGTCGGCCTCGGCAACGAGGTGATCAGGCATAACAAGGCCCGCTTTCCGAAGACGCTGAAGGCCGTGGCCACAAGCCGGGACGTGCCGCTGTACATCCGCCCCTTCACGACCGACCAGGAGGCGCTAGCCGTCACCGCCCATATCCGGGAACGCGTAGAGGAAGGCGCGCGGGCCTATGGCGACTTCGCCATCCTGTACCGTACCGCGAGCAACAGCCGCGCCATGTTCGAGCAGCTCGTCCTCTCGGAAATCCCGTTCCAGATCCAGGATACCGGCGACCTGTTCTACGACCAATCCGCCGTCAAGCCGCTCGTGGATTATATGAGGCTGTCGGTCAAGAGGCGAGATTTCACCGCTATGGAAGGCGTCCTGCCCTCCATGTATGTCAACCGGCATAAGGGCATGGCCCATATCCGGGCCAAGGACGATCCCCGTCCGAAGAAAGGCCCGCTCATCCATCTGCTCACGATGGAAGGGCTCAAGGATTTCCAGAAGGAACAGATCCAATCCCGCATTACATTCGTCAAAGGGCTCAAGGCGTTCAAGCCGGCCGATGCCGTGCGGCGCATGCGCAAGGAGTTCTACGACGCCTACCTCGATGCGGAGCAGGCAGGAGCCGCTTCAGGAGGCTACATCGCAGCGGGGGCGACGGCCCACAAGGAGACGCTGCGGGAGTCGCTGGACGAGCTTGAATCCTCCGCTGCGCGTTTCGCCGACGTCCCGGCCTTTCTGACCTTTGTATCGAAAATGGCGGAGCGCCATGCGCAGATGAAGTCCTTGCCGCCGGATTCGGCCAAGGACGCCGTCAAGCTCATGACGATCCATAAGTCCAAGGGCCTTGAATTCCCCGCGGTCGCCATTATCGGGGCTTCGGAAGGCATCCTGCCTCACAGCCTTGCGCTGGAGGCGGACAAGCTGGCCGGCGGCGGCGATTCCGACCCGGCTGCCCGCAAGGAAGCCGCGCTGGAGGAAGAGCGCCGGCTTGCTTACGTGGCGATCACGCGGGCCAAGGAAGAGCTGCTGATCAGCTCCCCCGCCACCTACCGCGGCCGCAAGATCGACGTATCCCGATTCCTGCTGTCAGCTTTTCAGGCTCCTCCGATATCCTCCAGCCAGCCTTCCGGCGTGGCAGAGAAGCAAGCTCCCTCAGCCGCTTCCAAGCCGGCAGCGCGGGCTGCGGAGAAACCCGCCGCAGCCGGAGTGCTTGCTTCCCGGGCTGCCGCTGCCAAAGCGTTTAAAAGCAAGTAAGCTTCACAAGCTTTGCAGACGCAAAGCATACAACTCTTGAACAAGCTTCCAGGATGCGCCGCTTCAGGTCCAAGCAAACTTTCCGGGCTGCACCCATTTCAAACAGGCTTTTCGAGCTTGCACAGCCATTCCACTCGGTCAGACCTTCTGGGCTTGCGCAGCCATTCCACTCGGTCAGACCTTCTGGGCTTGCGCAGCCATTCCACTCAGTCAGACTTCCGGGCTTGCCGCAGCATTACAAGCAGGCTTCCCCAACTGAGCGTTCAAACTCAAATCCACATCGTCGCGAATACCGGCCGACTCGTTCTATGTAAAGTCCCCCGCATCCAGCGGGGGATTTTTGCTTAGCTTTTTTTGCGGTTTGCTTTAGTCGTTTTGACGCCGAAAGCCGCTTTGGCGTCCGAAGTCAGTTCATTGGAAAACTCGGTGTCATTTTCAGAAAACGTGTTCAGCTTCGTGGATTGGACCTCTGCTTTGGAAGCTTTTTTCTTGTCCATGAGTGGACCTCCCGGATATCGAAATGTGAAGCGATGTTAGCTTGTGAAGCCGCCGGCCATTTCATTCATCGCATGTCCCCTCGGCGGCGCTCACGTGCCGGGGGCGGAGGAAAGCCCGGTCTCGGGTCCAGGTGCAATTACATTCGGGAGTCCGTGTCGCCGTTCTCGGCAAGGAGGTACAATAAGGACATCAAGCAGCGCCGCAGGGCGCCGCGCCAAGAGGAGAATGCATGAGTATGAGAACCTTGTATCGTTCGCGCACAGATCGCAAGCTTGCGGGGGTATGCGGAGGAATCGGCCGCACATACGGCATTGATCCCGGATTGCTCCGGATCGGCTTCATCGCCGCAGCCGTATTCAGCTGCGGTACGGCCCTCCTGATCTATGCCGCTGCCGCCGTTATCCTGCCCAAGGAGTCCGGCTTCGCGGCACCGCCTCCCCCTGATTCCTACACCTATCGTTAAGGCGAAACCGTCCTCCATTCCGCACCGATAAAGCCTGCCATACCCAATATAAAGGAGTGCATCCCATGAGCGTATTCGACCGAATCATGAACCTGACCAAAGCTACCGCCAACGAAGTCATCAGCAAGCTTGAAAATCCCGTTTTGATGATGAATCAGTATATCCGCAATATGGAAGAGGAAATCGACGGCATGAAAAGCGAGCTCAGCCGCCAGCAATCCGCTTCCCGCGCCTATAAGCAGCGCCTCGATGAATGCGAGCAGCTGTCGCAGCACAACCAGCTCAAAGCCGAGGAGGCTTTGGCCGAAGGCCGCGAGTCGGAAGCGCGCCTTGCCCTCGAAACCAAGCTCCGTTATTCGGAGCAGGCAGCTGAATACGGCCGCCTGTACGATCAAGCCAAGCATGCTTCTGCCGAGCTGGATATCCGCCTCGAAGGCGCCCAGGAAGAGCTGGCCCGCCTTGTCCAGAAGCGCTCTGATCTGAGCGAGCGCCTGCAAAAAGCGGAAGCTGCCGCAGAGCGCAAGACGCCAAGCTTCTCGCATGGCTTCGAGCCGGGAATCGCTTCACGCGGATTTGACCGGATCGAGGAGAAGATTCTGCAATGGGAAGCTCAGCTTGGTCTCTCCAGAGACTACAAGCCCGGCTCCGGCACAGCAGCTTCTTCCTATGAGCCGTCTGCGCCAGCCCCGGATTCCGGCCGCGCCTCCGTCATCGACGAGCAGCTCGCCGAACTCCGCCGCAAGATGAAAAGCGAGTAACGAGTAAAAACCTTGAGCCCTTCGAGCCGCTTATCTGCCGAGGGGCTCTTTTGCATGCCTATGGACTTGTTTGCATGTCCAGGGGCTCTTTTGCATGGCTTCACGCAATGAACTCTTGTCTCCGAAGGAGTTCTCAGCTCCTAATTTACTAAAGCCACATTCGACTCGGAACATTTGTTCCTGTCAATTATCATTGCTGACAGACTGTTGTCACTTGAAGCTCCTAAGATAAGGAAGTACAGAGCGGGAGAGCGACCACCATATAACCCGAATAAAGGAGAGAGCAGTCATGACCTACGAACAAATCCACCTTTTTGAAATGGAGATCAAGGAATTCCACCAACGCTCCAGCCGGGGCTTGCTCCCGTTAATGACGCGAGGCAGAGCCGAGTTCAACCATTCCGAATATATGGCAGCCCCATTCCGCAAGCCATGGATTCCCCTCCATCTCCTATTCGCTTTTCGAATCAAAGCATAAAAAACCTCCGGCATCCGCATAGGACACCAGAGGTTCTCGATCGATCTAAAAAGCATTAAGCATAATGGCAAGCAGCCAGATGGCCAGGGTTAGAACCGACTTGGCGCAGCTCCGGAACTTCGGCCGCGCAGCGCTCCGTAGCTGCCGGGCAGCGTGTACGGAACGGGCAGCCGCTCGGAGGGCTGATCGGGCTCGGCAGATCGCCGCGAAGCACGATGCGCTCCTTGGTCGCCTCGAAGTCCGGATCCGGCACCGGAATGGAAGACAGCAGCGCCTGGGTATACGGATGGCGCGGATCGGCGTACAGATCGTCGCTCTCCGCGATTTCCACCAGCTTGCCGAGATACATGACCGCGATCCGGTCGCTGATATGCTTGACCATCGCCAGGTCATGCGCGATGAACAGGTAGGTCAGGCCTTCCGTCTTCTGCAGGTTCTGCAGAAGGTTGACGACCTGAGCCTGGATGGACACGTCGAGCGCCGAGATCGGCTCGTCCGCTACGATGAACTTCGGATCCACCGCGAGCGAGCGGGCGATGCCGATCCGCTGGCGCTGGCCGCCGGAGAATTCATGCGGGTAACGCGTCAGATGGGATGGGTTCAGGCCGACCTTGTCGAGAAGCCTCTCGACGGCCAGCTTGCGCTCCTTCTTGCTCGGCGTGAGGCCGTGCACATCCAGCGGCTCGGCGATGATGTTCTCGACCGTCCAGCGTGGATTGAGGGAGGCGTAAGGATCCTGGAACACCATCTGCATCTCGCGGCGCAGAGCCTTGAGCTTGGCGCCCTTCATCGAGTAGATGTTCTCGCCGTTGAAATTAACCGATCCGGAGGTCGGCTCGTACAGACGCATGATCGTGCGTCCGGCCGTCGACTTGCCGCAGCCGGATTCTCCGACCATGCCGAGCGTTTCGCCCTTGCGGATGGACAGATTCAGTCCGTTCACGGCTTTCAGCGTCTTGTTCTTGCCGACATCGAAGAACTTGCTGAGGTCGTTTACATCCAGCATCGCATGATTGCTGTTGCTCATACTGTTCGTCCTCCTTACTCCGGCTTGGCGTGAAGCCAGCACTTGGATTCATGGGTCGGGCTGTGCGTGAACATATACGGATCGACTTCGACGCATACTTCCATCGCGTGCGGGCAGCGCGCTGCGAACGGACAGCCGTGAGGCGGGTTGGCCATATCCGGAGGCGTGCCTTCGATCGGAATCAGCGGCTCGTCTTTTCTCTGATCCATGCGCGGCAAGGATTTCAGGAGTCCTTGGGTGTATGGATGCTGAGGGTTTTTAAAGATCTCGAACTTGTCGCCTCGCTCCACAACCTGTCCGGCATACATGACAATCACTTTATCACACATATCGGCTACGATGCCAAGGTCATGAGTGATAAGAATGATCGACGTGCCGAGCTTCTCCTGCATGTCCTTCATGACCTGAAGGATCTGAGCCTGAATCGTAACGTCGAGAGCGGTCGTCGGCTCATCGGCGATGAGCAGCGTAGGGTCGCAGCTCAGCGCGATGGCGATCATCGCGCGCTGGCGCATGCCGCCGGAGAATTCATGCGGATATTGCTTGACGCGGGCTTCCGGATTCGGAATGCCGACGATCCGCAGCATTTCGACGGCGCGCTTCTCGGCGTCGCCGCGGGACAAATTCTGATGGCGGACCAGCACTTCGATAATCTGTCCGCCGATGGTCATCGTCGGATTGAGCGATGTCATAGGATCCTGGAATATCATGCCGATATCGCGGCCGCGTACGGATTCCATTTGCTTCTCGGTCTTCTTCAGCAGGTCGCTGCCTTCGAAAACGATCGAGCCGTCCTTGAAAACGCCCGGAGGCGTAGGAATCAGACGCATAATGGATTGGGCCGTGACGCTCTTGCCTGATCCGGACTCGCCGACGATTGCCAGCGCCTCTCCTTTGTCCATCGAGAAGGAGACGCCCCGTACGGCCTGCACTTCGCCGCCGCGGACGCGGAAAGAGACACGCAGGTCGTCGACTTTAAGAATCGGTTCCATAAGAGTTTCACCTTCCTCATGTCGGTGGTAGCTAGTAGTTTGAATGTCTGCTGAAAACCGGCTACAAAAACAGATGGTTCCTCCGATCGCTGTTGAACCCCGGATTTCTTTAATTTCCAACCCCTGATAGGGTAGAAATCCGGTCTTCAAAGGCGAGCGCTTGCGCTTCTGCGGAATTCATCTGCTTTCTGCGCTTGAGCTCAGTAGGCATTCAAATTCTTGTTGGGTATAGAAATCATCCGGCTGCCCGTCTCAGCAGCAGCGGAGACAGAGCTTTCGATAGTCGGGTCTTCCTATTCCACCTTGGTTTTCGGATCGAATGCATCGCGCAGGCCATCGCCGAAAATGTTGAAAGCCAGCATGGCGATACAGAGAAGTCCGGCCGGGAATAGAAGCGTCCAAGGATACAGCTGATAACTTACGATCGAATCGTTGATCATCGTTCCCCATGATGCTGCCGGGGATTGCACGCCTAGACCGAGGAAGCTCAGGAAAGCTTCGGCGAAAATCGCGCTTGGAACGGTCAGCGTCATCGTGACGATGATAGGACCCATCGTGTTCGGAATCAGATGCTTGAACAGGATGCGGAATCCGCCGGAGCCGACAGCTTGAGCCGCCAGGACGTATTCCTGATTTTTGAGCTGCTTGATCTGGCCTCGCACGATCCAGGCCATGTTGATCCATCCCGTCGCGCTAAGGGCGATGATGATGGTGAGCATGCCTTGTCCGAGCACGACGCCGAGCAGGATAACGACGAGCAGGTAAGGAATCGAATAAAGGATTTCGGTGATCTTGTTGAGCACTTCATCGACTTTGCCGCCGAAGAAGCCCATGATGCCGCCGATGATGATGCCGAGTATGACGTCGGCAAGCGCGGCGATGATGCCCACGGTCAGAGAGATTTGCGCGCCTTTCCAGCTGCGCGCGAATATATCGCGTCCGAGGTCGTCGGTGCCGAAGTAATGGTCGCCTCCAGGAGGCAGGAAAGAATTGAGCAGGCTCGTCGTGCGGAAGTCGTATTGGGTCATCTTTGGGCCGAAGATGGCCATCAGAATGAGCAGAACCAGAACGACGCCGCCAGCCATGGCGAATTTGTTGGAAGTCAGCTTCATCATCGCGAGCTTCCAGGTCGTATAACTTGGCGCCATCTGCTGCTGGATGTTCTCCCGCTTCTTCAGCGGAATGAACTTTTTCGGATCCGGCAAAGGCCGGCGTTGGTCAGTAGTGTTATCCATGTTGGAATCAGCCTCCTTTGCTCTTCTTCATGCGCGGATCCACCAGCGCGTAGCCGATATCGGCCAGGAACCTTGCCACCATGAGAATGACCGCATAAAACAGCGTGATGCCCATAATCAGCGGGTAGTCGCGGTTCGCGATGCTATCCGTGAAGAATTTGCCCAAGCCTGCGATGGCATAGATTTTCTCGACGACGACGGAACCGGTGATGACGTTGGCGCTCATCGGGCCGAGATAGGTGACGACCGGCAGGATCGCATTGCGCAAGCCGTGGCGCAGGACGATTCGAGCTGGGGACAGTCCCTTTGCCTTGGCTGTGCGGATATAGTCCGCGGTCAGCACTTCGAGCATGGAGGAGCGTGTCAAGCGGGTGATGAAGGCGATCGGCAGCGCGGAGAGCGCGATCGTAGGCAGGACGTAATCCATCGGTCCGGCAAGGCCGGCGACGTTGAACCAGGTTACCTTGACGCCGAGCAGGTACTGCATGACAGAACCGACGACGAAGTTCGGAATGGAAATTCCGAGAATCGCGATGAAAACGGCAACCTTGTCGATGAGCTTGCGGTTGTACATCGCGGCGATCATGCCGAGCGCCACGCCGACGACGACGGATACAACAACGGCCACGAGACCTAGCTTGAGGGAATTGCCGAAGGATTGGGAGATGATGTCGGTTACCATCCGGCCCGGAGTTTTGAGCGATTCGCCCAATTCACCCTGGAACAGATTTTTCATATAGGTCAGGTATTGCTGCCACAACGGCTTGTCCAGACCGTAATATTTCATCATCGCATCAATGGTGGCCTGCGAGTTTTTTTCGTTAAGGAAAGGGTTGCCCGGAACGGCTTTCATCAGGAAAAACGTCGCTGACGCTAGCACGACGAGCGAGATGACGATATTGATGAGCCTCCGAACGATGAATCGAAACATTCCAGCACCTCTTTTCGTTACCCAGCCCAACCGCAAAGAAAGAAGGGACGGCCGGAGACGGTCCGGTGTCCAGCACCGGACGGCGGCTCCAGCCGCGATCCCTTCTTCTCTCTGTCAGCTGTTCAGCGGTATGGCTTATTTCTCGATGTAACCGTTGTTGTAGTTGATGTTGCCGGCATAATCCATGATAACGTCTTTGACTTTTGGATTAACTAGCTCGGAGCTCGTGTAGTAGTAGATCGGCATTACAGCCATTTCGTCCTCGATGAGGATTTTTTCAGCTTGCGCCATCATCTTCACGCGATCCGCTTGAACCGGGGAAGCATAAGCGTCCTTGATCAGCTTGTCGAACTCTGGATTTTTGTGGCCGATGTCGTTGTTGCCGCCGCCCGTTACGTACAGGTCGAGGAACGTCATGGCATCGTTGTAGTCGGCGCCCCAGCCTGCGCGGGCGATGTCGTAGTTCAGAGCGGTACGGTTTTTCAGGAAGACTTTCCACTCTTGAACTTCCGGCTTCACTTCGATGCCGAGGTTCGTTTTCCACATGTCGACTACAGCTTCAGCGATTTGCTTATGCGCATCGGATGTGTTGAAGAGCAGCGTCGTCGCAGGGAAGGAAGCCATGCCTTCTTCTTTCAGACCTTCGGCAAGCAGCGTTTTCGCTTGAGCGACGTCTTCCTTGAAGTAAGCGTCCTGCGTTTCCTCGCGGAAGCTCTTCGATTCGCCGGTGATGCTTGGCGGTACGAAGCCGAATGCCGGTTTTTGGCCGCCGGATACGACGCGGTCGATCAGCAGCTGGCGATCGATCGCCATCGAGAGGGCTTTGCGGACTTTAGCGTTGTTGAACGGCTTCTTCGACTGGTTGAAGATGTAGAAGTACGTGTTCGCCGTGTCCTTGATTTGAAGGCTTGGGTCGTTCTCTTTACGGAGTTTGGCCAGTTGCGGCAGCGGAATCGTGCCGGTCGGCGCTCCAGCCCAGTCGAGCTTGCCCGTATTGAAGCTGTTGAACTCGGTGTTGGAGTCCGCGATCATGGAGAACTGGATTTTTTGCAGCTTCACGTCGGCTTTGCCGTAGTAGCCGTCGTTTGGAGCGAGCTCAACGGAATCGTTGTGCTTCCAGGCAGCGAGTTTGAACGGTCCGTTGCTGGAGAAGGTTGCCGCTTCGTTGGCCCAGTTCGGATCCTTCTCGGCTGCGACTTTATCTACAGGGAAGTACGTGTAGAACGTCTGCAGGCTGAGGAAGTAAGTCGTCGGGTTTTTCAGCTTGACTTCCAGCGTGTTGTCGTCGATCGCCTTGACGCCAACAGCATCTACGCTGCCTTTGCCCGTGTTGTACTCTTCAGCGCCGGCCAGGTAGTAGAGCTGGTAAGCGTAAGGAGCCGGAGTAGCGGCCTTCGGATCCAGGGTGCGCTTCCAGGAGAACTCGAAGTCATGCGCTGTAACCGGGTTGCCTGTGGACCATTTGGATCCTTGGCGAATGTGGAACGTGTACGTTTTGCCGTCTTCGGAAACGTCCCACTTCTCGGCCATGCCTCCAACGATCTCGCCGTTCTTGTCGGTTTTCGTCAGGCCTTCGAACAGGCCGCCCGCAACCGTGCCGGACACGTTGTCCTGCATCAGAGCCGGGTCCAAAGTAGGAGGCTCGGAAGTGAGGTTCATGCGGAAGACTTGATCTGCGGCCAGGTTGCCGGCTGCGTCTCCGCCGGTGTTGGCGGCGTTGTTCGTTGCCGTGTTGCCGGCCGCATCTCCGCCGGTGTTGCCGGAGTTGCTGTTATTGTTGCCGTCGCCGCATGCTGCAAGCACGCTGCCTGCGATCATCAGTGCTGCCAGTGTCAATCCTGTCTTTTTGTACACTAACCTTACACGCCCCTCACATTAATGGTTGAATAGCATAAATGAATTATACTATTACATAGTAAGAATAACAACTTGCATTATTTTCTTTCGGCTGATAAATTTATTCGGCCTCATTGAGAATTCTCAATTTTTTACACTTATAATTATTCAATGTTAATTTCACCGCACTGACGCTTCATTCAATTAACGCAATTAGTTGATAAAGTATTATTCACAGGAGCGGCAAAGGATTAAATGATTTATCGGAAAACTTGCCCTATTCTTTACAATCTCTAAGCAAATCAATTTGCATTTTTATTTATATTGTCTCATCTTTATTTAGAATTCTTCTTGTATGTCCCAGGCTTGTGCAGCCGGCAAACGACCTCTTCCTAACCAGCCGGCAAGTAGTCCCGATAGAGCCCTTCGGCCGTTTCCAATCCCGCCGCAGTCCTATTCTCACCTGCCCTTCCTTCTATATACATGGTTCCCCTGGAGGATTGCCGTTTCCCACACTTCCTTCCAGATCCCGATTCGCCTTTGACATAAATAGGCACCCCGGACCTCTTGGAGAGGCGGGAAGCCTAATTAGGTGCCACGTCCATGTCAGCTATGAACAGTTACCGTTGTTCCAGCTTCTTGCGGGTCCGATATTCCGTAGGCGTCTGCATGAATCTCTTGCGGAATACTTGCGTGAAATGCCTCATGTCCTGGTACCCGATCCGCTCCGCGATATCCGCGAGCTTCAGATCCGATTCCCGGAGCAGCAGCTTGGCTTCTTCCAGCCTCAGCCCGATGATGTAATCCTTGAAGCCCTGCCCGGTCTTCTGCTTGAACAACTGGCTGAAGTAGACCGGATTGAGGTAAACGACGGAAGCGATCCTCTCGAGCGAAAGAGTTTCTTCCTTATAATGCGCCTCAATATACTGGAGCGCGACTTCAATCGCCTTGTTGTCGCTGCCTCCCTTGATCCGGACCGCCTCCTCCTGTCCGGCTGCGATATCGGACGTCTGGCGAGCCAGCTTCATGATCGTATCCGGAACGGAGCGGATCTCTTTCATGAGGCCGCTGCTTGCTATGCGGAAGGGAAGCTTCAGGTAATGGCCCAAATATCCCCGCAGCGAAGCGATCAGCTGGGCAAACGCGTCTTCGGTCTCTACGGAAGCGAGTCCGATCAGCGTCAGCCGGTCGTAGCTGACGACGAAACCTTCGCCGTAACGGCCGATCAGCTCGGAGAACACATTGTCCACGATGAAATGCTCCAGCCCCGCATCGCGGCTGCCCGCTTCCAAACGGACGACGACGAGATAGAATTCCGGATACCGGTCCATGAGCGGCCCGATGTCCAGGTTTCCGATATCATGGCCTGCAGCCAGCCTTTGGAACATGCCTTCCCGCAAATATTTCAAATTCGTCCGCAACAGCTCGCTTTGCTTGACCTCCGACCGCTCCCGGCCCAGCTCCGCCTCCAGCTCTTCCAGGAGCTCGACGAGCCGCTTTTTTCCGATCGGCTTCAACAGATAGTCCTTCGCCCCCAGCTGCACCGCCTTCTGCGCATAGGAGAATTCCGAATGAGCCGAAATGACGACCCATTTGATTCCGGGATGCTTCGCTCTCGACAGCTGCATGAACTCCAGACCGTTCATGCCGGGCATCAGGATGTCCGTCAGCACGATATCGATGGGATGCTCCGTAAGCAGCTTCGCCGCTTGATCAGCGGAATCGGCCAAATGGATCGTATATCCGGGCCGGGCCTGCTCCAGCGTCCGTCTCACCCCTGTCCGGATGATGCTCTCATCGTCGGCGACCAGAATATGCATGAGTCACTCCTCCTTCATGGGTAACGGGATAACTGGCGCCTGGCGCGGCGGAAGCGGGAGCGTGATGGAAGCTGTCGTTTCCCCGTCTCTCTCGCTGCTAAGGCGCAGTCCATATTCCGGTCCGAATGTGTGGATCAGGCGGCGGTGCACGTTCGGAAGGCCTATGCCGCCCTTGCGCTTGATCCCCGGCTCCAAGACGCTTCCCGGAGCGTTGATCTCGCTGTCGAGAGAGGCTCTGAGCATGGCCAGCGCGGCAGCATCCATCCCGGCTCCGTTATCCTTCACCGTAATCGTCAGACGCCCCTCCTGGCTGCCGGCGGTGATGACCAGGCATCCTTCGCCGCCAAGCGGCTCCAGTCCGTGCTTGACGGCATTCTCGATAATCGGCTGCAGCGTCATTTTCGGCAGCGGAACCGAAAGATATTCGGGCAGAACCTCCATTTTCACCGAGACCCTGCCTTCGAACCGGATCGTAATGATGGTCAGATAATCGCGGATCTGCTCCAGCTCCTCGCCCAGCGTCACCAGCGCACCCTGCTCCCAATGGCTGCTGTAGCGGAACATGCGGGAGAGGGACAGCACGACCTCGCCGAGATGATCCTCTTCCTTCTCGTCGAGCATCCAATAGATCATGTCGAGCGTATTGTACAGGAAATGGGGATTGACCTGGGACTGAAGCGCCAGCAGCTCCGCGTTTTTCTCGCTCATCGAGCTGATCTTGACCCGCTCGACGAGCTGATCGATCTTCCGCACCATTTCATTGAAGGAGCCGGCCAGCGAATTGATTTCCCGGTAGCTCCGGACTTGGACCTGTCCTTGGAAATTGCCGAGCTCGACCCGCTTCATTTCCCTGATTACCCGCTTGAGCGGGGAGGAGATGGTGTTGGAGAGGATAGAGGCGACGACGATGGACACCAGGATGAGTATAAGCCCCACGACGATGAGATAACGCCGCATCTGCACCAGCTCGACATTGAGATCCTTCTGCGGGGTGACGGTGACGGCGGTCCAGTCGGCAAACGGAAGTCGGGAGGACGTCACCAGCCGGCTGCTGCGGGTATAGACCTGCGATTGGCCTACTGTCTCGGGACGCGGCACCGAAGCGATAGCCGGCAGCGTCTCGGCGCCGTCCGTGGCGCTGACCAGCCTGCCATGCTCATCCAGCAAGTAGACCTGGCTGTTGGGACTGAGCTTAAGATTCTGGAGCGCCTCGAGGATGGGAGCTGGACTGCTCTCGTACAACACGATGCCGATGTGCTTGCGCTCGTCGAGGTCGAACAGCTCCCGTCCGAAGGCCAGCACCGGCCGGGTCTCGTTGCGGTCGATGATCGATGAAGGGTAGATGCCGAGCCAGACGATCCTTCCCGAGGCGTCCATGATGCGGCGCTGCCAGTCGGTCTCGGCGAAGCCGGGAACGGTGTCATTGACATAATTGCTGTAGTTGTACACCTTCCCCTTCTTTGTCATGACATGGATGCCGATGAGATCTTCCCGGGAAAAGAAGTTCGTTCCGATGATGTTGTTGATCGCCTGCTCCAGCGCATACTGCTGCTTGGATGTGACGGGATTGGCCTTCAGCAGGCGCGCCATCTCGAAGTTGTTGCC
Source organism: Paenibacillus sp. SJS-P3 (assembly GCF_056711585.1). Taxonomy (NCBI): domain Bacteria; kingdom Bacillati; phylum Bacillota; class Bacilli; order Caryophanales; family Paenibacillaceae; genus Paenibacillus; species Paenibacillus sp. SJS-P3. The sequence goes on along the minus strand of NZ_CM160043.1, from coordinate 497,332 downwards.
GATGGCTCGGGAGAGGCTGTCATAGCCCTTGTCCAGCAGGTCGAACAGGCCGATCGTCTGGGAGACATTTCGGGACGATAGATCCTGGATCTTGGTCCTCAGCTGCTCCGTCGTCCGGTTGTAGAACAGCAGGCTGACGATCAGCACCATGCCGGTCATGCAGCCCAGGAGAACGATGAACAACCAGGTTTGGAACGAGTTGCTCCCCTTTTTCATGCCGGCACAGCTCCTTTCTCCTATCATGACAAATCCCCGTCCGCGAAAACTATTCACGGGCGGGGCTTGTCTGGCCTCGGAGATTCGAGGCCTACTTTGTATTTGATTGAGCGCAGGCCGCGCCGGCCGAAGCCACCCTCCTTCAAGCATGGAGGCGAAGCCGTCGAACCGCTGGATGCGCGGCAAGCGGAGCGGGCGGAATCATGCCGGAAATCAGCGCTCGCCTTTAAAGACCGGATTTTTCCTCTCAGGGGATAGATTCAAGAAATCTGGTCTTTAACAGCGATTGGAGGCATGATCCGCACGCGGAGCGATATGCCGGCAAAGCAATTCGCCAGCAAAACAGTTCGCCCGCAAAACGATTCGCCTGCAAACAAGTGGCGCATCCAATTACCCTTTGACCGCCCCAGCCACCATGCCCTTCGTAATGCGCTCCGAAAGAATGAAGTAGATCAGGATGACCGGCAGGGCTCCCATTACCAGGAAAGCGCCGATGTTGCCGTAGTTGGTGGAATATTGGCTCACGAAGCTGTTGACGCCGAACGGCAGCGTCTGCAGCTTCTCTTTGGAGATGAAGGTGAAGGCCAGGATGTATTCGTTCCAGATGTTGATGAACGTCAGGATGCAGACCGTCATGATCGGAGGCACTGAGATCGGCAGGATGACGCTGCGGAAGATCCGCAGGACGCTCGCGCCGTCCATGAACGCCGACTCCTCGATTTCATGCGGGATGCCTTTCATGAAGCCGCTGAGGATGAACACGGCGATCGGCGTCTGGAACGCGATGTAAGGCAGAATCAGCATCCAGAACGTGTTGGCCATGAATGGAATCTGCTTGAAGATCGACATCAGCGGCAGCAGCGTCGCCTGCATCGGAATCATCAGGCCGAGCATGAATACAAGCAGCGCGATCGGCGCCAGCTTCCACTTGAAGCGGGAGATGGCGTAAGCGACCATCGACGACAGCACGATGACGCAAATCATCGTCACGACGGTGACGAAAACGCTGTTGCCCAGCGAGCGCAAATAGTGTCCCGCGCGGAATGCTTCCGCGTAGTTCTCGAAGCGGGGAGAATGCGGAAGGGCGAAGAAGCTGCCTCCCAGTATCTCCTCGTTGGTCTTGAAGGAATACAAGACCAGCCAGAGCAGAGGATAGACTTGAGTGACGACAAGGACCGCCAGAAGAAGATAGACGATCCATTTTTTGATGGCATTCATGGATGGTTCTCCTCCCTAGCTTACCTTATTCTCGATGCGTTTGAAAATGATGTTGATGAGGACGGTGAAGATCAGGCAAATCGCGACCAGCATGATGGCCAGGGCGCTTCCATACCCGTATTTGCCGGACAGGAACGTGTTGTTGTACATCAGCGTGGAGATGACGTCGGTCGCATGGGCCGGGCCTCCGCCCGTCATGACCATGATGAGGTCGAACGCCTGCAGCGAGCCGATGAACGCCAGTACGATGGAGATTTTGAATACCGGCATGATGAGCGGCAGCGTGATGTAGCGGTCCGCCTTGAAGCCGTCCGCTCCGTCGATGCGTGCCGCTTCGTAGATGTCGTCCGGGATGTTCTGCACGCCCGTGAACTGGATGAGCAGATGGTAGCCGAAATATTGCCACAAGGAGACGATGTACAGGCAGTACATGGCGACCTTCGGCGCGCTCAGCCAGGCTTTCATATGGGAGTCCAGGCCCATGGAATGCAGGATGCCGTTGACCATGCCGCCCATGTCGAGCGGATTGTAGATCGTCTTCCACAGCTGGCCGATGATGACGACCGAGAGGATGACCGGCAGGAAGTAGATGGATACGAGCGAGTTGCCTTTTTTGACATAACGGTTGATGAGGATGGCGACGAACAGGCAGACCGGAATCTCCGCCATGGAGAAGACGGAATACATCAGCGTACGGCGCACGGACGGCCAGAAATAGGGATCGTCGAACAGGATTTTCTGGTAGTTGTCCAATCCGATGAAGGTCTTCACCGGATTGATTCCGTCCCACTGGAACGTGCTGTTGTAGACGGAATACAGGATCGGCACGAATACCATGCAGATATACAGCAGCAGACAAGGCAGCACGAATAGGGCGATTGTACGCGCCGGCACCTTGAGTACATTCATGGTTTTCTCACTCCTTTTCTATCTTTCGCATGAAGCAGACAAGGACGGGCTCCGCTGGAGACCGCCCTTGACCGCCGGGCCGGCTTCTGGCGCCGGCATGCGCCTTGCTATCTCTTATTTGTTGGCGTCGAAAGCGTCCTGATGTTCTTTGGCTACCGTCTTCGCGTCAACCTTCTGGACGAACAGGTTCTGGATGCTGGTCAGATGCGCCTGAGCGACAGCTGGAGGCATCGTGTTGTCGAAGGCGATGTCGCCGCCGGATACGGTCTTGAACAGATCCGTCACGCTGATGGCGAGGTCGGAGTAGCCGGCTGTCTTGAAGTCGCCTTCTACGTTCTGGCCAAGGCCGACTGCGTCTTTAAGCTCGAATTTCTTCTTCGGATAGTTCGTCATGAAGAAGTTCAGGAAGTCTTTCGTCTCTTGCAGATGCTTGCTGTTCGCCGCAATGGCGAATGCGGAGCCTGGAGCCAGCATGTATTGGTTGATGTCGCCTTTGCCGTCTACCGTAGGGAACGGGAAGGCTGCGACTTTGCCGGCGACGGAGGAAGCATCGATGTTGCCGGTCTCCCACGAGCCGATAATGAACATGGCCGCCTTGCCTGTCTTGAAGATGTTGCCGCCTGCATTGTAGTCGATGGAAGTAGCGCCCTCAGGGAACGCGCCGGCTGCGACGAGATCCTGGAAGCGGTCGACCGCCAGGAGGAAGGCCGGATCGTCGAATTTCTTCTTGCCGTCGACGACGTCTTGCAGGAAGCCCGGGCCGCCGTTCGTGCGGAGCAGGATGTTCATGAACAGGAAGGAGCCGGTCCAGGTATCCTTCTCGCCGATGGCGATCGGAGTGATTCCTTTGGCCTTGAGAGCCTTGACGTCAGCCAACAGCTCGTCGAAGGTCTTCGGAGCTTCCTTGATGCCTGCCTGTGCGAACAGGTCCTTGTTGTAGTAGGCGACCTCGATGTTGTTGCCGTCCGGCAGCGCGTAGACGTTGCCGTCGGTGCTGTAATTGTCGAGCAGTCCTTTTTGGAACGTGTCCTTGAGGCCGTTCTGGTCGAGCATGTCGTTCAGCGGAGCCAGCAGCTTCGCATCGACGTATGGCTTCATCTGAGCCGCAGGGTTGACGATCGTGATGTCCGGCACCTGGTTGTTGGCCGCCTGCGTCTTCAGCTTGGTCTTCTGGTTGTCGGTGTTGAGGGAGTCCAGCTCGATCTTGATGTTGGGATGCTCCTGCTCGTATTGGGCGACGAGCTGCTTCATGATCTTGTTGGCGACAGAGGTTTCATCCGGCCAGATGTTCTGGAACGTGATGGTGACTTTCTTGCCGGAATCGGTCGGCGTGGCTGCGCCGGCATTCTCGGTCGTCCCGTGTTGGCCGACGTATTCGCCGCGCCGGTGTTGCCCCCGTTGTTGTTGCTGCTGCCGCAGGCTGCGAGGCCGACTGCAAGCGCGCCGATAGTAAGGACGCTGACCGTCTTTTTGATTGCGTGGTTTTTCTTTACTTGGTTTTCCACCTGTTGTGTCCCCCTTGCAAAGTTTATAGTCGAATTATCTGTCAAGAAATCGTTTTCAACAATGAGGCATCCTCAAGGTGTGAGGTTTGCTTTTTCAAGGTTTTGAATGTAAAGAAGGCTTTTTAAGATGACGCTTCTCAACCAGACGCGGGTGAACGCTCGGAGCTGGCAGCCCGCTTCGAGGTTATGCTGGCTGAGCTTTACCGCCTCATTTGGCGTTTACAGAACTCATGCCCCCTTTTCTCTGGGCATTTTCCAATATTTTCAACACTATATTGCAAAGCTGAATAGTGAATGGTATAGTATAGCCATGGAACGGTATTCTCTACAGCCAGCTATTCTACATTACTGAATACCTTATTATAGTTAGGAGCAGCGCATATGAATGTACAGTTCAAGAAAGGCGTGCTGGATTTATGCGTGCTTGCGCTTACGGCATGGGAGGACCGCTACGGCTACGAGCTCGCCGTCGCGATGTCCGCGAAGTTCGAGGTGGCGGTCGGAAGCGTCTATCCGCTGCTCAACCGCCTGACGCAGGAAGGCTACTTCACGACCTATCTCCGGGAATCGACGGAGGGTCCTCCCCGCAAGTACTACAAGCTGACCCCGCAGGGACATTCCCATCTCATGTCCCTCATCAGCGAATGGCGGTCGTTCTCGATCGCGGTGGATGAATTGATCAAGGAAGGTGTCGAGCGATGAACAGAGAGCAATATCTGCAGCAATTATGGAATCTGCTGTCTCCGGCTCCGGAGCGGACCCGCAAGGAATGGATGTACGACTACGAGGAGCATTTCCGGATGGCGGCCGAGCACGGACGCCTCGAGGAGGAAGCGGCCGCAGAGCTCGGGGACCCGAAGCTGATCGCCAAGGAGCTGCTGCTCGGTTACCGGGTAGCCGAAGCGGAGAGCAAGGGAGGAAGCCTGCCCTCCGTTTCGAGAGCCGTATTTGCCGCTGTCGGCCTCGGATTCTTCAACCTGGTCTTCGTGCTTGGCCCCTATATCGGCCTGCTGGGAATTCTGTTCGCGTTCTGGGCGGTATCGGCCGCTCTCGCGCTCTCCGTCGTTCCCGTTCTCTATGAAGGCTGGTTCGGCGACGCATTGACCGGGCCGCAGTCGATCTCTGCCGCCATGGTCCTGCTCTCGCTCGGATTGCTCGCCGGCGCCGGCACCTACAAGCTGACCCGAGGCTTCATGAGGCTGACGTTGAAGTATCTTCAAATGAATACCCGAGTCATGAAAGGGAGGCAATCCTGATGCGCAATCTTGTTGTATTCGCCCTCATCCTGCTTCTGGCCGGCTTGGTCGGAGGGGGCTTCACCTTTGCAGGTTCCGACCTCAGCTTCGGCTTGAAGGAAGTCGATATCCGCAAGGAAATCCCCGCTGCCGGCATCACCCGGCTCAAAGTCGAATCCGGCAGCATGGACGTTACCTTGGTCAAAGGAAAGGCGGATGTCATCGAAGCGGCCGCAACCGGCAAGGCGAACGGAAAAGCTCTGAAAAAAATCCGCGTCGATCTCGTCAAGGAAGGCGATACGGCCATCCTGAAGAGCGATGCCAACACCGGCTTCACGATGGGCCTCAACATCGTCAACGTGAACGTGGAAATCACAGTGCCGGAGCGTCAATATGACTCCATCATTGTGGATTCCGGCAGCGGCAACGTCAGCTTTGAAGGACTGAAAACCTCCATTCTCGAGCTTGAGAACGGCTCCGGCAACGTAGAGATAAGCGAGGTCGAAGCGGACGGAGTCACAGTCAGAACCAGTTCCGGGAATTTGTCCATCGAACAGAGCCGCATGAATGAGCTTGAGACTACCGTCGGCAGCGGCAATATCCGCCTGACCAACGTCGAGGGGGCGATCAAGGCGAAGACCAGCAGCGGCAACATCCGGCTCGAGCTCGATGCCCTTATCCACCCGCTCGAGGCCCGCTCCGGCAGCGGCAACGTCACTGTCCTAACGGAAAGAGCCCCGAATTCCGCTGCAGTCAGCTACTCCACGGGATCCGGCAGCTTCCGCAACGACTGGAGCGGAGGAGAGAAAAAGGGCGATGCCGATACCGACACGATCGTGTTCGGGAATGGCGAGATTCCGGTCCACCTATCGGCCGGTTCAGGAAATATATCCCTCAAGCAGCGTTAGGTCAAACCGCAAAAACCGGCTCCAACTGGCCATCAGGCCTGGCGGACCGGTTTTTTTGCGGTTAACATTCATTTTCAAGGAAATCAATGCCTGCCTCGGATCGAAACCATTCGGCAAGCTGCGCCGCCCATCAGCCTCTCGGCGGAAAGGGGTCGTTGCCATAGCTGTGGGATTCGCCTATTCGGCCATTCCTGTTATGGATTTTCAGCTCCGTCTTCGCTTGGCGCGCCTCTTCCCGGCCGCGCTCCTCGGCTTCCGCCTTCGTATCGTGTCGGCTGAGCACGCGTCCTTCGCGCTGGGTTACCCATCCCTCGTCGCCGTCCGGCGTAACATGCACATTTCCTTTGCGTTGGTCATCCATTGCAGGTTCCTCCCTTGATTTTAATTTCCAGCACCAGCGGACAAGCTGCATTCAAGCTTCGGCCCGCTTGGCCGTGAACTCCAGCACCGCGTCGAGATTCTGAGGCTCCGCCGCGGCGAGCAGATCGCCCATCCGCTCGAGGCGTTCCCCGATTGCAAGCAGGGTGAACGCTCTCGGATCGGCTTCTCCGCGCACCTCGTCCCAAGTGAGCGGCGTGCTTACGGTCGCTTCCGCCCGGCCTCTCGGCGTGTAGGGAGCCGAGAGGCTCTTGCCCGCCGCATGCTGGACATAGTCGATATAGATCCTTCCTCTGCGCGCCCGGATCGAACGCTCGACCGTGAACAGCCGCGGATATTTGTCGGATAGATAATGCCCCAGAAAAGCCCCCAAGCTCCGAAGCTGCCCGAACGTATACGGCTTGGCCAGCGGGGTGACGATCTGGATGCCCGTCGCCCCCGACGTTTTGGGCACGGCCGCGATGCCCATGCCGTCCAGCGCCTCGCCGATCAGGCTCCCGGCCTCCATCAGGCGGGGGCGGCTTTCCTCCGACGGGTCGATGTCGAGCACCCACTCGCCCGGCATCCCGTCCTCGATCTTGTCGAAGGAGGGATGGAACTCCAGCACTCCGAGATTGCCGAGCCACAGCAGCGTCGATACGGAGTTCAGATTGATGTAGCGGACTCCATCGACTTCGGCGATGGCCACGAATTCGGGCGTCGGCTCAGGCGCGTTCTTCTGGTAGAACGACTTGCCGCCCACGCCATCCGGAAACCGGATCGCCGTCAGCCGGCGTCCGCTGCAATAGCGGAGAAGATATGGAGCGAGCTGGACGAGCTTTTGCAAATAATCGGCTTTGCGGATGCCGGGCGCCGGCCACAGCATTTTATCCGGATGGGTGATCTCGATGCGGTTGCCCTCTACTTCCAGCATGCTCCGGCTCATAACAGTATCCCCTCCAGCCACTCCAGCTTGGGATGCCGCAGCAAGCCCGACTGCGTCAGCTCCCGGCCGCTCACGCCGGCCGCAATCGGGCTGGCCAGCCAGCGGATATCGGTCCCCCGCAATCCTTCCGGCAGGCTGCCGCCGAAGTCACCCTGGCGCCCCGCCGTCATCTTCTGCAGGGAAAGCTGCCGCTTGGCTCTTTCGTTCAAGCCCGAAGAGATGCGCCCCATATACCGGCCTTGCCGGCTCATGACCAGGCTCGACAGCTTCCCTTCCTTATAAAGAACAGCCACGATATCCACTTCGCGGTGAAAAAATGTCTTCCGCTTGTACCAGTCTCCGTGTTCCTTGCCCTCCGAATACCGGCTGCCGCGCCGCTTGGCGACAACGCCTTCCCAGCCGTTCTCCTCCGCCCACCGCCAGAGCGGCTCGCCGTCCTCATACGTATCCGCAAGGAAAAAGGGAGGCTTCCAGCCGGAGCATAGCTTTCGCAGCCGGGCGCCGCGCTCCTCGAACGGCAAGCGGCGGAGATCCTGGCTCCCCTCCTGCAGCAGATCGAAAATCATATAGCCGACCGGCTGGCGGCGCGAGGCCCGCTCGATCCGTTCCCGGCCGCGCAGCTTGTCCCGGCCCTGCATCATTTGAAAGCTGGGCTTGGCGGTATCGGGATCGAGGAGGAACGCCTCGCCGTCCAGCATGAGATCCGGAAAGCCTTCGGCGGCGCGGTCTTCGAGCGCATGGGCTAGATCGGGATAGGATTCGGTCTTCGGCTGCATCCGCTTCGACCATAAGCTCGCTTCCCCGCCGCGGAGGACGGAGATGATGCGGAAGCCGTCCCACTTCAGCTGATAGACCCAATCGCCGCCTGCAGGCAGACAATCCGTCAAAATCGGCGACATCGGGACGAAAGGCTTCATCCCTTATGATCCTGTCTCTTTCGGGCGGGTTCCCGAACGGCGCTTCGGCTTGGCGGCAGCCGGCTTCGGCTTGGATTCCGACGGCTTTGCTTTGGGAGAGGAGGACCTGGCTTTGGATGACTTCGGCTTTTCTTTGGAGGCAGCCCCCCTGCGCGGCTTGGACGGCTTGTCCGCGTTCCCGGAATCCGTGCCGCCTGCGGGCTTCAGCTGCTTCAGGCTCTTCTGCAGCGCGTCCATCAAGTCCAGGACATTCGGCTCCGCCTCCTCTTCGGCGACCTTGACCTCCTTGCCTTCCACCTTGTCCTCGATCGCCTCCAGCAGCCTCTCCCGGTACTCGTCCTTGTATTTCTCCGGCTCGAAGCTTCCCGTCAGCTGCTCGATCAGCGACTTGGCCATGTCCAGCTCCCGGCGGTCGACCTTCTCCTCCTCCGGCAGACCCGGAATATGATTTTTCTCGCGGATCTCGTCTTCATAAAACATCGTGACGAGGGAAAGCACTCCGTCCACGACGCGGATAGCCGCAAGGCTGCTCTTCTGCCGGATCGTCACGTTGGCGACGCCGATTTTCCGGGTGCTTTTCAGCGCCTCGACGAGCAGCCGATAGGCGTGCTTGCCGGTTTCCTCCGGAGCGAGATAGTAGGTTTTCTGAAAATAGATCGGATCTATTTCCTCCAAATCCACAAAATCGAGGATACGGATCTCGCGCGAGGTTTTCGAGGCGAGCTGCTCCAGCTCGTCCTTCTCGAAGATGACGAAGCGGCCATCCTCATACTCGTAGCCTTTGACGATGTCGCTCCAGGAAACGTCCTCCTCGCATTTGGGACAGGTCCGGTGGTACTTGATCGGCTGGTTGTATTTCTTGTGGAGCATCCGCATCGGAATGTCGTTGTCCTCGGTAGCCGCATATAGCCGCACCGGAACGTTGACGAGGCCGAAGCCGACGGCTCCCTTCCAGATCGTTTGCATGGACGGTATGCCTCCTTGCCGGATAGTCTGGTCTCTATTACCCTCTGTCCGGGAACAGCCAATCAAGATGGGAGGCTGAGGTGCGGGGTAAGATAAGGAAACAGGAAGCGGACAAGGCATGAGGGGCGGACAGCCATTCGGAAGGAAAGGCTCCGGTACGCTCTCGCTCCGCTCAGGGCTTAACCTGAAATAGCCGGGGAGGAAACCCGGCAGAGGAGGATGCGGAATGAAAACAGCGAAAGCGGTCTTTCTGGACCGGGACGGAGTCGTGAACGAGATGAATACCGCGCGTGTACGCCACGTGAACAGTCCGGGCGATCTCCATCTATTGCCCGGAACCGCCGAAGCGATCCGCGGGCTGGCGGAAGCGGGCTACCGGGTGTACGTTGTGACCAATCAGGGCGGCGTCGGCCTCGGGTACATGTCCTTGGCGGACCTGGAAGCGGTACATGTACGGCTGGAGGAGCTGCTGGCGGAAAAAGGGGCACGGCTGGACGGAATCGCCTTCTGCCCGCATAAGCCCAGTGCCGGATGCGCCTGCCGCAAGCCGCGGCCCGGCATGCTGCTGGAGCTGGCGAAGCGGCATCGCCTCTCGCTGAGCGAGAGCTACATGATCGGAGACCGCGAGATCGATATCGCAGCCGGCCAGGCTGCCGGCACGCGGACAATTCGAGTGGACGGCGCGGCGGGCAGGAGCAAAGGGAAGGCAGGCGGCAGCCGAGAGGCAGCCGGCGCTGCGCGAAGGACGCGAAGTAATGGAGGCGTGCCGTCCCGGGCGGATTGGAACGTCTCCTCCCTGCTCGAAGCGGCGGTCCTTATCGTGCAGAGACTGGCGGAAGAGCGGGGGCTTCCTTGAACGGACGCCCGCATAGGAGTATGGTTAGAGATGAACCGTCCATCACGGACCCGGACGAGCTCCTGCCGACGCGCATTCGAGTTCTCGCCCTTCACCTGCGGGCTGCATGCCCTTGACCATTAATGGGCTCTTTCTACGAGAAGAAGCCCCCGGGAGAGATACTATTCATGATCAAAAAGCTTGATCCAACGCCGCATTATGTCCTGGTCGTCACCGCTGTGGAAGCCGAGCGGGACGCCGTCGTCCGCGGCCTGCTCAAAGCCTGTCCCGCCGAAGTATGCGGCGAGGTCGAAGGTCCCCTGCGGCGGGTCGGCCGCTATATCGTGCTCGCCGGCGGCGTAGGTCCGGCTGCCGCCGCTGCCAGCGCCGCCCTCGCCATCGCTGGCGGCCCTTTCTTCCGCTATGTCATCAGCGCAGGCATCGGCGGAGGCTTCTCCCCGATTGCGCCCGTCGGCTCCGTCGTCATCGCGACGGATATCATCGCGGCGGATTTGGGCGCCGAGACGGCAGACGGCTTCGCCAGCGTGGATCAGCTCGGCTTCGGCTCCTGGCGCGTTGCGACCGATCGCGAGCTGGCGGAGCGCTTCGCCGAAGCTCTGCGCATGGCGGATGAACCTGTCGCAGCCGCCGCCGGCCCCGTGCTGACGCTGTCCACCGTTACGGGATCGGCGGAGTCTGCAGCCGTGCTTCAGGCCAGGGTACCGGGAGCTGCCGCCGAAGCGATGGAGGGCTACGGCGTCGCCATAGCCGCCGCTATGCAAGGCATCGAGGCGCTGGAGATCCGGGCGATCTCCAATTCGGTCGGTCCGCGCGACCGGGAAGCCTGGCGCATCGGCGACGCGCTCAAGGCGCTTGAAAAGACGGGATTTTTACTGCCGGAGGTGCTTGGAATCCAATGAAAATCGCTTTTTCCCCTTGTCCCAACGATACCTTTGTCTTTCACGCCTGGGCACACGGCCTTATCGAAGGCGCGCCTGAGCTGGAAGTGACTTATGCCGATATCGACCTTACCAACGGCTGGGCAGCCGACCGCATCGGGCCCGAGGTTATGAAGATTTCTTATGCAGCCCTGCCTTGGGTGCTGGAAGACTATGCGCTCATCCCTTGCGGGGGCGCTCTCGGCCGCGGCTGCGGTCCGCTCGTGCTGACCGCCGGCGGCGGAACCTCGCGCAGCCATGCTGACGCCAAGCCGGGAGCCCCGATCGCCGCTGGCGGCACGGATGCTGCGGGCGGCACGGATGCTGCTGCAAAACCGGATGTCTCTGCAGGCCTCCTAGTCCCGGAGCAGCAAAATCAAGCCTCCGGTCAGGATATCGTTCCTGCTGCAGGCTCCGCCCATGCCCACAGCGGAGCTGCCGCTCCCGGCGCGGATCCTTCCTGGCTGAGCGGCAAGCGGGTCGCAGTGCCGAGCGAAAGGTCGACCGCCTACCTGCTGTTCCGGCTCTGGGCGGCGCAGAATGTTCCCGGAGGCGTCGGCGAGATTGTCGTCATGCCTTTCCACGAAATCATGCCCGCCGTCCGCGACGGCCGCATCGATGCCGGGCTCGTCATTCACGAAGCGCGATTCACTTATCCCGAATACGGCCTGTCACTGATGGCCGATATGGGCGCATGGTGGGAAGCCGACACAGGCCTCCCGATCCCGCTGGGCGCCATCATTGCCAAGCGCTCCCTCGACCGCAGCTCCATCGAGGCATGGGCGCGCTCTTCCGTCGAATACGCCTGGGAACATCCCGCGCAATCCGCCGATTACGTACGATCCCATGCCCAGGAAATGTCGCCCGAGGTCACCAGCGCCCACATCGCCCTCTACGTGAACGAGTTCACCCGCGAGCTTGGCGAGGACGGCTACAAAGCCGTCGAGTCCTTGCTCGGACGAGCGGCTAGGGAAGGCCTCGTTCCGGAGTTCGACTTGGCTTTGCTGCGGAAATAATGTCCGGCACAGGCTCGCGAAGCAGCTATCGGACTGCATCGGACTTGATTCAGGCCAGCCGGTTTTCCCGGCTGGCCCATTTCAGGTCAGGCGTCTAACTATCGGACATACGTTCCGCTATTTCTCGAAATTCGAGCCATTCTGCTCGCTATCGGACATACGTTCCGCTATTTCACGAATCGCTATCCGACATACGTTCCGCTATTTCACGTAATTCGAGCTATTCTGCTCGCTATCGGACATACGTTCCGCTATTTCACGAAATTTGAGCTATTCTGCTCGCTATCGGACATACGTTCCGCTATTTCTCTTCGACTAACTACTATTCCGATAATTGTTCACAAATAACGGATCTGATGTCCGCTAAACGTTTGAATATGACATTTTGAACGAAATAGCGGATCTGATGTCCGATAGTGCGGACAACCCGCCATTTTGCAGGACCAACCGCCACCCAGTATTTTTCTAATGCCCATTTCCATGATGCCCACTTCCTCTGCTAGTTTAACTGCCTATTCATGTCCACTTCTCCTATCCCCACTTAATGCCCGCTCTTTTCCAATTTCCACCGTTCATTTGTACCGCTCTGCTCGTCTCCCCAATTCCATTGTCGATCGATGCCGCCTCCATCTCTCCAATTCCATTCGACTAACCGCGTTCTTCCTATATAACTGCATAGAAAGACGAAGTGGGTAAAATAGGATAACTAAGAATGTGCCTAAGAAAGAGAGTAAATATGGCTACCCCCGGCCAACAATACTCGTCCCTGCCCAAATAAAAAGAGCAGCCGGCAACCCGGCTGCTCCGTTCTTTCAGACCTATCTTTCACCTTACAGACCTATCTTCTGCTTACAGACCCATCCTCCGCCTTACAGGCCTACGGCCTTGAATGCATTGGTCACCGAGGTGACATAAGAGGAGCTCGTTCCGTACAGGTCTTTGGCCGCCTGGATCGAGGCGTTCTTCGCCGCGGCGAAGTTGGAAGTGGAAGTAAGGTAATAGGCCACGGTGTTGTAGAAAATGTTCACGGCTGCGTCGCGGCCGATGCCCGTGACGGAAACGCCGTTCTGGGTGCCGCCTTGGGCGAGCAGGTAGAACGCTTTGTTCGTGATGCCGCTGTTCGTATGAACGCCGCCGTTGTCGGAAGATCCCGTGTAGCGGTTGGCATAGTTGTCCGGCTGGCCGTACAGCGTCGGGTTGGACATGGAACGGAGAGCGTCGCCGGCGATGCCAGGCGTATAGACATCGTCGCCGATAAGCCAGTTTTTCGCCTGAATCGAGTTGCCGAGGACGTCGGCATAGGACTCGTTCAGCGCGCCGGATTCATTGAGGTACTGGAGATTGGACGTGTACTCGATGACTCCATGGGACAGCTCATGGCCGACAACGTCGAGATCGCCCGACAGCGGAATGAACGTCGAGCCGTCGCCGTCGCCGAATACGATCTGGGTGCCGTTCCAGAAAGCATTGTTGTACCTGCTGCTGTAGTGGACCGAGGAACGGATCAGCAGGCCGTTGCCGTCGAGGCTGTTGCGTCCGAACTTCGTTTTGTAGAAATCATATACTTTGCCTGCATAAGTATGGGCATCGACGGCGGCTCCATCCGTCCATGCGTTGTCGGCGTCCGTCAGCAGAGTGCCCGGAATCGTGGTCCGATTGCTGGCCGTGTAGGTATAGATGCCGTTGCCGCGAGTGGTGTCTTTCAGCTGGTACGTGCTGCCGGAAAGGGTCGTCTGGAATGTCTTGCTGTCGCCGAGCACGCCCTTGCCCGAACCGGTGGCTGTCTCGATCAGATCGTACTGCTGCACGATATGGCCGTCGGCTGCATCGATGAGGTAGCGGGTGCGCAGCGGCTGCGGCTCAAGCACATTCACTTCCGTCTGGTAGACGAGACGGGACCCGCTGCCTTCCGGATAGACGTACAGCTGAGCCGACGGAGTCTTCTCCTGCGCTCCCAGCTCGCCGATGCGGGAACTGGCTTCCTTCGCCGCGATGGCCAGAGCATCGGATGCGCTTATGGCTGGTACGCTGGATTTTGCCGTGATTTGATTCTGAGCCGGCAGAACGGCACCAACGAACGAAGTAACCTGGCCGGCCTTGTCGATGTGAATGGTTTGGTCACCGCCATATACCGGGATGCCATTCACATATTGCTGCAGGCGGAAATGCTCGACGCCCGAAGTTGGATCCACTTCCTTCTTCTGAATCAGGAACGAGGTTTTCACATCCGCTGCGGGTACGCCCAGCTTTGCTTGCTGGCCTTCCAGGAAAGCCCAGATCTTATCCTCGGAAGAGCCCGGCACAATCTTGGCATCCTTGGCAGCGTCGATGAATTGAGTCACGAGCTGATTGTTCACGACGCTGACGTCGGGAGTTCCGGCCGTCCCGAGGCTTGGAGTTTCAGCAGCAACAGCGGAAGCGGAAGAGAGCAGCAATACGGCACCAAGCAGAGTAGGAATCATTTTTTTCATTACACAAATTCACTCCAGTCATAAATTTTTTTAAAACCAAAAAGAAATCCAGAAAATAAATGTTACCTATCGCCTCCGCTCTATGTATGAATATTCACAACCGCCTTTTGACGAAAAAAAATAGATTAGCGGTGGTGGCAATGAATGTACCACACCGTAATCTATTCGGTAAATATGGAAAAATAATCAAAAGAAGAAATGATTCTTTAGTACGATTAGAAATCGATTCTTCGCGGCAATCCAAGCTTTAGGTCCCGATTTCAATCTGAGAAACTGGTTCCCCAGATCCGATTATGAAAAATCAGTTCGGATTCATTTAATCGGGAATGAGGCCTTAAGCTCCTTGTGTTTGTCGTTGGTCTTATTCTTTTCCCTCGTCCACAAGGAAACCATCAAGAAACCTGAGAGTCCAGGCTTCACTCCATCATCCTTCTTTCTTGTCCTCCGCCTTCAGAACAGAGATTCTTTGTCCCTATAAAAGCAACGGTCAGCGAACATCCTCTTTGCGGCTGATACCGAAATAATCGATGCCTGCTTCCAGTCCCTTCAGTACGGCCGAGCCGTCGGCCCCAATATTGTCCCTGCCCCTTGACCGGCTCTGGCCTTGCCATCCTGCTGTTGAGGCGTACCCGCGTCTTTACTGGAAATAAACTGAACGACCCCTAAAATGAAGAGTAAAACCACAAGGATGGCGATTCCGATTCCGATGCGGAAAACCCAGCTTCTGCCGCTCTTCCTTCCCGGCGCTCCTTCCATCGGTAAAGGCGTCCTCTTCAAGCTCTTGATCCTTGCTCATGTCTATCCCTCCCTCCATTAAACCTTACATAAGTTTCTTTTTCTTCACAAATATTCAAAATTGCAAGAGGGTGATTCCCATTCCATTTCATGCATAATTTAAACTTTTGAAATTATAGTTTAACGCTTAATGAAAACTTTGATCCTATATTAATTGTCCTTGATAACCTTTTCACACGACAAAAAGACTCGCTTAATCGCGAATCCAAATTCGTCCGTTGCTATTGCCTCACCATGATGCTTTAAAGCCCCAGCCTCTTGGCAGGGAAGCCTGCTCGGCTCCTTAACTGCTCCTATTCCTCCTTCGACTCGGCTCCGTTCTCTGTTCCGTTATCTGTTCCGACTATATTCCTTCTCTGTTCCGACTATATTCCTTCTCTGCTCCGACTATATTCCTTCTCTGCTCCGACTATCTTCCGATCTCTGCTCCGATATATCCCGATCTATATTCCAATTCCAATCCCTATCCCAATTCCTATCCCTATTCCTATCCCTATTCCTATCCCTATTCTTATTCTTATTCCGATCTCTGTTCCATTCCCTATTCAAATCCCTCTGCAATTCCTCCTGTCCCTACTCCCGCTGCCCGCCCCCCGAACTTCCGGCCGCTTCACCCTTCCCGAGCCCGGGAACCGCGGCTCGTTGAACGACCGCGTCGACTTCCCCTTGCGCCTGCATGGATAAGCTGCCAAGCTCTCCGATCAGCCAAGCATGGCGAAAGGAGGCCAAGGAATCCTGTCCCTCTGTCAGCCGCGATTTCACATAAGCTAGGACCGTCTCCGGCATAGCCTCCTTCTCCGTCCATAGGAGAGGAGCGGACATGCCCGCTCGGGACAGCAGCGCTGCGACAGGAGCTAGCGACGGCGACTCCGAGCTCACGAGCGAAACGCTTCGCGATATCCCGGCCTCGCTTCCTTCTGCACCTGTCCGGGCAATTTCCCCGTACCGGGCCATAGCCACCGATTGGGCAAAATGATCCTCGCCCGAAATACGGGTGACTTGGCCGTATTCAGCCAATGCTTCGGCTACTTCGGACGGCACAATAGACTCTGGCGCGATCAGGTGGATGCGCGCTTTGCCCCCGCGCAGCTCCAGAGCCTGCGCCGTCTCCAGCGGAACGCCGGCGCGGCTGACGAGCAGCAGCGGCTCTGCGCCGCTGGCGATCAGGCTCACGGCGGGCGCCGTGTACAGCCGGGCTTCCTCGTCCCCAGATCCGACGAGGACATCAGCCGGATATTCGCCTAATTGCGCGGCTTCGTAAGCGTCCACGGCGCGGGCCAGATCAGCGGCTCCGCGGGCTGCGATCCGTTCGACGCGCAGGCCGAGCTTCTCCGCCTGCCGCTGAACCTGCGGTCCCAGCGCTCCGACCAGTATGGCCTGCACGCCTCCATTCTCGGCTGCGCCAATCGGCCGCAGACGCTTAAGCTCCTGCAATGTCGCCTCCGGAATCCCGTCTGCATCTGCGTACAACAGCGGACCGTCCGCGGCATCGTCGATCAAGCCCGCTCCCAGCACGGCTGCAATCCAGTCCCCTCTGGGCACGATTACGACCCCGCCCAGACGTTCCTCGCCTTCCGTTGACGGCCATGCCATTCGCGATGCCAGAACAGCCGCTTCATACGGATCGCCGGCGTTGATTCGCGTCGTATGAGCCGTAGCGATCCATGGAGCCGCTTGCATCGCCGCTTCGGACGAACGGACGGCCAGCGCCTCGGGAGCGCTGTCGCGAAAAGCGTCGGCTTCGCCTGGGGCTGCAGACTCCGATGGAATTGCAGACGGCGAAGGGGCTGCAGCAGGGTTCGCGGGAAGCTTCCCGGATGCATCGCTCCCTGGCGATTCGGCTGCCGAACCAGCTGCCGCTCCGCCCTCAGGCTTGCGATCCCCGCCTGCATTGCCTCTCTCATCAGCCTGCGACAGCGTCTCCGGCTTCAGCATCGGAATGTCTGCCTGCCGACTTCCGCCCGTCACATCCGACATCACTGTCCGGGTAGGCTGCTGCAGAGCGGAATGGGAGAAGCAGCCCTCCAGCATCGCTGCGGACAGAAGCATAAGCCCGAACAAAGCTGCCTGACGGACATGCCCGAAGCGGGCTATGATTCGGGGTTTGCCGAGTTCGATCCCTCCCTTCCTTTCCCGTTCGCTGCCCTGAATCCCATCCGCTCTCTGACCCTTATCCATTGCCCTCAGTCCCCCTTCCGCCGATCCATCTCCGTATCATCGTTTCCTCCGCCGCCCATCCCCAAACCTGCCCGACTGTCCATCCTCCAGACAGAGCCCCGGAGCTGTGCGCTTATGCTATAATGGCTTTCAATGACTGTCCACGACCTTATGACAAAGGAGCTTCCCGCCATGGCCCACATACGCCCGCTTCATACCGATGCCGACTTCCAGGAAGCGCTCGACAAGAGCATTCGGGTGCGCGTCTTCCGCGACGACCAGATGATCGAATCCGGCAGCTGCATTGTCCGCTTCGACGAGCGTACGGTCGTCATCCAATCCGGCGTCGCCGACCTTGCCTATCACTCCCGCAGCGGCTGCGAGTTTTTCGAGCTGCGCAAGTAATCCGCTTCGACGTCCTTGACAGCAAGGGGAAATCTCATTGTCCTGGCAGACGGGATGAGAGGATTCAACAACCCTCCTGTCTTTCTGACGCTCCTGAGAGTTATTACAGGTTTATAGTATGCAAAAAATAAAAAGAAAAAAGAGGATAACCCGGCGGGTATCCTCTTTTTCCTGGTATCGTTCATACAAATAATTCAGAGCGGCGCGATTGAAAGACCGCCTCCAAAAGCTGCAGCGCACCATCTGTCAAACGGCATGGAGATCTTTCCAGCTCCACTGCGCCTGCTGCACCCTCTGCATAAGCCTGCAGAGCTACATCTGCAGCTGTTTCAAATGATAGAACTCGCCCTTGAGGGCGTTAATGAAATGGGAGTTGCAGAATCCATGACCAACATCTCTTGCTCGCCATCCTCGTCGTGCTGCTCCAGATCTGGGAGCGCATGCCCAAGGACAAGCCCTATTCGCAGCGAAAGCTGGACGAAGCGATAGAAAGAGGCTGTCGGGAGCGGGAACAGCGCGGGGGCTGAACGGAGCTCAGACCGAAGCAACGCGCCTCGGCAACATCGCCCTGCGGGCCGCACTATTGCGACAGGAAAAGGGACCTGCCCGTGCCTGATGACCGGGAAGGGTCCCTTTTCCCAAGGTTATCTCAATTAAAATCAATGGTTACCGTAAGCGTGCTCTTGTCAAAACCGACGACTCCGCCAAATGCTTCGGCGATGAATCGCAAGTTCACATACATCAAGTCATCATCATCTGATAGTCCCGGTCCTTGAATGAGCTTGATTTCCTTGCCGTTGATCGTCCCGGTCATTTTGCCGGCGGTCAAAGTAACGGTTGTCGTATCGTTCTTGGCTGTCACCATTTTGGTGTTATTGTCGAACTCGGCATTCAGGTCAAGGGCTTCAAACAAGGATCGGAACGGAACCATAGTCGATCCGCTTGGCGGGATTACGGCCTTCAACTCGGAAACCTTGCCGTTGATGACAATCGTTGGACGATTGATTCCATCGTTGTTCGACGGAGCTTTAGCAGCTCCTGCCAATCCGGCCCCAAAAACAGACACTCCGACGATCAATGCCAGAAAGAGTACTTGTATACGACGAGACAATTTTCTCAGCCCTTTCATGATAAGGATCATATTCTCAAATAATTAGACGCGATCGCTTCGAAAAGTTGCTTTGTCAATCACAAGCAATTCTCACCGTATTGTTCGCATCCCGGGTAATCGTCGCATGATCCACCAGAGGTGCGGAGAAGTTGGCAGACGGGACGGAAGTCGTGCCGACTTTGATGCTGGAAAACACTCCAACGTTATTGCCGGAAGTGGCGCTTGTAACGATGCTGGTAACGAGCTTGTAGTTGTTGACGGCGCTCTAATTAACCGCTTGGTCCGTCTGCATGATTGTCGTAAGCATTGTCGATGTTGAATT
This sequence comes from Paenibacillus sp. SJS-P3, assembly GCF_056711585.1. Lineage (NCBI taxonomy): Bacteria > Bacillati > Bacillota > Bacilli > Caryophanales > Paenibacillaceae > Paenibacillus > Paenibacillus sp. SJS-P3. The sequence goes on along the minus strand of NZ_CM160043.1, from coordinate 478,105 downwards.
ATTGCAATTAAGATCGGCGCAAAGCGCAGTGCCCGTAAGTTTCATGCGGACGTATCCGCTGGCATTGTAATAGGTGTAGTAGTTGATGCTGGCGCCTGGCTCATATCCATTCCGATACTGAACCTGGCTGTATGACGAATCAAAATTAACGTTGTAAGCCGTTCTATCCGATTTTTAGGAGTAAACAGCTAGTCCGTTCTGAATCTATAGTCCCGGATTCCATATGTTCAGGCCAAACGCAAAGAAGCAAGCTGACGCTTGGAGGCTCACCGGCGCCAGCTTGCTTCGTTTGACCTTTTGCGCCAATCGGCTCGACTTATACATCCATGCCCTTCGTCAGGAAAGCGTCAGCTCTTGATCGCGCCTGCTGCGATATCCGAGATGAACTGCTTGCTGATGAACAGGAACAGGATGATAAGGGGAATGACGGCAAGCAATGTTCCGGCGATGACCATCGAATAATCCGTCACGTAGATCCCGTTCAGCGACGCCAACGCCACCTGCAGCGTATATTTGCGCTCGTCGGTCAGGATGATCAGCGGCCACAGGTAGTCGTTCCACGCTCCGATGAAGGTAAAGGCGCCGAGGAAGGAAAGCGCGGGTCGCAAAATCGGCAGGGCTACGTTCCAATAGAGACGCAGAAAGCCGCAGCCGTCGATGCGGCCGGCATCCAGCAGCTCGGACGGCACCGATTCCTGGGCGTACTGCCGGATCCAGAAGATCCCGAACGCATTGGCCATTCCCGGGATGATCAGCGCCTTGAACGTGCCGACCCAGCCGAATTTGGCCATGATGACGAAGGAAGGCACGAGCGACAGCTGGGACGGCGCCATCATGGTCGCCAGCAGCAGGACGAACAGCATCTTTTTGCCCGGGAAATCGAACTTGGCGAACGTGAATCCCGCCAGCGAATCGAAGAACAGCACCAGCAAGGTGCAGGCGGAGGCGACGAACAACGTATTCCAGAATGCTCCTAAGAAATCGACGTTGTCGAACACCCGGCCGATATTGTCGAGCAGTTGGGTGCCGAACCACAGCTTCGGCGGGAAGCTGTAAATATCCGATGTCGTGCGCGTCGCCATGACGAGCAGCCAATAGAACGGGAAGATCGAAATCAGCAGCCCGATGGCGAGGCCGATATGGAGCAGGATCGATTTGGTTCTCGTCGCCATCACTTCACCCCCTGCCCGCGGGTAGGCCCGCCTTGGACGAACAGCCAGTTCACGATCGAGAATAGCGCGATCAGGACGAACATCCCCCAGCCGACGGCCGCGCCGAAGCCGAAGTAGTTATGGATGAACGCTTCGCGGTAGAGATACAGCACGATCGTGAGGCCGCCGCCGCTGACCCCTCCGTCATTGCCCGCGAGCACCTGCGGCTCGGTGAAGATCTGCATGCCTCCGATGGTCGAGGTGATCAGCGTGAAGAGGATAATCGGCCTCAGGTTCGGGATCGTGATCCGGAAAAAGGATTGGATCGTCGAGGCCCCGTCGATTTTGGCGGCTTCATAGAGAACGCTCGGGATGCTTTGCAAGCCCGCCAGATAGATGATCGCGTTGTAGCCCGCCCAGCGCCAGATGACCATGACGGACACCGCGAGCTGGATGCCCCAGGTTTTGTTCAGCCACTCGATCGAATTCAGGCCCAGCAAGTTCAGCACATAGTTGAGCAGCCCGTAGTTGTTGGAAAAAATCGTGCCGAACACGATCGCCACCGCCACCAGCGAGGTGACGTTCGGCAGGAAATAGCCGATCCGGTAGAAGGTCCGGAACCGGACGAACGAGGAATTGAGCAGGAACGCGACGGCCAGCGCGATGAACAGCATCGGAATCGTCGAGTAGATCCAGATGAGCAGCGTGTTGCCGACCGCCTTCCAGAATTCGGGATCCGTCAGCATGAAGCGGTAATTGTTCACTCCGTTGTAGCTCATCCTTCCGATTCCATCCCACTTCTGGAAGGACAGGTACATGGAGAATGCGATCGGGAACAAGCCGAAAATGGCGAACAAGATGTAAAAAGGCGATATGGCCAGGTATTCCTTCCGATGCCTCCAAAGTCTCGAAGCCAAGCTGCCTTTGATGCGCGGGGGTACGGGAGCGCGGGCAGGCTCCGCGTTCAGCATGGGATTGCCCATTGGGGTGACCTCCTGTCAGCCATTGATCTTAGGAATGCACAGCGGGCAGCGGCTTTCGCGTCAGCGCAGCAGCTCTTTTTTGATCCGGCTTATCGCGTCTTTCCAGGCTTTGTCGGGGTTTTTGCCCTGCAGGGCGACGGAGGTCAGCTCGCGGCCGACGATTCCGTTCACATTCGAATACTTGCCTCCGAAGTAGGCCGGCTTCACGTTCCGCGCGGATTCCGAGAAGATCTCGCCGGTCGCCTGATTGCCGAAGAAGGGCTCCTTCTCCTTCATGACGGGATCGTCCAGCGCTTTGGCGGCGGAAGGGAACAGATTGAGATTTTTATAGGACTGAATCTGATTGTCGGGATTTTGAAGATAGCGGATGACTTCGAAGGCCTCTTGCGGGTATTTGCTCGTCTTCATGATGGCGAGGAAGGAGCCGCCGTTGTTGCCGTCTCCGCCCGGAGCCCGGGCGACTCTCCATTTGCCGCTCGTATCCGGCGCGGCCTCCTCCAGAACCTCTTTCATCCAGACGGCCCCGACGAAGGACGCGATGCTGCTGTTGTTCATGGCTGCGCTCCATTCGCTCGTGAAGGCGTTTGCATTTCCAGCCAGCTTCAATTGGGCGGCCTTGACGGCCAGGTTCCAGGCGTTCTTCATCGAGGAATCAGGCGTATCGCCGATGAATTCGTCTTCCTTGGAGAAATAGATGCGGTCGGATTGGGCATTGACCTGGGTGTAGACGTTGTTGACGTTGTCGAGCATCTTGACCTTGCCGGCAAAATGATCCTGAAGCTTCTTGCCTGCGTCGAGATAGCTCTCCCACGTTCCAAGCTGCTTGTGCACGTCCTCCGGATCCGACGGTAGGCCGGCTTCCTGGAACAGATCGGCCCGATAGAACAGAGCGGTCGGCCCCGTATCGATCGGCAGGGCGATCATCGTCCCTTCCGGCGTTACGCCGAAATTCCATTTCCAGTCGAGGAAATCCGGCTCGATCTCCTTGGCTCCGAGGTCGTACAGATCGTAGAAGCGGTCGGAGCTGACGAACAGCTCGGACACCCAATCGTTGAAAGCGACGATATCGGGTCCTGCGGAGCCGGCGGCGAGCGTCGTTTTCAGCTTGGACTTGAAGTCGCCTCCGATTTTCTGCGCGTTGATGCGGATGCCAGGGAACTTCTGCTCGACGGACTTGATGAGGCCGTCGTCGAGGCTTCGGTTCCAGTACCAGAGTGTAAGCGTTTTCGTTTTCTCGGTTGATGAAGTGCTGCCGCAGCCCGCGGCGATCATGGCAAGAATCAGCATGCATAAGCCAACCATTCTGGTTTTGACCACTTCCGCATTCCTCCTGACATGTTGAAGCGCATGATGGTACCATTCTATTCGGTTGTCCCGCTGGTATTCCAGCTGAAAAAGGATTTAATACCTATAAACCGTTCAGAGGGATTTGAAACAGGCAGCGGAAAAAGATTGGGAAAGATCAGAAAACAACGCTTGTAATCAAAAAAGGCCCCGGCAAGGGGCCTTCCGCTTTGCTAACCTTCCGTATTCCCGCCCTCATCCTCCGCTTTGCGCAGAGGGCGGCCTTTCTTGCGCAGCTCGCTCATGAGCTTCTTGCCGGTCGGTGTCTGCGCCAGCCCGCCGCCCGCAGTCTCTCGGTGCTTCTCCGGCATTGCAGCGCCGACCTCCAGCATCACCTGCACGACCTCGTCGGAAGGAATGACGCTCCGCACGCCGGCAAGCGCCATATCGGCAGCCGCAAGCGCCGTGACGGCGCCGAAGCCGTTGCGCACGATGCACGGAATCTCCACCAGCCCGCCGACGGGATCGCAGATTAGGCCCAGCGAGTTCTTCAGTGCGAGCCCGACCGCGTGTACAGCCTGGTCCGGCGTGCCGCCGCGCAGCTCCGCAAGCGCTCCGGCGGCCATGCCGATCGCGGAGCCGACCTCCGCCTGGCAGCCGCCCTCCGCTCCGGATACGAAGGAGTTGTTCGCGATGACATAACCGATCGCCCCGGCCGCGAACAGGCCGTAGGTCATCTCGTCTTCGCTCCAGCCGAAGCGCTCCTGCGTGCTGACAAATACGCCGGGAATAATGCCGCAGGAGCCTGCCGTCGGCGTCGCCACGATGCGGCCCATGGAAGCATTCACCTCCGACACGGCCAGCGCATACGCCATGGCGCGCCCCGCATCGCCGCCGAGGCTCGGCTCCCCGGCCGCGTTGTAAGCCGCGACCCGCTGGGCGTCGAGCCCGGTCAGGCCGCTGCGGGATGTCGTGTCCCGCGTCAGGCCGTTATGGACGGCTTCCTTCATGATGCCGTAATAGTCCTTCATCGCCGTGAATTCCACCTCGGGCTCGCGGCCCGATTCGCGCGACTGCTGCTCCAGCATGAGACGGCCGATGCTCAGGCCGCTTTCGCTGCAGCGCTCACTCAGTTCCTTCAGCGTCCGGAAGTTCATCGTCGTTCCCCCTGTCATCGTTCAAATCCATATAATCCGTCTGAAGCACATGCGGCATTCGGCCGATCCGCTCCATCAGACCCGCTTGCACCGGAGCGTCCAGCTCCACCACGGCCAGCGCCTCCCCCTGGCGCTCCATGCGGCTGAGCGACAGCCCGCCGATGTTGAGCCCTTCCTCCTGCAGCGCCGCGGAGAGCGCCGCGATGACGCCCGGCTGGTCCCGGTGCCGGATGAGCAGCGTCGGGTACGAGCAGCTGAATTTCACCGCGAAGCCGTTCACCTCCACGACCTCCACGTTGCCTCCACCGATCGAAGTGCCGAGCAGAGACAGCTCGCGGCTTCCGTCCGCAGCGGTCAGATCGAGCCGGACCGTGTTGGGATGGGGGAACAGCCCTTTCCCCTCCTGGAACACCAGGTCCATTCCCGCTTCCTCGGCCAGCTCCACCGAATCGGGCAGGCGCGGGTCATCCGTATGAAAGCCCATGAGTCCGCCTGTGACGGCTGTATCCGTGCCATGTCCTTGATAGGTGGCCGCGAAGGAGCCGTAGAAGGAAATTTTCGCTTTCTGCGGCATTTCGCCCAGCAGCCTGCGCCCCGCAAGCCCGATTCGCGCCGCCCCCGCCGTATGGGAGCTGGAAGGTCCGACCATGGCCGGACCGATAATGGAAAACACGTCTTTGAACCGCACAGCAAATTCTCCTTCGTCTTGAGTTGTTGTAGAGGCCGAAAAAAGGGACAGAGCAGAAGAATGCGCCGAAAGAAGGGCGTGCCGCCCGTTCCCAGCGATTCTTCCGCTCTGTCCTTTGTACCTGAGAGTTGCCTCGCTTCCCGCTTCGCGAGTTTCCCCTTGGGTGATTCCATGCGCGCCTGTGCGCGGCCACGGAATTCTCTCCAGAGATGCGTCCGGCAAAGGTCCTTTTGCCTGAGAGATTCACCCTGTCCCCAGGGCTTACTCCTTCGGCGCCGCCCCATGTTACAGGTAGTCTCTCCCGCTGCCTTCATCCGCTCTATTCAATTAAGGATTTCGTCAGATTGCAAACGTTATCTACATTCATTATATGCAGGAGCGCGGCCATCTTCAACCCGCAGTCCGCGGGCAGGATGACTGGAGGCGGCGAATACGCGAAAAGGCAGTCATGGCGCTGCACGGGACGGGCTATGAGTGCATGGCGTACGAGGCCGGCTCTGCGGGCCGGCTGTGTGAATTCATGGTGCCGGGGTTTCGGGGCAGATTGGACGATGCTGGTGCATGGTGCCGGGGTTCGGGGGCAGATTGTACGATGCTGGCTGCTTGGTGCCGGAGGTCGGGGGCAGATTGGGCGATGCTGGTGCATGGTGCCGGGATTCGGGGCAGATTGTACGATGCTGGCGTTCGCGGGAAGATTGTGCGATGCTGGCTGCATGGTGCCGGGGTTCGGGACAGATTGTAAGATGCTGGCTGCATGGTGCCGGGGTTCGGGGGCAGACTGCACGATGCTGGCTGCATGGTGCCGGGGTTCGGGACAGATTGTACGATGCTGGCTGCATGATGCCGGGGGTCGGGACAGATTGGACGATGCTGGTGCATGGTGCCGGGGTTCGGGGGCGGATTGGGCGATGCTGGGCATGGTGCCGGGGGTCGAGGCAGACTGTTTACGATGCTGGGCATGGTGCCGGGGGTCGGGGCAGATTGTTTACGATGCTGGGCATGGTGCCGGGGTGTGCCGACTGTCATTCAAAACCAAAACTTCTCTCGTATCGGACATACGATCCGCTATTTCAGCGTAAATCTCCGTTCAAAAAAATTTAACGGACATTGGATCCCTTATTTTTGTGATAACCACTCAAAACGGGCTGTTTTACCCCAAATAGCGGAACCTATGTCCGATAACTCGGCGAAATCGATGAAAATCCCTAAATAACAGATCGTATGTCCGATACGTCGTCTAATGACACCCGAATTCCCACCCCAGCAACAATTTGCCGCACAAAGCGTTCCTGCATGAGGCTCAAACCTAAGCCAAGACCACGCTCAAGACCAAGACCAAGACCAAGACCAAGATCAAGACCACGACCACGACCACGACCACGACCACGACCACGACCAAGCTTAAATCTAAATCTAAATCTAAATCTAAATAAAGCCTATACACAGCATGAACAGGCCGAAACCTCCTCAGGTTCCGGCCTCCTGCGTGCTTATGCCTTTTTTACCGGCCGCTTTTTCAGCCCGATCAAGGTTTTTGTCGCTATCCCAATCCGGCAAATGCAGCGGCTACAACTAGCTGAACTATGTCCCACAGCTCGTTGAACTCGGCGATTACCTAAGAACGACTCAGCCTGCCATGCCATACGACGCCCAGCCGCCGGCAGAGACGAACACTCCGCCGCCGGCGGAGGCGTAGAACCCGCTTCCGGCAAGCATCGCCTGCGGTCCCCGATGCGCTGCGGCGGCATGGGCGCTTGCGCCAATGATGCCGACCGCCACAGCCGGCTCCAGCACGTCCTGCTCGGCGAGCGCCGCGATGGCGGCCGCATCGTCCGTCCGCACCGCGGCGGCCAGGCAGCGCAGCCGGGCCATGAGCGCTTCGTCGGCCGGCTCCCTCAGGCCGCCTGCTTGCAGATCGCGCTTGACGCCGTCAAGCGCGCACCGGGCTCGGTGGAAGGCGGCTTTCACCGCGCCTTCCGTCGTCAGAAGCAGCTCCGCCGTCTCCCGGATCGACCGGTTCATGACCTCGCGCAGCAGCCATACCGACAGCTGCAGCGGAGACAGGCGGAGCTCCAGCGGGCGCAGCAGCTCCTCCAGCTCCCAGCTCGCCGCCGGCTGGACGGCCCCCGCCTCCTCCAGCTCGGGCAAAGTTCGGCGGCGGAGAGCTTCCCTGCGCAAATGGTCCGTCCACAGGTTCCGGGCGATGCGCAGCAGCAGCGCCTGGCGGTTGGGATGCTCCCGCCAGATCGGGGCGGCCAGCGCCCTGCACCAGGCCGACTGCTCCAGATCCTCCGCTTCCCAGGCGCTGCGGGTCAGCGCCAGGCAATATCTTCTCAGCGCCGCGCGCTCTTCCTCCAGCTCCAGCCCCGTCTCCATCGGCGGCATCCCCTTTCAATACGCATAGATATTCTGACCGGTAAACGAATGATCCTGCCAAAAGGATACTCAAGACAGGGGAATTTCTTTTCCGCGTTCAAGCCGTATCCTTTCCTTCCCCGCATCCGTTTACCAGTGGCAAAACCATTCCGACCCATCCAGCGAAGGAGGATGACGACCTGTGACCCATATCCCTTATGTCGTGGAGCAGACCAACAAGGGGGAACGCTCCTATGATATTTATTCCCGGCTGCTGAAAGACCGTATCGTATTCGTCGGCACGGCGATCGAGGACAATATGGCCAACGCGATCATCGCGCAGCTGCTGTTCCTGGCCGCCGATGACCCCGACAAGGACATTCATATGTACATCAACAGCCCGGGCGGCTCCACGAGCGCCGGCCTCGCCATCTACGACACGATGCAGTTCGTGAAGCCGGACGTCCGGACGCTCTGCACCGGAACGGCCTTTTCCATGGCAGCCTGGCTCCTGCTCGCAGGTACAAAGGGCAAGCGGGGAGCGCTGCCGAACAGCGAGGTCATGCTCCATCAGCCTTCAGGAGGAGCGCAGGGCCAGGCCAGCGACATCGCCATCTCCGCAACGCGCATCCTGAAGCTGAGGGACAAGATGAACCGGATCGCAGCGGAGCGTACCGGCCAGCCGCTGGAGCGCATCGAGCGGGATACGGACCGCGACACGTTCCTTTCCGCCGAAGAGGCGCAGGAATATGGAATCGTGGACCAAATCATTACGAGCATGCAGCCTTGAGAACAAGAGCGCGCCCGGTCCGGCTATCGAATACTTTCGCCAAGCCGGCACCCGGAAGGTGTACAATGGAATGGAATCCAACTTTAACCGCAGAGGTGATGGCTATGCTGGAGCATTTGAAAGGCAAGCAGGTGCTGATTCATTTTCTCGACGGAACCCATATCGGGGAAGGCATTCTGGAAGAAGTGGACGACAAGTTCGTGAAATACAAGACGGAGTATCAGGAATTGTATATTCCCGTCTCCTCGATCCGCACCGTATCGGTCAACCTCAAGGAACGCCAGAAGTCTAAGGTCGGGTTTGCATGACCTGACTTGCGCCCCGTGCTCATCCATTGGATGGGCGGCGGGGCTTTTTGGTTGTCGGATGACCGGCTTCCCACCGGATATCGACGGAGCTTTTGCACCCGGATGAGCGGGCTGCCGGACGGATAACGGCGATGCTTATGCTTGCCATTGACCGGGCCGGCCCACGGATTCAAGCGGGTCCATGACGATCTAGGGGCGGATGGATCGCCGAATCTCCCGCTCGATCCGCCAGCCTGCCAAGACCGATATTGGCTGCCGTGTACAGCAGGCCCGCGGCCGCGAAGATCCATATCGAGCTCCAGGGGGTGAGCCCGTACCCTTCGATGAAATAATCCCCGTAGCTGTTATAATGATACAGGCCGGCCCACAAGGCCAATCCCGTGAACAGCACGGCTTGCAGCGCAGGATGCCGCAGCCAGCGGTTGGCCAGCAGCGTCAGCGGAAGCGCCAGGACAGGGTAGACAGCTACCGTCAGGATGAACATCATCGCGATATAGATGCCGCCTATATTCATCATTCCGTAATACTCGGTCGTCGCGATCTTATACCCTTCAATCCGCTCCACGCCAAGCAATGCTCCCAGAAACAAGGCAACAAAAATGCCGTATAGCAAAAGATAGCGCACAAGCATGGTTCCCTTCATGCTGAATCCCCCCTCCCTATTCCTCTGCCGGCCAGCCAAAGGAGCCCGATTCCTGCCGAGCTGCCGCCGAAAAAAACGGCCCCAAGCATCCCGAAAATAGCCTGGCTCGTCGCTTCATCCATTTCTCCCGAAGCCTGATGGACGACTCCATATCTCCACATGCCCGCACTGATCAACAAAGCTCCAATCGACAACAACAGGAAAACGGCGTGCAGCCTATGGATTCGTCTCGCGGTGACAGTCATTCAATCCTCTCCCCTGCTCGCTTATATCCTTGCTGCGCCTTCCTTCTCAAGATCATCCCATCGCATGAAGCCTTTTCCTTTCCATGACCATTTATGACTATTTATCGTAACGAAGTCGTCCCCATTCGGACCAAGCATCCTAACGACAGCGTCTTTCCTATTCCCAATGATCAACCTCAACGACGTCTTCCCTATCCCCATCCAACCGTATGACGTCTCCATCTGCAAAAAAGTTCCAGCCGCAAACGTGCTTGCCTCCTCTGCCGCTTGTTGATACAATAGCCTGAATTCCATAGCGCAGTTCAGGTTGCCTAGGGTTCCGCGGCTGAAGTCCAGCCGGTCTGGTCCGAGAGGGAACGATGCGGAGCACGGATCCGCATTTACACGGAGGGATAAAAGCCCGGGAGATAAGCCGCTTTTGCAGCGGTTTGTCTTCCGGGCTTTATTTGATGCTCAGCCCCGTTTTTGGGGCATGCTGGAATACAGCTTACCATCCGTCCCGGCGACAAGATCTGCGGCTCGAAAGGGGTCATCATCATGAATGCGAACTGGCTTAAAATCATCGGCGCCTCCTTCTTCGAGGTCGGCTGGGTCATCGGGCTCAAGCATGCCGACACGGCCTGGGAATGGATCGCGACCGCTGTCTGCATCCTCGTGAGCTTTTATGCGCTTATCAGCGCGAGCCGCACGCTCCCGGTCGGCACCGTATACGCCGTCTTTGTCGGCCTCGGCACAGCCGGAACCGTGCTCGCGGATATGATTTTGTTCGGCGAGCCCGCCAAGATCCTCAAGCTGATTCTGATCGGCGTGCTGCTCGTCGGCGTCATCGGGCTGAAGCTCGTCAGCCACGACAAGGAACCGGCATCCGGGGAGGTGCATTGAGATGGCTTGGGCCTATTTGATCGGAGCCGGACTATGCGAAATCTTCGGCGTCGCCATGATGAACCGGCTGACCCGCCGCCGCGACTTCGTCTCCCTGCTGCTGCTGGCCGCCGGCTTCGCTCTGAGCTTCTCGCTGCTGTCCCTCGCCATGCGCACGATTCCGATGGGTACCGCTTATGCGGTCTGGACCGGCATCGGCGCATCCGGCGGAGCGCTGGTAGGCATGCTGTTCTACGGCGAGTCGAAAAACCCGCTGCGCATCCTGTTCATCGTGCTCGTGCTCGGAGCAGCTGTCGGGCTGAAGGCGGCGGGATAGGCCGCACATAGAGAGCATGCTGCTCTGAAGTTTATATCAGGTTCCATCGGGAGGGCTGTCCCGCCCCGAAGCCTGAATGCCAAGAAGGAGACTCCCCGCCGGAGCCTCCTCTTTGCTTTCTTCAAGCATCTGCCGCCTCAGCGGCTTGCCAGCCCGGGGTTAAGCTTTCGCCGTCTCGTCTTCAGCATCCGCATCGGCAGGAGCCTCGTCGCCTTCCTTCGGCCAGCCCCCCCATAGATTGGACACATGGCCGTCGGGGTCGCGGAGGATGAAGCTGTAACCCCCGCCCGGCTTGTACGACATCTCTCCCACTTCCACGCCGCGCTCGCGCAGCTTCGAATGCGCCTGATGAATATCGTCGACCTGCAAGGAGATGATCGGCTGCACGACGCCATGCATGTTCTCGAACTCCAGCTTGGGCACGTTCGGACTGCTGACGAGGCCGAGGCCGACTCCGCCCACGTTCAGCCAGGCTTCGGTATCGCCCGGCGTGAACGGAAAAGTGAACGGAATGTCCAGAACGTGATGATACCAATGAATCGATGCTTCCAGATTGCTGACAGGCAGCTGGATGACGGCATAGTTTTTGACGGCCATGTTCAAATCCACTCCTCGGATCTTATGGGATAGTTGAGCGCTCTCGCCCTCTATAACGGAAGCCTGCTTCGAAAATACACGGGTTTTAATCCAAATCCTGAAATAATTGAATGAGATGCCCGCTCGGATCTCGGAACGCGAAGGAAATCCGCCTTCCTCCGGCTTCGACCTTGTCCACCTGCACGCCATGCGAGGCTATGGACAAATAGGCGCTGCATATGCCTTCGGCATCTCCTCGTCGGAAAGCGTCAAGGAACCGCTCAAAAATGCGCGGCGGCAAAGGTTCCACAGATTTCTGGCGCCTGATCGGCCCGCCCCTCTCCTGCCCTGCTGCCTGCTCCTGCCCTTCCTGCTCCTCCCGGGCGAGCGCCTGCAGCCTCTGCCTCGCCCGCCTATGCCCTTCCCTGACAGCCCCCGGCGTCAGGCGAAGCAGGCGGGAAGTCTCGCCTGCCGTGAAGCGGAAGACGTCCATGAGCAGAATCATCGCCATCTGCCTCGGATTCAGGCGGCCGGCGAGCTGCTCCAGCAGCACGCGGATGCGCAGCGCTTCGTCCGGACCTCCCGATGCGCGCGGAGCATGGAGCTCCTCCTCGTATTCGACGCCGGCTTGTTCCCCGCGGCTCCTCCTGCTGCGGCAGATGTCGATCCAGGCATTTGCCGCCATCCGGTTCACATAAGCCTGGGTGAGGCTCCGCTCCGGCTCGCGCAGCAGCAGCCGGTGCAGCTTGGCCAGCACCTCCTGCTCCAGATCCTGGGCATCCCACCCCGCTCCCGCCAGCCGCAGGCAGCGTCGCCGCAGGTCCGGGATGTACGCCTCCAGAACCGTCCGGACTCCAGCCTCCTCCATGATCTTCCCTCCTTCCCAGCCATATGGATAAATAAGGAATATGAAGTCCATTATAGCCCGTCGGCGCGTCGCTGGGAATGACGATCCGCTCAGCGGGCAACGATCATCACGGCCATGCATGGAACGCTCATTTCATACGTCTGCACGGGCATGCCGTACATTCCTTGCTGAACTCCGGCAGCTCCGATCATTCCTTGCTGCTCGAGCTTGTCGGCCTGCATTTGGACCGGCTGCGGACATCGTGACCACGGAAGGCAGGCGCGACTTGATACGGGCATGCCTGTCAGCCTGCCCGCATCAAGCCGTATCCTCTTTGCTTCTGCGCCTTCTTATCCGTCTTCCTGCCGCAATCACGACGACAAGCTGGAACACCGCATTCGCCCCGTACACGAACGGGATCAGAATGACTTGGAACGGATAACCGCCCATATCGGCAATCGACCCGATTACGAGAGCGGTCCAAAAGACGGCTCCGAGCCAGGCGATCCACAGCCGCCGCAGCCTGCCGGCCAGCATGGCGGTCAGGATGCCTCCGACGCCCGCAATCAGGAGGACGAGCTGGTTGTATTCCGGCTGCCGGTTAAGCGGAAGCAGCAGCCGATGCCCGGAAGCATGCGAGAACACCCACTCCTCCTCCGGAAGCTTGCTCAGGAAGGCCCGGTACAAGCCCGGTCCTTCTTTGTTTATGGGGATATTGGAGCTGAGCCGCGAGCTGCGGTCCGCAAGCCGGACCTCCAGCTCGATCTTCGGCTTGCCGGCCCAATAGGAGGCCGGGGACAAGTAATACAGATGGGATCCGACCCGGTTGACGACAGCCGATTCCTCCCAGCCTCCCGGGTCCCGGTAGAAAATGCGGACCCGCTTCGTTTCGCCGGCCCGGAATACCAGCGGAAAGCGGCCTCCGCCGACCGCATGTTCGCTTGTGCGGGTCACAAGAGGCCTGCCGGAGAATGGCTCCATGATCGTCGGCCTGATCGTCGGACGCCCGATCAAGCCTTTAAGAGAATCTTCCGATGCCGGCGTGACGGGAACCTGCGCTTCCCCGTTCTCTTCCACGCGCAGCCCTTCCATTCCGTCCCCATCCGGGTACAGGAACAGCACCTCGACCTGCTGCTCCTTGCCGCCGTTATGCAGCTCGTAGTCGACCGTCACCTCCGGAAATGGACCGTAGCGTTCCGAAGTGTCATCCGGGATGAAGTAGGAAACCCTCTCCCGGATGAGAAGTATGCTCTCCGAATGCTCCAGCCGCATCGGGCCGAAGCCTTCCGCCGGCTCGTAGACCGGCCCGCCGTTGGCGAGCGCCGCCCCGCAAGGAGCTGACATGACGGCCAGCAAAGCAAGCACGGGCAGGATAACCAGCCGGAGACGGCTCCGGCATGCTCTGCCCATCCCTCCTCTTCCTTTACCTTTTCCTGCTCCTATTCCTGTTCCTTCCTTGCCCAAGAGATCGCCTCCGCTCCCCAATAATTCCCAGTCTATCAGATCGGCTAGAACCGGTCTGCACTAAAAAAGCTCCCGAGCCGCATGGCTCAGGAGCAAAAGAGGTTCTGCCGACCGGCAGTTGCCGGAGAAGCCGGTGCATGCAGAGGACTTGAGCATCTTATAGAACGGCCAATACCTGCAAGGGAATCAAGCGCTTCAGGGCTGCCGGTACCCGTAAGAAGCGTAGGGATACGCCGGATACGGCTGGCCGGGAGGCTGATGCGCCTGCGGATAGCCGCCTCCCTGATAAAGACCGGCTTGGTACGGAGAAGCCGGATAGGACGCATAAGGGAACGGCGGCGTCCGATAAACGTACGGCTGCTGCTGGGCATATGCATCGGCCTGCGCCTGATAAGGCTCCGATATCGGCGGCGAGCCATAGCCTTGATAAGGGCTCTGCCCCGGCTCATCCGCATACGGCGCCTCGAAGTCGCCGTCGGCGCGGGTTTTGCCGCAGCTGTCGAGCGGTCCGATGCCGACCGTTTTCGTAATCGGCGCCACGGTTTCCTTCCATTTGGCTTCGTCGAGGCAATACGCATCGGCCATAACTTTCGGCGGAGTCAGCCGCAAAATGTCAGAGCCCAAAATGACCTCCGGCATCGGAGCGTCGAAAATCGCCACGACATGGGTATTGTCCTCGGTCGCCATCTCGTAGTGCCACCACCCCTGAGGCACGCTGGCCGCCTGGCCGGGCGTGATCGGAATGTTGTACAGCTTGTTGGTGAACGGATTGATGAACGAGACGGTAATCTTGCCGGAGACGCAGTATACGAGCTCGGTCGCGTTCTGATGATAGTGCGGCTCGACATAATGGCCCTTGCTCATGAAAATATCGAGGATCGAGGCGTTGCCGAGCGTATTCAGCTGCTTGTAGCCGAGAATGTTGATGTAGTTTTTGCTGTTGGTGAAGAGCGCGTTGCTTTTATTCACGTCGAAGAAAAACTGCAGATCGGGCGAGGTGTAGTCCATATAGGAAATGGCCATGCGCATCTTCCCTTCTGTCCGTATGTCTGAAAGCCGTGATTAGTAGAACATATGGACGCCGCCTTTCCAACATGACTGAAACTATAGGAGGAGCAGGCGGCTCGTCCGTTCGTAACGCACGGGGACAGGCAAGAGAAAAAAGCCGGCGCATGACGCGGATTCCGCGCTGCGCCGGCCCTTCCTTTTCACTAGGATGCCGGATTGCCGAACACTTCGAATTCCCATAGCGAGTAGCCGTACTGCGTGCCTCGAAGCAGGCCGAGCATGCGGATATGACGGGCCTGGACGCCGCTCAAGGCGATCCGCTCGATCCCGCCGCTTCCGGCTGGCTGCATGTAAGCATCCGTCCAGTCTGCGTCGCCCGGCGTTTCGGCGGAGGAGACTTGGATCCGGTAGCTTTTGGCGAAGGCTCCTTCCCAGTGCAGGACAGCCTCGTCCAGCCGGTACAAGCCGCCGAGGTCGACGGCGATCCACTGGGGATCCGCGGATTCGGATTCCCAGCGGGTGCCGGAATCCCCGTCCACGGCGTTCGCATCAGCCTGCTTGGCGGAGGATGCCGATGCCTGCTTGCCTACGGCAACATTCGGAGCCGACGAAGCAGCCTGGATAACGATCCCCGCCGGAGCATGCCCCGCGGCTTCGACCGTCAGCCGGTAAGAGCCGGCTTGCGGAAAGAGCGAAGCCGCCAGCGTCAGCTTGCCCGGCTCCAGCGTCCAGGCGTCCGCCGGAACGGGGGCGCCGTTCAGCACGAGGGCGGAAACCGCCTGCCTCCAAGCCGGATCATCCGCGAAAACGAGCAGCACGTCTTGGCCGGCCTGGCTGCTTCCCTGGACCGCAAGCGTCGGAGCGGAGCCGATCTCCCGCACCGCGATATCGTCCAGCCATACCGTGTGGCGGCTGGCCGGAGTCGCGGCGTCGCCGTCGATTACATTGCCGAGCAGGAATTTCAGCGGCGTCGTGATATCCGCCCCGGGCTTGATCACCGTCCGGTAGATCGCTTGGTCGTCGCCGGTAATACGGAATACGGACGGCGTCAACGTCTTGTTCGGATCCCATTCCACCGCGATCGGCCGGTCCGCATCGGACCAGGCGCGGAAGCTGAGCTCGTAGCTCCGGCCGGCCTTAAGCTGCAGATTATTCTGAATGAGCTGGGCCGACCAGCTGACGGGCACCTTCCACTCGGGATGAATCCCGCCGTTGTTGAGGATGACGGCTTGGGCCCTGCCCTGCTGGATCGAGAACTCGGAATCGCCGCCCTCACCCTTCCAGTAGGTCCAGCCCGCATCCTCCGCGCTGAACGACCCGTTGGCCAGCAGATTGCCGTCCGCTTCCTTGACCGGCTGCTGTACGGCCGCATCTCCGTAACCGGCCGCCTTGACCGTCACAACAGCCGTCCCGCCTTCCGTCACCGCTCCGGGCAGCAGCTTCAGCACGCCGGGCAGCAGCTCGTACAAGCTTGCTTCCAGCAAGCGTCCGTTCACGGCAACTCCTGCAGCCGCCGCACGCCAAGCCGCATCGTCGGCGAAGGTCAGCTCCAGCGTAGCGCCGGCCGTATTGCCGGTCTGGTCCGCGATGAGCAGCGGCGGCCGCTTGACCGGAGCATCCGCGACCTCCAGCACGACATTGTCGATCCATACCTGATGGGAGCCCGCCGGCGTTCCCGGCAGCTTGCCGAGCTGGAATTTCAGCGCCAGGCTTTCCTTCTCCGGAATCTTCACGTCATAGCTGAAATGCTGCCAATCCGTCGAAAGAGCCAGCGTGCCGGAATCGAAGCGCCGCGTGTAGGCTCCGTTCTCCAGCGTCGTCAGTATGCCGCGCGCTTCGCTTGCGCGGGCATCGAACTCGAGCCGGTAGGTAAGACCTTTGGCGAAGCTCATGCCTCCCTGATTGAGCATGACGTTCCAGGCTTCCGAGCCGGCATTCGCAATATCGATCTTCGCCGCTCCGCCATCCATGCCGAAGGAAGCCTGCGCTCCTTGCTGGAACGGCTCCCAGCCATCGAAGCCTGCATCAAAGCCTCCGTTCTTCAGCGGGAACAGATCTACTCCGCTGTAATCGACGTTGCGGTTGGAGGTGCGCACCAGACGCACCGAATCCAGCAGGATGTCGCCCTCCCTGGCTTCCGCCAGGAAGCGGAGCTTGCCGTGCACATCCGTAACTCCTGCAGGCATCGTGAAGGCAAGCTTGTATTCGTCCATTCCGCTGCCGAGCTCGAACTCCTGCGAGCCGAAGACGGCGGAGCCGTTGCCGCTTCCTATCGATGCGGTCACGGAGCGTCCCGCGGCAGAAGCACGGGCGCGGAAGGTCAGCTCGTAATCGTCAGTCTGCAGCAGGTTGAGGCCGCTCTGCTCCAGCGAAATCGGCGTCCCTTCGGAACCATGCATTCTCGCCTCGCGCGCTGCCGCGTCAACCGAGACGGAGCCGGCAGGAGCGGCTGTCCAATAGCCGAGCCGGTCCATCGTACCGAGATCGAAGCCTCCGTTGTAGACATGGTTGCCGTCCGCCAGAGGTTCCTTGGCGGCGGAAGGATCGGCGACGCTGTCGATCTCCTCCAGCTTGACGCCTCCGATCCATACCGCGCTCGCATTCAAGCCGGCATTGAACTCCAGCCGGGCGGTAGGATCCGTGTCGCCGTTCATAAGGAAGCGGTACTCGTAATGCTGCAGGCTCGTTCCGAGAGCGGGCGAGAACTGGTCCGTATAGACGGCCCATCCGTTGTCCTCGTCTCCGCCCATCTTCACGGCGATCGTCCGATCCGCCGCCGCCTTGGCGTCGAAGCTGAGCTTGTAGGCGTGGCCCTTGACCAAGGTCGCGTACTGGATCAGCTGCAGGGCATAGTTTTGCACGCCTCCGGAGGAGATGGCGATCTTCGCCATTTTCTTGCCGTCCACCGTATCGATCGAAGCGCTGCCCGCTCCCCCGAAGTCCGGCGTATGCAGGAAGTTCCAGTACAGAGGATCGAGCGCCGTCCCCGATGCCGCGATGTCCTTCAGGCCATGCTCATACGTCTCGTCGTAGATCCAGCTGCCGTCCACCGGGAGCTTGGCGTCCGCAGGCACAGGCTCGCGCTCGGCTGCCGGCTCCTGCGGCGTGCGATAAGGCCGGCCGTCGATCTCGTAAGCGCGGACATAGTCGACTTCCATGCGGGCCGGAAGAACCGAGTCGTCCGGCAGGCGGTTGCCGTCATAGTTGCCGCCGACCGCCATGTTCAGAATGATATAGAACGGCTGGTCGAACGGCGCCGGGAACGCGTATTTGTCCGGCTGTCCCGCTCCTTGGCTGTCCCAGCGGCTCTGGGTCTGGTACACCTTGCCGTCTACGTACCAGCGGATCTCGCCGGGCTCCCACTCCACGCCGTACGTGTGGAAGCCGGTGATGTCCTCCCCTTCCGGGAAGGTGTACGTCTTGCCGGTATATCGGTTGTTGGGCGAAGGCTTTCCGTAATGCAGCGTGCCCCCGACCTCGTCGAGCAGGCGGCCGCGGGCCTCCATGATGTCGATCTCTCCCGAGGCGGCCCAGGTGCCGTATACGCTGTCCTTCGGCATGAGCCAGAAGGCGGGCCACAATCCTTGGCCGGCCGGCAGCTTCATGCGGGCCTCGAACTTGCCGTAAGCCTGGCTGAAGGTCGGCGACGTCCAGAGCCGGCCCGAAGTATACGGCTTTCCGTTCACGCTTTCCTTGCGCGCTTCGATGAAGAGGCTGCCGTTCTCCACCTTCAAGTTCTCCTTGCGGTAAAACTGCTGCTCGTTGTTCCCCCAGTCGGAAACGCCGTAATCCGAGCCGTTGCCAAGCTGGTATCCCCACTTGGACAGGTCGACTCCGTTCGTGTCCGGCTGCGCGGCGTTTCCATTGAACTCGTCCGACCAGCTCAACATCCACTCCCCGACCTGCTGCCGGACCTGTACGTTCCGGTAGCCCTTCGCTTCCACGTTCACGGTATATGTGCCCTTGCCCGGGAACGCTCCTGCACCGATCTCCAGCATGCCTGGCGAATCCGCATGATAGCTTCCTGCATTCAGGTAGGATCCGTTCACGCTCACGGCCGTAATGGCGGATCTCCACAGGCTGTCCTCCTCAAAAGAGAGCACCATGGCGCGTCCGGCAGTGTTGTCGTCGCCGTCGGGCTGAAGCACGGGCGGAGCCTTGAGCTCTGTTCCCGGCGTCGGTGTCGCGCTCGATGTCGGCGTCGCGCTTGGCGTCGGCGTCGCGCTTGGCGCCGGCGTCGCGCTTGGCGCCGGTGTCGCGCTTGGCGTCGGTGTCGCGCTCGGCGTCGGTGTCGCGCTCGGCGCCGGCGTGCCCGCCCACGGCGCCGGCGTCATGCTTGGCGACGCGCTTGGCGACGCTGTCGAGCCCGTGCCGCCGGGAGCGCCGACGACGCCCGCTACCACGCCGACAGCCTGGCCCTGCTGCAACGCGCTGCCGTTCAGGCTGGCGCCTCCCGCCTTGGCTGTCAGGCGTCCGATCGAGCCTCGCACGTCCAGCGACGTGCTGCCCGCATGCTCGCCAAGTTCGACCTCGTCAGCTGTCGAGCCGCTGCCGATCTCGACTGCCGCCGGACTGTCGACCGACAGCCTGCCGGTCCGGCTGCCATCCTCAAGCACGACGCGTACCGGCGAGCCCGCCTTGTCGACCACGACAGAGCCGGCGCTCGAATGCTTGAAATGAATGCTGTTGACGCCGCCTCCCTGAACGAGGACCCGTCCTTCCACCGTGACTCCTTCCAGAGTGACATCGCCCTCGCCGACGCCGGGAGCGATATAGAGGTCGCCCTTGATGCGCGAATTCTCAAGGACCGTATTTCCGGCCCGGATCAGCATATTTCCCGCTGAGCCGTTCGATTGCCTGCCGTCCTTCAGCACCATCGCAGGAGCCAGCCGGTCCAGCAGCGTGACGGCCTCGGAGCGCGTGATCGGCCGCTGCGGCTTCAGGCTGCCGTCTTCGTATCCCTTCAAATATCCTCCGGCAAGCAGCGCCTCAAGGGCAGGCTTGGCATAGGCCGCAGCGCCGGCTCCGTCCGAAAAGCCGTTCAGGCTGCTGCCTGTTCCGAGCGGCAGCCTGAACAGCTTGGCCGCCATGGCCGCGGCCTCCTGGCGCGTCACCGCTGCCGATGGACGGAAGCTTCCGTCCGGGAAGCCCTGCGCGACGCCTGCTTTCCCGATTGCCCGCACAGCCTGCGAGTACCAGGAGGCTGCCGCCACATCGCTGTACGGCTTGTCCAGCTCCGAGCCGTCATCGGCCAGCCCGAACAGCCTTGCCATCAGCTGGGCAAGCTCCGCGCGCGTAACCGCCGCATCCGGCTTGCACGCTCCGCCCGGATAACCGCTGGCCAGACCGAGCGCCGCCCATCTTTCCATGACCGGGCTGCTGCAACCTGCTTTTGTTTCCTTGGCGGCCGGAGCCGCTCCGTAGACCGGAACGGCTCCGCCGGCGATCAGCAGCGCACCGAGCAGCGCCGCAACGGATTTTGCTTTTCCCAATGACTTCCCCTCCTGATTGGTACCGCTTACATAACTGAATCCTCCTAATAATAACGAATGACAAGGATGGATAATATCCCCATAATTTCGGATGGGGTTACTGAAATTCGGTTAACCCTCTATCCCAGCGACCATTCGGACACATGCGGACGCAAAAAAGAACGGCTAGTCCAGCCAGCCGTTCTTCTCCGCGATCGCGCAGGCGTCGATCCGGTTCCGGGCGTCCAGCTTCTGGATCGCCTCCGACAAGTAATTGCGCACCGTGCCCGCCGACAGGAACAGCCTCCCGGCGATATCGCCGGCCGACAGCCCTTCTCCGGCGAGCTTCAGAATTTCCCGTTCGCGCTCGTTCAGCGGATTTTCCGCCTCCCAGAACGAGAGCGCGAGCTCCGGGCTCACCGCGCGGCCTCCGGCATGCACGGTGCGCAGCGCCGCCGCCAGCTCGCTGACGGGCGAATCCTTCAGCAGGAAGCCGCGCGCGCCGGCCTTCATGGCCCGCTGGAAGTACCCCGACCGCGAGAACGTCGTGAGGATGACGACCTTGCACGGATGCCTGCTTTCCTTCAGCTTCTCCGCCACATCCAGTCCCGTCATAAGCGGCATCTCGATGTCCAGCACGCACAGATCCGGATTGACCGACTGGATCAGCTCCCATGCCTGCAGGCCGTCCGCAGCCTGCCCCGCCACCTCGATATCGTCTTCCATGCCGAGCAGAGCCGCCAACGCGCCTCTCAGCATGCCCTGATCCTCCGCCAGCACGACCTTCATCGCTTCACGGCTCCTTTCGATACGAGCGGCACCGCCAGCACCAGCTCCGTCCCTTTTCCCGGAACGGAGCTTACCGCCAGGCTGCCCTCGATCAGCTTCAGCCTTTCCTTCATGCTCCCCAGCCCGCTGCCCGTGCCGGGTCCGTCCGCCGGGCATTCCGCCATCCCTCTGCCGTTGTCCCGGATGGACAGCTCCATCCGGTCCGGAACGGCCGACCAGCGCACCTCAAGCTCGGAAGCCTTGCTATGCTTGACGGCGTTCGTGACCGCCTCCCGCAGGCACATGCCGAGGATATTGTCCGCAAGCGCAGGCACGATCCCCTCCGGCGGCATGCTCCCTGCGTTCAGCGCGATGCCCGCCGCCGCCAGAATCTGCCGCGTATGGAGCAGCTCATCCCGGAGCGTCGCGCCGTTCATCCCCGACACCAGCTCGCGCACCTGCTTCAAGGCCGCCCGCGAGGCGGCTTGAATATCGCGGGCTTCCTGCTCGGCGCGCGCCGGGTCTCCCCGCACGAGCCGCTCGGCCAGCTCGCCCTTCAGCGTAATGAGCGACAGCGTATGGCCCAGCGTATCGTGCAGGTCTCTCGAGATTCGCTGCCTCTCTTCGTTTTTGGACAAGCGGGCGATCTCCTCCTCGGCCATGGTCAATCGTTCCCGCAGCTCGCGCGATCTCATCCCTATCCGGATGCCGAGCGGCATGACGAGCATGATGATCAGCGCAGGGACGAGCTGCAGCAGATCTCCGCCTTGGATATCATCTCTCTGCAGCCATACCGTGGCCGCGAACAGGAGCGCCATGCCGGACAATCCGGCCGCCGCCTGCGCCCCGACTTCAGGAAGCCGATGATCGGGGACGGGAAAAACGCCATGTACAAAAAGTTGATGCTGAGCCTCGCGCTGAAATAAGCGATGATCGCCTGCTGCAGCAAAATGCCCGCGAGACGATGCTTCGGCTTGAGGAAGCTGTAGACATACACGGCGCTGAACGCGCCGAGCAGCCCGAACGAAGCCGCCCGTTCCCCGGCCGGCAGCTGCAGGATGCTGGCGACCGGAAAGGTCAAGTAGACCAGCCAGACGAGGGGGAAATAAATAGGCGGACCCGAGCGGGGCCGCCTGCCTTTTTTGGCCATCCTACACCGCTTCCTGTTTTTTCATGATATAAGCGGATACTACCATAAACAAAATCATATAAACAGCCAGCACCCCGATCCCGCTCCAATCGACCGGCTGCCCGCCGATGAGCGCCCACGGCCCTTGGCCCATCCGATACGTCGGCGTGAACTTGGCGATCGTCTGCATGATCTGCGGCATCGTGGCGGTGGGCATCCATAAGCCTCCGACGATGGAGAGGGACATATAGAGAATCGTCGCCAGCACCTGCACGACGTCGCTGTTCCTCATCGTGCCGAGCAGCATGCCGAGCGCCATGAAGGCGAACCCGCCTATCCAGATCCATAGGCCCGCCTCGATCCAGACGGACGCCGGCAGATCGATCGACTTGCTCAAGCCGCCCGTCAGGAACAGGACGAGAATAAGCCCGATATTGATGACGCCTTGAGCGGCTGCCTTGGATAGGACGTAGGCGCCGGAAGGCAGCGGAGTCATGCGGAGCAGCCGGATCCAGCCCTGGGCGCGTTCCTTGGACACCCGCTGGGCGAAGGTGACCAGACTCGCCCCGACTACGCCGTAGGAGGTCATCGACATCAGGTAATACGCCGCCCAGTTGTGTATTCCGCCTCCGTCCATCGTGCCGGTGAAGATGAAGAAGAAAGCCGCCGGCATCAAGATCGAGAAAAAGACGAAGCGGCGGTTGCGGATCGTGCGGAGCATTTCGGCGCGGCACTGCGCCCATGTCGCTCTATAGGTTTGGTTCATCGGGAATCTCTCCTTGGCATTGGGGTTTGCTGCCTCGTCACTGGGCTTTCTTCAGCAGGTTTTGGAACGCCTCGTCGAGGCCTCCGCTCTGGATCTCGATATCCCGCATCGGCAGCTTCCTCTCCAGCAGGTCGCCGATCAGCCGGTCCGTGTCGGCGCTGTACAGCTTCACCCGGCTGCCCTTCCAGTCGATATCCGCGACTCCAGGAACGGCGAGCAGCATGTCGCGCGTCAGCGTTTCTCCGGCCGTGAACGAAATGCAGCGGCCCGTCGCGGAGGCTTTGATGCTGCTCGGCGTGCCGTCGGCGATCAGCCTGCCCTGGCTGATGACTGCCACCCGATCGGCGATCTGATCCGCCTCCTCCAGGTAATGGGTCGTCATCAGGACGGTCTTGCCCCTGCCCGCCATCGCCCGGACGGTATCCCAGAACAGCGCGCGCGCCGTGACGTCCATGCCGACCGTCGGTTCGTCGAGGAACAGCACCTCGGGGTCTCCCGCCGCGGCCAGCGCGAAGCCCAGCCTCCTCTGCTGCCCTCCCGACAGCGACGTCGCCAGCTTGCCCCGCTCCGCGCCGAGGCCGGAGATCTCCAGCAGCCGCTCCAGCGGGAGCGGCTGGCTGTAGTAGCTGCGGAACAGGTCGATCGTCTCTCCGACCTTGAGGCAATCGATGACGCTCGTGTCCTGCAGCATCGCCCCGATCCGGCTTCGCGCCCCCCGATCGCGGGGATCTCCGCCGAGCAGCTTCACCGTGCCGCTCGTCGGCTTCATCAAGCCGAGAATCATCGAGACCGTTGTCGTCTTGCCGGCTCCGTTCGGTCCGAGCAGCGCCGTCACGCTTCCTTTCTCGATCTTCAGGCTGAGGCGGTCGACGGCTTTTTTATCCTTGAATTGCTTCGTCACGTCATCGATCTGGATGGCAGGCTCATGGTTCATTTCGTTTCCACTCCCGTTCGGCCTCGTTCGGCCGTGCTCGACTACCTGCTTTCAGCTTAAGGGAAGCGGGAACGGACTTGAATTCAAACGTATCATCCGTTTCGCATGACAGTTGTCATGCGCCGGATAAGGGCATCCGCTCACGAGGCCGGCCGACCTCGCCGATCATGCAGGCACGGCTCCTTGACTTCCGTCCGTTTACTTTCCGGAAAATTCAATTAAAAGAAAACTTGACCTGAATTAGAAGCCGAATACACATACAATGGATGCGGAGGTCAATTAAGCCTGCCCGGGCCTCGAATTTTTTTCATCCAAAAAGGTGGTTGATACCATGAGCATTCCATCCGCGGCGGAGTCTCCTCCGAGCCTTTTCCGCAACCGTTTCCTGCAGACGATCCTGCTCTCGAGCATGCTTCTGCAGATCGGCATCTGGGTGCGGAACTTCGCGATCCTCCTCTTTGTCGCCGAGAAAACGAACAACGATCCGTACGCCATATCGCTTATCAGCGTAGCCGAATTCGCCCCCATATTCGTCTTCTCGTTCATCGGCGGAACGTTCGCCGACCGCTGGCCGCCCAAACGGACCATGGTCTGGTGCGACCTGCTGTCCGCCGTATCCGTGTTCGTCGTCCTGCTGGCCATCCATTTCGGCTCCTGGGAGTCGGTGTACCTCGTCGCCTTCATCTCCGCCATTCTGTCGCAGTTCTCCCAGCCGTCCGGAATGAGGCTGTTCAAGCAGCATGTGCCGGAGACGCAGATGCAGCAGGGCATGGCTCTGTTCCAATCTCTGCAGGCGACGTTCATGGTGCTCGGCCCCATGCTCGGCACGTTCGTCTACAGCCGCTTCGGCCTGGAGACGTCGGTCGCCGTCATGGGCATCGCCTTCCTGCTCTCCGCGCTCGTCCTCGTCCGGCTGCCCAAGGATATCCCGCAGCCGCGCGCGGCTGCGGCGAAGGGGCAGTTCTTCCGGGAGCTGGCGGAAGGGTTCCGGTACGTCTGGCAGAGCCAGGTGCTCCGCATGCTGGGCCTGGCCTTCATCCTGGCCGGGCTCGCGGTCGGCATCGCCCAGGCGCTCAACCTGTTCATTGTGACGGAGCGCCTCGGCCGGGACAAGGAGTTCCTCCAATATCTTCTCATGGTGAGCGGTGTAGCCATGCTGATCGGGGGCGGAATCGTGGCGACGTTCGCCAAGCGCGTCTCTCCCCAGCTGCTGCTGGCGACCGGCATGCTCGTCGGAGCCGTGTGCACCGTCATCGTCGGCTTCTCGACGAGCGTGCCGCTCACGCTCGTCACCCAGTTCGTCAACGGACTCGTGTTCCCGTGCATCCACATCGGCATCAGCACGATGATCCTGAAATGGTCGCATCCAACGATCGTCGGCCGGGTGAACGGCGTGCTGAATCCGATGTTCATCGGCATGATGGTCATATCCATGTCCGTCGCCGGCGTGCTCAAGAGCGCGTTCCCGCTCGTAGCCATCTACAGCGGCTCGGGGCTGTTGTTCCTCCTCGGAGCGATGGTCATGATGCCGATCCTGAATCATCGAGCTCCCGAACAGGCGCAGGCAGCTTTATAGAGCTTGGCTTGATGATGGAGAAAGGGGCTGCCCCAGAGGAGGGCACTGAAAAAGGTGCCGTTGCGTGCGCGGATCATTCTTCCGATCGCTGTTGTCCCCGTATTCCTCTGATTCTTGCCGTTTTTGTGGTTGAAATCCGGTGACAAAGGCGACCACTTTCGTTTCTCCAGAACGATTCCGCGCCCTTCGCTTGTTTTTCAGCGGCCTCCCCCAAAGCCATCCGCTTTTGGGACAGTCCCTTGCATTGTTGTTCAACCCCTTTCCATCGGCGCTGCGAGATCAAGAAGGAATCCGCCCCCGCCGTTCCGCATAATTCCACACAAACTCGAAGATCGAAAAAAAAAGACCCCCGGACATCTCTTCGCTTGAAGAGTGTCCAGGGGTCTTGTTGCCTGCGAGTCCGATTACAAGGCTGCGAGACGAAATCTCGCGATCCGCTGCTGATTACAGCTCCATCGTCCAGCCGAACGGATCTTCCTTCTCGCCGCGCTGCAGTCCGGTGACCTCGTCGTACAGACGCTGGGACAGAGCGCCCGTCTTGCCGCCGTTGACCGGCATCGCCTCGCCCTGCCAGTACAGCTCGCCGATCGGCGAGATGACGGCCGCGGTGCCCGTGCCGAACGCTTCCTTCAGCGTGCCGTCATGGTAGGCGTCCGCGACTTCCTGCATGGAGAGCTGGCGCTCCTCCACGTCGTAGCCCCAGTGCTTCAGCATCGTAATGACGGAGTCGCGCGTGATGCCGTGCAGGATGCTGCCGTTCAGCGCCGGCGTCACGACCTTCTCGCCGATGACGAAGAACACGTTCATGCTGCCGACTTCCTCGATGTATTTGCGGTGCACGCCGTCGAGCCAGAGCACCTGCGAATAGCCCTTGGCCGTCGCTTCCTCCTGCGCCTGCAGGCCGGCCGCATAGTTGCCCGCCGTCTTGGCTTCGCCGACGCCGCCAGGCACCGCGCGGACGTAGCTGGATTCCACGTAGATGGAGACGGGATTCACGCCCTCCGCGTAGTAGGCGCCGACCGGCGAGAGGATGATCATGAATTTGTACTGATGGGACGGAGCGACGCCCAGCGTCGGCTGCGTCGCGATGACGAACGGACGCACGTACAGCGAGGTCCCTTCCTCGGACGGCACCCAGTCGCGCTCGGCCTGGATCAGCTGGCGCAGCGCCTCCAGCACGAGCTCCTCGTCGAGCTGCGGAATGCTGAGGCGGGCGTTGGACAGGTTCATCCGCTTGATGTTGCTGCGGGGACGGAACAGCAGGACGCGGCCGTCAGCGGTCAGGTACGCCTTGAGCCCTTCGAAGATCGTCTGGCCGTAGTGGAACACCTTGGCCGCCGGATCCAGCGAGATCGGCTGGTAAGGAACGATGCGTCCGTCATGCCAGCCCTGCCCTTTGTCATAGTCCAGAATAAACATATGGTCCGTGAAGCGGGTGCCGAATACCGAGCCCTGAAGCGATTCCTTCGTTCTCGGGGAAGCCGTGCGCTCATGCTTGAAATCGTATGCCATTACTCTTAACTTCCTCTCTCCGGGAGTCTGCCCGCCGGGGGCGTCCCGTTCATTCTTCTACTAGTCATCCTACCACTTGATCCCCTATAGTTAAAGGATCGGTTTCATTCAGCTTCCCATACCTTCCAGGTATGGATGCCGCTGAGCGCCCGCTCGCGGCCTTTCTTCCATTGTTCCCCAAATAGGAGGATTTCGATATGGATATGCGCCAGCTGAATTATTTCGCGACGATCGCCCGGGAAGGCCAGATCACGCGGGCCGCCCGCGCGCTGCATATGGAGCAGCCGCCGCTCAGCCGCCAGCTCAGGCAGATGGAGGAGGAGCTCGGCGTCAGGCTGTTCGACCGCACCGGCCGCAGCCTGAGGCTTACCGCCGCCGGCAAGCTGCTGCTCGAAAGGGCGGAGCGGCTCATGCGGGAATTCTCCGATGCGCTCCAGCAGGTGCGCGAGCAAGGGGAAGGCATCCGCGGCGTGCTGTCCGTCGGAGCCGTCGTATCCTGCATCTCCCTGCTGCCGGAGCCGATCCGGCAGTTCCATGCCCGCTATCCCGAGGTGACGTTCAAGGTTCATGAAGGCGACCACTTCTCGCTCGGACAGGAGCTGGACGCGGGAGAGATCGAGCTGATCGTCACCCGGCTGCCGTTCGAGTTCGACGCCGAGCCGGCCGCTTACCAGATCGCCTATCTGCCCTCCGATCCGTTCGCTGCCATTCTGCCGTCCGGCTGGCCGCTCGCGCGTCCCGGTCCGATTACGCTTGCCGAGCTCGCCAAGCATCCTTTTCTCACCTTGAAGACCGAGCGGACAACCGCCATGCATGAGAAGCTGCTGGAGGAATTCCACCGCGCCGGCTGCGAGCCGCATATCCTGTGCGAATGCTCCAGCGTCGCCGTCATTCTGGCCCTTGTCGCGGAAGGCATCGGAGCAACCGTCCTTCCGCGCTCCGTGCTGTCCTCGTTCCAGATGTCCGGCATCGAGCTGCGCGAGCTCGACGGCGAAAGCTTCCACTCCGAGGTCGGCATCGTCTGGCGGCGGGACCGCTACCTGTCCAAGAGCTCCGAGCGCTTCATCGAGACGCTGCTGAACGAAACGCAGGACGCGGCGGACAGCGGCTGACGCCTCCTTTTCGCCTCCCGGCCACGCTATCCTCTCTTCATAGAAAAAACGCAAGCGCCGGGATCAGGAGCTGATCGCCTCGCTGGCGTTTTTTCATTTATTCCGCTGCCCGGAGGTGGCCGCCGGGAATTCCCCTCCTGCACCTGCTCTTGCTCTGCTGATGCGCCTCGACGGCGATCTCGTTCGCGCCTTAGCAGCGCGCTGCCGCAGGACCAGGACATGTCATTGTACATGTTCCGCCAGACGCTATCTTGATCGATATGAGTCTCGAGGTGCTTCCATGCGCTGTTTCCTTCTACGAGCTTCACCGGCGTTCCCTCCGCCGCGCCTGCGCTTCTCGAGCTGCCGGCAGCGCGATGTTTCTTTTGGGAATCAGGCTCCTGATGAAAAGAAGAAAACGGCTCCTTCTGCGCCGGCCTACGCCAGCGTCAGAATGAACCGTTCCAGCTCGTTCGCAAGGCCGTACAGGCTGGCCCGCGTCTCGAACTCCTCGCGCGTCTCCGGCAGCGGCAGCTCCTTGTGATAGTCGCGGATGGCGCGCAGCTTGGCATGGTAATCCCGGCCGACCGGAATGGAATTCCAGTTGTCGGCCAGATCCAGCAGGAAGCCGCCGATGCGCTCCCCCTGCTCCAGCCGTCCGTCGACCTGCGAGCAGAGCGGAATGAGCATCTTCAGAATCTCCACTTGCCTGCGGCGCGTTTCGTAATAGGCATAGAACAAGCTGCGGCGCCCGCTGAAGTCGTTTTCGGTCGCCTGGATTCCGAGGCTCCGCGCCTCGTCCAGCAGCTTGTCCAGCTCCAACACCTCGCGTCCGTCCCAGAGGGTGCTTCCTTCCTTCAGATACAGCGCCAGCTCGCGCAATATATTTTCCATGCGCTGCTCGATTCCGTTCTTCAGCTCCCGCACCTTGCGGTCGATTCCAGGCATATAGAGGTTGACGATCAGCGCCAGCCCCAGCCCGATCAGGATGAGGAGAAGCTCGTTGCCTATGAATTTCAGCGTCACGCCCTCATGGATATAGACATGCATCATAATGACGGAGCTGCTCGCGATGCCTCCCTGGATGCCGAGCTTCACGCAGAGGGGAATCAGGATCAAATAGATGGGAACGAACAGAAGCGCGTAATAGCCGGCCCATTCAAAGAAAGCCCCCGATATGGCGATGGCGATCAAACAGGCGAACAGCCGGTCCAATATGGCCGACAGGCTCTGCCTGCGGGTCTTTTGAATGCAGAGCAGGGTCAGAATGCCCGCCGATGCGAAGTTGAGCAGTCCGAGCTGCTGCGCGATGAGGACGGACAGGCTGACTCCGACGGCCGTTTTCCAGGTACGAAATCCGATTCGCATGATGAGGCTCCTTGTCAGATAAAGAAATCGTCTTCAACGATAAGATAAGCTATTATACCATCCCCCCTCGGGCCTTTTCGAATCGGAAAATCTTCGGCAAAGGAAAATATGCCCTGTCCCCTATGAAATTTATCCCTTATCCGCCCGGTCCTTTCGTGGTCCAATAGAGAGGCGGACTCCAGGAAGGAGCCGCTGCGAAAGGGGATGTACTTATGAAAAGCAAAGGCTTGGCCATGACGCTCGTCCTTCTGCTGCTCGTCTCGCTGCTGCCGGCCACCGTATTCGGCGCCGCGGCCTGGACACCCGGAACCGCCTACAAGACCGGAGACGTCGTCACGTACAGCGGCAAGGATTACAAATGCCTGCAATCCCATACCGCCCTTGCGGGCTGGGAGCCGCCGAACGTGCCGGCGCTGTGGACGCCGACCGGCGGCACGACGCCGACTCCGACGCCTAGCGCCACACCGACTCCGACCGTCACGCCGACCCCGACTCCAAAACCGACCGTAACTCCGACCCCTACGCCGAAACCGACGGCAACTCCGACCGCGACTCCGGTTCCTACCGTGACCCCGACTCCGACGCCGAAGCCGACCGCGACTCCGTCCACCGGCAAAGTGGTCGTCGGCTACTGGCATAACTTCGACAACGGCTCCGGCGTCATCCCGCTGCGCAACGTCTCGAACAACTTCAACGTCATCAACGTCAGCTTCGCCGAGACGCTCAGCGACCACGCGACGCTCACGTTCACACCGTTCCAGACGACGCCGGCGCAGTTCAAGGCCGATGTCGCCTACCTGCAAAGCCTAGGCAAGCGCGTCCACATCTCCATCGGCGGCGCCAACGCCACGGTGGATCTGGAAACCGCGGCGAACAAGGCCAGCTTCGTCAGCTCTCTTAAATCCATCATCGGCACCTACGGCTTCGACGGCATCGACATCGACCTGGAAGGCGCCTCTCTCTCCCTGAACGGCGGCGATTCCAACTTCAAAAATCCGACGACGCCCAAGATCGTCAATCTGATCGCGGCCATCAAGGAAATCATGGCCTCGTACGGCTCCGGCTTCGACCTGACGATGGCTCCCGAGACGGCTTACGTCCAAGGCGGCCAGGTCGCCTACGGCGGACCCTGGGGAGCTTACCTGCCCGTCATTTATGCCGTCCGCGACCAGCTCGACTACATCCATGTCCAGCATTACAACAGCGGCTCCATGCAAGCGCTCGACGGCAAGTCCTATTCCCAGGGCACGGCCGACTTCCAGGTCGCCATGGCCGAAGTGCTGCTGAAAGGCTTCGCGGTAGCCGGCAACACCGCCAACATGTTCCCCGCCCTGCGCGCGGACCAAGTCGCCATCGGGCTGCCGTCCTCGCCGGCCGCTGCGGGCGGCGGCTACACCGCTCCGGCCGACATCGTGAAGGCGCTGAACTACATCACCAAAGACCAGTCGTTCGGCGGCGGCTACACGCTCCAGACTCCGGCCGGCTACGCGGGCTTCCGCGGCGTCATGACATGGTCGATCAACTGGGACGCGACGACCGGCTACGCCTGGTCCAATGCGATGAAGGCCTACTTCGGCTGAATGCCGTGATGCAAGCCTGCTGCGTCTGAATGCCGGGATACAAGCCTGCATCAGCTGAATGCGGATAAAAAAGCAAAAGCTGCTCCAAAGCGCCTGACTGGCGTTCGGGAGCAGCTTTTTTTTGCGTCTAGAAATCCGGTCTCTGGCTTTCAATCCGTCAACCACTTCAAGGCTAGGTACCTATCGCCCCGCTCTTCGCCACGGAAGTCCGCCGGCTCCATCAGACCGCTCTCCGGACGAAGTACAGCAAGCCGGACCCGAGGAAGACGAGGAAGCTGCCCCCGATGACGGCGAGCAAAGTCTCGAGAGAGACGTTGAACGCGCCAAAGCCGTACGCATCCTGCGGCACCATCGCCAGCAGCGGCTGCACCCAAGGGTACCAGGGAGCGAAGTCCTTCGAGTTGGCGACGAGCATGTTGGGGAGCGTGAATACGACGTTGACCGCGAGCGGCGCCGCGAAGCTCTGGAAAGCAGTGGACGCGAGCAGCTGGAGCGCGGCCAGAGGAAGGCAGGCGAGCCAGCCTCCGAAAGCCGACATGCCGACCATGCCCCAAGGAACGGGAGCATCCAGCCCGCGCAGCAGCCCCGCCAAGACGATGGCGGCGAACAGCAGCAGCTGCAGGATGGCGACCAGCGCCATGATCGTCGCAAGCTTCGCTCCGTAGACAGCCGCAGGACGGACGGGAAGGGCGAGCAGCTGCTTCCAGCCGCCGGAAGCGTGCTCGAAGCGGCAGAGCAGAGCGGCGAAGATGCCGACCAGCAGCGGGAGAAAGAAGTACCCGTGCACCGTCGCGCCGACTGCGAGCACCTCCCTCCAGGCCGCAGCTCCCTCGTAGCTGAGACCGGATCTCCAGCCTGCGACGAATGCGAGCAGCGGGCTGGCCGGCAGCAGCAGCCAGATGATGGAGCGTCTCAGCTTGATCCATTCGGATGCCAATAATCTCGCCATGTCAGCTCACGTCCTTCCGGGCAAAATGGGCGTAACCGATCAGCAGCACGAGCATGCCCAGGGCAAGGCCCGAGCCCGCGGCCTGCAGGGCGTCGGCGGAGCGTACGGCCCGGTCGGGCCAGCTCCAGGGCATCCATTCGGGCATCAGCACGCTGAACATGGAGAACACCATGCCGAGCGTGCCGACGGTAAGAGGCAGCGCCTGATTCGCCATGATGATCGACAGCCAGCTCTGCAGGGCGATGAAGGGGAGAGCGGCCAAGCAGGGCAGGTAAGACATGCGGACGATGTCTGCCCATGGAACGTGCGAGTCGAAGCCGAGCAGCAAGCCCATTCCGAGAGTCAGCAGCAGGAGCAGCGTGCAGGAGGCCAGCAGCAGCAGGAGCGACAGCAGCACTTTGCCCGCGAACACCTGCAGCCGGGTAACCGGCAGAGCGAGCAGCTGCTTCCATGCGCCGGCATGATGCTCGATGCCCGCCGACATGGAGGCGACCAGCGCCAGGCCGATGAACAGCGCCGGCAGCATCAAGGAGCCTGCCTGGAGCAGCAGCCCCCGCCAAGGATCGTCGGCGTACAGCTTCATCAGATAGTCGTAGCGCAAGCCGTAGTTGACGGCCTGCAGGCCGATGACGCCGATGGGGCCGAGCGCGGCGAGCAGCCAAAGCAGCTTGCGGCGGATCTTGAGCAGCTCCACCGAGAGCATGCGGCCGATCACAGGCTGCCTCCAGTCCCGGTCATTTCCAGGAAGACGCTCTCCAGGGACGACCTCTCTTCTTCCACCCGATACACGGAGTGGCCGCGCCGGACCAGCTCCGCCACGATCGAGGCCACCGTCCGGTCCGCCGCGCCGCCTACCGTCAGCCTGCTCTGGTCGCGCTCGGCTTCGAAGCCGAGCTCCAGCAGCCGCTGCCACGCGGCTTCCGGCTCGCTGACGGAAAACCGGATCCTGCCTGCCGTCCTGGCCTTGAGGCTGGCGATGCTGTCCTCGTAGATCAGGCTGCCGCTGCTGATGATGCCCACCTTCGTCGCCATCAGCTCGACCTCCGAGAGCAGATGGCTGGAGAGCAGGATCGTCACCCCCCGCTCGCCGGGAAGGCTTTTGATCAGCTCCCGCATTTCCTGGATGCCCGCCGGATCGAGGCCGTTGGTCGGCTCGTCGAGAATGAGCAGCCTCGGGTTGCCGAGCAGCGCGGCCGCGATGCCGAGCCGCTGCTTCATGCCGAGCGAGTAGCCTTTGACGGCGCGCCGGGCATCCTTCTCCAGCCGCACGATCGAGAGCGCCTCGGCGATTCTTTCCTTGGGCACGTCGAGCAGCCTGCGGATGACCTCCAGATTTTCCGTACCGGTCAGATGGCCGTAATACGACGGGTATTCCACCAGCGAGCCGACATGCCGGAGAATGTCCATCCGGTTTGCCGCCAAGCTTTTGCCGAATACCGTCACGCTTCCTCTCGTCGGCTTGGCGAGGCCGAGCAGCATGCGGATCGTCGTCGTCTTGCCGGCTCCGTTCGGACCGAGGAAGCCGTAGATGTCTCCTTCCCCAATCCGCAGGTCCACATCGCGGACCACCGCTTTGCCGCCAAGCTTCTTGGTCAAGCCTTTCGTTTCCAGCAGCCAGGAGCCGCCTGCTTGCCTCATCATCTTCATCTCGAATCACCTCTGCCTCCATCGTAACGGGCCGAGGTTAAAATCCGGGGCGGGACAAGGTTAAAAAGCGGTTAAAAAGCGCTGTGAAAGAAAAGAACCGAGGGCCCGCCGCCCTCGGCTCCTCCAAGCTTTTATGGGCCGATCAGCTCTCCTCGTCTTCCAAGGCACGGCCGACCTCCAGCACCAGTCTTTCCTCATAATCCATTTCGGCTACTGCCGTCCCCTCGGCCAACAGCTCCTCGAAGGAACGGAACAGCCCGCTAAGCTCCTCATCTCCTTCCAGCTGCCGCATCCCTTTCCGATACGTCTCTTCATCCTTGTACCAGGTCAGTTCCATCCATGAATCGGGATCGCTGCTGCTGTTCAAGTAATGCGTGCGGAAAACCAGTTCCCTTCCGTATCTTTCTCCAGCCTTTTTTTGCAGCTCCAAAAATTCATGCCGCTTATCCGGCTTGATCCGGTAGGAATAGACTTTGACGTACATGGACTTACTCATCTCCTTTTGTCGGAACCGAAACCAGAGCCTTCACCCTGCCTTGTTCCGGCTTGACCGCAATCGTCGTTCCTCCTTCGCCGGAGCTCACTTCCTTGCGAAGACCCATCTCCTTCAGCATCAGCTGCACGATGGACAGGCCGAGTCCGCTTCCCTTGTTCGGCGAGACGCCGCCAAGCCCCGGGCCTTTATCCTCGATGATGAGTCCGCCTCCCCCGTCCTCGACGATGCGGACAGCCGTCCAGCCTCCTGAAGAGGCGTGCCGGAGGGCGTTCTGCAGCAGATTGTCCAGCACCCGCTCCAGCCAGTGAGGATCGGCATGCCAATAGACGGGAGCATCCGGAAGATCCGGCTCCAATTCCATGCCGGCCTGCTCGAAGGCGGGATACCAGGCGGCCAGCTGCGTTCTCGCCAGCCGCACGATATCCGTCTTCTCCGGCCGGTAGGCATATTTGCCCGCGGACAGCAGGCTGTAGGAGAACAGATTCTCGATCAGCTGCGACAGGTAATCCAGCTTGCCGCCGATCAGCGCCACCGACTTGCGGCCCTGGCCGCTCAGCGGCTCCCGCTCCAGAGAGTACGCATGGCTGCGCACGACGGTGAGCGGGGTCCGCAGATCATGCGACAGCCGCGCGACAAGCTCGCGCCGCAGCGACTCCTCCTCGGCTTCGCGGCGGCGTCCGGCCTCGAGCTCCCGAACCATGCCGTTGAAGCTTGCCTCCAGGCGGCCGACCTCGTCCGCTCCCGACACCTCCACAGGCAGCGGCAGCCCGCTGCCCGACGGCTGCTCCATCGCCGCCTGCAGCCTGACCAGCCGCTTGCGGATGCGGTTGAAGAACAAGAAGCTGACCGTGAGGAACAGTCCCAGAAGGACAATGGCTCCGGCCGTATATGCGGTTCCTCCGAGCATCCCCAGCCGCTGTCCGTAAGGCAGCGTGAGATATCGCGGCACCTGCATGGCCATGAAGCCCTGCTCGCCATCCTTGCCGATGAAAGCAACGACCGAATACTTCGTCCCGTTGACCGCTTCCTTCATGAAATCCACCGTGTAGACGGATGACCACAGCTGGGGCAGGTTCTCGTTGAAGGGCAGGCTTGCCCGCAGACGGCTTTCGCCGTCTACCCAGAAGACGCTGGACCGGGGATAGCGGCTGCGCCACGACTCCAGGCTGCGGACGATCGTCTCCGGATCGGCATGCTGGAGCGAGGCCGCCTCCCGGCGCCACTCTTCGATCAGCCTGCTCGTGTCCGCATACGGATTGTCCCTCTCCTTGGGGGAGACAAGCCCGGAGATGACGACCGATCCCGTTCCTGCCATGAGCAGGGCGACAGGCAGCACGACAAGGGCCGACAAAATGATCAGGAGATAACGAGCCAGCAGGGACGGCCGGCGCGCGGCCCCGAACAGCCTTTTCACGGCTTGACCCGGTATCCGATGCCGCGGACCGTCTCCACGATCCGCGGCTGGGCCGGATCCAGCTCGATTCTCTCCCGCAGGTACCGGATATGCACCATGACGGTTTTGTCCCCCTCCATATACGGCTCACCCCAGACCGCTTCGTAGATCTGCTCCTTGGTCAGGATGCGCCCGGCATGACGAAGCAGGTACAGCAAAATCTGCAGCTGCTTGGGCGTGAGAGCAATCTCTGCTCCGCTGCGGGAATCGGTCACCGTCAGCTCCCGGGGGCGCACCTCGAGATGGCCGACGAGGACCGCCTCTTCTCCGCCTTGCCCCGATCGGCGCAGCAGCACCTCCAGCCTGGCGGCCAGCTCGTCGGGATGGAACGGCTTGGTCACGTAATCGTCCGCGAAGCCGAGGCCGTGCAGCTTGTCCTCGACCGCCGTGCGGGCGGACAGCATCAGGATCGGCAGCTCGGGGCGCCGCTTCTTGAGCCTCCTGCCGACCGAGAAGCC
Source organism: Paenibacillus sp. SJS-P3 (assembly GCF_056711585.1). Classification (NCBI taxonomy): domain Bacteria; kingdom Bacillati; phylum Bacillota; class Bacilli; order Caryophanales; family Paenibacillaceae; genus Paenibacillus; species Paenibacillus sp. SJS-P3. The sequence goes on along the minus strand of NZ_CM160043.1, from coordinate 442,210 downwards.
GTCGAGGCCCGGCAGCATGACGTCCAGAACGGCTACGTCGGCCGCTCCGGCATGCTCCTCCGCCATCTCGCCCGACTGCAGCCACGTCACCTCGTAGCCTCTGCGGGCAAGATCGTCCGCGAGCCAGGCGCCGATCTCGGCGTCGTCTTCGATGTAGAGAATCCTTGCGTGTGCCGCCATCGGGCGCACCTCCTGTCCGTCTTCAGCATGTTCCCATCCCGTTCCAAGTCCATTCCTTCATGATAGAACGGCCCTTGCCGCATGGAAAGTTAAAAATCGTTTAAAGCCGTCCCGCCGACAGGTTCTTTTTTTCCGCTTCGCCATTCGGCTTGCATGGATCTATTGGAGCTTTCCATGAAAAAAAAGCCGGCTTCGTCGCAACGAAGCCGGCTTGCACTTGTACTTATGAACGAGATCTATCGCTTTACCTATCGTCTTTGTCTATCGTTTGCCGTCAGCGGATTAAAGCTTGCCGCTGTCCAGCATATTCAAGATCAGCGTCACCGCTTGAGCGCGGGTTACATTCTGTCCCGGCGTGAAGAGGTTGCCTTCCACCCCTTGAATCAGGCCTGCCTGCTGCAGCGCCGCTGCGGAACCGGCCGCCCACGCCGGCAGCTTGGCCGCGTCGGCGAAGGTTGGCTTGCCCGCGCCCTTGAGTCCCATCGCCTTGGCCGCGATGACGGCCATCTCGGCACGGCTTACCGTACGTCCAGGCCCGAAGGTGCCGTCCTCGTAGCCGCTCAGCCAGCCGGCTTCTACGGCCGCGGCGACGTAGCCGCTAGCCCACGACGGAATCGCCTTCTGATCCTTGAAGCCCGGACCCTTCGCTGCAGCTGCATCCTGCAAGCCGAGAGCCCGGCCTAGCATAACCACGAATTCGGCGCGCGATACTCCCGCCGAAGGCTTGAAGCTGCCGTCTCCGTAGCCGCTCGCGATGCCGAGGACTGCCGCCCGGGAAATGGCCGAGGCTGCCCAATGAGTTGACGGCAAATCCTTGAATTCCATTTCCGGCTTCGGAGTCGGCGTCGCGCCAGGCGTTGCCGACGGAGTCGGCGAAGCCGAAGGGGAACCCGTTGGCGTCGGTGTTGGCGTCAGCGTCGGCGTCAGCGTCGGCGTTGGCGTCGGCCAAGCCGTCACCGGAGGCGTCGGCGTCGCTGCAGGAGGCTGCGACGGCTCTGGCGTTGCCGCCGGAGTCTCTGAAGGCTCCGTGACTGGAGTCTCTGAAGGCTTCGGTGTCGGCGTTGCCGCCGGAGGCTCCGAAGGCTCCGTCACCGGGGGCTCCGAAGGCATCGGCGTTGCCGCGTCTCCTGCCGCACGGAAGCTCCAAATGTCCGAGCGGGCGTAGCCGCCGTACTCGTCGCTTGCCGCCGCGTACCATTGATACTTGCGGCCGGCCTCAAGCCCGTTCCATGCCGCCGAAGCTTCGGCGCCGCTCGCTGCCTGCGCCTCGCCGATCCGATCCGCCGTGTAGACCTTCACGGACATGGAATCGGTGGCGACCCTTTTCACGACCGGGGTCAGATCGACATCCAGATCGAGCTCATCCTTGCCCGGATATTCCGACGGATCGTAGTAGTTGTAATCGTCCAGATAAGGAGAGTAAGTCTTGATGTGCACCTGGTTGTTCTTCAGATCGAACTGCATCAGGCGGATATAGCCGAGGCCGCCTTTCTCCGCTCCCTGATAATCGGCGAGCATCTGGTACACCTTGCGGTCGGGCTTGCCGTCCCCGTCGTCGTCGATCTCGTCGACCAGCGTCTCGGCGTCGTGATAGTGGCCGGAGAGCACCGCGAACACGTTCTTGTTGTTTTTCACGACATGCTCGTAGATGTCGTCGGCGATCGGAGCCCGGTTGCCGGAGACGAGCAGGTATTCATGGAACGCCAGAATCGCCTTGCGCTCCGGATATTGCTGCAGCACGCTGTCGATCCAGGCGATATCCTCCTCGCCGATGCCCCAGCCCATGTAGACGATGATGAAATCATTGCCTTCGGCGGAGATGAGGTCGTAGTGGCCCCGGTTGTTCTTGTACGAGCCCCCGTAATACGGACGGTCCTTGAAGCGGTCCTCCCCGTAATGCTTCCAGTAGCTGCTGTAGTCGTTGTTCTGATGGCCGACGTCGTGGTTGCCCGCCAGCACGCCGTAAGGCATCCCGCCGTCGTCCAGCATTCTCATCGCCTTCTGCGCGTTCGTCCATTGCTCTTCCCTATCGGCCTTGTCGACGATATCGCCGGTATGGATGACGTACTTGATGTTCATGGCATCCTTGTTGTCCATGACCCACTTCGTGTTGCCCTCGTAGATTTCGGGCCAGCTCTCGGAGTAATACTGCGTGTCCGACATCCAGACGAAGGAGAAGTCGTACGGATCCTGCTTGGCGGGCAGCTCGTCCTGGACAAGGACGTTCAGCATGCCGCCTGCAGCGTAGTCTCCCGCCGGAACGGATGCCTGCAGGGAGAAGTCCTCCCCGCCGGCGATGGCCTGGTCGAGACGCTTCCAGACGTTGCCGGAAGGACTCCAGGCGTACAACGACACCTTGCGGCCGGGCAGCGAGCTGCCCTTCCACTCCAGGACGACCTCGTCCTGAGCCTTGACGGCGGCGTCCAGCTTCACCTCGAAGCGGTGATAAGGAAACTGCTGCGTCGAATCATTGGTCAGCTTGTCCCCTTCGCCGCCGGCGATCGCGGCGTATTCCTCCTTGGTCAGTTCCCTTTCGCCTTCCGGCTTCAGGACGAGCGGCGGCTCGGTGTCGGCCGCGCCGGAGAACGCCTGGAACGAAGACGTCTCGGAAGCGCCGTACGCAAAGCCCTTGTAGAAGCCTACGGTCAGCTTGTCGCCCTCGGGATCAGACGCGCGCACCTTCAGCCCTGCGGAAGCTCCTTCCACGACGGAGCCGTCCAGCGGAGCCAGCAGCTCCGGCAGCAGCGGGTTTTCGGCCGGCACGGAGAAAGCGACCCGCTGCTCGGACTTGTTGCCGACGTTGTCCTCGGCGCGGATCAGCAGCGTATGGCCGCCCGCCTGCAGCTTGGCGGAGGACGTCTCGTACGGAACGGCGATCGCCTTGCCGTCCAGCAGCGCTTCGACCGAGCCTGCCCGGATGCCGGAGCCGGCGTCGGTGACGGCCGCATCCAGCTTGAACGCTCCTCTGTACACTTGGCCTTCCTGGATGGAAGGAACGATGCTCGGAGCGGTATTGTCCACCATCACATTCGCGGCTGCCTGCCCCGAGGCTCCCTTGACCGCCACGACATGCTTGCCGTCCTTCAGCAGCGTCGTATCCCAAGGCAGCGTCTTGGAGCGAAGCTGCTCCTGCTGCAGGGCGAACTTGAATTCCAGCCCGACATGCTTGCCGGCGGAATCGCCCATGAGGATTTCCTTGCTCCGGTCGGCATAAGCCGGATCGTACAGCTCCGTCCCGTCGGCCAGAATCAGGCGGACGTTGCGGATCTGAAAGTCGTCCTTGTTCTCTTCCGGACGATCGTCGAACGGACCCGACTTGGAGCCGGCGCGGATCCAGATGCCGTTCGCGCCCGCCTTCAGCCTGGAGCTGTCGATCGGATAAACGAGCGTTTTCCAGGACGGAATCGGATCCATGAACGTATAGAGGATCTCATCGCCGATCGTAACCGCATTTTTGAAATAATAGTCCACCGCAGTCGCCTCGAAGGCGAAATACGCGTCATGCTCAAGCGCGGCATAGGTTCCTTGGGTCACCGTCTGCCCGTCGACGGACAGCTGCAGCTGCTCGGGGGCGTCGGTCTCCGACGTTGCCTTGAGCGTATGCACGCCCTTCACGAACTGGCCGTCCTTGACGTTCAGCCGCAGCGCGGCCTGCTCCGCTCCTCCGGTGACGGGAATCCGCACCGCCGGCAGCGACGTCACATTCTGCCCGTCGGATACTTCGGCCGAGTATTCCAGGTATTTCTTGCCGATCAGCTCGGCGGAGGAGATCAGATGATGATAAAGGGTATCGTTGTAATCCTGCGTCAAATACACGGTCGTCGGCGTCTGCTGGCGGTCCGTCCGGAAGGAGAGGCGAACCGACTTGACGCGGTTGTTGTCCGTGACCTCCAGCTTGATGTCCAGATCGCGGGCCTGATCCGCCTCGGCGGCGCCCGTCAGATCGCGGACGGCCGGCGGCTCGGCGTCGGCGGCGACATGGACGGGCACGGACGGGACCTGCCAGTCCTTGACCCTTCCCGGCGTCGCGGCTTCGAGTCCCGGCCAGCCTTTGCGCATGACCGTGCCGCCGTCTCCGGGATATTGATAGAGGATGCCTTTGTTGACGGCCACGTCTTCCTTCACATAGTAGGCAGCCGATATATCCTCATGCGTGTTTGTGCCCGCGACAAGACCTCTGAGACCTCCGTTGGCCATGCCGGAATTTTCCATGCGGAACAGATTGACGCCCTCGACGAGGGAGCTTCCGTAATTGGCATTGAAGTCCGCCGCCGTCAGGGCGGCGTTCGGCCCGTTGATCACCCAGAGGACGATCGTGCCGCGGGCCGGAATAACGATATTTTCCGGCTTGGAAGGCCAGGTCAGGTCGGCCGAAGGGCCTTTGTCCGTATAGCGGTAATACAGCTTGTAGTCGTCGAAGCTCAGCGGCTGGTCCGTATTGTTGTAGATCTCCACGAACTCGTAGCCGTCGCTGCTTCCGACGTTGGTGCTGTCCGGCACGACCTCGGTGACGAGCAGCTCGGGCAGCTTCTGCGGGTCAGGCTTCAGCTCGTTCACCGGTACGGTGTATGTATCCGATCTGACGGCTCCCGCCGCGCTGTCCGCCTGGATGTAGTACACGAGGCTGCTCTCCTTCAGCGCATCCTTCGGAACCGTTCCCGACAGCGAGGCTCCTCCGGCTTCCGCCGTCAGCGGAACGCTGGCGTAGACCTGGTCGGTGACCGTCCGGTAATAGACGCTTCCCGCTGCGGTCGGCATCGCCGTCCCTTCAGCGCTTTCCACCGCGGCTGTCAGCTTGAGATCAGCCCCGCCGTCCGCAGCTGCGGGCGCCTGATGACGGATGACCGGCTTGTCCGGCTGGACCGGCGGCTCGACCGGCGGCTGCCCTGGCGGAGACAGCTGCTCCGGCTTCACCGACCCCGGTGTCGGCGGGCTCTTCAGCTCCAGCTTGATCTCCTCCGGCTTGTAGTCGGCCTGGTATTGGACGCCGAGCCCTGCCGCGACATCCGTTCCCAGATAGGCCGCCCAGGCGGTGTCGGCGCCGTCCGTCTTCAAGACGACGGCCCGCTGGCCGCCGTTCGCGAAGCCGGTGAAGCCTCCGACCTCGACAACCTGGCTGCTGCTCAAGGAGGTTTTGAAATGTCCGTTGAAGTCCGCCAGCGTCTTGCCGCTGTTGTTGTACCAGAACACTTTCGTCTCATGGGGAAGGAGCGCCGTCCCCGCAGGCATGGTGAACTTGACGTCGGCTTTGCCGCTGGAATCGGTGTAGCGGTAATAGACCGAATCGGTTACGATTTGGGAAAGCTCGGTCGTATTGTGCAGCTCAAAAAACTCGTAGTCGTCGGTGCCGACATTATCCGGAACGATTTCGGTCACGATGACGGGAGGAACTCCGGGAACAGCGGCAGCGTGCGCGACGTAAGCCGCCGGAGGAAGCAGGATGCCCGCCGACAGGCTGACCGCCAGCGCGGCCGCTCCCGCCCTCTTTCCATTTCGACGGAATACCCGCCTGAGCCATCTGCCGATGTCTCCGCTCTTGCCTGTTCTAGCTGCTGTCAACGCCTTCACTCCATTCCCCGGCGGCTGATGGCCGCAGGCTTCAATAATAGTTGCTCTCTCAAAAACCATAATGGAACTAGGGTATCGAAGATTTGTAAATCAGGCGTCAACCCGAAGTGTAGAAACGGTAAAGGAGCTGGTAGCCTATGAACCGCAGTGACCGTCTGATCGCCCTGCTGATCGCGCTGCAGCGCAATTCCTATACGGCCGCGCAGCTCGCGGAACGGTTCGAGGTGTCGGTGCGGACGATACTGAGAGACATGCAGTCGCTGTCTGAAATGGGCGTTCCCCTCTATTCCGCCACCGGCCCCGGCGGCGGCTTCCGCCTGATGGACGGCTACCGGCTGCCTCCGCTCCAGCTCGACGCGCAGGAGGCGTTGACGGCGCTGTTCGCGCTGCATGCCGTTACCTGCTTCGGCGACAGCCCGTTCAACCGGGAGCGCTGGACGGTGCTGGACAAGATCCGGGCTCTGCTGCCGGAGGAGACGCTGAAGCAGGTCGAGCCGATTCTGGGCAAAATGCATCTGGAGGTGCCCCGGCGCACCGTCCGCTCCCCAATGCTCCCGCTCCTGCTGGAGCTGCTCGCCGAGTCGCGGAGGCTGCGGACGCTGTACCGCTCCCAGACGAGCCGGCGCTGGCTGGAGCTGCATCCTATGCGGGTGTATGCGGCGCATGGGTTCTGGTACTGCGAGGCGTTCTCGCCTCTGCATGGCGAAGCCCGGACGTTCCGGGTCGACCGGATGGACGAGCTGCAGCCGCTGGAGGAGGGCAGTGAAGCCGGCAGCCCCGGATTGGGGGCGCCGGATTGCCGGGAGGCCCCTCGAGGCGCGATAGAGGACGCAGCCGGGGCTGGCGGTGCGACGGCATCTGTCGGCAGGGCGACCTGCGGCGGCGAGCCAGCCTGCGCGGGTGGCGTCGCGGCTTCCGGCGGCGAGCCAGACGGCGGCGGCGCGACGGCCAACGAGACGGAGGCCCCCGCTGCTGAAGTACCCGCATCGCCCGCAGGCAGCCATGCTGCAGCGCATGGGAACGCTGGAGACGGCGCCGCCTGTTGCAGCGGCGGTCCTGCCGGGGACAGCGTATGCTCCCGCTCCCCCTCCTCCATGCCGGCTGCCGCATGCCCTGTCGGCAGCGCCATTCCCGTCGCGGTCCGCCTCACCTACCGGGGCTCCCTGCTGGCCGAGCAGGACGAGCATGTCGGCGAGCTCGTGGAGCAGGTCGGCGATGAGGAATGGGAGCTCCGCTTCGATTGCCCGGCTACCGAATGGACATGGGCGATCCGCTTTTTCTACGGAATGGGACTGGATGCGGAGGTGCTGTCGCCCCCCGAGCTTAGGGCGGCTGTCGCCTCTATGGCGGCCTCCGTGCTGGAGAGGTACAATGAAGATTCCGATAGCGGATGCTCCTGACAAACGGGAGATTCCGCCTTCCTCATGCCTGACGACGAAAAGGAACCGATACTCTATGCCTGCTAGCGACGAAATCCTTCGTTATCTTTATACTTATGCCTGCCACGAATCCGAGGCCGAGCTCTGCTCCCTGGAGCTTCGCTGTCTCTTCCCCGGACTGACTCTGCCGTCCGACGCGGATGCCTTCATCCACAGCCGCCGGCTCGATCCGAGCCGCAGTCCATTCCTGAAGCAGCGCCTCGCGGTCGAGATCGACGCTGCTTCCCCGGAGGAGCTGCTGGAGCGGGCGGCCGGCCTGTCCGCCGGCGAACGCACCTTCCGCGTGCGCTACGCCAAGACGGGTGCGCCGGGCCAGCCCGACAATGAAGGCCGCCTTGCTCTGGAGAGGCAGCTCGGGCTGGCCATCCATGGAGAGCCGGACCTGCGCCGGCCGGAGACCGTGTTCGGCGCCGCGCTGCTGGACGGCCGCTGGCTGTGCGGCGAGATGGCTTCCGCCGAGCCGGTCTGGCTGCGGCAGAACGCCAAGCCGCGCCAGTATTCCACGGCGCTGCCCGCCCGGGCGGCGCGGGCCGCCGTCAACATCGCGGTGCCGGAAGTCTCCGGCGCACGCGCGCTCGATCCTTGCTGCGGCATCGGCACCGTGCTGCTGGAAGCTCTCTCGATGGACATCGACATCCGGGGCGGCGACCTCAATCCGCTCGCGGCGGTCGGGGCACGCGAGAATCTGCGGCATTTCGGCTATCCCGAAGAGCTGGTCCAGATCGCGGACATGCGCAGCCTGGAAGGGCATTACGACGCCGCCCTGCTCGACATGCCCTATAATCTCTGCTCCGTGTCGCCGCCGGAGGAGCAGCTGGAGATGCTTGCCTCCCTGCGCCGGCTGGCGGGACGGGCCGTCATCCTGACGACCGAGCCGATCGAGCCGCTCATCCGGGAGGCCGGCTTCTCCATCCGCGAGACCTGCCGCCTGACCAAAGGCAGCTTCGTGCGTTTTCTGCATCTTTGCGTTTGATCGCCAAGAAATTCATGACATCCATGCTGTCAGGATGAAGGCGGTATACTGGGGCCGAACTCAATTTGCGAGGAGGATTCCTGTATGCCGCCCCATTTTGCATCGCTGGAAAAAGCCCGTTCCTTTCTGCTTCTGAACGCCCGTCTGATCGACCGCCTCCGCTTCCGCTTCCACTGGGAGGAAGGCTCCGCCGAAGCCGTCCTGCAGGCGCTGAAAGCCTACCAGAACCCGGATGGAGGCTTTGGCCATGCGCTTGAGCCTGACATTCGCTGCCCGCATAGCCAGCCCGTGCCGCTGGAGGCTGCCCTGGATGTGATCGCCGAGACCGGTCTGAGGGACAAGCAGCTGGAGGACGGCATCACGCGGTGGCTGGAGGCCGCTTCACTGCCCCAAGGAGGTTGGCCCATCATTCGCGGCGATGCGGCCGGCTGGCCGCTCTCCCCCTGGTGGCAAGGGCTGGATACCTCCGTCCCCTCCATCAACCCGACTGGCACGCTGCTCGGGCTCTTCTACCGCAGCGGCTGGACAGAACTTGCCCGACAGGACTGGTTCCAGGCAGCCGAACGGTCGGTGTGGAGGATGCTGGAGAGGGATCCGGATCGGGAGCCGCAAGGCTACCACGAAGGCGTCCACTGGATCGCTTTCCTGAACGCGGCTCCCGACCGGGAACGCGCCGAGCCGCTGCTGCGCCGTCTGGATGCCTGGCTGCAGAAGCCGGGCGTCATCGGCCTGGACTTCCATGCCGAAGGCTACGTCCACAAAGTGTTGGACTGGGCGCCGGAGCCGAATGCTTACGCGAGGAAATTCATCGAGGATGTTGCCGTGGAGGAGCATCTGGATGCGATGGAAAGAGAGCAGGAGGAGGACGGCGGCTGGCCGATGTCCTTCCCTGCCTTGAGTCCGGCGGCGGAGATGGAATGGCGGGGCTTCGTCACGCTCCAGCGCCTGCTTACGCTGCGCGCATACGGCAGGCTGTGAGATTGCCTTCTAAGCTCGGGCGGCGTTGAATAAGCTGGGGAAGACATTCACCTTACACGAAGGGGGAATTCCATGTCTTCTTCCCACACTTATCCGTCCCGGGCGGAGATTCGCGCGGAGGCCCGTTCCGCCCTGTCCGGCAGCTGGGGCCGGGCGATCGCGGTCAGCGCCATTCCGGTGCTGGTCAGCTTCATCCTGCAAGAGTTCGGCAGGTTCGGAGGGCTTCTCGAGCTGCTTGTCGCCGGTCCGCTCGCGCTCGGCTCGGTTCTCTTTTACCTTGCGCTCGTACGCAGGCGGGAAATCGCCGTCGGAATGGTCTTTGACGGCTTTCGCTACTACGGCAAAGCGCTCGGGCTCTATCTGCTGATGGCGTTGTTCGTGTTTCTGTGGACGCTGCTTCTGGTCATACCCGGTATTATCGCGGCATACCGCTACTCCCAGGCCTATTATATTCTAGCCGACAATCCGGAGACGGGAGTGCTCGAGGCGCTGGACCGCAGCAAGCAGCTGATGATTGGCCAAAAATGGCGGCTTTTCGTGCTCCAGCTCAGCTTCCTCGGCTGGGCCATCCTGGCCGTGATTCCGTTCGGGCTCGGCCTGTTGTGGCTGATGCCTTACGTCTCGGCTTCTGCTGCGGTATTTTACCGTCAGCTGACCGGGGAGCCTCTTGTGCCCGGCACTTTTTGATCTGTCCCTGCCCTCGTCGTCCTGAGCCGGCCATCCCGTTATGAGGAATGCACAGGCATGAACAGGACCGAACAGGCGTGAACGACGAGAAAACCTGAGGAGACTCCTTCCATCTGACGCAAGCCGTTGAAGAAGCCTGTGCACAATTTCTTGAATTTAGCTTGACATTTCCGTTTTTCAGCCTTAAATTTAGAACATACGATCGTACGACATGTGTAGGAACATGCGGAAGCACCGCAGCCTGCGGCTCTCCTAGAGAGCTGCTTGCTGCGGTGCTTTTTCGCGTTCTATGACTCGTGCGGAATTAGGAGGAGATTGGAATGTCAACGACCATTTTTCCGTCTTTATGCGCTTCGGGCTGGCGGCGCGCAAGCTCGGCTGCCGCCGCCCTCGTTGCTGCACTCATGCTGCTTGCGGCCCCGTCCCCGGCCGCTGCCGCTTCTCTCGCCGTGAGTTCCGCAGCCAAGAGCGCCTTCGAGCGGACGGCTGCCGCCGCAGCAGCTCCTGCGGCAGCCAGATTGAATGCCCATTACGGCGCTTACGTCTCGCTCACCGCCCAGTTGGAGGAAGTAAGCCTGCGTGCCGCCGAGCTCCATCTTCGCAACGGCCAGGACGCTGCCGCCATCCGCAAGTCGATTCCTTCGATTGACACCGACCGCGTTGCCAGGCAAGAAGCCGCTGTGAAGAAGGCGAGGTCCGCTTACGAGCCTTTGTACGCGGCTTATACGGCCATGAACCATCAAGCAAGCGCAGCCTCCAAGTACGGCAGCAAGGAATTGGCCAAGCTGGCCCGCATGCAGGCAGATACGATGAAGGCCGCCGTTCAGCTGGCCCGGCAGCAGATCCGGATCCAGGAGGATCAGCTGAAAGCCGTCCGTGCAGAGCGTACCCGCAAAATGAATGCCGCACGCAAGACATTGGGAGGAATGGACGAATTCTCTCTCGCTATCCGATCCCGCCAATCCGCTGCCAAAGTTCCCGAATCCGCCGCAGCAGCAGCCCTCAAGGATTTTGGAGCCGCCGCACGCAAGAGCGATGCCGCCGTCGTGGAGAAATCGCTGGAGATGATGAACGGTTATGCCAAGCAGCTGCTCGCCCACAAGCAGGCCATCGTCGATCTGGAGCTTCGAAGCGCATCCGTCGCTGCCGACGTGAAGAAACAGCTTGCGGCCCAAGGCATCCAGGTTCTGGCCTGACAGCCGAGGAGTACAGGAATCACTGTTCCTGCCCTTATTAAGACAGCGCCATACCCGAAATGCCCCGGAATTGTTCTTCCCCGATGGCCTGAAGGCTTTACGGATTGAGCCGTTATTTCCTATGTTTGTCCGGCGTCGGATGCCCCGTACAGAGCAGCTGCCTGCCCGTGGAGCCTGCTTCGGTTGAGCCCGGCCAGGCAGGCCGTCAGCAGATAGAAGGCTCCCGTCATGGCATAGACTGCCGCGATGCCCCATCGGTCCGCCATCCAGGACAGAAGAACGACCGACAAGCCGAACAGGGAGTACACCAGCGTATTTTCGGCGCTCATCACTTTGGGGAGCTGTTCCGGAGGGCAGGCGCTCTGGAAGACGGTTCTGCGCGTCACCTCGCGGAGCTGCTGAGGCGGCCCCATGAGGATGACCAGCAGCAGCGCGACCCATGGCGATTCCGTCGCGGCATAAGCAAGCGTCATCAGGCCCATCAGACCCGCTCCGGCCATGATGGACAGAGCCGGCCTTCGCATCAGGCGTTTGGTGAAGGCAACGACGAGCAGTCCGCCGATGATGCAGCCGGCAAAATACCCCCCGTTGATGATTCCGTACCATTCGGTCCCCCGGCCCAGCTGCTCTGTCGCATAGACGAGCATGAGCGCGCCGATCCAGGCCGCCCCGACCGTGCCTTCGATGGTATCCATCACAATGAGCAGCCGCAGGGTCTTGTTGCGCCAAATGTTTTGCCAGCCTTCCTTGACCGACGCCCAGGCGCCGATCTTTTGGCCGCCGCTTCGGACTCCGCTGTCGCCAAGCTCCGGCAGGCCGGCCGCCGCCTCGAAGTCTGAAACCCCTGCCGGGTCAGGTTTCTTTTGGCCAGGCGAAGAAGCTGAAGGAACTGCTGGCTCCTTGAGCTGCAAGGTCAGCACAAGCGCCCCGGCATACATGGCAAGGGTCAAGCCCATGACGGTGCCGCCTCCCAGCCAGGTGACAAGCATGCCGCCCCCTGCCCAGCCAAGCATCATGACAGTCTGGTCGGTCGTGGACATCAGCCCGTTGGCTTTCATCAGCTCGTTTTTGCCTGCATACAGGGGGACGAGCGAATTGCGGACCGGCGTCGTAATGCCATCCGTGAACGACAGCAGGGCAATGAGGAGCAGAGCAATCGGTATTCCGCTGACGCTCATATTCGCCGCCGCCAGAGCCAGTACGGCGAACAAGGCGACCTGCATCAGCTGGGACAGCTTGATCAGCGACGTAAGCCTGAACCGGTCCATGATCAGCGGTGCCATGATTCCGCAGGCCAGCTGGCCTGCAACCCGGCACAACGGCACGAATGCGGAGAACAGCGCCGATCCGGTCAGTTTGTAGACCATCGTGACGACCGACAGCAGATACAGCGCATCAGCAAGATTGGAGAGGCTTTGTCCGGCCCACAGCAGCCGGAATAGTTTGGGATGGGGCATCTTCCTGCCTCTCTTTCGTTGACGGAGGACGATCGAATAGACAAATCCTCTACTTTTGAAATAAATAACTTTATAAAGTCATCATAGCTGTACACTCCATGTAATGTCAACGATTTCCGGCGAGAGCTTCTGCGCCCACGTATTCGATATGGCATATACGCTTGCCTTCGATCATGGTCCGTTTGGCGCGATAAGGCATAGCCGTCTAGCGCGCTAGTCCATATAAAAAAAGCGGCAGCCCGGGATTGCGCTCCCTGAACTGCCGCTTTGCAACTTCCTCGCGATCTGCAGATCTACTCTATCCGTTTCTTTAAGCTCCGTTTCTTTCGGCTCTATGCTCGGCCTACAGCCCAAGCCTTTGTTCCAGCTCCCTCTGCTGGGCCCGATGATGACGGAAGTGCATGCCGGACAGGTCGAACCACTCCCGGGCGTTCAGCCAGCCGAATCCGCCATGTCTGACTTTGCTGTCCGGATTGATCCGATTCAGCTTCTTCTCCCATTCCTTCATCAGTTCCAGAACATGCTCCAGCCTGCGCGCCAGCTCTTCCTTGCTGTCCGAATTGCCAGGCGTGTTGGACGGCCCGTCAGGCAGCTTGATTTTAACCGGCGGGAAGCCTCCGAGCGCAAACAGCCGCTCGCCTGCCTCCGTCTTCCCTGCCGTATCCTCCTCGCCTCCGGAAGCGCATTCCTCCACTTGGTCCATATAATCAAGAGCCGCAGCAATCAAATGATCGTACATCTGGCCGAGCGACCAGACCTCTTCCGCGGATTTACAGCGCAGCTGCTCCGTCGTATATCTCTGCAGATCATGGATGTAAGACTTGATCAGATCCGAATAAGTCATGGACTTATGGCGCTCCCTTCAAGACCATCTTTTTCCTGAAGCTTTCTTGAAGCTTTCTTGAAGCTTTCTTGAAGCTTTCTTGAAGCTTTCTGGAAGCTTGCCTGAAGCTTCTTCCTCGAAAATAGGCTCTTCCCGCATGGAAGCCAGCATCTCTGCCACTATTCACCGATGCTGCCGACGGCGACGTTTTGACCGTCAAAGGCTGCCGGAACGAGCATCCCGTTTCAGGAATCGAGCCACACCTTGCCCGTCTCTGAGCTGTCGCAGCCCGTAATGGCGCCCAGTTCCCTTCGGAACGCATCCGATTGAAGAATATCCATCAGCTTGCCGATCCACGAAGCGTTCTCCGGCTTTTTGACCACGACCAGATCGTAGCGCTCGCGGATCAGCGGGATGAATTCCACGTTCCCGACCATCGAAGCCGCCTTCTCCATCCCGACTCCCGCGTCCGCCTCGCCGGATGCCACCTTGGCCGCCACTCCAAGATGGCTGTTCTGGACTCTTCCATCCTGCTCGAGGCTATGCGGAGGAATACCGAGCAGGCGCAGCTGCTCATCGACGAGCACTCGGGCTCCCGAGCCGCGCTCCCGGTTGACGAAACGGATTCCCGGCCTGGCCAGATCGGCCCATCCGGAAATGCCCAGCGGATTGCCCGGCTGTACGTATAAGCCCGCGCGGCGAATGAGCAGGTTCACCACAAGCAGCGGGAACCCGGCAAGAATGCGGGTGATATACGGGAGATTGTACTGTCCCGTATCCCCATCCCATAGATGCGTGCTCACGATATCCGCGTCTCCCTTGTACATTTGGATCAGGCTGTCCAAGCTGCCGGCATGGGAGCGCAGCGGCCTGGATCCGGTCGCCTTCTCCATGAAGGAAGTCAGCAGATCGAGACTGATGTCCTGTCCGGTGATGACGAGCTGATGCTGCGGAGTCCCCGCATAAGAGGCTCTGACCGCATTCACAGAGGAAGAGCCTTGCCCGGAGCGGATATCTCCGCCGGGAATCCCACCGTTCCTGTCTTCCGGCCCGTACCGGCGATCACCCGAAGCCCCGCTCGCCGTATCATCCCCGCCCGGACCGTCCTGCGCCCCAGCGAATCCCGCCGTATCCTTGAGACCCAGGAAGGCGGTCTGGCTCTTGGATTTAGCCTTATAGGCCTCCAGATCGGAAGCGTCCACGCGCATCTGCTTCCCTACCCGGTAAGCGGGAAGCCGGCCTTTTTTGACAAGGTCGTAGACGGTCAGCTTCGAGATGCGAAGCAGCTGGGCCACTTCCTCGACCGTATAGGATGGTTCCTGATTCATGACTTGATCTCCTCTTTTGTCCCGCTATCGCTCTATGCCGTTTATTATAGCGGATGAAGCCGGTTTAGGGATTTACAGCTTCACTGCCTCTATATATAATCATCCTAATTATAACAAGACCATATAAGACCATACTTGGAGTGAGAGGAAATGCTGAGATCAAAAAAAATTAAACCTATCCTGTTCCTTCTTGCCGGCCTCATGCTGCTGGTTGCCGCCGCTTGCGGCAGCAAGCAAACCAATACGCAGCCGGACAGCAGCGGCGGCACCTCCGCATCCGCCTCTCCGCCAGCTTCTTCCGTCCCGCTCGTCGAGCTGACGGTATCCGCGGCGGCCAGCCTGACCGGAGCATTGGATGAGATCAAGACCGCTTTCGAAGCCGCCAATCCAAGCATTTCCCTCCATTTCAACCTCGGCGCTTCCGGCACCCTGCAGAAACAGATCGAACAGGGGGCTCCCGCCGACCTGTTCCTGTCCGCTTCGTCCAAAAACATGAAGGCGCTCGTGGATCAAAATTTCGTCGCCGCAGAGGATTCCCGCGATCTTCTCGGCAATTCGCTTGTCGTCATCGTGCCGAAGGAGGCCAGCCCAAACATCTCCTCCCTCGATGCGCTCGCCGGACAGGCATTCAGCAAGATCGCCATCGGCATTCCGGAGAGCGTCCCGGCCGGACAATACGCCCAGGAAGCACTGGCCAAGGCCGGTCAGTGGGACGCCCTGAAGGACAAGCTCGTCCAGGCCAAGGATGTAAAAGCCGTCCTGCAGACGGTGGAAACCGGCAACGCGGATGCAGGCTTCGTCTACCGGACCGATGCGCTGTCTTCCGCCAAAGCAGCCGTCGCCTACGAAGTGGATCCAGCATCCTATCCGTCCATCCGTTATCCCGCCGCCATCGTCAAAGCGACGAAGCATCGGCCCGAGGCTGAGCGGTTCTATACGTATCTTCAATCCGAAGATGCTATGGCCGTGTTCAAGAACTACGGCTTCACGGATCCGAAATAATGCCGGCATCGATAGACTGGCAGCAGTTTTGGCCGCCGGTCATCCTCTCCCTGAAAGTAGCCCTGCTGGCGAGCGTTGTCGCCCTCGCTGCCGGCACGGCTGCCGCTCGGCTCATGAGCAGATCCAGGTTTCGGGGGAAGCTGCTGCTTGAAACCGCGTTCCTGCTCCCCCTCGTGCTTCCCCCGACGGTCGTAGGCTTCGTGCTTCTCGTTGCGCTCGGCCGCCGCAGCTTCCTTGGCAAGACGATCGAAGCGTTATTCTCCGCTCCGCTCGTCTTTACGCCATGGGCCGCGGTCGTCGCGGCCGTCGTGGTCTCCTTCCCGCTGGTCTACCAGACGATGAAGACCGGCTTCGCCGGCATCGAGCCGGAGCTGGAGCAGGCTGCCCGGTCCGCCGGAGCAAGCGAGGCGCAGCTGCTTCGCCATGTCGCCCTCCCGCTGGCTGCCCGGTCCCTGCTCAGCGCTCTCCTGCTCGGATTCGCGCGCAGCCTCGGCGAGTTCGGCGCCACGCTCATGATCGCAGGCAATATTCCCGGCATTACGCAGACCGTGCCGACTGCGATCTACGTAGCTGTCGACGCCGGCAGCACCGCGATGGCATGGGCGTGGACCGCCGCCATCATCCTGATCTCCTTCCTGCTGCTGCTCTTCACCGGCAGCAAGCCGGCGAAACGATAGGCACATAAAAAGGCCGGGCGACGTCATTCGCATGACGTTGCCCGGCCTTTTCCATACGGCTTCAATGCCGTTCATTGCTGCTGTTCATGATTATGCAATGATTGCCGTTATTTGCCAGCCGGCTGACCCAGCTCGGCTTGCTTTTGCTTGTATACTTCCTGCCATTCTTCCTGGTAGCGGCGGTAGAAGGCCGGATAGCGGAAGCGGAGCTGCAGGATGCCGTGCATCAGCTTCTCGGGCTCGGCATCGATGCGGGAAAGCACTTCTTCCGGAAGGCTCGCGCGAAGGCTGACGGCCGCCTCCTCGTTGAATTCGGCATAATACCACTCCATGTTGCGGATGGCGATTCCCGGATGGATTCCGGCATCCTTGCGCATTTTTTCCAGCTCTTTGCTGAGTCCATGCATCTCCTGCATCTGCTTGCGCAGCTCGCGGACCTCTTCGTTATGGCTGTCCATGCCGTATGCCAGCTCGGCGTAGATTTCCGCTTCGCGGAAGCGTCCCGCCTGCATGTAGGCCTGGCATTCCAAGAGAAGCACGACGCGGGCGC
The DNA here is from genome assembly GCF_056711585.1 of Paenibacillus sp. SJS-P3. Classification (NCBI taxonomy): domain Bacteria; kingdom Bacillati; phylum Bacillota; class Bacilli; order Caryophanales; family Paenibacillaceae; genus Paenibacillus; species Paenibacillus sp. SJS-P3. Next base: position 425,352 of record NZ_CM160043.1, on the reverse strand, counting down.
GGAGCTGCTCGTTCTCATCGGTCAGCGACTTCAGATAACGGCGGACGCGAAGCTGGATCTTGGCCCACACATCCCACTTCTTGAGGTCGATGACACGATTGACGGCCGATACGACCAGAGGAAGATGGACAATCGATTCCTGGCCTTCTTCCGGCAAAGCCTTCTCGATGATGCTCCACGATTCTTCCTGGCGTCCCAATCTCACATAGACGGCTGAGAGAAGCGGAACGAAGTCGGCCTCGCGTCCCGGAAGCTTCGCAATCAGAGCTTCCAGCTTCTCGGCAGCGCGGCCGTCATGGCCGAGCGCGCTCAGCTGGCTCGCCACCATGCCCTGGAAGTCGCCTGCTTGCTCCGGATTTGCAGCCATCTGAAGCAGCACTTCTTCCTGCTCCTTGGCGCGGTCCCACTGCTGCTGCGCGATAATCGTGTATACAAGGGCTCCCTGCAAAGGAGCCATCTCCGGTTTGCGTTCCTTCATGGAGGACAGGAACCCTTCCGCCGCCGCATGCTCGCCGGCTTCCAGCGCCTGCCGCGCTTCGCCAAGCATGCCGAGCAGCGCTTCCGCCTCTTCTCCCGGAAGGCCGTTCTCTACTTCACGATCCAGTTCGCCGGAAATTGCCGCCAACAGATTGGCGATTCCAGGCTCTAATGTCCCTGCTTGTGTTTGCGGGGAAGTTTGATTTTCCATGTAAAGGTTCCTTCCTCTCTGCTTCCCGTAAGCAGCCTCGCTGAACGGGGTAAGGGGCTGCCCCATAGGGATAAGGGCAGATTCCCTAGTATTATACCATAGCCGGACCGAGATGCGGATACTGGCAGAATCAACTAGACTCTCCTATTTGACGCCCTCAGCAGGCAATTGGTTGCACCGCAAGCGCAACCAGCCTCTGCCCGGAGGCAGAGGCTGATCTACGGACGAAGATAGTTCCTATCCTCCAAGCCTCACACGCTCAGAGAACAAATCCACCGCCGATGCCGCGGACTCTTAGGCGCGGACGTCGGCGTAATCCTTGCGGCGCTTGAACTGCGCAGCGGCATAGGAGCATGCGGGCTCGATCTTGACGCCGGCTTTTCTGGCGTCGTCGACGACAGCCTGAAGCAGGCTTCCAGCCAGCTGCTGCCCGCGGAATTCCGGATCCACGAATGTATGGTTGACGATCCATATTCCGTCTGACGGAATATACGTAATTTCTCCTGCGATCGTGCCCTCGCGGCGAATGACATAGCCGTTGCCTTCCTTGACCGGCTGATCCTGCGGCATGAGCGCCGCCCCCTTCCCGGGTAACCGTAGAATGCCTTGCCCGTTCATTTTTACCCGGAATCGGCCGGACTAAGCATCCGCGCGGTAATTCGCCGGTCCCGGCCTGCGGAATTTCTCTTTGATCGCACTGCGCGGCATGACCGGGGCAGCCTGCTTCCCTGGATTTTTCAGCGCCTTGATATAATCGCTGATGCTGACGCCGTAATTCTCCTTGAACAAGCGCATCAAATGCCGCGGGCTGATTCTCGACATTTCGGCGAGCTTCTTCACGGTCAGCTCCTGCTCGTAATGCTGCTCGATATAGGTGCGGACGACTTCCAGCGCCGCATCCAGCTCCTGGTCCGTTCCCGACTGGGCTTCCTTGAACAGGCGATGCAGCAGATCGACGAACACCGATTGCCCGCGGAATCTCTCCAGCATGTCCAGACTGCCCCAGCAGGCGCAGATGGACTTGCACAGGGAGGTGAGCGCCACGGCAGGATAGGCAGCTACTTCCTCTACACGGGGAAAGGGATCCTGCACCGACTCCGTCGCTCTTCTGTCTGCCGCGGAATCCTTCATGACCGTGAACCGGAAGATGAACATCTCCATCCGATGCGCCGAATCGGCCGTTGCCCGGAGCGGCTCGCCCGGAAAGCTGATGTACACCGATCCCGCGCGCAGCGGAAGGCTGCGTTCCCCCGCTACAAGCCTGCCGGCTCCCGCCGTCAGGGCGATCAGCCTGAAGTCTCCTTCCCACTCCGGCTTCAGCCTGCCGTTATCCACTTCAATGCCGCATGGAGCGGCATCCCGCAGCTTGAACCACAAATCATCCAGTGTATGAGGCACCTGCGCATCCAGTCTATATCTCTCCACTCCGCTCATGAGCCTCCACCGTCCTTTCCTGCCGTCCCGTAGTCGCCGGGCAGCCCAGCGCTCATCTCCGCCGGGCGACGGTCCGGGAAGACGATGCCGATTGTTCTTTCATCATAATTGATAATGATTCTCAATGTCAATTAGAGAAAAGCCCCGTCACAGGATCTTTTCCAGCGTCTTCCTGCAAGAGGAACGCGCCTTGTTTTCCTTTACGATCCGTAGCCGGGGAAAGATTGCAGGTAGCGAAAAGCTTCACGCAGCTGTCACAGTTGGGAGCGCTTCACGCACCGGGGCCGCCCTTATTCTTCTTGAGCAGGAAGCGATTTCCTCAAGCTTCAGACTCCCGAGCCGTTATACCGCCAGAGTCCTGACGGCTTCGTAGCGGCGGGCGCTGAAGCGGGCGTCGAGCTCCCGCACGAGACCGAGCCGCTTGAAGACGCGCAGATAGCTGTAGACCATCGTCGCTCCAAGCATGCGGTGGCTGCCGGACAGAATATCCACAAGCTCCTCCACCGAGACACTGGCATCCGAGCTATATATGCAGTGCAAGAGATCGTACCTGGCGGCCGTCAGTGCAATTCCCTTCCTCTCCAGCAGACGCAGCGCTTCTTGAAATCCGGGCGGCATGACGGCTGGATTTCCAAGCAAAGAGACAGGCAGACGTTTCATCATCAGGTCAACTCCTTAAATATAATTAATACTAATTTATAATAATTATAATATAAGTGAGAATGATTTTCAACCTCTTGCCGCGCAAATAACAGACGCCAAAAGTTTTTTTATGAAACGTTCTTGCTGATGTCGATTGTCCGCCATACCGTTCGTCGTCCATATAGAGGCCGAAATGGAGCCGTCAGCCCAAAGGAAACCAATACGCGGCTTAGACCGAAGGGAGAACGACCATGCCTTCCCTGACTTCAAAAGTCGGCACGAAAATCGCGTATGACAAATATGGCAGCGGGCCAGCCGTCATCCTGGTCATCGGCTTGTCGCCTACAGTCTCCGGCTATACGCTGTCCTCGACTCCAGAGCCGTCCGCGAGGAGCAGGCCGCTTGATTTTGAGGTGTTCCTGACGCTACACTAGCTGTAATAGCGATATAGTTTAGTCCTAAATAATAGGCAGGAGAGGATCCGAAGGATCGCATCCCGCGAGAGGAGAGTAGAAATGAAACTGACCGACCGCATCTCGGCGCTGGTCATTCCCATGCGGGAAGGCCAGCCCGAGAGCGCCATTCACCCCGTTCTGCTCCAGGACGAGGACGGCGCAACGCTGATGGATACCGGCATGATCGGACAATACGAGCTGCTGGTCCGAGCCATCGAAGCCGAAGGGCTGAGCGTATCCGACGTCAAGCGGGTCATCGTGACCCATCAGGATATCGATCATATCGGCTCGCTGCACGATCTTCAGACATGCACTCCGCATTTGGAAGTATACGCGCATGCCGAGGAGCGCCCTTATATCGAGGGCGAGCTGCCGCTCATCAAGCTCAACCGCGAACGTCTGTCCAAGGCGATGCCGCCGGAGCAGCTCGAGGCCCTGCTCGCGAACCCTCCGCGCGGCCACGTCAACCGTCTCGTCGTCGACGGCGAAAGGCTCCCTCTGCAGGGCGGGATTCGGATCATCCACACGCCGGGCCATACGCCGGGACACATTTCCCTCTTCGTGGAAAAAGAGGGGCTGCTCATCGCCGCCGACGCCTTGCGAGTCGTGAACGGGGAGCTGGTCGGACCGGGCGAGCCCGTCACGCCGGATATGCCTGAAGCGCTCCGCTCCTTGCTCAAGCTCGCGGAGCTGCCCGTCCTGCGCGTCCTTTGTTATCACGGCGGCTTGTATGAGAAAGAAGGAATTCCCGCACGGATCGCGGAAATAGCAGCGGAAGGGCTGCGCGACTGAATGCAAAAGGGGTGGCGGCAGCGCTTCATGCGCTGCCGCCGCCCCTTTTTCTTCTGCGGGTATGCTTTTCGGATATGCATGCAAAACAGCTCCTGCTAAGCAGCCGCTTCTTATTACTGGCTGTAGCTTTCCCCCTTGGGCTTGGCTATCGTTCCGGGAGCCGGAAGTCCCGACCAAGGCTTCACCATGGCGTTGTAATCCATGACCGCCTTCTCAATAGCGGCGCGAATCGTATCCGCTGAAGCCGTTATGCCGCTTCCGGCGCATTGTTCCTGGGTGTAGCCGATCGCGAGCGACAGCTTGCGCGGACCGTTCCCGCCCGCAAACGCCGCTTCAGCCAGAGCCGCCGCCTCGGATGCGATGCGATGCAGCGTTTCCCGCTGGTGATCGTTGCGTCTGGCGGTCAAGTACAGGAGCGCCCTGACGCTGAGGATGGGAATCAGCGCAGCCGCCGTCAGCGACAGCAAGACTGCTGCCAGATCGGCCATGAAGCCGGCCCAGTGCTGCCATGCATCTGACAATTTCATCATCGTTCTCCTTTGCTGATGGAAGATACCAGGACGCCCTCCGTCCTTTCATTGCTGCCTTGCGCAAGCAAGGGCCTCATCATCCCCTCCCTTTCCTTGTCCAATATCGCCTGGAGCCTGTCCCGCTCCTCCTCGGCGCGGTCCAGCCTTTCCCTCGGCACAAGAGCTCCCGTTACGATAAGCTTCACCAAATGGAATACCGTCCCAAGCAGAATCAGCAGCAAAACGGCGGAAAGGCCGTATTTATCCGCAACTTGGGCTGTCTGCTCCAACATCTCCAGCTGTCCCGTTTCCATGTGAGTCTACCTCCCTCAAAAGGCTGGATTGGAATTCTGTATTAACTACTCTCCCTCCTCCCATTTCCCTTCTTTCTCTCCGAATGTCAGGCGGCATCTCCCCCTTTCCCGATAGAGATAAGCTGTTTAGATAATTAATTTATCCAATTCGGCAAGGATCGTCCTCTTCCTTTTGATGTCGACTTTACAAGAACATGTGTTCGTGTTTTAATTATAGACAGCCATTCGTATTCCCGTCAAGATTTGGAATTTCAGAAAGGAGGCTCCCTCCGATGTCGATCGCAAGCATTCTGCTCCGGCTGCGCGAGGAGCGGGGATGGACCCAATATGAGCTCGCAGCCCGCCTCGGCATCAAGCGGGCCCGCTATAACGCCTGGGAGAACGGACTGGCGAAGCCCAGGCTGGACATGCTGATCAAGCTGTCCGGCTTTTTCGAGGTCAGCCCCGACTACCTGCTGGAGCAGGAAGCCATGGCTCCGGTTCCTTCCTGGGGGACGATGAGAGACCGCCGCGACATCAAGAAATTCATCCAGATGCCCGAGGTCCTCTATTTTGACGGCCATGAATTCTCGGAAGATGACCGGCAGAAGATGCTGGAGCTCATGGAATCGATCGCCTGGGAGGCCAAGCGGCTGAACAAGGAGGCGCGGAGGAAAGCCGGCTCAGGCGGCGCCGGCCCGGGTACTCAAGACCAAGCTTGAGAAAGGAGCCACGCGCATAATGAACTTAAGGCAGCGGACGCGCAACCTGTACCGCACATACGGCGTGACCTGCCCCTTCCGGCTGTCCGAAGAAATGGGGATCTCCGTTCTGCGGCATCCGCTTCCTTCCGGAATGAAAGGCTTTTGCCAGCATGCGTTCCGACGCCGGTTCATCGTGCTGTCCGATCGTCTGACGGAAGCTGAGGCTGTGTTCGTCTGCGCCCATGAACTCGGCCATATGCTCCTTCACAAGGGCTTCAGCCATTCCTTCATCACGCTCCGCACCCGCTTCGTCCTGTCCCGATACGAACGGGAAGCCAATGAGTTCGCCGTGAAGCTTCTGACCTGCGGGGAACGTCCGGAGGAGGGAGAGCAGCTCGAATCTTTTTTGCGGCGCTGCGGCATTCCCTCCGGCATGGACAAGCATTTCTGGTAGCAGGCGACTCCATTTACAAGGAGCAGAACCGGAGCATTATAGCGAATTGGGCAGCACTGTCCCTGCTTGCTCTCTTGCTCCCCTGCTCCCCTGCTCCCCTGCTCCCCTGCTCCCTTTCAAGCATCGCCGCAGAGGGTGAGCACGCAAACAAAAAAACGCCTCTCGCCGCAAAGGCCCGTCCCTCTTGGACGCCCTTCACGCCCGCAAGAGGCGTTTCGTGTTTTTCAATCGTTTCATTCTTAACGAGCGGTTGCTCCGCCCGCTCTTCCCGTGTCCGCAATCCGGTAGACGCAGCGGCGTCCCCCGGAGAGCATATGCTCCGTACGCTCGACCTCGACGCCCTCGCCGAGCACGCTCCCGATCATGCCCGTCTCGTAACGGCACAGGCTGGCGCAGGCCGCGGCGGCGTCGCAGATGGGACAGTGCTTCTCCGTGAACAGATACGTTCCGTCCGCCTGCCGTTCGTATTCCGCCATATAACCCTCGGCCGTGCGGGCTTCGGTCAGACGCCGCAGCTTGTCCTCAAGCGCCGGCTCCGTTCCGTCCTCGCCGGGAGGCAAGGAATAGAAGGCGATCTGCTTGCCGTTGCGGACGGAGAGCAGCTTCTCCAGCCCTTCCTCGCCGAATGTCTCGCGAACGGAATCCATAAGCCCGATGGTCAGCTCCGCATATCCGGCCGGGAAGAGCCGGTTGGCCTCCGCCGTCAGGCTCCACAGCTTGGCGGGCCGTCCCATCGCGCGGGGCTCCTCCTCAAAGGTGATCAACGCCTCGTTCTGCAATCCGTACAGATGCTGGCGCACGGCCATGCCGGAGACGCCGAGCATGCCTGCCAGCGTGCCGGCGTCCAGAGGCCCGTGCTGCTTGAGCAGGTTGATGATCGTTCTGCGGGTGCGGGTGGCGCTCGCGCCTTCTTGCTTGTTGTCGGACGGTGACATCTGCTTCTCCCCCTTTTGCCGGTCTTCTTGCCGTGCGTCCAGCGTAGTACTTATATAGTAAAGAAATACATTGACAAAGTCAAAGAAAAGCCGTTACGATGCTCCATAGCTGACATCTTACGTTAAGGAGGGATGCCTGTGTCCCCCGTCAAAACGAATCGGAAAATCGTGACGGCAGGCTTGCTGCTCGGCCTGTTCATCGGGGCGCTCGACGCCACCGTCGTCAGCACCGCGACCAAGAGCATCTCGGCCGACCTGCAAGGCCTGTCGCTGCTGAGCTGGATCTTCTCGATCTACACGCTCACTACATGCGTCTCCACGCCGATCTTCGGCAAGCTCGCCGACCTTTTCGGCCGCAGGAGCATATTCGCCATCGGGCTGCTGCTCTTCGTGCTCGGCTCTGTCCTATGCGGAGCGGCCGGCAGCATGGAGCAGCTCATCGTGTTCCGCGCCATCCAGGGGATCGGAGCAGGCGCCCTCTCTCCCGTCGCTTTCACGATCGCCGGAGACCTGTATCCGGGCGAGGAACGAGGCAAGATCCAGGGCGTTTTCGCCTCCGTGTGGTCGGTAGCCGCTCTTCTGGGGCCTCTTGTAGGCGGCTATTTCGTGGACCAGATCAGCTGGCGCTGGATCTTCTTCATTAATGTTCCGATCGGCATCATCTCGTTCGCGCTCGTATTCGGCTTCCTCAAGGAGACGGTAAGCCGCAGCGGCAAAAAAATCGATTATGCCGGCGCCGCCGCCTTCACCGTCAGCATCTCGGCGCTGCTCTTCGCCCTCCTGACGGGCGGCGAGACTTACGCGTGGGACTCCCCGCTCATTCTGGGCATGTTCGCTGCCGCGGCATTCTTCCTGATCGTCTTCATTCAGGTAGAGAAAAAAGCCGCCGAGCCGATGCTTCCGCTGGCGCTGCTGGCCGACCGCAAACGCTCCGTGCCTTATACCATGGGCTTCTTCATGTTCAGCGTATCATCCGGGCTGACGATCTACGCGCCGCTCTGGATTCAAATGCTGCTGGGCAAATCCGCCACCTTCTCCGGCCTGGCGCTCATGCCGATGTCGATCGCCTGGCCGCTCGCCTCCAATCTGTCGGGCCGCTATCTGCATCGGCTCGGTCCCCGTCCGTTCATCACGGGAGGCGTCATCCTGATCGCCGCCGGATCGCTGCTGCTGCTTGCCCTGCAGCCGTCATCGCCGCTCGCCTATCTCATCTTCATTCTATGCGTCATGGGCTTCGGCATGGGCTGCGTGAACACCCCGATTCTGGTCACGGTCCAGAACTCGGTCGGCTGGGAATCGAGAGGTGTCGCCACCTCGACCAATGCGCTCATGAACGCGCTCGGCCAGACGATCAGCGTCGCGATTTTCGGCCTCGTATTCAACCGCTTTTACCGGGAAGGCGGCACCGCGCTCCAGCTGGAGAACGGATTGCACATGATCTTCATCCTGCTGCTCGGCTTCGCCGCCGTCAACCTGCTCATGCTGTTCCTGCTTCCTTACGGGCGCAAGACAGATCGGCGGATCGCTGCGGAAGGCTGACCATCCCGTCGGGCTATATGACGACATTTGCGGCCGACTTGCCCTAGAACCATGCCCTAGCGAAGCTTCCTGCTGATCTGCGCATGGCGTCCGCCACCCGATAACGGGAGCTCCGCCATGCCTGTCTTGAAGGGAGGCCGATCATGAAACTTCGCGACTGGGATTCCAACCTGAAACTGCGGCTCGGGGGAGAGTTCGTCCTGAACATCGTTTTCTGGACGTTCTTCCCGTTCCTCTCCATCGTATTCGCCCGCGCCTTCGGCAAAGGCACGGCAGGCCTGCTGATGGTGCTGTCGCAGTCTCTCGCCGTCGTAGCCAACCTGCTCGGAGGCTACTTCACCGACCGCTACGGCCGCAAGCGGATGATGGTCTTCGCCGCCTCCGGCCAGGCGATCGGCTACGTCATTTTCGCGGCAGCTTCCTCTTCCTGGCTGCCGGTTCCGGCGCTGGCGTTCGCCGGCTTCACGATTGCCAGCGTGGCCACTTCGTTCTACTATCCGGCCAGCCAGGCGATGGTGGCGGACGTCGTGCCCGAGAAGCACCGCTCGGAAGTATTCGCCGTCTTCTATACGTTCGTCAACATCGCCGTCGTCATCGGACCGCTGCTCGGCTCCGTGCTGTACGTCGGCCATCCCGCCGCCATGCCCGCAGCCGCAAGCGCCGTCTGCGTCACGATGGCTGTCCTCCTGTCGGCCAGGCTGCGCGAAACGAATCCGACCCAGGCATCCGAAGAAGGGACTCCTGCCTCTTCCTGGAAAGAAGCGATGCGGGCGCAGCTTCGCAATTACCGCATCATCGGCTCCGACCGGGTGTTCCTGCTGTTCATCGCGGCCGGAATCCTGCTGTCGCAGACCTTCATGCAGCTTGACCTGCTGCTTCCGGTCTATCTGGAAGAGACCGTCCATTCCGCAAGCGTATGGAGCAGCTGGGATCTGAAGCTGACCGGCGAGCGGCTGTTCGGCCTGCTCGTCTCGGAGAACGGGCTTCTCGTCGCCCTTTTCACCGTTGCCATCGCGCGCTGGTCCTCGCTGCTGAAGGATCGCTGGATCTTCATCGGCGGCGCCCTCTGCTACGCCGCCTCCATGGCGCTGTTCAGCCAGGCTGGCAGCGTCTGGAGCCTTGCCGGCGTCATGGTCGTCTTCACGCTGGCCGAGCTCATGTGCGCAGGGCCGCAGCAGATGTTCGTGACGAGGCTCGCGCCGGAACGGATGAGAGGCCAGTATTTCGCCGCCTCCAGCCTCCGCTTCACGATCGGGCGCACGCTTGCACCGCTGTCCATTCCTCTCTGCGGCTTGATCGGCTTCGATTGGACGTTCACTCTGCTGGCGCTGCTGGCCGTCGCGGCGGCTGTCCTGTACAAGATCATGTTCGACTGGCATGACGGCGCCGCTCCATCCCCGGACGTGCATGCCAGCGGCAAAACGATCGTCCCTTAGGAACATGTCCGCCGTCAGCAAGCTTCGGGAGAAACAAGCCGGCGAGGCGCCTTGAAGGCACCGACGGCAAGCCCAAAAAAAACGGCTCCATTAAAAACGGAGGCCACTGAAAATGAGTCGCTGCAGACGAAAATCATTCTTCCGATCGCTGTTGTCCCCAGATTTCTCTGATTTCTGCCGCTTTTAACGGTAGAAATCCGGGGACAAAGGCGACCACATCCGTTTCTCCAGAACGATTTCGCGCCTTACGCTACTTTTTCAGTGGCCTCTTAAAAACGGCGGCCGTTTTTTTGGCGTCTCATGGTTGGACAAGCCTCCTGAAGCAGTCAATGGAGGGCAAAAATCTGCTCCAGATGATGATCCAGATGGTCGACATAATCGTCGACCAGCCAAGCCAGCGTGACATTTCCCTCCTGGCCCCTGGAGCATTCCTTGCCCAGCTCCTCCTCGGCGAGCCCCGCGACGACAACGGCGGCCTGCCGGTTGAGCGAAGTCCACAGGTTCAGGATATCCTCGACAGGCTGGTTCCGATAATCCATGATGGCTACCCACTTGTCCTGCTCATACCTGAGGATTTCATGCGGCTGAGGCTCGTACTGCGCCCGAACGAAACGCTGGATATTGGCAAGCGCCGAATCGCACAAATGGCCCAGAATTTCCTTGCCGGACCATTTGCCCGCCCCCGGCCTGTTCTCGAGCTGATGAAGCGGAAGATTCCGAATTCGGCCGGGCACCACCCGCACTCTCTCCTCCAGTCTTTTCAATGCTTTTTCCATGCTGATCCCTCCGGCATTTTCCATCCATCCTACCATGCCTTCGGCAGCCTGGCATCAGTCCCTTCACTCCGCAAAGCTCCCTATCCCTCCGATGCCGCCCGATCCGTATTCACCCTCCCATGCGCCCAGTACACGCCCGTCCCCTCTACGGGGTCGGCCGAAGCCAGCAGACGCGCCGGCGGCAGCCATGTCATGACATCCATTCCGATCACGCCTCCTTCGACGTTGCAGCCTTGACTGCTCTATTACTCTATGGATGCCGGAGAAGCATGGCATGGATGGATGCCTTTGAATCTATTAAATATGCGGATCGCCAAAAGAGGAAAGGATCGCCTTGGCGTTTCCCCTTTGCAAGCAGACAAAAACCCTCCTGTACCGGAGTGCCCGGCAGGAGGGCTGAAGACTTGCTTACGATTTCTCTATGCTGACTTCCGACAAAGGCGCGCCAGCCCGCTGCAGATGCGGCAGCCGCCTTCATTTCCGGATCAAGGCGCCGAAAATCGCCAATGCATGCCATGTCCTTTTGATCGGCCGCCGCCGTACCGCTGCCGGCCCTTTTTCAATCTTTTCCCACATCAGGAGCGGGCTCTCCCCCCTCATCTCCGACTGTTTCAGCTCCGCCATTTTTTCCATGAAGTATTCTTCCATCATCCATCATTCCTCCTTGGCTTCCTTGCTTTTATTATGCTCTGTGCAAAAAGGGTTAAAAAGCGTATAATCACCTCAATACTTTTCCCCTTTTGAACATCCACACCGCAGAGGAGGCCAACCTCAATGCATGCTCAGGAACGCTACTTGACCCTGCTTGGCCGTTTTTTGGGTGATAAGGACTCGGCCCTGCCGGTCGAAGCGACGCTCGAGGATATTGCCGCGGCGCTGTTCTGTACCCCTCGCAACGCCAAGCATATTCTTCGCAAGCTGGAAGGCGAGGGGCTGATCCGGTGGCTGCCGGGCCGCGGCCGCGGCCACCGCTCCCGGATCACCTTCTTGGCCGACAAGCGCGATTATCTGCTGGAGCTGCTGCGAAGCCATGCAGGCAAAGGCGATTACAAGCAAGCCTTCGAGCTGATGGAAGGATACGGAAGCGAAGTCGAGAAGGCCGAATTCATGGCCTGGCTGGAGGGCATCTTCGGGTACCGCAAGGAACAGGACGAGGGAGGAGCCTATGCGGCGGATACGCTGCGCTTTCCCGTCGTATCGTCCTTCGAGACCTTCGATCCGGCCCGGATCAACTATGCCCTGGACGGTCATCTGGCCCGCCAGATCTACGACCGCCTCCTCCAGTTCGACGATCTCGAGCAGGTCATGCTGCCTGGAGCCGCCCATCACTGGACCTCCAGCGACGACGCCAGGGAGTGGACGTTCTTTCTCAAGAAAGGCATCCGCTTCCATCACGGGCCGGAGTTGACCTCCGCCGACGTGAAGTTCACCTTCGACCGGCTTCGAGCCTCTGCGGACAACGGCTGGCTGATGAGAGGCGTGCACGAGATCGAGACGATCGGCCCGCGCGTCGTCCGCTTCCACCTCCGCAAGCCGAACCATATCTTCAGCCGGTTCGTCTGCGCCGCGGCAGCTTCCCTGCTGCCTGCCGGCTTCGGGGGCCGAAGCGAGCAGGCATTCTGGAAGCTGCCGTCTGGCAGCGGACCTTTCCGCATGACCCAGGCCAGCGACAGCTGCGTGGAGCTCGCTGCCCATCCGTCCTATCATCTGGGCAGGCCCTACCTCGACGGTGTGGACATCGTCATCATGCCGAAGGACTTCCGGCCCCGGATCGAAGGCACGCCCGAAATCTTCCGGCCGCGGGAAGGATCGGGGAAAAGCTGGGCGCGGGAGCATGCCTCCGCCACGGCCGACTGGCTCGCGCTGCAAAGGCTGTGCCGCGGCTGCACCCTCCTGTCCTGGAATCTGCGCCGCAGCGGTCCTCAGCAGTCCGAAGCCTTCCGCAGAGCGGTAAGAATGATTTTGGATCCCGTGCGGATGGTCGCAGATCTGGGGGGCGACCGCGCGCTGCCGGCTTACAGCTTTCTGCCCGAGGTCAGCATGGCGCGCACGCCCGAGCCGCCGCGGACCGAGCGCATTCGCACGGCTTTGCGGGATTCGGAGTATGACGGAGCTCCTCTGCAGCTGACTGCCAACCCCAAGTACGGCGAAGATGTCCAGTGGATTCAGGAGCGGCTCCGGGAATGGGGCATCGAGATCGAACTGCGGCTGAGCCCGACTGCTTCCTGCCGGAATACGGGGACGACGGAAGCCGATGTCACGGTTTTCGGCCTTGTCCTTGCCGATGACGAGGTCGATGAAATCGAAGCCTACGAGCACGGAAGCTGCGTCTTGTCGAACTACTTCGACGATGAGAGAAGGTCCTGGATCCGCGAGCGCGTAGATGCTGCCCTAGCCGAATCTCTGCCGGAGAAGCGCAGCCAGATCATGCGGCAGATCGAGGAGCAGCTGCGCGACGAGGCTTCGCTGATCTTCCTTCATCATCAGCAGCTCCAGACCTATCTGCACCCTAGCGTTCAAGGCGCCAGGCTGAATACGCTCGGGTGGATCGACTTCAAGGAAGTCTGGCTCGAGAGCTGCCTGGCTGTCGGCGGAGGCAGGGAAGCAGGGAAGCAGCTGTCCGGCTCCCTGAGCTGAGACGGACAAGAGAATTCCATAGCAGAAGACCCGTTCGCCATGACGAACGGGTCTTTTGCTATGGGCGGTGCGCAAGGCCGGTACAAAACCTATTGGCCCGTCACTCAAGCTATGGCCGGTACGCAATATATGGGGCCGGTACGCAAACCTATGGGCCGGCATGCTACTTATGGGGCCGGTACGCAAGCCTATGGGCCGGTGCATAAGCCAAAAGTCGGTACGCAAGCGGCATCATTCTGCCGAAGGAGGAATCCGATTGGAGAAATCATTCGGCCCCGAAGCTGCTGTACGCAACGCTAGAGCGGCAGCCGCACCGTCATGACCGTCCCCCGCCCGAGCTCGCTTTGCGCCTCCACGGAGCCCCCGTGCAAAGTGACGATCCGCTGTACGATCGACAGTCCGAGTCCGCTTCCGCTGCCCCCTTCTCCATCATGGCGGCGCGATTTGTCCGCTTTGTGGAACCGCTCGAAGATGCGGGAAAGCTCATCCGGCGCGATGCCCGGTCCCGTATCGCGGATCGATACGCTCCAGAAGCCGTCCTCTTGCCTGAGCTCGATGCCCAGGACGCCTCCCCGGCCCGTGAATTTGACGGCATTGCCGATCAGATTCAGCCACACCTCGTACATCAGGCTCTGGTCGGCGGTCGCGGTCGTCTCGGGCAGCTCCAGCTCCAGCTGGAGCTCCTTGTCTGTCCATTGCCACTCCATCATGAGGAGCGCTTGGCGAAGCTGCTCATCCAGCCGGTACGGCTGCCGGTCCAGCACCCGTTCCTGCCGGTCCACGTCGGCAAGCATGAGCAGCTGGCGGCTGAGCGAGGACAGCCTCCGGCTCTCCTCGTCGATGACGGCCAGGTAACGCCGGGTCTCCAGCGCATCCGGGGCCGGCTTGCTGTCGAGAAGGGTACGGATGAAACCCCGGATGGACGTCAGCGGCGACTGGAATTCATGGGACACATTCGCCACGAACTCCTGGCGCATCCGGTCCAGATCGCGGATCGACCGCGCCATCGTAGAGAAGCGGCGGCCGAGCTCGCCGATCTCATCGCGCCGGGACGTGTCGATGCTCACCTCGTAATCGCCTCCGGCGATGCGCTGCGCCGCTCTCGTCAGCCGTTTCACCGGCTGCACGATGAGGCTGCTCAAGGCGGCGATCAGCAGCAGGCTGATGCCGAACGTGCTGACGAGCAGCACCGCCACGATTACGCGCACTTCCCCGATCTGGCGCTCCAGATCGGGACGGATGAAGACGGCAGCCGTTCCTTCCGCCGTCTTCAGCGGGAAGCCATACGTATTGCGGGCGCTGTTCTCGAAGTAAGCGAACAGCTTGAAGCGCCTGTTCTCCTCCGACATGCCATGGTAAGCGCCCCCCTCCCGAACCTTCTCCACCTGGCCTGCGGAAGGAAACCGCTCGTGGCGGAAAGCCGTCCCATAGACGTGCTTGTCACCTGAGGGACCGACCATATACAGCTGGTAGCCAAGGCCTGCGATGCCTCCGAGCAGCGTCGGCAGATCCTCCTGCGGCGCTCCGTCATGCATGGCCTTGACTTGATCCGCCGCCTGCTTCATGTTGTCTTCATTATTGGCGTTGAGCCGGTAATCGTAGTAGAGGCTGGTGAGCAGCATGCCTCCGATGCTGCTGAGCAGGGCGATCAGGACAAAGGTAAGGACAATGCGGAAATACAGACTCTTCACGATGGGTCGCCCCCGGTCTCCAGCTTGTAGCCGAGGCCGCGGATCGTCGTGATGACGAAGTCGTCCCGATAAGGCTCGAATCTCTCCCTTAAACGCTTCACATGCACGTCCACGGTCCGGCTGTCTCCCTCATAGTCCGTTCCCCAGATCATGGAGATGAGCTGCTCCCGGGTATGGATGCGGCCCGGCTGGCTGGCCAGCTGGGCCAGCAGCTGGAATTCGCGCAGCGGCAGGACGATGCTCTGCCCTGCGGCATTGACCTCGTAGCTCCCGCGGTCAATCGTTACTCCCCCCAGCCGGATGACCTCCGAGCTGGCCATCCGGTACCGGCGCAGCAGCGCCTTGATCCTGAACATCAGCTCCTGCGGCTCGAACGGCTTCACGAGATAATCGTCCGTTCCGGCTTCGAAGCCCTTTTCCTTATCTGCCATCGTTCCCTTGGCAGTAAGCAGAATAACCGGCAAGTCGTACTGCCGGCGGATCTCTTCCGTAAGCTCCAGCCCGTCCTTAAGGGGCATCATGACGTCGACGACGGCCAGATGCACCTGTTCGGCCTCCAGCACGGACACTGCTTGCTGTCCGTCCGCGGCTTCGCTCACGGCGTAGCCCTCCCTCGTCAGCACGAGCCTCAGCAGCTCTCGGATATGGGGATCGTCGTCGGCGACGAGAATATGGATTCGCATGAGTCATGCCCTCCTGACGGATGAAATCCGCTTGATCAACTGTTGGTATCATGACGGATGAACGCTCCCATTTCAACTTCAGCGTTAGACCGATCAAAACAAGGCCAGCCAGAGGTTCCGGCTGACCTGATCATACGAGAATGCCTCCTGCAGGAATCATGAGAAGATGGAGCGGCAGCTCCTTTTTCTCAACTGTCGATCTTGATCAGAGTCAAGGCGGCGCCTTGGCCGCTCTGCAGAACAATCGCTCCCAGCATACCGCCTGCACTCAGCTGAACCGTAGATCAGCCTGCAACACAACTAAAGGTGGTAATCGGGGGCTTTACCGTCGCGATAGCCGAAATCCTTCCTCTTTGCCTGCCAAAATACTATACTTGCAAGAGATTAATGCTGGCAGAAAGGAATCCGCCCATGACACCTAGCAAAACCGATCCGCGCGTGCTGCGGACACGCCGGCTGCTGCGGGAAGCTCTCGTCCAGCTCATGGAAAAGCATGGAGTGGATAATTTCTCCGTCCAGGAGCTCGCGGATCAGGCGACAATCAAACGAGCCACATTCTATTTGCATTACGTGGACAAGGGCTTTGCTGGATGAATATATCGGCGAGCTTCTACAGGAGCTCCGGGATGCCGTCTCTACCTCCGAGGCCGATGACGAAGGGTTCGATTATCTCCGGGGCGAGCCTCATCCAAGCTTCGTGAAGCTGTTCCATCATATAGCCGAGCAATATTCCGTCTACAATGCCATGCTCGTCCGCAACCGCGTGCCCCAGCTTGCTTCGGGAATGCTGAATGTCATCCACGACTTCGTGTCGGACGGAATGGCCTTCGCCCAGCCTGACGACAGCCTGCTCACGGCCAGGCGCGAGGTTGCCGTCAAATACGCGGAAGCCGCCATTCTCGAGGTCGTCATCTGGTGGATCGAGAAGCAGATGCCATACGAGGAAAGGGATATCCCCGCCCAGCTGATGAATCTGTCCATACTCGGTCCTTATAAGGTCCTGCCTCAGCAGAAGCCCCGGGCCTGATTATCTGCAATAAAAAAACAAGGAGAACCGGATCGGTCCTCCTTATTCACATGTAGACCTAAAACTGCAAGAAAAAGGCTGGCCCCGATCACGGTTCGTCCGGGGCCAGCCTTTTTCTTTGCCTTGACTTAGAGCGCCGTCCAGCCGCCGTCGATGACCGCTCGGCGCCGGTCATGAAGCAACGGATTCGTCCTGCGGCGGCCGCACCCACAGACGCCTTCCTTCGACATTCCGTCTGTCATTTCCCAGGAAATCGACTTTTTGCTCGGAAGGGAAAGTCTGAGCTTAGACTCGCTTAAAACTGCCCTGCTTGGGTGAATAACGCATCAATCATGGAGCGAACCACAGCTGAAGCTAAGAAAAAGCGCGGCGCAGATGGACTGCGGCGCGCTTTTGGAAGGAATTATTTCGTATGCTTCTCAGCTTTATCGTTTTTCTCTCCTGTGCTGCATGCTTGTCCCAGAGCCTCGGCGAATTCGGCCTCGTTGCTGGAGCCCAGCTTGGCTCCGAACTGATCCAGCCTTCCGGGATGCCCTGCGGGACCTGAATTTTTCGGCTTGCTATTTCGTCCTGACATATTTGTCGCCCTCCAAAGGAATCATAATGATTGCCCTATAGGTTCCCCGATTGCTGGAGCGAATTATTCAGCCCATCGATTATTTTGAGGCGAACAAGCGAAGGAATGCCCCAAAGTCATTTCATGACTTATAGGACATCCCCATTGACCTTTCAACCGGCATGCGGACAAGCAGGCCTTCTGACCTGCCCGATAAGCTCTATTCGCGTATCTCGGCGATGAGCTCGATCTCGACGGGCGTATGGAACGGCAGGTCGCTTGTGCCGATAGCGCTGCGGGCATGGCGGCCGTTCTCGCCGAACACCTCGATGAGCAGATCGGAAGCGGCGTTCATGACGTAAGGCTGGTCGCCGAAGCCTGGAGCGCTGTTCACGAAGCCGAGCAGCTTGACGATCTTGACGACGCGGTCAAGGTCGCCAAGGTAAGCCTTCATCGCAGCGAGCAGGTTGATGACGATCTGGCGCGCGGCTTCCTGGCCCTGCTGGATCGTCAGGTCGGAGCCGACCTTGCCCTCATGCATGAGGACGCCGTCGATGCGGCAGTCGAAGCCGGACGTGTAGATCAGGTTGCCGGTCTGGTTGACCGGTATGTAGGAGAATTTCGGAGCCTGAACCTCCGGAAGCGTTATGCCGAGCTCGGCGAGGCGTTGGTCGATTTTAGACATGTTCATCGATCCTTTCGATTGGGAATTGTTTAAGGCAGGGCGGCGATGCTGTCTGCATCTCAGGCGCTCCCGCATGAAATGCGCGGCATTTCAGCGCGTTCCATGCCCGCTGCCGCAGGCGCATGAGGCTGCGCGGAGGAAGCCCCCGGCGCGCTCCCCGGTATGCACGCCGTCCTGCATGGCGACGCGCCCGGAGACGACGACATGCGAGATGCCCTCCGGCTGCTGCTTGGGATCGGCAAAGGTCGCGGTATCCTGGATCGTATCCGGATTGAACACGACGAGGTCGGCGGCATAATCGGGCACGATCAGGCCCCGCTTGCCAAGACGGAAGCGCTGCACCGGGAACGAGGTCAGCTTGCGCACCGCATCCTCCAGCGTCAGCACCCGCTCCTCGCGCACGTATTTGGCAAAAACGCGGGGAAACGTTCCATACAGCCTTGGATGCGGCTTGCCCGTCTCGCAGGTGAGGCTGTCCGAGGCGATCAGGGAGCGGGGATAGGTGATGACCTGGCGGACGTCGTCATCCGACATGTGGAAGTAAACGATCGGCACCTGGCCGTCCTCTTCCAGCAGCAGATCCATCATGCAGTCGGCGGGATGGACGCCGCGCATGACGGCGATCTCCTCGATATGCTTGCCCTCCAAGGCAGCGTTGGCGCCGCTGGCCGAGGCGACGAACACGCTCTGCCAGCCGGTGGAGCAGACGAGGTTGTCCCAGTCGTCCTGCTCCCGGCCGAGCTCCTCGCGGATGCGTCGGCGCAGGACGGGGTCGCGGAACGCTTCCAGCGCTCCCGGGATGCCTCCCTCCAGCACCCATGGAGGCAGAATCGTCGTCAGCGATGTCGATCCCGCCGAATAAGGGTACACGTCCACGGTCACATCCATGCCTTGAGCGCGGGCGTCCTCCACGAGCTCCATCGCTTCAAGAGCCTTGCCCCAGTTAATTTTTCCGGCTGCCTTGAGATGGCTGATATGGAGCGGAATGCCCGCCTTCCCGGCGATCCAGATGACCTCGCGCACCGAAGGCAGCAGATTGTTGCCCTCGCCGCGGATATGCGTGCTCAGCAGGCCGTCGTAGCGGGGCAGCACCGTGCACAGCTCCGCAAGCTCTTCCTTGGACGTATAGCTGCCGGGGGAGTAGAGCAGGCCGATCGACAAGCCGATGGCGCCAGCGCGCAGCCCTTCCTCCAGCAGCTCCTTCATCCGGTGCAGCTCCGCGGCAGTCGCCGGACGGTTGTCGAAGCCCATGACGGCGATCCGCAAGGCGCCGTGGGCGACATAGGTCGCCATATGCTCGGCGGGAGCGGATCGGGCGACGTAGTCCATATATTCGCCGACCGTATTCCACTGCCAGTCATGCCGGGTACTGCCGATGACGGGGGAAATGTAGCTGCGCAGCAGCTCCTCCCGGTCCGGGAATACCGGCGCCGGAGCGAGCCCGCAATTGCCGACGACCTCGGCTGTGACGCCCTGGCTGAGCTTGATCTCGCTGAGCGGATGGTCGAGGATCATCAGATCCGAATGGCAGTGGCCGTCGATGAATCCGGGGGAAATGACGCGTCCCTGGACGTCGATCGTCTGCGCCGCCTCCGCGTCCACGCGGCCGACGGCGGCAATCATCCCATCCTTCACGCCGACGTCGCCGCGGAACCACGGATTGCCGCTCCCGTCCACGATGCGTCCGTTTTTGAGCACTAAATCCAGCATGTCGCCTTTCGCTCCCTTCTATTGAATGCAGCCGCGCGCTACGACCGGAACTTGCCGAAGCCCGCCGTCCTTATCGCTGATGTACACGCTGGAATGAAGATTCACCGTGCTGCAAATATGGTTCGGGACGACGCGCAGCAGGTCGCCCGGCTGGCAGTCGTCCTCCGGGCGAATCCGGATGACGCCATGCTCCTCGTTCATGCGCTCGAACACGGCATGCGGCAGGCCGACGACATGGCCGAAACCCTGCAGCTGCAGCGGCGCGCTGCCCGGCTGCACATCGGTCGCGAACGTCTTGCTGCCTCCGTCGATGACGATGCGGTCCGGCGCCGGCCGGCTGACGACCGTCGCCCATACTTCGGCCGCGCAATCGTCCAGCTTGCAGAGGCCGAAGGCCGCCTGCATCCGGTCATGGAACACGTACGTGCCGGGCCGGATCTCCGTGACGCCCTCGATCTCGGCGGCATAGACAGCCGTCGGAGTCGAACCGACGCTCACGTCGCGGATCGGCACGCCTCCGCGGCGCAGCTCCTGTGCGACGGCAGCCATCATGCGGCCTTCCTCGTGTCCGGCCGCCCGCAGATCCATCGTCGGAGCCCCGCCGAGCATCGCGCCGCGGTACGTGAAGATGCCCGTCAGCTCCAGGCCGGGCATCGCTGCGATCTCCCGCGCCAGCGGCAGCGCCGCCTCCGGGGCGACCCCCGTGCGCCGGAGGCCGCTCTCGATCTCGAGACGGACCTCGAGCGCGATGCCGGCGGCCTCGGCGGCCGCCGACAAATGCCGCGCTCCCGCGGCGCTGTCGACGCCGACGGCGAGCCGGCACCGCTGCGCGAGGCTCGCGGCACGGCGCGCCTTGGCGGCGCCCATGACGGGATAGGCGATGAAGATATCGCCGATCCCGCCATCCGCCATCACCTCCGCCTCCGACAGCTTGGCGGCGGTGATGCCGACGGCTCCCGCAGCAAGCTGCCGGGCCGCGAGCTCCGGCAGCTTGTGCGTCTTCACATGCGGGCGCAGCTTCACGCCCCGCTTCGCCGCCGCTTCCGCCATGGACGCGATATTGGCGTCCACGCGCACGCTGCGGATAAGAATGAAGGGAGTCTGCGGCCCTTCATCGCCGAATTCCCCGCCAGGCAGACAGCCGCTCTCGGGCGCTGCCTTGGCGGCTTGCTCCGGCATATCGCCGCCATCCAGCCGCTCCGTTGCCGCCTTCCTTCCGCCATCCATTCGCTTCGGCGCTGCCTCGGCTCCTTGCTCCGGCATATCGCCGCCATCCAGCCGCTCCGCCGCTGGCGGTCCTCCGCCGGTCCCTATCGGCCCCTCCGACGCTTCGATCACCGCCTGAGCGGCAGCCTCCTGCCCCGACCGCTCCTCTTCCCGCTCAGGAGCGCCCGCTTCCATCCCTTCCCGTTCCTTCTCGCCCATCAGTTCTGCTCCCCTTCCGCATCCGTCGCCTTGGCTTCCTCCAGATCGCTGTACAGCGTGTACTTGGAGATGCCCAGATACGCGCATACCTTCTCGCCCGCCTTCTTGACCAGAAACGCGCCTTTGCGGTCCAGCAGCGCGATGAACCGGATCCTCTCCTCGCGGCTCATGAGCGAAGGCGGCCGTCCGACGGCGTCCTCCGCCTCCTGGATCAGCGAATCCAGCAGATCGCTGACGTTGCTGACGAACGACTCCTGCACCGGCGGCAGCTCCTGCATGCCGACCAGCCCCTGCAGCGCCTTCTCGGCGGCGAGCAGCTCCGAGATGTCGAAGTTGATGCACAGGGCTCCGATCGCTGTTCCTGCGTCATTTTTCAAATAAATCGAAGTGGATCTCAGCAGCCGGCCGTCCTTGGTCCGGGTGACGTAATTCTGCCGATGGCCGCCCTCCGACGTGCCTCTCATCACCTCGAGTCCGAGGTTCGTGCCGGGATCGCCGATCTTCCGCCCCGTCACATGGCCGTGCTCGATATGCACGATCGTGCTTTCATAAGGCTGCGACCAGTCGTGGACGACGACCTCGCAGCGCTCTCCGAACTGGGCTGAGATGCCCTGCGCCAGCTCCCGCAGCAGCGGCAGCATTTTCGATACCGATTCCATTTCCACCGCTCCTCACCGCTTGAATTCTCTTGCCTCTTATCCTACACCCGCTCCTTCTTCGCAGCAAACTTTTTTTCTGTTTCCTAACTTTTATTCATGTCGTGATTTGCAACCAATTTGAAATCCAACCCGTCGGATAATCAGAATGGAAGTACTAGAAAAGGGAGGATTATCCATGAACCGACTCTTCTCCAAAAAACGGAGACTCGCTTCCTCCGCCGCCCTGCTTGCCGCCGTGCTGGCCTTCACGGGATCCGCGCCAAGCCAAGCCGCCGCATCTTCTCCGCTCGCTCCCGTCCCCGACGTCGTCAAAATCTACAAGAACAAGCATGAATTCTCATTCGCCGCATCCGCCTCGAGAGCCGTCCTGGACGGCAACAAAATCGAGACGGACAAACCGATCCATACAAACGGCCGCATCTATATCCCTTTGAGAACGCTGCGCCAGACCGGCGCCGCGGTTTCCGTCGACTGGGAGCCGAAGCAAGGGCAGGTGCGGATCAAAATGAAGGAAGAGCTGCAGTCCTACTGGCAGGAGCTCGTCTTCCGGATCGGCAAGGCAGGCCTATTCAGCCCGCAAGGCGACACCATCGCGGACCCTGCGACTCCGGCTCCATTTCTGAGCAAGGGCATCACCTACGTTCCGGTCGCCGCTCTCAAATACATGGGCATCAGTCCTTCCTATGCGGAAGGGATTGTCCGGCTGAACTGGAGCAGTAAAATTCTGGAGAAGCTGAAGCCGTCCTGGAGTACGGATTCTTCCGAGACGACCTTCAACGTCCTCTATGAGAAAGGCATTTATTCTCCGCAGGTCATGCAACCGCTAGGATCCGGCGGCGGCGGCGGATCGACCGGAGAATCGGCGGGCAAGGACATCCAGCTGGACGGACGCGTCTACGATCGAGCCTCCTTCACCGTCAAGCTGCGCCCCGGCGCCAACCTGTTTACCGTAGGAGCCATTTCGGCCGGCAGCGTCCCCATCTCCGTCGTCCGGAGCGTCTCCGATCCCGCCTCCGTCCCGGTCTCCTATACGGAAGAAGGGACGCCGAATCTGTCGCTGTCGGAGCCATCCTCCGGCTATGTGAAGGCCGCGGCGGGCAAGCCGGTCGCCATTTCCGGCAAGCTGCTGAAGCTCGACGGCTTTGACAGCCTGAAGCTCTCGGTCGCCAAGTTCAACAAGGACGCCAAGGACGTTACGAAAATCTACACGGAAACGGAAACGAAAACGGTCGCGATCTCCAAGCAAGCCTTCGCCGGCAGCGTGACGCTGAAGGAGCCGGGACTGTACCTGATCTCGGTCATCAGCCCGAATTATATCCCCGCCCCGGGCGGCGCTGCCGCCACGTCCTGGGCCGAAGTGATCATAGAGGTAAGGTAGCACAGTACGCAAATAGCCAACCTGCTCAATATCAGCAAGCATGCGCGGGTAAGCGAGGCCTCTTTATTGCTGGAGCTTGAAACCGGCAAAGCATCCATGGAAATCAGCGATCGGGGAATGGGTTTCCATTATGATAAAAAGCAGAGCGGCCGATACTCCATTGGCCTTACCAGCATTCGAGAACGGACTGAAATGGCAGGAGGAGAACTGGAAGTATTCAGTCAGCCACGTGCAGGCACCACCGTCAAAGCGAGTTTTATTATCGTGAAGTCCACCTGAAATCATGAGCGTGTTCCCGATTGCCCTGAACCTCCGAGCTGTTCCAAAAACACCAAAGAAGCCGTCCCATTGGACGGCTTCTTTGGTACTCTTCGATTCGTTATCCCCTCTTTTACGAGCCGTTGATTTCCCTGATCTTCTCCAGCGGAATCTTGGGCTTGCGGTCCTCCGTCAGCAGGCCGTTGACCTCCTGCTGCACATCGGTGATCTGGGTGTAGCAGTAGCCCGAGATATATTCGGTCTGCTGGATGGCCTCATGGATGCTGCGGAACCGCTCCAGGAAGCTTTCCTCCGAGCCGACCTGATTGCCGTAGCCCCAGCCTTCCTCCGATTTGAAGGCGATGCCGCCGAATTCGCTGACGATGACCGGCTGCCCCTTGTAGGCGTAGCTGTCCGCAAACGCGTATTTCCAGTGGTTGAAGCTGCGCATGTTGCCGGTGATCTCGTCCTTGCCCGCATACCGCCGGCGGAATTCCTCCCCGCTCTCGACATAGTCATGCAGCGTGAGGATGTCGGATACGGTATGCTCCCAGCCATCGTTGGACACGACCGGACGATTCGGATCGAAAGCCTTCGTCAGATGGTAGATCGCTTCCGTGAACTTCTGCTGCCGGACATCCTTGGCGATGTTCATGACGCCCCACGATTCATTGAACGGCACCCACGTCACGATGGAAGGATGATTGTACTGCTGCCGGACGACCTCCATCCATTCCCGGGTGAACCTCTCCACGGCCCGGTCGTTGAATTCGAAGGTGGCGGCCATCTCCGACCATACGAGCACTCCCTTTACATCGCACCAGTACAGGAAGCGCGCATCCTCCACCTTCATATGCTTCCGGACGCCGTTGTACCCCATTTCCAGCAGCTTGTCGATATCCTCGAGAATGGCTTCCTCGGAGGGCGGCGTCAGATGCGTATCCGGCCAGTAGCCTTGATCCAGAATCAGCTTCTGGTAGATCGGGGCGTTGTTCAGCAGAATGCGATCCTTCTCGATCGAGATTTTCCTCATGCCGAAATAGGCGTATACATGGTCGACCTCGGCGCCGTTTTTGTACAGGATGAACTCGACGTCATACAGATTCGGATGCGCCGGCGACCAGTGGCAGTGCTTCCACGGGCCGTTGGCTTCATGGACAAGGTCGACATCCAGCTGCAGCCACGGACGGTCGATGGCGAGGCTCACCTGTTTGACCGGCTTCCCTTTCAGGCTGACGAGCGTCTCGAGGCGGATATCGTCCGCCGCTCCGGCCCCTTGCACCTGGTATTCGAACCGGATGGACCGCGCATCCAGATCCGGCGTCATCTTGACGGCCTCCACATAGGATGGCTCCACATACTCGAGCCAGACCGTCTGCCAGATGCCGGTCGTCTGGACATAGAAGCACTCGAAGCTGTCCTTCACCCAGCGCTGCTTGCCGCGCGGCTGGGTCGCGTCGAGGCTGTCCTCCGCCTTCACCGTGATCACGTTGCTCTGTCCATACTTCAGATAAGGAGCGATATCGAAATGGAACTCTGCGTAACCGCCTTGATGGCTTCCCACATAACTTCCGTTGATCCACAGCTTGGCCTTGTAATCCACCGCCTGGAAGTGGAGCAGGGCCAGCTTGCCCTCCGCCTCGGCAGGAACGTCCAGCTCGCGGCTGTACCAGACATAGGCATGATGGGACTCGTCGCCGATGCCGCTCGCCTTGGTCTCGTAGGTGAAGGGCACTTGAATCGTCCGATCTCCGCCGAACCGCTCCGGCCAGCCCAGCCGCTCTCCTTCGTTGCCGTCGTCGAAGCCGAACTGCCAGGCTCCGTTCAGATTGATCCAGTTGTCCCGCACGAACTGCGGCCTCGGGTAGTCCTTGATGTATCTTTTCGTTGTCATCTGTCTTCTCTCCGTTCCATTAACGCGCCTGGTCGCAGCGTTCTCTGTCATTCATGGCCGACCGGCCGCACTTCAAGACCGGAAATGATCCAGTCACGGGACGAGGAGCGAAAGCCGACTCTTCCTTGCAGGATCGCATCGGGGTCCAGCACATCCAGAAGCGGCTCCCCGTCTTCCCGGAATACCCGGATCCGGCCGCCTTCCAGCTTCACGGATACTTCGGACGGCTGGCCGGGCCGCAGCTCCAGCAGCGCCGAATCGAGCTCTTCCTTCCTCTCGTACACGATCTTCTCCAGGATGATCCTGCCGCTGCGGAACACGAGCTGATACCCGATGAACGAGTCCGCCACCTGAGCCGGATAATCCGATTCACGGCTCGTCCGCAGCAGCACGGCCGCCTCTCCCGCATCCTCTCCGTCCGCCTGCAGCCGGAAACCGACCTCATAGTCGCCCCATCTGGCATCGCCCACGAACAGCTTGCTGTCGCGCCCGGCTTCCGCGATCCGGCTGCCGGCCTCGCTCTGTTCCCAGCTGCCGAAGAGCTCCTGCTTCTCCAGCTCAGCCTGCGCAGAACCGTCCACCTCTGCCGATTCCAGCACCTCGATGTAACGGATGCGGGAAACGCCGGAAGACTTCTGCTTGACGGCCAACCACTGCAGGCCGCCCTTCAGCTCCAACTCTCCGAGCGGCACCTTCGTCCACTCCGACTCCGAGGAGAACAGGGCGGCATCAAGCTCCGACTTGAGCTTCCGGCCCGAGGCCTCCACCTCCAGAGCGGCTCCTTCCGAGCCGCGCTCCGCCATGACGGCGATCCGGTAGCGGCCGTCCTTCTTCACCTGAACGGGAAAGGCCAACTCTCCGTTCCTGCCCAGCTCCGCCGCCAGGCTTCCGTCCGGCGTGCCGGCCGCGCCGACCTTGAGCGGGAAGGAAGGATTTTCGACGGCTTGGGCCGCCTCCAGCGTCCCGGGCAACGGCTTGACCGCGCTTCGGTCGCTGCTGCCCCCCGCTTCGTTCGAGAAGGCGGTGTAAGACAGCACCGGCTCAGCTCCCTGCGGCCACCGATACCCGATCTTCCCGGACATTCCCTTCCACGCCTTCACATCCGCGAGAAGCAGGCCGTCCCAATAGATCCTCGTCCCATCGCCATCCGCTTCGGCACGCAGCGCGTGGAGGACGCTCAGTTCCGTCCCCTGAGGCAGATCGGCCGAGAAGACGATGGTTTCCGCCCCGTCCGACTGCTCCGCCATGATCAGCGTATTCTGCCGGCCGTCGATGCGCAGCACGCGGCTGTCGCGCTCGTTCCGGTAGGAGAGCAGCATTTCCAGAACAGACTCGCCGCCCGCTTCGATGCCATTCTCCTTGCCGTCCGGCTGGACAACGACATTGAACTCGGCCGTATAGCGGTTGTCCGTGCTCTGCCTGCTTACCCAGGATCGGCCGCTTCCGGAAGCAGGCATGGCTGCCTGCTCCCACTTATCGGGCGATGGAGACGAGCCCGGACGGTCATGAAACACGGGCAGCTTGGGAGCTTCCGTCGGAATGCCCCAGGTCGGGCCCAGCACGCTCATCTTGTCGCCGCTGAAGGCGAGCCGGTCCATATTGAGATGGCGGACGGGAGGTCCTTCCGCCGAACGGCCTTCCAGATTGTGATAGAAGATATAGTAGGAATCGAGATCGGGCCCAAGCACGGTGGAGCTGTGGCCGAGGCCGTTGAACCCCTCCTCTGTAGACAGCAGGATCGGGTTGTTGTCCGGAATCCGGTACGGACCTGCCGGCGATTCGTCGGAGACGGCGTAGTTGACCCGGTAGCCCCGGCTGAACACATGGTTGCCCGTGTAGGTCATGTAATACTTGCCTCCGCGCTTGACGATCATCGACCCCTCGGTCCAATGGCCGAGCGACGCGCCAAGCTTCTCCCCCGCGCCGATCGTATAGGGATCGCTCATCGGCGCAGCCATGATGCCGCCGAATTCGGCATGCGTGAACGTCCAGCTGCCGTCGTCGTCGATGAACACGGACCCGTCGATCGTGAGGCCCAGATTGCCGGTCTGCGCAAGGAACGGTCCGGTCGGCTTATCGCTGCGCAGGACGTAATGCCCCTTGCCGGCCGGGGAGGTGTACATATAGAAGGATCCGTTCCAGTAGACGACCTCGGGAGCATACGCCCCTTCCGTGACCGGCTCCTCGGCGACCAGGCCCTCATAGGTCCAATTAGCCAGATCGGCCGAGCTCCAGGCTTTCACGCCGATCCGCCCGTCCTTCGTGCTGCAATACAGGTAATACTGTCCGTCATGGCGCAGGACATAAGGATCGCCGATGCCGTAATCCTCCCATTCCTGCGGGAGCGTCATCGGATTTTGATAGGAAGCTCCCATCTGCACCGTGCTGCGCGCGGCCGGATTCATATCCATTTCTCCCCTTCCCCAAAGGATGGCGGCAGCTCCTGCGGCACATGCCATGCCGGCAAGGAGCACGACCCGATTCCTTCTTTTGATTGCTGACGGCTCCATCCCTCGGCTCAGCCTTTGATCCCGCTGATCGCGAGCGATTCGATGAAGTAGCGCTGGGCCATGAAGAACACGATGATGACGGGCACGAGCGCGATGAGCGAAGCGGCCATGAGCGAGGGATAATTGGACGTCGAGATATAGTTGGACTGCATGCTGGCGATGAGCACCTGGATCGTCTGCCTCTCCGGCGTATGCAAGTAAATGAGCGGCCCCATGAAATCGTTCCAGATGCCCATGAAGCCAAGAGCCGCCTGAGCCGCGATCGCCGGCTTGGCGATGGGCAGCGCGACGGTGGCGAACGTGCGGAAATAACCGCAGCCGTCGATTTTGGCCGCGTCGATCAGATCGTTCGGGATGGAGCCCTGCATGAATTGCCGGAAGAAGAAGATCGTCACGATATTCCCGAACAGTCCCGGAACGATGAGCGGCAGCAGCGTATCCACCCAGCCCAGCTCGGAGAATCCGATGTACTGGGGAATCATGACGACCGAATAGGGAATCATCATCGTCCCGAGCAGGGCGAGAAAGATTCCTTCCTTGAACGGAAAATTGAATTTGGCAAAGGAATAAGCCGCCATGGAGGCCACGAACAGCCCGACCGACAGCACGGCGACCACGACGATGGCGCTGTTCAGGAAGCCGTACAGCAGCGGAGCTTTGGACCATACATCCGTATAGTTGCTCCATGTCGACGGCTTCGGAATCCATTGGGGCGGAACATCGAACACATGCTGCTGGGTCTTGAGCGAGGTCGACAGCGTCCAGGCCAGCGGCCCGAGCATGACGACCGAGCCGGCCAGCAGCAGCATATAGATCAAGCTGTTCATCAAGCGTCTTTCTCTGGCCATAGTCTACTCCTCCTTAGGGAACGCCTAGTCCTGGTAGACCCAACGCTTGGAGAAGCGGAATTGGATCAGGGTCAGAATGAAGATGATCACTCCCAGCACCCAGGCGACCGAGCTGGCGAAGCCCATATTGAAGTACTTGAACGCTTCCTGGAAAATGTAGTACACGATCGTCGCTCCGCTGTACTCCGGCCCGCCGTCCGCCGCGAGAATATACATCTGGCTGAACGACTGGAACGTGCCGATGACGCCCATCACCACGACGAAGAAATGGATGGGAGACAGCAGCGGCAGCGTGATGTAGCGGAACTGATGCCAGCGCTTCGCGCCGTCCACCTCCGCCGCCTCGTAATAGCTGGAGGATATCCCCTGCAGTCCGGCCAGATAGAGAACCATCGTGCCGCCGACTCCCCCCCATAAGCCCATCAGCAGGAAGGAAGGCTTGACCCAGTCCGGGTCGCCCAGCCAGTTCGGGCCCTGCACGCCGAAGATTCGCCAGATGAATTCGTTGATGATGCCGTAATCGTAGTTGAGCAGCCACTGCCAGAGCAGGGAGACCGCGATGATCGGCGAGATGACGGGGATATAATAGATCGTCCGGAAGAGGCTTACGCCCTTGAGCGGACGGTTCATCATGAGCGCCAGCGCCATGGCGACGACCATGCCCAGCGGAATTCCGAGCAGCAGATAAAACGTGTTGTACATGGATTTGTAGAATTTCTCGTCCTGGGCCAGCTTCCCGAAGTTGTCCAGGCCGGTGAACTTGGCTGGAGACATCATATCCCAGGACATGAAGCTGAGGCCCAGCGAGGTTAGAAGGGGGGCCAGCCCGAAGATGAGGAAGCCGAGAACCGGCGGCGCTACAAACAGCAGGGACCATAGCATTTCTTTTCGCCGATAGCCTGTCATAAACGTTCCTCCCCGGCACGAAGCCGGAAGGGGAGGCGGCAAAAGCGCGAGGCCGCTGAAAAAGCTGTCGCTGCGTGCGCGGATCAATCTTCCGGCCGTTTCTCCAGAACGATTCCGCGCCCTTCGCTTGTTTTTTCAGCGGCCTCCATCAGCGCCGCTCTCCTTCCCAGCCAAGCCTGTTACTTGTTGTCTTCGTCGTAGATTTTCTGCAGCTTCGGCTGCTCTTCCTTGACGAACTCCGCAGCCGTCTTCTTGCCGGTCCACACCTGGCTGGCATCCTGCCAGAACGTATCGATCCACTTCACGCTCTTGGAGTTCACCTCGATCGGAGGACGTCCGTAGTCTTCAATGATATCGAGGAACACTTGGCGGCTCTGCGGCGCTTTGTCCATCTGCAGGAACTCGCCCTTGGCCATGTCGATGAGGTTCGGCACCGCTTGGCCGAGCTCATAGTTCTGCTTCTGCGACTCCCGGTCGAGGCTCAGATAGGAAGCCAGCGCGAACGCATCCTCCGGATGCTCCGTCGATTTGGACACGGCGAATCCGAGAGAGCCGAGCCAGGTCGCGGTTTTGCCCGTATTCGGGCTTGCCGGCCAGGCGGCGATATCCCATTTGAACGGAACGTTCCAGAAGCCGGGCTGATCCCAAGGCCCCATCGGGAACATCGCCACTTTGCCCGCGACGAACCGCGCATAGCCGTTCTGGGCTTTCTCATCATCCGGGGACGGGCTGACCTTGTGCACGAGGCTGAGATCCGCCACGAACTGCATCGCCTGGGCGAATTCCGGCGTATCGATCGTCACCTTGCCGGTGTTGTAATCGATCCAATCTCCGCCGTTGGCCCATACGGCGGATTCCGTCGAATAAGCGGCGATTCCGAACGTATCGATTTTCCCGCGGGCATTTGCCGTCGTCAGCTTTTTGGCGTCGGCGACCATGTCGTCCCACGTATACTCTCCCGCCTTCGCGCTTGGATAAGGCAGGCCGGCCTTGTCGAACAAATCCTTGTTGTAGGCGAGAGCCCAAGGCCCGACATCCTTCGGCAGGCCGTACAGGCTGCCTTGGCCGACCGTCTTGCCGTCGTAGCGGTAACGGTCCAGCCCCTGTTTCCACACATTGCTCGGATCGACCGTTTTGTTGTTTTCAAGGTAGGGATCCATGTTCAGCAGCAGGCCGCTGCTGGCGAGCTTGTTGAAATGCGCGCCGCCCGCATAGAACACATCCGGCGTTTTCTTGGCGGCGATCAGGGTGTCGAGCTTCTGGTAATACTCGCCCGATGGAACGACGGTGTACTTTACTTTCTTATCCGGGTGTTCTTTCATGTAAGAATCGATCAGCTTCTGGAATACGGCTTTTTCGCTGTCCCCGCCCCACCCCATGAACTCGATCTCGGACTTGGAGTCCGTCTTTGGGCTTGCCGCTCCCGATGTCGGCGATGGAGACGACGCTTCTCCGCTCGAAGCCGGCGCGTCTCCCCCGTTGCCGGAGCAGGCCGACAATCCCAATCCCGATACCAGCACAAGCGCAAGCGATACGGCGGACCATTTGCTTTTCAGAACCATGGATACGCTCCCCCTGACAATATTGGCTTGAAACAAATAAGGCCAAACACCGGAGCCGCGGTTCCGTAAGGATCGGGCGCCGAATGCAATGGGCCGGATCATCCACTCCGAATATTTGTTTTGTTACAACTTATTTGTTTATATCCAGAATATAACGGTTCCAATCCAAATATGTCAACGCTTTCTTTCCATTTTTTTGTTTCTAAACAGAAAGGATGGCTTCTCTGTCTCTATCTTTGACTCGCAAACGGAAAAGGCCCGCTGTCCTTTCCCGGACGGCGGGCCTTGCGGAAGACCATCTTAATCGTGCTGCAGCCTCATGACGATCCCTTGCGGATAGTCGCCGAAGCCCTTGCCGAACAGATTCATTCCTCCCTGATGCTTCGCGTCCGGCCTCAGGCCGATGCGGAAGCTGATGTACGGCTTGTCCTGCAGGTCCAGGTCGTCCAGCGTAACGGATGAGCAGCGCTCGTTGTCGATCGTGCTGCGCCCTTCATCGACGCCCCATGTCTTGAGCAGGCCGTGCTGCGTGCTGTTGTCGTTCCACCATGCCGGATTCAGCTTGCCCCTGTGGTCGCCGAAATCGCCCGGCGAAATCCAGGAGCCGATCTCCTTGCCGTTGATCCAGGCCGTGATTTCCGAAGGCCAGTCGTTGTTGTAATTCGGCGCCTCCGAGCACAGCTCCAGGGAGAACTCCAGGGATGTGACCTTGGCTCCCTGCGGCAGCTTTTTGGGAAAGCGGTATTCGACCCAGCCCTTGCGCAGCCAGATGATTTCCGCCGAGCGGCTGTCCGGGTGATAGAAGTTGTCGGGATCGTCCTCGGCGAACAGCATGCCGGCGCTGTTCGCCATTCCGCAGGTAGGCTGGATATCGAACTGGATGAAGTGGCCGATCGGCATCTCCACCTCGACGAGCTTGCTCGTGTTGTGGTAGAACGCGATCGGATTCAGAATCATGCGCACATCGTCGAAGTTCCGGCTGCACACCTTCATGGCCCCCCGACTGGCCGGCTGCAGCTCGGTGAGGATCAGCTCCGCCTCCTCCAGCACCTTCACGTTCGTAGCCGCCGTCGATACGGGAATATCCAGAGCTTCGGCAATCTCGATGATATTCACGTTCGGCTTGGACAGCAGCAGCCGGATGATGCCGATCCGGGTATGCGTGCTGAGCGCATGCGCCACCTTGACCAGACGGTCCGGGTCTTCAATAGACAGCTCAAGCATGTTCCAAACTCCCTTCCTGACATTCTTCCAATAATATAAGGCTTAATCGGCACATATGTCCAGTTTTATTGGAATAAACATTTATTATTGTTTTAATACATATATTTTGAAATTATCTCTTCCGCTTCATATCCGCATTTGCTATACTCCGTTCTGCAAGCGCTATCAAATCAACCGGAAGAAAGGAGGAGAAGTGAAGCCTCGTCCCTCTGATTCCATTCTTGTATCACCGCGTTTCTCCGATCCGCCATCGAAAAGGAGATGAAATGCCACATGAAGAAATGGAAGTCATTCCTTGCCGCCGCCGCAGTCCTGCTCCTGCTCCCCTCCGCCGCTCATGCCTACAGCAATCCTTACACCCTCTCCTCCTCCTGGAAGTGGGCCAACGGGGATTTCTACGGCGAGGGCGATCCTTACATCCTGAAATTCAACGGTGTCTATTACCTCTATGTCAGCACGGTCGATGACCAGATCGGCGTGAAGGTATGGTCCTCCACCGATCTCGTTTCCTGGACTTACCGCGGGCTGTGCGCTTCGGATCCCGTAACCAAGGCCGCCTATGCGCCCGAGGTCGTCTATTGGAACGGAATGTTCTATATGTACACCTCTCCGGGAGGAGGCGGGCATTACGTCCTGTCGAGCGGCAGTCCCATCGGTCCGTTCACGCCGCAGACCGGCAATCTCGGCATGGGCATCGACGGCAGCGTCTTCATCGACGACGACGGAAAATGGTATTTTTATTCCACCGGCGCGGACCGGATCGATTCCCGTCCGATGACCTCGCCGACCGCTTTCGGAGCGGCGGGTTCGACCGGCCTTTCGATGGCGGGATGGACGGAAGGCTCCACGACGTTCAAGCGCAACGGCAAGTATTTCATGACCTATACCGGCAACCATGTATGGAGCACCGCCTATCGGGTCAACTATGCGTCCGGAGCTTCTCCTCTCTCCGGCTTCGCGCCCGCCCAGAGCCAGAACCCGATCCTGATCGCAACGGAAGGCTCCAACGTAGGCCTCGGACACAACTCCATCGTCAAAGGTCCGGATCTGGATTCGGACTACATCGTCTACCACAGCCACGCTTCCCAAGGCAACGCCGTCTATCCGGGCCGCAAAATGAATCTGGACCGCATCGTCTGGAACGGAGACCGGATGTCCGTCCTCGGTCCGACGACGGCGAGCCAGCCGAACCCGGCCGCGCCGTCGTTCGAGGACCGTTTCGCGCGCGACGCGATCGGCTCCGGCTGGACCAATGTCGGCGGCGGAACCTGGGGCATCTACAACCAGGAGCTGATGTGGCAGGATACGATCGGGACGACGGCCTGGTACCGGCAAGTGACGGCGGCCTCGACAGCTTCCGATTACACCGCGGAGTTCCATGCCAAGCAGATGAAGATGGGCACAAGCTCTTCGCCGCTGTATGGAGCCGTATTTTCCTATACGGATGAGAACAACTACGGAACGGCCCTCCTGAACCGCAAGCTGAATCGTCTCGAAACCCATTTTGTCGTCGGCGGCGCCAGTCAGGGCTGGGAGTATTCCCCTCTCCCCGCAGGCTATGACTACACCAAGTGGCATCAGATCCGGGTGGAGAAGAACGGCGCCTCCTTCGCCGTCTACTTCGACGGCATGAAGAAGCAGTCCCGCAGCGTAAGCGGCCTTGGCGGCGGGAAAATCGGCTATGCCACCCAGGACGCCCACGCCGACTTCGGCTATGCGGCGTTCAGCAACGATGTCGGCGGCAGCAGCGCCTGGAATGCGTACAAGCCGCTTCCAGGTACGATCGAAGCCGTCCACTACCGCAAAGGCGGGGAAGGGACCGGCTACCATGATCTGACGCCTGCCAATATCGGCGGCTCCTATCGCAGCGATGCGGTCGATATCCGCTCGTCGGCGGCGGAGGGCAAGGAGGTCGTCGGCTGGAACCAGACGGGGGAATGGCTCATCTACCGGGTCAATGTCGCCGAGAGCGGCATGTATGACATGAGCGCGCGGCTCGCCACGACCTTTCCGAACGTCAGCTTCCGCGTGTGGGACGGGGCGGCGGATTTGACCGGAGTCGTGCAGTCGGCCGGAAGCGGCGGCTGGGAGAACTGGGTGAACGTCTCCAAGAAAGGCCTCTATCTGACCGCCGGCTATCATGAGCTCCGCTTCGAGACGGTCCAGGGGGAGTTCGACTTCAGCAGCCTGTCGTTCGAGAGGGGACAGGCGCCCTCGCCGCTGGCCGACGACTTCAACGACGGCAACGACAACGGCTGGACGCGGTATGAAGGCGATTGGTCCGTCGCTTCCGGCGAGCTGAGCGCGGCTGCCGGCGGTCCCGCCAAGACGGTCATCGGCTCCGGCCTATGGTCCGATTATACGGTGGAGGCGGATGTGAAGCTGGTCGGGACGACCGGGGACGCCGGCGTGCTGGTGCGGGTCAACAATCCGTCGAACGGCAAGGTGCTCGCGAACAATCCCGATTACGTCCAGGCCTACTATGCGTTCATCAAGCCTGACGGGGTCTATCTCGGCAAAATGAATTACGGCTATCAAACGCTGGCATCGACGCCGGCCGCGCTCGCCGCCGGCGCCTGGCACCGGATGAAGGTCGTCGCCGAGGGGAGCACCATCCGCGTCTACGTCGACGATATGAATGCCCCCAAGCTGAGTTATGCGGACAACAGCGCCCTTCCGTTCCTGCACGGCAAGGCCGGCCTCCGCTCCATGAACAACGCCACCCGATTCGACAACTTCTCCGTCTACGCAAGCCCTAGCTGAACAAGCAAGCCTCAGCTAAACAAGCAAGCCCTGCCGGACCGCGCTCAAGCGCAGTCCGGCAGGGCTTTTTGGGTTCCCTTGACATGCTCGCCGACAAGACAGCGGCGCTGCCAAGCGAGGGGAGCTATCGGCCGATATTCGGCACATCCTGCGGATGCGGCTCCGTGACAAGCTTCACCGCGTCTGCGTTGCCCTGCACCTGCTCCGGATTTTTGCAGCCGGGAATGACGGAAGTCACGGGAGGATGGCGAAGGCACCAGGCCAACGCCCAGGCTGCCATATTGACGCCCTCCGGCACTTCCTCCTCCGCGATCCGGCGCACCTCCTCCAGCCGCTGCCGCACCTGCTCCGCATCCTGGCGATGGCGCACGTCCGTCTCGCCGAATTCCGTGCCGGGCTTGTACTTGCCGCTCAGGAAGCCGCTCGCCAGCGGAACCCGCGCCAGCACGCCGAGATCCTGCTCCAGGCAGGAAGGGAATACCCGCTCCTCCGGCTTGCGGTCGAGCCGGTTGTACACGACCTGGATCGCCTGCGAGCCGACCTTCGATGAGGCGGCCGTCTGATGCAGGTTGTCGTTGCTGCCGATCGACGTGCCCAGATGCCGGATCTTCCCGGCCTGCACCTGCTTGTCCAGCGCCGTCCACAGCTTGTCGCTGTCGAAGGCGGCATCCGGGCCGGAATGGAATTGATACAGATCCACATAGTCGGTCTGCAGAGCCTTAAGCGATGCGTCGAGCTGCCTCACGACTTCGTCTCCGGAGAATACGTCCGTACGCTTGAACCGCTCGTGGAAATGATGGCCGAACTTCGTCGCGATGATCCAGTCCTCGCGCCTGCGCCTGCCGATGTAGTTTCCGATGAAAGCCTCCGACAGATGATCTCCGTAACATTCGGCCGTGTCGATCAGGTTGATGCCGAGCTCGGCGCCCTTGTCCAAAATCGCGTCGACCTCGTCCTGCGCGAAATCCATGCCCCATTCCCCGCCGAACTGCCAGGTGCCGATGCCGACAACCGACACGTTCAGCTCTGTTTTGCCTAAACGGCGATACTTCATGTCCATCCCTCCTTATCCACAGATTACCTCCTGGACGGATGCCCAAGCAACTTTCCGCTTTTTGCCTTTCAAATCCTCGGCCCCGCTGACCGGCGGCCATAATACCTCTTGCCGCTTCCAGATTTTCACGTTATAGTAAGGACAATTTCCATAGCATGCATGGGGGCTCGATGAAGTCGGGCTGAGACTGCGGCCTTATGCCGCTGACCATTGATCTGATCTGGGTAATGCCAGCGTAGAGAGAATGCAGCGCGCCGCCGGGCTTCATGCCCATCCTGCGCGGATATGCCTTTATTCCCTCTGCCCGCCGGCTTCCGGCGGGCTTTTCTCATGCCCCCCGGAGGAGGTCGGGCCGGGTCAGCAGCCATCTGTGGGGAACATTCCATTTTTCCTTGAGAGGGAGTCTGATTCTTATGTCCACCGCCATGCCCAATGCCGACCGTCCAAAAGGACTGACGCTCGCCGACATTCTCGTCACGCTTGTCGTAGCCGTCGTTTTCGGCATCATCTACCGCATCTGGAATCCGATGTACGACATTCTCAAGCCGCTCGGCCTGCATGCGGAGCAGCTCAGCTACGGCATGTGGTTCATGGCCGGCACCTTCGCCTTCCTCCTGATCCGCAAGCCCGGGGCGGCGCTGCTCGCCGAGACGGCCGCGGCCGCGCTGGAAGCGTTCATGGGCGGATCGTGGGGCGCCTCGACGATCGTCTACGGAGTGCTGCAGGGCCTCGGCGCCGAAATCATCTTCGCCGCCTTCCTGTACCGGAAGGCAGGTCCGATCGTGACGATCCTTGCGTCTCTGGGCTCCGCCGTCGTCTCCATTTTCATCGACGCCCACTACAGCTACATCGATAAAATGACCGCATGGAACTACACCCTGTTCGTCTCCATGCGTCTGCTCGGCAGCGTCGTCATCGCCGGACTGTTCGCCTGGGCGCTGGCCAAGGCGCTGGAGCGCACCGGCGTGCTGAGCCTCATCCGCCCCGCATCGGCCAAGGATTACGAGGCGCTGGGGTAAGGCGATGAAAGCTGCAGACGTCATCCTGAAAGGCCGCATGCGCAGCAAGACTCCGGCGAACGGCAGGGAAATCGGCGCGGCTTCGACGCCGCTTGCAGCTCTCTCACCCGCCATCGGGAGCGGCCGCCTGCCCTCTACGACGAATGCCTCCGCAATCGGCTCTGAACGGCAGCGCCATGCCGGCGAGGCTGCGCCTGCAGCGAAGCGGCCGCTGCCGCCCGTCCAAGATGCCGGGCCAGCGGCGCGCGTGGAGAACCTGCGGCTCCGATATCCCGGCGAAGACTCTCCGCTGCTCTTCAAAGGGCTGAACCTGACCATCGAACGCGGCCAGAAGGTGCTGCTGCTCGGACCGAGCGGCTGCGGGAAGTCGACGCTGCTGCAGGTGCTCGGCGGCCTGGTGCCGTCGGCCATCCGCATCCCGATGAAAGCGGACTGCTGCCTTGTCCCGGCCCGGCCCGGCTATGTGTTCCAGGATCCGGACTCCCAGTTCTGCATGCCGCATGCCGACGAAGAAATCGCCTTCGCGCTGGAGAACTCGGGCATTTCGCGCGAGGAAATGCCGGACCGCATCTCTCGCTGTCTTGATGTTGTCGGCCTGTGTCTGGCAGACCCCCATTTTCCGGTAGCCGACATGTCCCAAGGAATGAAGCAGCGGCTTGCCATCGCGGCCATGATCGCCATGGAGCCCGATGCTCTGCTGCTCGACGAGCCTACCGCTCTCCTGGACGAGGAGGGCACACGGCAGGTATGGAGCTCGCTCCGCTCCGTCTGGGGCGGGCGGACCGTCATCATCGTCGAGCACAAGATCGCCGGCATCGCCGAAGATATGGACCGCGTCATTGTATTCGGACCCGACGGAAGCATCAAGGCCGACGGGTCTCCTCGCCTCGTGTTCCGGGAGCATCGGAAGCTGCTGCGGGAATACGGCATCTGGTACCCAGGCTTCTGGGAGGACTACGATCAGACTGCCGCAATCCGCCCGTCAACGATGTCTCCGTCGTCTGCCGTCCGTTCCGCCGAAATGCTGCTCGAGCTGGACGGCCTGGAAGGATGGCGCGGCGGCCGGCCCAAGGTGCGGACCGGCCTGCTCGCGGTGAACGCCGGCGACTGGATCGCCGTCACCGGCGTCAACGGAGCCGGCAAGAGCACGCTGCTGCTCGCCATCATGAAGCTGGTCAAGACCAAGGGAATCCTGCACATTCCCGGCGTTCCGGTCCAAAGCCTGAAAAAGCCCAGGGATATGGCCAGGCATGCCGCGCTGAGCTTCCAGAATCCCGAGTTCCAGTTCGTGACGGACTCCGTCCTCGACGAGCTCGCCTACTCCTTGCCGCGGTCGCTGCGGGAACCCGAGCGAAGCAGCCGGGCAAGAACGCTCATGGAGAACTATGCGCTCGACGGCCTTGGCAGCCGCCATCCCTATCAGCTGTCGATGGGACAGAAGCGCAGGCTCAGTGTCGCGACGGCCATGGTCGGCGGCCAGCGCTTGCTACTGCTGGATGAGCCGACCTTCGGCCTCGACGCGAGCGGCACGGTGCGGATGATGGAGCAGCTGGAACGGCTTCGCTCCGACGGCTGCGCCATTCTCATGATCACCCACGATCCGGAGCTGGTCCGGCGCTTCGCGACCCGGCAGTGGCTCGTCGACGGCGGGCTTGTTACGGAAAGGAGCGGCGGCACGGCATGCATCTGACCTTTTCCCATCGCGAAACCTGGCTGCATCGCGTCAACCCGACACTGAAGCTCGCCGCGTCCGTGCTGCTGTTCGTCGCCGCCCTGTTCGTCCACGACCCCAATGTCATGGCGCTGCTCGTTGCCGCATCCCTGCTGCCGCTGCTCGCTACCGGGCATCCACCTTTGCGCGTGCTGCTGTATGCCTCTCCGTTCCTGCTTGTGTTCGTCTCGTCGGCCTCCGGCATGATCATGTTTGGCACCGGCGCTACGCTCTGGTTCGAGCTCGGCCTGATCCGGATTACGGAGGAAAGCTTCTATCGCGGGCTGCATCTGGGGCTCCGCTCGCTCCAGGTCGCGGCGGTCGGACTCGCCTTCGCGCTGACGACCCGTCCGGTCGCCTTGTTCTACTCGCTGATGCAGCAGCTCCGGATGCCGCCCAAGTACGCCTACAGCTTCCTGGCCGCGCTCAATATGGTTCCGCTGCTGGCGGATGAATTCTTCACGCTCCGCCAAGCGCTCCAGATCCGGGGAGCCGGCCCCGGACGCCTAGGAATCTACGGCCGCCTGCGCATGTATGCCCTGCCGCTGCTGGCCCAGAGCATCCGGCGCGCCCACCGGATGGCCGCCGCCATGGAGGCGAGACGCTTCCACAGCGGCAGCGGCAAGCGCACGTACTATTACGTCTATGGCTGGTCGCGCATCGACGCCCTGTATGCGGTCTCCTTCGCCGCTCTCTGGCTGCTGGCATGGCTGCTCGGCACTCATTATCCGCTGCTTGCCGCAACCGATGTCCGTTGACGGACGAGGGCAGGAAGATCAGCATGGCAAGAG
This sequence comes from Paenibacillus sp. SJS-P3, assembly GCF_056711585.1. NCBI lineage: Bacteria > Bacillati > Bacillota > Bacilli > Caryophanales > Paenibacillaceae > Paenibacillus > Paenibacillus sp. SJS-P3. The sequence goes on along the minus strand of NZ_CM160043.1, from coordinate 385,704 downwards.
CGAATGCATCCGGCGAGCGGACGCTTGCACGCATACGAACAGACCCTCCCCCGGATTTCCCAGGGAGGGTCTGTTCCGCATTCGTTATTCGCCTTTTCTCGTTGGCAGGGATTTTCGCCATGGGCTTAAAGCTTTCCTGCTCTCCGGCCTTCATCTTCCTGCATTGGTCTTTCCTCTTCCAGGCTCTCCGCTTACGGTTCGTTCCCTTCCGCTGTTCGGCCCGCTCTATTTCAGCTGCTCCCACGCGATTCGGTCCAGCAAGGCAGATGTTTCCGCATCGCTGTACGCCCATTCCGGAGAAAGGACGCCTTGTTTCGGTACAAAGCTCCTCATCTCCACAAGGTACGGGACACCTCCGGATTGGAACGGATACGAGACGACAAACGGTACTCCGCCATTCTCATATATCGTGAATTCCTTCCCGTTTTCCTCGACCTTTCTTGCAAGCGCCCTCCCTTTGCCGTATTGATCCACAACTTGCTGAAGCTCGTCGCCGTTCAGGACTTCCAGGAGCAATACCGACTCGTCCTTCTTCTGATAGATCAAGCTAAGAGAACGGATATCCTTTTTCTCGAAATCCCTTTCCGCCGTGTAGATCTCATTAGGGGTCAATTCCTCCACGTTTCCTGACAAGAACGACTTCTTGTCCACTCTGACCCCAATGTTGACAAGATCATAATCGGACATGGCGCTCGGCACGGAGTTGCCTGGATACATGATGTTCAACTCTTCCGTGCTCAACGATCGGTAGGTTCCTGCTACCAGCGTGCGGATGCCCTGCTCTTCGTCCACATAATACTTGTACTGCTTGAAGGAAAGCTTGGCCTCCTCTCCCCAGATCATTCTCTGCTTCAAATCGACATACTCGAACTCAGACATTTCCCTGAACGGCACCCCGTTTTCAGGTTCCATGTGATCATGCTTTTGGAGAGCCTCCTGATCGCGATCCATCACGTACGACAAGAGCGCATCGGTCAGCTTCGAGAGCCTCCCGTAGTCGATTCCGCTCTCCTTGTCCCTAACCGTTCGGAGGATGGAGTCGTCCGCAGCGCCGAGGGAAACTGCCGGCACGCCTCTCGCAGCGAAGGATGCATGGCTGCCGTCGGAGGACAGCTTCGTCTGTGCATCAATGCCCTTGCTGCGAAGATGCTCAGCCAGTCCGGAGGCCATGGATTTCCCTGTATCCTCGGAGAGAAGCAGGACCTCGCCGCCCTTGAGTCCGACCGTATCCAGATTCATGTCGGAGACGTGGACCGTTCGCGTATTCATCATGTTTGCGTAAGCTCCGCTGCCTTGCAGGCCGTTCTCCCTCCCGTTGAACACGCAGAAAACAAGATCGGAATAGAACGGCTTCGCAGCGGACGCCTGCTTCAACGATTCCGCCAGCATGACGAGCGAGCTGACGCCGGATGCGCGGGAGGCTCCTTCATAGATCGAGCCGTTCAGTTCCCCCATGGAATCGATGTGGGCCGAGATGACGATCGCATGATGGTCCGGACCGCCGGCCGACGTACCCGGAATTCGGCCGATGACGTTGGAGATTTCCGTCTCCTTGTCTTCATAGCTCATGTGCAAGGAAATGCTCTCGATATCCGCCTGCTTGCGCTTCAGGAAATCATAGGTGTCCTCGTTGAGTTGAACGACGGGGATATCCCGAGTGCGCTTCAGGGGATATTTTTTGAATTCCTTGGTGCGAAGCATGATGAACCGAGGGTTCTTGCTTTTCGCCAGCTCGTAGTCTTCCTCCGATCCGGCTGCGAATGCGATCTGGTTGGTGAGAGATGCCGAGTCCAGCCTCAGCTCCGCTGTAGCGTCCAAATTCATCCGGATGACACGCTCCATGAAGTGCTTGCCGTACACGAGCTGCTTCACGCTGCCGTCCTTCATGTTCACCTTCAAGGAAATTTCCTTTCGCTCGACGGACTGGTAAGGATAAGGAACGGCATAACCGCTTTCCTCCACTCGGTCGAGGCCGATCCGGGCGAATTCCCGCTCGATAGCTTGCACGGCCTGTTCGTTGCCCGCCGTTCCTGCGAGCCTTCCTTCCATTCGATCGTCCGTCAGCAGCTGGACGATTCTTTCCAGAGAATTCCCCTGCGACGATTCGCAGGCAGCCAGTGATGAGACAGACATGACAACCATAAGAAACATTGCGACAAGCCTCTTCGACAACTTCCCTTGCCCCCTCTGTTTGGTCATGCTACAGCGACAAGGACATTTTACCAATCCCCCCATTTAAATTCTATATTATTCCATGTGAAGCATTTATCTAAAAAAAGATTCCTCGGATAAAATCCAAGGAACCCCGTGAATGCTCCAAATCTAGGAATCATGCCATTTCTCCGCCGCTCCCGTCACCGTGACGGACGAGAAGATCGATTGATAAGAGCCCTTCAGCCCGCTTTTCTCGTTCATCGCCTCCTCCAGATATCGGCTGCTCAACTGCTTGACGGCTTCCTCGTCCAATTCCAGCCTCATGACTTCCTTCTTCTCGCTCTCATTCCATAGAACCGAATAGGAATAGCTGTTTATTTCCGGGAAGAACTGCGAGACCGCGTAAGCATGCTGCGCGGCGCTGCGGTACATATCCTGCTTGATCGGCACGGAGCCGACCTCCGGCACGAAGGAAACGTGAAGGCTATAGGCATCGCCGCCGCCCTTCTCTTCCAGCTTGAACTCTTCGGTGAACCGGAACGTATTTTTCGTATAAGACGATACTTTATCCTCGATAAGCTTGCGGACCGAATCATCGCTCGGCTGAGGCGTGTTATTGATGGCATTGTTGACGGGTTCCGGCGCATTCGTATCGTTGGTGCATCCGGCAAGCAGCGCCGTGAATAATACCACGCACATGAGTACCGCCATCAGATTTGCTTTGAGCATTTTGTCCTCCTTAAGTCGAGTCTCGAAGCAGGGGAATGGACTTACCAGCCGTTAAGCCGTCTTAATACATAGTTATTGCTGCTTAAGAATGTCTTAGTCCTCGAGTATGCCTTGGTCTTATCGTCGCCAGTCGTCGTCGCTTCACGCGAATTGATCGCAGTCGTGCCGTTGTCTCCTGTGTAGAACAACACATGGTCGCCGCTTTTGACATAGAGATCATAGATCAGAATGTCAGCCGCGCTCACGGCTGCCGTATAGGTGCTGCTCGCCAGATTCGTCGTGCTCAGCTTGGAGGTGAAGCCGGCAGCGGAGGCCACGAATCCGGAGCAATCGAAGCCTGCCGTGCCGGACTGCCATCCCGCTGTGCCCGTATTGACGTTGCCGGCAAATTTCCCCTTGCTCATCGCATCTGCAAAGCTGGTCCAGGCCGAGCTCGATTTGGTCGTAATGCCGTCAAATCCTCCCCAAGCATACGGAATGCCGGTTTGGCTGGAAGGCTTCGACACCCCGACCAGGTAATCAGGAGTTGTAACGTTCGATGAGTCGGGATTGACCGCATTGGTTGAATTGTAGGTCCAGGCAAGCGACGAAAGGGAATTCGCGTTGGATTGGGTCGTCGTCCGGCCGTTCGGAGCCGTTGCCGCGAGGCCGATAGACGAAGGCTCGGCAGCCTGGGCAGCTTGATCGTAAGCCTGCGCGCTGTTCTTGATCAACGCTATTTTCGACGAAAATTGAGAGGGGTCTAGGAATCCTTTTTTAACGATGAGAACGGAATCCTGGAAGCATTGGATTTGATACAGCTCTCCCTGCTCCGTTGATTCCAGCACCATATTAGGTGAAAAGTAATAATTGTCGAGGGAGATGGGGGATATGGCAGCCAGCTTGTTTTGGACGTACTTCCGAACCGTATACTCTCCTGCGACCTTCGACGTGTTGACCTGATCGAACAGCTCCATGAGCAGGCCGCCCTTGTCATCGGCATTCAGGATTTGAGCGCTTCCCAGCAGTTCCGCTGCATGCAGCTCGATAGACGACGATCCCGAAGATTGCACGACAGCTGTGGATTTGTCTCTTTTCAAGCTGTAGCTTGTACGGGAGTCTGCGATGTATCCTGCGTTCTTGACAGCCTTGCCGTTCGCAAGGTCATCGATGGAATAACTGTCGTCGTTGTAAGAGAGATAGACAGTGCCTTCCCTGTTCTTGTACAGCTTCTGCATGGCGTAGCCGCTCATAGGTTGCGGCAAGAAGACGCTCTTCAAATAATCGCCCTGCACACTCATGACATCGATCTTGCCGCCGTCGTAATCCATTAAGTAAAGGTTGTCCTTGGCCGCCACCAGGCTTCGAATGTAATGGCTTTGCTCCGTCGGGATTTCCGACTTGAACTCTCCGCCGACATAGACGTTGACCCGCTTGTTCACGTTGTCCGATACATAGATGGTGTCTCCCGACACGGCGAAGGCTTCGGGCCCTTCCCCGCCGCCCTGCATCGACTTGGAATACCCCACTTGCCCCGGACCGCTGCCGATTCCGATTTTCAAGGCGATGCTGTCTTCGCCTCCAGCGGAATCGGTTGCCGGAACAGAGGCGGATACAGGCGCTTGGACCGTGATCATCATAGCCAATCCAAGCCAGAGTACCAACCGTTTTCGAGCGCGGCTGCTTTTCTTCATCAAAGTACCCTCCAATCAGATAATGGGATTATCTTTTTGTGGATTCATGATGCAGCTTGCTTCACACCTCTCCTTCCTTGCTGTATAGAAGCAACTTCATTATTTCATATTTTACAATATATGTAAATAAAAAGGGGCTGTTTTTTCATGCTCACGTTCTGCCCGCTTCGTTCGAGAACGCAAAAAAACCGGGATCCTGGGATCCCGGTTCTCTTCGCAATCAAGCTTACAGCTTAACTACGTTTTCAGCCTGCGGTCCGCGGCTGCCTTCTACGACGTTGAACTCCACGCTTTGACCTTCGTCAAGCGTTTTGAAGCCTTCGCCCGTGATTGCGGAGAAGTGGACGAATACGTCGCCGCCACCTTCAACCTCGATAAAGCCGTAGCCTTTCTCGGCGTTGAACCATTTCACAGTTCCTCTTTGCATGTTGACACCTCCTGCCCTGGTTACCCTGGTGAAGATACGACATAAGCGAAGCGGGTTACGGCAGGCCTTTCGGTACGCTCAGGTAACTGTTCAGCTATGCGAATTCATCCGAGTAGATATTACGCCTATACTACCATAGGCAGAATTGTCACGCAACAAGTCTGTATCAATCCTTGCGCGAAACGGCCGAATTCTCCTCCAGCCGCCCCGTCTGTCCGTCCCAGAGCCAATCCGGGCGGCTGCCCGAAACATGCGCTCCTCCGTACCAGTCGTCCCACTCCCCGCCTTCGCTGCGGTTTGCCTCGCCGTCCAGCACCCGCTTTCCGAATTCCGTCAGCGCGAGCGTTCCCTTCCGGAATACCGTACGGTGAGGCGGCGAATCCGAATCGCCGCCCATCCAGGCAAGCAGAGGCTCAGGCTGCTCCGCCAGCCGGTTCAGAACATGGCGAAATTGCAGGTCCCCCATTCCGAGCAGCTGCATCTTCACGGTGAATATGCGGAACATCCGATCCGCCTCGAAATTCCCCTCTCTTGCCAGCTCCAGAATCGCGCGCTCCGCGCTGCCAAGCCCGTCGCGGGAGGAAGGAAAGCGTGCCAGGTGTGCCCGGAACGCATCATAAGCCAGCGGAAGAGCGGACGTATTCCCGTCCAGCAGCCGCTGCAGCCTCATTGGATCTCCGGACGCATACGCTTCCCATAAGCCGCTCCCAAGCTCAAGCTGCTCTTTTCCGATCGACTGCCAAGTGCCGGACAATGCCCCCAGCTGCCTGCCGGACAGCTGGCCGAGTCCGATAAAGGGCTCCACGCCAGGGTACTCCCCGATGCAGAGCAGGCTGAGCTTGACCGATTCCGGCATGCGCCGGGCGAGCTCATGCAGCAGATAGGCGAGCATGCTCTGGTCGTACAGATCATGCTCGAACCAGAGCACGACTTCGCCGAAGCGCTCCAGCTCTCCCAGCCTGGCTTCCTGAGCCTCGCAGGCAGACAGATACTCCTCACGCGGCACTCCCAGCGTCTGTTCCAGATAGCGCGCGCGAATCGCCCTGCCGGCCTTATCTGCGCCGTCTGCGAAGACAGGGCCGTGGTTGTACACTTCCCGCCAAGCGACGATCTCGCCGCCGATGCCGGACTCCCGCAGCTTTTGCGCGGCGAAGTCCCCGTTCGTGATATGAAGCATGTTGACTCCTCCTCCATAGAGATCCTTCAGCATGGCAGCGGCATCCGCTACCGGCATGGCGCGCCTGAGCCGAGGGCAGCTCCAGACGCCGTGTCATCCGGCAGCACTGCCGCTCCACGATGGTGAGGAACCAACCCGGGAAAGCTTCGACGTCCTGCAGAGAATGCCCACGATTCCCGTTCCCCCACCATCTCCATCACAGGAAATCCGGAGAAGCGCCCTTGCCGATCTAATCAAAAGGGAACGCAGGGGCCTGCATCGACTAGCTTACGTCCACGCCCAGAAAAACCCGTCCCGGTCCCAGGCGACTCTGCCCCGGTGCAGCTTGCGGAAAGCCTTCTTCACTTCCTTCTCCAGCGAGGCATGGCCTTGCCCGTTCGTGAACACATACTGCTCCCCGAATTGCTCCCGTACGTGGGCGATGGCTTCTTCCTGGCGAAGCATGCCGCGGTTCTCGATCTCGCCGACCATCCACTTCGCAATCTGCTGCTCTACTTGCGTATCCTTCACTTCCTGTGAATGCTGCGATTCCTGTATCTCGTCTGTTTCCTGCATCTCCCTGGTTCCCTTCGTTTCTTGGGTCTCTAACATTTCCTGCGTCTCGATAGTTTCCTGCGTCTCGACAGTTCCCTGTGTCTCGATTGTCCCCTGCTCGTCTTGCTTGCCTTGCTGATCCATCGTTCCGCACCGCCTTCAGCCTGATTCTGTTGCCATCAGTATAGCATGTCCGGCATCCGCCGCCGAATCCGGCAGGCGCTTGCGGTCCAGGAAAGGATACTCGTACAAGAGCCCAGACAGCATGGCTTCGACCGGCGCATAAGCGTCTGGAGGTTGAGGATGCTCTGAACCTTATGCGGGCTTGTTCAGCGCCGAGGTCCGGCTAATATAGGAAAAAAAGCTCTGCAAGGGCTTTTCGCGCCTTTCGCCTTACCGGCCTGGCCGGACCGAAACCTGAAACCCCCCGCCTGCTTGATCGGTACTATAGACATACCGCAACGAAAGGTGGACGCTTATGCTCAAAAAACATCTGCTGCCCCTGCTCCTCGTTCCCGCCCTTTTCCTGCAGGGCTGCTCCTTTCTCGGAGGAGTCGGCGACTCCTTGAGCTACACGAACGAAACCGTCGCCTATATCAACGAAGCCGCCGACTTCTCGCAGCAGCTGCCCGAGATGACGCAGCAAGCCCTGTCCGACCCCGCCGCTCTGGATCAGCTCACGGGAGAGCTGCAAGCCATGCAGGCGGACATTACCGCCTTCAAGGATCTCCGGGCGCCAGAATTCGCCGCGGAGATCGACCAGCAGCTGACCGCTTACAGCGATACGCTGAGCACGCAGATCAGCGGCCTGCTGGAGCAGGCAGAGGCCGGCGCCGTCAGCCTGCAAGCTCTGGAGCAGTCGCAGATCATGCAGACGGCATCGCAGATCACGCAAATACTGGAGCAGGTCAAGCAGCTGGGATCGTAAGGCTCATCAATAGGGTCGAACCTGCTCTTGCTTGCCAGAAATAAAAAAAGAGGCCGTTCCCAAGCCAGCCATCGGCTTGGGAACGGCCTCTTTCACTTGCGGCATCTCAATAATAAGGAGCCATGAACAGATACACGATGACGCCCGTGAAGCTTACATACAGCCAGATCGGCATCGCCCAGCGGACGATCTTCTTATGCTTGGCCACCTGCATCGTCCATCCCCATACGAGCGCGAACAGCGCGAGGGGAACGATGACGGCCGCCAGGAAGCTGTGGCTGATCAGGATCGTGAAGTAGATCGGGCGCAGGATGCCTTCGCCGCCGTACTTCGCCGTCTCGGGAGAGACGTAATGGAACGTCAGGTACGTGACGAGGAACAGCAGCGTCGAGGTGAACGCGGCGAGAATGAAGCCCTTGTGAAGCCGGATGTTTTTTCGGATGATCGCGATGAGCGCGGCCACGAGGAAGATGAATGTGAAGCTGTTCAGAATCGCGTTGATCCGGGGCAGGATCGTGACGTCGAAGCTGACCTCGCCGCCGTATCCGATCGGACCGAAGAACAGCAGCAGGATAATCGCGTTGGCCGCGATGGATATGCCGATGATCCACGCCGTGAAGTTGCGGGTCGTGGACGGCTTGTACGAATCGGGGGATTGGCTGCTCAAAAGGAAACCCTCCTTGGGATGCCGCCGTACCGGCTGTAACCGGATGCGGACTTGTCATGTCTTCATTATAGGCCAAGACGAACAGCCGCTCCGCCGGCTTGTGTGACAACAACTTGAATCTTGCCTTTGTTCAGCCCTTCGCGGACTGGTCCGCGACGAACGCATGCACCGCCATCGGCCGCACGGGCCGGCCGGCTTCGGCATAGGACCGCAGCAGCTTCAGCTGGGAACGGACCAGCTGCTTGGCCTTGTCCGGCATCGGAAGCGGCGAGTCAAGCTCTGCAGGGGCTTCCGCGAGCGTCAGCGCCATCTCCCACCGCGCGTCATGCATTTCCGGCGAGTGGATGGCCGCCTGGCGGGCGATGGCCCACCCGGCTCCAGCCGCCAGCTCGCGGATATCCTCAGGAGTGAACAAGGTCCGGACATTGGAGAAGCTGTTCACTTTGTAGCATTCCACCTGCGACTGGATGAGCACAGCCATAAAATGCGCCAGCTGTTCCGGTTGTTCGATCTCCATATCCCATTCGGCGAAGCAAAGCTTGCGCGCCCAGCCCCGGACCTTCGCCAGGATAGCAGCCAGCTCCTCGAACGACTTCAAATACCAGGAGCAGTGGGAAAGCACGACGTAATCGAACTCATTCTCCGCAAAGCTCACTTCATCCGACAAGACGTCGATGCCGTAATCCAACCGGATCCGGCTCCCGAGCGGAGACGCCTTCAGCTTCGCGGCCGCTTCGCCCACCGTCATCGGCGACCCGTAACCAGGCGGAGCGATATCGACGCCGTGCACGAACCCCTGCTCGCCGGCAAAATGCGCCAGCACCGCCGTCGTGTCGCCTTGGCCGCAGCCGATTTCCAGAATGCGGCTTCCTTCTTTTATTTCCCAAAAACGGACCAGCTTAATACGATGCTCGGTCTGAATCCGCTGGACGTCGGATAATTGCCCCTCCAGGCCCATTCCCTCCACGATAGCTTCGATAATGGCATTGCTCATCGGCAGCCTCTCCTTCCAAGAACCGTTTCTTGCCCTGCTCCCACTTTAATCCTCGACAGCCTTGCAGGCAATCCCTGCAGGACACCCCGTTTCCGGCCATCCATAGGAATAGGATCCGGAGCAGGATCCGGAGCAGGACAAGACGCTCTATGCGCGGACGCCATCCCCCGGAGAAGCCAGCGGCTGGCATCAAGAGGCGGGAGTCCAGGTCACGCCTCCGTCCTTCGTACGGAGCAGCGCCGTCTCTTCCTCCCCGTTCTTCCCAAGCAGCAGCCAGCCGTCTCCGGCTCCCGTGAACTGCATGCTCATCGGCACCGGGAACCTGCGCAGCAGCTCCCTAAGCGCCGGGCCGGCCGGGATCTCCCGCCAGGAGGAGCCTCCATCCGCAGTCGCCACCAGCTCGCCGTTCCTCCAGCCCCAGCCGTGCCGCGCATCCGCAAAGGCCGCCGCCCGCTCCAGGTTCCAGGGCTGGAACGACCAGTTATCCCCGCCGTCATTCGTGACATAGGCATCCAGCCTCCGGCGATCCGCTCCCTCGTTCAAATAAACCAGCGCGAACCCGAATTGCGCCTGCCCTCCCGGGAATTCGGGACCTCCCGCCCCGTACCGGACATCGGATGCGGGCTCGATCCGAACCTTGCTCCAAGCCTTTCCTCCGTCCTTCGTCCGGTACAGCACCGGGGCCGGGTCATGGGATCCGAAGGCGAGCCACCCGTTGCTGGCGTCGGTGAAATGCATGCCCGTGACCGCTTCCCGCTCCGGCAGCATGCCCTTGGCTTCTCCCGCATAGGACGATCCGGCGTAAGGCTTCCAAGACAGCCCTCCGTCAGCCGTCACATATAGAGTCTTCTCCGTCGATCCCATCGCCGCATCGGCGGAAGTCATCAGCCAGCCCTGCGACGGAGTGACGAATTGCATCCCTGTCGGCTCCGTCCGCACCGGCAGCCTGGACTCCTTCCACGTTCTGCCCCCGTCATCCGTCCGGAACACGAGCGTCGGGCCTTGGTCCGGAGCCATGCAGATCCAGCCGTGCATCGCATCGAAGAAATAAACGGCCTTCCCCGCATCCAAGCCGCCCGGGAAGGCGGAAGCCGCGGGAGGCGCTGCGTCCTGCCATTCCTCTCCGCCGTTGTCGGTCCGATAAAACTTGTCTCCGGTCCGCTCCCATGCGTAGCCGTGATCGCCATCGAGCCACTGCATGCCGGTCAAACGGCCCCTGGATGCGGCATTGCCCGCACCGGTATCGGCCGGCACCGCCGGAATCGGCTCCTTGCGGACATCCGCCGCTCCCGCCGCGGAGGAACCGCCGGCCTTGCCGGATGACTGGCCGGCAGGCACCGAAGCTGCCGCAGAGCCTTCCGGCCAAGACTCGTCCTGCCGCGGCTGGCCGCAGCTGCCGAGAACCAAGCAGGAGGCTGTCAGCAGAACCGCCGCCAGATGAAGCTTTTTATCCACGCCATCGCCCCCTCTACAATCTTACGGACGCCAATGGCAGGCTCGAAGTTGCCGCGGCCTTGCCGAAATGATGCCGTGTCTGCCGTCTTGCCGCTTCTGCCCTTCTATCCGCTAGCAGGACTTCGGGTCCATTCGTCGAACAAATGCTAACCGGAATATGGCCTAAGGGAGTGTCTCGACATGGAAAAAAAGAACCACGATGGTTGGATAGAGGCAGATATTCTTACGTTGCAGGCAGCTATGGAATCAGGCTCGTTGTCGGCGGCGGCTTGCGTCCGCTGGTACCTGGAACGGATCGAACGGCTCAACCCGAAGCTGAAAGCGGTGCTGGAAATCAACCCGGACGCCCTTGAGATCGCGGAGGCGCTCGACACAGAGCGGCTGGAGCACGGATCCCGCGGACCGCTTCACGGCATCCCGATCCTGCTCAAGGATAATATCGATACAGGTGATCGCATGCATACCAGCGCCGGCTCGCTCGCTCTTGCGGAGCATTTCGCTGTGATGGATTCGGCCGTCGCCGAGCAGCTTAGAGCTGCGGGAGCTGTATTCCTGGGCAAGGCCAACATGACGGAATGGGCGAATTTCATGTCGGGCACGATGCTGTCGGGGTATAGCTCCAGGGGCGGCCAGACGCTCAATCCTTACGGTCCCGGCGAGCTGTTCGTCGGCGGCTCAAGCTCCGGCTCCGGCGCGGCGGTTGCCGCGAATCTGTGCGCGGCAGCCATCGGCACCGAAACCTCGGGCTCGATCATCAGCCCATCCTCGCAAAACGGCCTTGTCGGCCTCAAGCCGACGATCGGGCTCGTCAGCCGCAGAGGCATCATCCCGATCTCGCACAGCCAGGATTCAGCCGGTCCGATGGCTCGTACGGTCAGGGACGCCGCGATCCTGCTCGGCGCCATGACGGCGGCGGACCCAAGGGATGACGCCATGCAGGAACAACGGCGGAAAGCCTATGCGGACTATACGTCCTTCCTGGACGCGAACGGGCTGCAAGGGGCGAGAATCGGCATTCCGCGTCATTATTATCAAGGACTGGATGAAGATCGGGCGGCGATCATCGAGCGGGCGATCGCCTTGTGCAAGGATCGCGGGGCGATCGTCGTCGACCCGGTCTCGATGCCTTGCGAGAACGCGAAATGGGATTGGGACGTGATGAGGTTCGAATTCAAAAAAGGGCTGAACGATTATCTGGCCCAAGCAGGCTCCGGCGCTTCCGTCCGGACGCTGGATGAACTCATTTCCTATAACGAAACGAATCGGGACGTCGCTCTGAAGTATGGGCAAGACACGCTGATCTGGTCCAATGAAACCAGCGGCATCTTGTCTGAACCGGTGTATGCCGAGAGCTTGCGCCTCAACCATGAGGTATCCCGGGACCAAGGCATCGATCATGCGATCCGCGCTTACAAGCTGGACGCGCTGTTGTTCCTGGGCAACGAGGAAGGGCTCGATGTGTCCGCGCGCGCGGGATATCCCGTCATAACCGTGCCGGGCGGTTGCGCGGAAACAGGCGCCATCGGCGATGAAGGCTATACGACCAAAGGGCCGCAGGGGATCACCTTCGTCGGAGCCGCCTACAGCGAGCCGGTGCTTCTCCGGCTGGCCTATGCCTATGAACAAGCGAGCCTGTACCGCGTTGCACCGTCCGATCCTGACTGAAATCGAATCCTGAATAGATAGACTGGCTTCGTTCATGCAGACGTTCTCCAAACGAGAGCGGAATCAAACAGCGGCGGAAGGCAGGGCTCGCGCCCGGCTTCCGCCGCTGTTTGGTTTAGGAGAACAATAATGAGGCCGCTATTCCAGCGTCACGTCGTCGATAAACACCTTGCCGCCGCCCGACGCCTTGGCAATCTGCACGCCGATCGCCTGGATGAACGACTTGTCGATCTTGCCTCCATTGGCATCCTTCGTGCCGTTGAGGTCGAGGGTGATCCACTGGTACTCGTCCGTCAGCTGAACGGTTCCCGAGGATGCCCAAGCCCATCCGCTGCCATGCTTGATGAACAGCTGGGCCGAAGCGCTTCCGCCGGAGATGCGGGCCTTGACCTTGATCCTGGAAGCGTTCGTGAAGTCGAGCACCCCGTAGCGGGTCAGCTCGCTCGTCGCTTCCCCGGAGACGTTCGCCGGGATGGCCGAGCTGAGAGCCTTGCCGGCGCCGTCGTCCTCCAGAGCCGGAGCCGACAGGTTCAAGCCGTTGCTGTCGACGCTCCAGTTCGATGCCGAGGACTCGAAATCGTACAGCACTCCAAGCGGAAGGCCGCCATTTGCACTGCCGTTAGGCACCGTGCCCGCATTGGGGTCTGCCAGCGCCTTGATATCGTCGAAGTACATGGAGCTGGTCAGCTGGTTGCCGCCGGGCACGGCGTTGGTGTAGATGGAGAACGCCTGCACGTTGGCCAGCTTCAGCTTGGTCAGCGTTCCGGTCGCTCCATTGGCCGGAGCGAATTCATTGAACGGAGCCGTGACGAGCCTCGCTTCCGTTCCGGTCGTGTCCGGGTAATACTCGTAGGTTTTGCCGTCCGCATTGATCTGCATGACGAGCTTCTGGCCTTTGCCGTCCGGCTGGTACCAGAACTGGAGCGCATTGAAGCCCGACCAGTCCACGCCGCCGAGCGACTTGGTGATGCCGGCATACCCGCTGCCGGCAAGCGTGTACGTGTATTTCAGGCCGTAGCTGCCGCTGCTCTTGTGCGCGCTGTCCAGCGCGGTACTCGTGGAATCGCCGCCGGCATGGACGAACTTGGAGCCGAGCGCTTCATTGCTGCCGAGATAGCCCTCGAAGTCATCGACCATGGCCGGATCAAGCACGGCATCTGCATACGTGCTGTACAGCTTGATATTGTCGATGTAGACCGGAATGGAGCTGTCCGCGTTCAAGCCGCTGCCGACAAGGGACAGGGCGATCGAGCCGGCCTGCTTCAGCTTATCCGCGTTGGCGAAATCAATGACTGGCGCATAGCGGTAGTAATCCACGCCGCCGATCGTGACGATCGGAAGATCGCTCAGGGATACTTGAGTCGTGCCCACTCCGTATTTGTCTTCCCAATCCGGGGGCAGCTGGCCGACAGCCTGAAGGCTGCCTTTCCCCTCGCTTTTCGCCCCTGCGGACACAGGCACATAGGCCTCGAATTTGATCCGCTTGACGCCGCTGAGGTCTGCCGCTCCGGCGACGTCCTTGGCGTTCTTCAACTCCAGCTTCATCTCCTGCCAAGTATCGCTGTGGACGAGCCGGCTCACCGTCAGCTTCAGGGCGGAACTTCCGTTGAATTCGGCGGCATCGATCGCGTCGACGCTAGCTTGATAGCCGCCGTTGTTCTGCACGCCTTCAATGCCGGACTCGAAGTCGTACGTCCCGACCTCGATCTCCGGAACCTTCACGAATACCGTGTTCGTCTGCTCATGCAGCACGGAGCCGTCCTCCCCATAGACCTTCACGGTCAGGGCCGCCGTCTTTCCGTTCAGGGCGCCGGCAGGCGACCATACAGCCGTATAATAACGGCTGGCGGAATCCAAGGTCAGCGGAATCTCCCGATCCGAGCCTTCGACAAGATACACCGCTTTGGACGGAGCCGCATTCAGCACCCGCACCCGGATCACGGCCGCATTGGAGCGGACCGTGCTCTGGTCGGTCGGAGAAGCCACATGGACGAACGGCTGCTCCCCGGATGTGTCGGCCTTGCGGTCGTAAGCTCCCGTCACGCCGGCCGCAAACAGGGAGTACGGCTCGTTGTAGAACCGGATGAAGTCGGGCAGCATCTGGTTCTCCTGCCCGTCCGGCATCGGGTACGGAACATAGGTGGAATCCGGCCCGAAGTTGGCCCATGTCAGCATGTAGGCCATTCTTTTCGCATCGGGATCCGATTGCAGCGCCGCGGACAGCCTCGTGAAGAAGTCCGGCGTCGAGTTGCCGCTTGTCCTCATCTTCTGGTAGCCGAATTCCGTAAGGGCGGCGACCTTGCCCCGTGCGTCCGCGATTCCGGAGACTGTCTTCGCTTCCGTCACGACGCCGTCGAACCAAGTCTGTCCTTCGCCGTTGTAATAGCTGTCGAAGCCGATGATGTCCGCATAGTCGTCGCCCGGATAGGTTTCCATGTAGCGGCTCTCGTCCGTGCCGAAGCCCCCGCCCGGCGAGAAGCCGTACAGGAAGTTGCGGACTTCCTTCTTGTCCCGCAGGTACTCTACGGTATAGCGGTAGATTTCCTTGTACTCGTCCTTGGTCGTGAAGGCGGCTCCCCACCAGAACCAGCTGCCGTTCTGCTCATGGAACGGACGGAAGATGACTGGAATCAAATTGCCGTCGTCATCCTTGAGATGATGGGCGAAGTCGGCAATGTTGTCGAGGAAGGCGTTGAACTCCGCGTTCTTGTCCCCGCCGGGGAGGATATGAGAGACGACATTGCCCTTCACGTCGTAGAAGCTGCCGCCCGTGACGAAGTTCGGCATATGCGAGCTGAGCGTCAGCACGCCTCCGTCGTCATAGGCCTTCTTCATGACGGCGGCCAGGTTGTCGCGGCTCTGCTCGAAGTCGCCGGCCACGCCCGGCTTCTCCTTGCCTTCCAGGCTGAGCGTGTCCCAGCCGAAGAGAGCCGGATATTCGCCGACGGCGTTTTTGGCGTCGGACTGCGTGCCGTCGCGATCCGTGATCGACAGCCCTTCCGTCGTTGCGTGCTGCTGGCCGAACAGGATGTTTTTGCCGCGAAGCTCGTTCAGGTAGAGAAACAGCGAGCGCGTCTGGGCGCTGGCGCTGCGGTCAACCAGATTGACCGCAGGTGGCGCTGGCGTCGGCGTCGGCGTCGGCGTCACGGTCGGCGCAGGTGTCGATGTAGGGGCAGTTGTCGGCGACGGAGCAACCGTCGGTGCCGGTGTTGCCGTAGGCTCTGTCGTCGGTGCAGGCGTGACCGTCGGCGTTGCGGTCGGCGCAGGCGTTGGCGCTGCCGCAGTCGGCGCAGGTGTAACGGAAGGAGTCGTCGACGGCGCGGGTGTAGCGGTCGGAAGCGGACTTCCGGACGGCTTCAGGGCCCCGTTCTCCACCGAGTATATGCCCTTCTCGATTACAGTTCCGTTCCAGGCCGCTCCGGAGACATTCACGGTCAGGCTTCCGATGGAGAAGCTGCCGCTCGCCGACATGGAGGCTGCTGCGTTGATCTCTACGGAAACGACTTTTGTCCCTCCTTCAAGCTCAACCTTGGACGGGCTGCTCACGACCAGACGGCTGATCTCCGTTCCGCTTGCCCAGACGCGGACTTGTCCGTCCGGACGGTTGACGAGCACCTCGTTCAGCCTGGAATCGCGGATATGGACGGAGTTCGGGCCTCCGCCAGCGATGAAGGTTTTGCCTGCGACCTTGACGCCGTCCAGCGTCGCATCGCCGCTGCCGATGCCGGGCGTCAGGTAGAGATTGCCGCTGATGGTCAGCCCCTTCAGGACGACGCCGTCATGATTGATCAGCGCATTGCCCGCCACCTTGCCTTCAGCGGATGTGCCTGCTTGCGCGTAGTATCCGGCCACGAGTTTGTTCAGCAGCGTGACCGCCTCGGCTCGGGTTATGTCGCCGGACGGTCGGAACGACCCGTCCGGGTATCCGCTCAGCATGCCCGCCAGCGACTGGACGGCTTGCCGGGCGTAACCGCTGATTTGAGCGGCATCGATAAAGGTCAAGCCTCCGGAAGCGCTGTCATTGAATTCCAGCTGAAATACCCGGGAAAGCATGGCTGCCGCGTCCTGGCGGGAGATGGCCGCCAGCGGAAGCGCTTTGTTCCCGGCGACGCCCTCATAATAACCGGCGCTTCTGGCCGCGGAGAGCGCGGACTGGTACCAGGCGCCTTCCTTGACGTCGCTGAACGGCTGGCCGGACGCGCCCGAGAAGCCGAACACCTTGTTGATCAAGGTCGCGAATTCCGCTCGCGTAATGCTTCCGTCCGGCTTGAAGCTGCCGTCCGGATATCCGGCTGCGACACCGTTCGCCATCCATTGGGAGATCGCCTCGCGAGCCCAGTGTCCTTGCGTATCTGTTGCGCCTTGGCCGGCTGTCTGCCCTGCCGGAGCTGCGGCTGCTGCCGCCGACAGGACGGGCGCTGTCGCCAAAGCAGCTGTAAGGAGCGCAGCGAGCATTTTGGGAGTCCTCTTCATCGATATCCTCCTCGACTGGATTGAATTCAAACCGCCGCTGAAGCCTGCATGGAAATGTAAGCGGTTTATTTTTCCATTATATAAGTCCCCAGCAGGCGAAAAACATGCTCCCGGTTATGATTAATAGCTCTCTGTTGTCTTTCTTTGTTAGCGCCCGTTAGTTTGAACCCTGTTGCCGCGTCAAGGCATCTGACCAACAAAAAAGAGCCCGGATCCGGACTCTCTTGTTGCCGGAACGGGGCCGCAATGCCCGATTCCGCCACCCTTCCTTGTCGATGAGGCGATGCCCCGGCACTCCCGCGCCCATGGGCGCATAGGCTAAAAAGCATATTCAAGGATGGGGGAATGACCATGCACTGGCTCAGCATCATCGGCATCGGGATTGCCGCCAATCTCGACAATCTCGGCATCGGGATCGCTTTTGGCGCGAAGAGAACGCTGATTCCATTCCGATCGAACCTTCTGATCGCGCTCCTCTCCATGGCCGCGACTTGCGTAGCCATGCTTGGCGGCCATTTCCTGGCCGACTTTCTCGATCCCGATGCCGCCAACAGCATCGGCGGAGCGCTCATCGCCGTCATGGGATTGCTGGCGATCACATCCGGCTTGAGAGAAGCAAGCAGAGCTGGCCGGGCGGCTTCTCCAAGCGGAGGTACCCTCCTCCAAAACCCCCTGCAGGCCGACCGCGACGGCAATCAGATCCTGTCCTGGAGCGAAGGCTGGGCTTTGGGGCTGGCCTTGTCGCTCAACTGCATCGCCAGCGGCATCGGAGCCGGAGCCACCGGACTGTCCGTGGCAGGCGTAACGCTATCGATCGGGATCTTCTCGCTGGCAACGGTCGGAATCGGGGCCGGAATCGGCGTCCGCCTGGCCCGAACATGGCTGGGCCGCTACTCCAACGCGATCGGCGGCCTTCTGCTCGCGGCCATCGGACTCTACGAGATCTTCATCTGACCGGCTACCAGCGGATCTCCTTGAGCGCCGCCGCATACTGCCGCTTCCGTTCTTCCGCAAGCTCCCAGCCGGCCATCTCCTCCAGAATCCGCTGGCGGTTCGTGCAGCCTTTGGCCAGCCCGTTGAGACGGGCAGCCAGCGTCGAGGCTTCCATTTCCCCGCGGGACGGGAACAAGGCGTCCAGCTTCTTCACCGCATCGGGAAACCTTTTGAGGTCATACTTCTGATGCCGCTCCTCTGCCACCCAGAATTCCGCCGCTTCGGCAATCTCCGTATCTGGCACGGGCTTTCCTTCGAGCGCCAGGCCGCTCAGCTTCTCCCGGATGGCCTCCAGCTGCTCCCGGCTGCTCCAAAAGACGATGGACTGGTATTGCCTGCCCTTGTACCCGTTGATATTGGCCGGATTATGGCTGCTCCAGAACAAATCGAGCAGCTCGCGGTAGGAGATGACCGACGGATCGTATTGAAGCTGCACCGTCTCCGAATGGTCCCCCATATGCCGGTAGTCCGGGTTCAGCGACGTGCCTCCGGCATAACCGGTACGGGTGCGGATCACTCCGGGCAGCGATCCGAACATCGCCTCCGGCCTCCAGAAGCAGCCCATGGCGAAGGCGGCGCTGTCCACGGCTTTCATGTCATGAAGATCATTTCCCATTCTTCCTGCCTCCTTAGAGAACATCCCGCATCCGAACCTTTCCGGATCCTATCTATTTTTAGTTACTCCTTCTCCAATTATCTCCATTCGTCCCGATAATATAGTAAAATACTCCCATACTCATCCGATCTTCCAGCAAAGGAGCAGGACTTATGAATCAATTGAAACTGAAGGTTGTATGGATCGCTCTCTCTTTTACCCTTTTTCTTCCGACTTTCGCGCATGCTGCGGAGGACAAGCCTTCTTTCACCGATGTAAGCGGGACCTTCTGGGCGCGCGACGCCATCGACAGCCTGGTGCAGCTAGGGGTGCTCAAGGGCTTCGAGGACCGCAGCTTCAAGCCTCAGGCCCCTGTCACCCGCGAGCAGTTCGCCCAGATCCTGACTTTGAGCTTCTATCTGGATCTTCCGATGGACAAGCTCCAATCCTTTCAGGATGTATCCTCTTCCCGCTGGTCCTACTCCGCCATCGAGGCATCCAAAGACTTTTTGACGGGATATTACCCGCCCAGCGGCAAGGCTTTCTTTGATCCTACAGGAAAAGCCTCCCGCGAGGACGTAGCGGTAGCGCTCGTCAAGACGCTCGGCTACCAGCCCGATGACCTGGTGGATAAAGACATCTTGAGCCGCTTCGATGACGACGACAAGATTTCACCCAACCTCCGCAATTACGTGGCTCTCGCAGTTGAGAAGAAGCTTCTTACCGGATACAACGACTGGACTCTCAAGCCTGCCGACGGCGTCACCAGGGCCGAGGCCGCATCGCTTGTCTATCGCGTCATCAAAAACGCCTCGGGAGACAGCCAGGCATCCCTGTCCCTCAATGTCGAGGCACCGGAAAAGACATCCTCCCCGACGTTCTACATCACCGGCGATGTGACGAAGGGAGCCAGCGTTTTCATCAACAACAAAGAGGCGGAGGTCAATCAAGGCCAGTTCCGCGTAGCCGTTCAGCTCCAGGATGAAGGCACCTATACGTATACAGTGACGGCCCGTATTCCAGGAGGCAAGACCCAAACCGTAACCAAGAAAGTCGTTTTCGAAAAGGGAGCTCCGGTACTGGAAGTAACCGGCGTGCCGGAATCGACGAACAAGCAGTCGGTTACGGTGTCCTGGAAAGTCAAAGACGACAACGATTATGATCCCGAGGTCTACGTGAACGATGAAAGGCGGAGCTACGGAAGCTCCCTGGAAATCCAGCTCAAGGAAGGCGTCAATACGATCAAGGTGAGGGCGACGAACCGTTACGGCCGTTCCACTGAGGTCGTCAAGCAGGTCCTGTTCCAAGCCGGAGGCCCCGCCTTGACGGTAGGGGATCTGCCTGCCTCCACGAACAAGGAAACCGTAACCGTCACATGGACCGTCAAGGACGGAAATGATATTTCCCCCAAGGTCTACGTCAACGATAAGCTTCAATCCTACGGAAGCAGCACCGAGGTCGCTCTCAAGCAAGGCGTCAATGCCATTGTCGTCCGCGCCGTGAACTCCCTCGGGAAGGAAACTGTGGTGGCGAAATCCATTTCCTTTGCAAGCGAAGGCCCCGTTCTGAAGGTCGGCGACGTGCCCGAGAGCACGACGAAGAGCACCTTCAAACTGACTTGGACGGTAACGGACTCCAACGACAGCAGCCCGAAAGTATACGTGAACGATGAACAGAGCCCTTACGGCTATGCATCCTTCACCCTCAAATCCGGAGCCAACACGTTCAAAGTCAAAGCCGTAAACAAACTGGGGCAAACGGCAGAGACGATACGCACCATAACCTTCAATCCGTCCGCTCCGGTCCTCGCTCTCGGATACGCCCCGGAGAAAACATCCTCCGCACGTGTGACGCTGACATGGACCGTATCGGATGAGAATGATTACTCGCCCAAAGTCTTCCTGAACGATCAATTGATTTACAGCGGCGGCGGAAGCGTCAACCTGGATCTGAAGCCAGGCCTCAATACCTTCAAACTCGCAGCTACCAACAGTTATGGCAAAACGACCGAGATCACCTATACCGTCACCCTGGAAGAAGCTGCAGTTGTCCCAGGCTGATTCCCATGCCTCCTACCAAACAACGCTCCCCTGAATAGGGGAGCGTTGTTGCTTATCTTGAGCATGCTTCTGCTACGTTGTTTCCTGCTCAATGAGCCGCATGAACGGACTGGCCGTCCTTGGCGTTCTCCGAATCCCGCTGGATCCGCTTGCCTCCGACCAGCAGCGCGACCAGGATGCCCAGCGCGACGAACACGAGCCCGGTAAGAGCCACCGTCTCGAAGGAATCCACCCAAGCCTGCTGGATGAACAGCACGACCTTGTCCTTGAGCTCCGCCGGAAGCGGGAATTTGTCGGGATACACGATGACGCTGAACAGGTCCACGCCGCTCTTCTCGATGCCCTCGACCGCCTGGACGACGTCGCCGCTGCCGCCGGCCTTCGCCTCTGCGGACATCGTCTCGACATTGGAGCGCAGCGTATTGTTCATGACGACGTTGAGCACCGTGACGCCGATCGTGCCGCCGATGGAGCGGAAAAAGGTCGATGCGGACGTGACCGTGCCGAGCCGGCTTTTCGGGAATTCGTTCTGCACGGCGATCATCAGCGTCGGCATGACCAGACCCATGCCGAGTCCGAGAATGACCATGTACACATAAGCGGTCCACTGCGATGTGTCCAGCCCCATCGTGCTGACCAGGTAGAAGCCGCCCGTCGTGATGAGCATGCCCGCTGCCAGAACGGTGCGGTATTTGATGCGGAGCAGGAGCTGGCCGCCGATTACGCTCGCAACGATCAGCGCGATCATCATCGGAGTCATCGTGGAGCCGGCTTTTGTCGGGGACACCCCGAGAATGCCCTGCATATACAGCGGCACGAACATGATGGCGCCGAACATGCCCAGGCCCAGCAGGAAGCCGAGGCCGTTCGTCACCGAGAAGACGCGGTTGCGGAACAGCGAGAGATCGAGCACGGGCTCGGCCGCGGACTTCTCGGCCAGAAGAAACAATGCCGTAAAGAGGAGCGCTCCGCCGAAGATCAGGTAGCTTGTGCCCGACGCCCAGGCGAACTTGTCGCCGCCGAAGGTCAGTCCGTACAAGAACAGGATCAGCGCCGGAACGAGCGTGACGATGCCCAGGTAGTCGATGTTGGCCTTGCCTTCCAGGCGGACCGTCTCCTGCTTCAGCCCGATGTAGATCAGAAGCGCGGAGATGATGCCGAAGGGCACGTTCATCAGGAAGATCCAGTGCCAGCTGACGTTGTCGACGATGACGCCGCCGATGAATGGACCGATCACCGAGCTGA
Organism: Paenibacillus sp. SJS-P3; assembly: GCF_056711585.1. Taxonomy (NCBI): domain Bacteria; kingdom Bacillati; phylum Bacillota; class Bacilli; order Caryophanales; family Paenibacillaceae; genus Paenibacillus; species Paenibacillus sp. SJS-P3. The sequence continues at coordinate 363,935 of NZ_CM160043.1, read as the reverse complement.
GGCCGAAGATCGCCCCGAATACGCCCTGCCACTTGGCCCGCTGCTCGGCGGTGAAAATATCGCCGATGATCGTCTGCGACAGCGGCATCAGCATGCCGCCGCCTATCCCCTGGAGGCCGCGGTACAATACCAGCTGCTCCATGGAGGTGGCCGTGGCGCACATCGCGGAGCCCGCGGCGAATATGATGGCCCCGATCAGATAGAGCAGCCGGCGGCCGTACATGTCCGACAGCTTGCCGACGATCGGAACGACGACGGTCGAAGCGATCATGTAGGCGGTCGTCACCCAGGCGAAAATCTCGAAGCCTTGCAGCTCGGTGATGATGGTCGGCATCGCCGTGCCTACAATCGTCTGCTCCAAGGCGCTGAAAAACATTCCCATGATAAGGCCGGTAAGCACCCATTTCCGGTTGATGCCGGTTGATTGCATGTTGATCCCTCGCTTTTTGACCGTTCGGTCATATGTTATAATGAAGCCGGAATTGAATAGAAAAGCTTAAAAAGCTATACTTTTAATTACTTTCCCAATCCTATCCATTCAAAACATAGCACTTATTATAGTTCTGTTTGACCACTCGGTCAACTGCTTTGGGGGCGAGTTATTCATGGATAAAAGAGAACGGCTCATACATCACGCCATGGAGCAATTCATGCAGAAAGGCTATCACCAGACGACCATGCAGGATATCGCGGACGCGGCCGGCATCGCCAAGGGCGGAATCTACTTCTACTTCAAATCGAAGGAGGAATTGATTCAATCCGTATTCGAATCCTATCTCGAGCGCATGTCCGCCATGCTGACGGCTACGGCAGTCCGCTATGAGCCGGGCTCCAGGGAGAGCCTCTTCCAGCAGATCAAAACCCAACTGGACGAGCTGACCTCCCACAGCAAGATGCTGCTCCTGTTCTCCAGCGGCCAAATCAGCCTGAGCGAGCAGATGAGGGAGCTCTCCATGAATGCGCGCCTCCGTTCGTTCGTCTGGTTCCGCAACCAGCTGGTCGGCGTCTACGGCGCGAGGATCGAGCCTCACGCCTTCGACCTGACCGCGCTCGCGACAGGGCTGGTCTGCGAGTATATCGGCTTCATCCTGCTTAATGACGTCCCGCTGAGCTCGGAGAAGCTCGCCAGGATGATCATCGGCCGGTTGGAGGATGCCGTCCGCGGGCTGGAGAGTTCCAAGGAAGAGCCTGTGCTGACTTCGGAGGCGTTCCGTTCGTTCTATCCCGAGGGCGACTTCAGGAATGGGACGGAACGCGGCAGGCTCGTCGAGGCGGCTGGCGCTTTGGCGAGGAGGCTGGAGCACGAGCTTGCCGGCCAGGCCGGCAGCGATGCCCGGCATGCGGCCGCCATGCTCGTGGAGGAGGCGGCGGCGCCCGTCCCCAGGCCGATCGTGCTCGACGGCATGCTCGCGCTGCTCCAAGCCGTGGAGGGCTTGAGCGGATGGCCGGAGACGGCGGCGGTCCGGGCGGCGCTGGCCGCTTGGAAGGATGCTTCATCGCCTGCTCCCGACTCTCCGGAGACGCCCTAGACCCCGGGCTGATCGCCGGATAGCTCTAAGACCGCATCTTCAATTTTGACTCCGGACAAACCAAAAAGCCGCCAGCCGGGTTACCGGCTGACGGCCTTTCTTTATGCTCACACCCATTTGCTCTGAAAATCCGCGATGCTCTTGTACTCGTCCTGCAGCAGCCGCGACACGCGGATATAGATCCGGGTAAGCTCTTGGTAGATCTCCGTATGCTTGGGAATCGGCTCATGCCGATAAGTGCCGCCGACCATCTCCGACACGACGCCGAGAGAATCGACCTCTCCGATCGCGTACAGGCCGAGAATCGCCGCTCCGAGGCAGGAGCTCTCGACGCTCTCCGGCACATGCACCTCCTGGTTGAAGATGTCGGCCATCATCTGCCGCCACAGCTCCGAGCGGGCGAAGCCGCCGGTGGCCTGGATCTTGCCCGGCTCTCCGATCAGCTCCTGCAGAGCCAGGAAGACGGTGTACAGATTGAGGATGACGCCCTCCATCGCGGCGCGGATCAGATGCTCCTTCTTGTGGTGAAGCCCCAGTCCGAAGTAGGAGCCGCGGGCATTGGAATCCCAGAGCGGAGCCCGCTCTCCGGACAGGAACGGATGGAAGATCAGGCCGTCCGAGCCTGGCTTGACGCGAGCGGCGATATCCGAGAGCAGGTCGTACGGATCGCGGCCGATCCGCAGCGCCGTCTCCTTCTCGGATGCCCCGAGCTGGTCGCGGATCCAGCGGAAGATCATGCCGCCGTTGTTGACCGGCCCGCCGATGACATACATATCCTCCGTAAGGACGTAGCAGAAGATCCGTCCCTTGGGATCGACGCGCGGCTTGTCGGTCACGGTGCGGATAGCCCCGCTCGTGCCGATCGTCACGGCGACGACGCCGGGATCGATCGCATTGACGCCCAGATTCGAGAGCACGCCGTCGTTGGCTCCGACGACGAACGGGATGTCGGCCGGCAGCCCCATATGCTCCGCCCATGTCTCGTCCAATCCCGTCATGACATGCCGCGTCGGGACCAGACGGGACAGCTTGGACGTGTCGACGCCCGCCACTTCCAGCGCGCCCGCGTCCCAGTCCAGCTCATGGATGTTGAACAGTCCCGTCGCCGAAGCGATGGAATGGTCCACGACGTACTCCCCGAACAGCTTGTGGAACACGAACTCCTTGATGGAGATGAACTTGTCCGCCTTGCCGAACAGCCCGCTTTCTTCGTTCCGCAGCCAGAGCAGCTTCGCCAGCGGGGACATCGGATGGATCGGCGTGCCGGTGCGCAGGTAGATCTCATGCCCGTCATGCTCGCTCTTGATGATGTCCGCCCAGCGGGCGCTGCGGCTGTCCGCCCAGGTGATGCAGCGGGTGAGCGGCTTGCCCGTCCCGTCGACGGCGATCAGGCTGTGCATGGCGGCGCTGAACGACACGCATCTCACCTGTGCCGGGTCCACCCCGCTCTCCAGCATGACCTGCTTGATCGAGCGGACGACGGCGGCGAAAATCTCCTCCGGGTCCTGCTCCGCGGTCGCCGGCGTCGGCGAATAAAGCGGATACTCGATATGATGCACGGCCTTAAGCTTGCCGTCTGTCGTGAACAGGACGGACTTGGTGCTCGTCGTCCCGATGTCGGTGCCGATCATATAGGCTTGGCCCACTTTTCAACCTCCTCCCGATGGATGACCGTCATGAATGCAAAAATGGATACTACATTACGATCGCAGTTGAAGACGGAGTGCTCGACTGAACCCTCGGCGAGGGCGAGCCGTCTTTTCAAAAGCGAACGCTCAACGACTTCGGAGAAAAGCCCTTCGTAGACATACGGCTGTTTCTCCGGAGCCCATCCGTATTCGGCGTTTTCCGGTCAACCTGCAAAGGGAAAAGCGAACGCTGGCGTCCGCCTCTCCCCGTTATGATTTAAATAAACAGATCCAGCACAAGAATGAACCCGAGCGCCGCCACCGAAATGATCGTCTCCAGCGCCGTCCATGTCTGCAGAGTCTCCTTCACGGTCATGCCGAAGTATTCCTTGATCAGCCAGAAGCCGGAGTCGTTGACATGGGACAGGATCAGCGATCCCGCTCCCGTCGCCAGCACGAGCAGCTCGGGGCTGACGCCCGGCATGGCGACGGCGATCGGAGCCACGATGCCGGCCGCGGTCATCATCGATACGGTAGCAGAGCCCGTCGCGACGCGGATCAATGCCGCGATGCCCCAGCCGAGCAGAATCGGGGACAGATGGGACGAGGTCGCCAGCTCCGCGATGTAATCGCCGATGCCGGAATCCAGCAGCACGCGGTTGAATGCGCCGCCCGCTCCGATGACGAGCAGGATCGTCGCCGTCGGCGCCAGGCAGTCGTTGGAGAACTTCAGCACCTTCTCGCGGCTCATGCCGCGGAAGAAGCCGAGGCTGAAGAACGAATAGATGGTCGCGATGAGCAGGGCGACGACGGGGTCGCCGATGAACTTGAAGAAATCGTACAGGCCGGCATAGTCCGCCTTGCCCTTCAGCGCCACGTCTGCGATCGATGCAGCCAGCATCAAGATAACCGGAACGAGAATCGTGAATACGGTGTTGAAGAAGCCGGGAAGCTCCTTGTTGTCCACGTTCTCCGTCAGCTGGTCGCCGATCGCCTTCGGCACTTCCTTATGGATGCGATTGCCGATCCAGTTGCCATACAGCGGGCCTGCGATAATGGCGGTAGGCAGGCCGACAATGAGCGAGAAAAGAATCGTCTTGCCGACGTCGGCGTTGAAGATGCCTACGGCCGTCATGGCTGCCGGATGCGGCGGCACAAGGCCGTGCACGACGGACAGGCCGGCGACGAGAGGCACGCCGATCTTCACGAGCGACACGCCCGTCTGGCGGGCGATCGTGAACACGAGCGGGATGAGCAGGACGAAGCCGACCTGGAAGAAGACCGGAATGCCGACGATGAACGCGACGACCATCATCGCCCATTGGACGTTGCGCTGGCCGAACAGCCGGATCAGCGTCGTGGCGATGCGCTCGGCGCCGCCGGATTCGGCCATCATCTTGCCCAGCATCGTGCCGAGCGCCAGGACGATCGCCAGCAGGCCGAGCGTGTTGCCCAAGCCCGTCTTGATGGAGTCGATGATGCCAACGGGGCCGTCCTTGACGGAGAGCAGCGGCATGCCCGCCGCCAGTCCGACGCCGATCGCCGTGACGATAAGCGCGACGAATGGATTGATTTTCGCGACCGTGATCAGCAGGAGCAGCACAACGATGGCGAGAAGAACGATTACTAACAGCATAATACAATCACCTCTTGGTTGTCATTTGGTTGGGGTTCCGGGTTGAACGTCCGCATACAGGTCCCGGTATTCCTGCGGCGTCATGCCGAACTGCTTCTTGAACGCGAAATTGAAGGAATGCGGCCTCTGGTAGCCGAGGCTGGCCGCGATCTCATAGATTTTGGCGGAGCTGCCCTTCAGCAGCTCCTCGGCCTTGCCCATGCGGGCCGCCTGCATGTAATCGCTCAGGTTCTCCCCCGTCTCCAGCTTGTAGAGCTTGGAGAGATAGACCGGGTGGAGATGGACCCGGTCCGCCACTGCCTGCAGCGACAGGTCGCCGGTAATCTGCTCCTCGACGTACCTCTGGATCGCGCGGATCAGATCCGCACGCGAATCCTTCGTTTCCTTCTGCATGTCCTCCCGGATGCGCCGCAGCGTCCGCAGCGTCCATTCCTTCAGCTGGTTCACCGAGCGGAATGGAGGCGCCTCGGTCATCGCCGCGTAATCGCCGCCGAGCAGATCCGACAGCTGGCGGCCGTTCTTGTGGGCGATATAGGCATAGGCTCCTGCCAGCGTGAAATAAACCTCGAGCAGCAGCTCCTGCGAGCCGGCTCCATCGGATTCCAGCTCGGCGAATACCCGCTGCAGCTTATTCTCCATCTCGCCCCATTTGCCCGCGTCGAACAAGCGGATCAGCGCAGGCGGCTCATAGAGGCTCTCCAGCGGCTTGATGCCGGCATCGAGACCCGTATCCTCGAGCCTCATGAACAGCTCCCGCTCATCACCGATGCGTCCGCGGAAGGAATCCACGAGCCGGCCGTACAGACCGGAAATCTCCTCCGGGAACCGTCCTTCCTGGCAGACCATGACGGAAATCTTCGCCTTCAGGTACGAGGAGACCGCCGTCTGCAGATCCGCAGCCGTACGCTCGAACCAGGCGGCATCATGGCCATGCGGCGAATCCCGGCGCGGAGCCATGGCGAACACATAATAGCCATAGGCATCCTTGGCCGGCCAGATCGCGTAGCGCGAACCGAACAGCTCTCCGGCCATGTTGCCGATCGCGTATTCCTTCCACTCCGGATTTTGCGGTCCGTACTGGAGGAACAGCTCGTCGAGCCGCACGACCATGAGCGAGCAGCGGCTCCACTCTCCGCCGGAGAGCTCCAGCAGCCCCATCTTCTCCCGCAGAGCCGCCTCTTCGGGAATCCGCCCCTGCAGCAGATCGAGCAGCAGGGAAGCTCGCATGAGCGGCAGATTTTCCTTCAGCACGTAGCTCAGCCGCTGCTGGGAGATGACCTCCTCCCATTCCTCCTCGAGCTTGCCGATGGCCGAGCGGACGGCGGCGGTCAGCTCGTCCTCCTTCACCGGCTTGAGCAGATACGCTTCCGCCTGATGGCGGATCGCTTCCTTGGCATAATTGAAGTCGGAGTAGCCCGACAGCAGGATGCACTTCGTCTTCGGCCAGCTGCCGCGGATCTCCGCGATCAGCTCCAGCCCCGACATGCCAGGCATCCGGATATCGGATACGACGATGTCGATCGAGAACTGCCGCAGCAGCTCCAGAGCCTCCACGCCGGAGTAAGCCTTGAATACCAGCTCGACTCCGATGGTCTGCCAGTCGACGGTCGCTGCCAGCCGGTCGACCACATGGGCCTCGTCGTCAACGATGAGCAGCTGCGCCATCTTCTCCTCCTCCTTCCTCGATTCGGCTGCCGCTCCCGCAGCGCCATCTCAGCTCCGCACGGAAGCCTCCGTCGTCTACGGCCTGCAGCAGCAGCCCGGATTCATCTCCGAATTGATACTGCAGCCGCTGATGCACGTTCCAGGTGCCGCAGCCGATCTCATCCGACATCGGCTCGCTGAGCTGTCTGCGCAGCCGGTCCAGCCCTGCTGCGTCCAAGCCGGCGCCGTTGTCTTTCACGATGAGGCTGCACCAGCCGCCTTCCTGCCGGCCTTCGATGACGATGCAGCCGCCTTCGAGGCGCGGCTCGATGCCGTGCACGATGGAGTTCTCCACGAGCGGCTGCAGCAGCAGCCTCGGGATGAGGACTTCCTGCAGCTCTTCCGGCACGTCGATCTCATATTGAAGCCGGTCCATTCTCAGGTTGTGGATCGTCAGGTAGCTGCGGACCAGCTCCAGCTCCTCCCGCACGGGAACGAGCTGGTTTTCCAGACGGGTCGAGTAGCGGTAGTAGTCGGCGAGGTTTTCCGCCATCGCGATGACCGCATCCCGGTCCTCCATCATCGCCGAGTTGGCGATGAAGAACAGCGAGTTGTAGAGGAAATGCGGATTGATCTGCGACTGCAGCTGCTTGAGCGTCGCCTCGCGGGAGCGCAGCCGCTCCGTGTACACATCCTCGACCAGCACCTGGATTTTGCCCGCCATCTCGTTGTAATGCCCGATCAGATCGTCGAACTCGCTCCCCGCCTTGTAATCGATCCTCGAGGAGAAGTCCCCGCTGCTCATGCGGCGCACGCCGCGGATCATCTTCTGCAGCGGAATCTGCACGTTGCGGTAAAGCAGCAGCGCCGAGACGAATCCGATCAGCACGAGCGCTGCGATCGAGCCGTAGAACCAGTTGCGGACGGATGTGATGGGACTTAGGATCCGCTGGACCGGGACGGAATCGGCCAAATACCAGCCCAACTGAGCGGACTTCACATAGCTGACCAGATAGGACTGGCCGCCGACCTCGATCGTCTGCTGGCCTCTGGGCGCCTCCGTCCGGCTCAGCACTCCGTCCCGGATGGCCTCCGCCATGGCGCGGTCCGAGCTGCTGCCCAATATAAGCTCCTGACCGGAACGGTACAGGAAGGGATCGCTGCGCTTGTCCTTGCGGTACAGATCCAGCAGATCCCGCAGCGCCTCCGCCGGGAAGCGCACCTGGAACACGGCGTCCGCCTCGCCTGCAAGTCTGGCGTCCGCAGGCTCGGCCGTCTCGCGGAGGAACGTTCCCGCCGGGTTGCCCCGCGACAGATCCTCCTCGTACGTCCATTCCTTGCGGATGGGCTTGTCCCAGCCCCAGGCCGCCGCTCCGTTGACGTAGATGTTCGAGCTCAGCACCGAGCTCTGCCGCGGCAGAGCGATCGACAGGTCGTTCGTCCAGCTGCCGGAAGCGCTTTGCAGGCTCAGCTTCTCCCGGATGCGCGATTGCGCCTTCAGCGGGTTGAGCTTCGCCTCCCCCTCTCCGGCGACATAGTCGCGAATATGGGGGTCATAGCTGAGAATGACCGGGAACAGCGACAGGCTCTCCATGACGTTGTCCATCCGGTTCGCGAAGAAGCCGAGCTCGCTGAGATTGGAGGAGCGCAGCTGCTCCTCCACGACCTTTTCCGCCTGACGGTTGGAATAGCTGTACAGCAGCAGGACCGGAATCAGCAGCAGCGCCAGGACGGCGACTACCTTGGTGAACAGGGACACCCTGCGCCGACCGGCGCCGCGGTTATTCGCGATCCAGGATCGATTGAAGAACCGCATTCTGCTCATCCGCCTTCTGCTTGATGTCCGGGTAGCCCGTCATCACCCGCTGCACGATTTCCCCTACCGCCTCCCGAGCTTCGGCCACATGGACCGCCACCGGACGGTCGTGGTCGATGCCGGTATCTCCGTAACCGCGGATCACAGCCGCCAGCTCCGGCGGGAACGCCGCCGTGCCTTCCGGCAGGCTCCATACGGACTTGCGGGCGCCGGTATTGCCCAGCGCCTGAGCGGCCAGGACGTTCTCCTTGCTGGTCGCCCAGCGGATGAACGCCCACGCCGCGTCCTTGTCGGCGGTCCGGGGATTCATCGCCATGCCCCAGGAGGTGATGCTGTAGGTCCGGGAGCCTCCCGAGCCCGCGGGGAACGGCGCGAAACCGACCTTGTCCGCCACCTTGGAGCGTCCGGGGTCCGTGACGCTGTGGTAGATGGATGTCGCATCCGTGTAAAAGGCCGCTTTGCCTTCCGCGAAAAACGCGATCGCCTGCGGCCAGGACATGTTGATGACATCCGGGGGGCCGTAATCCCGGAGCAGCCCTCCGTACAGCTTGAACGCCCGGATCGCCTCCGGCGTATTGATGGCGGCCTTGCCGCCTGAGGTGAAGTCCCCGCCTTCGGAATAAAGAAACGACGATACCTGCGTCACGAGCGGCGAGCGCTGGCCGCGGGAGACGAAGCCATAGATGCCGCTTGCCGGATCATGGAGCTTCCGCGCCGCCTCGGCCAGCTCTTGAAGCGTCTTCGGCACCGGTATTCCGGCCTGCTGCAGCAGATCCTTGCGGTAATAAAGCACGCCCTGCTCCGTAACGACCGGAATGCCGGCCAGCCGTCCGTCCACCGTAGCGGAGCGGACCGCCTGGGGCGAGAAATCGCTCCAGGCGTAAGCCGAGTCCTGCTTCACATAGCCGTCCAGATGCTCCAGCCAGCCGTTGCGGTCGAACATCCGCCCTTCCTGCAGCGGCCGGTACATGAACACATCCGGCGTGCCCGTGCCGCTCGTCAGCTGCAATATAAGCTTCTGGGTAAGCTGATCTTCGAAATAACTTTGGACGATGACGTTCATGCCCGTCTCCGCCTCGAATTCAGGCAGGAGTGGCTTGATGACATCGGCCCAAGGATGGTTTGCCGCCGCGAACACGAGGGTTTTGCCTTGAAACGGCTTGTCCGGCTCTGCTCCGCCATCTCCGCCGGAACCTGGTCCGGCGCAGCCGGCGAGCAGCGCCATTGCCGCGAGGAGAGCCATTGCCGCCAGCCGGCCTGTTCTGGCAGCTTTTCGCCCGTAGTTCATGCTGCTTCCCCCTTGCTGCCCTTCGGCATGCTTAACGATACCCCAGCGCGCAAGCTCGGGATATAACGAATACTAAATATAATAACCACCGTTCAAGCAATTGTTGCGGGAAAGGGAGATTCAGGGAAAAGAATGACTCCTCTGGAAGAACGAAGGAGCATATTCACGAAGACATAGGTCGACGCTGGGCCCTTCGCCTTTGCAAATTGTTGAAGAGGCACATCGCCTAGGCCGTTGTTCGGTTGGTTTATGGATGCCGCACTTCTATGGGTGGATGTTTTGACTGTGAGTGTGGATGCTTTGGTGTTTATGGATGTATGGATGCTTTGGTGTTTATGGATGTATGGATGCTTTGGTGTTTATGGATGCTTTGGTGTTTGTGGTGTTTATGGATGCTTTGGTGTTTATGGATGTATGGATGCTTTGGTGTTTATGGATGTGTGGGTGTTGTCACAGTAATAGGATGCATTGGGTAAATTGGACAAGACACACCAGATGAAGAAGACCGTCTAAACGCCTTGCTGTCAGTACCGGACATACGATCCGCTATTTGAACGATTTTACCCATTCAAAAAAATTTAACGGACATAGAATCCCTTATTTGGAGGTTTAGCCCCTGAAAACAGGCTTTTTACCTCAAATAACGGATCCTATGTCCGATAAGTGTACGGATTGGCGGTTTCGCCAAAAATAACGGATCGTATGTCCGATACGATTTCATGTCCGATGATCGTATGTCCGATACAATTCATGTCCGATACAATTCATGTCCGATTCGATCTTATGTCCGATACCACTTCATGTCTAATTCGATCTTATGTCCGATACGATCATCCTAAGTCCGATTTTATCTTATGTCCGATACAATCATCCTAAGTCCGATTCGATCTTATGTCCGACACAAAGCCCCCGTCCGATTGCGGAGCCCGTTCTTTTCAAATCCTATGCATCCGATGGAAAGCCTGTGTTAGATGCAAAGCCTATGTATGCGAAACCTATGAATCAGATTCCATGTCCGATAACCTCGGCTTCGCGAATAACCTCAGTGCGCAGCGCCCTTCAAATTCAGCACGACAACGCCGGCGACGATGAGCGCGATGCCAATCGCGGTCGTCATGCTCGCCGTTTCCTTGAACACGATGATGCCGATGGCGGCCGTGATGACAGTCCCGACACCGGACCAGATGGCGTACGCGATTCCGAGCGGAATATGCTGAAGAGCTAGCGACAAGCAATAGAACGCGATGCCGAATCCGGCCACCGTGCCCAGGCTCGGCCACAGCCTGCTGAAGCCGCCGGATGCCTTGAGCATGGACGTCCCGAAGATTTCGCTGACGATGGCCGCAGCCAGAAACAAATACCCCTTCATGCCGAACACCTTCCCCGAATGGCCCAAGTGGACGCGGGCCGAATGAACAATCCGTTCCAGTATACCATCTATACCATCCGATCCCGCATCTCGAACCCCAGCCGTTCATAGAAGCGGATAGCCGAAGTGTTGCACTCGAAGACGTTGAGATCGACCGCATGGGCGCCCTTGCCGCGCGTAGAGGATAACCTGCTCCATCAGCCTGGACCCGAGTCCGAGTCCGAGTCCGCGATGCTCCTCGTTCACGACCAGATCCCGGATGAACACGGTCTTTCTCGGCTGGAACACCGGTCTGTCCGGCGCCTCCTGCCACTCGAGGGCGGCATACCCGAGCAGGCTCCCGCCGTCGCCTGCCAGGACCATCACGTCCATCTCCCCGTCATTCAGCCATCCTTCGTAGACGGCCCGGGTGAACTGGCCTTCCACCTTGCGATGCAGGTCCCGTCTGGCATCCGCATGAAAGTCGAATACCTGCTTGTTCAATGCGGCCACCGCCGCATAATCCTTCTCTTCCGCCAATCGAAGGTCCATGACCGTCCCTCAAAGCTCGTAGTCCGCGCCATGCAAAAAAAGACCCGACGGGTATCGGGTCTCCTCATTGCGGCATCGCTGCCGAATCCCTACGTTTCCTGCTGGCTGGCAGCCGCTTTTTTCTTGGCCGCCTGCAGGGCGCTGGTCGATTCCATAAGGACGGGTAGGTCTCGCATGCCCGAGGTCATCGGAGAAGAACAGATGGAGCAGACCGGCTCTTGCTCGAAAGCGTAATCCTTCCGCATCCATCCATTGCAGCCGTCTTTGGAACAAGTCCAGACGGGGGTCATCTCGGTGGGCAGTTCTTCTTGCGTCTTCTTTCGGGAATAGTACATGGAAACACTACCTCCTCCTCTATGAATCTAACAAAAAGGCCCTGCATCTAGCAGGGCGCTGGCGATGATTAGTATACTTTTACTACGTCTGCAGCTTGCAGACCGCGTTGGCCTTGAACAACGTTGAATTCAACGCGTTGGCCTTCGTCAAGAGTTTTGAAGCCTTCGCCCGTGATAGCGCTGAAGTGTACGAATACGTCTTCGCCGCCCTCAACTTCGATGAAACCGAAACCTTTTTCTGCGTTGAACCATTTAACTGTACCTGTTTGCATTTGTGTTACCTCCAAAATGTTTATTTGCATGTATGATCTTAAAAAGATCACTCATCGGAAAAGGCAGCGAAAGCGGCCCCTTCAAATACGTGACCCTTAACGTCTCATATACGATTGGTTAAGTATAACACACCTCATCGCAGATAGCAAAGCTTTGATTTGTAAATTTGCGGAAAATGAAAAAATCGGCTTGGGCAGGCTTTCCTGCGCGCTTCTTCCCCGGGTGTCGCGCGCATGGGCCGTCGGCAAAGCCGGGCGTCCAGGCCTTGCCGCCTCCGAAACCTCCTTCTCCGGTCCGTAACCGCGGGCTGCTGCTGTCAGCCCTGCTGAGACAGCGCATTGCGAACGGCGAGGATGTACCGGGACTGATCCAGCGGATTCACGCCGCGGCGCTTGCGCTCCGCCTGAACGTCGGCCGGCGCCTCCCGGTATCCCGAGAAGGAGGCGGACAGCGTGCCGCGGCCTTTGGTCAGCGACCCGAGCCGGGCCGGGAAGTCCAGGGAGGTGGCGACCGGCAGCAAGCCTTCCAGCTCCATGCGCCCGCCGCTCAGCACAGGCGGCTCGAACTCCCCGCGCATCGCGATGAGCTCGTTCATCAGCTTGCCGCCGAACTCCTCCGGTACGGACAAGCGGAAGCTCAGCAGCGGCTCCAGCAGCTTGGTCCCGACATTCGCAAGGCCGTCCATGATTCCCATGGGGGTGGCGACCACGAAGTCCAGCGGATGCGTATGCCACACATGATGCTCCCCTTCGAGCAGCGTAACGTTGAGGTCGGTGACCTCCCAGCCGCGCAGCCCTTGCTGGAGCGCCTCGGGAACGCGCCGCTCGACCTCGTTCTGATAGCTGCCGAGCAGCCGCTCCGGCTTGGCCAGGGAACGATACTGCAAGCCGCTGCCGCGCGGGGCCGGCTCGATGCGGAACCGGAGTATCGCCCAGCAGGGCTTAGGCATCGTATAAGCGACGAAGCCTTCTCCGGCCGACGCCGGAGTCTCCTTGTAGATGACGGATGGCGGGTCGAAGGAGACATCGAGGCCGAATCGGCTTTTGGCGACGGAAGCCAGCACTTCGATCTGGATCGGACCCATGACCTTCAGATGCAGCTCCCGATCCTCCGGAATCCACTGGAGATCGAGCAGCGGGTCCTCGTCGGCCAGCTCCTGGAAAGCGGCCACGACCTTCGGATACTCGGCCTCGCTCTTCCAGCGCGCCTGCACCGTCAGCAGCGGCACGGCCATCCGCAGGCTCCCCGGAACTTCCGCGTCCGTGCCCAGAATATCCCCGATGCGCGCCCGGCTGAGGCCGTATACCGCCGCTACGTCGCCCGCCTCGAGAATGCCGGCGTCCTCGGACTTCCGCATGTCGACGATCCGAATCTGGGTGATCTTCTCCTGGATGTCCTGGGTCTTGTTGTAGACAGAATCCCGGTTGCGCAGCGTGCCGCCGTAGAGACGCACGTAAGCGATGCGGCCCATCGCGGCATCCCTCTCCAGCTTGAACACAAGGCCGGATACCGGTCCGCCGCTGTCTCCGCCGGCCTCGGGGAGCCATCGGACTATGGCGTCCATAAGGGCAGCGATGCCGATGCCGCGGCTCGCCGCGCCGAACAGCACGGGGAACAGCTCCGCCCCGGCGGCGCCGGCTGCAAGCCGGTCGGCCAGATCCTCGCCTTGCAGTCCACCCTGCTCCAGATAGCGTTCGAGCAGGTCCTCACGGCTCTCGGCGACCGTTTCCGTCAGCAGTTCCAAATACGGCAGCTGATCGGCGGACAAGTCGCCCGCTCCGCTGCCTGCATGGCCGCCCGGCTCCGGCAGCAGCCAGGCGCTGCCCGTAAAATGCTCCTCCAGACCATGCGGCGCCTGGACAGGCACCGCTCCGGCGGTCAGCAGCCTGCGGATGCCCGCAAGAGCCTCCAGCGGATTCGCTCCAATGCGGTCCAGCTTATTGACGAAGAATACGGTCGGAATCTTCAAGCTTCTCAAAGCCTGCCAGATGACTTCGGTCTGCGACTGCACGCCTTCCACCGCGGACACGACCAGCACGGCGCCGTCCATGACGCGCAGCGAGCGCTCCACCTCCGAGAGGAAATCGACATGGCCCGGAGTGTCGACGAGGTTGACCTGCACGCCCCGGTGGACGAACCGCGTCGACGCCGCGCGCACCGAGATTCCCCGCTCCCGCTCCACGTCGAGCGAATCGGTCTGAGCGGTGCCCGCATCCACGCTTCCGAGAGCGCGGATCCGTCCGCTTTCATATAAGATGTGTTCCGTTGTCGTCGTTTTGCCCGCATCGACGTGGGCGAAGATGCCGACGTTGCGGATCGGGGCTCGGGTGGAAGATGGCATAGGAAGCAAGGTCCCCCTGTCAGGCAGTATGTATCCGCCTATTATACATGATAATAGAGTCCGGATGGCCGAAGGAGCTCCTCTTGCATGCAAAAAGCCCGGAATTCCTCATGCGGAATCCGGGCTCGGAGTCAAAATCTCCGGCGTCAAGGAACCTTGATGACGAACGGCACGGTGAACACTTCGCCGCCGCGCTTGAACTGGCCCCATATTTTGTAGATCCCGCTTTTCGGGAACGTCGTCATGAACCGGGCTTCCGGCCCGGATGCCTTCTCGTCCATCGGATGCACATGCAGATAACTGTCCGCGTCCGCGGTCAGGATGACGACATGGCCGACCGCGCCAAGATAGGGCTGCAGGTCCGTAACCGGCTTTTCGGTCCGGGCGTCCGCAATCGTGTACGTCAGCACGGCTTCCTTCCCGGCGGCCAGCCCTTCGATGGAGAGGGCGATCTCGTTGCCGTCCACGACCTTGGTCAAATCGCCGTCCGGCTCGATCGGCTTGGCTTTATCCGCCGCTCCGCCTATGGACACCCACTGCATCCTGCTCATCGCGCTGCCGCCCGCCGGCACGAAGTCCGCGATCAACTTGTATTCTCCGCCGGCCGGAAATTCCGTTGCGATCTCAAAGACGCCCCCGCCCTTGTACTCCGGATGGATGTGGCTGAAATAAGACAGGTCCTTGCTCACGATGATCATATGCTGCTTCTGCTCATGGGCGGTATCGAACTGCTCGACCGGCTTGCCGCCGCTTGTAATGGCGACCCGGATAAGCGTCTCCTGCCTCGCCTCCGGCTGGCCGCCGCCTGCCAGCGTCCACTCGGCCTTCACATCGGAGTCCTCGGCGGCCGTCCCTTTCCCTGCGCCGCCTTCATGGGCATGTCCGGCGGAAGCGTCGGACGAGCCATGGGCATTCTGCTCCTGCTCCATATTCATGTCCATCGAGCCATGGGCATTCTGCTCCTGCCCCATGTTCATGTCCATCGAGCCATGGCCTCCCTCTTGGTGGACCGTCTTGGAGCCGCAAGCGGACAGAACGGCGGCGGCGACGACGAGCGTGGCTGCCAGCTTCAACCGTTTCATCATGGATTCAATCCTTCCTGCATACATTTTCATTCATCCAAACAAGCTGCGTCCTCTCATCCCGTCCCGCTGCCGGCCCCTACACCTTCATCCGCTGCAGACGAAGTGCGTTCAGCACGACCGAGACGGAGCTGAGCGCCATCGCCGCTCCGGCGATCCAGGGAGCCAACAGGCCGAGAGCGGCCACCGGAATGCCTAGCGTATTGTAGCCGAGCGCCCAGAACAGATTCTGCCGGATGTTGCCCATCGTCCGGCGGCTCATGGCGATCGCGTCGGCGATGCTGTTCAGATCGCCGCGCATGAGCGTGACGTCGGCGGCTTCCATCGCCACATCCGTTCCGGTGCCGATGGCCATTCCGATATCTGCCGCGGCAAGCGCGGGGGCGTCGTTGATGCCGTCCCCGACCATCGCGACCTTTTTGCCCTCTGCCTGCAGCCTCTTCACTTCCTCGGCCTTGCCTTCCGGCAGCACCTCGGCCCGGACTTGATCGATTCCCGCCTGCCTGGCGACGGCCCGGGCCGTGCGCTCGTTGTCGCCGGTAATCATGATGACCTCGATGCCCATCGCCTTCAGGCGTGCCACCGCCGCAGCCGACGTCTCCTTGATCGTATCCGCCGCCGCGACCAATCCCGCATACCGCCCGTCAACTGCGATCAGCATCGCCGTTTTGCCCTCTTCCTCCAGCCTCTCCATCGAGGCCATGGCCTGATCGGCGGAGATGCCGTACCTCACCATAAGCCTGCGCGTTCCGGCCAGAATCTCTTGCCCTTCCACGACCGACCGGATGCCGTAGCCCGGTATCGCCTCGAACTCGCCGGCTGCCGGGATGGAGATTCCGCGCGCCTCGATTCCCGCGACGATCGCTTCCGCAAGCGGATGCTCCGAGCTCTTCTCCGCGGCTCCGACGAGACGGAGGAACTCCCTCTCCTCCATATGGCTGGCGACATCGATATCCGTCAGCTCCGGCATGCCCTTCGTCACGGTGCCCGTCTTGTCGAGGATGACGGCGTCGATCTTATGGGTCGTCTCCAAATGCTCGCCGCCCTTGAACAGGACGCCCAGCTCTGCGGCGCGGCCGGAGCCCGCCATGATGGACGTAGGCGTCGCCAGGCCGAGGGCGCATGGGCAGGCAATGACGAGGATCGCGATAGCCTTCTCCAGCGCTTCGGCGAAATTACCAGGTGTTACCCAGAAATACCATACCAGGAAGGCCATGAAGGCGATGCCGACGACAATCGGCACGAAAATGCCGGAAATGACGTCCGCAACCCGCTGGATCGGGGCTTTGGAGCCTTGCGCTTCCTCGACGACCTTGATGATCCGGGCCAGCGCCGTTTCTTTGCCGACCTTGGTCGCTCTGATCTTCAGCCGTCCGTTCTTGTTGATCGTCGCGCCGATGACGAGGTCACCGGCTCTCTTCTCCACCGGAATGCTCTCTCCCGTCAGCATCGATTCATCGATGGAGGAGCTGCCTTCCAGCACTTCGCCGTCGACCGGAACTTTCTCGCCCGGCTTCACGACGACGATGTCACCTCCGAGCACTTCCTCGATCGCGACCGTCGTCTCGGCTCCGTCCCGGATGACCAGCGCCGTCTTGGCTTGCAGCCCCATCAGCGTCTTGATCGCTTCGGACGTGCGGCCCTTCGCCAGCGACTCGAATAGCTTGCCGAGAATGACAAGCGTGATGAGCACGGCGCTCGTCTCGTAATACATCTGCGGACCATGATGGGCCATGCCGCCCATCCGCGCCCATTCGACGGTCAAATAAACGCTGTAGAAGTAAGCTGCCGAAGTTCCGAGGGACACCAGGACGTCCATATTGGCGCTCCGGTTGCGAAGGGCTTTGAAAGCCCCGACGTAAAACGGCATGCCGATGTAGAACTGGACCGGCGTCGCCAGCGCAAGCTGGAACCACGGGTTCATGAACAGCTCCGGCATCGGGATCCAGGACAGGAAGGAGAAGTGGGCCGCCATCGACCACAGCAGCGGGAGCGAGAGAATACCCGACAGGAGCAGCTTGCGCTTCTGGCGAGCGACGGCTTGCTGCCGGAGCTCGGATGGATCGGCGACCTCCTGCCTGGGGATGGCCTCATAACCCAGCTTGGCTACTCTTGCTTGCAGGTCCGCGACCGATACGGCCGCCGGATTGTATTCCACCCTTGCGCTCTCGAGAGCGAAGTTCACGGCCGCCCCGGTCACGCCCGGCGTTCTGTTGAGCGTCTTCTCGATGCGCACGGCGCAGGCCGCGCAGTACATGCCGACGAGCTGGAGATCCGCTGTCTGCATGGGGGCATCGTATCCGAGCTTGCGGATCGTCTGCTGCAGCTGCGGCACGGTCACCTGATCGGGATCGTAGGTCACCGTCGCTCTTTCCAGAGCGAAGTTCACGTTCGCTTCCGCGACGCCCTCCAGCCTGTTCAGCCCTTTCTCGATCCGGTTCGCGCAAGCCGCGCAGGTCATGCCGGTCAGCTGCAGCGACGTTTGCTCCTTAGCCTGTTTGGATGCTTCCACTTGCGGACACCTCGCTTAGTTCCTTTATTGCCATCATTCCGCGGCCTTATTCTTACGCTTACTATACCCCTCTACCCTATATTCAGTCAATCAAAACTTATACCCCCCACCCCTATATGGAAGGCATAGAAAAAGGATTCTCTCGAATCCCGGTTATTTCATCAATTTGTTGATGGTGACCAAAAGCTCGTCGATGACCTCGCTCTCGCCGTCCTGGATGCGCTCGATGACGCAGCTCTTCATATGATGCTCCAGAAGCAGCCTGCCCACGCCGTTCAGGGCGGATTGGACCGAAGAGATCTGATTGAGGACGTCGTCGCAATAGACATCCTTCTCGATCAAGCCCTTGAGACCGCGGACCTGGCCCTCGATCCGGTTGAGGCGGCTGATGAGATTGCTTTTGGTCTTCTCGGAGTGATGGCTTTTGCGTCCGTCCGCCTCGCATGATTCATGCTTGTTCGTATCCTGCTGGAGCTCATCCATGACATCACGCCCTTTTTGATTTCCAGTTTACCATAGCCCCCCCACCTATACCAACACCCCGATTTTGAAATGGATTCGTGAACCGCTCCCCAGCCTTCAGGGCAATTCGATGCCCAGCCCCCGCTTCACGGCTTCACGGCAATAATGACCGGCGATCGCGATATCGAATATTCCCAGACCCATCGGGTTGAAGAATACGGTCTCTCCCGGAAATTCGGCCAAGGCGTCCCGGCAGACGAGATCGGCAAGCGTTCGGACATCCTCTTCCTTGAGTCCGTGCCGGAGATGAAGCAGCTCGATGTCCGTGTTCTCGCGGCATACCTCCCGCCAGTCGTCAACGAAGACGGCGCGGACGCCGGCGACGCCCTCCGGCCTGAAATCCCGCAGCGATACGTTCAGCAGCAGCGAGCCGGGAGCAGGCGGCTCGTCGATGTACCGCTCCGCCGATACCGTGCATGTGGCGATCACGTTGGACCGGCGGTAGAGCTCCTGCCAATTCGAAGCGATCGCCGTCATTCCGCGCGCATCCTCCGGCACGGTCTGGGGATCGATGTCCCGCAGATCGTACAGCATGACTTCCTTCAGACGGCTCCCGAGCAAGGCGGCGCACATGTCGAGATGCAGGCGGCCGATCGGGCCCCAGCCGATGATGCCGAGCCGGATGTCCTGATCCGGCCTCGAGTCGGCATAAGCCCGGAGCATGACGCCGCTCACCGCGGCCGCGCGCAGGCCGTTGAGCAGATTGCACCGGAGGAAGGCGAGCGGCAGGCCGTTCTCCGGATCGTTCAGAACGATCGCATTATGCGCCCGCGGCTGGCCGTTCTTGATGTTGCCGGGAAATCCGGCGATCCATTTGATGCCTGCCAGCGGCTGCGGGCCGCCCAGATAAGCCGGCGTCGCGATGATTCGGTTCCCCGGTTCGGGAAACCGGAGATAGGTTTTGAGAGGAGCTGCATAGCCTCCGCGATCCATCGCCCGCACGGCATCCTCCGCGATGCCGGTCAGCTTCTCCCAATCCACACCGGCTTCGCGGATATGGCTGTCATTGAGATAGAGCATGCCTAATCCCCCTGTTCCAGGCATCCGGATCGACGCCGAGCTCCCGCTTCACCCAATCGTCGTCATATACCGAGCTCATATACCGTTCGCCTCTGTCCGGCAGGATGGCCGCGCATATGGATCCGGCCGGAATGCTGCCGGCGAGGCGCCGGACCGCCGCCACGACGCCCCCGGAGGACGCTCCCGCCAGGATCGCCTCCTCCCGGGCCAGCTCCCGGCAGCCCCGGACGCATTCGGCATCCGTTACCTTGACGACGATATCCGCCAGCTCGCCGCCGTGCAGCTCCGGCACGACAGCCGCTCCGAGACCGGGAAACTTGCGCGGCCCTCCTGTGCCCCCGAACAGGATACTGCCCTCCGCATCGACCGCGACGACCTTCGTCGTCCAGCCTCTGCTGCGGATATGATCGGCGCAGCCGCGGATCGTTCCGCAGGAGCTCACCCCGCAAAACAGATAGTCGACCGTCCCGAGCTCGTCCCCGATCTCCTTCATCGTCTCCTGATGCGAACGGGCGTTGTCGGGATTCCCGTATTGGTTCGTCCAGTAGGCTTCGGGAAGCTGCGCGAGCAGCTCCTTCACCCTGGCGATCCGCGCCGGCAGAAATTCTCCCGTCGCGGCATCGGGACGCTCGACCAGCTCGATCTCTCCGCCGAAGCTCCGGATGATCCGCATGTGCGCGTCGGTCGTCCGGGGATCGACGACGCAGATGAAACGGATGCCCAAGTAACGGCATAGCTGAGCCAGGCTGATCGCCAGATTGCCTGAGCTCGATTCGATGACCGTGCTCCCCTCGGTCACGTCGCCGCGCCGGATGGCTTCCCGGAGCATATGGAGAGCCGGACGGTCCTTGGCGCTGCCGCCCGGATTCATGCCCTCCAGCTTGCCGAATACAGCGAACGGCTCGCCCCGGAACAGCCGGTCCAGTCGAATGAGACGCGTTCGCCCGATGGTGTCCGCAATGCCTCCGTCCAGCTTCATCCGGATTCTCCTTGTCGATAATGGATTTTTTTGTTTTTGACGGAGCCCTGCTCTCCGGTGTCGTCCAAGGACTCCCGGACGACCTGGATCCCGCCCAGGATGCCGCTGCGGATCATCGTCCCGATGTCGGGATTACGGTCCTCCAGCTCCTGCCGGATGAGCTCAAGCGCTGCATCGCTTCCCTGCTCGCTGTCGACCGCGATCCGCAGCGCGTTCCCTTCGACCCGGACGCGGACGCTCGCGCCGCCGAGATGCCGGCAGACCGTATCCTCGATGTCGTAGATGCTGATCTTCTCGCCATGCTTGAGATCCGGTCCGATCCGCTTCACGAGGCTGTGGAAGCTCTGCCGGGGCACGCCCTCCACGTCGATCGTCCTCAGATCGCGCACGACGTCGTACGTCGCGTAGCGAAGCGCGGGAAAGGCTTCGCGGATGGACGAGGTCAGCACAAGCACCTGCTCCCCTTCGGATAGCGGCCGGAGTCCCTCGCCAAGCTCTTCGGCTCTCACCCCTTCGGCGACGATTCCATTGCCAGGAGATAACGGCCGCAACGATGCGAATACGATGCGATCGTGCCGATCTCGATCGATCCGTACGTATCCGTGATTCTGTCTTCGCCGATTCCAAGCCGCTGCGCGGCCTGGCTCCGCCATCCCGGCGACGCCGTCTCGCCGACAAGGACGACATGGCGGATGCCGAGCGCCGCCGGCTCGCCGGCCGCAGCCAGCAGCCGGTCCAGGATGGAGGGCATCGTATACAGCACCTCCGGCCGCAGCCGCTCCAGCGACTCGATATGCTGCCGGATCGGCAGCCGGAAGGACAAGGACTCCACCGTCATCCCGAGCTGCCGGAATACCTCGACAGCCGTCGCTTCCGCATGGCCGGTCCCCATGTCCGATACGGCCGTCTTGTACCCGTACGGCTCCAGAATGTCCCGGAACACGTCCAGCTTCACCCGCAGATAGTCGGCTTCGTCCTGCTCCGAGTAATAGATCGTCTTGCGGCGGCCCGAGCTCGTTCCCGACGTCCGGTAGCTGCGGAGCTCCGGCTGCCGGGCGAGAGGATTGTCGTCTGAGTAATAAAACCGTTCGAGAAGGGTCGACGTCAGCAGCGGAAGCCCCATCCCATCCGATATTCCTGCCTGCCTCCCTGAGCCGGAGATGATAAGCCCGTCTAGCCAGGGAAAGCGCTGCCTCATCCTGTCGGCGATTTCCCGCATGCTGACCGGAGTGTCCATATGCATATCCTCCCGCTTCTTCTATGTGCCCACATTGCCGCTATATCGTATGCCCATTCCCCTGCTGGGGTGAATCGGCTTGCCGGCGGCCGTCAAGTGCCGGGGCATGGTTGAAAGTTAGGGGCACGAACGAGTGTCCGGGGCATGCCGAGAATATCGAGAACATGGCCGAGTGTCCGGGGCATGCCGAGGATCGGGAGCATGGCCGCCGAGAGACAGGGCCGCTGCCGGCTGCCTCGGCGTCATTTCGGCGAAGCGGCAGCTTCCGCACGGGTTGACCGGATCCTCCCGCTGCTCGCTGGCCGCAAAGAGGCAAGATGCCCATACCCGACCGTCAGCGCCTACATAGAATAGAAGAATATAGCCTCTGCCTTAGGGGGAAAGACGGCATGAATACAGCCAGGAACAGAAACGCAACAGTCCGGAACGGCAGCAAAGCCAAACAGAAGAACAGGCCATCCGCTCCGGGGAGGAAGCTGAAAGGCAGCGGCGTTCAAACTGTCTCCAGCAAAATAGCCAAAACAGCCCTTCTGCTGCGATGCGCCGAGCTGAGGAAGCATATTCCATCTACCCGCCGGCTGAACAGCGGCACGCTCGCCTCGATGCTGGGCCGCTACGGGATGGTCTATGTGAAACCCGATACCGGCTCGATGGGAATCGGGGTCATGCGCGTAGAGAAAAGCGGCAAAGGCTGTCGTTATCAAAGCGGCGAGAGCATCTTCGCCTTCAAGTCCGTATCCGCCTTGTTCCCGTCGCTGCGCCGGCAAGCCGGAACCAGACGTTATCTCGTTCAGAAGGGCATCCGCATGCTCAAGCATGACGGCCGGCCGTTCGACTTCCGCATCATGATCCAGCGGAATCCTGCCGGCCGCTGGGAATGCACCGGCACGGCAGCCCGCGTCGCCAGTCCGGGCAAAATCGTCTCCAACGGCAGCCAGGGCGGAACGATCTACACGCCGGAGGCGTTGCTTCATCCCGCTGCCGGCAAGTCCGGCACGATCCGGCTGCTGCGGCGGATGAACCGGCTGGCGCTGCTGACGGCAGCCGAATTCGGCCGCGCCTACCCGGCCATGAACGAGCTCGGCCTCGACATCGCTGTCGACCGCAAGCTGAAGCCGTGGATTCTCGAAGTCAACACCCGGCCGGATCCATGCCCGTTCACGAAGCTGGACGATCAGACAGCCATCCGCCGCATCGTCCGCTACGCCAAAGCTTACGGCCGCCGCTACAGCCTCGTTTGCGGCAAAGCCAAAAAAGCGCCCTGAAAGGGCGCCGGAGAAAGAGAAACCGTTCGGGGCGGAGATTTTTGCTAAGAAGGAACGTTATGGACTTCCACAAGCTTGGCAGCGACAGCCTGCGTCAGCTCCTCGACGGTCTTGGGCACAAACGTCTTCATGACTCCGTTCATCATGAACCCCATGGCTCCCTTGCCGGAGATGTCCAGGTGCCCCGTCAATCGGGTAAGGCCGTCGCCAAGCGTCGATGCTTCGAAGTATCCTTCGCCGCCGACGCTGTCGGAGACGCCATCAATTTGAAAGGTCAGCCTGGACGGCTCGGTCCGGCCGGTGATGTCGATTTTCAGCTTGATCACCTTTTTCGTGAAGCCGAGATCGCCCTTGAAGGTCCAGAGCGCTTCGCTGCCGCCGAGCAGCTCATGCTCGATATAACCGGGCATAAGAGGCATCCACTTGTCCATATCGCTTGCAAAGCTCCATGCGTCTTGAACGGATACCGGTATTTCAACTGAATGCGATGCGTCTGGCAAGGCTATCACTCTTCCTTCTCGTTGAATTGGTAAGCGCTCTCAAATATGAAGGGCGACTGCCTCCGGCGGAGTTGTCCGGTCTCAAGATTCAGACGCTTGGGTCCATCATAGCAAATTTCCCTTTTTATGCCTATCCTCGTTGGTTCATGACACTCTTAGGAAAACATAGGGGCTGTCCATTGTCGCTTTCATGACGGACGGGACAACCTCCCACTGGGCTGGTCTCTTCGCTGGCATGGCACATCTCTCTCCGTTCAATTGGATAGTGGGCGAACAGGTCTGAAAGGGCTGAAGGCTCCGCCAAAAGTAAGCGCGATCATAGTGAATGGAAGAGCGAGAGCTTTCCGTTTGCCGTTCTCACTTTGGACTAAAATGATAGTTAAACTATCATTTTTTGACTCATCGTAGCATATCCCGTCTCCCTTGACAACGTTGTAGCAAAAATTGCGGAGCGCTATAATACGAGAATAAAATGACGACGGGAGCGGCAGACCGAAAACATGAACCCAGAAACAAGGCAGCGGCGCCTCAAAGCCATCATCGATGCAGCGGAGCAAGTGTTTACGAGAAAAGGAATCGACAAGTCCACGATGCAGGATGTCGCCACCGAGGCGTGTATAGGCGTTGCCACCGTATTCCGTTTTTTCTCGAAGAAAGAGAAGCTCGTTGTCGCGGTCGCCACCAAAATGCTGGAGGAAGTGCTGCAAGAGTTCATTGCCGTTGCAGCAATGCCGGAGACGAGCCTGCGCAAGCTCGAAATCCTCTTCGACAGCTCCATCAAGCTGCTGGAGCGCAAGGACAGCTCCAGCGTCAAGCTGCTGGAGAACTTCGAGAGCTACGCGGCCCAGTTCACCGAGCCGCTGGACGATATCAGCGTGTTCAACGCCGTCTACCGGCAGATCTCCGGAGTATTCGCCACCATCGTCGAGCAGGGCAAGCAGGATGGATCGATTCGCAGCGACTTGTCGATTCCCGAGACCTTGAGTACGGTCATGAACACTTTCGCTCTGCTCGCCCGCAAGCTTTCCTTGCAAAAAAGCATCCTGGTCGTCGAGCAGGACCTTGATCCTGCCGAGCAGCTTCAGATCCTGAAGCATATTTTTTTGAGTTATTTGAAGCCTCAATAATTAAGGGCAGCCCGAGGAACAGGCTGCCCTTAATATTCATAACCGTTAACCTTTCCAAACCTTGTCGCTAGACTTGATTGCGAGCTTATACCGACATAGGCTTTTTCTACATTGCCCCCAAATACAACAGATAATGGAAAGGCTTGGAAGATTCAAATGGTCTATTCGAAGTAATGGAGATAAAGATCCTCCAGATTGGGCCTTACGGTTTCCGCCTGCATGCCTACTGGCGGCTTTTCCCCTACGATTCTTACGATGACCTCCGAAGCCTCGCCCATGATGTTGCTGATCTTATAATTCCGTTGAAGCTCAGGAAGGTCATCCGGCCGTGCACGAACTTCAAAGACCTTATCTTTCATCCGCTCCAGTACTTGGGCCGGACGTTCTTGAAGGAGGAGCCTGCCCTCTTTCAACAGCAGGATTTCTTTGGCCACAAACTCGATGTCCGTCACGACATGAGTAGCCAATACGACGATTTTGTTTTGCGAAATTTCGGAAACCAGATTCCGGATTCGAATGCGTTCTTTAGGATCCAGGCCTGCCGTCGGTTCATCCAGAATGACTACATCCGGGTCGTTCAGCAAAGCCTGGGCAATAAGAACCCGTTGCTTCATTCCTCCGGAAAACGCTCCAAGCTTTTTATTTCCGTGAGCCGTCAGATTGACCGCCTCCAGCAGATGGGCAATCTGCTGTTTGGCTTTCTGCCTAGGCATTCCTTTCAAGGCAGCCATATACCAAAGAAAGCGCTGTGCGGTGAACTCAGGGTAGAGCCCTTGCTGCTGCGGCATGAATCCGAGCTTGGAGCGATAATGACTGCCCATCTCCGTAATACGAACTCCATCCAGTTCAATCTCCCCGACATCCGGCCGTAGATTTCCTGCCATAATGTTCATTAGAGTCGACTTTCCGGCGCCGTTAGGACCGAGCAGCCCGTATATTCCCGACGTAAATTCGGCGGTGAACCCATCCAACGCTATAACTTTCCCCTTCTGGTAGCATTTGCTAATTCCGTTCAACAAAAGGCGCAATTCAACCCCACTCCCGGTGTCTCGGATGGATATATCGGATTCTTGCCAACATAATAGCTCCTCCC
Source organism: Paenibacillus sp. SJS-P3 (assembly GCF_056711585.1). Classification (NCBI taxonomy): domain Bacteria; kingdom Bacillati; phylum Bacillota; class Bacilli; order Caryophanales; family Paenibacillaceae; genus Paenibacillus; species Paenibacillus sp. SJS-P3. Next base: position 338,208 of record NZ_CM160043.1, on the reverse strand, counting down.
GCTCCTAGCGCAGACAAGCCGGCATACAGTCCGACCGACAGCAAGGAGCTGCTGCCCAGCCAGTCAAACAGCATGAAAAATCCATTGAATGTATAAAGCCTCAGCCCCTCAAATCCTGCCAATTCCACAAGCAATGGAAGAACAAGGATGACGGACGACATCAGAAGCGCAGGAGCTTGCCTTCGAATAAGCAAGGATACATAGAGGACGAATACACTGGCTAGGACCGAAGCTAGCAGCTGAAAAGCCGAAACGCCGATAACAAATTCCTTTACTGTAACTCGTCCGTTTAGATGCTGGAAGAAAGACAAGCTCTGAATCGGAGCCGACCAGTCTAACGAGGGGTACTGGTTAAGCAGATTGATTAAAGGCGGGTAATAAACAAGGATCATGAGGCAGACACCCGTCAGTCCGGCCAAACCATGCTTGACCAAAAACAACGGCAGCCGCCCCTTGGGGGTACTCAACAACAGCATCTTCATTCCGCTCTGATTTTCTCCCGGAAAGAGTCGACATAACGATACAACCAGCAGCGAGGTAAACACAAGTCCATTAATTTTGTCCCGATAAGCATTCCGAAAATAGTAGTCGGTCGAAAGCTCATTAAGAAAGCTTCCTTCAATGCCTTTGAGCCGCTTCAATTCCTCCAAGTGCAAATATTGGCTGTAGACTCGTTTAAAGGAAGGCTCTTTCAATGCAAATATGTCCAGCTTGCTTTTCTTTTCCAGGTATTCGGAAGGTGAAAGCTCTTGGCTTTGATATTGATCCTGGATCTCACTGTACTGAGAAGGCAGCTCCTCAAAACGGCGCTTTTCTTGCAGAATGAAATCCGTTTTCGGCTGATTCAGCTTCCCCTCAAGGCGATCCATGTAGCCATTATAGATTCCGTCTTCTTCATTAAACGTCAAATTATGCTTATCGAGGTCCTGGTAGCCAATCAACAACGCCAAAACCAGAATGACATACAGCTTGCCGCCGAAGAACAGCTTGAATCCCTCATGGCGAGCCAATTGGACATATGAGGGCGGCCGCCGCAGCTTAGCCAGTTGAGCCGATGCCCACTGGACAAGCTGCGGCGAGGTTGAATAAGGCGGCCTCCAAGCGTACATGACGATGCCGAGAACGAGGAACAAACAACTGATCAGGAAAGCGCTGAAGGCCGATGCCCAGACACAAGCGACCGGGTAACCGCCTACATTCATATTTTTATAAACAGCTAGAAGTCCGTAAGTATCGTAAAACGAAAACACGTTCATATACTTGACTAACTGGAAAGGAGACAAAGGATGAATGAATTTAAAACTTATATACTGCCAAGCGAGAAAGGAAAACAGACAACCAAATACCATTTCGGCCCTTGCAAAAAGCTGGAATAAGAATGCGAGAACCATAGCCATCACGATATGGGCGAAAGCTTTGCAGGCCAAGTAAACCAGCAGATACTGCTTGACCGTCAGAGGCAAATTGCAATACCGAAACGCTTCCATGGACTGGACATACCGGGACAGGTCACCGAAACCGCCGTAGAGATAATAGGCGATCAGCAGCAAAGTCCCGTGAAAAAGGAGCGGCAGGAGAACGGACATCGATATCAATGCCGTGATTTTCGCTACGGCCAATGGGACTCTGCCTTTGCGCGTAGAGCGGGATATGCTTGCAAAACCGGAGTCCCTGTCGCTTTGAAATAAATAGACGCACAGTAAAAAAAGGATCAGGATAAGCAATACATCCGTTATCGAGAACGTCGTGGCAGACACAATTCCCCACTCGCCGCCCAATTTCAATGGAAGCCGCTCCAATTGAGCAAACTCCTTTGGCGTTCTTATGATATTGCGGTAGGAAAAGGAATCCTCGTCTTGAAAAATGGAGACGCCGAGAAGCTCTTCGGACTGCTGCTGAATTTGGTGCAGGTACTCTTTATAACCATCCATTGTTTCCAACTGGGTTGAGATCAACTCCGAGATATAGGCATCTCGGGACAGCATGGCCAGATTCCCACGGTACGGGCTGTGTTCAAAGGCATCCACAAGAGAAGGAGAGCGCTCAATTAATCGTGACATCTCCTCGGCTAAAGCCCGGTTGTCCGGGTCTTGGGCTGCTTGGGCGATAAGCTGATACGCTCCCAGCTCCTCCTGCCTTGCAATCGATTTTTTGTAGGCTTCGTTCAAGGGCAAGCGGGCGTATTGGCTTTCCGTTTGGCGGTACTCATGGATGTTCTGAAGGAGAAATCCGTTTTGGCTCACCTGCTCCTGTCCATAAAGGAAGCCGTTCCCAACCCATAAAATTGGAATCAGAAGGACCAGCAACCGCTTCTGAACCAATTTCAAATACTCGTAGCCTAACAGCTTCATTATGCTCCTCGTTTCCTTCAAGCATCATGACAACGTATTTTCCTGCAACGGCTTGAAGGCAGCATTGCCCGTACCGATATCATTCTTGTCCAAATATTCCATCCTGACTTTTCCGTCCTTGAAAACCTGAACAAACATATAGCGGTCGTCGCCGATCATAAAGGAGTGATCAATGGGAAGACCGGACAAATCAATCTTATCTACGGGGCGATACTGGCTGTCATAGACGGTGAGCTCATGACGAACATCCTCGAGCTTCCCCTTGAAACGGTCATCCATTAAAAATGGAAAGACCGGCCGGGCGTACAGGTAATCTCCACTTGCATAAAAGAAAGAAAAGAAATCCCTCTTTACAGGCAGCTCCTTCCTGTCCTCCCCTTCCAGATTGGAGGAAAGCAGCGTCGTATGCTCCTTGTCCCTAAGCATAGCTTCGTTGGCCACCGGAGTCGTGGAGACATAAAACAGTCGGTCTCTATTAAACCCTGTAAGCAAGGGTAATTTTTCGTCATCATCGGTAAACATTCTTGAAGCGGTCCCCTTCTCGGCATCATATCTCATTGCTCTGACGGATCTTCCTACATTCTCATAAAAGTAAATGTTCTTCCCATAGGGAAGAATGTCTTGGATTTGGCTATCCGATCCATCCGCCGCGTAAACAAGCTTGTCTTTTTTGGATCCGTTCAGGCTGAATTGCATCAACTCGGAGCTCGCCTTTAAGTGTTGGTCATAGCTTCTCAAGGTATAGTAGACTTTCCCCCTGTGTATAGCGATAGATTTTGGCAGGGAGTCGAAAGTTTTAATCACCTTTCGTGAAGCTCCGTCCGGGGAAAGCTCGATTAGCATCGTCTTCGATATATTGGCATTTTCCTTTCCCCATACTTCGCCGCTCTCCAAGGCATACAGCTTTCCTTGATAAAATTGCAGGAACTTGGATCTGGCTGACTGGCCGTGACTAACGAAAGCGCGGCAGTTGTCGACGACCCCTTGAACCGCCGGCTGCAGACAGCCGTTTTCAGGTCGATTGTCGAGCAAGACGGCCTTCATTTTCCCCTTGTCCGCATAGTATAGAAAGGAGTCATTTAAAAAGTAATAGCCTTTTTCCGACGGAGCTACGATAAGGCCGTCTCCTTGCATCTGGAATTGAAAAGGGAAGTCTGTGGCTGCAATGTATTCGTTGCGGAAATCTGCCCGCTCCTGCTGGCAAGCAGACAAGAAGAGCCCGACGGACAAGGCGGCTATCATGCCTCGAACGATTCTAGCAATCATCATTTGCACCTCATAGCCTAGTTTGGAATCCAACTTAGAAACCGAAAGAAGCCATTGGCTTCTTTCGGTCCTGTTCATGGTTTTCTTATGGTGTCGACGTCGATGACGACCACGATTGGCCTCCGATCGAGACCTGATGAGTTCCGTATGCATAACGAGATTGTACGGCTACATATCTTGCCGAGACATTGGCTGTTACCGACGTGCTTCCATTTGCCTGATAATTGTTGACGGTTTCAGTTTGATAGTTGTTATAATAGTATGTATATTCAATTTTAGCGTAAAGGCTTCCCATCGAGCTGGAGGTGGTCGTAGCGGATGCGCTTCCCGACGAGCTTCCAGTTGACATGTATACATAACCGGATACCGAACTTCCACTAACCGTTCCGCTCTCATAACTTGCCGCCGAAGCTCCGCTGGCCAAGCTCAACGAGGAGACAACCAGCGCAGCCAAACCTGCTGCGAATCTCTTTTTCCCTTTTTTCATTTCATTCAACTCTCCTTTTTACTATGTTGGACTAACAAGGGAAAATATACCATATAAATCCAAAAATTGCATTGAATGATAGGTTTGCCTGAAATAAGGAGGGTAACCTAAAGAAATGGGAATAAAAATCTTCTTCTGATAAGGATTGAAAGATATGGATGAACAACTGAAGTTTTTCACGAGTGTTTGTTTATCCCTTGCCTCGGCTGCAACCAACGGACTTATCCTTGAATAAATACCGCCGCAGCTCCTTCCGATGCGCATAGGCCAACAGCAGGAAATTCACGCCTGAGAACACGACCAGCTCCGCAGAATAGCGGCAGAGAAGCAAAAAAAGCAAAAGCAGAAGCATCCCCGCCACCACCTGAAAGCCATCCGAGGAAGACGAGGACGGCTTGCCTTTGCCGATCCACCGGAAACCGGCCAGCAGCAAAGCCAGAATGACGGCATAAGCAAGCGAAGCCTCGAATCCCGTCAGCGCGCTCCACACCCCGAACGTGACCGCGATCGCCTTCCCTCCCCGCCAGCCGGCAAAGGGCGAAAACATATGGCCGAGCACGGCTGCTGCCGCCGGATAAACAACGCTGTAGCCGGTCAGGCCTCCCCATCGGAGCAGAGCGAATACCGGCAAGTATCCTTTGAGGAAATCCAGCGCGATTCCCGTCAGTCCATATCCATATCCGGCCGCTCTCCACAAGTTCAATGCGCCCGGATTTCCGTCTCCCTTTTCCTTCAGATCATGCTTCGCCAGCAATCCGAGCCAATAGGAGAACATCAGCGAGCCGGAGAGGAATGAGCCCGCCGTCCACATCAGCAGCCGCATCATCGCTCGCCGCGCCTCCTTACCGCGACTTGCCGGCCCTTCCAGGCTACGCTTCCGAAGAACGCCACCTGGTACACCGAGTACAGCATGACAAAGACGAAAAAGACCATGCTCAGCATATGAACCGCCGGCATCCACAATCCGAACCTTCCCGTGCAGCGGAGGAAAGCGAACAGCTGCGCCGTGTACAGCACATACCCGATCGCCAAGGGCAGCGCCAGAGACGTTCCGAGCAGAAATGGAGCCGCCTCCGACGCCAGCAGGCCAAGCAGCCAGACCGCGACAAGCAGCGTCGTCCACGGGCTCAGCTTGCTCGTGCCGAGAATCGCTCCTTTGGCGAAACCCTGCAGCTGGCTGCGGATGCCGTCCGGATACATCCGGAACGATACGGCTCCCATGCCGATGTAATTCGTGACCGGGATGCCGGCCTGAATGAACTTCGCGCCCAGCCTCAGATCGTCCATCACCTCGGAGCGCACGCCCTCATGTCCTTTCGCCCGTTCGTATTCCTCCCGCTTGACCAGGATGCACGAGCCATAAAAGCCCTTGTCCGGATTGCCCCTTTCCATGGGAGAAGTAAACGCGAACAGGCCCAGCAGATTGGGAATCAGGGCCAGCCTTTCGTAGGTTTTCTCCGTCTCGTGGTAAGGGACGACCGATACCGCTCCTCCCTCCCGCTCCCTGGCGGCCAGCAGGTCTTCCAGCGCGTGGGGGCAGAGCCGGACATCCGCATCGAGGAAGGCGATATGGTCGCCCTCGCAGTGCCGGTATCCGTTCCATACGGCCCAATTCTTGCCCGTCCAGCCGGGCGGCAAATGCTCGTTGACAACGACCTTCGCTCCGAAGCTTTCCGCGATCGCCCGCGTCCCGTCCTCCGACCCGTCGTCTACGACGATGATTTCGAAGGGGCGGCAGCTCTGATGCCGGAGAGATTGGAGCAGATGCGGCAGATTGGTCTCTTCGTTCCGAGCTGGAATGATGACAGAGAGCTTCCCCTCGAAATGGAAGGAGCGAGCCGCGCCTGGAACCCTGTTCCTGCGGAACAATACAAAGCCCGCCGCCCATGCAGCCGCCAGCGCGGCCATGATCGCGATTCCCATTCCCTTCCGCCCCCGATCCGGTACAAGTACCCATGGAACATGTATATGGCGGATGGAAGAGAAATAAGACCGCCCCGGCCGGCGGTTGGCAAGCCGCGAGGTCGGGCACGGGAAGGAAGAAGGCTGCGGCAGACTGACCTTCCAGCAAAATGGCTGTGTTGCTGGCGGTACTCGATGATAGCTCCATGTTCCAGCGGCTGCCTGGGCTTTGGGCTGTTCTTGACCTTCAGCGATCGACCTGCTAGCCACAAGCTTGCAATGCCCTTCCCGAATATCAAGAAGAGCCCAGCCGCTCGATTGCGGCTGAACTCCCTTTTCCACCTATAAACAAGGCAGCATTTCTTCCGTTCCCATTTTGAAATGGATCGCTCCGCTCCCTAGTAGACTTGCTTAGTCCGCGGCGCCGACTAGAAGACTTCAATCGCCTTCATCTTCCCCCTCCGGCCTCCAGGAGCTTCTTATACTGCTCCCGTGTCGCGAGGGGATCGGATTCATTGTAAAAGACATATTCGCCCTTCAGCTTGAAGCGGATATACGGAGGGTTGTTCTTGTAAACGAACAAGCGGGCCTTGCCCAGCTCCTCCAGCCGAAAATGGCCGCGCAAAGCTTTGCCGGTCGCCTCTCCGCTTCTTCTGGAGCTCCGCGGTACACGGTCCACGAGCGTCAGCTCCTTCATCTCCGATGGCTCGAAGCCGATCGAATACATCGGATACTTGATCTCGATCCGGCTGCCGGAATCGATCGTCATGATTGGCGAAGTGACCTCCGAGCGGATCGCCATGAATGAGGTTCCAATCAGCACCGCCGCCGTAAGGGCCAGCGTGCCGCCCATGATCCATTTGCCTGCGGCAGTGCCGGTGTTGATCGTCTCCCCCATCCCGATGCGCTTGGGTACAAGGACGCGCCGGTCATAGGGATTATGATACGTAAACCCGTTCGCCCAGTATTCGTCGTCGTCGCTGTAGATGATCTTGCCATCCGCCTCCAGCGTCTCCCTCTCCAAACGCCGGATTCGGCTATAGGCGCTGTAAACCGTCAAGCCAGGAATGCAGGAGAACACCAGCAGGACCGAGATCCATAGAGCTTCATCGCCAGGGCTCTCCCGAGCCAGCAGCCGGTATAACAGCAGAGCATGGACGTTCTCGGCCAACGCGAGCAGCAGCCACAGCGTCGAGAGGGTTCTGCGCCTGAAAGCGTTCAGCAGCTGATTGGTCTCTCCGTTCATGCTGTAAGCCTTGGCTGCGCTTCTCCTTGCATGGCGGGCCAGCAGGAAGAATGCCAGCGCCAGCAAGAATCCGATGGAAGCGGGCGGAACCAGGGACACATCCTGAAGCCAAGCATGCAAGACGAGAGCGGCGCCCATGACGAAGGGAATCAAGAAATACCATAAAGACGGACTCTTTTTGCCGGCAAGCCGGACGGCTTTCAAATCGACCTGTACAATGCGTTTCGTCCCGACGAACCAGTCTTTCCGCTGCTTCAGCTCCAGCGTTTCCCGGAATGCCCGGCGGAACGGCGCGGTGATCGCGAAGAAGAAGGCCGCCATCCATACCCAGTAAGCCGTGATCTGGAAGCCCGGCCAAGCGTATAGGAGGACAACCGGAACCAAGCCGAGCAGCGTCCATAGCGTCATCGACCGAAGGCGCTTGGCATAGTCTTGCCGGATGCGGGCGATATCGCCGTCCTCGGCGGCATCGGGAGGAAGAGCAACGGCAAACAGCATGCCGCTGCGGAATTTGGCCTGACCCGAATAGACGCCAAGCGTCACAGCGTAGGTGATGAATGTGGTCAGACCGAGAACAATCGTCAAGATCAGCATGCAATCCCCCGTTTCTGAAAGTATAAAAGCTAGGTGGAAGTCGTTCTGTTCGCCATGCTGCGGAAAATTTGCTTGCAGAGGCTTTCGAAGCGGGAGGCATCCATTCCGTGGATCGATGCCTCCGCGATAATGAGCCGAAGCTCCTGCTGAAGCGGCTTGGACAGCTCGTTGCTGCGCTCGGGAGGCGGACTGACCTTGGCACCGTGCCGCCGGTCGATGACGATGTAGCCCTCCTGCTTCAGCAGCGCATAGGCTTTGTTGACCGTCATCATGTTCATGCCGAGCTCGTCGGCCAGCTGCCGGACCGTCGGCAGCTTCTGCTGCGGCTCCAGCCCGCCCGTCGCGATGCCGAGCACGATCTGGTTCCGCAGCTGCTCATAGAGCGGCGTTGCGCTGTCGTGGTCGAGGGTGATGAGCATGAGAAGACTCCTTTGCGGACAATTTTTGTATTACTTATATTAATACAAATAGTATTAAAATGGAAGGTTTCCGGAAGGAATCTCCGTAGAGTTGTTTTTCGGGAGCGGCAAACGGCTACTGTTTGCTTGCCCCCGACATAATCTGGAGTAAAGACCTAGCCTAGGATGTGGATGCGATGAGAGAAGCCCCCTTGCCTTCCCCTTCCACCGACAGACCCAACAAAAAATCTCGTTGCCCAGGAGCGTTTGAAGGCCAACGGGCTGGAATTCCACCGGCATTATATCGGAAGCACCGCATGTTGTCCCAGACGCTTCCCGAAACTGTTGAATGGCTAGTGATAAAAAGTGACTGCCGTCCAGTTGCTGCTCATAAGCGCTGGAATAAATACTCCCCCAAGAACGGAAGCGATGAAGGCAATTACAAGATGAATCATGTACCCGTTTGGATATGACGGATATTGCCTGCAATCGACCTTAAGGACAAGGAGTCTCGCTGTAGTTCCCATTATTGTCGGATGTGTGCGGAAAGAAAGGGTATGCCCGGCATGTCCTATTGGCGCGTCCTTCTTACCACCGGCTTGTCTGCTATTCATTGGTTTGCGAAGCCCATCACTTGAAGGGGGCTTGCTGCTATTTTTGCTATTTTTACCGAGCTGGCGTTCCAGTTCATGAACGCAACTCGTTAGTTGTTCAATTTGTTCAGCTTGCTTTTCGCACAGCGCAGTTAATTCCTGATTTCGCGCGAGCAAAGCATGGAAAAACACCGCAATCTCCTGATCGCCCTTACAAGTAAAAAGTCTCCCTGCGATTGAGGAGACCTAAGTAGCAACCATGTATTTGAGTTTTTTGGGGAATATTAATGTAGTAATACCAGTAAAACGGATGGGGGCAAAATTTAATGTGGAATATTTTTTGGAGCACGGTTCTGCTGGCTTGTATCGGTATCTTGTTTCTAAGAATTGCGGGACGAAAATCGATTTCGCAAATGACGATACCGCAGCTTGTTATCCTGCTGGCTCTTGGCACGTTACTTGGAAGCGAAGTTAGCGGCAAGGGGCTCGCGAAGACGATACTAGCGTTGGGTACGTTTGTTATGCTTCTTGTCGTTTTCGAATGGGCATCTTTGCGATGGAATCGTGCGGAGACGGCCTTGAAAGGAAAAACGGTTCCGGTCATTGAGCAGGGACAATTGCTGGTCTCTAATATGCGGAAGCTGCGGCTGACGGTGGACGATCTGAAAAAGCGACTGCGAATGGCGGGAATATCGCGTATCGAAGACGTGAAGACAGGTACAATTGAAGATAATGGTGAACTTGGATATGAGTTATTTCCGGATTTGAAACCCGTTACAAGACGAGACCTGGAGGCTCTGTTAAAAACGTATTTCCCGCAAATCAGCGTACAAATGACCTCTAATGAGACTACTGAAAAAGAGAATATATTTCCAGAAATTACAACTGATTCTCAGCACACTAGCAACCACAGTCTCCAATGACGGCGAGGTAAGCGTCAAACACTCCCCACCTTTAAAGAATCTAATACGGCCGTCCGGAATGTAATTATCCATCGCCCGCCGATAGCTGATTACGACTTAGGGTTTAATTCTAATGGAACGATCAAGTGGACGGACCGAAGCCGTGATCCGGATCGATATCTAAGTCCCACGAATTACTCGACCGAAAATACGGGCATCGATTATTATCGGACTAAAGGTATTACAGAGAAAAAATTCTACTATGTCTCTCCATCTGGAAAGCTTGTACGATCTAAGCTTGTTACACCAGATGAGCTTGGAGAATACACCGTTGGAATGGCTGTAAAGGATGAGCATGAGGCATGGAGCGATTATCTCGAAAAAACAATCATAGTCGGATCGATTCCGCAGCCGGAAGAACCAGGATCACTCGTTATAAAAACCGAGAGCTCATGAGGAGAGGGGCAGGCTCAATCAGATAGAATCTGAAGCAATCCTTTTAATCGCTATGACATAATCCTCCTCAATCAATTCGAGGGGGATTTTTCATGACCAATGCAGATGTTCGTAAGAAGTGGGAAGCCCGTGTTGAAGCCTCCCGAAACAATTGTTCGTAATGTCCAAGCAACCTATGCAGCAAGAAAATATCCTATCCTATGGACGCACAGTTTTATTCGAGCCGCATAGACGTTTGGCAAGCTGGATAAATACGAACAGGTAAGGTGATGGAAACTATGCTTTATACCGCTCTCGGCGACTCCATTACATTCGGGGAGAACGCCTCTTCATTCGCGAGGTCCTATCCCCGGTTGGCCGTTGCATCCTTGAGCTCGCGCACCCGCAAGGCCGTCGGGAATGTAGTCGCTAGGCCCGGCTGGACCAGCGAGGATTTATGGCGTGCCATGAATGGCAACCCGGGCATCAGCCGATCCGATATCGTCTCGGTATGGATCGGAGGGGTCGATATATCGGATGCCGCCTTGGCATCCGTCGCGACCCAGAATCCGCCGGCCATTCAACAAGCTCTAGCCAACTATCGGCAAAATCTGAGTCGGATTCTAGGCCATTTGGAAAAAACAAGCCGTGCCCGCATCATTTGCTTCACGCAATACAATCCTTTTCCGAACAGCTCTGTCGCCGTTGCCGGAATCCGCGCACTCAATCAGACGACAATGGAAGTCGCCCGCCGCCACCGCGTCTCGATCGCACCCGCGCATAAGTGGTTTGAAGGCAAGCAAGCAAGCTTGATCTACGGCTACCGGCAAGGGAAAGTCGAAGACGCCTTGAGCGGGTTCATGCCGATCCACCCCAATGATCACGGGCATCAAGTCATCGCATCGGGATTGATCCCTTATCTGAATTCCGGCAAGTAGCATCGCAGATAAGGATTGCTGAACCACAACGAACACCGCCCCTGACGGACGGTGTTTTTCGTTGATTAAACCATTTATTTCCTGTTTTTATTTATCGTCCATTAACAATTCGGCCATAAACTGAGTATACAGCCTCCTACTACTACTCGTACGAAAGAAAGGAACATCATATCATGGGAATTCATGCGTATTTTCAATCCTTGAACGATCTCGAACGCATCATTCGCTGTCCCGGCAAGTTCAAGTTCGAAGAGCATAGCGTGTCCGCGCATTCCTGGAAAGTCGTTCAATACGCCAAAACGCTGGCGGATATCGAGGAAAGCAACGGCGTCGCCATCGACTGGAAGAAGCTGTACGAAATTACGAGCAGCCATGATTACGGCGAAATCTTCATCGGCGATATCAAAACGCCCGTCAAGCATCACTCCATGGAGCTGCGTGGCATGCTGCAGCAGGTGGAGGAGGGAATGATCGCTCTCTTTATCGAAGAGAATATTCCCGAGGAGTTGAAGCCAATATTCCGCAGACAGCTGCGCGAGGGCAAGGACGATTCCGTCGAAGGGCTCATTCTCGAGGTGGCCGACAAGCTCGATCAGGTATACGAAGCGCTTACCGAATTGCAAAGAGGCAACCGGGAGAAGGAATTCGTCACGATGTACCGCGAAGCGCTCGTCAAAATCAAGAAGATCAAGCTCCATTGCGTGGATTACTTCCTGGATAACATCCTGCCCGACATCGTGAAGGAAAGCTCGGATTGTCCCTTTGATATCCGGAAGATTACGAAAGAGGCATTGGAACTCTAATGACGGAGATTTGATCTGTACCAACTGCCCTCCCCAACACACCGCCCCCTTCTCTTACATATTCCACCTTATTTCATTTGGAGGCAGAGGAGAATTGCTGCCTTCTGTCCTAAGGCAGCGGAACACAGGCGTCCATGGCACCGCCACGTGTTCTTGATGTGTCCGGAGCAGGCCTCATACATATAAAAAAAACACCTCATTGGTGTTAGTTCGAACCCGTTCTTATTTCTTTACCAGCTCATCCACTTCACTTTTCAACAATAGGTATCTATGAACACTTCTCATGATCGGCACTTTGGTCAGCCTGTTTTTATCCGCATAGACTTTCATTTGATCTTTGGAAAGACCCAATAAATGACCTGCTTCTGTAACCGTCAGCACAATTTCATTGCTTGTAGCGTTGAAGGTTTTTTTGACCTTTAAATTCCAGTCTTCGAATGCATTCATTTCAGCGCATCCTTCCCTATTCAGAGCCAATAGCTTCATTGACTTCACTATTCTTATTATAACAGAAGTTCATGCTTTCTCCTAAACCATTCGATGGCTCTCCTCTATTCCAACCATTAAAACGTATCCCGAAGGAGCGGCCACGTTCTCCGCTGTGCGCAAGCTTAGGGAAAGCGGCTGGATCAAGGACGGAGAGACGGTTGCCCGCTCTCAACAATTTGATTGCGATATTAAAGCCGCAAGGTTATAAAAGCAAACATCCACACCCTCACGGTTGTGGATGTTCAATATGGAGGCGAGCCGCGGTTATGTCAGTCTAATGACACCGTTCCCCTGCAAGACCGCCTTATTCCTTCACGGCGCCCAGCATAATACCGGATACGAAGTACCTTTGCAGGAAAGGATATACGATCAGCATCGGCACCATAGCGATAAACACCTTGGCCGAATTCAGCGTCCGGTTGGACAGCTCCGACAGCTTTTTATATTGCTCGGGGGTCAGATTGGTGCCGACCGGAATGTTCACGACAAGCTGCTGGATATAGGTTTGGAGCGGATATTTATCGGAAGTGTTCATCAGCACCAAGCCGTTGAAGAATTCATTCCAGTGATAAACGCTCAGGAACAACGCCACTGCGGCCAACACCGGGATCGAGCATGGGATATACACCCGGAACAAGATCGACCACGGACCGGCGCCGTCGACTACGGCCGCCTCATTCAGCTCCTTGGGCAGATTGCGGAAGAAGTTCATGATCAGGATCACGTCGAAAACCGGTACGCCTCCGCCCAGCACCAACGCCCAGATCGTATTGATCAGATGATAGTTTTGAATCGTGAGATACCACGGGATCAGCCCTCCGTTGAACAGCATGCAGAAGACAAGAATCCACATGAACGTATTGCGCATCTTGAAATCCTTCTTGGGCCTGGCAAGCGGGTAAGCCATCAGTACCGTCATCAGCAAGGAAAACGACGTACCGAGCACGGTGCGCTGAATGGAAATCCAGAACGCGTTGAAGAACAGCCTGTCATTGATAATTTCCTTGTACGGCGTCAAGGAGAAGCCGATGGGATAAATCGTAACCAAGCCTGCATTGGCGGCGGACTTGTCGGAGATCGACACGCAGAAGGTGTACCACAGCGGGTATAAGCAGCTGATGAGCAGGAGGCCGAGAATGACGATATTGGCAATGTCGAACGTCCGCGAGCCTAATGTTGTATTTCGGACCAATGCAGCGCCCTCCTCCCTCAGAATACCGTGTAGTCGGCATAGCGATATGCCAGGCGATAGGAGATGAAAATCAGCACAAAGCTGATGACCGACTTGAACAATCCAGCCGCCGTCGCCAGCGAGTACTGAAGATTTTGCAAGCCCAGCCGGTACACCCATGTGTCCAGAATATCTCCGGTTGAATACACTAGCGGGTTATAAAGGTTGTACACTTGATCGAATCCGGCATTCAGCACGTTGCCGAGACTCAAGACGCCCAGCAGCACGACTGTGGTCGTCAGCGCCGGCAGCGTGACGTGCCGGATCAACTGCCAGCGGTTGGCGCCGTCAATGGCTGCGGCTTCATACAGATTGAGGTTGATTCCTGTCAGCGCCGCGAGATAGATAATGGAGTTGTAGCCGAACTCCTTCCACACGTCGGTGCCGATGAGCAGTTGCCGGAAAATGCCGGAATCGGCCATGAACAGCTTCGGATCAAAGCCGAACATCCCGGCGACCGTATTCACGACGCCATAATAGCCGAATATCCCGATCACTATCGTCGACAGGATGACCCACGACAGAAAATGCGGCAGGTAAACGACGGTCTGGACCAGCTTTTTGTAGCGCAGGCTGCGGATTTCGTTCAGCAGGATGGCAAAGATAAGCGGAATAAGCAGATTGAGCACGATTTTGCCGACGGCGATAATAAAGGTATTGATGATAACCGTCTTGCTGTCGTTGAGCTGAAACATATACTTGAAGTTTTCCAGCCCGACCCACTGAGATTTGAGCAGCCCCGCTCCCGGATTATAATTCTGGAATGCCATCAGAATACCGAACATAGGCACAATGCTGAACATAACGAGCCAGACCATACCCGGCAGCAGCATCAAATAATAGTGTTTCTGATGGCCTAATTTCCTCATCATGGCCAACCTCCCGTCTCCCTAACAGGATCTGAAGCCTGCGCAAAGCACCGGAGCGGCCAGCGCTTTCCGCAAGCTTCTGCCTGATCACTTCTTCAAGAGCTCTGCGACTTCCGCCGTGATCTCATCTCCGCCTTGAGCCTTCCAGTCCTTCACGAATTTGTCGAAGGAGTCGATAGGCGCTTGGCCAAGGATGATTTTCAGCACCGTCTCATCCTCCATTTTCTTGAGGTTGGCCCATTTCGTTTCCATTGTAGGGGTCTGGTTGTAGGTGACGCTGAAAACCTTCTTATCGATGGGAATCGTCGCGAACGGACGATCGCCGATCATGATGGAATACAAGCGCTGGAAGTCGCCGAAGTTGGATGTGTTGAAGTTGCCGACATTCAGCTCCTCATACGGAGGCTTGATGACGCTCTGCACCTTTTTCGCATCCGCATACATCAGTTTGTACAAGCTGTTCGGCTTATTGTAATCCTCGGGCTTGGTCTCGCCCTTCAGCACTTTCAGAAGCTCGACATACTCGTATTCCGTTTCGTTGGCCGCAGCCAGCACGTTGCGAAGCGGATACCAGCCCACGCTGACCGACAAATCAAATGTCGCTTCATCGCGCACGAGGGCATTGTTCATGATGAGGATGGCTTTGACGACATCCGGCTTGGCGTTTTTGCTGATAACGGTGTAGGTGCTGCCCGTCGTCTTCATATGCGCATTCCACTTGTTGTCGTCGGAATAGACCGGATAGGCCTGCCAGTTCGCAGTAGGATCATTCTTGAAGGAGTCCCCGTTGCCATAGCCGCCGTTCCACCATGGACCGAAGAATATCCCCGTCTGGTTCGCATTGATGGGATCCCCTACGTTGTCGCGGGTGCCAACCTCGGGATCGATAAGCCCTTTTTTGTACCAGTCGGCCAGCAATGCCAACGTTTTTTTCGTCGTATCCGTCGTCGTTCCGTACGTTACCGATCCATCGCCATTGTCGAGCCAGTATCCCGGGTACGCATCCATCGCGCCAAAGATAGGGTCAAAGCCCCCCATATTGTTGGAGGATACGAGGAAGGTGGAATACGGGTAGGTGTTTTTGGAAGGACCGGCAATGCCGATCGTTTTGTCGCCGCCAAGCTTGTTGTCCATGAAAGCCTTCGCCGTCTTTTCGATATCCGCCACCGTCTTCGGCACAGGCAGCTGCAGCTTGTCGAGCCAATCCTTGCGGATCCACAGAACGTGCACGCCGTCCGTATCCACCGTAATATTCGGGATCGAAACCATCTTGCCTTTATAGCTGGCGTTTTCCAATGCGCGGCCATCGGTGCTTGCCATAATGTCCTTCACCTGCGAGGATTGGTACTGCTGGAACAGATCGGTGATATCATACAGCAGTCCCGAGCTGGCCGCCTTGGTCATGAAGGAGCGGTCGTCGACGACCATGCCGTCAGGCAGCTTGCCGGATGCGATCGTCAAGCTGACCTTCTGCTTGAAATCGTTGCCGGTAGCCGCGGTCCAATCCACAATCACATTGATGTTGTACTTGTCCTTGAGGTAGCGCGTGTACTGGTTGTTGCCCACACTGTCGCCTTCAGGCAGCGTTTTGTCTGTCGGATCCACCATCATGCCGATGTGGACGTCAACAGGCTTGGGGAATTTGGAGAAGGCGAGGTCATCTCCGGAAAGTGCCGGGGCTGCAGAGTTTGTCCCCGGATCTGAAGACGCTTTCAAATTATCCGATGAAGAATTGGAGCTACACGCTGTTACGCTTAGGCCAAGCATTACGACGGAAAGCAGCTTTGCCATATTCTTTTTCATCCTGGTCCCTCCCCGTGGTTCCTTGCCCTCTCATTGTACCTTTGAAGCGGGGAAAAAAAGTCGGACGGATGTGCCGTGTTTTGTGGCGGATACGGGGATGAGGCAGGCATTTGTGCGATAGATTGCCATCATTCATCCCCCCTATGGAATTGGGCCCGGAATTCGGAAGGCAGAAGACGGGTCTGTTCATAGAACAGCTGGGAGAAATACTTGGAGTCGTTGTAGCCTACGGCATGAGCAACCCAAGCAATCGATTGGTTGGTCTCGCAGAGCAGCCGCTCGGCGGCTCTTATCCGCTCTTGTCTCAAGTATTCGTTGAACGTCGACCCTGTCAGCTTCTTGAAGCATTGGCTGAAATAGCTTCGGCTCATGTGGACATGATCGGCGACATCCTCGGCATGCAGCGTACTCGAAGCCTGCTCGCGAATGAACAACACCGCCTTCAGAATGCTTATGGTCGTATTGGCAAGATCGGTTGAAGCCTCGACCTGCGCATGGACACGTCTCCTGAAATCGCGCAGCCATTCCAGCGCCGACCGGACATCGTTGGCATCCGACCGGAGCTCGGCATTCAGGGCGAAAGCAGACTCCAGCTGCGACAGCACACGCATCCACAGCCCTTCCAGACGGCGCAAGGAAACCTTGGCTTCTGCGGTCTGTTTGCATAGGCGCTGGAAGACCGATTCGTTATAGAGCCAGTAGAGAGAGCGCCATTCCTGCTCCAATGCGCACCACTCTTCTTCCTCCAGTGAGCCGTTGTTTTGCTCGGGGGCAGGCGCAGGCGAGGATGACACCGAAGGCTTGGCTGAACGCTGAGGCATTTCTCCTGTCATTTGCTGCCGGATCCGCTTCAATATCTGCTCGTCGTCCTCCGATTCCAGACGCACCTTGGATATATAATCGAGCACGCCCATACGGTAGGCCGTCTGCACATTCTCAAACTCTTCATGAAAAGATAAAATCACGGAGCGCAGCCCCGGAAATCGTTGCCTTGTTACTTGAAGCAGCTCCATTCCTGACATCACGGGCATCGAGAGATCCACGAACATGAGATCCACCTCATGCCTTTCCATGAACTCCAGTGCCTTCGCGCCGTTCGCCGCCTCTCCCACAACCATCATATCGTGATCGGACCAGGGCATAATCGAGATCAAGCCTTTGCGGGCAAGCTTGTCATCGTCGACAATCAATACACGGATCAACTCGCACTCTCCTTTCTGGGATGGAGAACAGGAAGCTCTAACGTGACCGTCGTGCCTTGATTCGGAGTGCTTTCTATCCCTATGCGGGCCTTATAGCCATAAAATGATTCCAGCATGGATCGAACATAACGAAGCCCGATCCCCCAGCCTGTCTGCTGCTGATCCGGCGTGTCGCGCTGCAGCAAGGCTAGCGTCTCCCGACTCAGCCCTTTGCCGTCGTCGCGGATGACGATACGCACCATCTGCGCCGTTTCATCCGGCCAAATGCTGATTTCCAGCTTGCCGTGATCGTCTAGGCCGTGGCAGACGGCATTTTCCACGATGGGCTGCAGGATGAACCTCGCAACAGAGCTGTCGAGGTAGGCCCCTTCCGCAACAGCCAGCTCCACCTCAAAATCATGCCGCATCTGCTGCAGCTCCAGATAGGTCCGCATGACCTCTATTTCCGACCGTAAGGTAGCCCTCTCCTTCGACTTTCCCAGGTTGTAGCTAAGCAAAAAAATAAGCGAGGAAACAAATCTCTCGATCTCCGCCTGCTTATGCATGACCGCCAGCCAGCGGACCGAATTGAGCGTATTCATCAGAAAATGCGGGTTGATCTGATAGGCGAGCTTTTCGATCTCCAGCTGATGGCGGCGCTTCTCCTTCTGCTCGACATCCAGGATCAGCTGTTGAATTTGCCGTTTCATAACATTGAACTGATGGAATATTCGGTCAAATTCATCGATCCCCGTATGATAGCGGCTGGTGCCCATGTATCCCTTGCCGAACGTCCTCATCTCCTTTTCGATCATTAGAAACGGCCTGTTGATGAGCCGCCGCAATAACAGAGTGAGCATAACCATCATGAAGAGAGCAACGGCGAGAATCCA
This sequence comes from Paenibacillus sp. SJS-P3, assembly GCF_056711585.1. Lineage (NCBI taxonomy): Bacteria > Bacillati > Bacillota > Bacilli > Caryophanales > Paenibacillaceae > Paenibacillus > Paenibacillus sp. SJS-P3. The sequence continues at coordinate 319,827 of NZ_CM160043.1, read as the reverse complement.
ATACATATGATTTTTCCACGTGTAGAGCTCGTGGTTGTAGCTGGAGACGGGAAGCAGCAGCGTGATGTCGTAGCCGTATTCGCCTTGCATCCGGTTCCATACATAACCGTCCGTCATCCCGGATTGGCCGCTTAGCCGGAGATGTTGGCCAACCGCATAAGCAGTTGAGTTGCTGCTGTAGGTCACCGAGCCCGTCGTGTCGGTGAATATAAGCGTATAGGGGATATTCAAGCTTTCCGCCAACGAATTCATATCGGTGATGATATCGGATTTGGCTTCGACATACACGACTAGCTGCGTTCCGTCTGAAAATCGAATTTCCCGTGTCACCGACACAACCTGATCATCGCTGAATCGGCATAGAGATTTATGCGGAGACTGGTATTTCAACTCCCCCATGCCGGCTACATCGGGCAAGGATTGGCGCGTGAAGCCGCCGCGCAGCGGCAAATTCGAATAAGCAGCATTCCCGCTTGCAGGATTATAATACATCACCAGTTCCATAGCCGGGTTCGAAAACGTAATCAAGCCAATATTGTAGGAAATATCGCGCGAGAGAAGACGCTGGCTATAAATATCCGTGGCAGAGAGATACGTTTCCATCAGGTTGCCGACCGTTCCTTCCGGCGTCATCTGCTGCGTAACCTGAAGCAGGCTGCTGTACATCTGGTTCACCTTCGATGTTTGCTGGTGCAGATCAAAAGCCATGGAGGTCTTGATTTTATCTCGCTGCATCGTGTAGATCGCATTATAGGACACAGACGCCATCAAGACGGCGCATCCTACAAGGCCGACGGTCAAAAGCACCATGATTCGTTTGCGGAGAGAGGAGAACATGAACCGGCTGCGCAGCATGCGCAAGAAACTTATCTTCCTACTTGTAGGCTTCATCCAATGATCACCGCATCTCCAGCTCCTCCCGACAAGTATGGAACAATATTCGCTGTTCGGCATGATCATCCTTCCTAGGTAGAGAGGAAAGTTGCCTTGCACAAACCATTAGCAATCCGGAGAAAAAGCAAAAATCCACAACCATTGAGGTTGTGGATTTCAGTATGGAGGCGAGGGGTCGTATGGGTAAATCCATAATTCGACACCCGCTTAATGATTCAGATGTTTCGGGAAGCTGCGCAATCAACCTGTCTGCTTGTCTGATCTTGGCTTAGCCTAGCCTCGTTTAACCCATCGTACGACGATCGTTCAAATGTCTTCATTAGTGGGACTTTTTCAAAAGACAGCACTTTTTATGTTTTTTCCCGCTGCCGCATGGACAAGGTTCGTTTCTGCCGATTTTCGAGGATGCCGATGGGAACTGGACCACGTTGCCGGCATTCTCGCTCCGGCTTCGCCTCGGACTTAACTCATGAGGAGTAAAGCCGCGATTGGACCACATTCTCGTCGTATTGTGCACATCAATAATGAGCGGCATCATATCGGTCAGCTGCTTCTTGCTCAAGCGGATGCTGCGCCTCTCAAATTCTTCCATGATGACGTCAAGCGGCTCTTCCATCGAGCATGCAAGCTGGATATCATCCACGATCGCGTCAGCCATCCGTTCTCCTTCGCCCAACTGCCGCATGATATAATCCTTCAATGCTTCCAGCTGAGGCGTCATCTCGAAGTAATCCATTTCCGCGTAACGCAGCAGCTCTTCCTTGGGAGGAATGTAGTACGGCTTGTTCTGTACACTCTCCAAGAACGCTTCATAATCGTCCAGGCTTTCTCCATCCAAGCCATCGCTATATAGAAACCCTCGCTGAATGTCCCAGGTCAGCATTTTATCCGAGACGGATGATCGGATTCGATTGAATTGCTCCTCCGTCAAGCCGCCGCCGTTTTGATCATTGATAATCTCGATAATCTTCGAAACGGGACAGATGCCATACAGATTGGCCGCAGCTTCAATATACCGAAGTACTAGCTGGGTTCTACTGCGTTCTTCACGGAATGATTTCTGATCAAGCGTCTTGTATGCAGCCTTCACTTCCTCCGGCATGACAAAGAACAGCTGGTCCCGCTCCATGAAGCTGAACACCAAGCCTTTATCCATCAAAAACAAGTAAGCATTCGCAAAAACAGCATTATCCTGAATATACGGGGCTTTTAGAAGCCGGCACACAAGCTCCCATTCCTGCTCTTCCGCTGTAAGGAAAGCCAAACGCACTTGATTCGCATTCGTAATCCGCTCGTACAGCGCATCCATGAGCTCCTGCTTCTTCAGCTTGGAGCGCCCCGCCAGCGCGCAATTCGCCGCAATGAAATTCAATCGATCTTTGTTCAGCCGTGCAAGAATATCCTTCAAACCAGTCACGACTGAACCTTTGATCGCATGGTTGACGTTCAGCTGCTGCATCTCTTTTTCCAAATCTAAATCCATTTCATAACTCCTTTACCTATCAACCCATATAAATCAATTGTACCCTAACCCGGCTCGCAATTGAACCAAGTGAAAGTATCCGACAAATGAGTTCCGGGTCCGAAGTCAATTCATAACTTGAAGCAATCCCCGATTACAAGTCAGCGAAAGCAAAAATCCACAACCTCAAGGTTGTGGATTTTCAGTATGGAGGCGAGGGGATTTGAACCCCTGTCCGAAGGCAACGGCACACAGGCATCTACGGGTGTAGTCACGGATTTGATGTCACCCAGGCCGACGCCCCGTAACCGGCTGCGATCTGGGTCAGCCTGATTGTCTTCTTCAGCACACCCCAGGCGGAGATGTGACAGCGTAGCCTACTAAGAGTGAGCCCCTACATCCGGCACATAGGCGATGCTGGAGAGGAGCTTAGCATACAGTTTCTTAGGCTGCTGCTAAAGAAGTACGTTGGTTGCCATTTAATAGGCTTTAGCGTTGATAAAGCGGACGCGTCCCCACTACCCGCAACCCATGCTCGAACTACCCCCGTCGAATCCATAAACGCCCCCGAACAGATCCGTCCAGCCTTATCCTGCACCTAAGCTGCAGGGTAAGCGCGGCGGTCCGAAGCGCAAGGACTGTGACGAGACAAGCGGCACAGCATTGCAAAAATAATCAAAGACCAACGTAACGATTGCTATGGACTTAGTATAACACAGATGACGCCGCAATTGCGAAGGAAGTGCTGGAAACAACGCTGATATCTGGTGATGGAGCCAATCCACCATCCAACTGGATGAGACACAGCTAATTTTCAATCACCGATCATGCAGATCTTGATGATTTGCAATCGAAAGTCTCGTTGTTCCTTTGCCTCGGATTGCTGAAAGCAGTCCTGCACAAGTCGGATTAGCGTACTCCCCTGCAACAGGTTGCTTGCTCGCTACCGAGCCACCTTCTGCTTCTCGCGCAGAGCCCGCTGGATATCGCGCTGGGCATCCCGCTTCGCGGCCGTATCGCGCTTGTCGTATTGCTTCTTGCCCTTGCCGAGCCCGATCAGAATCTTGGCATAACCGTTGCGCACATAAATCTTCAGCGGCACGATGGAGTAGCCTTCCTGCTTGGACTGGCCGTACAGCTTCGCGATCTGCGACTTGTGCATCAGCAGCTTGCGAGCACGCGTAGGATCGGTCGGATTGTGGCGGTTGCCCTGCTCGAACGGACTGATATGCATGTTGTTCAGGAACATCTCGCCATTGCGGATCGTGGCGAACGCATCGTTGAGATTGGCGCGTCCGGTCCGCAGGGATTTGATTTCAGTACCCATGAGCACCATGCCGGCTTCGTAGGTTTCCTCGATGAAATAATCGTGGGAAGCCTTTTTGTTCTGAGCCAGCGGCTTCTGGGACTGGTCCTTCTTCGGAGCCATGGTGCTTCGCTCCCTTCTGTCGTCGGAATGGATTGATTGACTGCTTTAATTCCTATCGGATCTTATTGTAGCAAAGGAAATCGCCGCTCAGCAATCGCTCTGACTTATGCAGGACCGTTCTTCTTGATGCCGATGGATTAGGTAACGGCTATTTGGCGAATGTGAATGACATGGTTCGAGAAGGCTGAGCTGCTTATGGCGGCTACCGCCATCTTCTTCGAGATGAAAAACCGGGGATTGCCGCATCGGCAATCCCCGTGTTCATACCCGCCTCAGCGGGATATCGAATCATTCATCTGGCTGAGAAGGCTTGCCCTGCGCCACAAGCTATACCTTATGCTTTCGGCGTGCTGCCGCCCTGGTTCGCGCCGGCATCGCCGCCGCTCACAGGAGGAGCTCCCGCGCCGCCTTTGTTCTTCTTGCGGCGGGAACGGCTGCGCTTGGAAGGGCCGCCCTCGGCAGCGGCCGGAGCCGCCGCGGAGTCGCCTTCATTGCGGTCGAAGTCCGCGAAGATCTCTTGGATATCGACATCCGTCACCTGGCGGATGGAAGGCGCCGTGCTGCCGCCTTTGCGCTTCTTGCGGCGCTGGCGATTGCCTGCCGACGTGCTGTCCTGCGGCGCTGCCGCCGTCTCCTGAGGGACGGCGGAGATGCTAGGTCCGCGTCCGCTCTTAGCAGGACGGGAGCCGCCGCGAGGGCCGCCCTCTCCGCCGGCTGCCGGGCCGCGGCCTTTGCCGCCGCCCGGAGCGCCTGCGCCCGGACGTCCGCCGGCACGGTTGCCCATGCTGCTCGGCGGAACCGGAAGGCCCCACATATCCATACGCTTCGAGCTCTCTGTCTTGCCGCCCTCGCGCACGCTCCACGGATTGTCATCCCGTACATTAGGGATGTCCTCCGGCATGCTGCCCCGCCAGCCATTCGGCCCGAACCCGCTGTCGCGGCGGCCTCTGCCGCCGCTGCGCGGTCCGCGTGCGGCTGCTGCGCCCTGGCCGCGCGCGCCGGCAGGAGCTCCGCCGCCGCGCTTCGCTGCCTGGCCGCGTCCGCCGCCTGCCGGTGCTGCCGGCGCGGCTGCGCTGCGCTCGGCGGTCTTGCCGCCGGCTCCAGCGCGTGCGGCTTGGCCGTTGTCGCTGCCGCCTCTTGGCGCAGCGCCTTCCTTGCCGCGGCGGCCTCTGCCGCCGCGGTTGCGGTTGCCCCGCGCTCCGCCCTGCTGGGCTCCTGCGCGATTGCCGCTCTCGACCATGGCGAAATCGATCGTATGGTCATCCATATTTACACGCTCCACGCGCACTTTCACCTCGTCCCCGATGCGATACATGTTGGAGGTGCGCTCACCGATGAGGACCATTTTCTGATCGTCAAAGTGGTAATAGTCGTCGCTCAGATCGCTGAGTCGAATCAGACCTTCTACCGTGTTCGGCAGCTCCACGAAAATTCCGAAGCCGGTCACGCTGCTGATGATGCCCGTGAACTCTTCTCCTACTTTATCAAGCATAAATTGACATTTCTTAAGCTGGTCCGTATCCCGCTCCGCGTCTACGGCTGCCCGCTCGCGCTCGGACGATTGCTGGGCAATCTCCGGCATCCGGGCAGTCAGCGTCTCCAGACGCGACTCGGACAGCGTTCCGCCGCTCTCCAGCACCTCTCGGATCACCCGGTGGATGACCAGATCGGGATAACGCCGGATCGGCGACGTGAAGTGGCTGTAGAACTCCGCGGCCAGGCCGTAATGGCCAAGGCTCTGGGCGTCGTAGCGGGCCTGCTTCATGGAACGGAGCATCATCGTCGAGAGGATGGTCTGTTCCTTTGTTCCTTTGATCTCTTCCAGCAGCGATTGAAGCGCCTTGGGATGGACCGCGTTGCCTTTGCCCTTGATGGCGTAGCCGAAGTTGGAAGCGATCGTGATGAAGGTCATCAGCTTCTCGTTGTCCGGATTCTCATGGACCCGGTACAGGAACGGAACCTTGAGCCAGTAGAAATGCTCCGCTACCGTCTCGTTGGCCGCCAGCATGAATTCCTCGATGATCATCTCGGCGACGGAACGCTCGCGCTTCACGATGTCGATCGGCTTGCCCTCGTCGTCCACGATGATCTTGGACTCCTGGAAGTCGAAGTCGACCGCGCCGCGCTTCATGCGCTGGCGGCGAAGCTTCATCGCCAGCTCCTCCATGAGATGGAACATCGGCACGAGATCCGCATAACGCTCCATCAGGCGGGCTTTTTCCTCGCGGCGCTCGGCGCGCTCCTGGCGCTCGGCAGCTTCCCGAACGGCCCGGTCCTCCTCGCTTTCTTGAGGAACGGAAGCTTCTCCGGCTGCAAAAGCATCCAGCTGGTCGAAATCCTCCGGACTGCTCCGGACAACCTCTCCCTTACGGTTGCGGTTCCGGTTGCGGGTAGGCTCCGGAGTTTCCGACAGCCAAGGATGTTGCGGTCCGGGACCGGACTTGTCCAGCGCGGCGGAATGTCCAGCAGCAGCCTGGCCTTCGTCCGGCACATGGCCGTCCTCGTCGGAGGCGAACTCCGAATCCTCCGGCAGAGGACCGGCATCGCTGGTCTCGATGATGAGGCCCATGCCGCCCGGAGGCAGCTTCTCGGCCTGCAGCAGCTCAGCCGCATCCTCTTCGTCCTCCAGGTAATCGGCCGAATGCTCGTCCGTTTCCTCTTCTTCGGGAATGCCGGCGTCTCCGCCTTCGATGATGAGGCCCATACCGCCCTCAGGCAGCCGCTCGGCATGGCCGCGCAGGCTCTCGTCCACTTCCGCTTCCTCATCGGAACCGGCATGGCGAATGTCCTCGCCAGCATCTCCTTGGGCGCGGCGATGGGATTCCTCCATCAGCGCGTTCGTGCTGACGACATCCTCCTCCGCCTCGTCCGGAGCCAGTATCTTGCGCACATTTGTATAGGACATGCGCTCCTTGGTCCGAATGACGCTCGTGAAGATATCATGGCGAACCCGTTTCAGCGTGCTGGCGTCGAACTCCATCTCGCAGGACATCGTCAGACGGTCCACCTGCGGATGCAGGGAACAGATGCCGTTGGAGAGGCGATGCGGCAGCATCGGAATGACCCTGTCGGTCAAATAGACGCTTGTCCCGCGGCGGTAAGCTTCCTGGTCCAGAGCGGATTTGTCCCGGACATAGTAACTGACATCGGCAATATGAACGCCGAGCAAATAATTGCCGTTGGGCAGCCGCTCGACTTGAACGGCATCGTCGAGGTCCTTGGCATCCTCGCCGTCGATCGTGACGACCGTCTTGCCGCGCAGATCGCGGCGGCCCTGGCTGATGATCTCTTCCTCGGTAATGGCATCCGGAGCCGCCTCGGCTTCCTCCATGACGTCGTCGGGGAAGCTCTCCGGCAGCTGGTGCTTGCGGATGATGGAGAGGATGTCGACGCCGGGATCGTTCTTGTGCCCGAGCACCTCGACGATCTCGCCTTGAGCTGCCGCCCGGCCTTCCGGATAATTCGTAATGCGGGCTACGACCTTCATGCCGGTCACAGCGCCGCCGAAAGATCCCTGGGGCACGAAAATATCGCGATTGATCCGCTTGTCGTCCGGCGTGACAAAACCGAACGTCTCATGGCTCTCGAACGTTCCGACGAGCTGGGAAACGGCGCGTTCCACGATCTGGACGACTTCGCCTTCCATGCGGCCTCCGCCAGGAGTCCGCTCCGTCACTTTGACGAGCAGAATATCGCCGTTCATGGCGGTGCCGAGGTCATTCGCGCCGATATACACGTCTGCATGGGTCTTGTCCTCCGGAATGAGGAAGCCAAAGCCCTTGGCATGCGCCTGCAGACGTCCTTTCAACAAATTCAGATGCTGAGGCAATCCATAAGCCCCGCTGTCGGTGCGAAGCAAGGTGCCTTCGTCTTCCAGTTCATTGAGAAGCTTGAGAAACGCTTTGAAATCGGAGGCATTGTCGATGCCCAGCTGCCTTTCGAGCTCTTGATACGTCATCGGCTTGTACGCCGGCTGGTTCATCAAGTCCAGCAAGTCTTGTTTCGTTGTCATCGTTCTCCTTCTCACCTCATGCCGTCGGGCGCCCGTAGGTGCTGGCAGATCCAACCACTTTCTCTATATCATGTAGTATACACGAAATACGGCTTCATCAACCTACCTGCGCGACAAAAAAAAGAAAAAGCGGGGATCTCCCCCGCTTTATCGATGCATTCGGCTTGCTATTTCAGGTAAGCGACCAGAAGCGCCAGGATGAAAAATCCGGCTGCCAGTCCAATCGTCAGGCGCTGCAGGAACAGATCCAGTCCGCGAGCTTTCTGCTTGCCGAACAGGTGCTCCGCTCCGCCGGAGATCGCTCCGGAGAGGCCTGCGCTCTTGCCCTTTTGCAGCAATACGACCGCAATCAAACCAAGGGAAAAAATCACGAGCAGAATTTTCAGAAATGTATCCATGCGTTTGTTACCTCCCAGCTTTCGTACAGCCTCCCGGCTGCCTGCCGCTAATGAATAGCTGAAGTTTTGCACATGCAGATCGCCTTCCACGCCGCGGAAAACGGTTTGCATGGGCAAAACCGTTCATGAACAGCACTCTGATTGTACCATAGGCATCCGCCCGAGAACAAGAGAAAGCCGCTGGACTCTTCCGGGCCGGAAGAGTCCAGCGGCTCATCGGCGCTTCTCTCAGTAGCCTTTGCTGCGCAGGTAGTCGAGGCTGAGCTTCGCGCTCTCGAGCGAGGAACTGGCGAACTCCTCCTGCTCCACGATGAAATACTCGATGCCGGCATTCTCGGCAATGGCGAAGACGCTCTCGAAATCAACGACTCCGCTGCCCACTTCCGTATCGCGGCGGCCGTCCCCGAAGTCCTTCAGATGGATGACCGGAGTGCGTCCGGCATATTTCTTGACGTATCCCGCAGGCGATTGGCCGCCCATATGCACCCAGCCGAGGTCGAATTCCATGATCATCAGATCGGCAGGAATCTTCTCCAGCAGAATGTCGATGAGCGGCTTGCCGTCCACCATCTTGAATTCGAAGTCATGGTTGTGGTAGCCGTACATCAGGCCTGCTTCCTTGACCTGGCGAGCCGCGCGCTCGAGAGTCGCCGCGAGGCTGTCTACATCGGCCATTGTAGGGCTCTCAGGCAGCGGAGCCCACGGAGTAATAATATACTTGAGTCCGATTTCCTTGGCGAATTCAATCTGCTTGGCCAGATCGGATTCGATCTTGTCCGGTTCGTTGAAGCTCAGGCCGACGTGTGCGGATACCGCTTTGATGCCGGCTTCCTCCATCGCCTTTTTCAAGTCTGCCGCGCTCGTGTTGAAATATCCGGCGAATTCCACGTACTCATAGCCCATTTCAGCTACCTTGCTGATCGTTCCGAGGAAGTCCTTTTCCGTCTGGTCGCGGAGCGTGTACAGCTGCAATCCGACTTGAGGTTTTGCCATAATTCCAAACACCGCCTGTTCGATTGGGATAGCTACAGTATAGCGCTTTCAATCGTACACAAGCTATGCCCGTTTTTGTGCCGTTTGTTTGTGATTTTGGCACGAGCGTCCTGAGCCTCCATTCAGGAGTGCCGCTGTCCACTGGGGAATCGGCACTATTGGGAGCCATTGGTCCGTTCCTTTTTTCGTCCCGCCGCATAGCCTTCGAACCGGGTATCAAACCGGTCTTGAGGACATGCGTTTTGTTGTTTGTTCTCTGATTCAGCTCTTTTCAGAACGTACCGGACATACGATCCGCTATTTGTCCCGATTCAGCTCTTTTCAGATCGTATCGGACATACAATCCGTTATTTATCCCGATTAAGCTCTTTTCAGATCGTATCGGACATACGATCCGTTATTTGTGAACAATTATCCTTTTCCCGATTGAAGACGAGGAAATAACGGAACGTATGTCCGATAAAAATGTAATTCCGGGATATCCTCGAAAATAAAGGATCCTATGTCCGATAGCTTGATCCAGCCCGCTTTTTCAGCATATCCGCGTTGAATCTAGTCTCCATCTACATTCTCATTCTCATTCTCATTCTCATTCTATGCCTGATCCATTCAGATCTTCATTCTACTCAGTTGTCTAGCCCAATCCCTACCCTTGCCGGTCCTTTGCCGCTACCTTGCCGTCTCCGTTGCCGTTGCCGTTACCGTTGCCGTTGCCGTTACCGTTGCCGTTGCGGTTGTCGTTTCCTTGCCGTTGTCGTTACCTTGCCTTTACCGTTGTCGTTTCCTTGCCGTTGCCTTTTCCTTGCCTTTTCCTTGCCTTTTCCTTGCCTTTTCCTTGCCTTTTCCTTGCCTTTTCCTTGTTTTATCCAATCCCATTCCAATCCCCCCTTACCTCCACCGGTCCAAAAGAATCGTTCAGCCTCATCTCCGACTCGCTCAAGCAAATAAAAGTCTATTGCACCGCCCATGACCGCCAAGACCGCCCATGACCGCCCTTGCCATCACTCCCCTAATCCAAACCCTTCACTCCCCCACCCGCTTGTTCTGTGCCGCGCCAGCCGAATGCAAAAAAATCCCCTGCGCGCTACACGCAGGGGATTCCGATGAGCCTTCCCGGCCGGCATCAAGCCAGCCGGAAATGTCCGGAAGTTCTTATTTCTTGAGGTTTTTGAGGTTGTAGAACGCGCTGCGGCCGGCGTATTGAGCCGTGGAACCGAGCTGGTCCTCGATGCGGAGCAGCTGGTTGTACTTCGCTACGCGGTCCGTACGGGAAGGAGCGCCCGTTTTGATCTGGCCGGCGTTCGTCGCAACGGCGATGTCGGCGATCGTGCTGTCTTCGCTCTCGCCGGAACGGTGGGAGATGACAGCCGTGTAGCCGGCGCGTTTCGCCATTTCGATCGCGTCGAAAGTCTCGGTCAGGGAACCGATTTGGTTGACTTTGACGAGGATGGAGTTGCCCACGCCTTTGTCGATGCCATCGGAGAGGCGCTCGGTGTTGGTGACGAACAGGTCGTCGCCGACGAGCTGGACTTTGCCGCCGAGCTTGTCGGTCAGCAGCTTCCAACCTTCCCAGTCGTCTTCGGAGCAGCCGTCTTCGATCGTGAGGATCGGGTACTTGTCCGCCCAGCTGGCGAGCAGGTCGACGAACTCGGCCGAAGTGTAGGACTTGCCTTCGCCTTCGAGATGGTACTTGCCGTCTTTGTAGAACTCGGTGGAAGCAACGTCCATGCCGAGGAAGACGTCGACGCCCGGCTTGTAGCCTGCGCGCTCGATTGCGGAGATGATCGTCGTGATCGCCTCTTCATTGGAGCCGAGGTTTGGAGCGAAGCCGCCTTCGTCGCCTACAGCCGTGTTCAGGCCTTTGTCCTTGAGGACGGACTTCAGGTTGTGGAAGATTTCAGCACCGATGCGCAGAGCTTCCTTGAAGCTTTCAGCGCCGACAGGCAGAACCATGAACTCCTGCACGTCGACATTGTTGTCGGCATGCTCGCCGCCGTTGATGATGTTCATCATCGGAACCGGCAGCACTTTGGCGTTGAATCCGCCGAGGTATGTGTAGAGCGGAATGTCCAGAGCGTCCGCAGCCGCGCGGGCTACAGCCATGGACACGGCCAGGATCGCGTTCGCGCCCAGCTTGCCTTTGTTGTGCGTGCCGTCGAGCTCGATCATCTTGCGGTCGATCAGCACTTGATCGAGAGCGTCGAGGCCGATGATTTCCGGGGCGATCAGCGTGTTTACATTTTCAACGGCTTTCAGAACGCCTTTGCCGAGGTAGCGGCCTTTGTCGCCGTCGCGAAGCTCTACAGCCTCGTAAGCGCCGGTGGATGCGCCGGATGGTACGATGGCGCGGCCTTTGCCGCCGGATTCCAGGGATACTTCCACTTCAACCGTAGGGTTGCCGCGGGAGTCGAGCACTTCGCGTGCGTATACGTCAACGATGATAGACATAATGTTTGAACACTCCTTATCGAATGTGGGGTTGCAGACAGATCCGCCTGCTTGGCTGGCACTGAGAACAGTATACCAGTCACAGCGCTTCGGGACGAGTTTCCGCCTTTGATTTTTGGCAAAAGGAGGCCGGATTATCCGGGCTGGCCGGTTCGCTCCGGCTCCCTTTGCATCTATTCCGCCTAAAACCGCCTGGCGGCTTGGCCGCAAGAGGGCAGCTTATGCTTTGTTGATCAGGCTTTGGCCGGTCATTTCAACCGGCTGCGGCAGCTCGAGCAGGTCGAGCAGCGTCGGCGCGATGTCGGCCAGAATGCCGTTCTCGCGAAGCGTGACGCCCTGCTTGGTGACGATCAGCGGCACCGGGTTGGTCGTATGCGCCGTGAACGGGCGTCCATCCGGTCCGATGACCATGTCCGCGTTGCCGTGGTCGGCCGTGATGAGCACGACGCCGCCTTTGGCGAGCACGGCGTCCACGACGCGGCCCATGCACTCGTCCGTCGCCTCGACAGCCTTGATCGTCGGCTCCAGCATGCCGGAGTGGCCGACCATGTCGGGGTTCGCGAAGTTCAGGATGATCGCGTCATGCTTGTCGGAGTTGATCTCGCGCACGGCGGCGTCCGCCACCTCGTAAGCGCTCATCTCCGGCTGCAGGTCATAGGTCGCGACCTTAGGGGAGTTGATCAGGACGCGGGTTTCGCCCGGCAGCTCCTGGTCGCGTCCGCCGCTGAAGAAGAACGTCACATGCGGATATTTCTCCGTCTCGGCGATCCGCAGCTGCGTTTTGCCCTGCTGCACGAGCACCTCGCCGAACGTGTTGTCGAGGTTCTTCGGCTTGTAGGCGACGAAGCCTCCGACCGACTCGCTGAACAGCGTCAGGCAGACGAAGTACAGATCCTTCGGAGCCTTGTCGCCGCGGTCGAAGCCGCGGAAGTCTTCGTTCATGAACACTTGGGACAGCTGGATGGCGCGGTCCGGGCGGAAGTTGAAGAACACGACCGCGTCCTCGGACTTCACGAGCGAGACCGGCGAGCCGTCTCCTTCCGTGATGACCGTCGGCATGACGAATTCATCCATGACCGATTTCTCGTACGATTCCCGCACGGCGCGGATCGGATCGGTGTATTTCGGACCGTCTCCGTACACCATCGCGCGGTAGGATTTCTCCACGCGCTCCCAGCGCTTGTCGCGGTCCATCGCATAGTAGCGGCCCTGGACCGTAGCGATCCGGCCGACGCCGAGCTCTTCGATCTTCGCCTGCAGCTCGGTCAGGTAGCCGACTGCGCTGTCCGGAGCGACGTCGCGTCCGTCGAGGAAGGCATGGATGTACACCTGATCCAGTCCTTCCTTCTTGGCCAGCTCAAGCAGCGCGAACAGATGCTGGATATGGCTGTGCACGCCGCCGTCGCTGAGCAGGCCGTACAGATGCAGCTTCTTGCCGTTCAGCTTGGCATGGCGCACGGCGCCGAGCAGCGTATCGTTGTCGAAGAACTCGCCGTCGCGGATCGACTTCGTAATCCGGGTGAGATCCTGATAGACGATGCGTCCCGCGCCGATATTCAGATGGCCTACCTCGGAGTTGCCCATCTGGCCTTCAGGAAGGCCGACGGCTTCGCCGCAGGCGGTCAGCGTCGTATGGGGGAACTGGGCCATGAAGCGGTCGTAGTTCGGCTTGTTGGCCTGAGCGACCGCATTGCCCACGACATCATTGCGGAGGCCGAAGCCGTCCATGATGATCAGTGCGACCGGTTTGGGAGCCATGTTACTTCGCCCCCTCGACCAGAGCGATGTAGGAAGCCGGTTCCAGACTTGCGCCGCCCACGAGGGCGCCGTCGATGTTCGCCTGGCTCATATATTCCTTCACGTTGGCGGGCTTCACGCTGCCGCCGTATTGGATGCGGACCGCGTCCGCCGTCGCTTGGCCGTACAGTCCGGCAACGACTTCACGGATGTAGGCAATGACATCCTCGGCGTCTTCAGCCGTGGAGGACTTGCCGGTTCCGATCGCCCAGATCGGCTCGTAGGCGATGACGACTTCCGCAGCCTGCTCGGCGGACAGGCCTTGGAACGCGCCTTCCGTCTGCACTTTGCATACGTTCTTCGTGTCGCCGGCTTCGCGCTCTTCGAGCTTCTCGCCGACGCAGAGAATCGGGGTCAGGCCATGCTTGAACGCAGCTGCGACTTTCTTGTTCACGATCTCGTCCGTCTCGCCGAAGTAAGCGCGGCGCTCGGAGTGGCCGACGATGACGTATTTCACGCCGAGATCGGCCAGCATGAGACCGGAGATTTCGCCCGTGAACGCGCCGTTGTCTTCGAAATGAAGGTTTTGGGCGCCGATGGCGATTTTCGTTCCTTTGGCCGCCTCGACGAGGGCCGGCAGCGTCGTGTACGGAGCGCAGATGACGCTCTCGACGCCGTCAACCTCGGCTCCGCCTTTCACTTCGCTGAAGAAGGATAGGGCCTCGGATACCGTTTTGAACATCTTCCAGTTGCCTGCGATGATTGGAGTTCTTGCCATGAATATCATTCCTCTCCTGAAAACTGGCATGGTTTGGATCCGCAGGCGGCTGCGCAGGCGAAAGACCGCTCCAATCGCTCTTGAACACCGGATTCCTTCATTCCTTCAGCCCTTCAAAGGTTGGAATCCGGTCTTCAAATGCGAACGTCAGCCCGGTTCCGTCCATTGACGATGTCAACGGTGAGAACAGGGTCCGACTTTTCCACGGCCATTTCGCCCACTCCGCTGTTGCGGACCAAACACGAAGCCTTTTCCCCTCGCTCCACTCGTGAGAAAGAGATGTTACTTATCGTTAAGGGCGACTACGCCCGGAAGAACCTTGCCTTCCATGAACTCCAGGGAAGCGCCGCCGCCCGTGGAGATATGGTCCATCTTATCGGCGAGATGGAATTTCTCGGCTGCCGCAGCGGAATCTCCGCCGCCGATGACCGTGTAGCCTTCCGTCTCGGCGCATGCTTGAGCAACGGCACGGGTGCCATGCGAGAACGGCTCGATCTCGAATACGCCCATCGGGCCGTTCCAGACGACCAGCTTGGATTCCTTGATGACTTTGGCATAGATTTCACGGGTTTTCGGCCCGATGTCGATGCCTTCCCAGTCAGCCGGAATTCCGTCTACGTCGACGATCTTCGTGTTGGCATCCTTGCTGAAGTCGTCGGATACGACGATATCGACCGGAATCAGGAAGTTCTTGCCGAGCTTCTTGGCTTTCTCAATGAATTCGAGAGCAAGGTCCAGCTTGGAGTTGTCCACGAGGGATTGTCCGATTTCATGGCCTTGAGCCTTGAAGAACGTGTAGGACAAGCCGCCGCCGATGATGATGTTGTCGGCGATCTCGATCATCTTGTTGATGACGTCGATCTTGTCCTTGACCTTGGAACCGCCGACGATGGCCGTGAACGGACGCTCCGGATTGTTCAGCGCTTTGCCGAGCACATCCAGCTCTTTCTCCATCAGAAGGCCGGATACGGCCGGAAGCAGATGGGCGATGCCTTCCGTGGAGGCATGGGCGCGGTGAGCGGCTCCGAAGGCGTCATTCACGAACAGGTCGGCCAGAGAAGCAAGCTGCTTGGCGAATTCCGGATCGTTCTTCTCCTCGCCCGGGTTGAAGCGGGTGTTCTCGAGCAGCAGGACGTCGCCGTCCTGCAGCGCGGCGGCTTTGGCCTGCGCATCGGGACCGGCGGTATCGTCGGCTTTGGCGACCGGCTTGCCGATCAGCTCGGCCAGGCGCGCAGCGACCGGAGTCAGGCGCAGCTCTTCCTTCACTTCGCCGCCAGGACGGCCGAAGTGCGCGGCCAGAATGACGCGCGCGCCCTTCTCGATCAGGTACTGGATCGTAGGCAGCGTTTCCCGGATCCGGGTGTCATCGGTAATCGATCCATTTTCCATCGGCACGTTGAAATCGACGCGTACGAATACGCGCTTGCCCGCTACTTCCACATCACGAACGCTCTTCTTGTTCACAGCTGCTCGCCCTCCCGGTAGTGATTTCTATGGATAAAACATTGCTAAAGAGGAGAACGATCAATCGTCTCTCCTCTTTAGCTGTGGAATCGTCTATGCGATTAGGGACTTCTTACAGGCCTTTGGAAGCGATGTAAGCAGCCAGGTCGACGACACGGTTGGAGTAGCCCCACTCGTTGTCGTACCAGGAGATGACTTTGACCATGTTGCCTTCAACAACCATCGTCGACAGGGCGTCGATCGTGGAGGAAGCGGCATTGCCGTTGTAGTCGCTCGATACGAGCGGCTCTTCGGAGTAGAACAGGATGCCTTTCATGGAGCCTTCGGAAGCTTCCTTCAGGGCAGCGTTCACTTCTTCAACCGTTACATTCGATTTCACTTCGGCTACGAGATCCGTTACGGAAACGTTTTTCGTAGGAACGCGCATAGCCATGCCGTTCAGCTTGCCTTTGAGCTCAGGCAGAACGAGGGATACGGCCTTGGCAGCGCCCGTGGAGGAAGGAATGATGTTTTCTGCGGCAGCGCGAGCGCGGCGCAGATCCTTATGAGGAACGTCCAGTACGGATTGGTCGTTCGTGTAGGAGTGGATCGTCGTCATCATGCCTTTTACGATGCCGAACTTGTCGTTCAGAACTTTGGCGAAAGGAGCCAGGCAGTTCGTCGTACAAGAAGCGTTGGAGATGACCGTGTGAGCGGAAGCGTCGTATTGCTCTTCGTTTACGCCCATAACGATCGTGATGTCTTCGTTCGTAGCTGGAGCGGAGATGATGACTTTTTTCGCTCCGCCTTTAAGGTGAAGCTCGGCTTTTTCTTTAGCCGTGAAGATGCCCGTCGATTCAACGACGATCTCGGCGCCTACGGAGCCCCAAGGCAGGTTCTCCGGGTTGCGCTCTGCAAAGACTTTGATCTCGCGGCCGTTGACGACAAGCGCGCCTTCTTTAGCTTCTACCGTAGCGTCCAGGACGCCGTGGGTGGTGTCATATTTGAGCAGGTGGGCCAGCGTTTTCGTGTCCGTCAGGTCGTTCACAGCGACGATTTGAACCTCGCTGTTGTTCAGTGCTGCGCGGAAGACGTTGCGTCCGATACGGCCAAATCCGTTAATACCAACTTTAACCATGGTTGATATTCCTCCTGTTAAATGAAGTTTGATGATGCATTTATCTCAAAGCAATTCGCATGCCCTGCCCCTGGCAGGCGCAGAGCCCGCGGATTGCCATGAAAACAAGTTTGTCCGCGGCGACCGCATGGACAAGAACCATTATCGCCTTGCGGCATGGCTCTTATTCCGTCAACGCCGCGATTTCGAGGGCGGCAGCCTCGTCGGTGACGAGGATGTCCTCGTGGCCGAACCTCAGCACCGCCGAGATGGCCTCCGCCTTGGAGCGGCCGCCGGCCACACCGATGACGACCTCGGTCGTCACGATGTCCTCGAGCCGGATGCCGGCTGTCTGCATCTTGTGCACGACGTTGCCGCTGCGGTCGAAGTAGTAGCCCCAGGCTTCGGCAAGCGCGCCTTCCGCCTTGAGCGAGTCGGCAAGCGCGCCGTCGATCCGTCTGCGCCGGGCCATCACCATGGCATCTCCGATGCCGTGAATGACGATACGCGCGCTGCGGATGACCTCGACGATCTCCTTCACTCCGGGCTCCTGCATGAGGCTCGTGTAGGCCTCTTCGCTGAGATGGTCCGGGACGTGAAGCATCCGGTACTGCGCTCCCGTCCGCTTGGCCATCGTCGAGACGATCGTGCTCGCCTGGTATTCCAGGCTCTCTCCGAGCCCGCCCCGTGCCGGCACGAACAGGTTGCTCCGACGCGGCGAGCTCGAGGCGAGCTGCGACGCGACGCCCGCAAGCGTCGTGCCTCCGGTCACCGCCACGACATCCCGCTCGCCCAGCACCTGCAGGAGCGCTGCGGCTCCGGCGCGTCCAAGCTCCCGCTTGGCGCTATCCGATTTCTCGGAATCGCCGGGAACGATGATGACCTTCTGCAAGCCGAACCGCTGCTTGAGCTTCTCCTCCAGATCGCTGAGGCCAAGCAGCCCTCCGAGCTCGGGCTCCATCTCCTCCAGCAGCCGCCGTCCGGCCGGGCTGATGGACATGCCGGAGGATTTGATCTCAAGCAAGCCTTGCTCCTTGAGAAAATCCGTCTCCGCCCTCAGCACCCTCTCTGTCATCGACAGGGAGGCAGCCAGAGTCCGGCGGCCGATCATATCCGAGAGCATGACTTGGTGCAGGATCGCATAACGGCGGCGGAGCGTATCGACGAGATCCGGAACGAGCTGACGCTGCAAATCAATAATGCTGCGCATGAGCGCCCCCACTCCACTCGTGCATGGCCATAATGGGACATTTTTAGTCCCAGCCATTCATTTTACGTCCCACACCATCATTTTACCTCTTTTAGATAACCCCCGCAAGTGAGGAATACCCGATGTAAACGGTTGCCGACACCCGATTTTCGGATTTCTTTTCACGGAAACCTTTAGTGTTGCTTTTTCCTGCCAGCTGTTATACAATCTTAGACGTTACGTTTTTACAAGCGCCCGTGGTCCAATGGATATGACGTAGGCCTCCGGAGCCTGAGATCTAGGTTCGATTCCTAGCGGGCGCGCCAATTTACACATATGGATACATACATAGAAGGATCGGCATCCGTGCCGATCCTTTTTTTTGCATCCGGAGGGGATCGGACTTAGGATCGAAAGGCGCCTCATCGCTTCCGGCTGCCGGAACGGAAACTCCGCGTTTAAAGAATAAGGAAGCCGGTTAAACTGGGCTATTGACGGCTGTCCCGACTTCTTTGACCAAATTTGACTTTAAAATCGCAATCCATTAAAATGAAAAAGCAGCACCCCGCATACTCCACTATTTATGAAGGTTATAAGGAGGGATTCGCACTTGGACATGAATTTTGTGCCTATGGTCATCGAGCAAAGCAACCGCGGTGAGCGCGCCTATGATATTTATTCCCGGCTGCTCAAGGACCGCATCATCTTCCTCGGCACCGGCGTCAACGATGTGGTGGCCAATTCCATCATCGCCCAAATGCTGTTCCTTGCAGCGGACGACCCGGAGAAGGACATCTCGCTTTATATCAACAGCCCCGGCGGCTCCATCACGGCCGGCATGGCGATCTACGACACGATGCAGTTCATCAAGCCGGATGTCTCCACGATCTGCGTCGGCATGGCGGCTTCCATGGGTGCGTTCCTGCTGACAGCAGGCGCCAAGGGCAAGCGGTACGCGCTGCCGAACAGCGAGGTCATGATCCACCAGCCGCTCGGCGGAGCCGAAGGCCAGGCGAGCGACATCGAGATCCGTGCCCGCCGCATCCTCAAGATGCGCGACAAGCTGAACGCCATCCTGTCCGAACGTACCGGCCAGCCGCTGGAGCGCATCGAGAAGGATACCGACCGCGACAACTTCATGAGCGCGGAAGAGGCGACGGCTTACGGCCTCGTCGACAAAGTCATCGAGAAGCTGTAAGCTCGGCTGAATAGACAAAAGAACAGCAGCCCCCGGATTTTCCGGGGGCTGCTGTTCTTTTGTCTATTTGAGAGAGAACAATACGGTAATGTCGGAGGTGACGTCGACCTCGCCTGCATCCACGACGGTGTTGGCCGAAGAATCCGACGCTGCTGCCATCTTCATCTGTGCTCTCTCGATGATCGGCTGCACGACCTGGGCTCCATTCTCCGAGATTGAAACGACCTCGCCGAGCGTGCGGCCCGATGCCTGGGCCAGCGTCATCGCTTTGACCTTGGCGGCTTCCACTGCCTTCTGCAGCGCCTGCTGCGTGTAGGCGTCTCCTTTTTCCGTTCCGAAGGAGATGTTGTTGATCCGATTGGCGCCGGCCGCTGCAAGACCGTCGACGAGATCGCCTGTCTTATCCATGTTGCGGTAGGAAATCTGGATGTCCTGCACCGCCGTGTATCCGGTCAGCACTTGGCCTTCCTTATCCGTATAGCGGTATTGCGGCTGCACCGAATAGTTCGTCGTCTTCAGATCCTTCTCCGCGACTCCGAAAGTGCCTGTCAGCGCCTTGCGCACGGCGTCGTATTTCTTGGCCGCTCCAGCCTGCGCTTCCTTGGCCGTCTTGGCCGTCACCGAAACGCCAGCCGATACATAGGCGATATCCGGCGCGACCGACACCTTGCCTGTACCCGTTACGGCGACTGTATTCAACACTGCATTCTCCGTTCCTGCGGCAAATGCCGGCTTGTTGAGCGGCTGACCGCCAAAGGCATTCCACGCCATCAAAGATCCCGCTGTGATTCCCGCCGCTAGAAGCAGCACCTTGCTCTTATGCATCAGCCCGCCAGCCGCATTTCGTTTGTCCATTCCCAGCGCCTCCTTAGGTGTTGTCCTCTTGAAACGGCATGCAGATCCAAAAGGTTGCATTTATCCTAAAGGATTGACGATATTGTTTACTTTGAGACCTGAAAGCGGACGGAGCCGAGTCTCAGGCGGACCCAGCCTGAGAAGGGATGGCCCGGCTTGCCGAAAATCCCAGCCTCAGCCCGGTTCCATGTCGGGCATAGCTTGCAGTATCCGCCGGCTGCAGCACGGTTTGATTGGCATCGGGCCTACCTTCCGTATCCGCGCCCAAGTTCGGTTTGATATCGGGCATAGCATGCAGGATCTTAATAGCCTCAATCCCGATTGTATTGGACATACCTTCAACATACGAAGCCTCTAGCAC
The DNA here is from genome assembly GCF_056711585.1 of Paenibacillus sp. SJS-P3. Lineage (NCBI taxonomy): Bacteria > Bacillati > Bacillota > Bacilli > Caryophanales > Paenibacillaceae > Paenibacillus > Paenibacillus sp. SJS-P3. Next base: position 299,513 of record NZ_CM160043.1, on the reverse strand, counting down.
GATTGATGTCGAGCACCGCATTGAGTTTCCGCCGTCTCCTGCATGGTTCAATTTGCATTGATCATACCTTCCGTCTCCGCTGTCCCAGCACGGTTTGATTTGCATCGGACATACCTTCCGTTTCCGGCGCCCCAATTCGATTTGACGACGAACATCACATACGGTAACCATATTGTTTCAACAGCCTTAATCCCGATTTAGTTTGTATCGGGTATCCTTCGACATCGGCCGGCTCCAGCCCAATTCCATGTTATCGGACATACGATCCGCTATTTCAACGATTTCAGCCCATTTTGAATCTTATCGGACATACGATCCGCTATTTCGGGCCAAACGTGTCCATTCGACCCTTTTTAAAGAAAATAACGGATTTCATGTCCGTTAAATTTATTTTAATGGCAAAATCGAACCAAATAGCGGATCCTATGTCCGATACCGATTTCAGCTTCTTCGCTAAAGGCATTGCTCTGCCTCCAACCGACTATGCTCATTGAATACCTGATGCAGAAGCAACGCTTGCCAGGATACTGCGACCCCAATGTCACCCCGCCCATGCTCCATTCCGACACTCCGAACCAGTAACCGGCCCTAACAACCCTATAACGACGGCTGTTTCAAAAGTTCCGCCAACCAACCAAAGCCGGTTTCAGATCAGAAACACACTCGTGACAAACAGCCTGCAGAAATCAAAAAAAGCCCCCTACGGGAGCTTTCGTGAAGCGCGTCCAAAGCTGCTCTTGCAGCGCCCGGAGGCTGATTTATTGGTTCTCGAGCTCTTCCTTGCTCACCAGGGAAACTAAAGCGTTTACAGCCTGCTCTGCATCGGAACCCTCGGCACTGACGTAAACTTCCGTGCCGGAGCTGATCGCAAGGCTCATGATGCCCATGATGGACTTGGCGTTTACTTTCTTCTCGTCCTTTTCCACGAAAATCTCGGAAGAGAACTTGTTCGCTTCCTGCACGAAGAGTGCAGCCGGTCTTGCGTGAAGACCCGTCTTGAGTCTAACGACAACGGGTTGTCTGGTCATGAAATCTATACCCCCTAGTTCATTTTCACTGCTGCAACGGCGCTTCACGCGCTCGGTAACATCATCCGTTTCAGGTATGAGGAAATCTGGCCACGATTGCTACCATTATACCATCGGCCCGTGTAAGTTAAAAGTTCAGCTTCCACGCAATTTTTCGGCCAGCTCGTCGATCTTGCGAAGCCTGTGGTTCACGCCGGACTTGCTGACGGAGCCCTTCAGCATCTCGCCGACTTCCTTGAGGTTCATGTCGGGATGCAGAAGACGGATTTCCGCCACCTCGCGGAGCTTCTCCGGCAGGTTCTCCAGCCCCATTTCCTTCTGCAGCAGACGGATATTGTCGATCTGGCGCACAGCTGCCCCGATCGTCTTGTTGAGGTTGGCCGTCTCGCAGTTGACGATGCGGTTGACGGAATTCCTCATGTCGCGCATGATGCGGACATCCTCGAATTTGAACAAAGCCTGATGAGCGCCGATGATGTTCAGCAGCTCGATGATCTTCTCGCCTTCCTTGATGTAGAAGATGAATCCCTTCTTGCGCTCGATGCATCGGGCGTTCAGCCCGAATTTGTTGGCCAGCGCCACCAATGCCCCGCAATGCTCCTCGTACATGCAGGAAATCTCCAAATGATAAGAGGAGCCTTCGGGGTTGTTGACGGAGCCGCCGGCCAGAAAAGCGCCGCGCAGGTAAGCGCGCTTGCAGCAAGGACGTTTGATCATATTCTTATCTATGCCCTGATTGAACATGAATCCTTCGGAAACGATGTTCAGATCCTTGAGAATTTCCTGGACCTTGGCCGGAATCCGGACAATGTAGACATTGTTCTTCTTCAGCCTCATCTTCTTACGGACAAGCAGCTCGGTGTGGACGTCGAATATCTTCTTGATCAGGCTGTAGATCCGGCGCGCGATGGCCGCATTCTCCGTCGAGATGTCGAGGATGACCTTGCGGCTAACCAAGTGGACCGATCCGTTCATCCGGATCAGAGCGGACAGCTCCGCCCGTTCGCAGCAGGCGTCCTGGTTGTCCACGAGCGTCAGTTCTTTTTTTGTCTGGGCCGCAAAGCTCATCTCTTCACCCCTTTCTCTGCATCCAGCTTTCTACAAGCTGATATATATGATGGCTCAACCGCACGGCATCATGCCGTAAATAAGTACGGAACAACACCAGGCGGTCCGCGATGACCTTGTATCCCCGGCGCGTGACTTCGTCCAGATCGAGCTGGACAGCCTTCGCTCCCAATTCTGCATAACGGTCCTGGACCTGCGGCGGAATCTCGCCGTCGTTGACGATGACGTAATCGAACAGCTGGTGGCCGATATGACGGTGCACCGCTTCCAGATGATCGCTCACCGCATAATCGTCCGTCTCTCCCGGCTGGGTCATGACGTTGCAGATGAAAATCTTGATCGCATTCGACTGAACGATGCATTCCGCCAGCTTCGGCACAAGGAGATTGGGAATAATGCTCGTGTACAGGCTGCCGGGTCCGATCAGGATCGCATCCGCTTCCTGAATCGCCTGGCACGCTTCCTCGAGCGGCTCCACGTCGGGAGGCTCGATGAACACCCGCTTGATCGGCTGCCCGGCCAGCGGAATGTTGGACTCGCCCTCGACGATGCTTCCGTCCTCCAGCTCGGCCTTGAGCACGATCGCCTGATCCGACGCCGGCAGCACCGTGCCGCGCACGGCGAGCACCCGGCTCAGCTCCCTGACTCCGGTCACGAAGTCGCCGGATATATCCGTCATCGCCGCCAGCATGAGATTGCCCAGGCTGTGGCCGGCAAGTCCGGTGCCGCTCGGGAACCGGTATTGGAGCATCTCCGATAAAAGCGGCTCGACATCCGCCAGCGCCATGAGCACGTTGCGGATGTCGCCCGGAGGAGGAATTTGGAGCTCGTTGCGAAGGACGCCGGAGCTGCCTCCGTCATCGGCTACAGTGACGATCGCCGTGATGTCGAGCGGCTTCTCCTTGAGGCCGCGGAGCATGACGGACAACCCGGTGCCACCGCCGATGACAACGATTTTCGGAAGTGGAGTCTTTGTTTTGCTGCTTGCCATATAAGCCCCGCCTTATGGACGGTCACGTCCGGCATCGCGATGGCTTACCCGGACAGACTCCGTCTCGCTGCTGCCGAGCATGCGCCCGAGATATTCCGAAATGGCTACGGAACGGTGCTTGCCGCCCGTGCAGCCGATTCCGATGACGACTTGACTCTTGCCCTCCTTGCGGTACAGGGGGATGAGAAATTGCAGCATGTCGAGAAGCTTGGTAAGAAACATCTGTGTATCCGGCCACTTCATAACATATTCATATACATCCTGTTCCTGTCCGGTGCGGGGACGCAGATGCTCGACATAATGGGGATTAGGCAGGAACCGGACGTCGTAGATCAGATCGGCGTCGATCGGAATGCCGTACTTGAAGCCGAACGAGGTGACATTGACCGAGAACGGCGCCTGCTTGGCATTGGTGAACCGCGAAATGATGGACTCCTTGAGCTCGGCCGGCTTCAGCTTGCTCGTGTCGATCGTCTGCGTCGCCGAATTCTTGAGCTCCTCCAGCAGCTGCCTCTCCAGATGGATGCCTTCGAGCGGCAAGCCGTTGGGAGCGAGCGGATGCCGGCGCCGGCTTTCCTTGTAGCGGCGCACGAGAACGTCGTCGGTCGCGTCCAGGAACAGAATCTCATGCTGGAAGGTGAAATGGTTCTTGATATAATCGAGCGACTCCGACAAAGCGGTGAAAAATTCGCGGCCGCGCAAATCGATGACGAGCGCCACTTTGGCGATTTTGCCGTTGGAGCCGTCGATCAGCTCGGCAAACTTCGGGATGAGCACCGGAGGCAGATTGTCGACGCAAAAGAACCCGAGATCCTCGAGGCTCTGAACTGCGATCGTCTTGCCTGCGCCGGACATGCCCGTAATGATGACCAGCTTGGGCGTATTCGTTTCCATATGCCGTTCCTCCCTAGGGGGGTGCCGGAATAAATCCGCCGATCCATATCCAGCCCCCGGGTTGGCTTCGCCTGCTAAGAGCGGAGAATGAGTCCGGCCGCGCCGACGACGCCTGCATCGTTGCCGAGTGTAGCGGCGACGATCTCTACGCCTTCCTTGGCTTGGTCCTGCGTATATTTGGCGAACACTTCGCGGATCTGATCGAACAGGAAATCGCCGGCCTTGGCAACGCCTCCGCCGATGATGAAGCGCTGCGGATTCAGGATGACAGCGGTAGCCGCCATCGATCTGCCCAGGTAATAGGCGGCGCGGTTCACGATGCGGGATGCCACTTCGTCGCCTGCTTTGGCGGCGTCGATGACTTCCTTGGCCATGATGTTGGGCTCGAGAGACAGCGACGTGCGGTCGCCGCGCTCAACGGCATCCTTGGCCATGCGGATGATGCCGGTCGCGGAGGATACCGTCTCCAGGCAGCCGGTTTTGCCGCAAGTGCACTGGATCGCTTCCAGATCGGGCACGATCGACATGTGGCCGAGCTCTCCGGCCATGCCGCCGAAGCCTTCATAGATGCGGCCGTTGATGATGACTCCGCCCCCTACGCCGGTGCCGAGCGTGTAGCAGACGCAGTTCGGAATGCCGCGGCCCGCTCCGGCCCAAGCTTCGCCGAGAGCGGCGACATTGGCGTCGTTGTTGACCTTGACGGTCTTGTTCAGCTTCTCTTCAAGCAGCTGCTTGAGAGGCACGTTGCGTATATTCAAATTGTTGGAGAACTTCACGATGCCATTCGGGATGTCCAGGAAACCTGCGATCCCGACGCCGACTCCGCCTACTTGTTCCCAGGCAAAGCCCGCCTCGCCGACTACATGGCGCACGTACGCCACGATGTTGTCCACGATGCGCTCTGCGCCCTGGGAAGCTTCCGTCGGGCCCTCATACGTCCGGAGCAGCTCGCCCACCGCGCTGCAAACTCCAACTTTGATGGCGGTGCCGCCGATATCCGCTCCAACGTAGATTGTTTCTGACATGTGTTAGCCACCTCAATTATAAGTTAACTTCTTTAAGTTACTATAAGGCAAGCCATAGTCCAGGTCAAGGTAACAACGCGGCCCGGCGAATCGCGCCGCCGCCGCGCCTGCCGGTTCCAAGCGCAGCCGAGAAAATCCCGGAAAACCGTGAATTCGAGTCTCTTGAACTCTCCTTATCTGAACCGAATCTCCCCGGAAAGGCTGAAAAAAGCCGCCACCCGGTCAACTGGCATTGATCCGGATAGCAGCTCTATGGGATAAGCTCGATTACAGCGTCTGGCTCCAGTCATGCACCATGGAGCCTTCCAGGAACTTCTCGCAGTCCAGCGCTGCCATGCAGCCGCTGCCGGCGGCCGTAATGGCCTGGCGGTACTTCAAGTCCTGCACGTCGCCGCAAGCGAATACGCCCGGGACGTTCGTTTCCGTCGTTCCCGGCTTCACCATGATGTAGCCATGATCGTCGGTATCGATCTGGCCGCCCAGGAACTTCGTGTTCGGCGTGTGGCCGATGGCGACGAAGATACCGTTCGTCTCCAGGATCTCCTCTTGTCCGCTCTCGTTGTTGCGGACCTTCAGGCCGGTTACGCCGAGCGGGCCAGCCACGACTTCAACCGGCGTGCGGTTGAGTGCGAAGTTGATTTTCTCGTTCTCTTTGGCGCGGTCCTGCATGATCTTGGAGGCTCGCATTTCGTCGCGGCGGTGGACCAGATCGACGTTGGTCGCAAAGCGGGTGAGGAAGTTGGCTTCCTCCATGGCGGAATCGCCGCCGCCGACCACGATGATCTTTTTGCCGCGGAAGAAGAATCCGTCGCATGTAGCGCAAGTGCTCACTCCGCGGCCGACGTTCTCCTTCTCTCCGGGAATGCCGAGGTAACGCGCGGATGCGCCGGTCGAGATGATCAGGGATTCGGCGACAAGCTCTCCTTGGCCTTCCACCTGGATCTTGAACGGACGCTCCGACAGATCGACGCTGTTGACCCAGCCCGTGCGGAATTCTGCGCCGAAACGCTCGGCCTGCTTGCGCATGTTGGCCATGAGCTCAGGGCCCATGATGCCATCCGGGAAACCGGGGAAGTTCTCGACTTCCGTCGTCGTTGTCAGCTGGCCGCCCGGCTCCGGACCTTCGATGACGAGAGGGTTGAGGTTGGCGCGAGCCAGATAGATTGCAGCGGTCAAACCGGACGGGCCGGTACCGATGATAATGGATTTGTACATGAATGTTACCTCCTAAATTGCCCTGCTTGATTATAATTATTCTTATTCTAATCCATGGCAGGGCAATCCGTCAAAGACGCCGCCGCTTCTTCATGAAACGTTCATGTGCTGGATTAATCTTCCATCAAGGAAGGAAGACCGATCGGATGCTTCTGGCCTTTTCCTTGATGCCGCATACTTCATCGATGCGCTTCGCGTTCTTGCTGACGGTGGCGACCGATGTTCCGTAGCGCTGCGCCACTTCTTGGTAGGAGATGGCGCGGCGGTGCATCTTGGCCGTCAAGTATTCCAGCGCCGCAGACCATCCTTCCGCCTTGCCCAGCTTCGGCACATCTGGATAGACGCGCGTCAGGAAGTCGACCCAGAGCGTCATCAGCTCATACTGCTGGATCAAGCCGTACTGCTTGCCCATTTTCTCATAGGCCGCATCCAGTACGAGCTGCCATTTCTCTTCCCATACCGGCAGCCTGGACGGCCCGGAGCCTGGGGCAAGCTGCCTGGCTTCTCCGCCCATCACCGCAGGAAGGGTATCCTCCACGCCGATGGAACGAAGAGCGAACAGCGCCATCCGCTTGAGATCGTCATCCTCTTCCGGTTCGAGCAGGAGCGCCTGAAGGGCTTCCTTCACCTCATGGTCCGCAATCAAGGCGAGCGCCTGAATCACCTGAAGCTTCGTCTTGCGGTCTCCGTTGCGCAGCGCCCAGAAGAAGGAGGAGCGCACGAGAGGATTCGTCTTCATGACGTCAGGCATGCCGCCCGGCAGCTTCTCCCACATCCGGAACTGCTCCTCGAACGGAAGGTGGTAGTGGTAGCTGGCCGCGATCGGCTCCCTGGAAAGTTCTCCCCGCTGAAGCTGCTCCAAGTAATAAGGAGCGACGTCGGACTGCGGATCCCGCTTCAGCGCCTGGCGCCATAGCTGGCGGGCTTCTTCCGGGCGGCCGACATGGAGCGCGGCAACGGCGGCATAGTGGTACAAGGAGCCGTCGCTCTCCGCCGAACCTTCCTTAATTAGACGCTTGAAGTGGCGCAGCGCACACTCGTGCTCCCCTAGAATGCCCATCGTAGTTGCCAATTTAAACACATGCTCCTGATGAAAAGGAAGCGTCCGGCTCAGCAAGCCAGCCAAAGGCGCGAGCTTTTCCGCTTCGCCGGCATGCTGATAGAAAATAGCCAGATTGCAGAGAGCGTGGAGATTCCCTTCCTCCAGCTCGAGCACTTCGAGAATCGTTTCCATCGCCCTCTCGAATTGCCCCATATAATAGTAAGCCAGCGCCAGATTGTTGCGCGCGGCGAGAAAATCGGCATTGCCGGCAACGATCGATTCCAGCAGCTTGGCGGCCTGGGCGAACTTGCCTTCCTCCAGAAGAGCGCGGGCCTGGTCATGCTCGGCGGCTCCGCCGCGGGCTTTGATCGTGACGACCGGGGTCGGACGCTTCAGCTCGTACTGCAGCAGCTCCATCATTTCCTCGGAATCCTCCAGATAATGCCCTTCCGCGTCTTCTTCCAGGTAGCGGACAAGCGCATGCTCCGCTTTTTCGTACTGCTCCATGTTGGCGTAGTTGTTGGCCAGATAGAAGTAACATTCCGTCATGCCCGAATCGACAGACTCCAAAATCTCGATCAGGATCCGGTTCGATTCCTCGTAGCTGCCCATCTCCGACAGGATGCCGGCCAGATTGCAGTGATTGACGGGATTCTCCGGCTCGTACTCGACGGCCCGGCGAAAATACTTCAGCGCCTTGTCGTAGTGATAGCGGTCCATCGAGCGCACGGCGCGCTCGAAGAAGAACGTTGCGTCCCACTGGATCGGTATAATCTTTGCTGCCTGGTCCGCAGCCGTTCTTTTCTCCTCTTCCACCCGGTCAAGGCACCTCCTTCTTCTATCTCCCAAAACTCGAATGCATCCGATTATACCATAACCGTTCCTTCCTTACACGGTAGAAAATGTGGAATGAACGACCGATTCCCCTAGAGAAAAAAAAGCGGAAGGCCGGGACGGCCTTCCGCTTTGATGATGCCGGCTCTCCCTCGACGATTGGGAAGGGACCTGTCCGCCTCCGAGGCGGCTAGATGCCGGCGTTCTTGAACAGGGTGCTGATGGAGCCGCCCTGCATGATGATCTTGGTCGCATCCGCGAGCATAGGCGCGACGGAGAGGACCTTGAAGCGGTCGGAACGGATCTCGGGAAGCGTAATCGAATCCGTCACGACGACCTCCTTGATCAGCGGATGGTCTAGCTTTTGGATGGCGTTGCCTGAGAAGAGCGGATGCGTCGCGCAGACGTAAACGTCCTCGGCCCCGCGCTCCTTGAGCCCCTCGACGACGTTGACGATCGTCGTGCCGGTATCGATCAGATCCTCGATGATGATCGGCGTCTGCCCTTCCACGTCCCCGATGACGTGGGTGATGACCGACTCGTTGTGGGCCGGGCGTTTTTTGATCATGATTGCGAATGGCGAGTCCAGGTAGTTGGCCAGCTTCTCAGCGGTAGATGCCCGGCCTGCATCCGGAGATACGACGACGGGATTCTTGATGTTCTTGCTCTTGAGATAGTCGCTGATGAGGTCAAGAGCCGTGAGATGGTCCACCGGAATATTGAAGAAGCCTTGGATAGCCGGAGCATGAAGATCGATGGTGATGATGCGCGTCGCTCCGACTGTAGTCAGGATGTCCGCCAGCATCTTGGCCGAGATCGGCTCGCGCGGCGCGGACTTGCGCTCCTGGCGCGCATAGCCGTAGTACGGCATGATGATGTTGACGGTCTTGGCCGATGCGCGCTTGGCGGCATCGATCATGACGAGAAGCTCCACCAGATGCTCGTTGATGGGATACGAGAACGACTGCACCAGGAACACGTGGCAGTTCCGGATCGTCTCCTCGTAGTGGCAGTAAATCTCTCCGCTCTTGAACTTGGACAGCTTGATCGCCCCGAGCGGCAGTCCCAGTTCCCCGCTGATCTTCTTCGCCAGTTCCGGATTCGACGAACCCGAGAAAATTCGCAACTTGTCGCTAAACATGATACCCTCCTGAGCGTTCCAACCAAAAATTTGACATCATCCTGCTAAACTCCTGCATGTTCGACACGTCTATTATACATGGTATGCCGCAGAATTCAAAAATCAATAAGTACCCGTTTTCGGCTCTGGAACGTGGCAAGCTGCCCGTAACCGGCTTCTTTCAGCCTCATGCGCGCTTCCGGCAAGTATTGCTCCAGCCGCTCGGGCTGATGGCAGTCGGAGCCGAGAGTTACCGGAATGCCTAGCTCGCAGGCTTTTTTCAGCATCCGCGGCCCAGGGAACATTTCCGCACAAGGCATCCGCAGTCCCGATGCGTTCAGCTCGATCGCCAGATCGGCCTCCCGGACCGCTTCCAGCGCCGCGTCCTCCAGGCGGGTCACGTCGTCCTGCGGACGGAAGCCGAACCGCTTGATGACGTCGATATGCCCGATATAATCGTACAAGCCGCTTCGCGCGGCTTTGGCGACCGCATCGTAGTAGCGCTCGTAGACGGCCATAGGGTCGCGCATCTCCCAGCCGCCCGTCTGCCGAAAGTCGGTAATGTCCCAAGTGCCGAGAAAATGGACCGAGCCGATGACGTAATCCCACGGATATGCATCGATCAGCTCCGCTATTTTTTCCTCCCAGCCTTCGATATAATCGCCTTCCATTCCGACCCGGATGTCGATGTCGCCTTTGTATTTCTCCTTGAGCGCCAGCGCCTCTTCGACATAACGGGGAAGCTCGTCCATCGCCATCGCCATTCCGGGATAATACTCATGCGGCTTGACGTGCAGCAGCGGCATGTGGTCGGACAGGCCGATCTGGTCCAGTCCGGTCGCGATCGCCTGGCGGACGTAGTCCTCCAGGCCGCCGACGGCGTGGCCGCAGCGCTCGTGGTGGGTGTGATAGTCGATGCGGATGCTCATTGGGTTTTCTCCTTCGCTTGGATGGAATTCACTTGAGGTTGCGGGCCGCTTCGCGGCTGGGTATGCACATTCGGTGCGCTTCGCGGCTGGGTATGCGCATTCGGTGCGCTTCGCGGCTGGGTATGCACAATTGTTGCGCTTCGCGGCTGACCATTCTTCCGATCGCTGTTGAAGCCATATTCTCTTCATTAAAAGGTATTTATAGGTAAGAATATGTCTTCAAAGGCGACCACTTGCGTTTCTTCAGAACGGTCAGTCCGCTTTCGCGGATATGTGCATCTAAATCCGAGCGCACGCGGGCCCTGCTACGCGGCGCGATGAGCGCACGCGGGCCCTGCTACGCGGCGCGATGAGCGCACGCGGGCCCTGCTACGCGGCGCGATGAGCGCACGCGGGCCCTGCTTCGCGGCGCGACGAGCGCACGCGGCCCCGGCTTCGCGGCGCGATGAGCGCACGCGGGCCCGGCTTCGCGGCGCGATGAGCGCACGCGGGCCCGGCTACGCGGCGCGACGAGCGCACGCGGGCCCGGCTATGCGGCGCGACGAGCGCACGCGGGCCCTGCTACGCGGCGCGACGAGCGCACGCGGGCCCGGCTTCGCGGCGCGATGAGCGCACGCGGGCCCGGCTTCGCGGCGCGATGAGCGCAAGCGGGCCCGGCTTCGCGGCGCGATGAGCGCACGCGGGCCCGGCTTCGCGGCGCGATGAGCGCACGCGGGCCCGGCTTCGCGGCGCGACGAGCGCACGCGGGCCCGGCTTCGCGGCGCGATGAGCGCACGCGGGCCCTGGCTATGCGGCGCGATGAGCGCACGCGGGCCCTGGCTATGCGGCGCGATGAGCGCACGCGGGCCCTGCTCCGCGGCGCGATGAGCGCACGCGGGCTCTGCGGGTTTCCGTAGTTTAGCGGCAGCGGACTGACCGTTCTGTAGAAGCGTAAGCGTTCGCCTTTGAAGGCGTATTCCAACCAAATATTATCCAAATAAAAGGAATACGGCTTCAACAGCGATCGGAAGAATGGTCAGCCGCGAAGCGATCTTCTACGGTATGCCCGCAGAGAGAGGCGCTCCCAGTCAGCCGCGGAGCGGTATTCTACGGTATTCCCGCGGAGCGATCTTCTACGGCATGCCCACGGAGCGACGCTCCCCCAGTCAGCCGCGAAGCCGCCTTCACCTACAACAGCAGCCCGCATCGCTAAAAGCGAGCGGGCCACCAAAGTGGTCAGCGGTTCATCTTGTTCGTCGTCGGCTTGCCATGCCGCTCGCGGAGAACGTCCATGACGGAGTCCAACGGAAGCCCGCGTTCACGAAGCAGAACCATCAAATGGAAGATCAAGTCGCCCGCCTCGGAGCCAAGCTCGGCGTTGTCGCCGTTTTTGGCCGCGATGACCACCTCGATGCTCTCCTCGCCGAACTTCTTGAGGATCTTGTCCAGCCCCTTCTCGAACAGGTAGGACGTGTAAGCTCCTTCGGGCCGCTCCGCATACCGCTCCGAGATTGTCCGCTCCAGTTCGCCCAGCATGTCGAAGCGGCTCGCCTCAGCCGATACGGAATCTCCCGAAGAGCCCGCCACCGGAAGCGGATTGTGGAAGCAGCTGTATTTGCCCGTATGGCAGGCCGGCCCCTTCTGATCCACGAGGACCAAAAGAGTATCCCCGTCGCAGTCATAGCTCAGCGAGCGGATCCGCTGCGTATGGCCGCTCGTCGCGCCCTTATGCCACAGCTCGCTGCGGGAGCGGCTCCAGAACCAGGTTTCGCCGCTTTCCAGCGAAAGGCGCAGCGATTCCTCGTTCATGTAGGCGAGCATCAGCACTTCCTTGGAAACCGCGTCCTGCACGATGGCGGGCACAAGCCCGGACGCATCATATTTGATCGCATCGAGATCGGCGGCACCCGCCGTCCCGCGCGCCATTTCCTTGCCGCTCATCGGACCTCGACTCCTTCCCGGCGCAGCTCATCCTTGACTGCCGCGACCGTCAGCTCCTTATAATGGAAGATCGTCGCCGCCAGCCCCGCATCGGCGCGTCCTTCGCGGAACACCTCGCCGAAATGCTCCGTCCGCCCGGCGCCGCCGGAGGCGATGACCGGAATGCCTGCCGCATCCGAGACCGCCCGGGTCAGCGCGATGTCGAAACCGTCCTTCGTGCCGTCTGCATCCATGCTGGTCAAGAGAAGCTCCCCCGCGCCGAGAGACTCGGCCTGCCGCACCCACTCCAGCGCACGGATGCCGGCAGCCTTGCGGCCGCCGTGAGTGTAGACTTCCCACTCTCCCCACTCCGGATTGAACTTGGCGTCGACCGCAACGACGATGCACTGGGAGCCGAAGCGCCGCGCTCCGTCCGAGATCAGCTGCGGATTGAGCACCGCCGCCGTGTTGATGCCGATCTTGTCCGCTCCCGCGCGGAGAATCCGCTTCATGTCGTCGACCTGGGAGATCCCCCCGCCCACTGTGAACGGAATCGTAATTTCCCCCGCCGTGCGCCGGACGACCTCGATCATCGTCGCTCTGCCTTCGACAGAGGCGGATATGTCGAGAAAGACGAGCTCGTCGGCGCCTTCACGGTCATAAAGCGCCGCAAGCTCGACCGGATCGCCCGCGTCGCGGAGATTGACGAAGTTGACGCCCTTGACGACGCGTCCGTCCTTCACGTCCAGGCAGGGGATGATGCGTTTGGCTAACATAGGCGCTACCTCTTTTCTGAAAATCGAACTCTGCGGCTAGTTCAGCTCGCGTACGGCATCGGATAGCGCGATCGCTCCGGTATACAGGGCTTTTCCGACGATGGCTCCGCTGATGCCCTCTTCCTTGTAGGCCGCCAGCGCGCGCAGATCCTCGATCCGGCTGACTCCGCCCGAAGCGATGACATCGGCTCCGGAATACGCCGCCAGCGAACGGATGGCCTCGACGTTTGGACCTTCCATCATTCCATCGCGGGAAATATCCGTGAAGATGAAGGTCGCTGCGCCTTTCGCCGCCAGCTCCCGTGCCAGCTCCTCCGCCCGGACCTCGGACGTCTCCAGCCATCCTCGCGTCGCGACCAGTCCGTCGCGCGCATCGATGCCGATCGCTACCCGGTCTCCGTGCTGGCCAAGCACTCTCTCCACAAATGCGCGGTCTTCAATCGCCGCCGTGCCGAGAATGATCCGCCGGACTCCAAGCCCGAGCAGCCGCTCCACATCGGCCTCCGAGCGAAGGCCTCCGCCAAGCTGCACCGGAACGTCGACCGCGGCCGCGATCTGCCCGATCAGCTCCGCATTCACAGGATATCCCGCCTTGGCTCCGTCGAGATCGACGAGATGGATCCATGATGCGCCCTGCGCCTGCCATTCCAGAGCCGCGTTCACGGGGCTGTCGTTGTAGACCGTCTCCTGGCTGTAGTCGCCTTGCACGAGACGGACGGCGCGGCCGCCGCGGATATCGATGGCCGGGTAGATGGTGAACTTGGACATAACGTTGATTCCTCCACAAATGAGATGGGCAAGCCGCAGGCTTGCTGAAAAGGATGATGATTCCGGCCAGGCAGCTTATCTCCAAGAGTCAGACTGAGGAAAATCGAGCAGCCCGCTCAGTACAGCAGCCCGGCAGCCTCATCTCCGACTTGCGGATTATCCGCGAGCCAAGCCGAGGAAATTGCGCAGAAGGCTCATGCCGAGCTCGCCGCTTTTTTCCGGATGGAACTGCATGCCGTACACGTTGCCGCGTCCTACGATGGCCGTAACAGGCTGATGATAGTTGGCCGTCGCGATCAGATCGCTTTCTTCGCCGACATGGACATGATAGGAATGAACGAAGTAGACATGCCCCTCCTCCAGACCCGCCGTCAGCGGACTGGGCTGCAGGAAGTCCAGGCGGTTCCAGCCCATATGAGGAATCTTGTAGTCCCCCTCGAAGCGCACGACCCGGCCCGGCAGCAAGCCAAGCCCTTCATGGCTGCCATGCTCCTCGCCTTCGGCGAACAGCAGCTGCATGCCGAGGCAGATGCCGAGCAGCGGCTTGCCCGAAGCCGCGTATGCCCGCGTTGCATCGTCCATGCCGGTCTCGCGCAGATACGCCATCGCATCCCCGAAAGCTCCGACGCCGGGAAGGATGGCGGCATCCGCGCCGAGTATCTCGTCCCTGTCCGCGGTCACGACGGCTTCGAATCCGAGCCGCTCCACCGCTTTGCTGACGCTGTGCAGATTGCCGAGACCGTAATCGATGATCGCGATCATCTACAGCACGCCCTTCGTCGAAGGCACTCCCTGCACGCGCGGGTCGATGGAGGTCGCCTCGTCCAAGGCGCGTCCAAGCGCTTTGAACACCGCTTCGATCATATGATGCGTGTTTTTGCCGTAATGGACGATGACGTGGAGGGTGAAGCGGCCCTCGAGCGCCAGCTTCCACAGGAATTCATGCACGAGCTCCGTCGAGAAGCTGCCCACCTGCTGGGAAGGATACTCCGCCCGATACTCGAAATGCGGCCTGTTGCTGAGATCGATGACAACCTGGGCGAGAGCTTCGTCCATCGGGACGAACACGCTCGCATAACGCTTGATTCCCCGCTTGTCGCCAAGCGCCTCCTGCAGCGTCTGTCCGAGGCAGATGCCGATGTCCTCCACCGTGTGATGATCGTCGATATCGACGTCGCCGCGCGCTTCGACCTTCAGGTCGAACTGCCCGTGCTTCGTGAACAGATCCAGCATATGGTTCAGAAAAGGAACATCCGTCTCGATCTCCGAGCGGCCGCTTCCGTCCACGCCGAACGCGAGCTTGATGTCGGTTTCGTTCGTCTTGCGCGCCACCTCGGCGCGGCGGTCTTGTTGCGGCTTGTTGTCGTCTTGTGCCATCTCTTATTCCCTCTTTCCGTCCGTTGCTTGGTTCGCCGCTCCTGCGGCGGGTGCGGCCTCCCGCTCCAAACGCACTTCGATCGCGCGGGCATGGCCTTCCAGTCCTTCATGCCGAGCCAGCGTCATGATCGCTTGGCCGTCCCGCAGCAGCGCCTCGCGGCTGTACGAGATCAGGCTGGATTTTTTGATGAAGTCGTCCACATTGACCGGAGAGCTGAACCTCGCCGTGCCGTTGGTCGGGATGATATGGTTCGGTCCTGCGTAGTAATCGCCGACAGGCTCCGAGCTGTACGGCCCGAGGAAGATCGCTCCGGCATTCTCGATGGAGCCGAGCAGCGCCATCGGGTCGGCGGTCAGCACCTCCAGATGCTCCGGCGCGAGCCGGTTGACGATGTCCACGCCGGCTGCGATGGAATCGACCAGCAGGATGGCTCCATGCCGGTCGATCGACTCCCTCGCGATCGCAGCGCGCGGCAGCAGCGCCAGCTGGCGCTCCACCTCCGCTGCTGTCGCTTCAGCAAGCTCTCTCGACGGCGTAATGAGAATGCTCGACGCCATCTCGTCATGCTCCGCCTGCGACAGCAGGTCGGCTGCAACATAGGCCGGCTCGGCCGTATCGTCGGCCAGCACCGCGATCTCGCTCGGCCCGGCTATGCTGTCGATATCGACGGCGCCATAGACGGCGCGTTTGGCGAGGGCGACGTAGATGTTGCCGGGACCGCAGATTTTGTCCACCGGCGGGATGCTCTCCGTTCCGTAGGCAAGCGCGGCGATCGCCTGCGCTCCGCCGACGCGGTACATCTCCTTGACGCCGGCTTCGGCCGCCGCCACGAGGATGTACGGGTCGACGCCCGCTTTGCCACCCGTCGCCGGAGGCGTGACCATGACGATCTCAGGAACGCCGGCGACCTGCGCCGGAATGACGTTCATCAACACGGAGGACGGATAAGCGGCTTTGCCGCCCGGCACATAAACGCCTACCCGCTTCAAGGGACGCAGCACTTGGCCCAGCACGGTGCCGTCCGGCTGCACGTCCATCCAGGACTGGCGCCGCTGGCGCTCATGGTAGCGGCGGATATTCGCAGCCGCGCCGCGAATGGCGTCCAGGAAATCCGGCTCCACCCGGCTGTAGGCGGCTTGGATCTCCTCTTCCGTCACCCGCAGGTCCGACGCCGAGAGAGACACGCCGTCGTATTTTTCCGTCAGCTCCAGCAGCGCTTCATCGCCGCGTGTCCGCAGAGCTTCCACCGTGCTCCGCACCGACTCATTCTGTTCCGGGGTTCCATATTCCACTTCCCGGGTCAACTTGAACTGCTCCGCCCGCATTATGCGCATGCAGCTTCCCCCTTCCTATCATTATCGCTTCTTCGAGGTGTTTTTCGCCTCAAGCCCTTTCGGAAGCGGATCTCCTCCTAGCTGTGCGACTCCAGACGCTCCAAAAGCAAGTCCAGCGTCAGATCCGCCATGGACTCCAGCTGCAAGTCGGCTCCGCTGAACGTCAAATGCCGCGTGACGGAGTTTGGGATCACTACCGTCCGCATGCCGGCAGCGCGGGCAGCCGTGAAGCCGTTGAGCGAGTCCTCGAACGATACGGCCTCATGTCCGTGGACGCCAAGCTCTCTCAGCGAGGCGAGGTAGAGCTCGGGATCCGGCTTGATCCGCTTCACTTTATCCTTCGTCTGGAAAGAGTCGAAGCGATCCAGCAGTCCATGCTTCGTCAGCAAAGGCTCGATCCAGCCCCAGGAAGAGCTGGATGCCAGACCGACGGCAAGCCCCAGCTCGCGGGCGCGCGCCAGATTCTCCCGGACTCCCGGCAGGATGGAAGACTCCTGGACGATAGACGAATAAATCTCCTTGAACCGGGTTTCGATGAGATCTCTCTCCATCGGCTTGCCCAGGATTTCTTCCAGATAAGCATAAGGGTCGAAAGCCGCGAAGGAGGTTCCGACGCACCTGGCGTACATTTCCAGCGGAAGCTCCGCTCCATGCTCGCGGTATACCCGATCGAACGCCTCGTAGGAAGGCGTCTCCGTATCCAGAATCAGTCCGTCAAAATCGAAGACCACTGCCTTGATTGCCGTCATCGCCATTCCTCCGTCTGAATCGGTCCCGTGAAGGCTTCTTGGACCGATGATTCTCATCTGATCTCTAAGCCTTCGCGCCCAATGCCGCCTGAAGACGATCGCAAAGACTCTGGATCGCATCGTTCTTCATGCGGTAGCTGACGCGGTTGGCGATCAGCCTGCTCGTGATGCTGAAGATTTCTTCCATCTCCACAAGCCCGTTGTCGCGCAGCGTCTGTCCGGTTTCCACCATATCGACGATCCGGTCGGCAAGGCCGATCAGAGGAGCCAGCTCGATGGAGCCGTTCAGCTTGATGACCTCGACCTGCTGGCCGCGCTCCCGGAAATACTGGGAAGCTACCGCAGGATATTTTGTCGCGACGCGAGGATTGATGACCGGCTTCCAGTCCGGCAGCCCGATGACCGACATGCGGCAGCGGGCGATGCCCAGATCAAGCAGCTCGTAGACGTCCTTGTTTTCCTCCATCAGCACGTCCTTGCCGACGACGCCGATATCAGCGACGCCATATTCCACATACGTAGGCACGTCGACGGGCTTGGCCATGATGAATTCCATGCGCGCTTCCGGCACTTCGACGATCAGCTTCCTCGATTCGTCGACCTCTTCGTTGATAAGGAGGCCCGCTTCCCGGAACAGCCGGGAGGCTTGCTTGTAGATGCGTCCTTTCGGCATCGCGACCTTGAGAATATCGCCTTCTGCCCTGCCGTCCGTTCTCATCGCTCGTCCCCCTCCTCTTGGTTCCCGTCAAAGAAGGGCAGGAACGTCCCATACACCATGCCGCCATATTTCACGGACTCGCCGTCGGCAAGACGCCGTGCGGTCCGCTCCGGCTCTTCGCTGCCCTGGAATTCGCCATGGCGGATTCCCGGAGCCTCCATGCCGGCCGTCACGACCGCCGCTCCTTGCCCTCTCAGCCGGATCGCTTCGGCAAGAGCGCGCTCACGCCCCTGGCCGTCGTATCCGATCAGAATCCGTCGCGGAGCTTCCTGCTCCTCACCGACCAGCTCCAGCACCCGGGTCGTCTTGACCGCGAAGCCGGTTGCCGGCGCCGGGCGCCCGAACTGCTGGAGAAGGTTGTCGTACCGCCCGCCTCCGACGACGGGAAATCCGAGATCCGCCGCATAACCCTCGAAGGTCATGCCCGTATAATACGAAAAATCTCCGATCATCGTCAGGTCGATCAGCACATGCTCGCTCACGCCGTACGCCTCCAGCACATCCCATATCTCGCACAGATGGCGAATCGACTCTCGGGCCGTGTCATTCGGCGTCAGGCTCATCGCCTGCGTGCAGATTTCCTGGCCGCCGCGAAGGCGGAGCAGCCCCTTCAGCTCCTGCTGGACCTGCTCGGTCAGCCCCAATCTTCCAAGCTGGTCCCGGTACCCGACATGATCCCGGTTGAGCAGATAATCCTTGAGCTTGCCCTGGCATTCCGCCCGCCCCGGCAGCAGCTCTTCCAGCAATCCGTTCAGAAAGCCCACGTGGCCGACCGCAATGCGGAATTTCTCTACCCCCGCAGCTTGCAGGGATGCGATCGCAAGGGCGATGACCTCGGCATCCGCTTCCGCAGACGCATCGCCGACCAGCTCGACGCCCGTCTGGAAAAACTCCGCATCCCGTCCCGCTTCGTTCTCGAACGCGCGGAATACGCTGGAATGGTAGGAGAGACGCAGCGGAAACGGCTGCTCCCGCAGCAGAGAGGATACGACACGCGCGATCGGCGCGGTCATATCGGAACGAAGCACGAGCGTCGTTCCGCGGTTGTTCAGCAGCTTGAACAGCCGCTGATCGGACGTCGAGCTGGCGACGCCTACGGTGTCGTAATATTCAAGCGTAGGGGTCATGATCTGATCGTAGCCCCATCGTTCCATGCAGCTCAGCACGCTGCTTTCGATCTGCCTGAGCTTGGATACGGCATGGGGGAGATAGTCTTTGACGCCTACCGGTTTTTCAAATACTTTTGGTTTGGACATCGGTCTTGTCTCCTAATATAGACAGACGCTTGAAGCAAGGAGCTTCAAACATTCGCTTTAGTAAGTTAATGTGCTACCAAGTTACCATACTGCCAAAGTAAAGGTATTTGTAATCCTATCATGATTCGGTCTCTCCCGTCAACCGGACACGAGCCGCCTGAACCGTCTTGCTTGCGGGTTCGGGCGGCTCGTGCCATACCGTATTAGAGTGAGAGAGATCGGTCCTTATGAGGGACCGCAGAGATCGCCATGGGCCGACCTCAAGGATTGCTTCCCCGAGCTTGACGACAGCTCGTTGATTGGTTATTGAGACTTCGACGCACGCTGAGACAGCTTCTTGCGGCGCAGAATCATGACCTCCCAGGCCGATCGCAGCCATAGGGCGCCGACAAACATGACGAGCAGAGGAAGCGCGAGCAGCAAGTAGGCCCGATCCGGAGGCTGATAGCGATTGTGGCCGATCAGACGGGGAGCCTCCTTCATGAGCTCGATCTGCAGCTCGGGATCGTTCGCCGCTCCACCGGCATTAAGCCGGAATCCGTTCCATCTGCCTGGACCGTTCATGCCCGGCTTCACCGTCAACGTCACGTTGATGCCGAGCTCCTTGCATGTGCGAAGCAGCGGCCGCGAGAAAGCCCCGTATGGAAAGGCGAGCACATCGTTGCGCACGCCGAGTTCCTTCTGCAGCTTCCGATTGGCATGGTCAAGGTCCTCGCGAATGCGGCTTTCGTATTCTTTCTCGGTCTCCCGTCTGCCAAGGCCGCTCCGGTAAATCCTTCCGGCCAGAAGAGGCACCAGCTTGTTTCCCTTCTCATTCTCCGGCGCATAAGCATGGGAATCGTACGTATGGCTGTAAAAATCCATTCCATGCTTGCGCATGGTTCTCATCTGTTCCCAGGTCAGCTTCGGCACGCCGGTATGCTTGGAGTTTCCAATCGTGCCGGCAATGACGAAGTTGGTCGCGGTCAGCCGTTGCTTGAGCAATACGGGATAGGCATATCGGTAAAAGGATTCGTAGCCGTCATCGAATGTAAGCAGAACCGCGTTATCGGGCACCGGCTTGCGCTTCAGGATAAAAGCCTTGTATTCATCCATGCTGATGACATGGAAGTTGTTGTCGCGCATAAGCTCGAGTTGCCGCTCCAGCTTGTCCAAGGCCAGCGCCTTCGTGTCCGAAGGGGTCGGCTGAACGTCATGGTACATCAGGACAATGACTTTATTGCGGTAATAGATGCCCTCGGGCGTCCGTTCTCCGGGCTTCAGATCCTTATATTCCCCTCCGGCTGCTTCCTCGCTCATCGCAGGGGCTTCCGACAGCAGCCGCTTGACGGCCGGGAAGTGCTCCCGGTAGCGAACGGCAGCCGCGCCGGCAGCCGTCAGGCACAGAACGAAGGCCAGGACAGCCGACAGCAGCCAAAACCGCTTGACGGTACTCAATCGCGTTCTCTCCTTGCAGGGTGGACTGGCATCCTCAATAGAGGCCAATCCTGTAAACGAGTCCTGTCCGCAAAAAGTTGCCTTGGCTTCCTGGCTTCAATCCTGAATATGTCCTGAATATGTCCTGAATATGTCCTGAATATGTCCCAATCCATGTCCTGTCTATGTCCTGCTTCAGTCCTGTTCGCGAATGATCCGGAACGGATTCCCTCCTACGAATGCGCCGGCAGGCACATCCCGATGGACCAGAGAACCGGCGGCCACGACAGCGCCGTCGCCGATCGTCACTCCGGGGAGGATCGTCGTATTCGCTCCGATCATGACGTTGGAGCCGATCACGACATCTCCCAGCCGGTATTCATGGATCAAATATTCGTGGGTCAGGATGGTCGTATTGTAGCCGATGATGCAGTTGTCCCCCACTGTGATCCGCTCGGGAAAAAAGACGTCCACCATGACCATGAGCGCGAACGACGTCGTCTTGCCGACCCGCATGCCGAGAATCCGGCGGTAGATCCAGTTTTTGACCGGCAGGGAGGGGCAATAGCGGGAGATCTGGATGGCGGCGAAGTTGCGTACCGCCTTGAAGCGGCTTACCGTCCGGTATACCTGCCACAGCGCATTCGGCCCGTCGGTCGGATAACGCTCGACGTTCCTCACCGGGCCTCCTGCTCCAATCCGAGCAGGGCATACAGATCCCTCATGTCCTGAAGGACATGGGCAGCCCCGTATTGACGCAGCAGCGCCTCACCCTTGAGAGACCAGGCGACGCCGACCGGCACAGCTCCCGCCTCGAGAGCGGACTGGATGTCCACCGTGCTGTCGCCGACCATCATCGTCTCCTCCGGCTTCGCTCCCAGCATCTCCATGGCGCGCAGGACCGGCTCCGGGTGCGGCTTCGGGTTGTCTACGTCATCCAGCGTGACGATGGCATCCATATAGTCCAGCAGTCCCGTCAGGCGAAGCCCTTTTTCCGTGGACATGCGGATCTTCGTCGTGACGACGCCAAGCTTGTAGCCTGCCGCCTTGAGCCGCTCCAGCACCTCGGCCGTATGCGGGAACGGCACGACGAGATCGTCATGCAGCTTCATATTCATTTCCCGGTACAGGGAAATCAGATGCGAGGTTTCTTCCTGGCCGGAGAAACGCTTCATCTGGTCGACCAGAGTGAGGCCCATATAAGGGATCATCTGCTCCCGCCCGAAGTCTGCGGGGACAATTCCCTGCAGCGCGTGGAGGAAGGAGCGCATGATCAATTCATTCGTGTCGAGAATGGTGCCGTCCAAGTCAAAAAGTAGGTTTCGTATGGGTGTTTTCATCGTGATGATTCTCCTTTATTGCTTCGGAAACGGGCTGTGCTTCCTGTGGCTCTTCGCCAGCGGGAAGTCCGGTCTTGCGGTTGATGACCGGGTCGGAATACCGCTCCGCGGCAAGTCCTGTCGACCGGCGGACAATAATCATGACGATGCAGAACAGGATGGCGAGAACGGCGATCAGCTGAGAGCTGCGGACGTTGCCATAGGCCGGATCCAGATAGCCCGGTTCGAACAGGATCTTCATCGGGGACCACAGGCCGTTCATCAGGGATTCGAGCCAAGCGGGACCTGCAAAGGCAAGGCTGTCCGTACGCAGCCCTTCAATGAAGAAGCGGCCGATCGAGTACCAGATCAGGTAGGTGAAGAACATTTCTCCGGCGCGGACCCAAGGACGGCGGCGAAGGACAAAGATAAGCAGGATGCCGATGATGTTCCACACCGATTCGTACAAGAAAGTCGGATGATGGAACTGGCCGGTGCTTTCCACATACATCTGGTCCACGATCCAGTCCGGCAGATGCAGCTCGCCGCTCAGGAACCGGCGCGTTACGGGGCCGCCGTAGGCTTCCTGGTTGACGAAGTTGCCCCAGCGGCCGATGATCTGGCCGATCAGCAGAGACGGGGCGCATATATCGACGATGCGCCAGAAATTGAAGCCTTTGCGGCGCACATAGAAAATCGCGCAAATAATGGCGCCGATCAAGGCTCCGTAGATAGCGATGCCGCCGTTCCAGATCGCCAGGATCTCACCTGGATGCTGGCGGTAATAATCCCATTTGAACAGGACGAAGTAGGCGCGGGCCGCTATGATCGCGGATGGGACCCCGAGCAGGAGCAGGTCCATGAAGAAATCGGACGAGATGCCGAAGCGCTTGCCTTCCCGGATCGCCAGCACCAGTCCCATCAGAGCCCCCAGTCCGAGAATGATTCCATACCAGTGGACCGTTATCGGTCCAAGCTCGAAGGCTATGGGATTGATACGAAGAGAGTATTCCGTCATCGTTGCCGACCTCTTTCCATAGGAAGATTGCCCTTATTCATAGTCGTCCATGTCATCAGCGATCGTTTCGGTAAGCTTGTTCGTGAACTGCAGCGCGGCGTTGTATCCCATCCGCTTCAAGCGGTAGTTCATCGCGGCGACCTCGATGATGACGGCAAGGTTGCGTCCAGGGCGGACGGGAACCGTCACGAGCGGAACATCCGTCTCGATGATACGGGTCGTCTCCTCGTCCAGGCCGAGGCGGTCGTACTGCTTCTCCGGCTGCCAATTCTCGAGCTTGATGACCACGCTGATGCGCTTGTTGTTGCGGATGGCGCCCGCGCCGAACAGCGTCATCACATTGATGATGCCCAGACCCCGAATCTCCAGCAGATGCCGGATCAGCTCCGGAGCCGTTCCGTGCAGCTGGCCGTCCGATGTTTGCCTGATCTCGACGGCATCGTCCGCGACAAGCCGGTGGCCGCGCTTCACGAGCTCGAGCGCCGTCTCGCTTTTGCCGATGCCGCTGCCGCCGGTAATGAGGATGCCCATGCCGTACACATCCACGAGAACGCCATGGATAGTCGTTGTCGGCGCAAGCCGGCGCTCCAGGAAGTTGGTCAGGCGGCTGGAGAAGATCGTCGTTGAAATCTGGCTTCGCAGCACCGGAATATGCTTCTCCGCCGCTTGCTCGATCAGCTCGAGCGGCGGTTCCAATCCGCGGGTGAGCATGATGCATGGCGTCTCATCGTTGCACAGCTTTTCCAATCTCTCCTTGCGCTCCCGGCTGTCCAGCGTCTGGATGAACGCCAATTCCGTCTTGCCGAGCAATTGAACCCGCTCTTTCGGGTAATAATGGAAATAGCCGGCCATCTCCAGCGCGGGCCGGTACAGATCGTCGGTCGTTATGATTCGCTGCATGCCGTCTTCTCCTGCCAGAATCTCCAGTTGAAACGGCTGCACCAATTCGGATACCTTGACTTTTTTAGCCATGAGGGCCCTCCTGTATGTCTCCCTGTTCCAGGGCATATGTACGTTGCTTGCGGGCAATTCGTAGAGCCTTCTGCCTATTAGTTCCATCCTAAAGGAAAACGGGCACCAGCGCAACGTAGCGTGCATCCACAACATTTACGCGATCCATTGCGTCCATTACAATGGATCTAGCAGACTACCATCAAGCGAGGTGGAAAAATGCGCTCCAAACGAATTCATCGCGGCAGCCCGAGCCGTTTCGCCCGGCCCGCTCTTATTGCCGTTGCCCTTGCGGCTGCAGCTGTCGGCTCGGCATGGGCCGAATACGGCCCCTCCCATCATAGCTTCGTATCGACATCCGGACTGCAGCCTGTCGCGGCTGCTCCAGCCAAGACTCGGGCTGTGGACGAGTCGACCGTTTCCTGGCCGCCCGTAATTGGCCTGACGAATGCACAAAGCCAGGAAATCGCTAGAAGAATCGGATCCATGAGTACAGAAGAGAAGGTCGGACAACTGGTCATCGCAGGCGTGGAAGGAATCAAGCCGGACAAAGAAACCGAAACTTTGGTCCGAGACTACCGCGTCGGGGGATTCATCCTTTTCCGAGACAATATGAAGACTCTGCAAGGAACCGTTGATTTCCTCAATAGCCTCAAGGCTCTGAACAAGGCGGAAGGAAATCTCCCGCTTTTGCTCGGGGTCGATGAAGAGGGCGGCAAAGTGACTCGGATGCCGGCATCGGTCGAGAAAATACCGAGCAACGGCATCATCGGCCAGTCAGGCAATGCGGCATACGCACGCGATGTCAGCCAATTGCTGGCGAGGAGGGTCAAAGCATTCGGCTTCTCCGTTGACTTTGCTCCCGTACTCGACGTCAACAGCAATCCGGACAATCCGGTCATCGGCGACCGCTCTTACGGCAACAACCCTCAGCTTGTATCCAGGCTGGGAACTACCGCCATGCTGGGCTTCAAGAAGGAGGGCATCCTCGGTGTCCTCAAGCATTTCCCAGGGCATGGAGATACATCCGTCGACTCCCATAAGCAGCTTCCCGTCACCAGCAACGGCTTAAGCAGGCTGGAGGAGGTGGAGCTTCCGCCGTTCCAGGCCGCCATCGACCAGGGAGCGGACGCCGTGATGGTCGCTCATATTCTGCTGCCCAAGCTGGACTCCGAGTATCCGGCTTCGATGTCCAAGCCTGTCATTACCGGACTGCTGCGGGATAAGATGAAATTCAACGGACTTGTGTTCAGCGACGATCTGACCATGGGGGCCATCCTGGACAACTACGATGTCGGAGATGCGGCTGTCCGAACCATATCTGCCGGCGGAGATATCGTCATTGTCTCGCATGGCAATGACAATATCATCCATGTGCTGCAGAAGCTTCGGCAAGCTGCTGCCGACGGAACGATATCCGCCTCTCGGCTGAACGAAAGCGTCTACCGCATCATGGCTCGCAAGCTCCAGTACAAGATGACAGACGGCAAGGTAAGCTCTATTTCGGTCGATCAGCTCAATAAGGATGCCCTCAAAGTGCTGGATGCCTATCGAAAGTAAGTCCGTTTATTCTTTTTGAAAGCAGCTCATGGACATCGGGATAAAGGCCAATCGGCAAGAGTCGGCTGGCCTGGCCCTATATGCAAAAAGGCTGCCGATCATGTTCCCATGATCGGCAGCCTTTTTTATCTTATGATTAGTTCTCGAACAGGTTCAGCTCAGTCGCTTTGTCGAAGACATGAACTTTGTTCATATCCAGAGCGAGCTTGACGCTCGTGCCGTCACGCATGCCGGAACGTCCGTCAACGCGGGCGATAACCGTATCGTTGCCGATTCCGTTCAGGTACAGGTACATTTCGTGGCCAAGGTTCTCCGCCACTTCGATGTTGGCATTGACGATGCTGTTAGGCGATGCTTCCAGGAAGACCGGCTCTTCGTGCAGATCCTCAGGACGAACACCCAGAACGACTTCCTTGCCTACGAAGCCTTTGTCGCGCAGGACGTTGGCTTTGCCTTCAGGAAGAACAACATCAACACCCGAAGCCTTGAAGCGCATCGCGCCGCCTGCTTCGCTCAGCGTGCCGGTGATGAAGTTCATCGCTGGGGCGCCGATAAATCCGGCTACGAAGATGTTCAGCGGGTGGTTGTAAAGCTCATCCGGGGTTGCGTTTTGCTGAATGAGGCCGTCTTTCATGACAACGATGCGATCGCCCATGGTCATGGCTTCGATCTGGTCATGCGTTACGTAGATCGTCGTCGTTTCCAGACGTTTCGTCAGCTTGCTGATCTCAGCGCGCATTTGGCCGCGGAGCTTGGCGTCAAGGTTGGAAAGCGGTTCGTCCATCAGGAACACTTGCGGTTCGCGGACGATAGCGCGGCCCAGGGCGACACGCTGGCGTTGGCCGCCGGAGAGAGCTTTCGGCTTGCGCTCCAGAAGATGTTCGATGTCAAGAATTTTTGCCGCTTCGCGAACGCGCTTATCGATGTCCGCTTTTTTGAACTTGCGCAGCTTCAGGCCGAAAGCCATGTTCTGGTACACGTTCATGTGCGGGTACAGGGCGTAGGATTGGAATACCATCGCGATGTCGCGG
Organism: Paenibacillus sp. SJS-P3; assembly: GCF_056711585.1. Lineage (NCBI taxonomy): Bacteria > Bacillati > Bacillota > Bacilli > Caryophanales > Paenibacillaceae > Paenibacillus > Paenibacillus sp. SJS-P3. The sequence continues at coordinate 273,194 of NZ_CM160043.1, read as the reverse complement.
TCTTTAGGGGCGACATCGTTCACAAGGCGATCGCCGATGAACAGCTTGCCTTCGGAGATTTCCTCCAGACCAGCGATCATGCGGAGCGTCGTGGATTTGCCGCAGCCGGAAGGACCGACCAGGACGAGGAATTCCTTATCCTTGATGTCCAGGTTGATGTCTTTTACCGATGCGTTGTCGGATCCAGGGTATTTCTTGTAAACATGTTCTAAACGTACGCCTGCCATGTTTGTTTCCCCCTATGTGAGTGAGTAGGTGATACCTCTACGGTTGAATGATCTTATGAATCTATATTAACCGAAGATGTAAGCGTATGACTATGCACAAACCCTACAAAAAAACTAAGGTCTTTTCGTGACTTTATCCAATAGCAGAATGATCTTGACCATGACGGCGTCCCGGAAGAGCCTGACGTCCAGTCCCGTTTCCTGCTTCAGCTTGTCCAATCGGTAAAGAAGGGTATTCCGGTGGATATACAGCTTCTTCGCCGTCTCGCTTACATTGCAGTCCAAGGCGAAGAACGTCTCCAGCGTCGTGAGGATCTCCGGCTCCATGTAGTAATCCGACCGGCTGAGTGTCTGCTCGATGAACTTGCTGCGCTCCCGTTCCGGGATGGAGCTGAGCAAGCTCTCGAGATGCAGCTGCCAAGGCAGATGGAGGTTCGAGCCGACATGGAACCGTCTTCCCAGCTCCACCGTCTCCTTCAGCAGAGCCGCGCTGTCGACAAGCGACTTCAGAGGCTGCATCGGCAGCGACAGCGCAAGATGGCATTCGCCCAGCCATTCGCTCGCCAGCATCTCATGAAGGCCGAGGCCGATGGATTTCAAGCTTTCTTCCTCCGATTCGTCCTCTTCGGTTCCTTCCAGCTGGGAATCCCTAAGCAGGGATACCGGACTCAGAATGAGCCATTCATTGCGCTGAAGCGGAATCAGCAGCACTTCCTCCGGGAAGAAAGACAGGAGCAGCTTCTCAAGCTCGCTGTAGGAATCGTCGGCCGCTCCGGGGTATTCCCGCACGAGCAGAATCGGAATCATCTCGGCGTACAGCCGGCCGCCCTCGGCTAGCGAAGCCGGCAGCGGATCATGTCTCGAGCTGTCCAGCTGGCCATTGATCCAGCGACCCAGTTCGGCTGCCGTCTTCTCCATCCCCGTCGCCGGCTTGACGTTCCAGGCACGATCCGGCCTGGCGTACTTAAGCGTCAAACGGAGAAGCCGCATTTCGGTTTCTGATAGAGGCTCCGTACGGTTGATTTCCAGGCACTCGACCTTCATCCCGTCTCCGGTCAGCCTCACCAATATTCGGTCCTTGTCTACAATCCAATTTCCATTCTGCTCCGCCTTGATGCCGCCGCCTGCCATGTCCCGCCACTGCGCCGCGGAGAGCTGGCGAATATCGAGATCCGTCCCTAGAATGCCGCGCAGTTCCTCCAGCCACTCTCCTGATGCCATCGTATGTCCCGCCTCCTGCGCACCAGCCCTTGCAGGCCGTATGCATCCATATATAAGCAAGTTTACCATGAAGGCATTCCTACCCGCCAACCTCGTCGCCGGTAGAGCATGATTTGCGATTGAAATAACCTGACTTTGCGATTAACTTCAACCAGCTTTGCGATTAACTTCAACCAGCCAGAAATGCCTGTTAAAATTTTATCTTCGATTAAAAAACAAAAAAACACAGACATCGTCTGTGCGTGGAATGTTAATTATTGGGGAAGAAGTGAGCCATGAAGGACTCGAACCTTCGACACCCTGATTAAAAGTCAGGTGCTCTACCAACTGAGCTAATGGCTCTTAAAAATGAAGTGGTGGAGGGCGATGGATTCGAACCACCGAACTCGTCAGAGAACAGATTTACAGTCTGCTGCGTTTGGCCACTTCGCTAGCCCTCCACAATTGCTCTAAGATGCGCCTTATAGCTCACTTAGAAAGTCAATGGTGGCTTGGGACGGAATCGAACCGCCGACACAAGGATTTTCAGTCCTTTGCTCTACCAACTGAGCTACCAAGCCGTGCTTAAATGAAAAAATGGCGGAGCTGACGGGATTCGAACCCGCGGTCTCCTGCGTGACAGGCAGGCATGTTAGGCCTCTACACCACAGCTCCAGGAAGATATGGTGGAAGCTGAGGGGATCGAACCCCCGACCCTCTGCTTGTAAGGCAGATGCTCTCCCAGCTGAGCTAAGCTTCCATATAGTGGTAGCGGCGAAGGGAATCGAACCCCCGACCTCACGGGTATGAACCGTACGCTCTAGCCAGCTGAGCTACACCGCCACATTTTTTCAGGTAAGGCATCGCCAAATGCCCAAACAATTGGTCTCGCTCCATTGTACTCGACACTGGAAACGTGAGGCAATTGCGCCCTGAAAACTGGATCGAACGAATATCATGGATGCTGAGTCCATTTGCTTTTCTTACCCATAGGATAAGCCCTCGACCGATTAGTATTCGTCAGCTGCACGCATTGCTGCGCTTCCACCCCGAACCTATCAACCTGGTCGTCTACCAGGGGTCTTACATACTGGGAAATCTCATCTTGAGGGGGGCTTCGCGCTTAGATGCTTTCAGCGCTTATCCCGTCCGTACGTAGCTACCCAGCGGTGCTCCTGGCGGAACAACTGGTACACCAGCGGTACGTCCATCCCGGTCCTCTCGTACTAAGGACAGCTCCTCTCAAATTTCCTGCGCCCACGACAGATAGGGACCGAACTGTCTCACGACGTTCTGAACCCAGCTCGCGTACCGCTTTAATGGGCGAACAGCCCAACCCTTGGGACCTACTTCAGCCCCAGGATGCGATGAGCCGACATCGAGGTGCCAAACCTCCCCGTCGATGTGGACTCTTGGGGGAGATAAGCCTGTTATCCCCAGGGTAGCTTTTATCCGTTGAGCGATGGCCCTTCCATTCGGTACCACCGGATCACTAAGCCCGACTTTCGTCCCTGCTCGACTTGTAGGTCTCGCAGTCAAGCTCCCTTATGCCTTTGCACGCTGCGAATGATTTCCAACCATTCTGAGGGAACCTTTGGGCGCCTCCGTTACATTTTAGGAGGCGACCGCCCCAGTCAAACTGCCCGCCTGACACGGTCCCTGTACCGGCTTCACGGTACCAGGTTAGAACTCCGATACGATCAGGGTGGTATCCCAACGGTGCCTCCACCGAAGCTGGCGCTCCGGCTTCTAAGGCTCCCACCTATCCTGTACAGATCGTACCAAAGTCCAATATCAAGCTGCAGTAAAGCTCCATGGGGTCTTTCCGTCTTGTCGCGGGTAACCTGCATCTTCACAGGTATTAAAATTTCACCGGATCTCTCGTTGAGACAGCGCCCAAGTCGTTACGCCATTCGTGCGGGTCAGAATTTACCTGACAAGGAATTTCGCTACCTTAGGACCGTTATAGTTACGGCCGCCGTTTACTGGGGCTTCGGTTCACAGCTTCGGGTTGCCCCTAACCGCTCCCCTTAACCTTCCAGCACCGGGCAGGCGTCAGCCCGTATACTTCGCCTTACGGCTTCGCACAGACCTGTGTTTTTGCTAAACAGTCGCTTGGGCCTTTTCACTGCGGCCCCCTCGGGCTATTCACCCTACCGAGGCACCCCTTCTCCCGAAGTTACGGGGTCATGTTGCCGAGTTCCTTAACGAGAGTTACTCCGCGCGCCTTAGCATGCTCTGCTCGCCTACCTGTGTCGGTTTGCGGTACGGGCACCTTCGCCTGGCTAGAAGCTTTTCTTGGCAGCTGGAGATCATGACCTTCGGTACTAAAGTTTCCCTCCCCATCACAGCCCAGCCTTACGGTTTGCGGATTTGCCAACAAACCAGCCTCACTGCTTGGACGGACACATCCATCGGTCCGCGTCACTACCCTTCTGCGTCACTCCATTGCTCATAACGGCTTGCGGTGGTACAGGAATATCAACCTGTTGTCCTTCGACTACGCCTTTCGGCCTCGCCTTAGGTCCCGACTTACCCTGAGCGGACGAACCTTCCTCAGGAACCCTTAGGCTTACGGCGGATCAGATTCTCACTGATCTTTTCGTTACTCATACCGGCATTCTCACTTGTGTACTGTCCACCAGTCCTTACGGTCTGACTTCAACCTATACACAACGCTCCCCTACCCAAGTACCAAATGGTACATGCCATAGCTTCGGTGGTGTGTTTAGCCCCGTTACATTTTCGGCGCAGAGTCACTCGACCAGTGAGCTATTACGCACTCTTTAAATGGTGGCTGCTTCTAAGCCAACATCCTGGTTGTCTGGGCAACTCCACATCCTTTCCCACTTAACACACACTTGGGGACCTTAGCTGATGATCTGGGCTGTTTCCCTCTTGACGATGGATCTTAGCACTCACCGTCTGACTCCCGGTTATACATGACTGGCATTCGGAGTTTGACTGGACTTGGTAACCCTTGGCGGGCCCCGCACCCAATCAGTGCTCTACCTCCAGCATGCTCAACACCGAGGCTAGCCCTAAAGCTATTTCGGGGAGAACCAGCTATTTCCGAGTTCGATTGGAATTTCTCCGCTACCCCCACCTCATCCCCGAATTTTTCAACATTCGTGGGTTCGGGCCTCCAGTGCGTGTTACCGCACCTTCACCCTGGACAGGGGTAGATCACACGGTTTCGGGTCTACACCCACGTACTATGGCGCCCTATTCAGACTCGCTTTCGCTGCGGCTCCGTCTTCCCGACTTAACCTTGCACGTGAACGTAACTCGCCGGTTCATTCTACAAAAGGCACGCCATCACCCATATAGAGGGCTCTGACTTCTTGTAAGCGCACGGTTTCAGGTTCTATTTCACTCCGCTCCCGCGGTGCTTTTCACCTTTCCCTCACGGTACTGCTTCACTATCGGTCGCCAGAGAGTATTTAGCCTTGGCAGATGGTCCTGCCGGATTCCCACGAGGTTTCACGTGTCTCGCGGTACTCGGGATCCGTCTCGGAGGGAATGGACTTTTGGGTACAGGGCTTTTACCTCTTGTAGCGGGCCTTTCCAGACCTCTTCGCCTAACCCATTCCTTTGTAACTCCATGTGAGACGTCCCACAACCCCAGGAGGCAAGCCTCCTGGTTTGGGCTAATCCGCGTTCGCTCGCCGCTACTGACGGAATCACTATTGTTTTCTCTTCCTCAGGGTACTTAGATGTTTCAGTTCCCCTGGTATGCCTCACGCAGAGCTATGTATTCACTCTGCAGTAACTGGACATTACTCCAGCTGGGTTTCCCCATTCGGAAATCCCCGGATCAACGCTTGCTTACAGCTCCCCGAGGCCTATCGTGGTTCGCCACGTCCTTCATCGGCTTCTGGCGCCTAGGCATCCTCCGTGCGCTCTTAGTAGCTTAACCTAAGGCTGTATAGCCTGGTTAAGAAACAGCTAAGGATGTTTCAGCATTTCATATTCGTTCGTATCCAGTTTTCAAGGAACAAGTGTTTTTACGGACGAACCTTCTTCCGAGTATTACCTCAGTAAAAGACACTTCCATATTTGTCATCATCATGTCCGAAGACATAACCACAACTATTTTTTGGCGCAAGAATGCACCGCTTGGCGACGTCCTACTCTCCCAGGACCCTGCGGTCCAAGTACCATCGGCGCTGGAAGGCTTAACGGTCGTGTTCGGGATGGGTACGCGTGGTTCCCTTCCGCCATCGCCACCAAACGATGAAGAAATCTTGCTTGAAAGAGGTTTGCT
>NZ_CM160043.1:15000-265000 GCF_056711585.1 Paenibacillus sp. SJS-P3 | reverse complement strand
TCCACACCGCCATGATCCAACCACCTTTCCGCTTGTCCATTTATAGCCCGCTAAGTTTCCTGTATTAATTCTATAAACGGGAATAAGGGTTTAGAACGCTTGGAGCAGCCGCATTTACTTAAAAAGAATGAAAAAAGCCGCCCGGCATGGACGGCCTTGTATCCTTAAAGCTCTCTGCGCCCTTCAAGGGCTTTGGACAATGTCACTTCATCGGCGTATTCCAGGTCGCCGCCGACAGGCAAGCCATGCGCGATCCGCGTCACCCGGATGCCGAAGGGCCGTACGAGCCGCGAAATGTACATAGCGGTCGCTTCCCCTTCAATATTGGGGTTGGTGGCAAGGATAAGCTCCTGCACCCGCTCGTCCTCCAGGCGGCGAAGCAGCTCCGCGATCCGGATCTCCTCCGGACCGATTCCCTCGATCGGAGATATGGCTCCCTGGAGCACATGATACTGTCCGTTGAATTCCTTGGTCCTCTCCATCGCAACCAGATCTCTGGATTCCTGGACCACACAGATGGAGGAATGGTCCCTGGACTTGTCCTGGCAGATCCGGCAAGGGTCGGTGTCGGTGATATTGCAGCAGACGGAACAAAAATGAAGGTTCCGCTTGACGCTGACAAGAGCTTTTGCAAAGTCGATGACATCGTCTTCCTTCATCTTAAGGACATGAAAAGCCAGCCTGGCAGCCGTCTTCGGCCCGATGCCGGGAAGGCGGGTGAAGGAATCGATCAGTTTGGCTATGGGTTCCGGATAATACAAGGAATCAGCTCCATCCATAAAATAAGGACGGCCCTGCCGGAATGCGAAGGGCCGTCCATGGCTGCTGCAAGAGCAGCTGTCTATGCGGTCCTAATGGACCCGCAGGCTTTAGAACAAGCCAGGAATTTTCATGCCGCCGGTGAATTTGCCCATGTCCTTGTTCGCCAGCTCGTCAGCCTTGGTGATGGCATCATTGACAGCTGTGAGCACAAGATCCTGAAGCATTTCCACGTCGTCGGGATCGACCGCTTCCGGCTTGATCGCGATGCTGATCAGCTTCTTATGTCCGTTCACGACAGCCGTGACGACACCGCCGCCAGCGGAGCCTTCAACGTTCTTCGTTTCAAGCTCCTCTTGAGCCTTGAGCATCTGCTCCTGCATCTTCTTGACCTGTTTCATCATTTGGTTCATGTTGTTCATCGTCATCACCTCATAATTGGAATTAAGATCAATGTCAGTCCTTCTTCAGCTCGACCAGGTCTTCCCCGAACAGACGGACCGCCTCTTCCACCCATTCCGGCCGCGCCGGAGCTTGCGGCGGATCGTCGTGGCTAAGCTCCAGCGGCGCCGAAGCACGTTCCGAGACAGCGCCGGAGCTCGCTTGCTGCCAGTCCTTTTGCATGACGGTGGATAGAGATAATGACCGGCCGAAGGCTTCCTGAAGCACTTTCTCGATGAGCTCGCGATTCGCCTGCTTTTCGGTCGTTTCCCGATGGATCGTGTTTTTGAACGCGACGAGCACGGAGTCGCCGGTGGAAGCTACCGGTTCGCCGTCCACGAGCCACGCATGGACCGTAACCCTTGCGTCTTTGACCCGGGCCAGCACTTCGCTCCATTTCGCTCGGAGCTGAGCGGTCTCGGAGTTTGAAAGAGCCGCCAAATAGGGATCCAGCTTGACGTTCCGTACGGAACCGCTGCCGGAACGAGGGCCGAATCCCCCTCCGCGGCTCGCTCCTCCTCGAACGGCGCTGCCGGAAGCGGATGCCTCGGGAGCCGCCGCTGCCGGAGCGCTGCCGGAGCGCTGCAGCTGCTCGATCTTGCGCTCCAGATCGTCGATCCGCTGGAGCAGCCGCCCTGTCTCTGGGGATGCTTGAGGCGCCGCGGCGCCGGCTGCCGAAGCTGCCGAGGATTGGCTGCCGCCTTCGGGCATCGTGGCGATTTTGAGAAGCGCCACCTCGAAGAGCGTCTGCGGGTGAGCGGCATGCCTCATTTCGTTGTGGTAGCGGTTGAGCTCGTCGATCATCCGGAAGATCCGGTCAGCCGAGAATCCTTCGGCCATAGATTGGAACCGGGTAGGATCCGAGACGCGCCCCATCGCCTCGGCGCTGCCCGGAGCAAGCTTGAGCACGAGCAGATCCCGGAAATAATACATGAGGTTCTCCAAGCATTTGTCCGGGCTTTTGCCCGCTTGCATGAGGCCTTCCACTAGAGGAAGGATCGCTCCCGCGTCCCTGTCCCGGACGGCGTCCGCGATGCCCGCGAACTGCTGCGCGGCAAGGCCGCCGGTGACGTCGACCGCGCCTTCGAGCGTGATCGTCTCGGAGCCGAACGCCGCCGCCTGCTCCAGCAGGCTGATCGCATCGCGCATGCCTCCGTCGGACAGCCTGGCGATATAGTCGATCGCTTCCGGTTCGGCGCGAATGCCTTCTTCCTTGCAGATCTCGGTCAGCCTCTCCACTTGCTCCTCCAGCGACACCTGCCTGAAGTCGAAGCGCTGGCAGCGGGAGATGATGGTGGGTGGAAGCTTGTGCGGCTCGGTCGTCGCCAAAATGAAGATGACATGGCTCGGAGGTTCCTCCAGCGTCTTCAGCAAAGCATTGAACGCTTCCGTAGTCAGCATATGGACTTCGTCGATGATATAAACCTTGTATCGCACTTCCGAAGGAGCGTATCTTACATTGTCCCTGATCTCGCGGATTTCATCAATGCCGCGGTTGGAAGCGGCGTCAATCTCCACGACATCCATAACGGTGCCGGCGGTGATTCCCCGGCAGGCGCCGCATTCGTTGCACGGCTCGGGAGCGGGTCCGAGCTCGCAATTGACGGCTTTGGCGAAAATCTTGGCAGCGGAAGTCTTGCCCGTGCCCCGCGGCCCGTTGAACAAGTAAGCATGCGCAATGCGCTGCTCGCGGATGGCGTTCTGCAGCGTCTGCCTGATATGCTGTTGTCCTACCATGTCCCGGAACGTCTGAGGACGCCAAGCACGGTATAAGGCGATATGGGTCAAGATGCAGGCTTCCTTTCCGGCCGGCCTCGGCCGTTATTTCGTCTCTCCATTATACAATACCGCTTCCTGCCCGGCAAAGGAATCCGCCCCGGAACATCGGAGGCAGCCGTGGAGGAATGCGCGAAGCTTTTCTAAATGAGAATATAAAAAAAACGCCCGGAAGACCTCCTCACGAAGAGTCGGACTCCAGACGTTGCTCTGCTTAGTTAGGACCGTGCACCTGCCCTCGATCCATGCGGTCCAGCAGGCATTCCTGATTCCAGCTCGGGTCAGGCACTCCTCCGGCACATGAACGCGCCTGCTTACGGCTGCTTCCTTCCGGACCTGACCGGGTTCACAAGTGTCCATTGCGGAGGACCCATCCTTCAACGCTGTTCCTAGGCGCCATACACTGCAACGCATAACCTACGGCAGGAATTCAACCTCGCTATAGCGGATTGCGAGTTACAGGGCACCGCTACCTCCCCATCTAGCACGGCAGATTTTCAGTATAGCCCATTTGCACGGCTTCTGCAACCGGCCTTCGTCTCCCTGCTCCAGGGAAAGAAAGGCGCTGTCTCCTTACGTAGCCAGGCGGGCAATGATTTTATAGCGGGGCATGTTGAAGGCGAGCTGCGACTCCACGCGGCTGCGCACCTGCTCCCGCTGAGCGGCGCTCAGCCCCTCTTTAGGCGTCACGTAAGCCCGGAGCGTCGGGCCGTCGAAAGCAAGACGGACCGTTTTCACCCCTTGAACCTCCTTGACCTTGAGCTCTGCGAAGTCCGCATCCTGCTGGTAGTTCTGCGAATGCGGAGTATTGGGCAGACGAGGGTTCGTATTGGTCAAGCCGAGATGTCCGTCCTGCCCGTAGCTCTTCACCCGGTTATGCTCCGGACTGCCGCCGCAGCCGGACAGCAGAGCGGCGCCGAGCAGAAGCACGCAAACGGCCCGAAGAGGCTTATTGGTATGGAAGCGAAATGTTGATGTCAATTAAAAAACCTCCCTTCAGTCCATAGGATGGCTGAGGGAGGTTCTTCTATGCCGCCAATTTCTGGCAGTCGATTAGATGCCGTATTTCTTTTTGAAACGGTCTACGCGGCCGCCGGCATCCAGGAATTTCTGTTTGCCTGTGAAGAACGGGTGGCAAGCGGAGCAGATCTCCACGCGCAGGTTCGGTTTAACGGAACCCGTCTCGAACGTGTTGCCGCAAGCGCAAGTAGCCGTAGTCACGTGGTATTTCGGATGAATAGCCTCTTTCATCGTCTTTCACCTCTTTCTGCCCTGAGCTTCAAGCGAGCCCAGAGTTATGCATACCTGAATATTATATCACGGACAAGTGCCGTAAGCAATAGGATTGCTGCGGCCGCTGGCACGGGCTTGTACCCGAGCCGCCGGCGCAGGACGGCCAGCAAGCTTGATCAGGATCGATTTCAGCGATGCCTCGCCAGCCGGGACGGCGGCACATGCGTGTATGAGCCGATGACGACGCCCGGCAGCTCCTCGCGGAAAATCTCCAGCATCTGCTTCATGCCGTAGATCTCGCCGCGCGCCTTCGGAATCAGGTTCAGGTACGCTTCCGGATCAATGTTGAGGTTGCGCATCTGAATCAGCTTGAGATCCGTCCGGCGGACGAACTCGATCATCGCCTCCATCTCCTCCTCGCGGTCGGTGACACCCGGGAAGATGAGATAGTTGATGGAGGTGTAGACGCCTTGGTCGGCGGCATAACGCAAGGACTTCTCCACATTTTTGAGCGTATAGGCCCGAGGCTTGTAGTACGCGTTGTAATGGTCGTCCAGCGCGCTGATCGTACTCACCCTCATCAAATCGAGGCCGGCATCGACGATCGCCCGCATGAAGTCCGTGAGCCCGGCGTTCGTGTTGATGTTGATGTAGCCCATCGACGTCTGCTCGCGGACTCTCTTCATCGCCTCCACGATAATCTTGACCTGGGTGGACGGCTCGCCCTCGCAGCCTTGGCCGAAGCTGATGATCGCATCTGGAGTCTTCAGCTGCTCCAGCATGATCTCCACGACTTCGTCGACGGTCGGCTTGAAGTTCATGCGGGTCTGCGGAGCCGGGAACGCGCTGTCCTCCGGCTGCTCGGAAATGCATCCGAAGCAGCCTGCGTTGCAGGAATAGGAAACCGGGACGGCTCCTTCCCAGCGCTGCAGGAACGTGTTGGACGCCGTAAGGCATTCGTAGCCGAGCGCGCAATGGGACAAATGCTTGTACAGCCTGTTGTCCGGATATTTCGCCAGCAGCTCTTCCACCTTCACGTTCAGTTCCTTGGCATCGCAGTTGAGCGGATTCCAGCGCTCGGGATCGTCGCTGCGCTCGGCCGCGACATGGAAGCCGCCGTCCTTCCAGACGACGGAGGTGTAGCCGAACAGCGGCAGGACGGCGTTTTTGTCCGCCTTGACGTATCCGGGCAGATTAAGCCGCGTATAGCCTTGGGGAAGCAGCGCGCCTACAGCCTGATAGGATCCCGGCAGCACTTCCATCTCCCCGGTGCGGGAGTTGATGCCGACCGGGCGAGTGCCCGGCAGGCCGACGAGAGTCGCTCCCTCCGGAAGGGGGATAAGCTCCTCGTCCATGATTTCCACGACGACGTCGCCGCTGCGGCCAAGCCCGATCCAGTCGGGATGGTCATATAAATTGCCTTGTTCATCGGCATATACAAGATTCATGATGTCCTCCTAAAATCTGTAGCGCCCGGCGGGGCTTATTCCGCCGGGGACTCATCCGCAGGAGCGGACTTGGATCGTGTTGTGCGGCGGGTCGTTCCGGCGGCCGGCTTGTCGGCTGCCGCCGCGCGCGGAGCGCGAGCGCGCTTCGGCGCGGCCGGAGCCGCTGCGGCGTCCGCAGGCGAAGCTGCGGCAGCCGTCTCGGCGCCGGCTTGCGGCGCGGTCTCGGCGGCAGGCGAAGCTGCCGCCTTGGATGCGCGCGGGGCGCGCGGCGAAGCCGACGCGGCGCGAGTGCGCTTGGCCGCCGGCTCGGCAGCGGCGGACGCTTCCGGCGCAGCCGGCGGCGCGGCAGGCGCGGCGTCCTGCGCCGGCTGCTGCGCCTTGGCAGCGCGCGGAGCCGCTGCCCGCGGCGAAGCGGCGCGAGTGCGCGCCGGGGCCGCCGCAGGTGCTTCGGCAGCGGCCGATGCCGCAGGCGTCTCGCTGCGCGGAGGAGCTTGCGGCTCAGGCGCAGGCGCGCTCGCTGCTGCGCTGACCGCCGCATCCGGGCGCATGGACTCGCCCTGCGGCTCAGGCTGCGGCGATGCCGGCCTTGCCGCTGCGGCAGGGCGCACGGCATCCGGCCGCGCTTCAAGCTGCGGCGCGGAAGCCGGCTTCGCCGCTCCGGCTTCGCCGGATGCTGCAGGCCGGCTTGCCGGACGCTCGGCGGCGCCGGTCAAGCCCTGCTCCGGAGCGGAGCCGCCGAAGCGCTGCTCCGTGACTGCCGGTCGCGTCGGAGCGGAATATCCGCCCGGGCGCTGTCCGCTGCTTATCGGACGAGAGCCGACCGGACGTGTCCCCGGACGGGATACCCCGCTGCCTGCAGGACGATTGCTTCCGTAGGACGAGCTGCCGCTCGCGCCTCCAGGACGAGAACTGTAGCCTTCCGTCCGCCCCGGCGGCGCAGAGGTCGGCGAAGAGCTGCCGCCGATGCCCGCGACCTGAGCCGTCTGGCCGGAAGATCCTTGCCGATAAGCGCCGGTTCCGTTGCCGCCCCTATAGCTGGACGTGTTGGACACGATCGGGCTGCCGCCCGCCGGCCCGCTGGCAGGGCTCCCTCCAGCCGTCGCGGAAGGGGCGCTGCCTGTGCTTCCCCGCGCGCCGCTCTTCGACTCCAGCGTGGTCAGGAATTCGGCGTTCGTCTTCGTCTCGCCCAGCCTCTTCAGGAAATTGTCCACGAATTCCATGGAATCGTTCATATTCTTGCGGATGACCCAGATTTTATCCAGCTCTTCCTTCGTCAGCAAGAGGTCCTCGCGGCGCGTACCTGAACGGCGGATATCCAGCGCAGGGAAGATGCGGCGCTCAGCCAGCTTGCGGTCGAGATGAAGCTCCATGTTGCCCGTTCCTTTGAACTCTTCATAAATGATGTCGTCCATCCGGGAACCCGTGTCGATCAGCGCCGTGGCCAGGATGGTCAGGCTGCCGCCTTCCTCGATGTTCCGCGCCGAGCCGAAGAAGCGCTTCGGGCGATGGAAGGCAGCCGGATCGATGCCGCCGCTCAGCGTGCGTCCGGACGGCGGGATGACCAGGTTATAGGCCCGTGCGAGGCGGGTAATGCTGTCGAGAAGGATCACGACATCCTTCTTGTGCTCGACCATGCGCAGAGCGCGTTCCAGCACAAGCTCCGCAACCTTGATATGGTTCTCCGGCAGCTCATCGAATGTCGAGGCGACAACTTCGCCCCGCACGGAGCGCTGCATGTCCGTCACTTCCTCCGGCCTTTCGTCGATCAGCAGCACGAACAGTTCGATCTCCGGGTTGTTTTCCGAAATGCTGTTCGCAATTTCCTTCAGCAGAAGCGTTTTGCCGGCTTTGGGAGGAGCAACGATCAGGCCGCGCTGGCCAAGTCCGACCGGCGCGAGCAAATCCATGATTCGGGTGGACAAACGATGCGGAGTCGTTTCAAGGACAAGTTTCTTTTGCGGGAACAATGGGGTCAAGGCAGGGAAATGCAAGCGGTCGGCAGCCGTTTCGGGGCTCATGCCGTTGACGGCATTGACTTGGAGAAGTCCGAAGTAGCGCTCGCTTTCTTTTGGCGGACGACATTTGCCCGATACGAGGTCGCCGCTGCGCAGGTCGAACCTCCGAATCTGGGAAGCCGAAATGTAGATATCCTCATTGCTCGGAAGATAGTTGATCGGACGTAAAAATCCAAAGCCCTCCGGCAGGATGTCCAGCACGCCCTGCATGAACAGAAGCCCGCCTCGTTCCGCCTGAGCGCGAAGAATGGCAAACACAAGCTCTTTCTTTCTCATCTGGTTGAAGCTCGGCACCTCATACTGCTTGGCGAGCTTATACAGATCGTTCAATGTCATTACTTCCAGATCGGCGATCTGAAAATCACTCATTTTCTCACCACTTTATTCAGTTTTCACACCTTACCTCTTACCTCAAGAAGGGACGGTTCTAATCCTATCTGAATCTATAAGATCTATTCTTTCATTCTATCCGGCTGCACCGCGGTCTATTCCGCATCCGCGCCGGCCTTGCATCAGGTCGGAAAGTCGGGACGGGATTCTCAGGAGGCCGGGACTGTCCCCCCGCCGGTCGAGCTCAGCCTCATGCTCGTTCAGCTCAGGGAGTCCTGGCAAAAAAAACGGAGCAGGCCGGCATCGGCCTGCATCGCTCAGAGGAAAAAAACCGGAGTCGATCGGTCGGAAAGGGAACTAGTGGTTCTCGCGCCACACTTCGGCGCCGAGACGGCGGAGATTGTCGACGAGATTGTCGTAACCCCGGTCGATATATTCAACGCCAGATATCTCGGTAATCCCGTCAGCGACGGTCAGACCGGCCACGACGAGCGCGGCTCCGGCACGCAGATCGGATGCTTTGACCTTGGCCGCGTTGAGCCGGCTGCCTTCGATGATGGCCGAACGCCCTTCCACGCGGATATTGGCTCCCATCCGCGCCAGCTCGGGTATATGCTTGAACCGGTTGCTGTACACGTAGTCCGTGAGGATGCTCACGCCCGAAGCCTGGGTCAGCAGGCTCGTCATCGGAGATTGGAGATCCGTGGCGAAGCCCGGATAGACGAGCGCGCGGACATCGATCGCCTCATAGTCCGGCCTGCCGATGATGCGGATCGATTCGTCCATTTCCACCACGCCGACGCCCATCTCCAGAAGCTTGGCGCTCATGGCCTCCATGTGCTTCGGAATGACGCCGTCGATCGTAACGTCGCCTCTCGTCGCGGCTGCCGCGATCATGTACGTGCCGGCCTGGATACGGTCCGGGATGATGGAATGACGGCAGCCGTGCATGCTGTCTACGCCTTCGATCCGGATCGTCTCCGTGCCCGCCCCTTTGATCCTGGCCCCCATCGCGTTGAGCAGCGTGGCCACATCGATGATCTCAGGCTCTTTTGCGGCATTTTCAATCGTCGTAAGGCCTTTGGCGCGCGATGCCGCGAGCATGATGTTGATCGTCGCCCCGACGCTGACGACATCGAGATATATTTTCGCTCCGCGAAGCTCCTTGGCGGAGATCCGGATCGAGCCGTGATCGTTCGACACTTCGGCTCCAAGCGCTTCGAAGCCTTTGATATGCTGATCGATCGGACGAGGCTCGAAATTGCATCCGCCCGGAAGGCCGATGACGGCCTCTCCGAACCGGCCGAGCAGCGCTCCCATCAAGTAGTAGGAAGCCCGCAGCAGCTTCACCTTGCCGTTGGGCATGGCGGCCGACTGCAGGTTCGATGCGTCGATCCGCATCGTGTCCCCGCTCCAGGATACGCCGGCCCCGAGCTGCTCCAGAATTTCGGCGTAGACTGCCACATCGCTTAGATGCGGAAGATTGTCCAGGACGACTTCGGATTCCGCTAAAATAGCAGCGGGCAGCAGCGCAACCGCGCTGTTCTTGGCCCCGCTGATCTGTACCGTGCCCCGCAGCGGGAGTCCGCCGCGAACCATTAATTTCTCCATCGCTGATAAATCCTCCCCGGGAAGAACAAACATCCTCCGGCCGCATCGCGGCCGGCCGCGCCTGGCGGTGCTTGAGCTGTAGATAAAGGATAAACGCCTCGCTGCACGAGTGGCTCGAGTTCGCCAAATGGACAGCGCTGCTATATAAGACGTTGAACTATGGGACTAGGTTGCCGCGGCATCTGCCGGGTTCTGAAGGATAGGGAAAAGCGGCGAAAGGCGGGCGCAGCCAGCGCGCCGAAATCCGCCTCGCCGTGGAAATGCCGCTATCGCGCTTGCGTGGTCTTGAGGAATGGGGCCGATCCGAACCGGCAGCCGTCGCTTGCTTGAGCGCCGGATCCGCTTCATCCGCTGCATTCGGCATCTATGGGTACAGCTTGGCATTCACGCATGAGAAGCAAGCCCAGTGCCCAGGCTCGTCATTCTGGGCCATTATAACATACTTGAAGTTGAGATGTGTACAGACGCGGCCTCTCCCCGGCCCCTCCATCATCTCCCAATCGCGGATAGCGGGCAAAAAAAAAGGTCCTTGCTCAGGACCCGATGGCGTACTTGTTGTTCTCCCCGTCGCGGCGGAGCTGCATATTGACGGCCAGCCTCATCTCGTCGATATCGAACGGCTTCGTAAAGTGCATGACTGCTCCCAAATCCGTCGCTTCCTTGATCATATCGAGTTCTCCGTAAGCTGTCATCATGATGACCTTGATGCTCCGGTCGATTGTTTTCACGTGCTTCAGGATTTCCAGTCCATCCATGCCGGGAATTTTCATGTCCAGCAGGACCAGATCCGGATTCTCATTGCGGACGATGTCCAGAGCCAGCTTGCCGTTGGAAGCCTGGAAGGTCGTATACCCTTCGCTTGTGAATACCTCCATGAGCAAGACCCGGATTCCATTCTGATCGTCGACAATCAGTACCTTTTTCTTGTCCATTTCTCTACCTCCCGAGTAGTGGTCGTTTTATCTGCAGGACAAAAGCGGCCCGTAGCATCTCATGCATCGGCGCGGCATTAAAATAGGTCTGTTCCCTGTCTATTCGACCCCTTGTTTCCGTTTTCCTTCTTCGTTATTCAAAAAACCGCCTCCATCTCCCAAAGGAGATGAAAGCGGAATCTCCCTTGGCCGGCTCCTATTCGGAGAGCTGCAGAGAGGCGTTCACAAAGCCGCGGAACAGAGCCTGCGGACGGTTCGGACGGGAGGTGAATTCGGGATGGAACTGGACGGCCAGGAACCACGGATGCTCCGGCAGCTCGACCATTTCCACAAGCCGTCCGTCCGGGGAAGTTCCGGAAATGCGCAACCCGGCCTTTTCAATCGCCTCGCGGTACTGGTTGTTGAACTCGTACCGGTGGCGGTGGCGCTCGTAGACGAGCTCGTCATCGTACGTGCGCGCGGCCAGCGAGCCTTCCGCCAGCTTGCATGGATAGAGGCCAAGCCGCATCGTGCCGCCCATGTCCTCGATGTCCTTTTGTTCAGGGAGCAGGTCGATGACAGGATAAGGCGTCGTCGGGTTGATCTCGGAGCTGTTGGCGCCCTGCATGCCGACGACGTTCCGGGCATATTCAATGACGGCAACCTGCATGCCGAGGCAGATGCCGAAGAACGGAATACGCTGCTCTCGGGCATAACGGATCGCCGCGACCTTGCCTTCGATTCCCCGGTCCCCGAAACCGCCAGGCACCAGAATGCCGTTCACGCCTTGCAGCGCTTCAGCTGCATTGCCGTCCGTCAGCTCTTCGGCGTCCACCCAGCGGATGCTCACTTCGGAATCGGCCTCGATGCCGGCATGGGCAAGGGACTCCACGATGCTGAGGTAGGCGTCGTGCAGAGCGACGTATTTGCCGACAATGGCGACTTCCGTCTTGCGCTTGAGGTTTTTCACGCGGTTGACGAGCGCTTTCCACTCGGTCATCTCCGGCTGCGGGACATCAAGCTTCAGATGGTTGACGACGTACTCGTCCAGACCTTGCTCCTGAAGCATCAGAGGAACCTCGTACAGCGTCGAGGCATCGCGGCATTCAACGACGGCGTTCGGATCGATGTCGCAGAACAGAGCGATTTTGCGCTTCATTTCCTCGGAGATGGCTTTCTCCGTACGGCAGACGATGACGTTCGGCTGAATGCCGATGCTGCGCAGCTCCTTGACGCTATGCTGCGTCGGCTTTGTCTTCACTTCGCCGGCAGCCTTGATATAAGGAATGAGCGTGACATGCACATACATGACGTTGTCGCGGCCGATATCGCTCTTGATCTGGCGGATGGCCTCCAGGAACGGAAGGCTCTCGATATCCCCGACCGTGCCGCCGATTTCCGTGATGACGACATCGGAGCCGGCTTCACGTCCCGCGCGGAACACGCGCTCCTTGATTTCGTTGGTAATATGGGGGATGACCTGGACCGTGCCTCCGAGGTATTCGCCGCGGCGTTCCTTCGTAATGACGGAGGAGTAGATCTTGCCGGTCGTGACGTTGCTATTCTTGGACAGATTGATATCGATGAAACGCTCGTAATGGCCCAGATCCAGATCCGTTTCCGCGCCGTCGTCCGTCACGAATACTTCTCCGTGCTGATAGGGGCTCATCGTTCCCGGGTCCACGTTGATGTAGGGGTCGAATTTTTGAATCGTTACCTTAAGGCCCCGGTTCTTGAGCAATCTTCCAAGCGATGCCGCGGTAATCCCTTTGCCCAGGGATGAAACCACGCCGCCTGTCACAAAAATATATTTCGTCACTGTGTGTACCCTCCATGCTCCATTGGTCTGATTAGATTGCCCAGGCACGCCTTGCTTCATGGCATTCCTGCCTTATAAAAACAAAAAAAGTGACACCCGTATTAAGGGGGCGCACTCCTGAATAACGACATTCGATATGGAGGCAATGCCGCCGTCCACCCCCGCGGGATGGCGTGCGCTCACTGCCTTTGAGCCGATAAAATACCACTAACCGCTCCAAAAGCCCATGCAATAGTTTACTTCACCGCTTGGCCTCTGTCAAGAACGGCAAAAGCCGGAACGATGTGGGATTCCCCCCATCCTTCCGGCCCGTCGCTGTCTTATTTCTCTTCTTCGTCCGCGTCGGCGTCGTCGTCGAAGTCGTCATCGTCTTCCTCGGACTCTTCGCCTTCCACCTCGCCGCCGCCTTCCTCATCGATCTCTTCGTCAACGGCGCTCTCTTCTTCTTCGGTCTCTTCGAACTCGCGGTCTTCGTCGAATACGTCGAAGTCCTCTTCGGTCTCCGTATAGGTGTCGTCCTCTTCTCCGTCGAATACTTCCTCGTCGTCGAGGTCGTCGTCGTCGTTGATGATCCGCGGACGCTTGGCGTTGGTGATCGGATCCTCGTTCTTCTCGACCGGATACCAGCGCTTGAGGCCCCAAGTATTGCTGCCTACGCAGGCAAACCGTCCGTCAATATTGATCTCCGTATAGACTTGGGCGATGACGTCGTTGACTTCGGCGTCCGTCAGCCCGCGGTACTTGGCGATTTCTTTCATCAGATCGCGGTAGTAAAAAGGCGTGTTCGCCGATTTCAGCACCTCGAAGGCCAGGTCGACCATCGGCATTTCGCGCAGACGCTCCGCATCGAATTTTTGAGATAGGTTCGTGCTCATGTAATCCAGACACATCCTCTCGGATAATCAAAATGGCCAGCCGATACAAGCTCGCCCTGCGTGCATAAGGTCATGGTACAGTCTTGTCCACAGTCAACCTATAGTAAAACCTATTTCAATTAAAAAATCAAGACGGCCAGGCGAGGAACGAGAACTGCCGCTGCAGCCATCCATCTCCCGGCAGGAAAACAGAAAAGCCGGCCAAGCCGGTCTAACAGCGACTATCCATTGAGCTTGAAGCCGATATAGGAGTGCCCGCAATTACATCCTCGGGTCCGATCGGGAAGGGAGCTTGTCTGCTGCACCGGAAAAAGCGCTTGAAACGGAAAGAACGAAGGGCTGCCCCTCCGCTCCCGACTGTATCCTCCCGGACTAGGCCAGAAGCTTCTGTCCGGTTTTTAAGAGCCCTGCGACTCTTGATGGTATAGTATGAGCGCCGGCGGGCGATTGACACGGATACGGAGCCTAAATATTGGCTGAAACGGGCAGGTGGCTCATGCGGGTCGCGTCACGGGATCATACACTATCCAAGCATTGTCCGTCAGGAGGGACATCGTCTTGGATAATTTGCTCCATTGGCTTCGCGACACCCTTTCCTCCACCGGCACCAAATGTCTGAATTACCTGATCGGCTTCCGGCATGAACGGGACTATAGAGCCTTCCTGGACGAGTGGAAGGCCTCTGCTCCCGCAACCAGCCTCCGCCTGCATCCCATTCCGCTGATCCGGGCCGTCACGTTCACGGCGCCGGCAGCTGCGGGCAAACCCCGTCTCCCCCCCGGGGTATGGATGGAGGAAGACCGCCTCGTGCGGGTAGAGGCCGCTCCCGCCGCGCGGGTTCCAGCCGAGAAGGGGCTTCCCTGGGGCGTACAGCAGATCAGAGCCCCGCTGGCTTGGAACCGCACGACTGGACACCGGATCAAGATCGGCGTCATTGATACCGGCATCGACCACAACCATCCCGACCTCAAGTCGTCCATAGGCAAAGGCATCAACCTGATCGACCGCACCCATCTGCCCCATGACGACAACGGCCATGGGACCCATATCGCCGGCACGATCGCCGCGGCCAACCAGCCGAGCGGCATGATCGGAGTCGCGCCCCGATCGATGGTGTACCCGGTCAAGGCTTTCGACCACAACGGAAGCGCCTTTGTCTCCGACATCATCCTCGGCATAGAATGGTGCGTGCGCAGCGGCATGCACATCATCAATATGAGCTTCGGGATGAGATCGCGCAGCAAGTCGCTGATGGCGGCCTGCGCCAACGCGATGAATGCCGGCGTCGTCATCGTCGCTTCATCCGGCAACGACGGCAAGCGCCGCTCGGTGGATTATCCGGCCCGTTATCCGCAGACGATCTCCGTCGGCGCCACCAATCGGCTCAGGCGCATCGCCGCATTCAGCAACCGGGGGCCGTACATTGATATCTATGCGCCCGGAGACCGGATTCATTCGGCCTGGATCAAAGGCAAGTACAACGAAATGAGCGGCACCTCCATGGCTACCTCCCATGTGAGCGGAGCGGTTGCGCTGCTGCTCGCCCGCTATCCCGAATTGACCCCTGCGGATATCAAGGCCATCCTCCGGAAATCCACGATACCGCTGCGGGGAGCCAAAAATGCCAGAACCCCCGGCGAGCTCGATGTGCCCAAAATGTTGAAAGCCGCAGAATCGTAATCGATTCTGCGGCTTTTTCGAGCGGCTCGGGATGATGCCGGCCTACATGCGCTCCGGAGCGGAGACGCCGATCAGGCGCAGGACATTCGCGATGACGGTCCGGACGGCGCCAAGCAGAGCCAGGCGGGCATGCGCCTGGGCCAAGTCTTCCGTGATGACGCGCTCGGCGCGGTAATAGCTGTGCAGCTGGGAAGCCAGCTCGTAGACATAGCGGACGAGCCGGTGCGGAGCATGCTGGTCAGCGGCCAGCTTGATTTCCTGCGGAAATTCCGCCATTTTGAGGAGCAGGTCGTATTCATGCTCGGTCGCCAGCTTGGACAGGTCCACTTCCGCCAGCGGCAGCGGGCTGATTCCCTGCTCCGCGGCTTGGCGAAGGATGCTGCAGATCCTTGCATGGGCGTACTGCACATAATAGACCGGATTCTCGTTGGAGGTCGATACGGCCAGGTCCATGTCGAAGTCCAGATGCGAGTCCATGCTGCGCATCGTGAAGAAGTAGCGGATGGCATCCACGCCGACCTCGTCCATCAGGTCCTCCATCGTGACGGCTTTGCCGGTACGCTTGGACATCTTGACCTTCTCGCCGTTCTGGAAGAGACTGACCATCTGGGCGATCAGGACGACAAGCTTGTCCGGATCGTTGCCGAGAGCTTCCATGGCCGCCTTCATGCGCGGTATGTAGCCGTGGTGGTCGGCGCCCCAGATATTGATCATCGTGTCGTAGCCGCGGCCGTATTTGTCGCGATGGTACGCGATATCCGGCGTCAGGTAGGTGTACGACCCGTCGTTCTTGATGAGGACGCGGTTCTTGTCGTCTCCGTATGCCGTCGTATTCAGCCAGGTGGCGCCTTCTTCCTCGTAGACCTGACCCTTGTCCCGAAGAGCGTCCAGGGCGTCGGTTACGAGCCCGGTCTCATACAGAGAAGTCTCGCTGTACCAGAGATCGAAGCGGACGCGGAAGCGTTCGAGATCGCGCTTGATCTTGCCCAGCTCGCGCTCCAGTCCGTAGGCCTTGAGGAAGGCGAAGCGTTCCGTATCGGCCAGCGAGAGCAGGGAATCGCCTTTTTCTTCGACGAGCTGCTTGGCGAAGCCGACGATGTCCTCTCCGTGATAGCCGTCCTCCGGCAGCTCGGCTTCCTGTCCGAGCTGCTGGCGGTAGCGGGCTTCGATCGACTTGGCCAGGTTGTTCACCTGGGCGCCGGCGTCATTGATGTAGTATTCACGGGTCACATCATTGCCCGCGAAATCAAGCACGTTGCACAGGGCGTCGCCGACGGCCGCGCCGCGGGCATGGCCCAGATGCAGGCTGCCGGTAGGATTGGCGCTGACGAACTCCATTTCCACGCGCTTGCCCGTGCTCTCGCCGCGGCCGTACGCATCGCCGGCTTCATGCACCTGGCCGATGACCGGATACAGGTACGAGCGGTCCAGGCGGAAGTTGATGAAGCCCGGGCCCGCGATATCCGCCGACAGGATGGACGCTTTCTCCTTGTCGAGATGGGCCAGGATCGCCTCGGCGATCTGACGCGGGTTTTTGCGTGCGATCTTGGTCAGCTGCATGGCGGCGTTGGTCGCCAGATCGCCGTGGGCCTTGTCGCGCGGCACCTCCAGCACGAATACAGGCAGCTCTTCGCGGGCGGCAAGCCCGGCGGCTACGGCTGCATCGGCAATCGCTCCGCTGATGGCGGCATAAACTTGTTCAAGCACGTTCTTACTCATGAATGGGTATCCTCCTGTATATGAAGCCGCAATTGAAAGCGGCCGCTTAACTGATCCTCGATCCGCAGCCGGTAGGTCCAAGCCAGCGTCAGCGGCAGCAAGCCGCCTGCAGCGCCCTCGGCGGACAGCGCCTCCGTCTCGACCGTCATCCGAAAAGCCAGATGGCCGGATGCATAGCTGCCCTCGCGGTTCGAGCCGGCTGCGAAAGTCTGCTCCGATTCTACTCCGCCGCGGCGCGTGAGACGAATCTCGTCCCCGCTCCACCGGATCAGCGTCCTCACGGCGCCATGCAGTTCGTCCCTCTCCTCGTAGCGGATGTATCGGCTCTTTCCTTTAGCGAAAAATTCGCCCTTGTGCGTGACGGGCGGAGCCGTTTCCCCGTCCTGGCTGCTGCGGATGGCAATAAGGACGGCGACGCGGCCTTCGTCCACGCCGGCTGCGCGGGCAGCTGCCCCGCCGTCGGCCGCGCTTTCCGCGATGGGCAAGCCGGCGGCTTCCGACGCCGACCGGCTTGTTTCGTGTTCGTTCATGCCGCAGGCTCACCCTCCGAATACTCGTCTGCACCGGGAAGATTCCTGGCAGAGAATCGCCCGGCGCGGCTCTCCGATGTTATCTTCCCTACTATAAACAGTTCATCCCTTGATTTCAACGGCTGGGGCGGCTGCAGCGGCGCGATAAACAGGAAATCCCATGCCCCCGGACAGCTGGCATGGGATGATTCTCCGCTTGAAGCGGCGGATGGAAGCCGGCCCTCCCGCCAGCCGAGAGCTGACCGGCAGCGGTCATTCCTTCAAATAGGGCAGCAGCATGCGCCACTTTTCGAGCCGATCCTCCAGCGTGCGCATGGCCGGGGTCGGAATCGGGCTGCTCGAAGGCAGACGCAGCAAATCCAGATGAGCAAGGCCGGGATGATCGGCAAAATGCTTGCGGTATATCTCGTAGGACTTGCTCCCGTTGAAGGCGAGCGCCTCTAGAGATGGATAACGGGCAGCGAGGCCGGGCAGATCGTTCGGAACCGCATTCCTGATGTTCATGTCCAGGCTGCCTTCCCTATGGCAATGGTCGATCATATCCCATAGGCCTATCCCTCGGCCGGCCGCGTAAGCAAGCCGGTCCCCGTACGCCTCATCCGGTTCCAGCCCGCGCAGCCCGTACAGCAGTCTCCATAAATAATTGCGCTCGTTCGCGTAATAACGCTGCTCCTGAAGCGACTTCGCCCCCGGCATGCTGCCAAGGATCAGCACTCTCGCCCCGTCGCCTATCATCGGAGGAAACGAGCGGACCTTGACCTTGTCCTTATCCTCGTCCAAGTCCGTCTCACCTCAACGAAGAAATCCGGCGGGCGGCCCGCGGCCCGAAGCCGCAGTCCGTCACCTGCCGGATTTCAAAAGATAAAGCCCCGACGCGAGCCGCCGAGCCCGCCCTGGTCAGGAATTGCCCCGGAAGGCAGGCGGCGTCCCGTGAAGCTTTTCGATCTTGCTGCAAATCTCGTGATGCCACTCTGTGTCGCCCGTCATCGATGCGATCAGGGACATATTGTACAAATTCGCCAGCCGCCTGCAGTGGGAAGCGTTGACCGCCAGGCAGTGCTCGAAGTCCGCCTGTTCTTCGTCCGTCAAGGCACGGCGTTCGCGAATGGTCCACAGCTCGGCCAGATGTTCATGTATCGGCAGCAATCCCACCTGAGTTGCACCTCCTTGTATTCTATCAGCCAGTATCGCCAAAGAACTAGAGGTCCAAGCACGCTGAACGAAAAAATTCGGCTCCCCGATGACAAGCCGCCTATCCCGGAAAAGGACTTCCGGCTTCTAAAGGGAGGGCTGCCGTTCCCGGAATGAAAAACGGCCGGCCCTGGCGGGCCGACCGGCTTGAATCCCTTTACTTGATGAAGCCAAGCAGCATTTCGCGGATGACCTTGGAGGCGACGATCTGCGTCTGCTCCGTCGGATCATAAGCCGGGGCTACCTCGACCAGGTCGCAGCCGACGACGTTGACGCCGGACTTCGCGATAGCATGGACCGCCTCAAGCAGCTCCTTGCTCGTGATGCCGCCTGCTTCCGCAGTGCCGGTGCCCGGCGCGGCGGAAGGATCCAGCACGTCGATGTCGATCGTCAGGTAGACCGGACGGCCAGCCAGCTCAGGCAGCACCTTCTTCAGCGGCTCGAGCACCTCGAACGGATGGAAGTTGATATTCTCGCGGGCATACTGCCACTCCTCGCGGGAGCCGGAGCGGATGCCGAACTGATAGATGTTCTTGCCGCCCATCAGGCCGGCTGCCTTGCGCAGCGGCGTGGAGTGAGACAGCGGCTCGCCTTCGTACGACTCGCGCAGATCGGCGTGAGCGTCGAAATGGATGATCGCGAGGTCCGGATATTTCTTGTAGACCTCCTGGAAGATCGGCCAGCTGACGAGATGCTCGCCGCCGAGGCCGACCGGCATCTTGCCGTCAGCCAGAATGCCGGCCACGAACTCGCCGATGATGTCTAGCGAGCGGGCAGCGTTGCCGAACGGAAGCAGCAGGTCGCCGGCGTCGAAGTATTCGATCTCTTCGAGGCTGCGATCCAGGTACGGGCTGTATTCCTCCAGGCCGATCGACACCTCGCGGATGCGGGCGGGGCCGAAGCGGGAGCCTGGGCGGAAGCTCACGGTGAAGTCCATCGGCATGCCGTAGATGACAGCGCGGGAGGCTTCATAGTTCTCGGAGCTGAGGATGAAGACGTTGCCGGAGTATTTCTGGTCTATTTTCATTATTTCACCAGATCCTCGACGAACTTCGGCAGCACGAACGCGGCCTTGTGCAGGCGCGGCGTGTAGTACTTCGTCTCGCGCTCCGGAATGGCGGTCTCGTCCACTGCGAGCGGATCATGCTTCTTGGAGCCCATCGTGAAGGTCCACAGGCCGCTCGGATAGGTCGGAACGTTGGCCCAGAACACGCGCACGACCGGGAACACTTCCTTGACGTCGCGGTTGACGCTCTGGATGAGATCGGCCTTGAACCACGGGTTGTCCGTCTGGGCGACGAACAGGCCGTCGTCCTTCAGCGCCTCGTAGATGCCTTGGTAGAAGCCGCGCGTGAACAGGTTGGCCGCAGGGCCGACCGGCTCGGTGGAGTCGACCATGATGACGTCGTACTCGTTCTTGTGGTCGTGGATATGCATGAAGCCGTCGTTCACGTGGACCTCGACGCGAGCGTCGTCCAGTCCGGATGCGATGTTCGGCAGATATTTCTTGGAGTATTCAATGACCTTGCCGTCGATGTCGACGAGCACGACGCGCTTGACCTTCTCATGCTTGAGGATCTCGCGCACGACACCCCCGTCGCCGCCGCCGACTACGAGCACCTGCTCCGGATTCGGATGCGTGTTGAGGGCCGGATGAGCGACCATCTCATGATAGACGAACTCGTCCTTGTCCGTCGTCATGACCATGCCGTCGAGGACAAGCATCGTGCCGAACTCATCGGTCTCCATCATGGCGAGCTGCTGGAAGTCCGTCTGCTCGTTGACGTAGGTTTCTTTGATTTTGGCCGTAATGCCGTAGGTTTCGGTTTGTTTCTCGGTATACCACAATTCCATGGTAAGAGTCCCTTCTTTCTTCTTCAGGTTGGGGACGGAAGGACCGTCCATCGGATGCTGACCGCCCCGGCAAGCCGGCCCAAGCAATACGGCCTCGCCAGCGATGGGATGGCGCACGTATGCGATGGAGCAACGAGATTATATGTGCTGAAGGCAATATCATCTAGGGCGTGAACTCGAAGCGCAGGGATGCCTGACAAGGCTCTTGCGCATCCATTTCTCCCGTTCAAAGGCGATACGGCAAAAGAAGCTTTTGTCGGATCTGCCTCCTTAAGGTCGACGGTTCAACCTGTATTATAGTCAAATCCCCCCTCCAATACAAACGTTTCCCCGTGATTTCTCGCGCTTTTCCGCCCTTTGAATAGAGGCCCTCCGAATTATCCATACTATGGAAAAAGATGTCGAATCCGGGAAAGGAACACATCCTCCATGAGCAATCCCCTCCGTCCCAGACGAAGGCTCTCCCGCGGCCGCGGCAAATCCGTCCTCCTCGGCCTCTCCGCCCTGCTTGCCGGGCGGCCGCTCCGGCTGCTCGGGCTGCTGGCCGGCACTGCGATATCCCTCGGACTGCTTGCGCTCAGCATCCTGCTGCTGTCGCTGCGCCTTCAATCGCTGCCCGCCTCCTCGGCTGTCCAGCTGACCGAGATCTACGACGCCTCCGGCCAGCTGATGGAATCGTTCCGCGCCGGCCAAAGCCGCGAATCCGTACCGCTGCAGCGGATATCCCCCTATCTCGTCCAGGCGACGCTCGCGATCGAAGACCACCGCTTCTACAAGCATGGCGGCTTCGACATGAAGGGCATGGCGCGGGCGGCGGCCGTGAACCTGGAGAGCGGCCGGGCGCGCCAAGGCGCCAGCACCATCACGCAGCAGCTGGCCCGCAACCTCTATCTGACGCATGAGCGGACCTGGAAGCGCAAGCTCAAGGAAGCGATGTACACCGCCCAGCTGGAGATGAACTATTCCAAGGATGAGATTCTCGGCATGTACTTGAACCAGATCTATTACGGGCACGGCGCCTACGGAATCGGCAAGGCGGCGAGGATGTACTTCGGCAAGAGCGCCGCCGAGCTGACGCTCGCGGAAAGCGCGATGCTCGCCGGCGTCCCCAAGGGCCCGAAATATTACTCGCCCTATATGGACATGGACAACGCGGTCCGCAGGCAGCGCCTGATTCTGAAAGCGATGCAGGACGCCGGCGACATCACGGCGGGGCAAGCGGACGAAGCCCGCGCGCAGAAGCTCGCGCTTCGTCCGCTGGAGCCGGGCGGCGCGGGCGGCGCGGCGCCCTACTTCCGCGATTACGTCCGCCAGACGGCCGTCGACCAGCTCGGACTGGACGAGCATCTCATCAGCGAAGGCGGCGTCCGCATCTACACGACGCTGGATCCCGCGGCGCAGAAGGCGGCGGAGCAGGCGATCCGCGCCTCCATTCCGGGCAGCTCGCAGCAGCAGGCTGCTCTCGTCGCCATCGATCCCCGGACCGGCTATATCAAAGCGATGGTCGGAGGGCTCGATTACCGGAGCGGTCCGTTCAACCGGGCTCTCGCCAGACGGCAGCCCGGCTCGTCATTCAAGCCGGTGCTCTATCTCGCCGCGCTGCAGAGCGGGCTGACCGCCGTAACGCCGTTCACCAGCGCCCCGACCGTCTTCGCTTACGACGAGGGACGCAAAAGCTATGCTCCCCGCAACTACAACGACCGTTACATGGGCGGGCCGATCTCGATGCGCGACGCCATCGCCAGCTCCGACAACACCTACGCGGTCAACACGATCATGCAGGTAGGCGCTGACAAGGTCATCGCCACCGCCAGAGCTCTCGGCCTCAGCTCCCCGATGCAGCCGGTTCCCTCGCTCGCGCTCGGCACCTATCCCGTCAGTCCGCTGGAGATGGCATCCGCCTTCGGCACGCTGGCAGCGGGAGGCCTCCGCGCCGCGCCGGTGTCGATCCTGCGCATCGAGGACAGCAAAGGAGAAACTCTCTATGAGGCGCAGCCCCGCCTCTCGAGAGCGGCAGCCGCTCCTTACGCCTACGTGCTGACCAGCCTCATGGAAAGCGTGTTCGAAACCGGAGGCACCGGCAGCCGCGTCTCGGGCATGATCCGCCGGCCGGTCGCCGGCAAGACCGGCACGACCGCAAGCGATGCCTGGCTCGTCGGCTATACGCCGGAGCTGGCTACCGCCGTATGGACCGGCTATGACAAAAACCGCCGCCTGACCTATTCGGAAGCCCATCGCGCCGCGCCGATCTTCGCCTCCTTCACGGAAAAGGCGCTGCAGGGAGTGACGCCGAAGCCGTTCATCGTTCCCGATGGGGTCGTCAGCGTCGCCGTCGATCCCGCGACCGGCCTGAAGGCCGCTGCCGGCTGCTCCGGATGGAGGATGGAGCTGTTCGTCTCGGGCACGGAGCCTCAGAGCTTCTGCCGGGAAGAAGCTCCGTCCGGCAGCGGAGCCCTGCCGAAGTCGGAGCCCCAGGGGCAGCCCGCTGCCAAAGGGTGGCTGGAAGGCATCCGCCACTGGTGGCGCAGGTGAAGCGGCAGCTGGGGACGGCAATTGGATGATTAAGGGAGAAGGCTGGAGTATAATGAAAGGGAATAACCGGATGATCAGGCACGCGACTATGAAAAAGGCAGGTGTCGACTGATGAAAGATCTCATGAACAAAGCTTTTTCCCTGGGGCTGGGGCTTGCCGCCTCGACCCGGGAGCAGGCCGAGAAGCTGGCGCAGGAGCTGAGCGCCAAAGGCGACATGAGCAAGGCCGATTCCCAGCAGTTCGTCAGCAGCATGATCCAGCGCGGGCAGGAAGCGAAGGGCAGCCTGGAAACGTTCGTCCGCGAGCGCGTCAAGGCGGTCACCGACGAGCTCAATCTCGTCCACCGGGAGGAATTGCAGCGGCTGGAGAAGCGGATCGCCGACCTGGAGTCCCGCCTCGGCATTCCTTCGGAGCATGCCGCCGCGACGGCCCCGGGCAGCACGCAGCTGGAGCAAGGCGCCTATGAAGGGACCGGCAAGGCCGGACCCGGAGTTCCGCCCGTCGTCGATCCCGGACCCGGACATCCGGACGCACCCGGACACAGCTCCGTCTCCGCCGTAACGGACGAGGCAGCGGAAGAGTCCGCCCGTCTGCGGGAGGAAAGAGATTCGCTTCAGGACGGCAAAGGAGAATGATGCTCGGCCGCCGAATCCGTCATCTGCAGCGCTACAGGGAAATCCTGCTCGCCTTCGCGCGCAACGGGTTCGGCTACTTCGTGCGGGAGCTCGGCCTCCTGAAGCTCATTCCCCACTGGAGAACGGTGGAGGAGCCCTCCCATACCGCGGCAAGAACGACCGGAGAACGTATCCGGTCTTTTTTGCAGGAGCTCGGTCCCGCCTTCGTCAAGCTCGGACAGATCGCCAGCACCCGGCATGATCTGCTCCCGGCCGACATCGTCGAGGAGCTGCGGCAGCTGCAGGACAAAGTGCCCCCCTTTTCATTCGAAGAAGCCCGGCGGGTGCTTGAGGAGGAGCTCGGCGCTCCTCTGGAATCCGTCTTCCTGGAATTCGGCCGCGAGCCCGTCGCCGCCGCCTCGATCGGACAAGTCCACTATGCAAGGCTGCTGTCCGGGGAGGAGGTCGCCGTCAAGATCCAGCGTCCCGGCATCCGCAAGATCGTGGATACAGACCTTGAGATCCTGCTCGATCTGGCCCGGATCGCGGAGAACCGGCTGCAGTGGGCAGCCCAGTACCAGGCAGCGGAGCTGGTGGAGGAGCTCGCCGCGTCGCTGGCTGCGGAGCTGGACTACACGCTTGAAGGGCGCAGCGCGGAGCGGATCGCCGCCCAGTTCAAGGACAACCCGAGAGTTCGGGTGCCGGCCATTTATTGGGATCTTTCCTCCAAGCGGGTCCTCACCATGGAATTCATGCGCGGCATCCAGCTGCATGACCGGGAGAGGCTGCGCCGGGAAGGCTATGAGCTGAAGGCGATCGCCGAGAGCGTCGCCGGCGTCATTCTGGAGCAGATTTTCGTCTCCGGCCTTTTTCACGCCGATCCCCATCCGGGAAACATCCTCGTCATGGAATGCCCGGAGGCCCTCCCCGGCAAGCCCGCTCCGGAGTCGGACAAGAAGCACCCGGTCATCGGGCTGCTCGACTTCGGCATGACGGGCCGCCTGACGCCGGGAATGAAGGGCCACTTCGCCTCGCTCGTCATCGCCCTGCGGCGCCAGAGCACCGACGGCGTCATCAAGGCGATCGACGAGATGGGGCTCATTCCGGAGGACGCGGACTGGCGGGAGCTTCGGCGGGACGTGGACAAGCTCAGGGAAAAATACTATCAGGTGCCCTTCAGCGAGATCAGCCTGGGCGAATCCGTCACGGATTTATTCCATGTTTCCTACAAGCACCGCATCCGGATGCCGTCCGATTTCATGCTCCTCGGAAAAGTCCTGCTTACGCTCGAAGGCGTCATCACAGCTCTCGATCCGGAATTCAGCGTCGTCAGCGTGGCGGAGCCGTTCGGCCGCCGGCTGCTGCTGGAGAGGCTGCATCCCGGGCGTCTGGCGGAGTCCGCAGCCGGCCATGCGATCGAATACGCCTCGCTGCTGAGCGAGATCCCCTCCCGCCTGCGCAGCCTCGGCCGCATCCTCATGCGCGGCAAGCTGCCGTTGGAGCTGTCGGTACCCGACGTGGACCGTGTCATGCAGCGGCTCGACCGGATCAGCGGCAGGCTCAGCTTCAGCATCGTGCTTCTGAGCTTCAGCATCATCATGGCCGGCCTCATCGTCGGCTCCTCGCTGGGCCGCCAGCCCGGCCTGCTGTCCCGGATACCGGCCCTCGAGATCGGCTTCGGGATCGCTGCGGCCATGTTCTTGTACATGCTGGTGTCCATCTTCCGCTCCGGCAAGAAATAACTGCGCACGAAGCCCCTCGCGGCCGGCCGCGAGGGGCTGTTTTGTGCCTCTCCGAGAGAAGAGGAAATGAGCCCGCCGAGGAGCTACAATAGAAGAAAACAGGAACGGGAGGGCGCCTGGATGAGGGTGACGATTCAAGATATCGCCAATGCCGCCAACGTGGCGAAATCCACGGTCTCCAAGGTGATGAGCGACTCGCCGCGCATCTCCGAGGCGACCAAGCAGCGGATCCGCGCCATCATGCGCGAAATGAACTATACGCCAAGCAGCCTCGCGACCCAGCTGGCCCGCCAGAGCAGCTTCAACATCGGCATGCTCGTCGACATGGCCCAGCGCGAGGATTTCCTCAACGCCTTCTTCTACAATATCATCGGAGGCGTGGAGAGCGTCATCGGCCCGCTCAGCTATGAGCTGACGATCTCGAACGTGCAGTACCACCAAAACGGGCCGAGCTATATGGAGAGGCTGGTGCGCAGCCGGCGCGTGGACGGGCTGATCGCCAGCAGCGAGCTGCTCACCGCCGACAACACGGCCGAGATGATGGATCTCGAATTCCCGCTCGTCTCGATCGGCGAGAACGGAAGCACTGTACACTGGGTCGATTACGACAACCGGCGCGGCGGCTACATGCTGACGGAGCATCTGCTGCAGCGGGGATGCTCCTCCGTAGCGTTCATCGGCGGCCACGTAGGGGGCAGCTTGTACGACAAGCGCTTCAGGGGCTATCGAGATGCGCTCTCCGCGGCCGGAATCGGATTCAGCCCCGATTGGGTGCTGGAAGGAACGGCCGACGAGCATGGCGGGTATGACATGGCGATTCGGCTGCTGTCGGAAGGCAGCCGTACGGACGGCGTCGTCTGCATGAGCAACTATGCGGCAGCCGGCCTGCTGCGCGCGGCGGACAAGCTCGGCGTCCGGGTGCCGCATGACCTTCTCGTCACCGCTTTCGACGATTATCCCCTGTCGGCATTCACCTCGCCTCCCCTTACCTGCCTTCACATCGACACGTTCGAGCTGGGCATCGAGGCGGGCAAGCTGCTCATGCAGCGGCTCTCCGATCCTGCCCTGCCGCGCCAATCGCGGCTGATCGAGCCTAGGCTCATCGTGCGCGAATCGACGGGCTGACCCCCTATCCTTTGGGGGGTCACCCCCATCATCCCGTGCAGCATGATCTGGAAGTTGGACACTTAGACCGTCCGGGAGAAGTATCCGCCGGCGTCGTCGGCTGCTGGAAGGTAGCATTCCTCTCACCCTATGCCGCTAGATTCTGATGTGACCGAGGCATCCGCCGCCAGCACCTGCCCATGCAGGCTCACGGAGCCGGCCGGATGCCCTCGCGCCTCCCGCGAGAAGCGCGGGCATGCCGGCGCGCGGCGTCGATAGCCCGGGACATGGAAAAGCCCGCATCCGGAATTCCGGATGCAGGCGAAAGATGCAATAAGGGCAGAATCACTTCTTGGCCGAGGAATAATAGGAGCTCAGGGCATCGCCCACACCAAGCGGATTGCGCCGAAGATCCTTGGCGCTGAAGAACAGCTCTCCCGTCACGCTCCCGGTCAACTGATCGTAATCCAGCTGACGGATGATTTCCGAGGCGCTTTGCCATCCTGCTTCGGTCGTTCCCAGCTTGTAAGGAGAGTGGCCGATATAGAGATCGACTCCGGTGCCCTTCACCGTTGCTGTCCACCACTCCGCAACCTTCTCGTACGGAGCGGTCGGATGGGCGAAGCTCCAATAGATCTGCGGCGCCACATAATCGAGCCAGCCCTGCCGCACCCAGAGGCGCACATCCGCGTACATGCCGTCATATGTGCTCGTGCCTGCCTTCGTATCCGAGCCCTCCGGATCGGCGGATTTGTTGCGCCAGACGCCGAACGGGCTGATGCCGAAGCGTACGGCAGGCTTCTGCGCATGGATGCTCTCGCTGAGCTGGCGGACAAAGGCGTTGATGTTGTCCCGCCGCCAGTCGGCCTTGCCCTTCAAGCTCCCGGCGCTGTACAGCCTATAGACGGCTTCGTCGTCGAACGAGCTGCCGGATGGATAGAAGTAATCGTCGAGATGCACGCCGTCGATGTCGTAGCGGGCTACGACCTCCATGATGGCATCGATGATGGACTGGCGGGCAGCCGGTATGCCGGGATTGATATAAGGCTTGCCCCCCGAGTTGACGATCCATTCCGGATGCTGGAGCATGATGCTGCCGGAATCGAGCTTCGTCGTGTCGGATGTGGTCGACGCCCGGAACGGATTGAACCAGGCATGGAATTCCATGCCCCTCCGATGCGTCTCTTCAATCATGAAGGCCAGCGGATCGTAGTCTGGAGCCAGACCCTGCTTGCCGGTCAAATAAGAGGACCATGGGACGAGAAGGCTCGGGTACAAGGCATCTCCCGATGGCCGTACCTGGACGAAGGCCGCATTCATCCCAAGCCGCTGCAGGTCGTCCAGCAGCTGGACGTATTCCCGGCGCTGCCTGGCTCCATCCTTGTACGAAGCCGTTGACGGCCAGTCCAGATTGTAGACGGTCGACACCCAAGCCCCGCGCAAAGGCGCCTGCAAGCCCGGGCCCGGGACGACCGTGCCGCCGCCGGGTTGCGAACCCGAGCCGGTGCCCGGTTGGCTCCCCGTTCCTGTACCTGGCTGAGTGCCTGTACCCGTGCCGGGCTCGCTGCCCGTTCCTGTACCTGGCTGAGTGCCTGTTCCCGCATCGGGCTGATTTCCCGCGCCTGTCCCCGGCTCGCCTCCAGCTCCCGGGCCGGCCGGGGAAGACAGCGAGATTTTCCTGCTGGCAGCGTTCCAGTCGACGCTCAATCCGAGCTGTTCCCCGACAAATCTCAACGGAACCATCGTCCGGCTCTGCTTCGTCTCCACCGATGCGTCCAGCGATATGTTCGCGCCGTTCACGACGGCGAAGTTCTGACCCATCTTCAGGGTGATGACGCTGCCCGACATGGAGATCCGGGCCGTCTTCTCTTTCGCGGACCAGTCGACGGTAGCGCCGAGCCCCTCGCTTACAATCCGCAGTGGCACCATCGTCACGTTGACCTTGGGCAGGATATACGGCGGGGCTTCGCTAGACAGCTTCTGTCCGTCCAGATAAATGCCGATGGCGGACGCCGCCGACGCATCGGCATGCCATGCGCCTGGAACGAATGACGATGCCGTTGCCGCGATCAAGGAGAGCGCCAGCTTCCTGCGGATGCTCCCTGCCGCTTCTGCTCGGTTGAACCTCATGTGAACGTCTTCATTCCTTCCTCTTTGCATACTTTGCGCTGGTTCTTTCGAACTTGCATCAGACAGTTAGACGCCGGCTTGACCGCAATAGTTGCTTTAATCTTCCTCTTCATCCGAAGGAGGAAAACGGTCATATCCCGTAAAACAATGTAGAAACAGGCGATTTCTCTGGGCAGAAGCCTGATTTCAGAGGAATTCGGCCTGTAATTGAATATTCTGATTATTTAAATAATTGTAAAGATGAGGTATAATGAAATCACTCCACAGGGGAAGGGGATAGTCCAATGGAGACGGTTAGCGAAGCGTGTCCCGAAGCCGACGGCAACGCCGCCAGGCTGGCAAGAAGAGAGCAGCTGATGCTGCTGAGCGGGCATGCGGGTCCTGAAGTCTGTTGTGTACATGAACCGGTCATCCAATCTGTATGGAGAAAGCGAAATCTAAGAAGGAAGCAAGCGTCAGGTTACGCAAGCTGCTGGGAATGGAGTGTAAGCGTCTAATTGAATAGGAACTGGATAAGCAGGAAATAGGGCTTTCGGTTGTCAGCGGACAAGCGAAAGCCCTATTTGTGCTTGAATGGACCCAAGCGGTTATACTAAGCAGGCAACAGCCTGCCCATATCTGCTCAGGAGGCCGCACATGCTCATGCTTACGTTGAATAATCTGGAGCACCCTCTCTGGCCGGCAGCCCGCCGGATCTACGAGGAAGCCTTCGCTCCGCACAGCCGCAAGCCGGAAGCGCTGATCCGCGCCATGCTGGAGCGAGGCCTTGCTCTCGTGCATATTCTCGCCGAGAGAGACGGCGGCGCCGGCCTGCGTCCCGTCGCCATCGCTCTCGCCGGCCCAAGCGGCGGCGGACGCGTGCTTGTCGTCGACTATCTCGCCGTCGATTCCAGGCGGAGAGGCCATGGATACGGAACCCTCCTGCTCGCCAAGCTCGACGAATGGGGCGGACGGCATGCCGCCGGCGCGCTCGCGCTGCTTGTGGAAGCCGAGGCTGAAGCCACAACCGACAACCGGCGCCGGATCCGGTTCTGGGAACAAGCCGGCTTCCATGCAACGGGGTATGTCCACCACTATATCTGGGTGCCGGAGCCGTACCGCGCCCTCTACCGTCCGTTCTCCTCCGGCAGCGGCCTGAGTCCGGAACAAGAAGCGCTGTTTCGGGAAGGCGACGGCCAACAGCTGTTCCGCTGGATTTCCGACTTCCACCGGCGCTCGTACAAGGGATTCAAGGAGGAAGGCTAGCGGACGGATGCATCCCGGTCAGGTTGACGCAGGTCAAATACCTTCATGGGCCTCATTCATGAGCATTGCCCCCAGCTCGCTGCCTTGACGTCAGGCAAACGCCGGAAGAAGATCGGCATGCGCCTCCAGCATCCGGTCCAGCGCTGCATGCGCCGCTAATGCAGACCGGCACCTCCACGATTCGCTCCGGCGGCAGCTCCTGCATCGCATGGCCTCTGGAACGTTCCCAGCATGCCGCCGAGCCCGCCGCATTCCCGCGCTTGATCGCCCATGCCGAATTCCTGCAGGATATCAAAGTCCATCTTATCTTCCAGCGAAGCGCTCCTTGCGGGGCAGCGGAGAGAATGACGAAGTCCGCGCATGGGAACGCCTCTTCCCTCTAATCCGTCTCCGAAATGACGATATTCACCCCGTGCTGCCGGGCAAGGACTCGTCCCGCTCCCGCCATGGCGGCGGCCGCCTCCAGGTTCAAGTCCACCAGCATGAGCTCTCCCTCCATGCGATGCTTGATGATCCAGTCTTCAAGGACGGTCGGGGCAAACACGAAGCCGCCTCCTCCGATCAGAACGATTTTCGATTTTCATCCGCTTTGTGCTCCTTTGGACGGTCTCGATACTTGCGGCGCGGGAGATATTCCCGTGCTTGCCGCAGAAGTCCGTTCTTCTTTATTGTTCCGCCGTGCCGCAGGAGAGAGTGCCGCCCATTATTTGACGCCGCTGAGCAGCCGCGGCATGGATGGTTAGGCATCCTGGGCGCGCGCAGGCTAGAGGGAAGCAGTTATTTATGGATCCGTTTCCTTATGAGCCCTATGAGGAGGACAAGGAACACAATGAGCACGATCAATCCGCTGAAGTTAAATCCGCTAAAGATACGAATCCCCTCTCTCTTGTAGGATTCATCCCTCTCCCCCTATAGCCCATTTTCCATATGAAAGGAAAGGAAAGCGGAATAAAAAAACCTCCGCAGCCGCTCGCAGCGGCAAAACGGAGGTCATGCAGAGGCTGGATGCTCAGCCTTCCAGCTGTTCCTTGAGCGCCGCAGGGGAATTCTCCCACCACTCGGCGTTGTTCTCGATCAGCAGCTTCTTCAGCGCCTGCTTGTCTGAAGCCGGCAGCTCCTCCAGCATGAACCGGCGCTTGATCGCGTAGTCCAGGTTGTTGACATGCTGGGCGAGAATCTTCCAGCCGCGGCGGATTTCCGGGTCTACCGTCATCGGGCAGGCTGTCGCTCCCGCGTAGTAGGAGCCCTCGTCGTCGCGGTCGACGGCTACCCACACGATCCAGCACGGACGGCCGTTCGGGACGGCTTCCTTGTCCGTCAGGAATTTGATGCCCTTCTCCACCTTGCTCTTCGCATGAATCGCGCCGTTATCGATATAAGCCTCGCCGCCGTCGATGATGACCGAGGAAACCCGGCTGAGATCGATCGTCCCCGCTCCGAAGCCGCGATGCTCCTTGCTGCTCACGACGTTGAGCGACAGCGAGCGCTTGCCCTTGGCCGGCTGTGCCGCCGCTTCGCCCTCCGGGCTGCCCGGGGATGGCGTTCCTTGATTTTCTTCCATTCTGATCCCTGCTTCCGTGTGAATAATAAGGTTTCATTTGCCTATGAAAGCCCGTCAAACCGCTTGCTGGCGGGACGGGCCGGGAGTTCGTCCGGATAAATTCCATTTTAGCTAATAATCAGGCAAAAGCAAACATATACATGCCTTAGAAGCTTGTCAACGGGAGGGAACCGGTCCATGGCCTCAAGCCGAACTTGCAAAACACTGCTGCTCGCCCTGCTCTTCACCACATCTCTCCTCGCTCCGTTCCAAGGCAGCGGACATCACGGACTTACTTCTTATACATATGCCGCTGCTGGAAATGAACCCGGCGTGGAGCCGGCGGCCGAGAGCTCTCCCGCCCCGGAGCCGGAAGCGGAGCCGCTGTCCCGAAGAGTGACCAACTACCAGATTCAGGTCAAGCTCAGCGGACGCACGCTGACCGGGACGGAGACGGTCACCTGGAAGAACCCCGGACGGAAAACCGTCTCGGACATGTATGTCCACCTGTATCCGAATGCCTTCTTGTCGGATAAAACCACGTTCATGAAGGAATCCGGCGGAAAGCTCCGGAACGACAAGGCGACTGCAGGCAGCATCGGCTACATGCGCCTCGACTCCTTCAAGACGGAGAACGGGGAGAGCCTGCTGCCTCGAGTCCACTACGTGCAGCCCGACGACGGCAACAAGGACGACTACACGCTGGCCAAGCTCAAGCTGCCGCAGCCGGTCGCTCCGGGCGAGGAGGTCACGCTCCAGATCGGCTTCACCGTCGGGCTTCCCGAGGTGTTCGCCCGCATGGGCTATTCGGGAGATTTCACGATGGCGGGACAGTGGTTCCCCAAGATCGCGGCCTACAACACGACCAGCACCGGCACGCGCAGCGCGGAAGGCTGGAACGTCCACCAATATCACGGCAACTCGGAATTCTACAGCGACTTCGGCGTGTATTCCGTCAAGATCGAAGTTCCCGCCGGCTACAAAGTCGCTGCCACAGGCGTCCAGACGAAGCTGGAAGCGGCCAAAGGCGGGCAGCAATATACGTTCTATGCCGAGGACGTGCATGACTTCGGCTGGTCCGCCTCGCCCGATTTCCTTTACAGCGAGGAGCCTTTCTCCGCTCCCGGCGTTCCCGGAGTCCGCATCAAGCTTTATCTCGATCCGCTGCACAAGGAGCAGAAAGAGCGCTACATGCACGCAGCCAAGTCGGCCCTGGCCAAATACGCCCAGTGGTACGGCAGCTACCCGTACAGCACTCTCTCCATCGTCGTCCCTCCCAAAGGGGCCAATGGCGCCGGCGGCATGGAATATCCGACGCTCGTGACCGCATTCGCCGCCGAGACGGACAATCCCGGCTACAGTCTGGAGCGGACGGTCGTGCATGAGATCGGCCATCAGTACTGGTACGGAATGGTCGCCTCCAACGAGTTCGAGGAAGCCTGGCTGGACGAAGGCTTCACCTCCTACTCCGAGGACAAGGTCATGGAGAGCGAATACGGAGTGGAGCCCCGCACGGCGCTGGAGGCGAGCTACGTTACCGATCCCGCCCCGCTCAAGCTGCTTTCCTGGTCGTTCGGCTCGCACAGCCGGTATGCGGACAATGTCTACAGCCGCGCCAAGCTGGTGCTGACCGGCATCGAGAACCGGGTCGGCATGAACATCATGAACAAGATCATGCGGACCTATTTCAACCAATATAAATTCAAGCATCCGACCACGGCGGACTTCAAGAAAGTCGTCGAGCAGGTCAGCAAGCAGAATTGGGACGACTACTTCAGCCAGTTCGTGTACGGAGGCGAGATGGCCGACTATTCGGTCGCCTCCATCCGGGTCTCGAAGGCGGCGGACTCCGGCGCCTCCAAAATGTACGAGTCTGACGTGCTCGTCAAGCGCGGCGGCGGCGTCTACGGCCCGGTCCCGGTCACCTTCAAGTTCGCCGACGGCTCTACGGCCTCACGCACCTGGGACGGGGTTGAATCGGATATGCTCTACAAGCTGACCGCCCCCTCCCCGCTGCTCTGGGCCGCGGTCGATCCGGACCGCACCAACGTGCTGGACAACCGGCAGATGAACAACTTCCTGAAAGCCGAGGCTCCCCGCAAGCAGGAGGTCCGGATCAGCCTCGGCATCGTGAAGGCGCTGGAATGGATTGCGGGAGCGTTCGCCTGGTAGCGGCCCGAAGAGAGGAGAGTCTCAAACGTGTCTACTTATCTCAAGCAAGGGTGGCGCCTGACCATCAAGCATCTGCCGGTGGCCGTCGCCCTGTTCCTGTACCGGTTGTTGTGGGGATTTTTCCTCTACCGCTATGTCGACTCCATTATCGGACCGCTGCTTCGGCGGTATCCCGGAGCGAACGAGCCTTCGCAAGGGGCGGATGCCCTGTTCTGGGCGGAAGCCCAGTTCCGGCTGATGAAGACCGATCTCGCCCAGCCGGTCCTGTGGACGCTGGCCGCCCTGCTGCTCTCCCGCATGATCGTCACGCCGCTCATCAATGCCGGCCTGTTCTATTCCATCCACCATACCGCGGCGGGACATGAAGGCGGCACGCTATTCCTGCAGGGCATGCGCAAGGCATGGAAGCCGGTCCTGCTTCTCTACTGGGCGGAGACGCTTCTTGCCGTCGCTCCTCTCTGGTGGCTCGGCTCCCGGGCATGGGATGTGGTCAAGAACGGATCCTCCCTGCAGGAAATCGCCGTCAGCATTTTGCCTTGGGCGGCAGCGTGGCTGCTGTGGATCGGGGTTCTGCATCTGCTCAGCCTCTCCCTCCAGCTCGGAGCGGTATCCAGGCTCAAAGTCTCGGCGTCCCTATCGGCCGCCTGCAGACGGCTGCTCCCGATGGCCGGCCTCAGCCTGACCCTGCTCCTCTTCTCCGGCGTCATCGGTGCCGGCTTCAGCGCCGCAGCGATGGCATGGGCCGGATTGGCCGCCCTCGTCATCCAGCAAGCCTATCATCTCGTCCGCACGCTGCTTGACTTGTGGCTGCTGACATCACAGTACGCTTGCTGGGAGGATTCGCGTCACATTAGTTGACAAAGCAATAATTCCATCGTACAATTGTGAAAATTCTCTGACAATTATGACTTGTTTTCAAAGAGCGTCTGCCGGTTTAATACCTTCTCAGGCAATCGGGCACCCTATGCTTCCGCTCGACTCACGCATATCGGTTCCTATCCCTGAGTCGGCAGATGGGTTCCCGCTCCCCATCCGCTGCCCGCTATCGGATCGGAAGAACAGACGCAAGCAATGAAAACAACGATGGGCATGCTGTAAGCGAAGTTTCCGCACACAATCGCCGGCTCTCTCGGGGCCGCCCCCATACATCGAACAGCAGAATAGAGAAAATAACCAAACCAGAGAGGAAAATCGAACGATGACCGAACAAATTCAAGCTTATTATGAAGAGCTTCACCAATCCACCGCCGAGCTGCTTTACCGTTTTGAGCATTACGACCTGAATCCCAACACAGGCAAGGCCCTTGAGGCGATCAGCAGCGAGCACGCCCTGCTCAGCCCGGATACCGGCAGCCTGCAGGAGGAAGCCCTGATGAAGCTGGTCGGAATGAGATCCCGGCTGCTTACCCTGATGGAAGACGTCCTTTATACCGTTTGATCCGGTTGCGGAATCAGTCAAGCCCCGCCTTCTCCTGGAGAAGACGGGGCTTTTTGTAGTCGCATCCCCTTCTAAGAAAAGACAAAGAAGACTGGCGGCAGCGCCAGTCTTCTCAGTCTTCTGCGTCCGATCGGCGGCCGTCAGGAAAGGCAATGTGGAGCGATTGCCATACCGGTTGCATAAATAGGGAAGAGTCGCCATTTTGTCTGTTCAAGGGAGGTCAGCTCCCATATAATCCGGATGTAAACGCTATTTTCTTCTCGTTGAAACATGAGAATTATTAGAAAATGTCGTTTTGGGAAGGAGAAGGGGCGAAAAGCAAGAATATGTTTTCCAGTATCATCAAAATGCCGAATTCCGTTGAACATGGAAACGGGGGAACCACTTTCAGGGTGAATTGATTTTGGGCGTCCGTCAGCTATTGTCACGCATGCCGCAGGAATCATAGGGAACCTTCAACCGAACCCCACAGCTAACCTCGTAGGCTCTGGAAGGAGCTACTCAAGCTTGAAGAAGAAAGCAGCAAGCCTCATCCTCGGAATCTCTCTGTTGTTCACTGCAGGCGCAGGCAGCGCAGCGGCTGATTCCAAAATGGACGGTGTCATCAGCGATCTCGTCGGAACGCCGTACAAAACGGCCGGAACGACGACGAACGGATTCGATTGCTCCGGATTCACGTCCTATGTATTCAAGCAATTCAAGATCTCCCTGCCGCATTCCTCCTCTTCCCAAGCAGGCTTGGGCAAGAAAGTCGCGAAGGCTGATCTCAAGGCGGGCGACCTCGTGTTCTTCAATACGAGCGGCCGCGGCGTCTCGCATGTCGGAATCTATGTCGGGGACGGCAAGTTCGCCCATTCCTCGTCGAGCAAAGGCGTCATGATCAGCAGCCTGAGCGATTCCTACTACACGAAGCGTTACGTGTCCGCACGCCGGATCATGGACGACACCAAGTACGAGAAATACGCCGACGATCCAGCCGATACGGTTGACGGCAGTCCCGATGTGGACTAGCCTGTCCTGAATCCGGATCCCCTTGCGCAAACCGCAGCAGCCAGCCCTTCGGGGCGGCGGCCAGCGGTTTGTTTGCTTTTGCGCATGCTCGGCGCCCGGCTGCCGGCGTCAGCATTTTCCAGCTCGTTTCCTATCCTTACCCCATCCGCTCCAACTGGAAACAGATCCCAAGCCGATCAGCCGTTTCCTGAAGCTTTTTGCCCTTCCCGCTCGTATAAGCTTGAACAAAGCGAACGTGCAAAGGAGACCTTCATGCAGCAAAGCCCCATGACGGGCGGACAAAAGGGCCGCAGCCCCAAGTCCGCAGGCCGGACTCAGACCCGGCGCAGAAGCGGCCTCGGCTGCCTGCTGCTTGCGGCGGGACTCGTACTTGCGGCGGCTGCCCTCTTCAAGCTGGAGATGCCGCGCCTGTTCGACCGGGTCGTCCCTCCGGGACTATACCGGGAGGTGCCTCCCGTTACGCAGCTGCATCCGGTGCTGGACGGGAAAAAGGACGAGCTTATCTCGCTGGCCGCCGCAAAAGGCATCAAAGTCGTCATCACCGACGGCTTCCGCAGCTCGGCAGAGCAGGATGTCCTGTACAGCAAAGGCCGGGATGGCGACGGCTCCATCGTTACCCATGCCCGCGGCGGAGAATCCTACCACAACTACGGTCTGGCGATCGACTTCGCTCTCAAGGACCGCGGGGGCGATATTATTTGGGATATGGAATACGACGGGAACAAGAACGGCAAAGCCGACTGGCTGGAGGTCGTAGCGATCGCCAAGGGGCTCGGCTTCACATGGGGCGGCGACTGGCCCAAGTTCCCGGACAATCCCCATCTGCAAATGGACTTCGGCTATTCGATCTGGGAGCTGAAAAACGGCAATCGTCCTCCGGAGGACGGAACAGCTGCCGAGGAGAAGAAATAGCCGTCGAATGCATGCATGAATGAAAACGCCTTGCGGCTTCGCAGGCGTTTTCTTGATTTACCAACTATTCACAAATCGTTAGCACCTGCTTAATCATTCTTACTTACGCTGTGGAAGTGCATTCATTTCTAGTAGCGGAGGGGTTTTGGGGAGATGAAGAAAGCAAAAGCAGGTAAAATGTTTCTCGGAGCGGCGCTTGCGAGCGCCTTGGCAGCAGGAGGAATCGGAATGGCCGAGCTGACTCCGGCTCCTGCGGCGGCAGCCGAAGCGGCCGCGACGGCCAAAGCGGCGCCGTCCATTTATGTAGCTCCCATCCATAATGCCAAGTTTCTGGCGGGCGGCAAATTCGATTTCCGCGTGGAATTGAACGACTGGACAGGCGATGCCTCGGCCGTCAGCATCCAGATAAACGGCAAAAGCGCGGAAGCATTTTTCGGCAAAAGCTTCGAAAAAACCAGCACCGCCTCAAGCTCCTCCTTCATGATCCGCGGCGTATCGCTGGACAAGCCGGGCTCCTACACCGTGAAGGTGACGGCCGGCTCCTTGTCCCGCACGGTCTCCTATCAAGCGGTGACCACCTCCGCAGCCGGCAAGAAGGCGAAGAACATCATCCTCTTCGTCGGGGACGGCATGTCGCAGCCTAGCATCACGATCGCCCGCGCGATGTCCAAGGGCTTGACCGAGGGCAAGTACAACGGCCTCATGGAAATGGACAAGCTGGAGCAGCGCGCCGTCGTCACCACCTCCGGCATGGATTCCATCGTCACCGACTCGGCCAACAGCGCCAGCGCCTACAATACCGGCCACAAATCCGCCGTGAACGCCCTCGGCGTCTATCCGGACAATACGGAAAGCTCGCTGGACGATCCGCAGGTCGAGACGCTCGCCGAGATGCTGAAGCGCACGCGCGGCATGTCGGTCGGCATCGTCACGACCTCGGAGATCGAGGACGCGACGCCGGCCGCGGTCGTCTCCCATACCCGCCGCCGCGCGGACAAGCCGGAGATCGCCGACATGCTGCTGAAGCTTCAGCCTGAAGTCGTCATGGGCGGCGGATCGGCCTACTTCCTCCCCAAATCGGTTGCCGGCTCTAAGCGCAAGGACGAGAACGATCTCATCAGCGGCTTCGAGAAAGCCGGCTACAAATTCGTGGAGAGCGCCTCGGGACTGAAAAGCTCCGGAACGCCTTCCAAGCTGCTCGGCCTGTTCCATACCGGCGACATGAACGTCTACTACGACCGCTCGACCAAAAACACGGCGGCGCTCAAGTCGTTCACCGACCAGCCGAATCTGTGGGACATGACCAAGAAAGCGATCGAGGTGCTCAGCAAGAACGAGAACGGCTTCTTCCTGATGGTCGAAGGCGCCAGCATCGACAAGCAGCTGCATACGATGGACTGGGAGCGCTCCGCCTACGATACGATCGAGATGGACAAAGCAATCGGCGAGGCTCGCCGTTACGCGGACGCCTCGGGCGACACCCTCGTCCTGGCGACGGCCGACCATGCCCACTCCGCCAGCATCGCCGGCACGTACTGGGAAGGCGACGGCAAGACGGGACGCGAAGCGGTGCGCACCTATGAGCAGTCCAAGTTCCCGACCTACACCGATTCCGACAAGGACGGCTTCCCGGATACGCCGGATGTCGACCGCAAGCTGGCCGTCGTCTTCGGCGCCACGCCGGACTATTACGAGGATTACAAGTTCAGCTCCGTTCCCCAGGCTCCGGCCGTCCTTTCCGGAGATGCCTATATCGCGAATCCGGGAACGCTGGCCAATCCGGACGCGCCTGACAAGGACAAGTACCTCCATACGGGCACGCTGCCGAAGTCCGAAAGCGTCGAGGTCCATTCCGCCGACGACGTAACTCTGATGGCTCACGGCCCTGGCTCCGACTATTTCAAAGGCACGCTGGACAATACCGAAGTGTTCTTCGGCATGGCTCAGGCGCTCGGCCTGAAATTGGACGGCAGCAAGCCGGACAAGCAGACCTGGATCGAGCTGGACGGCTTCCTGAAGTCCGTCGGAGGCAGCACTTCCTATGATGCCGCCAAACACGTTACCTTCGTGAACGCCGGAGCGAGCAAGCTCGTGCTGTACATGGACAAGGGCATTGCGAAGAAAAACAACAAGCCGGTGCCGCTGAAGTTCAAAAGCGAGAACGGCAAGCTGATCGTCACCAGCGATTCGCTGCTGGCTTCCCTCGGCCAATGAGGAGCCGTCCGGCGTCACTCTTCCGTCCGGTCCCGCTGCTTGCGGGGCTGACGGCGGCCGGGCTGCTGCTGGCCGGCTGCGGAACCAAGGCTCTC
This sequence comes from Paenibacillus sp. SJS-P3, assembly GCF_056711585.1. NCBI lineage: Bacteria > Bacillati > Bacillota > Bacilli > Caryophanales > Paenibacillaceae > Paenibacillus > Paenibacillus sp. SJS-P3. The sequence continues at coordinate 226,058 of NZ_CM160043.1, read as the reverse complement.
CCTTCAGGGGGAGAGCCTTCTTCCGTTTCGGCCTCCCTCGGCGAGGCAGCTGCGGCCCCCGCGGAAGCCGGTACGGGCGCGGCAAGCGGACGAGCCGGAACGTCGCCTTCCGCGGAGCAGGGCGAGCGTTCCGGGGATGGCGGAACGGCGGCGGCAAGCCAGGCGCCCCCGGCTCCTGACGCTGCGGCCGGAACGGCGGGCAGCGACGAGGCAGGAAATGCTGCCGGAGACTCCGCCGATGCAGCAGCAGGACTCGATGCTGCCGGCGCGTCTTCCGGCAAGGCGAATCCGGTGCCGGCTGATCGAGGAGCAGAGGCGCCGGCAGCGCAAGATGGCGCCGGACTATCATCCGGCAAGCAGTCCGACGGCGGCAAGCCTGCTGGCGGAGCAAGCCCCGCTGCGGTCAAAACGCCGGGGACGGCATATGCAGCAGCAAGCCCGGATGCGGAGCGTCAGCAGCAGGCTCCCTCGCAGGGCAAGCTGCCCGCCGGACCCGCATCCGGCTCCAAGCCTGCCGCGAGCGCATCCCCGGCCCCGTCGGCATCCGATGGCCCGCCGGCATCCTCCGGCCCTAGGGCAAGCTCGCCCGGCAGCTCGGCTTCGCCTTTGCCGAGTCCGGCAGGCTCCGCTCCGCCGACCGTCCGCTCCAGTCTGGACGGACCCGAGACGATCCGTTTCTCCGAGCTGTACGGCAAGGAAACGGTGCGGGGACTGACCTTTTCCGACAAGCTCAAGGAGCTCGACGGGCAAAAGGTGGAAATGATCGGCTACATGGCTCCGCCGCTGACGGCGACCGTCCGCTTCTTCGTCCTTACCCGCATCCCGCTGGCGATCTGCCCCTTCTGCTCCTCCGACGCGGACTGGCCGACCGATATCGTCGTCATCAATCTGCCGAAAGGCTCGGAGATGACGCCGACCGAGCATCAGGTCAAGATTACCGGGACGCTGAGCGTCGGCTCCATGACCGACGAGGAGACAGGCTTCGTCAGCCTGATCCGCATCAATGCCGACAAGACGGAGGTGTTGAAATGACATTGGTTTCTATGGAGAAAGTGGTCAAGCGGTTCCGCATCCAAGGCGGCATCATGATGCCGGTGCTGGATATCCCCTTCTTCGAGCTGCGCCAAGGCGAGTGCAAGGCGCTGGTCGGACCGAGCGGCTCCGGCAAAAGCACGCTGCTCCATCTGATCGCAGGCATCTCGCGCCCGACGGAAGGCTCCATCACCTTCATGGGCAAGCGGACAGACCAGCTTCGGGAGGCGGAGCTCGACCGCTTGCGAGCCGCTCATATCGGCTATGTGCATCAGAGCTTCCAGTTGGTGCCCGGCTTCACGGCGCTGGAGAACGTGCTCGCCGCCGCCAGCTTCGGCCGGGTGCTCGACAAGCGCGCCCGGCGCGGCAGAGCCGCCGAGCTGCTGGAGCAGGCCGGTCTCGGACACCGCCTCCACCACCGGCCCGCCCAGCTGAGCCAGGGCGAGCAGCAGCGCGTCGCCATCGCGCGGGCGCTTGTGAACGGCCCGGAGCTGCTGCTGGCCGACGAGCCGACAGCCAGTCTGGACGCCGCGACGGCGGCGCAGATCATGGAGCTGCTCCTTGCCGCCGCTTCCGATGCGGGCGCCGCGCTCCTTCTCTGCACCCATGACCTCGAGCAGGCGGCACGCATGGACGGCTCCGTATCCATGCGGGAGCTGTCGCGCAGGCCGCTCTCGCCGGCGAAAGGAGCCTAGCCATGTCCTTGCTGAGCATGGCCATCCGCAATCTGATGGCCCGCAAAGTCCAAACCGCCCTGACAGCCGCCGTCGTTCTTGTCGGAATCGCCGTCACGCTGGCGGTTCTGGTCCTCTCCGGGGGCGTGCGCGGAGGCATCGAGCGGGCAAGCGAGCCGTTCGGGCTCCTGATCGGCTCCAAGGGGAGTGCCAACCAGCTCGTGTTCAACACCATATTTCTGATGGACCGCCCGCTGGACAACCTCAGCCATGCCTACTATGAGGAGCTGGCCGCGAATGACGAGGTGCAGACAGCCGTTCCGTTCGCTCTCGGAGACCAGTACCGGGGATTCCGGATCGTCGGGACAAGCGCCGATTTCTTCGACCTCAAGGGCCGCCCTGCCGATCCGCCCTACTTCAACCTTCGTGAAGGACGGTTGTTCAGCGGCCCCTTCCAGGCGGTAATCGGAGCGGAGGTCGCCTCGCGCGAGGGGCTCAAGGTCGGGGACCGCTTCGTCTCCGAGCATGGAGTCGTCGTCTCCGCCGAGCCGGATGAGCATGCAGATCATCCCTATGAGGTGGTCGGCATCCTGAAGCCGGTAGCTGCTCCTTCCGACCGTGGCATCTACGTCAGCATGGACAGCTATTGGATCAGCCATGAGCATGGGCATGAAGAGGAGGAAGGCGGAGCGGCCGCAGGCGGACAGGAACTGTCTTCTTCTGCCGAGGCTTCATCCGCGCCTGGTCCGGCTGTCTCCGCCGAGGAAGAAGCTGCCCGCGGAGTGACGGCCGTCCTCGTCAAGCCCAAGAGCTACATCGGGCTGATGAAGCTGTACCAGCAGACGAATGCCGGAAAAGAAGCGCAGGCCGTGCTGCCGGGGCAGACGCTGGCCAAGCTGTTCGACATGCTGGGCAGCGGCGAGCAGGTTCTGCGCAGCATCGGATACGTCATCCTCGGCATGGCAGGCCTCACGGTCTGCCTCTCCCTGTACGGATCGGCTATGGAGCGCCGCCGCAGCGTGGCCATCCTGCGCGCGATCGGCGCCGGCCGCCGCCATGTGATGGCCATCGTGCTGCTGGAATCCTCCATCGTCATGCTGCTCGGCTGCGCCCTCGGCATCGCCGGAGCCTATGGCTTGTCCGCCGTCCTGTCCGGCTATATCGGCTCCCGCGTATCCATCGCCGTGACGGTCGGATTCCAGTGGTCCCATCTTGGCATCGCCGGCATCGTGCTTGCGGCCGGCATCGCAGCCGGACTCATTCCTGCGCTGGCCGCCTACCGGGCCGAGACTGCCCGCTACCTCGCGATCCAATAGCTTCCTCCCTCCAATGGCTTCCTTCCTCCAATGGCTTCCTTCCTCCCCGCCCGGAGCCCGGCCATGGTACACTGGACAGATAAAGCCATGCACAGATAAGCCATGCCGCAAGCGGGGAGAGAATGCAAGTGAAACTGGTGTCATGGAACGTCAACGGGCTGAGAGCCTGCGTCAAGAAAGGCTTTGCCGATTATTTCAATTATATGGATGCCGACATCTTCTGCGTGCAGGAGACGAAGCTGCAGGAAGGCCAGATCGAGCTGGACCATGCCGAAGGCTATCATCTGTTCTGGAATTACGCGGTTCGCAAGGGTTATTCCGGAACGGCCGTCTGGACCCGGATCAAGCCGTTGTCCGTCCGGTACGGACTCGAGGACGACTTCGAGGAAGAAGGCCGCATCCTCACCCTTGAATTCGAAGGGTGGTATCTGGTCAACGTCTATACGCCCAACTCCCGGCGCGACCTGTCCCGCCTTCCGTTCCGGCTGGAATGGGAGGAGCGCATCCTCCGCTATCTTCAAGGTCTGGATGCCGTGAAGCCCGTCATCCTGTGCGGCGACCTCAACGTCGCCCATCAGGACATCGACCTCAAGAATGCGCGCGCCAACCGCGGCAACTCGGGCTTCACCGAGGAAGAGCGGGGCCGGATGACGACGCTGCTGGAAGCCGGATTCGTCGATACGTTCCGCCACTTCCATCCCGAAGCCGAGGGCGCCTATACCTGGTGGTCCTTCATGCCGAAGGTGCGGGAGAAGAACATCGGCTGGCGCATCGACTATTTCCTGGCTTCGGAGCGGCTGCGTCCGCTGCTGAAGGACGCCTCCATCGACAGCGCCGTGCTGGGCAGCGACCATTGTCCGGTCGTGCTGGAGCTGGCGGAAGAGCCGGGCCGCGCATCTGCGGAAGCCTAGGACGCTGCGATAGCAAGCAAGGCGGCCGATGCCTCTGCAGCGGAAGCCGCACGCATCGGCATGCCCAAGGGCGGATACGCTCTGGATGCACGGCAAAGAGGGTCCCTCGCGGGACCCTCTTTTTCTACTCGCTTTTCTGCTTGCTGTACATGACTCGCGATACAGCGATGCCCACCACCCCGAGACCGATGAACAGAATCGCGCGGACGGCGATCGTCACGCCTGGAACGTCGATGAAGATGACCTTCAGCAAGGTGAGCAGCACGAGCAGCATGCCGGCAAGCCGGGCCTTCGGCCGCCGCAGCATGATTCCGCCCGTGATCAGCGCAATCGCATAGACGATCCATACCGCGGACAAGATCAGCCTTTGGCTGTCCGTCTCCAGTAGCCTCGACGCTGCCAGCGTGAGCTGGGTCAAGAACACCAGGCCAAGAATTCCGGTCAGCCATAACAGCGCTCCGGCGCCCCGCTTCGCTTGCGGGCTCTGTTTATTCGCAAGGACCATTCTGTACAGGACCAGCAAGCCCGCCAGCAGGACGATCCAGCTCAAGGTTTCCAGCGATGCGACGGCATCGATGGGCATCCCGATAATCCGCATCGCGCCGATGAAGAATATGACCGCCCCCGCTCCCTGCTGGTAGGGAGCGCGGATGCGCAGGCCGATCGCCAGAGCGAGCGTCCCTTCGACCGCGAGTGCCGCTCCCGCATAAGTGCCCGGCAGCGACTCGAGAAGCAGCAGGATCCATCCGAGCGTCGCCGTGACGGCGAGCAGTTCGGCCGCTTCCTTTTTCTTGGACAGCTGCCAGTAAGCCAGAAGGCTGTAGACAGCCGCGCCGATCCCGACCAGGATCAAATACTGGCTTTCATGCTTCGGCATCAGCAGCAGGTATGCCCACCCTGCCGTAACCGCAAAGGAAGTGAACACAAGCCCTCTCCGCTCGGAGAAGACCGGAGCCTCCCGCTTCTCCAGCAGGTACGCTGCGAGGAGGACAGCCTGCTGCAAGAGCTGGGCGCAGAGGAACCACCATTCCGCTCCATCGCCGGCTCCAAGAAGGGCGGCGACGAGGAGCGAAGGCTGCAGAAGCACATAGGAAGCGGCGTACACCCAGCGGAACTGAAGCCTCCAGCCGATAAGCAGCGCGGAAGCCGCGAACAGCCCTTCATAAGCGACAAGAATGGAGACATGGGAAGCATCGGAATCAAGGAGAAACGGAATCAGGCATCCGGCAGCCATGGCGAGCAGCATGAGAGACTGCGAGCGGTAGGCGAGCGCTGTCGCGCCAAACAGCAGGATGGCGATGCCGTAAAGGACACAGGCCAGCGGAACGGACAAGAATCCGTACAGCATATGCGCCGCGAACAACGTCACCACGAGCAGCGAATGCGCTCCGCCAAGCAGCGCCTGGCCGAGCGCTTCCCGCTTGTGCCGCATCTGCCGGATGCCGGCTGCGAACATGCATGCCGCCGCCGCAGCGCCGAGCCAGCAGCGGACCGGGCGCGTGATCATGCCGGCATTGACGGCTGCGGCGAAGCCCCACAGCACGCCGAGCAGCAGCACGACGATGAAGATCCGCGGCAGCCACACCCTGCCGAGCAGATGCTCCCAATCGACTGGAGGGGCGGGCGGGCGAGGAGCAGCCTGCAAAGGCGCGGTTCCTCCCGCTGCCGCATGTCCGGAAGGACCGACAGGCCTCGGAGCAGATCCCGGCATGGACGGATGCCCGCCCCCTGCATGAGATCGGGCCGGCGCCGTCTGCAGCGGATGCTCGGAGGGTTGCCCCCCGCTCGCCTGCTCGGATGCCTCGGTCTTTCCGTATGCCGGCGCCGCAGCGCCTACCCGCTGCTCCCCGCCGGACAACGGCAGGTAAGCAGCCTGCTGCTGCCTCAGCTCCGCCAGCTCGAGCGCCAAGCCCTGAATAAGCCGTTCCAATCGTTCGACTCTCTCTTCGAGCTTCATGTGCTATCCCCTTTTGAACGCTAAAATATGCCGGCTTGCTGCGAAGCCGTTCCAAACTTACGTTACACGCATCCAGTCCCTTCCAAATCCCATTTCAGGATTATATCGGTTCACAGCCCTTGATTATCCATTGAGCTTCCATAAAAAAACGCCGACGATGAATCGCCGGCATTCTGCAGCACAGATCGTATGCACATGCCAATCCTGCTCCGACCCCAAACGGGCATGTCCAAAACGGAAAGGCCATTCTATGGTTTCACTGCCTTAATCCAAGGAGGGATGACTTAAGCGTCCGCGCCTCTCCCGCTATGGGATTGCCCGGATGAATCTGCAGACGCCTCGCTATCAACCGCCGGTTCTTCCGAAACGATTACAGCTTCCTGATCTGCTTGTCTTTCCGAGACGTCTGCCGCTTCGGCGGACGATTCACCAGCCGGACGCATGCCTGGACGCGGAGTCTGCGGCCGCTTCGGCGCCTTCACGATCTCCGCCTCGTAGTAGTCCCGCAGCTCCGCCGCCTTTTTGGCGTTGTCCATGTCTACCTTCGCCTGGGCCAGCTTATCGGCCACCAGCTCCCAAGTCGGCTGCACCTTCTGCACGGCGAGGCCGCGGATCGCATTTTTCACCATTCTCCGTTCCTTGGCGTTGGAGTAGGTGTCCTTGTACTGCCGTGCGTCCGTCTCATGCTGAATGTCAGGGAAGATGCGGCGGAAAATCTCCGCCGTCATGCGGGCGTCGTCAAGAGCCCGGTGGGCGCTGCCCTCGGCCGGAATGGCAAGCTCCGCCAAAGCCGCTTCGACGCTGACATCATTGGTCAGGCTGCGCGCGCGCAAATAGATTTTGAGCAGATCATAATAGGAAGCCGCGAGCCAGTAGGCATCGTCAAGCTTGTGCATGCGGGTATCCAGCACGATCCGCTTCATGTCCTCGCCGCCCCATGTCACGAACGTGCAGGCCTCGCTCTTCCCCAGCCAAGCCAGGAAATGACGGATGACCGGAACAAACCCGCTCGCCGCATCGATGTCCTCCTGCGGTATGCCCGTCTTCTCCCGAATGAAGCTGTTCAGCTTGGCAAAATAAACCGGCTTGATCAGCGCCGTGAACTCGTCGATCTTCTCCAAGGCTTCGTTCAGCCGGACCGCGCCGATCTCGATTACCTCCATCGGCTTGTCGCTGGCGAACTTCCGCCCGTTGAACTCAATATCCAACACGATATAATCCATGCTCAACCTCCGCTGCAATATCCATTGTTCCCATCATACACGATATTGGACGATCAAGCACAGCGGAGCATTCGGCTTTTATATCAAGCGTCGACAGCGGAGGGGATGCCCGTCAAGCCTTCAGCTTCAGAGGAAACTCCGAGATAGCTCCTCGCTATTGGATTTCGCCCTTCTTCTTTATTCATTAATGATTGTCTGCTCGCGGAGGATTGACGGCCGTTCCGTTGACTTTGACGCCTACTCCGTTCGAATAAACCATCTTGCCCCCATAATAGCCGGTACCGAGCACAAGTCCGAACGAAGCGATAGACAGAACCAGATATACCGCCAAAGTCATTTTGACAAGAGACCGGTTGCCTCTGAATGCCATAATAATTCTGCCCAATACGAGCAGAGTGACGACCCAGGCCGTGATGTCGGCCAACATGGAGTGAATTTCAAGAAATGATGTATTGCCACGGGCATCTTCCTCCGGACCGGTCGCTACGGACAGCCATGCTCCGAATGCCGCCGCCAACCACAACCAGAGTCCTTTCCTTGGCGGCAGGGAACGATGAACAACCGAAGTTACAAGATCGTATACGAGGCCGATGGAGATAAGGGCAATTGGAAAATGGACGATAATGGGGTGCAGATGGTTCATGATTTCAGTCAGCATAAGTTGCTTTTCCTCCTTTAATTGTTTCTTTTATGCCACCGTACAATTGTTGGCAACCATGAGCTGCGTTCATTTTATGTTCCTATAGGACAATCCACTCCTTGTTCATTCTCGCCATTTCGATTCCTCCGATCCAAGGATGGCTTCATGCGTTCTTGTGGTTTCAATATAAACGAGCAAAATTAAATTCTCTTAAGAAGACGCGCATGACCCGAAAAATTATATCTACAAGGCTGCAGAGCAGAACAGCACATCCCACCTTTCCCCTACCTTCCTCGTCAACCATCATAAGCCCTAAAAAATGCATAAGATTAACCATTCACTTTACCTAATCAAGGGTTAAAGATGGTGAGCTATACCGTTCCGGGGGGGGGGGGGCAACCGCAAGGAAAACCGATCTTTGTCACCAGCAAAATAAGGGAAGCGAGCTGAGTTGACTGCAATCAATCATTATACAAACCATATTGCAAACTCAACCATGGAAGAGATCAACAAAGTCTGGAGAATGATCCTGCTGGATGAAAAAAGACACTACGGAATGTTTCTAACTATGCTGCGGAAATACGATTCCGTTCATCCTTCGAAGGAGTCCTGATGGCGGGTACCCCCGATCGATAGGTTCTGTATCCCCCGGACCGGCGGTTGCTTGCCGGCACCAGCAGCCCAGACTCCGGAAGCGGCAAGAAGCCCCGTCCTCTGCCTGATTGCGGCAGCGACGGGGCTTCTTGCTTATTCCCTGCATATCATCAGCTTATTGCCGTCCGGGTCGAGAACGACAAACCACTGGTCATGCTCGATTTCCGTCACGAGCCTGACGCCAAGCGCCTTCATATAAGCGAGCGATTCCTCCAGCTTATCGGTCAGAAGCATGAACGCCGGCGTCTGGATCGAAGGAGCCCCGTCCGGATCGCTGCCTCCCCATTTGGGCATCGTGTCGAGGATCAATCCCGTTCCCTGCATCGGCAGCGGGCATAGATGCCCGAAATGGATCGGGCAATCGGCTTCCATCAGCCCCAGCACCTTGCAGTACCAGCTGCGGGAAGCCTCGATATTCCTTACCGGAATGAAATAGCTGCCGACCTTGTTTTTGACCGGACTTGCAGCAACTGCCGATCCGAACGTCTCCTCGTTGTCGCTCATCGTTTTCCCTCCATGGATCATTTTAAAAGCCTTCGGCGCCACGCCAGGCCTGTACCCCTCCGTTCCTTCCTTGCGGACCGGCGGCCGTTCGGCCTGCCGACGTCCATATCCTTCCATTTCTGTTTCCATCATATCAAATATCCGGATGCTGGAAGAGCATTTTTTGTCAATCGGCCTCTATGGATCTGGAGAGAGCTGCCAACATGAAAAGCTGATGAGGGTTAAAAACTTTTTCTCTCAACCACTTGATAACAATTATCATTATTGGTTATTATAGTAGAAGAGCATAACGAAAAGGACAACCGCTGCAACGGCTGCCCCAAGAGAAATCATATGTGAATTACAGTTTCGGTTCGAACGTTTTGCAATCCGTCTCTTCGGATTGGCTGGCTTGTCCACGGTGACTGACCACGTAGATCGACGAAGCGCTGCATTTGTTGCCGTCGGCCCAGTTCTTGCAGGAGTTCACTTCGCACAGAACGTCTTTTGCCATGATGATTCACCTCCATGGTTGAATTGTCAGGGTGTACAATTCCTTTACCTCAAATAGCCTGATATGAATCGATTCCAGCGATTCATCGGGCTTATTTGCGTTCTCATACACGTACACCTACTGCCATGATACCCTGTTTTACATAGAGTCTGCAATGCAAGACTTCAAATTTCCCCGAGAGTTGACCGGCCCGTTTATGGTATTCTCAAAGTAACGAGTGTTCAGACAGGAGAACAGAGAATGGAGTTGCTTGATTTCGAGGAATTGAAACGATATTACCATGCCATGGGGCTGGATTCCTCCATTATACCCGATTTCAAGGACCGGCTTGCCGCCGACGCCCTTCGTCAAAGGAAGTCCGATTACGCCGATGTGCTCGAGGTGTCGCTTGATCTGGCCGAACGATTCCTCGGCTTGCTGCCGCAGGACCCGATGCTGGTTGCCGTCTCCGACGGGGAGGGCCATGTGCTCGGCTTCGGCGGCAATCCGGCCATGATCTGCTCGCTTCACGAGTTCAATATAGTCGAAGGCGTCCGTTACGGGGAGGAGACCGCCATCAGCTCCATCACGCTGTGCCTGGAGCGCAACGAACCCGTGCAGGTGATCGGAGCCGAACACTATCATCTTCCGCTTCAGCAGATGGCCTGCTACACGGCGCCCCTGCCGGATCCGGGAGGCTCGGGCAGGATATACGCCACTATCTCGATCATGACCGTAGCCGACAACGCCCATCCCCAGCTGCTCGCCTTGCTCGGCACGATGGCCGATTCCATCGAGAGGGAGCTGCTGCTGCGCAAGCAGAACACCCAGCAGCAGATTCTGACGCAAGCGCTGCTGGAAACAACCCACTTCGGCGTGGTCCTGACGGATGAGCACGGAACGATTCTGACCTTGAACGACTCCGTGTCCCGCATGCTCAGCCTCGCAGATAAGTACGAAGGCCTCGATGCGCGCAGCCTGCCTGTCATCGGATCTTGCTTCCGTCGGCTTCTGGACGAAGGCGGAGATCACATCGTAGGACTCGAGCTCTCGGACAAGCGCTTCAGCGTCCAGAAGCATTTCATCCTCGACATCGTTCCCATCGTAGGCGGCGACGGGCGGCTGATCCGTACTGCGGGCACGCTGCGGGAGACGACGGAAATGAAGCGGGCCGAGGAGCAGCTCCGCCATAACGAGAAGCTCGTGTTTGCCGGCCAGCTGGCCGTCGGCATCGCGCATGAAATCCGCAATCCGCTCACCGCGATCAAGGGCATGCTGCAGTTCACCTCGAGCCAGCTTGATCCTGCCCATTACTCCCTGCTCATGAGCGAGATCGAGCGGATCAACCTCATCACAGACGACTTTCTCGTCCTCGGCAGGCCGAAGACGCGCCAGCTCGCTATCCGGGAATGCTCCGGCCTATTGGAAGAGACGCTTCAAATGTTCGAATTCCAATGCCGCCTGGAGAACATCTCGATAAGACGCGAATACAAGAGCTCCGGGCTGCTGCTCTGCGAGTGCGACCAGATGAAGCAGGTGTTCCTCAACGTGCTGCGCAACGCCTCCGAAGCCATGCCGCGCGGCGGGGAAATCTCGATTACGCTGGAGGCGGCTGACGGCCGTCAATCCATCTCGATCTCGGATACGGGAGCAGGCATCGACGCGGAAGGGCTCAAGCGGGCGGGAGAGCCGTTCCATACGACCAAGCCGGGCGGCAACGGCCTTGGGCTCATGATCGTCAAGCGCATCATGGCCGCGCATGAAGGCAGCTTTGCCATCGACAGCATCGCGGGAGAAGGCACGGTCGTCACGCTGGAGCTTCCGCTTGCCGGCAGCGGCCGGTAGCCGATACTCCGAATGCCGCCATAACGGAAAAGGGTCGCGGAATGATTCCGCGACCCTTATTTTCGTGCTTCACATTCTCGCGAACGTGCTGTATTTGGAGTCGAAGGCCCCATCGCTGCTCAGCAAATACACGATGCCTTCGATGAGGCCGATGAAGCCGGGAATTCCAGTCCAGCAGAACAACAGATACAGAATTCCGGTACCAGGTCTGTTCAGATAGAATTTGTGGATGCCGAAATTCCCCAGCAAGATGGCGAGTACAGCCGCTGCGATCTTGCTTTTGCGGACCATTGGGATGCCGGCGCCGTAACCGGAGCTTGCAGCCGAACTGGAGGAGCTCGAAGCGCCGCCCGCGTTCATGAATACCATCGGAGCTTGCTGCTGGCTGCGATTTTCCAGGCTTGCGATTCTCCTTTGGTTGTCTTCCATAAGCGCGTTGATGCAGTTCTTGCAGTAGTTCTTGTTCTGTACCTCCGTATTGCATTCCCTGCAGATGAATTTGCCGCAGCCGACGCAAGTTCCGATGGAGACTGCCCCGTCATGAACGTAACAACTGATGCTCATCGTACTACCCCCATAATGGCCTAAATAGCGAAAGCTAAGATCAGGCGACAACTAGTCTATTTCGTCTAGAAAAATAAGAATTAAGACCTAGTATTCTTTTCGGCTTATATCTTCCAGAAATGAATATTTCTCCTGGTAAAGGAAATGCAAAAAAAACGGCCGTCCGAAAGGACAGCCGTTGTCTCCATCAAGGAAGCGCGAGCTTCCCCATGACGGTCGGGCGCGATGCCCCCGTCGCGCTCGGCAGGTTGTTGGCCTGGCCGAGCAGGAAATCATGCCCGAGCAGGGCGAAAATGACGGCTTCCTTGGCGTCGTCCGGAATGCCCAGAGCGCTCGAGGTCGTAACGGCCAGCTCCGGGAGCAGCCCTGCCAGCATATCCAGCAGCGTCGCGTTGTGAGCCCCGCCGCCGCTGACGACCAGCTCATGAACCGGGCAGCGCGGCAGCACGAGCTGCCGGCAGGCGTCCGCGATGGATCGGGCGGTCAGAGCTGTAGCTGTCGCGACGATATCCTCGGGGCCAAGGCCGCGGGCAGCGGCCCGCTCCAGGAAGCCGTCGGCGTAAGCGGCGCCGAACAGCTCCCGGCCGGTCGACTTCGGCGGCGGCATGCGGAAGTACGGATGCTCCAGCAGCTCGGCCAGCAGCCCGGCGTCCGGCGTGCCGCGCGCCGCCATGGCCCCTCCCGCGTCGTAGCTGGCCGCGCCGCCGGTGAGGCGATGCACCGCCGCATCGATGACCATATTGCCCGGCCCGGTATCGAATGCGAACACATCCTGCGGCCCGGCTCCGGCAGGAAGCGCCGTGCAGTTGCCGATGCCGCCGATGTTCTGCAGCAGCCGGCCCCGGTCGGGATGGCGAAGCAGCACGAGATCGCCGTAAGGAGCAAGCGGCGCGCCCTGGCCGCCGACTGCAAGGTCGGCTGGACGGAAATCGCCGACCGCGAGCACACCCGTGAGCTTCGCAAGCACCGACAGATCGCCGATCTGCAGCGTCGACCTCGACAGATGGGGCTTGCCGGCGGGAGGCTCCGGCATATGCCACACCGTCTGTCCATGCGAGCTGACGAAGTCCACCTCCGACATGGAGAGCCCGGCATCCCGCACCGCCTCCAGAACGGCGGCCGCGAAAAGCTCCGCCATATAGACGTTCATGCCGCACAAGCTCTCCACATCGGAAGCCTCGGGATCGCACAGCTTGCGGAGGCTTTCCCGAAGAGGCTCCCCGTACGCGCGGGTATGGAAATGAAGCAGCTCTGCGCGGGTGTCCAAGCCGCTGCCTTCAAGCCGTACGACGGCCGCATCCACGCCGTCGAGCGAAGTGCCCGACATCAGTCCGACGCCGATCGCGTACGGACGGGGAGGCGTCCAGGTCATCATCGGCCTTCCCCTCCCTTGCCGGACTCCAGCCTGCTCCGTCTGGCCTCAAGCGCCAGCAGCACCGCTCCGTAGGCGGCGTCCCGCTCGGGCTCGACGCATCTGAGCCGCGGCAGCCGCGCGGACAGCTCCGACCGGAAGGCCTCCCTCACGTAGGAGCTGCGCTCCAGCACGCTTCCGAGCAGTGCGATCTCGCCGTCCTCCATATCGAGCGCGGATGCGACCGCCGGTACAAGCTCTGCCAGCGCAGCTCCGCTATCCGCGGCGAGCCGCAGGGCGGCCGCATCGCCGGCATCGCATGCCTCGCCGAGAAGCGGCGCGAACGCGGCGATATCCGCCTTGCTGCGGCCCGGCGCATAGACATAGCCGACCAGCTCCGGCACCGAGCCGATTCCGAGCGCTCCGTAGACGAGCTCCGTCAGCGCGGTCGGCCCGATTCGGCCGTCGGCTGCGCGCACGACAGACGTCAGCAGCCCGCGGCCGATGCTGTAGCCGCTGCCCTCGTCGTCGATCAGATGGCCGAAGCCGCCGGCGCGATGAGCCGCCCCGCCAAGGCTGCGGCCGTAGCAGATCGAGCCGGTGCCGGCGATCAGCACGATGCCGTGCAGCCGGCCGTGCGCGCCGGCCAGCGCCGTTTCATGATCGCCGGCGAGCGTCAGCGCGCCGCTGTAGCCGCCAGCGCGGAGGGCGGCCTGCAGACGGCCTCCGACCGAAGGATTGCTCACCCCGGCCGCGCCGATGCACAGGTCGGTGACGGCGGCCAGCGAGCCGCAAGCCGTCTCCAGCCCGAGGCAGATTTCCCGGATCGAGGCTTCGACCCGCTGCTCGTCATGGCCATTGTAATTGAGCGGGCCTGCAGGGAAGGAATGAATGACCTTGCCTGTCTCGTCCGCCACCGCCACGGCCGTCTTGGTGCCGCCTCCGTCCAGTCCCGCCACATAGCTCATGCTGATTCCCCCAAGCTTCAAGTCTGTGCAATCGCCGCGAATGCGGACCAGCTGCCTATTCGTACAAATGATAAGCCTTCTTGCGCTCCACGAACAGACGGCTCTCGTCTGCGAACCTTTCCAGCAAGGCGTCCGGACTCTCCGTCCGGTACCCCTCGTCCCCGCCGAGCAGGTCGATGAACGGCCTCCCGCCCTTGCGGTAAGGAGCGAGGTATTCGAAGGCCGGGAACATCTCCCTGACCTTGAACAGCAGCCGTACGCCTGTCTCCACCGGACGGAGCGCCCTCTCGTCCAACACATGCACATATACGCCGCCGCATAGGGAGCCCTGGTGCTTGGACATATGCGGATTGAAATGAACCGGACGGAAATGCACACCCGGCAGCTTCAAGCCGTTCATTTCCTTGGCAAGGATTTCGCCGTCCACGAAGGGAGCCCCGATCGTTTCGAAGGGCGCCGTCGTGCCCCTGCCTTCCGACAGATTCGTCCCCTCGAACAGGCATGTTCCGGGATAGAGCAGCGCCGTATGGAACCTCGGAATGCCCATGGAAGGAGGAATCCACGGACGTCCCGTCTCCGGGAACAGCATGCCGCGCTTCCAGCCCCGGCATTCCGCCACATGCAGCTCGGCGTTCCAGCCGCGCTCCGCATTGGCCATCGAGGCGACCTCCCCGGCCGTCAAGCCGTAGCGGACGGCCAAAGGATACCCGCCGACGAAGGAGCTGAACTCCTCCCTCAGCACATTGCCCTCGACCGTAACGCCGTCCAGCGGATTGATCCGGTCCAGCACGACGAAGGGAATGCCCGCGGCGGCGCAATCCTCCAGCGCGTACAGCATCGTATAGATGAACGTATAGTAGCGCGTGCCCACGTCCTGTATATCGTACACGACGATATCGACCTCGCGCAGCATCTCCCCGGTCAGCCTCTTGGAATCCTTGCGGTAGAGGCTGTAGACCGGAACCCCGGTCTGAGGGTCGACATAAGCATCAACCAGATCGCCGGCGCCGAGATTCCCGCGTACCCCATGCTCCGGGGAAAAGAGGGCGGCAAGGCCGTACCGCCCATGCAGCAGATCGATCGTGGAGCGGAATTCCGCATCAAGTCCGGTCGGAGCCGTGATCAGGCCGATGCGCTTGCCGCGCAGCAGGCCGTCATAATCCGAGATCCGGTCGATGCCGTTCTGAATGGAAGTCATCCCTGCCTCCTTCTGCGGAAGACGCCGCGGATCCGCCGCCTCCCGCTATCCGGCCGAAGCCGTTCGGTATTCATCCCGGCCGCCGCTTACAGCTCGGATTGGCGCAGACGCATCGTCTCCGGCGGGATCATGAACGTCTCCGCGTACTCCTTGCGGGCTTCGAGACCGCGCACGCGTGCCAGGCTCTTGTAATAGTCCATGTAATTGAATGACTTGCTGCCGGTGACGAACCAATGGGTGGACAGAGCCTCGATCCAGAGATCGAACGCTGCCTGGTCGAAGTCGACGTAGACGTAAGGGACGTAGCCGACCGCGTCCTCCCAGTTCTCCCCGTAATACAGCTTGCCGGCAAAATGGGCCGGATGCTTCCGCTCCATCGCCTTCAGTCCGGCGAAAAACCGCGCGTCATTGACGATCCGGTGCGTCGTGGCATGGTCCTTGTGCATGCTGTTGCAGTGATGGGTGATGATGATGTTCGGCTTCACCTCGCGTATGACATCGCAGACGCGCAGGCGGATCGCCTCGTCGTCGGGAATCTCTCCGTCGGGAATCTCGAACACTCTCGCTTCGCCGCCGAGCATGCCGGCGAACATATGGGCTTCGCGGATTTTTTGGTCGCGGTATTCGTTCACGTCCCGGCCCTCGGGCACGCCTCGCTCGCCTGCGGTCAGCGCCAGTGTCGCGATGCGGTCGCCCTTCAGATAGTGGCTGGCGAGCACGCCGCCCGCCACCAGCTCGACGTCGCCTACATGCGCGCCGATTCCAAGAATCGTCAAAGGCTTTCTCTCGCTCATGTTCAGAGCTCCTTTCTCATGACGGCGAATTCCTTCACCGTCCTGAAACCGGCTTTTTCGTAGATGCGCAAAGCGGGGTTGCCGCTTCCGGTGTACAAGGACATGTAGTCCGCGCCGGCGGAGCGGAACGCTTCGCAGAGGCGGAAGAACAGGATCGTGCCAAGTCCATGTCCTTCATGGCCGGGCTCGACCCCGATGCCGGCGAAGTAGCCGCGCCCGGTGTCTTCGCGGATGACCGGCCCGGCAAAGCCTGCCGCCCGCCCTTCATGGGCGGCGAGCAGCACCGGCACGCCTGAAACGGCCGCAGAAGCGATCTCTTGCTTCCAAAGCGGGTTGCCGAGCGCCTCCAGCATCTCTGCCAGTCCGGAATGCCGCGCAGCATCGAGCCGCTCCACCCGGTAGCCGGCAGATGCGGCCCGCTCTTCCTTGGCTCGGATTTCATCCGGCACGGAGAAATCCGCCAAAGGCAAATACATGGCCTTCTGAATTGCCCGTTCGGCATAACCGCGCTCCAGGAGCAGGCGGTGAAGGGAGCTTCCTGCCGGAACGCCGGGAGCGTTGTTGTGCTCATGTCCCGGCGTATCCGGTATGTACCAGGCCAGCCTCATCGGATTGAAAAAGAGGATCTCCGCCTGTTGCTTGCCTAGCTCGCGGAACCGGCGCTCCAGCTGATCCAGCAGCCGGCCCCTGGCTGCATCCGCCTCCGGGCCGCTGCGGACGACGACGCAGGTGATATAACCGGCGACGTCGCCGAGCGGCAGCCCGTCGCCTGCGCAGCCGACGGCAAACCCATCGACCCGGCCTTCCTTCAGCAAGACGAAGGCCGTCCCCGCATCAAAGCTCGGATGCCCGGTCATGGAGGACCGGAGCCGCTCAGCGCTCAATTCCTTATAGCCGTCGGGCACGGCTTCCTCGTTCCAGAGCGCGACCGCTTCCTCTTCATAGCGGTTGTCCCATGCGGCAATCACGATGCTGTCCGCCTCCTTTGCCGGCCGCCCGGCCGGCATCGCTTCAGCCCCGAGGGATTCTTCCCGCAGGCCGGCTCGTCAACCTTTGACGGCTCCGACAGTGACGCCTTCCAGGAAGTAGCGCTGCAGGCTGAAGAACAGGATGAACATCGGCAGCGCCGAGACGGTCGCGCCCGCCATCATCGGAGCGAAGTACGTCGTGTTGGCGAAGCGGAAGTTCTTGAGTCCGACCTGGATCGTCTGCATGTCCATCGTGTTGGTCACGAGGAACGGCCAGAAGAACGTATTCCACGATTCCATGAACGTAAGGATGGCCATGACGGCCATGACGGTTTTGGACAGCGGCATGACGATGCGGGTGAGGATCTGCCACTGGCTGCAGCCCTCCACCTTGGCGCTCTCCAGAATTTCCTTCGGTATGGAGCCCATGAACTGCTTGGCCAGGAAGATGTTGTAGACAGTGACCAGGCTCGGCGCGATCAGCGCCGTATACGAGTTGGAGATGTTGAAGACGTTGACGATGAGGATGTACAGCGGAACCTGCGTCACCTGGTACGGAATCATCATGGCGACGAGCAGGACGCCGAACAGGACCTTGCTGCCCCGGAAGCGGATCTTGGCGAAGGCGTAGCCCGCCATCGTGGCGAACACGACGTTGGACGCCATCGTCACGGTCGCGACCAGCAGGGAGTTGCCCAGCCACCGGTACGAGTACTCGCTGTAATCGAAGAAGAACTTGTAGGAATCGAGCGTGATCTTCTCCGGCCACAGGGAATAGCTGACCGCCCCCGCCTCCACCGGATCTCCGAAGGAGGAGATGAACATGAAGTAGA
Source organism: Paenibacillus sp. SJS-P3 (assembly GCF_056711585.1). Classification (NCBI taxonomy): domain Bacteria; kingdom Bacillati; phylum Bacillota; class Bacilli; order Caryophanales; family Paenibacillaceae; genus Paenibacillus; species Paenibacillus sp. SJS-P3. The sequence continues at coordinate 208,154 of NZ_CM160043.1, read as the reverse complement.
TCGGGAACAGCGTCGCCAGCGCGAACAGCAGAAGGAGGAAGATGATGACGGCATTGCGGAGGCTGCGCAGCATCGTGTTGCCTAAGTGAGTGTTGTATAAGCCCATATTCCGGCCTCCTTCCGCTTAATATTCCACGTCTTTGCCCAGGAACTTGAACTGGACAAAAGCCATGACGGCGATGACCAGCGCGAGCACGAGCGACTGCGCCGCGGCATTGCCGAATTCGAAGTATTTGAATGCCGTGTCGAAGATCAGCAGGCCGACCATCGTCGTGGAATGGTCCGGTCCGCCGCCGGTCATCAGGTAGGCGTTCTGGAACACCTGGAACGAGCCGATGACTCCGGTCACGAGCAGGAACAGCGTGGTTGGCTTGAGGCAAGGCAGGACGATATGCCACATCTTCTGCAGGAATGAGGCTCCGTCGATATCGGCCGCTTCATAATAGCTGCTGTCGATGCCGAGCAGGGCGGCGACGTAGATGATGATGCTCGTTCCGTGGCTGGACAGCCAGGACATGAGCACGAGGGAGAACATGGAGGTCGCGCTTGCGCCGAGCCAGTTCTGGTTGCTGATGCCGAAGAAGCCGATCAGCTGGTTCAGAATGCCCGACTGCAGCGGATCGAAGATCCACAGCCATACGACGGACAGGGCGACGCCGGAGGCGACCGCCGGAAGATAGTAGATGGCTTTGAAGCTGGTCTGCATCCATTTCTTGAGCGGCATGATGAGAATCGCCACGCCGAAGCTGAGCATCAGCGCGACCGGGACGGTCAGCACCGTATAGAGCACGGTATTGCCCATCGACTTCCAGAACAGGTCGCTCTTGAAGACGGAGACATAATTGTCGAGGCCGACATACGACGAGCCGAGCGGCTTGTAGTCCTGGAAGCTGATGATGAAGGCACTGACGACAGGGTAGGCCGTGAACATGGCGTAGACGACCAGAGCGACGGCGATGAAGGCGTAGGCCCAGGCTCCGTCCCCTTTGTTCAAACGGTATTTGGTCTTGATGGTTGAAGCTTCTCGTGCCATGATGCAGGACTCCTTTCCGCTTCCGCTGGTAGGCTTCCAAGCTGATCGACTTGGCCGCCTTGACCGGCGGGCGTTCGCTTGCCTGGAGTAGAGAAGGAAAGCATGCGCTTGTCATTCTTTCCGATCCGATAAAAGAGATCGGATAGCCGCTTGTGGCGGCTATCCGAGGTGGCGGCTATCCGAGCAAGTGGCTAATCCTGTACGACTCCGTCCGCGCCGAACGTGTCGATGGCGGCCTTTTTCACGTCCTCGTACATTTTTTCCGGCGTCGTTTCGCCCGCGAGCAGCGCTTGCAGCTTCGGCACGATGACTTCCGTCTCCAGCTTGATCGCCTTGGCGCCCAGCTCGGCCGGGATGTCAGGACGGGCCGGAGCGGCCGTCGACAGCAGATGCTCTACCGCCGCCTTGTTTTCCGGGCTCTGCTTGCTTTCCATGCCTTCGGCAGCCTTGCGCGAGCTCTTCGTGATCGGAGCGGAGAACAGCTCGCCATTGGTCGTTGCGGCAACCTGGCCGCTGGCGAGGAAGTAAGCCGCTTTGGCGACATTCGCTTTATGCTCGGCCGTCGGCTCTTTCTTGCCGCGGAACGTGACATAACCGTCGACGATGGAGTTCGCTACGGCCGGCTGGCCTGCGAAGGAAGGAACCGGAAGCACGACGTAGTCGGTCTTGATGCTGTCCTTGACGGCGCTGCCGTCGTTCTTGTCGATCTTCTCGTTGTTCAGGCGCGACGAGTTCTCGAAGACGGCCATGCCTTTGCCCGTAATCATCGTCTGGCCGGTCAGGAACATGTTCCAGCGCTTGCCCGCGTCGATGGAGCTGAGCTCCTTGGGCATCGAGCCGTCGTCGATCATCTGGCGGATGTTCGTCAGCAGCGTCAGGTAGTTCTTGCTGGTGTAGGCATATTTGAGATCCTTGTCGAAGGCGGCAGGCATGCCGGCGTTCTTGACGAGAATGCCGAGGTAGTCCTTGGAAGTAACGCCCGCGGTGGCGAATACGAAGCCGTAGCGCTTCGTCGTATTGCCTTCCTTCACGACGCCTTTCTTGATCGCCTCGCGGAACTCGTCGAACGTCCAGCCGTTCTGCTGCACCTTCTTCCAATCAATGCCGGCTTCCTCGAGGAACGGCTTGTTGCCGCCGATCGCGTGGACTTCCATGTAGGCCGGGAAGCCGTACAGGCCGTCGCCGTTGTACATATATTTCAAGGGACCTTCGTCGAAGTCGGCGATCATCTCCGGCGTCGCGGCGTCCTTGATGTCCATCACCATGCCCATCGGAACGTATTTGGAAATGCCTTCCGAGCCCATGAAGGCGATGTCCGGAGGGCTGCCGGCGTTCACCTGCGTATCCAGCTTCTGGGTCATGTCTTCCCAGCTGGCCGGCTCGATTTTCAGGGTCAGGTTCGGATATTGCTTGGTGAATTCGGCTTCCATCTGGTTGAAGTTGGCCTGGAAGTTGGCTGATACCGGAGGCAGAAGGGCTGTAATCGTGTCTTTCTTGGCGCTGGCGCCTTCCGAGCCGGTATTGCCGGCTGCGGCATTGCCGCCGTCATTGTTGCTTCCGCAGGCGGATACGACGCCGGCAGAGACGACGAGCGCAAGTGCGGTTGCGGCAAATCTTGATCTTTTTTTCATTTCAAGATCCTCCCTTTTTTTGGTGAGCCAATTCTATAGGTTCGCATCCGGCCCTGAGCGGTTTAGTTGGCCTGTGCGCAGATACGTATCGCTGCCTTGAGGTTGCCGGAGCTGGCATCCAGCGCCGCCCTCGCCTCATCCGGCTCCAGGCCGGTCTGGATCATCATGATCGCAAGCTTGCTGTCCTTGGAAGCCCTTTCAAGAGCGCTTGCCGCAGTCGGCTCATCGGCTCCTGTAGCGTTCCGGATGATACGCAGGGACCGGTCGTACAGCTTCTTGTTGCTCGCCTTCAGGTCGACCATCAGGTTGTTGTACGTCTTGCCCAGCTTCACCATCGTGCAGGTGCTGAGCATGTTGAGGACCAGCTTCTGCGCCGTTCCCGCCTTGAGCCTCGTGGAACCGGAGATGACTTCGGAACCGACGACCGGAGCGATGCAGATGTCGCACACTTCGCTGAGCCGCGTCCGCTTGTTGTTGACGACTCCAATGGCTGCCGCTCCGATTTCGCTGGCCCGACGCAGCGCTTCAATGACATAGGCGGCGCTGCCGCTGGCGGAAATGCCCACGACGACATCCTTGTCGGTGACGCCGATCCGGTCGATTGCCGCGCGGCCTTCGTCCCCGTCGTCCTCGCAGCCTTCCACCGCCGTCCGCAGCGCCTGGTCCCCTCCGGCAATATACCCTTGGATAAGCAGCGGATCAACGCCGAAGGTCGGCGGACATTCAGAGGCGTCAAGCACTCCAAGCCTTCCCGAGGTTCCGGCTCCGATGTAGAACATGCGGCCCCCGTTCGACAACGATTCGTAGATGACGTCCACGGCCTCGGAAATCAGCGGAATCTCGGCCGCTACGGCCGCCGGCACTTTGGCATCCTCCCGGTTCATCAGCTGCAGCATCTGCTCGGTCGAGCATTCGTCGATGGACAGCGTATCGGGATTGATTCCCTCCGTCGTCAAGCTGGCAAGGTATTCATTCATCTTGATTCCCCTAACGTGATCTGGATCGCGGCGCCAAGGCGCCTGCGGATCGATTCGTTGATTGCGTCTTGCATCTCTAATATTAAGCATTCGCAAACGGGATGGTCAATACATTTTGAAATAAATTTTTAGAATAAAACATTTTGTTGATATTTTATATCAGATCTTGTCCAAAAAGAGCTTTTTCATGGGAGTTAAGTTAACATAAGTCTCGGTTTCCCGCATCCCACAAAAACAGGGCATCCGAGGCTTTACGCCCCGAACACCCTGTTTATGGAAGATTTTAATAAATCATCCTTGCTATCTCCTGCGTTTGCTGGCGATGATGTTATGGCTGCGGGAGAGATAATGCTTCACCTGCTGGTAGTCCGCGCTCGCCACTCCGGCGAAAAGCATGTCGATGACGGTCAGCATGGCGATTCGGGAGCCCATCGCTCCGCTGCGGATGGTGATCTCCGGCGTGGAGATGCTGAGCAGCAGGTCGGCTTTCTCGGACAGCTCGCTCTTGCCGTACTTGGTAATGGCGATCGTCAGCGCCCCGCTCTTGCAGGCGATGTCGAGGGAATCCAGAATCTCCTCGGTATTGCCCGAGTTCGAGACGAAGATCGCCACGTCGCCCTCGCGCAGCAGCGTCGCTGCCGTCAGCTGGCTGTGGCCGTCAAGATAGGCGTGGCAGTTCTTGTTGATGCGCGTGAACTTCTGCTCCGCATCCTCGCACACGAGTCCCGATGCGCCGATGCCGAACAGGAAGATGCGGCTGCAGGTGCGCAGCTCCTGGACCGCGCGCGCCACGGCATCCCGGTCGAGCAGGCTGAGCGTGTCCTCGATGGACATCATGTTGTTGCGGCCGATATTGGAGATGATCGTCTGCAGGTCGTCTCCCGGCTGGATGTCGGTATATTGCTCCTCGCCGGTCTCTTCCTTGTAGCCGAGCGCGGCCGATATGCTCACGATGAAGCTGCGGTAGCCGCTGAACCCCATTGTCTTGCAGAAGCGCAGGACGGACGCGTCGCTGGTCCGGCTTCCCTGCGCAAGGTTCTTGATGGACAGATGCGGAATCTCGTCCTTGTTCTCCAAGATATACTCTGCTACCAAGCGTTCGACAGGAGTCAAGCTGTCTTTCCGCTCACGGATTTTGATGAGAACGCTGTCGTTGATTGCCATAGGCCGCCTCCTGCCGTTTCCGGGTGAAAAAAGGATGTATGAAATGCGCAGCATTCTATTATTCTCTACTGAAGCGGCCATCTGCCTTCGCCGCTCGAGAGGACGATGCGTTTTGCTCGGCTGCCGCTTGGCTGGCGATGTAATCTGCTTGTTCAGCGCCATTATCGTATACGCTCCCGGTGCGAAAAACAAGGGTTGTCCGAGCAAAACGGCTTGAACCTCTCTTCGGGCCGCTGAAGGCTCGCGCGGAATAGAGAAGTCTAGATCCAGGATGGCGATAAAGGGGAATCCAGCTGTCGCCATTCAGATGCTAAAATTTTATTTTAATTATTTATATACCATTCGAATAAAAATTTCAATTTTTCATTCCCGTACCGGACAACCTGTGCTAGAATAGCCCACATAACGGAATGACCCCTGCAAAACGGCTTCGCCTGCTTGGCGGCGGAGCTCGACAGCCGCTCGCGCGGACAAACGGCAAGCCGCATTTCTCAACATCCGGTTGGACCAGCAAAGGCTAGAGGAGATGGAATACGAGATGAAAATCGCCATTATCGGAGCCGGCAGCACGTACACGCCCGAACTGATCGAAGGCATCATCAAGCGCAAGGACGGGCTGCCGGTCAGCGAGCTCGCGCTGATGGACATCGACGAGCGGAAGCTCGGCATCGTCGGGGGACTCAGCGGGCGCATGATCGAAGCGGCCGGCATGGATTGCCGCGTCGCGCTCACTCAGGATCTGGACGAAGCGCTGCGCGGAGCGGACTTCGTGCTCGGTCAGATCCGCGTCGGCAAGCTGCCGGCCCGCGTGCTGGATGAGCGCATACCGCTGAAGCACGGCATGATCGGCCAGGAAACCTGCGGCATCGGCGGCTTCTTCAAGGCGATGCGCACGATTCCGGTCATGCTCGACATCGCCAGACGCATGGAGCAGCTGTGCCCGGATGCCTGGCTGATCAACTTCTCCAACCCGGCCGGCATCCTGACCGAAGCCATCCTTACCCATACGAAGGTGAAGATGCTCGGCCTCTGCAACGTACCCTACAATATGTTCAAGAGCATCCGCGCTTCGATGGAGCTGCCCGATGCAAGCCTCACTTATGTCGGCCTGAACCATCTGAGCTGGATCACGGCCATCGAGCACGGCGGCAAGGACTACCTGCAGGAAGCGCTGGACATGGGCCTCAACAGCGAGACGATGAAGAATATCCCTTCCAGCGGCTTCAGCAAGGAGCTCGTGCAGCTCGTCGGCGCCATCCCTTCTTCTTACCTGGAATACTACTATTTCAAGAACAAGAAGCTGAAGATTCTCATGGAAAGCCAGCAATCGCGCGGGGAGCGCTGCATGGAGATCGAGGAGGACCTGCTCGGCATGTATGCCGACGCCAAGCTGCACGCGAAGCCGGAGCTGCTGGCTTCCCGCGGCGGGGCGAACTACTCCGAGGTGGCGATCAGCCTCGTCGATGCGATCTGGAACGACAAGCAGGAGATCCATGTCGTCAATCTGCTGAACAACGGCGCTCTAGGCTTCATGGAAGACGGCGACGCGGTGGAAATATCGGCTGTCATCGGCAAGGACGGAGCGAAGCCGATTCCCCAGCCGGAGCTGGACAACGCCCATATCCGCGATTACATGCGGATGATCAAGGCCTACGAGCGCGAGACGGTCGCTGCCGCCGTGTCCGGCAGCGAGGAAGCGGCCATGCGCGCCCTCATGATGAACCCGCTCGTCGGCGATTACAACGCGGCCCGCGCCTGCTTCGACGAGCTGAAGGAAGCTCACCGGGAATATCTCCCGCAGTTTCCGTAAGGCGCCGAGGAGGACCATCACATGAAGAACGCATTCGTCATCGGCGTTGACGGCGGCAACAGCAAGACCGATTATTATTTGTTCGATCTGAACGGCAGGAAGATCGACTCCATCCGCTCCGGCACATGCAGCCACGAGCAGTTCAAGGACGGCTACATCAGCGCCAAGCGGGTCATGGGAGAGCAGCTCGGCCTGCTCCTCTCCCGCAACGGGCTGCGCGCCGAGGATGCTGCGGCAGCGGCCTTCGGCCTGGCCGGAGCGGATATCGCCTCCCAGAAGGCCAGCCTGAACCAGATCATCGGGGAGCTCGGCTTCGCCCGCTTCGCGATGGACAACGACAGCTTCCTCGGAGTGAAGGCCGGCAGCGAATCCGGCAGCGGCATCTGCTCCATCAACGGGTCGGGCGCCTGCACCGGAGGCATCTCGCCTTCCGGCCGGCGGCTGCAGATCGGCGGGGTCGGCAGCGAGCTGTCCGGCGACGAGGCCGGCGGCTACTACTTGGCGCGCCGGGCGCTGCGCATCGTCTATGACGCCTTCTACCGGCTCGGCCAGCCGACCGCCATGACCGAACCGGTCATGAGGCTGCTCGGCCTGGACGACAAGGAACGGTACATCGAGCGCGTCGTCGAGGCGGCGACTTCCCGCTCCCTGCCTTATACGGAGCTCGTCACCGTGCTGCTCGAGGCCGCCGCATCGGGAGACGAGGCGGCGTTCGCGGCGGTCGATCATTCCGCCCGCCAGATGGCCCTGTCCGCCGCAGGCTGCATCCGCGGGCTCGACTTCGGAGAGGAGCCGGTCGACATCGTCATGGCCGGCTCCGTCTGGGTCAAGGCCGTCTCCCCCATCATGCGGGACCGGTTCAAGCATCATGTCGGAAGCCTGTCCGGGCAGGAGTGCCGCTATGTCCTGCTCGAAGCCCCGCCTGCTGCCGGCGCCGTACTCTGGGCGCTGGAGCTGGCGCTCGGCAAGCCCGCGGAGAAGACGGTCAGGGAGCGGGTTTTGGGCTCCGTGCAGTAGCGGGAATCAACGACAGACGTCAACACGCCGGCGGATCCTCCGATTTTTTCGCCTAAGAGATGAAGCTCATCCCGGGAGCAAAGCCAAAAGACACCTTCAAGTTATAGTGAAGGTGTCTTTTGGCTTGGACCTCTGACCGTGACCGCCGAGTTGAAGCGAGCCGTTCCGGGATCAAGGTCCGTGTCAGCCGTAATGGGGCGGCTGCGCTCTATCTGCTCTGTCCCACCGAGAGAGATGAAGCCGCGATCTCGATCTGCCTCTGGTGATGGCGGTCATGGTCGACGAATTCTCCCACAACGTAGAGCAGCGAATAAGGGCTGCCCGTATGCGGGCAGTGGGAGACGCCGTTGACGGATACGGCCCGGAGCATCTCCCCCTCTCCGATGGAGCGCAGCAAGGCGCACAGCTCCTTGCGCGTATCGGCGAATTCCGCGAGCAGCTGCTCCTGCTTCACCCCGGATTCGGCATACTCGTAGGCAGACGAGTTGAAGGCATCGAACTCGGGAAAGATGATTCCCTCCCCCTTCAAGACCGAGGGTACCGTATAAATGATCAGATACCGGTCCCAATTGAGCAGATGAGATACAATCCCCGCGATCGTGGCCTTTCCCTCCGCTATCGGGCGATTCCAAGCCTGCTCGGCGACGTCAAGGCTCCTTGCCCACTTCGATGCCGATTCGAATTCGTCTAAGACAGCTGAAATGTCATTCATGAAGCAAAACTCCTTTAACCCGCAAACTTTATGTATGCCATTATTTTAACACAGGAACATACGTTTGTGTAATAGCGCACCGTACAGATAACGATTTTTTGCTGCTTGCTCCTTTATGTTCCGGATTCATTCATGCAGCTGCGGCAGGAAGCCGCCGGACGCCATCGTTATTACCGGCTTGCCGGACCGGAGGTCGGCCAGGCGCTGGAGGCCATGCTTGTCATCGCGCCGGTCAAGGCTGTGAAGTCGCTGCGCGAATCGGTCGAGCAGAGGCATATGCGACATGCCCGCACTTGCTACGATCATCTCGCCGGCAAGGTAGGGGTCGCGCTGACCGACCGTCTGCTCGCCCTCGGCTTCCTCTTCCATTCCGGTCCGGATTACGCGCTCGCCGATGCGGCCCAGGAGAAGCTGCCGGGGCTTGGTGTCGAAGTCGACGCGCCGCCAGGCTTAGCAAGAGCGCGGGGAAGAGAGCCATCCAGCTTTTGTCCAACACAAAAAGACGACGCCGTCCAGGCGCCGTCTTTCCTTTTTGCGGTTATATTCCGGTCGCCACGGCTCTCGCACCTGCGGCGCGGGCCCGCACATGCTTCAGCATCGAGAGACGGTATCGGGTCCAGAGAATTCGAAGCAAGCCGTACATCGCCGCGGAAACGAGGATGCTGTTGAGCACGGATCCGATCAGGAAATCAACACCGATGCCGCTCAGCGCGCCAAGGCTGTCGGCCGTCTCCTCGTAGCTGATGTCCGCGGCGGGCTCGGAGAGAAGCTCGTCCAGCTCCGGCTCGGCCGGGCGGGCAAACAGCTCTCTCGCCAGCTGTCCAGTGAGGTAGTTAGCATAAAAGAGAAGCGGCCACAGAAAGGTCCCGGCGGAAGCCGCGAACAGCCCGGAGACGGCATTGCCGCGGAACAGGCGGATCAGGCCGAGCGACAACGCGAGTCCGATGCCGAAGGTCGGGTACCAGCAGGGAAGGAATCCGAGAACGGCCCCAAGCGAGATCCGGTGGGAACCTTGGCGCTGCCGAAGCAAGCGAATGCCGTGATAGGCTAGATTCCTTTTCCAGCGCTTGAGCCGCATCCGATCCCTCCCAGGTTGGCCGCTATTTAGAGCGAAAGATAAATTTAGGCATAAAAAAAGAGTCCCGAATTTTTTCAAGACCTTATTCAACATCATAACAGAGCGGACCGAAACAGTCTATATTTTTTTGGCTCAGTATGCCAGAATTTTCTCCGTACCCATTTTAATCTACGGAGGCTATGCTTATGATTCCAATCCGCTTCAAACCATTCCGTTCCGCGCTGCTCATTCGGGAAGCCATCGGTTGGACGCTCCTTCGCCAATGGGCATTATCCGAGGTCTACCGAACAACGCTGCCTTCCGGGGAAACTCGAATCGTCAAGTGGGGAGGCAAGGAAATGGCCGCCGAGCATGCCGTCTATCGCGATCTGGTTGTTCCGCTTCGTCTCAAATCCCCCCGCATCTTCGGCTCGTTCGAAACGGAAGACAGCGTCACGATCGTCATGGAGGACGTGGGAAAAGGCAATCTGGAGCTTGATCCCGCTCCCGCCGCGTTCCTCGAAGCCGCCAGGGAGCTGGCTCGGATCAGACGCGTCGCAACCGCGAATCTGGACATGGCGATTCCAACGGAAATAAGAGTCTCGCATTCCCTTTACGCTGCCGATTTTCTCCATCATCTGGAAAGGCTAGCCGCCTCGCCGCAGCTTGCGGGCAGCGCAACGATTGTGAAAATGCAGGGGCTTCTGCCTGCCCAGCTGGAAAGGCTGTACCGGACCGTTCCGATGACTATCGCCCACCATGACTACCGCGCCAAAAACCTGATTGTCCGAGAGGACGGTTCCATTCTGCCCGTCGATTGGGCTCTAGCGTGCCTGAGTCCCGATCTGAGCGATCTTTACGGCCTTGCGCAAGATGCACGCGAGCATGCAGGAGTAGATCGGGAACAAATCCTCTCCGCATATCGGGAGATCGAGGATGACATGACGGCCGGCGAGCTGGATTGGCAGGTCGCTATCGGAGGGCTTTGCTGGCTGGTCAAAACCTTGAGTTGGATGGTTGACGGAGGTACCGAGGCGATTCCCGGCTCGGATGCCTGGATCCCGGGCATGCTGGAGGAGACCGCCAGGCTGCTGAATGAGCTGTCCGCATCTTCATGAATCGACCGGTTCGGTCAACGAATAATAGAACTCTTCCGGAAATGAAGGCGAAGAACGGCAGGAGCATGATCCTGCCCCATCTCTTCCCAATCCGACAATCCCATTCCGGTAGCCGTCGCCGACCATCCGAAGGCTTCGGCCAACGCGGCCAATTTATTCTCGGCGCAAGCCTCTTCCCTCTCCCAGATCTCGGCCAGCCCCGGCTTGTCGGGACCCTCTTGCTGGAGCGGAAGCCATTTGGACAGCTGCCCCTTCCTCTTGCGGCGCTGCCCCGTCATCCCGTTATAGAGCTCCGGGTCGTTGATGAACATATCCGCTGCCCGCCCCTGCTCGAAGAGCCTCATCCGAAGCAGATCGCTGTCCAGAACGGCATTGCTCACAGCGTATGTGCCAGCGCTTAGCGACAGCTGCGCCGTTATGCCGTCGAGCTCGTCCCAATCGCCAGCCTCGATTCCCTCATCGTAGATGGTCAGCCACTTGCCGTTCCGATCCCAGGCTACGTGGATCGTGCGGCCGGCCGGGACCTCGCTGCGTTCGTAATTCCTTCCGTCCATGATGGCGTCCAACGCTTCCTCGAGCTCGGCCAACGTCATGGTACGGGGTATCTCGAGCTTGATATTGCTGAAAAAAGACCCCATTCCCTCATTCCTCTCTGTATCCTTCCGGTCATTTCACGCCAATGCTACCGATGCTGGGCATAGACATTCGCCTTGCTAAGCCCGCGGATGATTCCGACTTCCTCCTCCGTCAGCTCCGGCACCTCGGAAGCAGCGATATTCTGCAGCAGCTGCTCGCGCGAGCTCGCTCCCGGGATGGCGGCAGCGACGGCCGGATGGCTCAGCGAATAGCGGATCGCCAGCTGGGTCATGCTCCGCTGCGGAGCGGCCAGCCGCTTGAGTCCGCTCCGCAGCTCGCCAAGCTCGTCCAGGCTGTAGTCCGTCACTCCCTTGGCAGGCTGACGGTTCTCCGCAAGCGCACCGCTCGCAAGCGGGCCACGGGCGATGACGGAGATGCCTCGGTCCTCCAGAAGAGGCAGAACCTCTTCCTCGGCACGCCGGTCGACGATGCTGTAAGGATTCATCACGCTGGCCATCGAGGAGCGTGCCGCATATTCCCGGATGACGTTGGGCCGGATCGAGGAAATGCCGTATTCCCGAATGACTCCCTCGCGCTTCAGCTGCTCGAACGCTTCGATCGTCTCGCCGATCGGATCCTCGATCGTCCCTCCGTGCAGCTGGTACAGATCGATATAGTCCGTGCCGAGCCTTCTCAGGCTCTCCTTCACGGCGGACAGGATATAGGCCTTGGACGGATCCCACGTCCAGCCCTCCTGCCCGGGGTAGCGCCGGTTGCCGACCTTCGTGGCCACAATGACGCGGTCCCGGCGTCCCTTGATCGCCCGGCCGACCAGCTCCTCATTGCGCCCGGCATCGTACAGATCCGACGTGTCCAGCAGGTTGACGCCGAGCTCCAGCGCCTCATGGACAAGCGCGACCGCCTTGCCCTCCTCCGTGCCGAGCGACATGCAGCCGAGGCCGATCTCCCCGACGAGCAGCCCGGATGAACCGATTCGATTTTTCTTCATATCCGATTTCTCTCCTTTCGCGCGCCTCAATAGGCATTCAGCATACCATTCCATCTCCTGGACCGCACGCCGCCATTCCTTCGACCGTCCTGGACGAGCGGCAGTCCCGCTAGTTCCCTTCCCACTCCGACATGAACTGGTCCAAATACCCTGCCATATACCGATGGCGCTCCTCCGCGATCTGCCGGGCGGATGCCGTATTGATCCGGTCCTTCAGCTTCAGCAGCTTCTCGTAGAAGTGATTGATCGCCGTGCTCTTGGCCTTGCGGTATTCTTCTTTCGTCATCGATTCGCGCGGCGGCAGCTCCGGATCGTGGATCGGGTGGCCGATCACCCCGGCATACAGGAATGCCCTGGCAATGGCGATCGCTCCGATCGCATCGAGGCGGTCCGCATCCTGCACGACTTGCCCTTCGATACTGCGCATCGGAGGATTCGCCCCCGCATTGTAGGACATCGTCGAGATGATCTCCATCACATGCACCCTGTCCCTCTCTTGCACCAGCTGGATCTCGAGCCAGTCCTCCACTTTCCGGAGCCCGCTCTCCTTGGACTCGTTCAGCTTCTCGTCCGCCACGTCATGCAGCAGAGCCGCCAATACGCTGACGAATCGATCTGCCCCCTCCAAGGAGGCGAGGCGATCCGCCATCTTGGCCACCCGGTGCACATGCCACCAGTCGTGTCCGGTCAGATCGCCTCCCAACTCGGATTTGGCGAAGCTCTCGGCTTCGTTCAGAATAAGGGCATGCCGGGTATCTGTGGACATCGTCGTTCATCTCCTAAGAATGGTCGCTGTGTTCTTTCTATAGTCATGGACGGCAAGGCTGATATGCTTCATTCTAAAAAAAGATCCCGGTCTTGTCATCCTCGGTCCCTTCCGCCGGCCGATCCGATTCATGCAAAAAGGCATCCCTGGAGCGGGATGCCTTCGTTCTATCGATGGGACAGGAAAAAAGCCCTTGAATGCAGATTCAAGGGCTTTTGCTGGAAATAGGAAGCGGCACGGGGAAACGACCCGGCCTTCAAGCCGATCGCCCTCTGCTTCCTCCGTGCTATTTCCCTGTAAATACGGCCATTCCGTTATCCCCGCTGTAAGGTGCGCCTCCGGGAATCGTCACGAAGCAGATGATCAGCCTGTAGGACTGGCCTGTCGGGATGGCTTGACTGAAAGTCAGGACGAAGCTTTTGTTCTGGCCGTCGACCGGATTGATCGAAACCCGGCTTCCCGTCAAGGCATTATCAGGCATTACTTTATCATCCTTGCCCAGCGTCGCAATGCCGCTCGGCACTACGTCTGTCGTGCTCTGAACCCAGTAATTGGACGGCCGCATGCCTTTGACGACATCCACGCTGCGATCATAGGTGATCTGAATTTGATTGGCCGACACCTGGGACAGCGTTTGCAACATCGGAATCGGGTCTTTGGCGGCGTTGGCGCTTCCTTGGCCCTGGACTGCAAACAAAGCGATGGCTGCGATCGCCATCAGTTTCAAAAAAGCGGTTTTCATGGAAAGTCCTCCTTTCTTTGAGCGAAGCTACCTGAATGATTTCCTATGCCAGCTGCTTTTATGCATGCGCGGAAAGGTCTGCTTCCTTTTCTCGAAAAAAAGCCCCGCTGCTCAAGAGCAGGGAACTCAACGAAGGATTGCGGACAATTGTATAGGTGCAATCCGCAGGCATAAAAAAAGGCCGGAACCATTCCGGCCGGCGATCAAACAAGCAAGGATATCTCTACTTCGAGCGGTACAGCAAATAAAGAAAATACGGGGCGCCGACTGCCGCCACGATGATTCCGGTCGGAATTTCCGCTGGCTGCAGAATCACCTTGGCGATCGTATCGGCAGCCATGACGAGCAGCGCTCCGGACAGAGCCGCGACCGGGAGCAGCGCCTGATAGCGCTGCCCGACAAGACGGCGGGCCAGATGCGGGGCGATGAGGCCGACAAATCCGATGCTGCCGCTGACGGCCGCGCAGGATCCAGCCAGCCCGACCGCCGCGGCCAGGAGCAGAGCCTGCTCCCGGTTCACGAACGTTCCGAGTCCTGTTGCCATAGGAGTGCCCAGGTTGAGCACGTTGAGTGTCCGGGCCTTGAACAAGACATAGGGCAGGAGGACCGCGATGAACGGCAGCAGCGCCAGCACATAGCTCCAATCCTTGCCCCAGATGCTGCCGGCCATCCATGTCGCGACGAACTGGTACTGCTCCGGGTTGATCCGCAGGGAGACGACGATCGTCACCGCGGCGAAGCCGGAGTTGACGGCGACGCCGTTCAGAATGAGCCGGTTCGAGGACAGCCCCATATGCCTTCGATACGACAGCAGGAAGACGAGCGCGGCTGCGACTCCTCCCCCCGCCCAGGCTAGCAGAGGCAGCAGGTAAGCCGGAGTTGCGGCCGGCGCCGGATAGTAAGCGATGAACAGCAGCACGGTCAGCCCCGCCCCCGAATTGATGCCGATGATTCCGGGATCCGCGAGCGCGTTGCGCGAGAGCGCCTGCAGCACGGCCCCGGATACAGCCAGGCCGGCTCCGATCAGCAAGGAGATGACGATCCGCGGCAGGCGGAAGTCGAACAGAATGAGCTGCTGGCGCTCCGTCCCGCCTCCCGCCAGCGTCCGCAGCACATCGATCGGAGAGAGCCGGATCACCCCTGTATTCATGCTGACGACAAAAACAATGGCGATCGCAGCGCTCAGGATGGCGGCGACAAGCAAGGCTTTCCTGCGCTTGCGCCGCTCCGATTCGGACATGAACATCGTCTATAGCTCCCTCCTCTCTTTGTTGGCCAGATAGATGAAGAAGGGAACGCCGATCAGCGAGATCATCGCTCCGATCGGCGTCTCGAAGGGCGGATGGACCGTCCTTGCCGCCAGATCGGCCAGCACGACGAGCAGCGCTCCGAGCACGGCTGAGGTTGGGATGATCCACCGATAGTCGACGCCGACAAGCTTGCGCGCCAGATGCGGCACGAGCAGCCCGACGAAGGAGACAGCGCCGACGGCGGACACCGCTGAGCCCGCCAGCACGACGACGATGGCGAGGCCAAGCCCCTTCACCAGCCCGGAGCGCAAGCCCAGTCCGCGGGCAACCTCTTCGCCGAGGCTCAGCATCGTGATCGATCGGGAGAGGGCCATGGCGCCGGCAAGCGCAATGGCGATCCATGGCGTCATGATCTTCAGCTCCAGCCAGCGCATGTTGGCGACCCCTCCCGCGAACCAGAAGGCCAGATCCTGGCCGATGCGGAAGTACAGGGCGATGCCTTCGCTGAGAGCTGTCAGCAGCGCCGAGAGCGTCACGCCGGCGAGAACGAGCCGCGTCGGCGTCAGCCCTCCGCGGACGGATGAACCGAGAGCGAAAACCAATGCCGCGCTCAGCGCTGCCCCGACAAACGCCAGCAGCACGACATAACGGTACGGAAGACCAGGCAGGAAGGCGAGGCAGAGTGCGATCGCGAAAGCCGCTCCCGAATTGAGGCCGATGAGGCCCGAATCCGCCAGCGGATTGCGCGTCATTCCTTGCATGACCGCTCCTGCAACCGCGAAGCTGCTGCCGACGAGCATGCATCCGAGCACTCGCGGCAAGCGCAGCTCCTGAATGACCTGATGCTCCTTCAAGTCGGAGTTGTAATGGAAGACCGCTTCCCATACCATCCGGAACTTGATGTCCATCGCGCCGAACGAGACCGACAGCGCCAGGCTGAACAGAAGAGCCGCCACCCCGGCAACAATCAGGACAAGAGCCGTCCTTGGCCTGGAATGGAGCTTATGTAAGGCGTCGTCCGCCTTATCTCCGGCAGGCTGTCCGCCGTCCCTTCCCTTGCGAGTCGTTGCTGCCATAGTCCCGATTCCCCAGTCTGCTTGTAGTTGCAGGCGTATTCGGCCTCCCGGCCGGACACCCGCATGTTGCGGTGAACTCCCGCGTTGATAAATGGAGTTCCAGGGCTTTGAAAAATAAAGTTCCAAGGTTTTAATAAATAAGTTCCAAGCGAAAAAAGGGAGCCGCGGCTCCCTCCTATCTTTCCATTCTTATTTTACGATATCCTTGAGCAGATTGTCGACCATCTGCGAGCTGGCAATCGGACCATAGTAGAGCCAGCTGGACGATTTCGGATATTCGAATACGTTGCCGTTCTTGACGGCCGGCACGGATTTCCACAGGGCGTCATTCAACGCCGCGGATCCGGAGTCCTTGTCGCTGTTCACGAGAATGAGGTAATCCGCATCCAGGTCGGCCAGCTTCTCCAGCGAGATGGCGTTCCAGTTGCCTGCGCCCGAGGCGGAAATCTCCTTGACGACTTCCGGCGCCTTCAGCCCCAGATCCTTGTAGAGCACCGCTCCGCTCGACAGCTTGTCGCTGACGACGAAGAATTTGCCCTGGACGAGCCAGACGGCGGCAACGGATTTGCCCGGAATCGCAGCTTCCAGCTTCGCCTTGGCGTCTGCGGCCTTCTTCTCGTAGTCGTCCAGCACCTTTTGGGCTTCGTCGCTCTTATGAAGAACTTCGCCGATCTTCAGCAGCGCCTTGCGCCAGTCGTTGTTCACTTCGTCGCCGAGCACGAAGGTCGGGGCGATCTTGGCATACTGATCGTACTTGCCGCCTTCGACGGCGCTGTTCGAGCCGATGATGAGCAGATCCGGATCGAAGCTGGTCACCGCTTCAAGCGGAAGATCGTATGGAATCGTCGGGAGATCCTTCAGCGAATCCTGCAGGTACTCCTGGGTGCCGTTCGCTACAGACCACTGGGCTGCCGGCTTCACGCCGAGCGAGACCAGGTAGTCCTCCAGGTAGGAAGCGATGATGCGCTGCGGATTGGCCGGCACTTCGACCTCGTGGCCGAGCCCGTCCGTCATTTTGGATTGCGCCGGCGTCGCAGCCGGAGCCGTCGAGGCTGGCGCCGGCGATGCGTCGTTGCCTGCCGCCGTGTTCGAATTATTGCCGCTTCCGCAGGCTGCGAGCAGCATGGACATGAATGCGATGCTGAGCAGCAGGGCAGGAACTTTCAGCTTGCTTTTTACCACGGGATATCCTCCTTGATGATGGAACCGATGCCGCCATCATTGCCGGCTTGCCGATTCGCAATTCATGACTAGTCTGTTGCGCCTGCCGATATCCAATCCGGATAGACAGATTTTGAAACCCTCAGTTAGTAATGATAATCAATATCAGTTGATAGATCAACCTATTTGGCCTATTTCAAGAAAATAATGTGTCCAAAATGCAACAGATCCCGTCCTTCCGCGGGAAACAACCGGTTCTTCCAAGCCGTTTACCGCCCATATGCCGGAACCATGCCGTTAAAGCCGCACTCATGAGTCGATGCCCGACGAAATATCGAGGCCGTACAATGGCTGTAGCCCGATTTCAACCCATCCCACATCCAGGAGGATTCCATGGACGCCAAGCAACTCATTCCATGCTCATATTAGCGAGATAATAGGACCTTTTCTGCTGTGTTTTTGCAGGTATCAGGGGCATGGAGCTTGAATGTATTTATAGAATTGAAATTTCAAAGGAGGGATCGCGCTTGCCGACGATTCAAATCGAGGGAAAAGAAGCTCTTCAGGCGGGCGAAGGCACGAAGCTCGTGCTCGCGCTGGAGGATAACGGGGTCGATATGCTCCACCGCTGCGGCGGTAATTCCCGATGCACCACTTGCGCAGTGGAAGTGCTGTCCGGCGACGCCCCGGAGATGGGAGAGGCGGAAGCGGCCACCCTGAGGAACAAAGGCATCGAAGACCCGTCCGTCCGGCTGTCCTGCCAGATCCGGCTGGAGAACGATCTCGGAATCCGGCTGATCAAAACGGCCTCGTCGACGGGATTGGAGCCCGGGCCGCGTCCCCAGGACTGAACGGAGCCTCACGCACTCTTTTCTTGAACCATGGGTTAAGTCAACAAAAAGGCCAGGCAGAGTCCCTCAAGGACACCGCCTGGCCTTTATTTGTTCACCTGCAAGGGGCGAGCTTCTGCAGCAGCTCGTTCCTTAGCGTCCAAAAACCGGGCCGCCCTCGGAGCCTTCTGCCCGCCTCACAAATTCTGCATCGTCACTCCGGCCTCCGGATCGAAGGCGAGCATCTTCGTGCCGATCTTGTCGATGAAGAAGCGGTCGTGGCTGACCGTAACGACGGCGCCGGGGAAATGGATCAGCGCCTGCTCCATGACCTGGATGCTCGTCAGATCGAGATGGTTCGTCGGCTCGTCCAGAATGATGACGGCGGCGCCGGACAGGAGGCATTTGGCCAGCGCCACCCGCGCCTTCTGCCCGCCGGACAGATTGCCGATCGTCTTGCTGAGATCCGCCTCCGAGAATTGGAGCATGGACAGGAACTTGTTCACCTTCTTGCGCGGCGCGTCAAGCCCGAGTCCATAGGTGTTCACGGCATGGCTGACCGTATCCTTCGGATCGAGCTCCTCCCACATGCGGTTGAAGTAGGCGTACCCGACGCCCTTCTCCCAGCTCACCTCGCCTCTCTCCGGCTTCTCCTGTCCCGTAAGCGCCTTGATGAGCGTCGACTTGCCGCTTCCGTTCGGACCCGTGATGACCAGACGGTCTTCCTTCTGAATATCGAAGCTGACGTTCTCGAAGATGATCCGGCCGTCGTAGGCCTGTCCGATTCCTTTGACCTCCGCCAGCTTGTCCGGGAACCGGAGCCTCTCGTAAATGTCGGTAATGAGCACGTTCACGGGATGAGGCTCGATCCGCTTCCTGCTGTCCGCCAGCTTGCGCGACAGCCGGTCCTTGGCCGACTTGCGCTCCGCCCGGCTGTCGATCGCTTCCGACTCCATGAGCAGGAGCTCCTCCTCCCACTCGAACTGGCGGTCGAGCTCCTTCTTGCGCATCTTCTTCTTGCGGACGTAATCAGTGTAGTTTCCTTCATACTCCTGGAAATGATAGTTCTCGATCTCGATCGTCCGCGTGACGACCTTATCGATGAACTGGCGGTCATGGGAGATCAGGATCATGGCGCCGCCGAACCGGTACAGCCACTGCTCCAGCCAGGCGATTCCCTCGATGTCCAGGTAGTTGGTCGGCTCGTCGAGCAGGACGACATCGGGCTGCTCCACGAGCAGCTTGGCGAGCGCGGCGCGGTTGCGCCAGCCTCCGGACAGCTCGTCCACCGGCTGATGGCGCGAGCGGTCGTTGAACCCGAGCTTCGTCAGCACCGTGTTGATCTCCACGGACACGTTCCAGCCGTCCAGATGCTCCATCTGCTCGAACAGCTCCGCCTGCCTCGAGAGCAGCCGGTCCATCTCGCTGTCATCCGTGACGGTGCCCAGCTTCTCCGCCACCTCCTGCAGCTCCCGCTCGATCAGGGCCACCTGCTCGAAGCACAGCTCCAGCTCCTGCTGGACGGACAGGCTGCCGCTCATCTCCGAAAATTGGGAGAAGTAGCCGATCCTCGCCTTCGGATCAACCTCCACCTTGCCCGATGTCGGCTCATCCTTGCCCATGATCAGCTTGAACAGCGTCGACTTGCCGGCGCCGTTGCGCCCGATGACGGCGACGCGCTCGCCCTGGCTCACGCGAAAATAAATTTCGCGGAATATAAGAGCATCCTCGTATTTCTTCGTGACATTTTCAAGCCGTATGACGCTCATCTCTTCCCCTCTTTCCCATTCCCCCGACTAGAGACACTCCCTTCATTCTACCAGCAATGGCGGCGAAGGCGAGAATATTCCCGAGCGGCCGCCCCGATGATGAAAAAAAGGACCGGACACCGCTGTGGGCGTCCGGCCTTGCATCTCGGATGAATTCCACGTTACAACGAGCTTCCCGTCTCCGCTTTCCGCTCCGTCTTGGCCTTGCCGGACAAGAACCAGCCGCAGGCCGCGATCAGCACAAGCACGATGTAGAACGTCAGCTTCCAGGCTGTCGATTCGGCAAAGTCATGCGGGATGACATGCAGCGCGGGATGCGCCAGCGTGTGCACCGCCAGCTTGACGCCCACCCAGCCGACGATGACAAAGGCGGCGACTTCGAGCGACGGCCTGCTCTCGAGCAGCTTGACGAACCAGTTGGCAGCGAAGCGCATGATCAGCAGCCCGATGAAGCCGCCCAGGAAGATGACGGCGAAGTGGCCGCCGTCCATGCCGCCGATCTTCGGCAGGTTCGTCGTCGGCAGCGCCACGGCCAGCGCCACGGCAGCCAGGATGGAGTCGACGGCGAAGGCGATATCCGCCAGCTCCACCTTGATGACCGTCGGCCAGAACCCGGCTTTCTTGGGCTTGGCCCCGGTATGCGGCTCCGCGTTCCGCTCGCCTTTTTTGACAATGACTTTCCGGAAAATATGATTGAGGGCAATAAACAGAAGATACAATGCTCCTATCGCCTGCACCTGCCATACGTCCACGAGGAACGAGATGACGAACAGGGACGCGAAGCGGAATACGAACGCTCCGGCGAGGCCGTAGAAGAGAGCTTTCTTGCGTTCTTTCTCCGGCAGATGCTTCACCATGATCGCCAGCACGAGCGCATTGTCGGCCGCCAGCAATCCTTCCAGGGCAATGAGGACGAGCAGCACCCATCCATATTCCATCAATAAAGCGAAATCCATCTTCTTCCTCCTCCAGATGAGCTGGCCGAACGCAAAAAGACCGTTGTTTCCCGAGGATATGAATGGCCTCGGATGCACAAAGGTCTCGCTAACAATGCGGTTCGGCATTGCCAGTAAAGCCGGAGAGTGGGCTCTCGTATTGACGACTTTACTGTAGCAGCTACTCCCCTTCGGAGTCCCGTTTTCTTTTGCGTGTTCGAACAGCTTTTAAATGATTGGTCTGTTGTAGTACGGGGATGAGCCCGGATAGTTTCTTTTTTATTCGGAAAATGTCCTGGGTCCGGCAAGGCTCGGATCCGCCATCGCCGCAGCAAGCCGGAGCTTGCCGGTGCCGGCTTTCCTTGCTCCTTCGTAACCTCGCCATAGGCATCTGCATAGGATAACCCAGGTTGCTATAAAAGGAGGATCTTCCTCATGAGCCCATCCTATTCCCACATGGAAGCGGCGGCAGCGGAGCCGTTCTACAAATGCGAGCCGCATGTCGGCCATACGCTGCGGTCGGTCAAGAGCCATCTGCATCAGCTGTGCTCGCAGCATGCGAATCGGCTCGTCAAGGTGGAGACGATCGACGGGGACGTTTTCGAAGGCTACATCATTCATTGCCACAAGAGCATCCTTTGCATCCGTCTCTCCAATGAAGGCTGCAGCCGCGCCTTCCTGCCGGGACCGGTCAATCCGTACTACAACAATGTGATCCTGCCGCTTGTGCTGTTCGATCTGCTCGCCATCACCTTGCTGTAGCCACGTGCAGTCATCTGATCAAAAAGGAGTTCTGACCATGGGTTTCATGCTTCCTACGCCCCCAGGATTGCCCGGAGGATTTCCAGGCGGTTTCCCCGGGGGCATGCCAGGCGGTGCTCCCGGAGGCTTCCCGGGCGGTACGCCGGGTGGTTTGCCGGGCGGTGTTCCCGGAGGCTTCCCGGGCGGCATGCCGGGTGGTTCGCCGGGCGGTGTTCCCGGAGGCTTCCCGGGCGGCATGCCGGGTGGTTCGCCGGGCGGTGTTCCCGGCGGGTTCCCGGGTGGTATTCCCGGAGGCTTCCCGGGCGGTGTTCCCGGCGGGTTCCCGGGCGGTACGCCGGGCGGTGTTCCCGGTGATCCTGCAGGCGGGGCTCAAGCTCCCTCTTCGCCACCGCCTCAAGCGGTGCCGCAGAAGCCGCTCGTCTCGACCTTCGCCGTAGATCCCGGCGCCATCTCGGGCTGCTCCTTCCGCTTCACGTACATCTGGCCCCGGTTCGGGCCCGGCTTCTGGTTCTATCCCGTCTTTGTCGGGCGCACATCCGTCGCGGGCTTCCGCTGGACCGGGTTCAGCTGGGCGTTCTCCGGCCTGGATCTGCAGAGCGTCGAATCCTTCACCTGTTAATAGCAAGAAACAAGGCTGCTGCCGAGCGAGAAACAAGGTTGCCGAGCAAGACTCGGCAGCGGCCCGATAAGGGTTTTATTGCCCTCCATGACTACTTTTGCTTCGCTCCAAGGCCCGATTTGGGCCTTATTTGCAACCCATGACCACTCTCGCTTCGCTCCAAGGCCCAATTCGGGCCTTATTTGCAACCCATGACCACTCTTGCTTCGCTACAAGGCCCGATTCGGCCCTTATTTACTACCCATGACCACTCTCGCTTTGCTCCAAGGCCCAAATCGGGCCTTATTTGCAACCCACGACCACTCTCGCTTCGCTCTAAGGCCCAATTCGGGCCTTATTTGCAACCCATGACCACTCTTGCTTCGCTACAAGGCCCGATTTGGGCCTTATTTGCTACCCATGACCACTCTCGCTTTGCTCCAAGGCCCAATTCGGGCCTTATTTGCAACCCATGACCACTCTCGCTTCGCTCCAAGGCCCGATTCGGGCCTTATTTGCAACCCATGACCACTCTCGCTTCGCTCCAAGGCCCAATTCGGGCCTTATTTGCTACCCATGACCACTTTCGCTTCGCTCCAAGGCCCAATTCGGGCCTTATTTGCAACCCATGACCACTCTCGCTTCGCTCCAAGGACCGATTTGGGCCTTATTTGAAACCCATAACCACTTTTTCGGCACTCTAAGGGCTGCCGAGCAAGACTCGGCAGCCCCTTTTCCATTCCCCTATAGCTTGCCCCCAAAAAAGTCGACCGTTCCCTGAAAAGCTCAGCTCTTGCGCATCCTTGTCGAGAATCTGTTCCGCGAGCATCAAGCCATCTCTTCCCTGCTCATCCGTCAGCGGAGCGGCAAATGGTCAATGCCCTTTCACCCCGTTGCAATAGGCTGCGTTCAAAGAGAATCACGGGCTTCGCCAAGCCCGCGAACCCGCTCGCTGCAGCTCCCGGATCTCTCTCCAGGACAGAAGCTTGATCTTCTCCGTCTCCCACAACAGCCGGATGTCGCGGTCGATCAAAAGGCGGTACTCCATTTCCCTTTCGCGGAAGCAGGCTGTCGCGGCCTTCAGCTCCTCCGTCACCTGCGAAGGATGCAGCGTCAGCTGCGTGATTCCCGGTCTGAGGCCTCTTAGAATTTCAATCAGCTGCCGCTTGGCTTCTTCATAGCTGCCCGATGAACAATAGGGCAGTGAAACCATATCGTCGATGAGGACAATTCCTCTTCGCCGAGCCGAATCGATCCGCCTTTGAAATCTTTCCTTTTGCACCGAGCTGAAATAAGGCTGCTCCACGATTCCCAAAGGAAGGTTGAAAGGAAGCCCGTATCGGCAGCAAAGCTCAAATACAGGATCCAGAAAATCCCTGCCCGTATGGAGGCCAAGCACGCTTCCGGCATGGCTGTCCAGATGGGTCGGATCGATGCCTCCCTGTATGGCGCCCTGGATCTGGGCTTCCAACTCGAGCCTGACCTCCTCGGGATCGCCCTGCCGTTCCAGAAGCGAGATGTCGGCATGGAAAAATCCATCCTCATCGACCAAGCTGCGCAGCGCCCTCCCCCGATATACAGGAGCCTGAGGCGACGTCTCTCCGCTGGACAGCGTAAGATGGATGCCCGTATGGCTCCGGGCCTTAGGGCTGGCGGAGCCAACGGCTTCCTTGGCGGCAGCGCCTGTCATCATGAGGGATGCCGAAGTAATCGAGCTGCGGGCAAACAGATCCATGACGGCATCGTTCGTCCCTCGGGTCAGTCCAAAATCGTCGGCATTCACGATGAGCAGCCGGTCCTCTCTCGTCCAGTCCATCCTGGGCTTCATCCCGCTCCCGTCTTCAATCAGCGGGCGGAAAGGGCTTTCTCCGCCGCATCCACCGTATGCTTGAGCAGCATCGCGATCGTGACCGGACCTACGCCCGCGGGAACCGGCGTAATCGCGCTCGCTTTGAGGGCGCAGGCCTCGTAGTCGGCGTCGCCGACATTTCCTTCGTTGTAGCCGGCATCGAGAATGACGGCGCCTTCCTTGATCCATTCTCCCTGAATGAACTTCGGCTTGCCGACGGCCGCCACGACGATATCGCCAAGTCCGACAATCTCGTTCAGCCGCTGCGTCTTGGAGTGGCAGACGGTCACGGTCGCGTTGCGGTTCAGGAGCATGAGCGACACGGGCTTGCCAAGGATCGGGCTGCGTCCGACGACGACGGCATGCTTGCCCTCGATCGGAAGGCCGTAATAGTCGAGAATGGCGACGATGGCGGCAGGCGTGCAGGATGGATAGGCTGCGTAGCCGAAGGCGTTTTGCGCAAAACCGAGCGCCGTGACCCCGTCCACATCCTTGTCGATCGCGATGGCCTCGAAAGCCTCCCTCTCGTCAATCTGCTCCGGCACGGGATGCTGCAGCAGGATGCCGTGAACGGCAGGGTCCTCGTTCAATCCGCGGATCACGTCCACAAGCTCCCCTGTCGTCGTTTCCGAATCGAGATGGATCCTCTTGGACTCCATGCCGAGCTTCCGGCAGGCATTGCCCTTCATCCGGACATAGGTCTCGGAAGCCGGGTCGTCTCCCACCAGAATCGTAACCAGGCACGGCACGACTCCTTTGCCGGCTAGAGTCTCGACTCTTTTGGCCAACTGCTCCTTGATTTCCCCGGCCACTCGGGCCCCATCCAATATCAGCGTTTGCTCCGTCATTTCTGCAGCTCTCCTTTTTTTGTCCGCTTAAAAACGCAAAGAGGTAAGGGGTATCCCCCTTACCTCTGCCCAGGCGTACGGCTGCTGTATCCGTGCGCTCCCTCATGGTTGGACCCATGCTCCGCCAGTCACGCACAGTCGGAATTTACTTTTGATGATACTGAAATCAGGCAAGATTGTAAATGCATTTTCTGCGGCTGGCCTGATTGGCGTCCTCCCATTTAAGTTTCATTACAGGTAGCGGATCTAAGATAACGGCAACAACCTCTTGAAGGAGTGATCGGCCATGTTCCACCGGCGCAAAAAAACCAAAATCATTGCTATCATCGCGATGTCCCTCCTCATCCTCTCCACCATCCTGTACCGTCTGGCAGACCGCTATCTGATCGAGCATGCCGAAGTCGTCGTCGCCCCGAACAGCACCGCCGTCGGGCAGACGACGGCCGCTTCTTCCACGGCGCAAGTCCAGTCGGATGACTGGAACTACTCCGATGCGAACCGGACGATAAGCATCAAGAAAGTCCAGACCGGCTCCGGTTCCGATGCCGTCACTTACTTCGTGGCGGACGTGAAATTTGCCGACACCCCGAACGTGTTGACCGCCCTGGCCAAAAACACCTTCGGCACGAACATTACCGAAAACACGTCGGCGATCGCCGCGGCGAACAACGCCGTGCTGGCGATCAACGGCGACTATTACGGCTTCCGCAGCGATGGAGTGATCATCCGCAACGGCACCTTGTACCGGGACGAGCCGGCGCGCGACGGCCTGGCCCTGCTCGGCAACGGCACCCTGCAGACCTATGACGAGGAGCAGACCTCCTCGGCCGACCTGCTTGCCGAGGGAGCGACGAACACGTTCTCCTTCGGGCCGGTTCTCGTGAAGGACGGCGAGGTCGCAGGCGACTTCAGCAGCGTGCGCATCGACAGCAACTTCGGCAACCGTTCCATTCAAGACTCCAATCCGCGGACCGGAATCGGGATGATCGCTCCCAACCATCTGGTGTTTGTCGTGGTCGACGGAAGGAGCAGCGGCTACAGCCGCGGCATGACTCTCACCGAGTTCGCGGACTTGTTCAAGAAGCTCGGCGCCACCGAAGCCTACAATCTCGACGGAGGCGGATCGTCCACGATGTACTTCATGGGCCGGGTCGTGAACAATCCTCTCGGCAAGGGCAACGAGCGAGGCGTGAGCGACATTATCTATGTTCCCCAGTCCTGACAAGGAGGCAACCGATATGACCATCCTTATTCCCTCATACGAGCCTGACGAGCGCCTTCTCGCCCTTGTCGGCAGCCTGAAGGCAGTCAGTTCCGACCCGATCCTGGTCGTGGACGACGGCAGCGGCGAGCAATACCGGACGATCTTCGATTCCTTGGAGAAAACGGGCTGCACCGTGCTGACGCATCGGTCGAACGAAGGCAAAGGCAGCGCGCTCAAGACCGGCTTCGACTATGTGCGGCGGCAGGGCGGCGGCGAGGGCGTCGTCTGCGCCGACAGCGACGGGCAGCATCTGCCTGGAGATATTGTACGGATTACGGAAGCCGTCCGCGAGCATCGCCGCCATATCGTGCTCGGCAGCCGGCAATTCACCGGCAAGGTTCCCATGCGGAGCCGCTTCGGAAATTCGGCGACGCGAATGGTTTATGCCCTCGCGACAGGAAGGCCTGTCCAGGATACGCAGACCGGCCTGCGCGGGTATTCCTCCGACATGCTGGACTGGCTGTGCGAAGTGCCGGGCGAGCGCTTCGAATACGAGATGAACATGCTGCTTGATGCTCCCCAAGCCGGTTATGGCCTGGTCGAGGTGCCGATCGACACGGTCTATCTGGAAGACAACAAGTCCTCCCACTTTCGTCCGCTCGCCGATTCCGCCCGGATCTATTTTCCATTCCTGAAGTTCTGCGCGTCCTCCGGGTTCGCCGCGATCCTGGACTTCTCGCTGCTGCTCCTGCTTCAATGGCTGACGTCCAGCTTGCTCCTGTCGGTCATCGGAGCGCGGATATGCAGCTCCATCTTCAATTACACGATGAATCGCCGCATGGTTTTCCCCCATGGCAAAGAGGCCGCGATCACAAAATCGCTGCCCCGGTACTTCTCGCTCGTCATCGTGATCGTCTTGCTGAACTACGGCTTGATGCTCTTCTTCCATGCCAGCATCGGCATCCCGCTCGTCGCGGCCAAGCTGATGACGGAAGCCTCCCTGTTCCTCTTCAGCTATTGGTCGCAGCGGAGATTCGTGTATGACTGAACAATAAAATCGCCTCAAATATGACAGAATAGTGAACTATGTAAAAATATTTGATAAATTATACCATAAAAATACAATAAAGTCAAGTGTTGTTTTTCGCCACGTCCCGATGATACAACGGAATAGAGGTGATGATCATGGAATCAAAAAGCTTGACCGCACTTGTCAGCGCGTTCTCGCGCGCCTACCACGCCGAGCACAATCCGGTCAAAATCTTCGACGACCGGATCGCCAGGCAGCTGCTGACCGATGAAGAATACGACGGAATCTCCAGCAACATGTCGCAGGCGATCGCGTTCTTCCAGCCCGGGTTCTCAGGGACGCAGGAGCAAGCCCTCCGCAAGGTTGTCGACCATCAGCTTTCACCCACTCCGCTCGGCCGGGCGGCATTTGCCGAGCGGGCACTGGCTGCGGCCGCCGCGCTTGGAGCCAGGCAGTACCTCATCTTCGCCGCAGGCTACGATACGTTCGCCTATCGCCAGCCGGAATGGGCCTCCAAGCTCGAGATCTTCGAGCTCGACCATCCCGTTACGGCCGCCGACAAGCATGCACGCGTGTCCGCCCTGCATATGGACCGGCCTCCCAATCTTCATCACATCGCCGTCGACCTCCGCGAGCCGGATTGGCAGAGACATGTGCTGGCCTGCGCCGGGTTCAATCCCGATCGGCTCAGCTTCTGCAGCCTGCTGGGCATCAGCTATTACCTCGCCAAAGACGATTTCCGGCAGCTGTTGTCCGGCATCGTTTCCCTGCTTCCGGCCGGCAGCGGCATCGTCTTCGATTATCCTGATGAGCAGACATTCACTCCTCAGGCAGGCGAGCGGGTGCAGAAGCAGCTCATGATGACCGCGCGTGCGGGCGAGCCGATGCAGGCAGGCTACTCCTGCTCCGAGCTGGAGCGGATGCTCGAAGAGATGGGTTTGCGGATTGATCAGCATCTGAATCCGGAGGAAATTACCGAGCAGCTGTTTCACGCCTATAATGAGAGCCAGCCCGAGCACCCGATTACGGCCTTCGATCATGTGAACTATTGCTTGGCGGTCAAGAGGTAGCCTGAAGAGGGCCTGAAGAGGGCCTGAAGAGGGCCTGAAGAGGGCCGAAGAGGGCCTGAAGAGAGCCTGCATCTTTCCTGCATCTTTCCTGCATCTTTCCTGCATCCTTCCTGCATCCTTCCTGCATCTTTCCTGTCTCTCCCTGTGCCAGCAACAACCGGCATTCATGCCCTCTTTTGAAGCCGACAGCCCGCTCTCATTTGCAGGCTATCGGCTTCTTCCTCCATTTCGTCCTCCACTCGTCTTGCGGCCTACCGATTTTTCCCGTTACCGCCGATAACGAGAAGAAGGCATCAGATGAATAGAGTGAAGAGGGTGGGAACGAATGAACCGCAATCAAACCGCTTGGAAACCTCGCGAATGGATGCCGAGGACGACGGCCGCCTTCTGCGCATGCGCCCTGGCCGCAGGCATGCTGGCCGTATGGCCGCAGACAGCCGAAGCCGCAGACAGCATAGGGAAGACAACCGCCGCGAGAACGAAGGAAGAGATCGTCGAGAAATGGATGCAGAGCTACCTGCCCATGAAGCGGTCCTTTGCCTATATGAGCGGGAACGACATTTACGAGCAATTGCCGAGTCTGACAGCTCCTTTCCAGGAAGGCAAATTAAAAGCCGAGTATATCGAAGACGGAGTGCGGGCGACGAATTTCGTCCGTTATTTGGCCGGAGTCCCCGATGACGTGCAGCCGGACTGGACCCTGCATCGGCAGCAGCAGAGCGCATCGCTGATCAACGCCCTGAACGATCAGCTCAGCCACTCTCCGGCCAAGCCGGCCGGGATGGAGGAGGGACCGTACAAGCTGGGTTATGCAGGAGCAAGCAGCAGCAACCTCTATATGGGCAGCCCGACGCTGTACAGCAGCGTCCTCGGCTACATGTCGGACAGCGATCCAAGCAATATCGACCGGGTCGGCCACCGCAGATGGATCCTGAATCCGGCGATGACCCGGACGATGTTCGGCTATGTCCGGGCAGTCGAGACGGGCGGTTACGGGTCGCCGTACTCCTCCATGTACGTTTTTGACAAAGGAAGGACCGCTGGCAGCGTCGATTATGATTTCATCGGCTGGCCGGCAGCAGGTTATTTCCCGTCCGAAGCCTTCTCGCCCTCGGACGCCTGGTCGGTATCGCTGAACACGGACCGGTACGACAAAAACGACACGGACTCCATCACCGTAACGGTGACCCGGCAAGAAGACGGCCGGAAATGGACGCTGGACAAGTCGGATACGGACAAGTCCGGCGAATACTTCCGTGTCGACAAAGGCGGTTACGGCGGCATTCCGGTCTGCATTATCTTCCGTCCGGACGGAATATCGGACTTCAAAGAGGACGACCGCTTCCACGTGCGCATAGACGGCCTCCGCTCCAAAGCCAGTCCGGAAACGTCGATCGAATATGATACCGTCTTCTTCCGGATGACGGAAATGAAACGGTTCGGCAGCGATGCGGTCGCGCTTGCACCGGGCGAGAGCGTCCCGCTGCGCCTCTATTCAACGGGGGAAGGCGCTGTGGCAGGCGGAATGGCGGGACAGCTGGAATCGAGCGAGCCGTCCGTCGCGTCGGTGGATTCCTCCGGCGTCTTGCGCGGCTTGAAGGCGGGCGCTGCTTATATCCGCTACAGCAACTATTTGGGACAGGAGAACTCGCTCTACGTCACCGTGCGGCCGGCAGCGCCGGGCGACACCCCGAGCGGCTGGGCGAAGGAAGCCTATGCGAAGGCGAAGGGCGCCGGTCTCATCCCCTATTCCCTGGACACGCAGTACCAGACGCCGATCCGCCGCATAGATTTCGTGCGCATGCTCGTCGGGGTTTATGAAAACACCACGGGAAGCAGCCTTCCGGCAGACCGGAAGCCGTTTCAGGATACGAGCGACTCCAACGTCTCCAAGGCGGTGTCTGCCGGACTGATCAGCGGCGTCTCCCCGACCGAGTTCGCTCCCTTGGCGAAGATTACCCGCCAGGAGGCCGCGGCCCTGCTGACCCGGCTGGAGAGCAAGCTGGCAAGCGTTGCCGGAAAGCCGCCGGGATCCGCCGCTCCAACCGGCGCGTTCGCAGATGACGAGGCGATCGCCTCGTGGGCGAAGGCGGACGTATACCGCTCCGTCGGTCTCGGCCTGATGCAGGGCGTCGGCCAGAACCGCTTCAACCCGATGGGCAATCTGACGGTGGAGCAGTCGATTCAGATTTTCCAGAGAACGTTCGAGCGATTCGCGGGAGAGTAGGCCCGCTGCCCGGGCTTCAGGCTCCAGATTCAGCATGAAAGCGCTAAGGGACACCTCGCAGGGTGTCCTTTTCGGTCTTTCCGGTCGTAAGCACGATTGAAGCCTCGCTTCTATCCGGCTTCGGCCATCTCCCGGAGGGAACCTCGGCTCTCTACATCCCGAGGGCGCTCGGACTTAACGATGCTGTACGCGGCAGGATACGCTGTCCTCGTGGCTCTTTTCGCCGCCATCCTGACCGATAGCAGCAAGACGATCGGATTTCAGCATCATTTTATTTCGTCTTGAATCGATTCTGTATTGGCCGGCTTGGGCACTTGCTTCTCGCTCTTTTCGACCATGTACGATTATTCCATCTTCAAGCAAATAGGCGATATAGGCGCTCCCCGCATCGACAGCGGCGATCTGCCGGCCATGCTGCTCGTGCCCTCGGAATTCACTCGGCAAACAGCCGCCCCCGGCTCTCTTCGTATAAAACTCTTTAGTCTAAATTACCCCTTGATCCTACTGGGAATATATTCAACCATATTTTACGAGGGAAAGATTTAATCCGCTCCAAACCTAAACATTAAATCCCTACTACGATTGAGGAGTGATGGTGGTTGAAGACGAACGAACATACAAATGAACCTGTGAGAGGTCGCTATTTGTAACCCTTACACCTCTCATTAGGCCATGGGAGGCAACCGGAAATGATGTCGCTAAAAAACATGGTACGGGGAACGGAAAACGATTCCTCGGCCAAACAACTGATTTCATGCTGGGAGCATGATGCCAACACGCTGACGTTTTGGAGAGCAAGCAGCAATTTTGTCTACTTGTCTGAAAGAAACGGCGTTCGGCAATTTCTACGGTATATCCATGAAGAGGACAACAGTCTCGAGAATATTCGGGCAGAGCTTGATTTCATCCTGTATCTGATATCGTCCGGCTATCCGGCTGCCGCTCCTGTCCTATCCCGATACGGCAACTGGATCGAAACGATCCGGACGGCAGATGGATCGTACTTCGGCGTTGTATTTGAACAAGCCAAGGGAAACCATATTCCGCTAGATCTCATGACGGATCGGCATGCCGAAGAGTGGGGAAGGTCGCTTGCTTCGCTGCATCTTTTATCCGAGTCTTATTCGGCCGTGTCGAAATCCCGACAAAGCTGGATGGACGCCCTAAACTTCATCGCCTCCGTATTGCAGCGGCATCCCTCGGAGGAAATGGCCCGGCACGAGCTAGAACGCATCCGTGAACAGCTCTCCAAGCTTCCGACTGAAGAGAGACATATGGGCTTGATTCATTATGACTTCGAAACGGACAATATTTTTTATGACGAAGAGGAATCCCGCTTTTCCGTCATCGATTTTGACGATGCCATGATCCACTGGTACGGGATGGATGCAGCATCGGCCCTGAGCGATCTGGCGGAGCAAGAGGATGCCGGCGCCCAGCGGAAAATCGAGCATTTTCTAATCGGGTATCGGTCCATTAAACCGTTGGATGAACGCTGTGTGCAGACGTTCCCTCTTTTTCAAAGGTTTGCAGACCTGTATGCGTTCGCACGTCTCCTCCGCAGCGTGGAGAATATGGATATCCATCGCTCGCCCGAGTGGGCTCTTCAGCTTCGGATCAAGCTCTTGAAGGCGTGCGATCGGCTGCGGTACCGCTTGAGGCCGACAGTAGAACTGCGACCCATCGATCCAAATAACTGGTACGCTTGCACCCAGCTTGAAGTCACGGACGAGCAGAAGGACGTATTTCCTGTACCTGCGGTCTATTGGCTCGCTGAGTCCGCCTATTGCGGGTTCACTCCTCTCGCGATGTACACGGATGAACAACTCGCGGGATTCGCGGTGTACGCTATCGATCCCTCTGACGGAAGCTGCTGGATCATGGCTTTTATGCTGGATCGCAAGTTCCAAGGAAGAGGGCTTGGACGCTCCGGAATGAAAGAGCTCATGCGATATATCGAGGAGAAGCAATTGGGCGGCACGATCAAGCTCGGTCATCGGCCCGACAACATGCGGGCATCCGGCCTTTATGCTTCTCTCGGCTTTGCAGAGGTGAGCCGGGATGAGCGCGAAGTGGTGCGGGAATGGAGATTCCAGCCATGATCATTCCGTGCAGGGGAAGCAGCAAACTCTCTCTGGAAAACAGTAACCATTTTCAAATTCCCGACGTCTGATGGATGAGGTGATCCTAGGATGAATCGGAACGTCAACTACGCCGCAGCTTCGCTCCTGACGCTAGTGCTCGCCGCAGGCTGCGGTGCCGATCAAGAAGCGCCGCGCAGCCGCCAGCCCGCTTCGGAATCCACGGTGCAGCTTGCGGCCTCGCCGCCTGCAGGAGCAGCATCTCCCCGACCAACTGCACCAGGCCCTTCTCCAGATGCGCCTGCCGCCTCCGAGTCGCTGTTCCCGGATGGAATCATGCCTGATTATGACGGTTCGGGCCGAAGCTTCATGGTGGACGGGCAGGAAACGCAGACCAAGCTGCTCAGCGATTCCCTCACTCCGATTGCCGTGTTCGTTCCGGTTGCGCTTGAGGAGTTCGAGGAAGGAAAGGGAAAGGCGTGGGGAACCTCGTATCATCGGAACCATCTGCTCTTTCGCTCTGGTTCCATGGCCTTAAAGACCTCCGAACAGGATCCGTTATGGATCAAGTACAAGGAATATAAGGGAACGGTCCGCGACCGGGAAACGTCCGTCGATTATTTTGCCTTCACGGCGCATGGCAAGCCTTATACCGCAGAGATTCGGACGGCGATAGAATATCGGGAGCGGATGCTCCCGATATTCACGAAGATGCTTGAGAACGCTCAATTTCTGGAGAAGAAAAAGCTGCCCAAGCCCGGTGTATACGTCACACGCCCCAAGCTGAGCGGCAAGGGAACCGAGCAGATGACAGATGCCGTCATGGATTGCCTGAACGGCTGGGCAACGGGAGACCGGAAGCTTTTCAGCTCCTCCCTTTATTCTCCGCAGACGGCGGAAGCCTTCGATTTTCTTTTGTACGCCGATATTCAATACCGCTTCGACTTCCTATCCTACGAAGGGCAGCCCGCGGATACAAAGAGGATCGATTACGCCTTCACTTATCAGGCCATTCACTCCAACGGTTACCTGACGATGGGCAGCGGCCTCATCTCGCTGCTCAAGAATAAACAAGGCGAGTGGAAAGTGGCGACGATTGATTAACGAGGAACCGCAGACATCAAGAACCCGCGCCGGACGCGGGTTCTTGATGCTGGAGCCGGATTCCGGAGAGACCTTCTCCGCATTTTGGAATGATCCCGATTCATGCATTCGGAAGTTTCCCATTCACCGCAAGCGTTTAGTTGCTTTTTCGATAAAATGCCTCTACCAGCCTTCACTGCAGGGAACAAGTCCGGCCTGTATTACGGATCAACGGCTGAATATGGTGGCATGGAACAGGGCTGCAAGCCTCATTTACGGGAATTGCGAGAAGATGTCGGCGCGCGAATGAAATACGGTATGGCGGACGTTTACTTCGCCTTATGTAAGGCAATTGCTTCAAGAAAACTGGGAAGCTCATGCCCGGCACCGTCTCGCTCATTTTCGCGCCAGCTGCGGAAAGTTCGCCGGCGATCCTTGGTGGATGGAGTTCGCCGGCACCTCTTCCGCTGCCGCGGAAATCTCCTGGATATTTCTGTTCATAAATTCACTTGATGACAGGAAAAAAAAGTGATTAAATAAAATAGACTGACCAGTCTTTTTTGTGAGGGCAACAACAATCGTTTCTAATGGGAGGCTTTTGCATGGAACTGAAATCCCTCGATCCAAACATTCGGACAGCTGTCGACCAGTATAAAGCATTGGAAGAGAAGATCGCTCATCTAGGCATGATTTCGAGTCTGGTCGGATGGGATCAGAAGGTGACCGCTCCCAAGAAAGGGAGAGACTTGTTCGCCAAAGCAATCGGGACGTTCAGAACGGAACAGTTCAAATTATCCGTATCGGAAGAGATGGGCTCTCTGCTCCGAATCCTGTCTGCTCCTGAGGTAAAGGCTGAACTGGACGAAATCACGCAGGCGCAGATTCGGGATCGCACCGAGGAATATGAGCGCTTCAAGAAAATCCCCGAAGAGATGTACCGCGATTATGTCGTCCTCACCTCCAAAGCCAACGATGCCTGGGAAGAAGCCAGAGAGACGAGCGACTTCTCCCTCTTCCAGCCTTATTTGGAGAAGATCGTTGACTATAACCGCAAAATGGCTGAAATTTTCGGCTATGATCAGCATCCTTATGACGCTCTCCTGCATGAATTCGAGCCGGGTTTAAGCGTGGCGGTACTGGATCCGTTGTTCGCCAAGCTGAGAGAGAGCAGCGTGGGCTTGCTGGAGAGGATCAACAGCTCCGGCAACAAGCCTTCGACAGCCGTCTTCGAGCAAGCATTCGAGGTTGATCAGCAGAAAAAATTCAATCACTACTTCCTTCCGATCCTCGGCTTCGATATGAACGCGGGACGGCTGGACGAGACGGTTCATCCGTTCGCCCTGTCCATAAACACCGGGGATGTCCGAATTACGACCCGATATCTCAAGAATAATGTGCGTTCTGCGGTATTCGGGACGATTCACGAGGCAGGACATGGCATTTATGAGCAGAACATCGATCCGCGCTTCAAAGAAACCGCTCTGTCCAGCGGAGCATCCTTCGGCATCCACGAGTCGCAGTCCCGCTTCCTGGAAAATATGATCGGCCGCAGCGAGTCGTTCTGGACATATTTCTATCCCAAGCTCCAGGAACACTTCCCGAAGCAGCTGGAAGACGTAAGCCAGCATGACTTCTACCGGGCGATCAACAGCGTGCAGCCTACGATGATCCGAGTGGAAGCGGATGAGCTGACGTACAACCTTCATATCATGATCCGGTATGAGATCGAGAAGGCGCTGATCAACGGAGACATCGAGGTGGCGGAGCTGCCGGCGATCTGGAACGAGAAGATGCAGGAATACCTCGGCATTACGCCTGCCAACGATACGGAAGGCGTCCTGCAGGATGTCCACTGGTCCTTTGGCGGCTTCGGCTACTTCCCTTCCTACTCCCTCGGGAACTTGTACGCAGCCCAGCTGCTGAATACGATTCTGCGCGAGAAGCCCGACTTCTATGCCGACATCGAAGCCGGCCGCTTCGAAGGCATCCAGGAATGGCTGAAGGATAAGATTCATCGTCACGGCAAGCTCTATACGCCGGAGCAGCTTATCCGCCAGGTCACAGGCGAAGATCTGAAGGCCGACTATCTGGTGGACTACCTGGAAGAGAAGTACAGCCGCATCTACGGTCTCTAGCTCAGGCGCAGCCGCGCGGCAAGCAGCGGCATATTAATTCAACAAGGAAAGATGAAGGATGGAGGATCCATGAGGGATTCCTCCATCTTTCTTTGTTAGGTCTGCATTAAAACAGAGCCCGAATGGAAAATACGTTCCGTAAGGCGCATATTAACCGATTGAACCAAAATTATGCCCATTACTTCAGGTGCCATTTACTTGGATATACTTAGCAACTTAGAACGTGTGGGAGACCAATGCAAAAACATCGCCCAACATATTCTCTATGGAGAATAGGACGGGACGCAGCGGGAAAAATATTGTAAAAAATAAGGGGGTGGGCGCATGGCAACCCTTCCTGATGGGACGTCTTTGCCCAGAATCGGTCAAGGTACGTGGTATATGGGGGATGATCCGTCCAAAAAAAATGAAGAGCTTCGCACGTTAAGACGCGGTGTGGAGCTTGGATTGAACCTGATCGATTCGGCTGAAATGTATGGCGACGGCAGATCCGAGTCCTTGGTTGGAGAAGCGATCGAAGGGATACGAGATCAAGTGTTTCTGGTATCCAAAGTGTACCCGCACAACGCGGGACTGAATCGCATCGCCGGCAGCTGCGAACAAAGCTTGAAGCGGTTAAAGACGGACCGCCTCGACCTTTATCTTCTTCACTGGAGAGGAAGCATTCCTCTAAGCGAAACGGTAGAAGCGATGGAGCAGTTGGTCGAAGCGGGGAAAATTTTGCGATGGGGCGTCTCGAACCTGGACACGGAAGATATGAAGGAACTGTTCGACGCGGCGCGAGGGACGCATTGCATGGTCGATCAGGTGCTGTATCATCTCGGTTCCCGCGGCGTAGAATACGACCTGCTTCCTTGGTTGAGAGAGCGAAAAATCCCGATGATGGCCTACAGTCCGCTCGCCCAGGCGGGCACATTACGAAGAGGGTTGGTTGAGCATCCAGTGGTTAAGGAGATTGCCGATCGACATGGCGTGAAGCCGCTTCAGATTCTCTTGGCTTGGTGCATTAGAAGCGGTGACGTGATTGCCATTCCTAAGGCGTCGACAGCAGCGCATGTGGAAGAGAATGCGGAGGCGGAACGTATTAAGCTTACCGAGGAAGACTTGGGGATGTTAGATGAGGCGTTCCCCAAACCGACTGGAAAGGTTCAGCTCGACATTATTTAAGAAAGCCTTCACATGAAAGTTCCCGCAGATTAGACTTGTTTGATGGATTCCCGAATTTTCAAACCGCTGCTTTTCCGTCCGTTTCGACAACTTCAGCACATCTCTCCATGTTCTCTCTTATCGTACATGCGGCACGATGAGCGGAGGAGCAGCGGCTTTTCTTTATTCCAGGGATTATCGATATATCTTGGTCTATGGCCGAATTGATTCCACTTCGGTTTCGCCAGCTCCTCCGACACAGAAAAAATATTAGACCCCGTCAGGGTGACTGGTACGCATATTAGAGAAGAACTCCTTCCTATGATCGTATGACGTATTTTTTGTAATTGGTTTGTTTGTGCCACTAACCACGCTATTTCCCGGGATTTGGGTGTTTGCCCGTTCCGCCTCTCCACCAGATTATCCTCACCTCCTAATCCGATATGGATGGAGCTTATCCGTTCCGGATATCCGGCTTGAAACGTTGACCCCTGTCCTGTTCCCCTGATTCTTACAACTTGAATCACTCAATCAAGCCTGACAGCTCTTCAGCCGTCTGCGGCATCCGTCTGCAGGAGGAGCCCAAAATCCGGCCCCGGCATCAAGCCAGCCACGCTTGTCTGTTCTACTATATGGACGAGGAGCGTGGTCGAAAATGAAAACGGAAGGTCTTTTAAACATTCGCGGCAAAAATATATATGTCACCTGTTCAGGGGATCCGAAATCACCGGCTTTGCTGTACTTGCATGGAGGTCCCGGAATAGGCGCGTACGACTTTGAGTTGTTCCAGGCGCACCGCCTTTCCGGCTCCGTCTACCTGATCACATTCGATCAGCGGGGGTGTCTTCGTTCGGATTCGCTGTTCGAAGAAGAAGCCTTGTCCCTGCATGATTTGGCGGAGGACTGTGAAGCGCTCCGTTCCGAGCTCGACATTCCGAAATGGTCCGTCCTCGGCCACTCCTTTGGTGGCTATCTCGCATTATATTATGCGACCTTATATCCGCAGTCGATCGAGACCGTAATCTTTGAGTCTCCGACGTTTGATTACGCTCTGTCGGCCCGTTCGTTAATGAGGGGCGCCGCGAAGGAATATGAGAAGCTGGGACAACCGGAACGTGCGGCTGCGTGCCGGAATGCGGCGGACAAGGAGTACGGCACGCCTGCCCAAATCATGCAGGCTTGCTTCGGCTACGCGCTAAGCGGTCTGGGAGATCAGCGTGAGAATCTTTATACTTACGGACCGGATAAGCTGTTTTTCGACCGGGTGATTGCAGAGTCGCCGTTTCCTCAAAGCAATTGGGGCAAACAGCAACAATTTCAGAGCAAGCTTCATGCGGAGGATGAAATCGGACGGTCCATCTTGCCGCTTCTCTCTTCCATAAAATGCCCGGCCTTGCTGCTTAAGGGAAAGCATGATCACGTCACATGCGACAGGCATGTCGACGCTTTTTTGAACTGCATACCGAACGGCCGACTTCAGATTTTCGAATACAGCGGCCATATGCCACGATACGAGCAGCCTGAGTTTTATGCCGAAACCGTTGCCCGATTTGTTCAAACTCACGCGCGTGCGTAACATGACAAAAGGCTTCTTATGAGTTCGTCGAACCCATGAGAAGCCTTTTGTTTTTTATGGACTCGCCCTTCGCGGCTTATTGCCTGGTTTCTTGCTGCGCCGCCCGGAAAGCCTCCCACTGCCTCAAAACCACTTCGAAGCTCTTCTTTACCTCTTCGTTCTCAAGCGGCGCGTGCAATCCGCGGACCGGTTTGGCCGCCTGCGACGGAGCGGCCCATTTCACTGCGTTATTGATCACCTGCAGCACTTCAGGCTGATAGTAAGTGGGGAAAGTCTCGTGACCGGGTCGGAAATAAAAGATTTTCCCCTGCCCTCTATGGAACGTGCATCCGCTACGGAACACTTCGCCGCCTTCGAACCAACTGACGAAGATTAGTTCGTCGGGGGCAGGAATATCGAAATGCTCCCCGTACATTTCCTCATGCGGAATGACGAACGTTTCGGGAATACCGGCTGCAATTGGGTGGGCGGGGTTCACCGTCCAGATCCGCTCTTTCTCCCCGGCTTCGCGCCATTTGAGATCGCAGCCCGTGCCCATCAGCTTCTTGAAAATCTTTGAGAAGTGACCCGAATGCAGCACAATGAGCCCCATGCCGTCCAGGACGCGCTGGTAAACGCGATCGACCACGGCATCATCAACTTCGTCGTGGCCCATATGCCCCCACCATATGAGCACATCCGTCTCGTGGAGCGCGCCTTCACTCAGCCCATGCTCCGGCTGCTCCAGCGTTGCAGTCCGCACTGCAATCGATTCCGATGAAATGCCGTTTGCAATCGCCTGATGGATGCCGTCCGGATAAATGCCCGCAACCTCCTTATGCATCTTCTCATGCAGGTACTCGTTCCATACCGTAACGCGAATCATGTCCATCCCTCCAAGAAGTATATGACTCAACGGAACCAATGCAGGTCCATGAGTTTCTGATTCAATTATCCCAGACTTTATTACTCCTTAACCGATCCCAGCGTAATGCCATGGATAAAGAATCGTTGCAGAAACGGATATACCGCGAGGATCGGAATCATGGCAATAAAGATTTTGGCGGCATTAAGAGTCTGGTTCGACAATTCGCTCAGCCGTTTCAATTCCTCGGGATCGTTATTGATTTCCGATAGATCGAGCTGGACGACCATCTGCTGGATATAGGTCTGCAGCGGATAGTTTTCGGGCCTCGTCATAAATACCAAACCGCTGAAAAACTCGTTCCAATGACCAACAATACTGAACAGCGTAACGGTTGCCAAGACGGGGACGGACAGCGGGACAAAAATCTTGAACAGCGTATACCAGGGACCGGCGCCATCCACAAAAGCGGATTCCTCCAGCTCCTTGGGCAAATTTCTGAAGAAGTTAATGACCAGTATCACGTTAAAGACGGGCAGTCCGCCGGACAGCACCAATACCCAGATGCTGTCGATCAGGCCATACGCCTTCACGGTCTGATACATCGGAATCAAGCCTCCGTTGAACAGCATCGTGAACACGAGACACCACATCAGCACATTCCGCAGGCGGAAATCCCGGGCGGTCTTAGACAGCGGATAGGCCATCAGCACCGTTACGATAACGCTGAGAGCGGCGCCCAGTAAGACACGCTGGATGGACACCCAGAATGAATGCAAAAATGCGTTGTCCTTCATGATCTCTTGGTAAGACGCTACATTGAAGCCGATCGGCCAGAGACTGACGGTCCCGCCGGCTGCGGCGGCTTTGTCGCTGAGCGAGATCATTAACGTGTACCAAATCGGAAGAATACATAGAAGCGTGATCACAAACAACACAAAAATCAGAATGTTATCGACAATTCTGGATGCCGCGGTCGTGTCTCTAACCATGTCAGTACTCCTTCGTTAGAAAATCCGGTAGTTTGTAAACCGGTTGGCGAGATAGTAGGAACAAGTGATCAAAAGGAAGCCAACCACGGATTTTAGCAATCCAACGGCGGTAGCCAATCCATACTGCATCTTCAGAAGACCTTCGCGGTAAACCCAAGTGTCGATGATGTCGGCAGTCGAATAGACAAGCGGATTATACAAGTTAAAAATTTGGTCGAATCCCGCATTCAGTACATTGCCCAGACTCAGGATGAGAAGAAGCATGACGGTTGGCGTAATGCTCGGAAGTGTAATGTTTGTAAGCCGCTTCCAGCGATTCGCTCCGTCCAGTGCCGCCGCCTCGTACAAGGAGGGATTGATGCCCGTTAATGCTGCCAGATAAACAATCGTATTGAAGCCGAATTCCTTCCACACATCACTGCCGACCGCCAGATACGGGAACAGCTCGGGTTTGCCCATAAACAGGACCGGTTCGATATTGAATGCGGCTAGCAAGTTGTTCACAGGGCCGGAGAACGAAAGGATATTGATAATAATGCCGCTCAGAATAACCCAGGACAGAAAGTGCGGCAGATAGACGAGTGTCTGGACCCATCTTTTGAAAATAGCCGCCCGCAGTTCATTAAGCATGAGAGCGAAAATGACCGGAATGATCAGATTGGCGATGATCTTCATAACGGCGATACGGATGGTATTTATGAAAATAATCTTGCTGTCGGTAAGATCGAACATGTAGTTAAAGTTCTCAAGTCCGACCCAATCCGAGCCGAATACCCCGTCAACAGGCTGAAAATCCTCAAAGGCGATCAGTATCCCGAACATTGGAATAATACTGAACATAATCAGCCACACAAATCCCGGCAGTAACATTAAATAGTAATGTTTGGCGAAGCCTTTGTTCTTCAAGATGCTGTCCCCCAATCTTTCTGCTACTCGTACAGTATATACAAGGAAGGCCGCCAACCGAGTTAGAAGGGGGGAGGACGTTTGGGTAGATAAATGAAGGAAAATTACACGATTCACGCGAACCGGGAATCGGCCGCAGCCGGACGATGATACATATGCACCCCTGTCCATTCCACATTTATCTACCCCGTCTCCGACAATGGCAAAGAACCCTTTCGGTCGAAAGGGTTCTTTGCTTGGAGCGCGAATTATTTGATCGTTTCGGACAATTCCTTCAGGATTTGCTCGCCGCCTTGCTTATTCCAATCCTTGACGAATTGGTCGAAGGAGTCGATCGGCGCGGAGCCCATAATAATTTTCAGGAAGGCCTGGTTCTCCAGCTTGGTCAAGTTCGTCCAGCGCTTTTCCATCGTTTTGGTACGCATATAACTCAAGCTTTCCACTTTGTTAAGGTTAGGATCGAAGTGGTTTTTCGCGCCGACCATGACGGAATAGGCGCGCATAAAGTCCTTATCCTTCTGGTTCCAGTACTGGATATCCAGCTTGTCGTAAGGCTCTTTCTTGGCATTCTTGATCGTTTCCAGAGAGTTCTTTAACAGCTTGTACTCCGTCAGATCCGAATAATCTTCCGGTTTCTTCGTCCCGGCCAGTACTTCTTGCAGCGCTTTGTATTCAAATCCGATTTCATCAAGCGGCGCGAAGAAGTTGCGCGCCAGCATGAAGTCGTTACCGTTCTTTGATTCATCGCGAAGATACAGGTTGTTGACCTTGATCGGCGCTTCCGGATGCTCGTAGCCTTTGCGCACGACGAGGAAGCCGCTCGAAGGGTTCGTCACCTTTGCATTGTATTTGCCTTGTGCATCAAGCGGCACCGCATAGGCCTGCCAGTTGGCTGTCGGATCGTTTGCCCATGCCGTCGGCAGCGGCCAGTAACCGCCGTAGAAGCCCAGGAAGAACATGCCCGCTTTGCCGCTGATAACCGTCTCTTCAGCCGCTTTGCGAATGCCGATTTCCTTGTCGAGCAGGCCATTTGCATACATGTCGCGCAGCTTGGCGAGTGCTGTTTTCGTTTCAGGCAGCGTCGAACCATATACCGGCTGGCCATCCGCGCCTTTTACCACATACCCAGGGTATGCG
Source organism: Paenibacillus sp. SJS-P3 (assembly GCF_056711585.1). NCBI lineage: Bacteria > Bacillati > Bacillota > Bacilli > Caryophanales > Paenibacillaceae > Paenibacillus > Paenibacillus sp. SJS-P3. The sequence goes on along the minus strand of NZ_CM160043.1, from coordinate 166,033 downwards.
TTAAATGCGCTGAAGATGGGCGTCAGGTCAAAGCCCGCAGGGCCGCCCGTGAAATCGTTGTACAATGTGGTGCCGGAGGCAATCCCGATCGTATCTTTCTTGCCGTTGCCGTCAGGATCCTGTTCAACGAAGGCTTTCGCCACCTTCTCGACATCCTCCACGGTTTTCGGAACCTCCAAGCCAAGCTTATCCAGCCAGTCTTTGCGGATCCACAAGAAATTAAAGTCCTCGGCGGATACATTCGGCACGGCCATCATTTTGCCGTCGAAGGTTACCTGGTTCAGCGCAATTCCATTCGTGCTCTCAATGATTTTCTTTACAGAGGGAGACGCATATTGATTGAACGGTTCCGTTAAATCCTCGAGTTGCCCCGCTTTCACCATTTGCGTCAGCTGCGTTTGGCTAACCACCGCCACATCGGGCAGATCGTTGCTGGCGATTGACAAGTTCATTTTCTGGTCAAAGTTCTCTTTGGACGTCTGCCAGTTGATTTTATACTCGACATTCAGGTCGTCTTTCAATGCCTTTTTCCAGGCGTTGTTCTCCAGCGTTTCGCCTTTGGTAGACTTGAAGCTCGGGTCAACACTGTAGGCAATCCCGATCGTTACCGGCTCCTCATATTTGCCAAAAGGATCCGCCGTAGGTGTCTTCTCGGCCGACTCTGTGTTCGACGCCTTCGGCGTATTCGTCTCAGCCGTACTGGAATCCTTCGCCTCGTTCGAGCAGGCCGTTGCCAGCAGCATCGTTGCTGCAAGAAATCCGATTGCAATCTTCTTTTTCATTCTGTGCCCCTCTTCCCAATCAAGTTTGGTTACACGATTAGTTTAATCGCTTACTCGGGCTTTCCGAGATAGGAAGCGGGCGGGTGTCCAGGTAGAGAAATGAAGGCAATTTATTGCGGCATTCAACAATCTCCAACTATAATTTCCAACATTCCCCCCACTGTCTTGCCCCCATTTATCTACCTTCGATGATTCTGGCGATATTCACTCGGAAGCTCACCGGCCAATTCACGGAAAATCCGGCTGAAATACTTCTCGTCCGTGTACCCGGTTTGTTCCGCAATCCAGACAATGGGCTTGTTTGTATTCAACAAATACTCCTTGGCCTTTTCTATGCGGACAGAACGGCAGTACTCGTTGAACGTTTTTCCGATGATATCCTTAAAGCATTGACTGAAGTAGCTTCGGCTTAGATTGAGCCGCTGCGCCAGTTCGGCGGCTGTAACCTGCCTGTCCATTTCCTCCTGGATGATCATGATTGCCTTCGTGATGAACTCGACGATTTCGGGTGAATAGGACAGATGCTTCATTGATTGCCGGATGCAACCGCGGACTTCGCCTAACCACTGCTCGACCGCAAACCACGAATGCACCGCGGGGATAGCAGGAATGTTTACCGACAGGGTATGGACAAACATCCGTTTCCACTCCGTGACCAGCGAATACAACATGCCCATTAACTGATTCTGCTGCAGCCGCAGCGATTTTGTTTCAACCAGAAGGCTTTGAAACCCTTCTTCGTTATGAATCCATGTGGATATCAACCATTGATCCTTTATTTTCTCCATTGCCAAATGATCCGTTTCGCTAATCTCCTCCTGGAGATTGGCCCTGGAAACCGTTATGATCGTCCGGTCCGGATGATACGCATAAAAAAGCACTTTCTGCGAATAGTCTCTTATCCAACGCTTCATATCGTTCACGGTCATTCCCTGGAAGTCGGACAAAATAAGCAGCACGACGTTTGGTTCCAGGCGCACTATGTCCGATAGGACTTTAAATCCTTCATCCTCGCGGCCTGCCGCGGGCACACATATCCAACTGCGCGCATCCCCCTCAAGAAGGGTTACATCAGCATGCGCCAGATTCAGCCATCCATGATCGATTTCGCGTTCGAGGTGCAGCAACGCATAACTCTGTTTAACGGAGGGCACGAGGCTGTCATTTTGCAAAGCGGCCGGGAGCGCCGGATTTGACTCGCCGATCCGTTCGGCGATTCGGCCGAGAATGTCCTCGTACTGGTCTTCATCCATCTGCACCTTCGCAATATAATCAATCGCGCCAAGCCTGAGCGCCTCCTGAATATACTCAAAATCCTGATGAAGCGTTAAGACAACCGTATGCATGCGCGGATACTTTTTACGGACGACCCGCAGCAATTCAATACCAGACATGACAGGCATGGACAGGTCGGTGATCAGCAAGTCAACCGGCTGCGATTCCAGGAACTCCAATGCTTTCTCGCCATTGCCGGCTTCCCCCACAACATGCATTCCGAACTTGTGCCAGGGGAGAAGCGAAATCAAGCCTTTGCGGACCAGCTTATCGTCGTCCACCAAAAGTACTTTGATCATGATGACATATCCTCTCCAATCAAAGGCAGGGTAAGAACGATTCGGGTCCCCCTGCCGATCTCACTCATGATCTCCAGTTTTGCTTTATTGTCATACCGGGCCTCCAGTATGCGCATCACATAATTCATCCCGATCCCCATGCCAATCTTTTCCTGGGCGACCGTCCGGCTGCTCAGCAGCTCATTGATCGTCTCCTGTGACATGCCCGCCCCATTGTCCTCAATCGTAATCATCACGTCCTTACCCCGCTTCACACTGACGTGGATATAGCCGTCATCGCTTAACCCATGATAAAGTGAATTTTCAACCAGCGGCTGAAGGATAAAGCGTGGCACGGCCATCTCAAGGATGCTGTCGTCCAATTCGATTCGAACGTCAAACTGGAAGTCATAGCGGATTTGCTGCAGCACCAGGTACTGCTTCAGCGCATCGATCTCTTCCCGGATCGTTGATACCTGCCCAAGCTTGCCCAAATTGTAAAACAGCAGCTTGTTCAGCGACTTGACGAGCCGGCTGATCTCCTTTTGTCCGTTCATCATCGCGAGCCAGTTTACCGTATCCAGCGTGTTCATCAAGAAATGGGGGTTGATCTGATAGAGCAGCTTCTCCACCTCGAGATCGTGACGTTTTTTCTCCTTCCGCTCTATCTCGTTAAACAAGTTCCAGATCTCGTCTTTCATCTCCGAAAACTTCCTTAACAGATAATCGAATTCGGGAATTTTCGTCAGCTCACGCTGCGACGGCGAACGATTGTGAGACATCAACCTGATCTCAGCCTGAAAAATATTCAGCGGCCTGTATACCATTTTCCAGAGCAGCCAGGCAAACAATATCGTCAAATTAAAAAAAACCAGGGAAACCAGGAAAACTTGCAAAATCCATCGATTTTTTTCCTTGTTATAATCCGTCTCGGAAATAACGGACACGACACTCCAGCCTTGATTGGAAGTCTGCCTGAACCAGTGATAGCCCTTAAACAGGCCTGTCTCCGCATCCTTGTCAACCCCGGGAAAGGCGTCTCCGGCAGCGAATATACGCGGTTTATCACTGTAGGCAATCCGGCCGGTGCTGTCCAAGATCAGGTGAGAAAGGCTTCCGCCGTATTCGTTGCTGTCGAGGATATCTTGCGTCATGGAAAATCCCGATTCCGTGTACACATAGACATCGTCCCGATCCGGAAGGCCCACCTTCCTCAGCGCAGACAACACAATTTGGTCGTCATATTCATTCATGCTTTGATACGGGCCGAAATAGGTAATGCCGTAATATTGGGCAAGCAATGGTAACGATTTCAGTGAAAAAGTCTTTTTTACCGGGAAGTTTTCGAACTCGATTTTGTCGCCGTCCTTTATATAATAAAAGGATAATCCTATGCTTGGGTTCGTGAATGTAACCATGTTCAGTTCATTTTTCAACTGGTCTCGGGTCTGTACGCGCTGATAGGCGTCCATCGGTTGGTACCATACGTTGTCCAGTTGTTTGATGATCGATTGGCCGTATGCCAGATGCTGTGAGACATGATTCAGGTTGCTGATCGTATTTTGCAAGGAAAGCTCGACCTGCCTCAGGTTGCTTTTAATGCCGCTGTCTATTTTGTTATCGAAGATATGATCGATCGTATAGTTCGAGATGAAAAAAATACTCACAAAGGGAACCAGCGAACTGATGATAAAAATTAGAAATATCCTTCGTTTTAACGTCAATCGAACCGACAACCTTCCGCATGTTGATCTGGGCAGGATCTTGGCCGCAGTAAGCGGCGGGTTTCGCAAACAGACAAGCAGAATTTATGGAGAAGTCCCTGTCCGAGAAGACAAAAAAGGATCAGTTATTGGGTTCCGCCACGTAACCCTCACTATAGGACGTAACCATAGAGAGCGTCAATGACGGGTGCTGGCAATACGTATCTTAAATCATGTAAATTTTACAAATTGGGCCAACGCCATTATGCGCGTTGCAAGGTACGCCAATGAACTGGATTCTTTTGGCAAAAAACGTCAAATTACACTCCCTGAAGGTCCAAATACACGCAAAAATAATACAACTATATAGACTGAACTTTTGAATTACATGCGGATACACAGCCGATCGATGACCTCCATGGGCCTGGCATTGACGCGTTTCATGAAGGGGGCGACGTTGATGCGGATGTGGTAAAACTTCTTGTAAAACACATTATGGAGGACATCGCTTTTCAACCATTTCCATAGCCCTTCAACTAAGTTGAGATCCGGCGAGTACTTCGGCAGAAAGACGAATTGCAGCCGTTTATGCTCTTGCAAATAGGCTTGTACCTGTGCGGCATGATGAATCTGGCCGTTATCCAGGACCATCACCATCTTGCCTTCAGGATAGGCCTTCAGAACAGCATCGAGGAACTGGATAAAAGCCGGGGCATCATACCGCTCGCCGTCACGGTAGAGCACGTGCCCGGTCTCGTAATCCAGCACGCCAAACAGTTTCGCGCCTTCTTGGCGTCCGTAAGTCGGAACCTTTCGTTGCTGCCCAATCGGGAACCAGTTATATTGCAGCGACTGGTACGTCCGAATCATGCACTCGTCTTCAAACAGCAGATGGTCGATTTCTTGGTTCATCAGCTTTTTTTAGCGCTGGGAAGGTCTCCGATTTGAACGCTGCCTGCTCCGCAGGATCGGCCAGTTCCATGGTGTAAGTTGCCTTTGTGTGGCTGAATCCGAGCCGGTGCAGCAGGACGGACATTCCTTTTTCCGTATAGCTTTCGGAGCTTGAGGGTCCATGTATACTTGGCTTCGATGCTACGTCGACCGGCCGCTTGTTTGCAATGGTGCCCGCCAGGATCTTCTCTTGCTCATCCGTAAGCCGGCGGGGTTTGCCGGGTGAATGGCCCAGCCCAAGACCTCCAATTCCGTCACGCTCATAGCTATGAATGTATCCGGCGGTGGTTTTCTCCATCCGTTTGATCATCTTCGATATGTCTTAATCGTGCGGCCTTCAAGGCCGTGTAGCACCGCCAAATAACGCTCATACATCCGTTTGTCGGAAGCCTCGCGAAGCGCCTTTTCAACTCTATGCTTTTCGTCGGTTGTTGCCATAAAATCACGTCCTAACTGGTTGTTGTTTCCTCTATTACCCCAACTAGGACTGGCCGATTTTTCAAAATGCTATTCTTTAATTCAGTCTATATAGCCAATTGTTTATTTAGGTCAAATGAAATTATATTGACCTGTTCGAGGCGATCCGGAAGCAGGACATGGAGGGGATCGTGTGCAAGGATCTGCGCAGCACCTATGCCGTAGGCGGCAAGGATTCGCGATGGAGGAAGGTGAAAAATTACGGGGACATCATGGCGGCGATCGGCGGCTACACGCTCAGCGGAAGATACGTGAATGCCGTGCTGCTCGAGCAGTACGATAGCGAAGGCAGACTATGGTACATCGGCCATACCGGCACCGGCAAGCTGTCGAGAGCGGAATGGCGGGCCCTGACGCAGGCGCTGGCGCCGATGGCGGCCCCGGGCTCCCCGTTCGCCAACCGGCCGGAGCGCTACAAGGACGCCTACTGGGTGATGCCGAAGCTGACGGCCAAGGTGCAGTACAGCGAGTGGAGATGGCGGGAAGGCCGCGCGCTGCGTCAGCCCTCCATTCAGGCGTTCGTGAACGCGTCGCCCGAACAATGCATATTGCCTTGGGCATAAGCCGCCGGTCAGGCGTATTTCTTTTTCAGCTTATAGTATTGATAATAGCTGTAGAGGCACATGAGGCAGCAGATCGCAAAGATCCAGGCCGGCAGGAAGCGAAGCATCGCGAATGGGGTCTCGAATAGAAAGGCGCGCCAGAAGGAAGCTCCTTCCATCTCCCATAAGCCGTCCGTCAGATAGCTTGCTTTGATATTGAACATAGCGTTAAAAATGTGGCCGTTGAACACGGCACAGATGTAAATGAAGAAGAGACATGCCGTCGTCAGCGCATAATGGGTCAGGCGCTTATAGAAGGCAACCAGCGAGCCGGCATCGGAAAAGATCTCGTCGCGCCCGTCCGCAGGCTTTTGCCAATATTGCACGCTCCCCCATCGGCTGCCCTTCAGAAGGGTCCACCCGAAATCCGCGTAGGTCATCTTATAATCCTCGTACTTCCCCGCGCTCATACGATCCTGATAATCGAGACGGATAACCATCCTGCGGCTGGAAGGCTCAAAGGTGTACCCGCCGAGCGGGCCGATCCGCCGGCAGGAGTATCCTTCGGCCAGCCGATCGTTCAGCCACTTCTCCTCTTTCAGCAGGTTGATGAACCATCTACGTTTTTTCATGGCGATCCCTCGTTTCATAAAGTGATAGCAGATGCTCTACCCTTCTTCGCTCGATTTCCAGGATGCGTTCTCCGTCCTGCGTGATCCTGTATACTTTCCGGCGGCCCGTCTCGCCCGGCACCGGCTCGATCCAGCCGTGCTTGCTCAAGTTCTCCACGGCCCCGTACAGCGTTCCGGCCGCCAGAATGACAGTCCCTGCGCTCATCTGCTCGACCGTTTGCATGATCGCGTATCCATGAAGCGGCTCCTTGAGCGAGAGCAAGATATAATGCATCGTTTCCGACAGCGGCAGCAGCGGATGCTTCATGCAGCGCTCCCCCTTCCCATATACAGTCTAACTGTACAGTTGAACTTTATATTATTATATACAGTCGAACTATACATTTCAACTGTATAACAAAAAAAGAGCAGGGCGAGTTGCGTCCCCCTGCTCTGTCGTCTATTTTGCGAGACACGTTTCGCGTAACGCGCTCCCGGCTATGGAGATCCCACTCCGCCCCTTTGTCATTTGCCCTGATCGTTCTACCCCTATGGCTCTTCTTCCGATCATCTATGGGAGCGACTGGCCCGAGGTAGGCTGGTGCGTGTCCTGCTGGTGACGGCCAAGCCGTCCAGACTAGGGTATGAAGAAAGGGAGAATCAAGATAAGTTCAAAAGATAGTTATATTACAAAAATAAATGTGACCCTATACCGACGGGAGCAGTCTAACTTGTAGATAAGAAAAAAGGAGTGTGGAATGTGGAGTTAAATCAACTTGCGGTTCAAGCGACAGCGGGCGACCGCAATGCTTTTATCAGCCTTGTCAAGCACTTGGAGAACTCTTTACACCATATGGCCAAATCCATCGTGGGTAAAGACGAAGATGTCGCAGATGCCCTACAGGAAACCATCCTGAAGGCTTATAAATCGATACATTCCCTTCGTGAGCCCAAATTCTTTAAGACCTGGATCCTCCGAATTCTGATCAATGAATGCAATACGATTCTGTCAGGCCGCTCCCGCACCGTAGTTTGCTCAGAGCTTCTGGCGTCTTCTTCAAACTCCGACGACTACGATAAAGTTGATTTGAGAGAAGCCGTGGACCGACTGGATGAGAAGCAGCGTATCGTTGTCATTCTTCATTATTTTGAAGACTTGCCGCTGCGGCAGGTGGCCAGTGTCCTCGACATCTCGGAGAGTGCCGTCAAGATGCGCCTTTCCAGAGCACGCGATACACTTTTGAAAAATTTTAAAATCTTTCGTGAAGGGAAGATGAACTATGGATCCGTTTAAACTACAGATGGAACTGAAAAAACAGAAAGAGGTGAACAACACAGATATGGAGATGTCACCGCTTGTCCGCACACGTCTGGATGAGACTTACGCTTCGCTCACGGAGCTGCCTGCCCAGCGTACTAACAGACCCACACGTTCGCGGCTGCGCGCATCAACCTATGTCACTGCAGCAGCTGTCTTCCTCGGAGCAGCACTCTTCACTTCCGGCTTCGTGTCTCCGGTCATGGCGGGCTCGATCAAGAATATTCCTTTAATAGGAAGCATCTTCAGCTCTATTGAAGGCGACACCGGACTCCGCAATGCCGGTGACCTTGGGCTTGCCTCAACCGTGAACAGCAATGTTTCCTATAAAGACATTAAGCTTGAGGTGAAAGAGACGGTCTTCGACGGAAGCCGGGCCGCTTTTCTGGTCAGTGTGACGGCTCCTAATCTGAAGAATGGCCGCTATGATAACGGAAAAAAGGTAATGAAACTCAGCAATGCAATTGAGAATGTATATTTCAGTGTTGACGGAAAATCGCAAGGAGATCCGGGTTCGTTCCTGAAGGGCGGATCCTACATGGGTGCCGGGGAAGAACATCCGAACATGCTAATCTTTGAAGAAGTTCTCGATATATCCAGCACCAGCTCCATTTCCGACTCATTCATTGCCGATGTAACGGTCATCTTGGACGGAATTGACCATGAATTTAAACTGAATGTTCCCTTCCATAAAACCACGGAAGATATAGAAAATGTACATCCGAATGCTGTTGTCCCCAATGAAGAGCTTACTTTCTCCGTCATCGACCTGCAGTTGACCCCATTGACGACTCGTGTGAATTATTCAATTGCATTGAACAACATGATTACATTGGAAATGAAAGATGAACTCAGATTACGTCATATCGGTGTAGCCGTATTCAACGATCAAGGCCGCCAATTGGCCACCCTGGGCGGGGATGGCGAGTATGAAGCGAACAGCCTGAACTTTGACAGCCGATATGCCTCAACACCCGGGGAGACCAAATATTTGATTCTGAAGCCTTTTGTAATCAAGGATGATTTTTCAGAGAGCGTACATGAGGATCAATATATCAAGGGATTGGAAACAAGAATTGAGCTGCCTTCTGCCAAATAAATAAGAAGACAGACTGCCCAGGTTATTCTTCGTAGTCTGTCTTTGTTTCTAATATCAATAATCTATGCCTAGTGAAGGGAGATTCCAAGCATATGTCTATCCAATTCACCATTGAATCCTGGTATGTCCTGCTGCCGATGTATTTCTGATCGTTCTGTTGGCACTGGCTATAGTTAAGAAACGGAAGTTTACACCTCTGCAATACACCTTGCTGTTCACGTTCAGCATCTATCTAATCGTTGTTATCCATTTGGTATTCTTTCCGATTGATGTAAATATCGGATTATATGCGAACCAGACGCCTTGGTACAAAACGATTAATTATATCCCTATATTAACAGTCGATTTAAAGACCTTTATCCTGAATATCATCATGCTGATCCCACTGGGTATCTATCTGCCTTTGTTGAATCCTAAATACGGCAGCATAACAAAAATGGCGAAACTCGCTCTACTCCTCAGCCTCTCGTTTGAAATTCTGCAGTTGATCATCCGGATTACTCTTGGCAACGGCAGAAGTACGGATATTAACGACATTCTAGCCAATACTCTTGGGGGTACACTTGGTTTCCTTATCATTAACAAACTGATCAAGACGGATGCTATTCAACGTCTGGCGGCCAGGTTCAGTCTGTAGTGGTCTTAATTTTTCATATTCAAGGCTTTTATCGTTGAGGCGATCCCTTCCTGGAAGGGCGTTGCCACGATTGGACCGATGAACCGTTCGTACTTGTCTCTGCTTAGCGTCAGCGGCTCTTCGGTTAAGTAAAGCATCTCCACCACTTCCTTCATAACGGGCAAGACGATTCCGAGCAGAGACAAACCCAGCTTCTTCAACGGAATGACCGGTTTGATGCTGCCGCTTGCCGTATGCGCGATCTTCACGATGTCTCGCCCGGCGATTAAGCCGGCACCCGGGATATGCCAATTCTGTTCGTAGGCGAAGTCTCTGCCGGCCAGCTCGACAATCATGGCCGCCGCATCCGGCAAATAGACATATTCGCGAGGAATATGCATATTGCCGATGAAAAACGACATCTTGCCGGCCGCGATCGCCTCCAGAGTCGAGCCCAAATAAGAGGCTTCGTTGGCTGTTGGTCCATAATAATCCGGCAATCGGGCGATCAAAACCTTGGCCTTGTTCCACCGCTTGCTGAACAACATCCGTTCATAGTCCAAGCGGACTTTTCCTTTTCGAGTATGCGGCTCTTTGGGATGCTCCTCGGTTACAGGGTCGGATTGTCTCCTGCCGTATGGGTATATACCGTCAATCGCGACGACCCGGACAGCCATGCGGTCCGCCGCCTCCATCACCGACTCGCCCAGCGGAATCAGCTTATTCGTCATCTCGTGGTACGGAACATTCGCGCAATGAAACCATACGTCTGTTCCGCCTGCTTGAGAAACGATATCGTCGGGTCGCATAGCGTCCCCTACGGCAAGCGTCAGATGATCGGGGCTGCCTAGCCGACTCGCGAATTGCTCTAATTTCTGACGCGAACGCCCGAACGCAATCGTGTCGATCCCGCGCTTCACCAGTTCCTCCGTAATCGCGGCTCCCGTTCCGCCGGTTGCTCCAATGACCATTGCCTTCGTTATCGTCATCTCATCTCGACCTCTTTCGTATTTTTTGTGATTGATTGATCAATTACAACTCTTCAAAAAAATTTCCGGTCTCTTGCCAATTCGCTTTGATTATTGCGTACTTATGCAGCTGACGATCAAATTGCCACAAGTGGAGCGTCTGAATTTCACTTCGCGGCTTTGTGATTGATCAATCACTAACTTTATATCCACTGTAACAAATGGTTAGTGATTGGTCAATAACACTTTTGGGAAAAACTTCCCCCTTCATCCCTTCATCAATTCGGGCATATGCAGCGCGACGGCCACATTGCACAGCACTCCCCGGGCGAGAAACAGCATCGTCCGCTCTTCGGGCTTCTCGAGACCGGCTTCACGGAACGCCGTCAGCACCATATCGCGGACTTCCTTAAAGCCGCCCCGCATCGTCTCCTGGATCGCTTCCTCCCGAATGGTCTGCGCCTGCATCTGCAAGAACATCTCGTTCCGGTGCATCGCCTGAATATTCTCGTATTCCTGAATAAGCGTAGCCTCCAGCAATTCCGGCGATGTCGTCTCCACCACCTCACGGAACGACTCGATCACCCTGTACCAGGAGACCTCCAACGCGCCCAGCAACAGCTTTTCCTTCGTCGAGAAAAATCGAAATACGTAGGGCTGCGAAATACTCGCCCGTTCTGCCACCTGTGCCGTCGTAGCTCGGTAATAGCCGACTTCCGCGAATACTTCGATCGCCGCAGAAATAATCTCCGTTTTACGATTAACGGACGTTGCATCGGATTTAGCCATCCCTCGATCCCCCTTTCGATAGTGATTGATCAATAATGAAGCCAGTATACATCGGCCGTCAGATCAATGCAACGACTTAAGGCCGTCCCTGTCATCTTGGGACGGCCTATTTCACTGTCTGCCTTAGAAGTACGTGAACGAGCGAACCTGATTCAAATCGAGGCCGAAGTACGCCCAGAAGAAACCGAACCATCTGAACCCGCAACAGAATTACGCCCGACGAATACTTTTAAGGCGGGCCGGGTTTGCATACCGTGATGCGGGCTTCCCGGCCTTCTTTGAGCATATACAGAGGATACGAGCGCATGCTCGGTTTGCTGTATATACGAAATCCAATCGCTCCAGCTTCTTATCCCCCACGATCCCCTGTGTTCGCAGGATTCCGGAACAAAAAAGTGGGGTTCGGCAAAGGGTGGATGGGCTGGGGTTTGGACGGATGGGGACTGTTTGCAAGCTGTTGAATGGATGTTTGCAAACAAGTTTCTCCTAAACTACTGTATCCAAAAGAGGCATGGAAACAGCAAAAAGCAACGTCCCTGCAGTCGGAACGTTGCTTTCTCCATTATTGCTGGCTGGCCAAGTATTGGTCCAACTGTTCGAACGTACCGGCGAACCCTTGCTTGACCATTGGCTTCATAGCATCGAATGCTGCCATTTCCTCTTCCGATGCATTCACTGGACCGCCACTGAATGTTACTGTGGTCCTTCCATCCACTTCATCGAAGGTCAGGATGTTAATAATCTCAAGCGGCCAGTTCGGGTTAAATGGAGCCCGCACTGTATTCCCTTGTTCATCACTGAACGATTGAATGAAAACAAGTTTTTCCGGCTCACTCACTTCTTGATACACGAATTTCCCCCACATGCTCATTCCATCGGGCGATTTCTGGCACCCGAGGAAAATTCCGCCCGGACGGGCATCCATCTTGCTGATTTCGAGAGTGAATCCCTTTGGACCCCACCATTTGCTAAAATGCTCCGCCTCCGTCCACACCTTAAACACGAGTTCGCGTGGAGCGTTAAATTCACGAGTTAACAACACTTCATGGTTTACCATTTCTATTCCTCCCTGCTACTTTGGTTCTGGAGTTTAGTTAGATACTCATCCAACTGATCAAATTGATTTTCCCACAAGCTGCGAAACGTGCTAAGCCAGGTATCCATCTCCTGAAGGGGTTGGGATCTAAGCTTGTAAAACCGACGATTGGCAACTGGATGCACATCAACGATCTTCGCTTCATTAAGTACTTTTAAGTGTTTTGATGCTTGTGGCTGCCGGATTTGCAGCTTATTCGTAATTTCCCCTACGGTAAGTGGGCCGTTGCGCAGTAGCTCCACAATCCGCATTCGTGTGGGCTCTGCTAAAGCACCGAGCGTCTCCGTTTCCATATTATCTTTCTCCGACCCAATGCTGTCTCTTCATTAGAGCGCTTGAGTGGCTTGAGCGAGTAACGAGGAAAGCACGGTGTAGTCTGGGGAAACTCCTTCTTTAATTTTGATCCATTTGCGTTCCGGCGGTCCTTCGAAGCCCTTCGGAAAGTCCATCCCAGCTGTGTTCATGATCATAAAGGCTATCGCATCCTTCGAAGGTGAAATCACTGCGGCATAGTGGCCGTTTTTCAGAAAATGGGGCTTTTTGTATTGAATTCGTTCTTCAACCGATGGAATGGTTTGGTGAACCATATCTCTCAGCCGCCTAGAAAGCTCAATTTGCCATGTTTCTCCCAAGTTCTCGATAAAGGCGGTAACCTCTTCGTTCATCACTCCCTGATCAACTCCTTTCGTTAAATTTTTCCATAAACGAAATATACCATATGAGGAATATTCCCGTAAAGGGATTTTATAATTTTTCCCGCAACAGTGTAGCAAACTTTCTGTAGATCGTACTTACATACATTGTCCGCTTGGATTGCTCAGCTGCTGGCGTTGCTGGACTTCGGGAGGACTCTTGCTCCGAACGGCTCCCGGTCGTGACGGTTTGCGCGGTGGAATGGCTTTGGTTCTTCCACGTCCACTCCCTCGAACCTTCCCGTTCTTGATGCCGATGCCGCCAAACAGGGGGATACCGGGAACACCAAGGAAAGCCACGCGAATTGCTCCCATAGGCGGTCGTCCACTTGCTCCGCACGAAAGGACAAGCCGGGACTGTTTGTGGATGGACGCACGCGAAACCGACAAGCGTTCAACAACCACCTGACCCGACCACCTTGCTGTGGCTGGCTCCGAGGTCCCTGCAACTGCTTTCGTCGGGTTCTTGTTTGCAAGCTGTTGACAGAAAAGCCCAAAGAGGGCTGCAACAGGTCACTAGCTCACAACCTGTCACAGCCCCCAAACCCGCGTTCGACGCGGTCTCTCGGTTCTTACTCTTCCCCTGTCGCAATCGGATTCCCCTCATAGCTAATCCAATCGCTCCAGCTGCCCGCATACAGCTTCACATTGGTGAAGCCTGCCGCTTCCAGTGCGAGCACATTCGGCGTAGCCGTCACGCCGGAGCCGCAATAGACAATCATCTCGCGATCCTTCGGAAGTCCGGCGAACGCATCTTCCAGAGCGGCGCCGGACTTCCAGCGGCCCTGCTCGTCCTGAACGCCCTTCCAGAACCGGTTGACGGCGCCGGGAATATGCCCGGCCTTGGCGTCAAGCGGCTCCTCGATGCCCGCGTACCGGATCGGGTCGCGGGAGTCGATCAGCAGCGGGGCGGCGGCTTCGCCCGCCCCTTCCGCTGCCTCGTTCGGCTCCTCTACCGAGCCGAACGCCGCTTCGAGGCCGTCTACGACGGAGGCCTCGACGCCGAGGCGGTCAACCGGGGCCAGATTCCCCGGTTGGACCGCCTCCACGGATGCGTGCCCGCCGGCCGCATCCGTCCCGGCAGGGCCGCCGCTGCCGCCGGCGGCCCAACACCCTGGCGCAGCCGCAGACGAGGCGGCGCGCACTTCCTCCAGGTCCGCGAGCCGATGCGGCTGCGGCCTGGCGGCAAAGCCGCCCGGGACGACGATGCGCGTCTCGGCCGTCACGGGAAAGCCTGCGGCTTGCCAGGCGCCGAAGCCTTCGTCCATGACATAGACCGCGTCATGGCCGAGCCAGCGCAGCAGCCACCACAGACGCGAGGCCATCGCCCCGCCCTGGTCGTCGTACGCGACGACGCGGGAGTCCGGGCCGATGCCCGCGCGGCGGAACACCGCCTGCAGCGCTTCCGGCTCCGGCAGCGGATGGCGCCCGCCATGCGCTCCGACCGGAGCCGACAAATCCTGCTCCAGGTCCAGATACACGGCGCCGGGAATATGGGCTTCCTCATAGGCAGAGCGCCCCGACAGCGGCTTGCCGAGCGCGAACCGGCAGTCCGCGATGACGAGATCAGGTTCATACATCCGGGCCAGCAGCCATTTCGGCGATACGATGGTTCCCATGGGAAAATCCTCCTCATAAGCGAATAGGCTTGGCTCCGATCCAAGCCTGCGCCGTGATCGGTTCCAGCGATTCTAGAAGCGTGTTGAAAAATAGGTGGCCTGCGGTCGGTATGGGTCTCCAATCGCTGTTGTCGTTCTGATTTCATTGAAAAAGGGATTAGCAGTTGAAATCAGACGACAAAGGCGAACGCTGACGCTGTTCCGACTCCATTCCGACCCTCCGGTCACTTTTTCACCACGCTTCTAGAGCTTGTTCTGCAATTACCCAGGCTGTTCATCCGAGCAGGATGCCAATGTCAGCCTCTTCTATTCAGCTGCTCGGCGCTCATTCCAACCGCCAATGCAGTTTCCCCATCTATTGCGCTTCCAACCCGGCCGGCTTACTCCGCAGCAGCCGAACCCTCCCGGCTCTTCCGCTCCCCGCCCCGCAGCGCCAGAAGCGCAAGCAGCAGCACGAGCAGCATGGCGGCCATCGCAGCCGTCATCTGCAGCAGGACATGCCAGTCATAGACGTCGAGAATCCAGCCTGCCAGCTTGGGGAACAGCGCCCCGCCAAGGCCGCCGCAAGCGACCATGAGGCTCGTCGTGCGATCCGTCATGCCCGGCAGCTTCTCGTTGACGTAGATCAGCGCGACCGCGAATATCCCCGCCATGAACAGTCCGGCGAGCGCGACCAGCACCAGCATCCAGGACAAGCCCGACTCCGTTACGCCCGACATCAGAACGAGAGACACGAGCGATGCTCCGACGGATACGAGCAGATAAGTCCGGTAGCCTGCCGCCTTGGTCGCCGCTCCGATGAACAGACGTCCAGCCACCATCGTGCCCCAGAACAGGCTGAGAACGGCGGATGCTTCCGCTTCCTTCAGTCCAGCCTGCGAGGTCATGACCGAGGGCAGATAGTTCGCGAACACCATCTCCATGCCGACATAGAGGAAAAAGAACAGCATGCCTGCCGTCAACAGCGGCATCGAGCCTCGTGCATAGCGGGGACGGACAGGCCGGTCAGCCGCTCGCCCGTCCGCAAGCTCCGGCGGGGACCCGCCGACGCTGCCGGCCCGATCCGCGAGACCTTGCCTCGCCGGAGCCGTCCCATGGCCTGGATGCCCGCTCTCCGCCCTTGCATCGGCCCTAACAGCCGAAGCGCTGCCGGATCCGGCAGCAGGCTCAGCGGGAGAAGCCGGCCTTGCTCCGGCAAGCCCTCCTTCTTCAGCATCTGCGGCTCCCGCTGGCACGGCGCCCGCTTCTCCGGCGCCTTCGCCTTCTGTCCTCTGCCTGACCATGACCGGTCCATCCAGGCCCGGCGCAGGCGCTTCGTCAGGCGAGCCTTCAAGGAGTGCAGGTCGGCGCGGTACATAGGCGACCGCCTCTTCCGCCTCCCCGAACGACAGCGTCATCCAGAGCAGGAGGCAGATGCCCGCCAGCGCGGTGAGCACCGGGAAGCTCATGGGCCAGATTCCGCCCTGGATGAGTATGGAAGCCACTCCGGGCATCACGAGCGCTCCGACGCCGAAGCAGACTTCGAGCCAGCCCATCGCGGAAGCTTTGCCTTTGACGAACACGTCCATGATCAACGCGCCTACGATAGCCTCCGTCACGCCGAATCCGAACCCGGCCACCGGCGCGACCAGCAGAATGATATCCCAAGGCGGCAGCGTGCTGTACACCGCCTCGGCAATTGTCAGCGCTCCCATGGCGAGCACCAGCGTGCTCCGGCGGCCGATCCGCGAGGAGAGCGCCGGCGCCGCCAGAACGCCGATCAGAAACCCGATGAATTGGTTGGTGATCCATTGCCCTGCCGAGCTGTAATCAAGCGCATACTCCTTCATGACCGGCTCCAGCAGCGCCCCGGCGACGACATGGGCTAGCCCTATGACGAAATAGGACAGGCAACCTAGCAAAATCAGTTTTCGCATCGCAGCTCCCTCAGGTGCAAGTTTTACATGATGAGTTCCTGTTGTCTCCCCATCATATCATGAGAGCAATCCGGAATGGTATAATGGCCATGACGAGTCAACCGTTATCACGGCCGAAGGAGTGAACCCTTATATGACGAATAAACCCGACGGCGGGCTGGGCTGGCAGGTCGTACCCATGACGGAGCGGCATGCCGAGGAAGTATGCGGCTGGCGCTTCGAGCCCCCCTATGACGTCTACAATAATGATCCTTGGGAAGTGCTCAGGAAGCTGGAGATCGAGATCGGAGATCCCAAGCTCAGGCAGGAGCAGTATGCAGCCGTTGTCGATCCGGAGGACGGCGAGCTGATGGGCTACGCGCAGTTCTTTCCCATCCAGGGCGTCACCCGCCTCGGTCTGGCGATGCGGCCCGATCTGTGCGGGGACGGGCTCGGCCCGGCCTTCGTCTCGCTGCTTGTCCAAGAAGCCAAGCGGCGCAAGCCCGGGGACGAGATCGACCTCGAGGTGCTCATCTGGAATCGCCGTGCGAAGCGCGCCTACGAGAAAGCCGGATTCCGCCTGACCGACACCTACGAACGCGGAACGCCGGAAGGACCGAAGATGTTCCACTGCATGGTGTACAAGGGCCGCTGACCGTCAGCGGCTGGGATGTAAATTAGCTCTATTCCTTCCAGCGGTTCGGTTGGACCTCGGCTCTACTCCATCCTGCGGCCCGGTTGGACCTCAGCTCTATTCCTTCCTGCGGCCCGGTTGGACCTCAGCTCTATTCCTTCCAGCGGTCCGGTTGGACCTCAGCTCTATTCCTTCCTGCGGTTCGGGGACCTCAGCTCTATTCCTTCCAGCTGTTCGGTTGGACATCAGCTCTATTCCTTCCAGCGGTCCGGTTGGACCTCAGCTCTACTCCTTCCTGCGGCCCGGTTGGACCTCGGCTCAGCTCTACTTCCAACGGCCCGTACTCACTGCAGCCTCCATAGGCTCTCCCGTCAGCCCGGCTCGTCCTCCCGGACGTCCACAAGCAGGAACATGTCCGGTCCCGCCGGCACGGACACGGTGCGCACTCGGCCTGCCCGGTGGAGATCCGTATACGGCCTTGAGATGGCGAAGCGCCGCCCGGACAGCAGCTCAACGCTGCTGTAGACGAAGTAGGGACGCCAGCTCCAGTCCGAGCCCCGATACCGCTCCTCCCGCATCCATCCGTCTACCGTGCGCTGATAGTCGGCGGAGAGCTGGATGCCGTCGGACCGGCACAGATAGGCGCGGATGCAGCCTGCATCGAGCTTTCGGAGCAGCGGTGCCAGGAAAGCCTCCTCGCCGCCTTCCCCTCCGCTGTCCTGGAGCAGACGCTCCGCCTCGCGGGCGAGCTCCTCGGCCTGCTTCCAGCGTCCGCTTTCCTCTCCCGCCTGCTTCCGCTTGGTCTCCAGCAGCTCCGAATCAAGCAGATGCTTATACCGGTCCCTGCTGCCGAAGGAAGCCTCCGCTCCCGAGAACAGATAACCTTGCACGTAGCGCGCTCCGGCCGATATCGCCCGCTGCAGATCCTGCCGGGTCTCGACCCCTTCCATGAGCAGGGAGGCGCCGATTCCGTCGGCGATGGCCGAGAGCGATCTCAGCACCCCGTGGAAGCCTTCGTGATGTGCGCTCCTGGACACCATATTCATATCGACCTTAAGCATGTCCGGCTGGATATGCGCGATCCGGTCCAGATTGCTGAACCGGCTTCCGACGTCGTCGACGGCGATGCTGCAGCCCGCCCTGCGGAATTCCTGCACCGCTCCCACGAGACATTCGATTTCTCCGTCGAAATTCTCCTCCGTCACCTCGATGCAGATCAGGCCGGGATCGACTTGGCATTGCTCCAGCAGCTTCAACATATGAAGGACAGAGCTGTCCACGCTGCCGGAGGACCCGCCGGACAGCCACCCCGGCTGAAGATTGATGAACAGCTTCTCGGTCCGTCCCAGCCGGCCATGCTCCTGCACGGCCTGCTCCCGGATGCAGGCGTCGAGCTCCCTCTTGGCCTCCTCGGAAACGCCGGGATGGCTGAAATAAGCCCCCAGGCTGCGCGTGCCGGAGGCTCCGCAATCTCTTCCAAGGACTTCGTATCCAGTTACGATCCGGGTATCCAGGGCCAGGATCGGTTGATAGTAGGCTCTCGGGTTCTGCGGGCGGGACGGCTGGTCCGCCTCCGGCCGCTCGCTTGAATCCATCTTCATCGCTGGAGCCTCTCCTGTACCGGTCATTTATGTGAGATAATTTGACATTAATTGCTATTGTATCGGACTCTCCCTTGCGTGACAAGCTTTCGAAGAGCTCCCGGAGAGCCCTACAGCCAGCCCTTTTTCGCGCATCGCGATCAGCCGGCATGCGGTACGCATCCGGCTGGTCGTTTTTTTCTATCCGCAGTTTCGCCGGCGCACTCCTGCCCGCTCTCGGCTGACGCATCCTCGTTCTCGGCGGCGAGCTCAGATCAGCCGTACGATGCGGGCTTCCTTGCCGTCCACCAGCACCTCGATGACATGGAACTTCGGCTTATAGGCGACGACACCCTCGCCCACATGCAGGATCGGCTCCTCGCCGAGGCCGTAGAAGACATCGTCGGCCAGCGCCTCCATCACCTCATGCTTCTCCTGGTCCCCAAGCTCGCCCCAATCCTCCTGGCTCATATCGAAAAAGGAGTAACTATCGCGAATCGCGCTCACCGCGACCGTCAGATCTTCCAATATTTCCTTGTATTCCCTCGCATGCTTCACGCCCATGCCTTCCGCCATCCTTCCTGTAAATACGGATCTATTTTCCTATTGTACACGGATATGTGGAGCCTTAACGCCTGGTGACACAATAAAAGCCAAAATTTCTCTAATCGCAACCAGCCGAGAAGTCGATATATAGGACACAAAGGGCTCGGCTCCGCATCGCCTCGGCGCTTGGAGAGCCTGTCATCAACCATTTTTGGACGGGGTGTATTATGGAAAAATCCACATTCATCGGTATTGTACTGGGTTTTGCCGCCGTATTGGTCGGCATGGTGCTAAAGGGAGCTCCGCTCCACAATCTCGCTAACCCAGCGGCATTTATGATCATCATTGTCGGAACGGCCGCAGCGCTCTTCATCGGCTTCCCGATGTCGGAGATCGCCAAGTTCCCGACTCTCTTGAAGCTCGTCTTCTTCAGTCCCAAGCTGCTGTCCCGCCAAAATCTGATCGGCATGTTCGCGGACTGGGCTTCTGTAACCCGCCGCGAAGGACTGCTCGCTCTGGAGACGAAGGTCGAGGACATCGAGGACCCGTTCCTGAAGAACGGCATGCGCATGATCATCGACGGCAACGATCAGGACTTCGTGCGCGAGGTGCTGCTCGAGGACATCGCGGCGACGGAGGACCGGCACAAGGCCGGCGCCCTCATCTTCACCCAAGCCGGCACCTACGCCCCGACGCTCGGGGTTCTCGGAGCCGTAGTCGGCCTCATCGCGGCCCTCTCGGACATGAGCGACATGGAGAAGCTGGCCCATGCGATCGCCGGCGCGTTCATCGCGACGCTGCTCGGCATCTTCACCGGCTACGTGCTGTGGCATCCGATCGCCAACAAGCTGAAGCGGATTTCCAAGCGCGAAATCCAGCTCAAGCTGATGATGGTCGAAGGCCTTCTCTCCATCCAGTCCGGCGTCTCGACGATCGCCATCAACCAGAAGCTGTCGGTCTACCTGACGCCGAAGGAACGAATCCAAATGCAGGAATCGAAAGAAGGGAAGCTCATTGAGCAAGAAACATAAGCACGACGACCACGAAGAGCATGTGGACGAGTCTTGGCTCATCCCCTATGCCGACCTGCTCACCCTGCTGCTCGCCCTCTTCATCGTTCTCTACGCCTCCAGCTCGGTCGACGCCAAGAAGTTCGAGCAGATGAGCCGCGCCTTCAACATCGCCCTCAGCGGAGGCAACGGCGTCCTCGAGAGCTACAAGTCGATCGACGCCCAGGCGATGGTATCCGACAAGAAGGAAAAGGAGCAGGGACAGTCCTCCTCGGATTCGTCGCAGTCGACCCAGGACTCCCAGAGCCTGGACAAGGCGATGCAGGAGCTGATGCGCAAGGAGCAGGAAGATCTCGAGAAGCTCAAGCGCCAGGTGGACAAGTACATCAAGGACAACGGCCTCAGCACCCAGCTGGAGACGAAGCTCAACCAGTCCCGCCTGATGATCACGATCAGCGACCGTGCCTTGTTCCCTTCCGGCAGCGCGGCGGTGAAGCCCGAATCCCGCAAGCTCGGCACCTTCATCGGCGGCATGCTGCAGAAATATCCCAATTACGAGATCATGGTGTCGGGCCATACCGACAACCAGCCGATCAACAATTCCGAATTCAGCTCCAACTGGGATCTGAGCACGATGCGCGCCGTCCGCTTCATGGACGTCCTCCTGCTCAATCCGAGCCTCGATCCGAAGCGCTTCAGCGCCGTCGGCTACGGCGAGTACAAGCCTCTGGCCACCAACGACACCGATGTCGGCAGAGCCAAGAACCGGCGGGTCGAGGTGTCCATCATCCGCAACTACGCCGAACCTTCAGCCAAAAGCGAGGTATCGGAAGTCTTCAAGTAGGACTCATTCTCTCCGTCATGACCGCAAGCTCTTGCGTCCCATTTTGCCGCCGAGCTATCGCCGCTTCGGCACCCATCTCCACAAAAGCCCCGCTACCGCCGGTTGAACCGGCGAAAGCGGGGCTTCTTTAATAGGGCTCGCACGAGCAACGCTCGGCGGTGACGCCAGTGGCTCCTGGATATCCTCCATGGCGACATCGGCAGCTTGATCCCTGTCGCCGTTTCAGCTCCGGCTTCCTGCGGGGGAAGCCGGCTCATAGTCCAGATCGGAAAACAGCTGCTGCAGCTCCTCGCGGCTGAGATCGCGCCATTTGCCGGCCGGCAGGCTGCCGAGCTGGATGTTCATGATCCGCAGCCGCTGCAGCCGGCGGACCTTGTAGCCGAAGGCGCTGCACATGCGCCGGATCTGCCGGTTCTTGCCCTCGGTGAGGATGATCCGGAAAGTCCTCTCTCCGACCTTGGTCACCTTGCAGGGCAGCGTCATGCTGCCCAGGATGCGTACGCCCTCGCTCATTCCCTTCAGGAACATCGGCGTGACCGGCTGGTCGATGGTCACGACGTACTCCTTCTCATGGCGGCCTTCCGCGCGGAGGATCCGGTTGACGATATCTCCGTCGTTGGTGAGCAGGATCAGACCCTCGGAATCCTTGTCCAGGCGTCCGATCGGGAAGATCCGTTCCTTATGGCCGACGAAATCGACGATGTTGCCCTCGATGTGGGACTCCGTCGTGGACGTAATGCCCACCGGCTTGTTCAGAGCCAGATAAACATGGCCCCGGTGGACGGATACCAGCTCGCCCTTCACCCGGATCTCGTCGCCATCCTGGACTTGGGATCCCAGGACGGCAAGCGCGCCGTTGATCGTAACCTGTCCGCCTTCTACCAGCTTGTCCGCTTCCCTGCGGGAGCAGAACCCCGTTTCGCTGATCCATTTATTGATTCGCAATCGATCCACCTCGGCTCTTGCTGCCTGCCTAAGCGCCGCTTCGGCAGCAGCTTCAATGGTACCATTGTACCACACCCGCAGCCGCTCTCAAGAAGCCGCTCCGTCTTCACCGCTGCGCCTATCGGAAGACATGGGCAGCGTGATGGTGATGGATGTGCCTTGGCCCAGCTTGCTTTGGATTTCCATACGGCCTTTGTGGCTCTGGATGATCCGCTGGCTGACCATGATGCCGAGTCCCGTTCCGGTTTCTTTGCCCGTAAAGAAAGGATTCCCGATCTTGGGGATGATATCCTCCGCAATTCCGATCCCTTCATCCGTGATCCGGACAGAGACGGAATGCGGCTCTTCCCTGTGGATGTCGAAGTAAACGTTGCCGCCTTGCGGCATGGCTTCGATGGCGTTTTTGATGACATTGATGAACACCTGCTTGAGCTGGTTCTCCTCGCAGGAGATCAGGCAGCTATCGTTCGTGAAGCGGGTATGGAAGACGGCATTCTTGAGGTGTCCCTCGCTGTCCAGCAGCGAGATGACGTCGCCCAGCGTGTACCGGACGTCCTTGATCTCGAACTTGGCGGCCTGAGGCTTCGCCAGGATGAGGAATTCGCTCACGATCAGGTTGATCCGGTCAAGCTCGGCCAGCATGATGTCGTTATGCTGCAGATTCAGCCTGCCGCTCTGCTGCTGCAGCTGCAGGAACCCTCGCAAAGTCGTCAGCGGATTGCGGATTTCATGGGCGACGCCGGCAGCGAGCTGGCCGACCGTCGTCAGCTTCTCCGACTGCCGCAGCAGCTCTTCCATCTTGGCCCTGGAGGTGACATCGCGGGCGACTGCCACCAGGCTCCACACCTCTCCCTGTGAATTGCGGACGGTGGACAACGTCACGCCCACCATCAGGTAATCCCCGTCCTTATGGCGCCACTTCTCTTCTCCGGGCGGCAGCGCCTCCCCCTGAAGCATGCGGGCGAGCTCCGGATTCTTATAGGCATGCTCGACGGGATGGACGATATCCGTAATGCGGAGAGACGAAATGTCCGCAGGAGAATACCCGAAAGTATGGAGGAAGGATTCATTGACCCTCAGCAGATTCCCGTCCAAGCCGATGATGACGATGGGATCGGCCGTGTTGTTGAAGATCGATTCCAGCTCTTCCTTCATGAGCGCATTTTCATTGACGGCCGCCTTAAGCTTGTCCGTATACGATTTCAGGCTTCCCGACATATGGTTGATGCGGCTCGCCAGCTCCCCGATCTCATCGCTGCGCTTCACTTCGATATCCCGGTCGAACCTGCCGAACGCGACTTCGTTGACTTTGTGCAGAATCCCCTTGAGCGGCCGCAGGAGCAGTTGGATGATGACCCATGTTCCGATCAGCGTCGCGGCAAGGATGAGGAGAGAGCTGCCGATCTGATTGCGGCGGTGCATGGAGGAAAGGTTCTCGATCTTGGTACGGTCGACTACGACGGAAATGACGTAGTTGTTGTTTTGCGCTTCCTGGAAGGGATACCAGGAGCGGAGCACGGACTTGCCTCTGATGACCGCTTGTTCCGACTGCACCTGGCCTGCTTCCGCCAGCTTCAGCAGCTCCATTCCCCGCGGATCCGAAGCGTACTGCTCGCTTCCGTACTTCAAGGCGCTGGCATCGGTTCCCTTTTGCCCGCCCATGCTCCAGATGCCGATCTCAAGCACCTCGGGCTGATAGGTCCTGACTTGATCGATCAGCGAGTCCGGAGAGTAGCCATGCGCATAGATCGTCAATGCAATGATGTAGGGATGCTCGGAATCGGTGTAATAGCCCCAGGATACAGGAACCTTGCCCCCGTCCGAGAAGGTATCCTTCATGAGATAGCGCTGCCCGCTGGCTGGAGGCCCGCCCGTCCATTCCACAGGAAGATCGTTCCTCCCGAGCGCCATTTGGCCAATCCTTCCGGCGTCGCTGGATGCGATGATCTGGTAGCCGCCAGACACCGGCTTCAGCAGCTCCAGCTTCTCGGCTCCCGTCAGCTTGGCCGCCTTCTTGAGGCTGGCCTGCGTTTCCTCTCCTCCTACCAGGGATGCCGCCTGCACGGCAGCGTGGCGCAGAATCGTCGCCGCTCTCTCGCGCTTCTCCTCCCTTCCTTCAAGGAATTCTTCCACCAAAGCCGACGTATGCTTGCCCACCGTCTCCGAGAACATGGTCGTTTGCGAATTCAGTTCCCGGCGGATGAAATGATCGTTGATGAAGACATTCAAGACCAGCATCACGCTGACCAGCACGGAAATGATAAGGGAAAGCCTGGTTTTGACGGACAATGCCGGACACATCCTTATATGAGGATCAATACCCAGATGATACCACATTTATCCAAGCTGCGGCCTTTTCTGTTAAGGGTCCAATGGCATAAAAGGACTTTTGATCCACAGATCAACGTCCTCTTCTTCTCTATTCCGAATGTATTCACAGCTCTGTCCACAAAAACGATGACTTATCAACATTTTCAGAGAGTTGTGCACAGCATTTCGGTGGATAGTTTGCGGGAAGATTCAAATAATTTATAGTTATCCACAAAATTGTGCACAACATGTTAACAAAAGAATGTTTGTTCGTAGCATAAAACGCTATTATTCGACATCCCCTCCCTGTCGAAAGTCACTTCCTAGCGAGAGGAACGAGCAGACATGCTTGCGGCGGGCTCTTATGCACAGATTCTGTGTACAAGCGGCTTGCATCCGCCCCGGGTATCAGGGACAATAAGTCCATAAACCCGCATCAGGAAGGAAAGATTGATTTGCTTCGTCAGGAAGAAGATGAGCGTTGGATGCGCGAGGCGATCGCCGAGGCCAGAAAAGCGGAAGCGATCGGAGAGGTGCCGATCGGCGCCATTATCGTGCATGAGGGAAAGATCATCGGCCGCGGCCACAACTTGAGGGAATCGCTGCCCGATTCGACTGCGCACGCGGAGATGCTGGCCATCCGTGAAGCGAGCCGGAGCCTTGCCGCATGGAGGCTGCTGGACTGCACGCTGTACGTCACGCTCGAGCCCTGCCCGATGTGCGCCGGAGCTCTGGTCCAATCCAGGGTCAAGCGGGTTGTGTACGGCACGCCCGATCCCAAGGCCGGCTGCGCCGGCACGCTGATGAATCTCTTGGACGAGCCGAGGTTCAATCACATAGCCGAGCTTACGTCCGGGGTACTTCAAGAGGAGTGCGCTTCGCTGCTCACCGATTTTTTCAGACGGCTGCGCAAATCCCGTTCCACTCGGTGAGAACAAGTAAGGGCCTGCAGCTCCGGTTCTCAAGGGAGGCATCATCTGCTCTCTTGCTCACCGGGCCGCAGGCCCTTGTTTCCATATCCGTTCGAGCTTGAACTCCCGCTGCTGCTGCTGCAGCTCGACGATTAAGCGGTCCGCTTCCTCGCTGATGGCCAGAACTTCGGGATCCGTCAGGCTCCCCCGCTCCTCAGCTGCCTGATATAGCTTGCTGCGCAGCTCCTGCAGCCTCTCCAATCGTTCGTTCCTCATCATATTGTCGCTCAAGTTACGCTCCTCACCTGGATGCTTCTTCCGTCGGGCTGTTCTTTATTATACCCGTATGAGGAGAATTTGTTTGTAATAACTTGTCGACAAAATAACGATAAATGGTGGAAATATTCGACAAATCCGGTTTTGGATTAAGTCTTTTGCCTCATTTGAATAGGACTATCGATTCAAAAATAAGGGAATGCAGGCAAATCCGAGAATAACTGCGATTATCACCCAAGAAACAGGATGGCCCCAGTTGAGCGTAAACCCGATGCCCGTCCGCTTCTCGACGAAAATAGCGGAGTCCGACCGGTCCCAATAGAAAGCCCCCGCCTTCCACTTTGAATCCTCTCCCGGTCTCGATGCCTCCATCCTGCCCTTGCCGAGCTTCATCATGCTGATGACGAAAGCCGCCGACATGACAAGCGGCGCAATGCCCGCCGCCCCGATCAGGATTCCATCCATCCGGCTCCCGCCGTACAGCATGAAGGCCTGCAGGAACCCCATGAAGATCATCATGCCGAGGCCCAGCAGAAGCAGCAGCAAGGACATTCCCTTGCGATAGCGGCGCTGCTGCTCCTCCGAGCGCTCCGGGTCAGCCGGATCGATCTTCACCCGGGCTGCCCCCGTCGTGTAGTTGACGAAGATGAATACGGCCAGCATGAACAGCTGGACAATATTCATCTCGAATACAGTACCGTAGGATTTGTCCTGAATCCGATCCGGAATTCCTTGGGCATTATAATGAGTAATGATGCTGTCCGGTATTTTGCCGTACAGCAGCCAAGCGGCTCCAACACAGATAAGAATGACGAGCAGATGGGGAGCAAATGCATACAGCGGATAATGGAGCCGCTCCTTGCGGATCGACAGGCTTGCGGCGGTCCTTTTCTCCTCCTGCCAGCCTGCCTCGCGCTTCAGGCGCTCCGCCTTCTGGTGGAAAGCGACGAACAGGCCTCCCGAAATGCCGAGCAGCGCCAGCAGGGCGCCGACCGGCAGCGTCGCCAGCCATTGCGAAAGGCTCTCGGCAGGCATCGTCCCGCCGGCTTTCCATAGGATTCCCGCGGCAACCAGGATGCCGAATGCGAGGCCGTACACAATCACCTGACTCGTATAGGAACGGCGAAGCTTGCGGACGGCATCATCGTCGACAGCCGACTTCGGAACCGAGATTCCGAACAGGATATTCCGCGGAGCAAAAGAGGGCTGGAAAGCCGCAGCGGCCAGGATGAGCAGATAGACAGCCCCCATCGTCAAGCCGAATCCGTACATAGACATATTCATCGCTCATTTCCCCCTTCATGCATATCTCTTGCTTGAGGCCGGATGCTCCGATAGGCGCTTCGGCATTTCTCCAGAAACTCTTCTTCCCGAATGCTTCTGCACAACGCTTCAGAGGCGAGCGATTCCAGCTGCCGCTCCATCCGCGTTCGGAAAGCATCCGTGACAGGCAAGGACCCAGCCGCCTGCACGACCGCTCCCTTTTGCCGGTGGATATGGACAAAACCCTCCTGCTTCAGCAGCTGATACGTCTTGTTGACCGTATGCAGGTTGATGCCGAGGTCGCCGGCGAGGCTGCGGACCGAGGGGAGATTCTCCCCGGACTCCAGCCGGCCTGATGCGATGCCTCGGACGATTTCGTCGTATAGCTGCGTATAGAGCGGAGTGTCGGACTCGTAATCGATGGAGACGATCATGGCGGCATCCTCCTCCTCGTTTAATGTGTGTTTGTTATACATAAAGTATAACAGATAGAACTGTGTGAAGCAACCCGGCTTCCGCCCATTCTCCTGCCGGCTTCAAGTTCTGAATCTCGTCCCTTCTTCATATAGATAAAGACAGAGAACAGGTTTGGCGGGCTCGCTCGACGGGAAAGCTGATAGGAACGCAAGCGGGAGGATGGATGAAGAATGATGGAGAAGAAGCAGAAGGAGCAATTCGCTGCGGGCGCCAGGATGGTGTACTGCCTGGACACGCATCGCCTGCTGGCCGCCGATGACCGGCTCTATGTATTCACCACGGCATTCCGGACCTGGAGAGGCGTCAACTATCCGATCGCGGTCCGCAGGGAATCGCTGCGCCCGTCCTACCTGATGGCCGTGTCGGATTGACGCCCAGGTTGCAGGGATGTTCCCAACCATGGTATAGTAAATCCGATGCGCGCCCGTAGCTCAGCAGGATAGAGCAACAGTTTCCTAAACTGCAGGTCGTACGTTCGAATCGTATCGGGCGCGCCATTTCCTTCAAAACCGCGTAACATCAACATTTCCAAGCGTTGAATGGTTTCGGATGGCTTGGCGCAAGGCACACAGTCTATAACGTCAATTCGAGCGAACTTTCCGCCACATGCGGCAGGCAATATATATAAAAAAGGCGATCTCCTACGAGTCCTTGTAGGAGGTTTTTTTTATGTCCATTGATCACCGTAAAGATTGATCATCAATACGAGGCCAACGTAATCCAGCAGCCAGTAAGCGAGATACCGGTTATTGCAAAAAGAATGCATTTCGAACTGGCGCTGCTTTCACGAATGGTTATCTTGCATCGTCTTGATATAAAAGACTTAGAAAAAATCCCGTAAATTTTCTTTTACATGAAGATGGCTGATTGCTAATTAGACTATAATTGGGTTAGTTTTATTAAGCACGTAAAAAAGTTTCTGACTCAGTGAACATAATTTATAAACTGAACGTCAAAGAATAAGCAGGGATAAAAGAAAATTGGAGGTTCTATGAATAAACGAGAGCGAATTAAATCAATTTTCTTATATGTCGTTTTCATTTTTTACATCGTTTTCTTAATTAAACTACTATTATTATCAAGAATTTCACTTTCGGAGATCTTTAATGATCAAAGGACTTTAAATAGGTCAATCAATCTTATTCCTTTTTATAGTATAAAGGAATATATACTTGGTGGTTCTGCGACTATAAAAAAATTCGCTTTTAGCAATGTGGTTGGTAATATTGTTATCCTTATTCCTCTTGGCACTTATTTGTCACTATTCAAAAAGGACATAAGAGTAATAACCAATCTGTTGGTTATATTCTTTGTGAGTTTATCTGTTGAAATCATTCAGTGGCTTTTAGGCATCGGAGCAGCTGACATTGATGACATCATTTTAAATTGTTTGGGTGGATGGATTGGTATTTTAGGGTATAAGTTTTTAGCGTTTATATTACGAAATGAGAAAAATGTACGTACTGCAATCACAATATTATCTGCTATAGGGTTGCCTGTAATATTATATATATTATTCATGGTGAATTTGAGGCTCTGAATTCCATTTATCCTTTTTTTGGAACTTTACTCCTTCTCATGCGTTAGAAGTGGAAAGCTGAATGAAGGAAAGGGCGATGATCAATGGGCTTATTTGACGGGCTGATGGGGAATGCATCCGAGCTTGCTCCTGCCGAGGTGCAGAAGGAATTCCAGCACATGCTGGGCCGGAACGAACGCGTGGAGAAAGCCTACAAGCTGATACGAGACATGTTCCTATTCACTGACCGCAGGCTGATCCTCATCGACAAGCAGGGACTGACCGGCAAGAAGACGGAGTACCATTCGTACCCGTACAAAAGCATTTCGCATTTCGCCGTCGAGACGGCCGGCCACTTCGATCTGGACGCCGAGCTCAAGTTCTGGGTATCCGGCAGTCCGACACCCGTCTCGAAGACGTTCAACAAGTCTCTCAATATTTACGAGCTTCAGGCCGTTTTGACCGAATACGTGTGCAAATAAGCGCAAGCCCTTCGTCCTTAGGATGAAGGGCTTCCATCTTTACAGCTTCTTTGCATCCATGCTATTATTTTTTTGCAACGTTTTCGAGACGTGGCTCAGCTTGGTAGAGCGCTTGCTTCGGGAGCAAGAGGTCGCAGGTTCAAATCCTGTCGTCTCGACCATCACAACCCTTACAACCGGTGCCTGAGGCAGCGGTTTTTTTGTTGTTCCCTCCCCTCTTTTTACCAAGTGGTGTCGAATCGTCGCCATGCAGCGTTTATAATAGGGAAAAACCTTACTGATCGGAGGCGTCACATGGGACTGTTCGATTTTCTGAAAGGCCAATTCATCGAAGTGATCGAGTGGCTGGATGACACCGGCTCCATGGTCTACCGTTTCCCCGTCTACGACAATGCCATCAAAATGGGAGCCAAGCTCGTCGTGCGCGAGTCGCAGGCGGCCGTCTTCGTCAACGAAGGCCAGATCGCCGATGTTTTCGGCCCCGGCACCTATACGCTGAGCACGCAGAACATGCCGGTCCTGACCGCCCTCAAGTCGTGGAAATACGGCTTCAACTCGCCGTTCAAGGCCGACGTCTACTTCGTCAGCACGCGCAACTTCACGCAGCTCAAGTGGGGGACGTCCAACCCGGTCATCATGAGGGATGCGGAGTTCGGCATGGTGCGGCTGCGCGGCTTCGGCAACTACGCCCTGAAGGTCCATGATCCGGCGGTGTTTCTCCGGGAAATCTTCGGCACCCAAGCGACGTTCTCTGCGGAAAATGTCGGGGGCTACCTGAAATCCGTCATCGTGTCCGGAATCAGCGACCTGCTGGGCGAATCGCGGATTCCCGTCATCGATCTCGCCGCTTCATACGACGAGCTCGGCAGCGCCGCGGCCGCCAAGCTACAGCCCCAATTCGCCTCCATGGGGCTGGGCCTCACCGCCCTCACGATCGAGAACCTGTCGCTCCCCGAAGATGTGGAGCGCGCCATCGACCGCAGATCGTCCATGGGGATCGTGGGCAATCTGGACACCTATATGAAATACCAATCCGCCGAAGCAATCCGGGAAGCGGCCAACAACCCGGACGGAGGCGCCGGCGCGGGCATCGGTCTCGGAGCCGGAATAGCGCTGGGCCAGGCGATGGGCCGGATGCTGTCGCAGCAAGGCGAGGAGAGCGCGGGCAGCCATTCAGCTGCGGGCGGAAGCCCGGCAGGAAGCAGCGAACCGGCAGGCGGCTCCTCTGGAGGAGGCTCGGCGGCGAGCGATGCGCCGCAGAATTCCGGCACCGCTCCAGGCAGCAAGAAGTTCTGTTCGGAATGCGGTCAGCCGCTCGCACCCGGCGCGAAGTTCTGCTCCAACTGCGGAACCAAGGTGTAGATTCCGATGGCCGAAGAAGTGAAGGTTCCGGAGGTCATTGCTTTTCCTTGCGCCGGATGCGGGGGGCCCATGCTGTTCGATGCGGACAGCCAGCAGCTCAAATGCCAGTACTGCGGTCGATTGCAGGAAATCGAGGAAGACCGCACCCCGCCCAGCGAGTATGACCTCGAGGATGGCAGGGACGATGCCGATACGGATTGGGGCATCTCCCAGATCGCGGTCAAATGCGGCAATTGCGGCGGCGAAAGCCTCATTCCTGCCCAGCAGACGGCGACGGTATGCGTATTTTGCGGCTCGCCCAAGGTGCTGCCCCAGCCGGAGTCGGCCAGCATCCGCCCGGAATCGCTCATTCCGTTTCATGTCGACAGCGAGGCTGCGGAGGCTTCCTTCCGTGCCTGGAAGAAAAAGCGCTGGTTCCTGCCCAATGCCTTCAAACGGGAGCGCACGGCCGCCCGTCTGTCAGGAATCTATATTCCCTACTGGACGTATGATTCGGACACAGACTCCGCCTACTCCGCCCAGCGGGGCGATTATCATTACCGGACCGTGACCCGCACCCGGACCGTAGACGGAAAAACCGAGACGTATACCGAGCAGGAGCGCTACACGGTCTGGCACTACGTGAGCGGCAGCTACAGCCATTTTTTCGACGATGTGCTCATTCCCGCTTCCGGCCAGTACGACGCCAAGCTGCTGGACCGTCTCGGCGACTTCCGCCTGGAAGGACTGCTCGGCTACAAGCCGGACTATCTCAGCGGTTATGTCGCCGAACGTTACTCGATCGGCCGCTCCCGGGGCTGGGAGCTGGCGAAGGATAGAATCGCCTCCTCGGTGGAAGGAGCTGTCCGCTCGCAGATCGGCGGCGACGAGATCAGCAATCTGAGCATCAGCACCCGGTACGCCGACCAGACCTACAAGCATCTCCTGCTGCCGGTATGGAACGCGACTTACACGTACAAATCCAAGCTGTACCGCTTCATGGTCAACGGACAGACCGGGCTAGTATCCGGCCACGCTCCGCGCAGTCCTTGGAAAATCGCCTTGTTTACGCTGGCTTGCCTGGCGGTCATCGCCGCAATCGTGCTGCTTGTCATGAGTCGCCAAGGATAGCGCGAAGCAGCCGGGACGCTTGATGGATAGACAAAGAGGCTTGGGGATGTGCATCCCCAAGCCTCTTTTTTGATCTTATCGGCTCAGCAAGCGGTAGAGCGCCGCTGCGCTTTCCGCGCGGGTCAGCTGATCCGCCGGAGCGAAGGAGCCGTTGTCCCGTCCGCCGAGCAGTCCAAGCCCTGCGGCTGCAAGGACATCCTTCGCTGCCCAGCCGCTGATGGCGGACTGGTCCTTGAAGGAAGGAGCGGACGAATCCGACGGCAATGCCGGCACCATGCCTGCTTTGATTCCGTACGCATAAGCGCGCATCAGCATGACCGCCATTTCCTCGCGGGTGACGGATGCTCCCGGAGCGAAGGCATCATGGCCCCTGCCGCCGATGATTCCGGCCTCATAGGCGCTGCTGACGGAATCCGCATACCAGGCGTTCTCGCCTACATCCGCAAAAGGCTTGGCGCTGCCCGGCTTCAGCTCCAGAATCCGGGCGAGCATCGCGGCGAATTCTGCGCGGGTGACGGCCTTGTTCGGAGCGAACTGCTGCTCCGAGACGCCGTTCACGAACTCGCGGGCAGCCAGGAACTGGACGGCCGCTGCCGACCAATGCCCGGCAGGGAGATCGGAGAACGCGCGGCTGGCATTCAGCAGCGCATAAGCGAAGCTGCCGTCGGCCGGAACGGTCCAGCTGCCGTCGGCGTCGTTCCACGTTCCGCGGACGTAGGCCCCGGTTCCGGTTCCGTCGATCCGGTATACGTTAGCCGTCTTCCCGTCCGCTGCGGAAGCCGCTTTGAAGCTCAGCTTCATGCCCTTCGCGGATACCGCCTGCTCGGAATCTCCGTTCTGAACGAGCAGTCTCGCCTGAATGGCAGAGCCGGTCGCCGCGAGGCTGCCGAATCGGCCTTGCTTCTTGAGTCCGGCCAGAAGAGCGTCCGCCTCGGTGCCGGAGATTTCATCCAGGCGGAGTACAAGGCTGCCCTTGCCTTCCGCAGCCGCTGCGGCCAACAGCTCCTGCGGCAGCACGATCGTGGTTGTGCCCTTATGGATCCGCAGCACGGAGCCTGCGGCAAGACCGGCGGCTTCTCTAGGAATCAGCACCGTCTGGACGGCCTCACCCAGCGTCACGTTCACTTCGCCGCCTGTATCCGGCTTGAGGTCGGCAGCCGAAATCGAGAAGGCGTGTCCGGCCGGCGATGGAGACGGAGAAGCGCTTGGAGCAGCCGTCGGGGACGGCGTCCAAGGCGCGCTGCTCGGACTTGGCGTTGCAGCCGGCGATTCGCTCGGCGTTGCGCTCGGCGACCCGCTCGGCGTCGCACTCGGCGATTCGCTCGGCGTTGCGCTAGGCGACTCGCTCGGCGTCGCACTCGGCGACCCGCTCGGCGTTGCGCTCGGCGTCGCGCTCGGCGTCGCGCTTGGCGACTCGCTCGGCTTCGCGCTCGGCGTCGGGCTTGGCGTCGCGCTTGGCGACTCGCTCGGCTTCGCGCTTGGCGTCGCTTCGTCCGAAGGGCGGTCAATGACGACATTGATCGTCCTGGTTGCTTGGCTCGCCCGTCCTTTATCCGTATAGAACGGCAGGTTCAGCGTCTCCTGCGTCGGCTCGATATGGAGCACGAACCGGTTCTCGCCCGGCACCAGAGGAATATTCTGCAGATACACATTGCCTTCGGCATCCATGGCGCTGTCGGCGATCGGCTGGTTGTTGATCGTGAAGGCCACACCGTAAGGAACGTTGGCGCTAAGCGTCCAATGGTCCTCATCCGTGGAGTAGCGGATGTCTTCCCCGTAAGAAATGCGCGGCTGGAGAACCATCAACGGCATGTCCACCCAGCGGAGGACATAGTCGTCGATCACCATGCGGTTGCCGCCTTGATTGGAAATTTTAAGCTGCATGTTCGTATCGGTGGAGCTATAGGCCCAGTTGCCCGGATCCTGCGTATCCCCGGCAAGACGGTTATGGCTGGTGAGAGCTTCCTTGCCCCAATCGCCGCGGGCGTATTTGTACTGGATCGACTTGCCGGCCATCATCTTGAACGAATATTCCACCACGCTGCGATTCGTCGCGCCGCTCGGCACGTTCAGCTTGGTCGATGTCACGTTCCAGCCGTTGAAATCGCCGGCAATGGTGATGTCATCCGTGCTGGGCGTATAATCCGGCAGATGGAGACGGAGAGTCACATCCACCATGACCAGCTTCGGCGTCACGCTCTGCTCTTCCGAGAAGCTGCGGTTGTACGCCATGTCGTAGGCCGCGACCTTGTAGCGGTAGGCCGTGTCGTTGCTCACCGTAAAGTCGGTATAGCTGCGCTTGCCGCCCGTGACCGAAGCGATCCGCTTGAACGAGCCGTCCGCTCCGGAAGCACGATATATTTCGAAGCCATAGACGGAGTCGTCCCCGCTCGTCCAGTTCAGCACCGCCCGGCTGGATTCCACCGTAATGGCGGCCAGCGCCGGAGTGGCCGGCGCATCCGTGTCCTCATTCGGGAACACCGTGACATGGGTCGGCTCCGGGGATTCCGTCCAGGTCTCTCCGTTATCAGCGGAGAAGGCGGCGTAATAGTGATACACGCCCGCTTGCAGCGGCTCGAAGGAAGCCGTGTACACCTTGTCCCCGCCAGCTCCGTCCGCCTTGAACTTCAGCGGCTTGGAAGCGGCCTCGGCCTTGGCCGAGCCGTCCGGGAAATACATCAGCTTGCCGATGAGACCGGCCGGCTGCTGTCCGTCTCCCCGGTCCGTCAGGCCGGGAGCCTTCACGGATACGGTCAGCTCGCCCGTCGTCCGGCCTACGCCGAGATAGACGTCCGCAGCGACGGTCGATACGGCCGACACTTCCGTGATGGAATAGGCCGGAGTCGCCGATACGGTCGGGCCCGGCAATCCTTCGGAAGCGCCTTGGAAGGCCGCGACGCTGTAATAGTACTTGGTTCCGTTGGTTACGGCCGTGTCGGTGAATGCCGCTTCCGTGCTCGTGCCGGCCAGCTCCAGCTTGCCGCCGTCGATCAGGGAACGGTAGACGCGGTAGCCCTCGGCGCCGTCAACGGCGTTCCAGGACAGCTCGACGCTGCCGTTGCCCGCATTGGCCAGCAGGCCGCCGACTTCCGCGACAGGCGACAGCGCGCCTTCGGAAATCATCATGACCCCGGAGAGAGCCGGCAGCGTGTATTCCAGCTTGCCTCCGGTTACGACGGCGCTGATGCCGCTGCCCAGGCCGTCGACAAGCTTCAGGCCGTCCGGCAGGTATCCCGTCACGTCGGCGGTGATTTTCTGCTCTGCATTGCCGCGGTTGATGGAGACGAGCGCGGCCTTCGTGTCGTTCTTGCGGGCGTAAGCGATGGCGTCGCCGGTGGCGTAGACCGCCTTCAGATCGCCTGTGCGCAGCACCGCCTCCGCTTCGCGGAGCTTGGCCGCCTTTTGATAGGAGTCCAGCAATCCGGCGTAGGAGCCGGTTGCCGAGTAGCTTTTGCCGGCAGGACCTTCGCTGCTCTCCACGACCCGCTCCCATGGGAACGTGCGGCGGGAATCCGGATCCTTCGTGCCCGTCACTCCCACCTCGTCGCCGTAATAAATCGTCGGCGCGCCCGGATAGCCCATCTGGAACAGAGCGACCAGCGCCTGCTGCTTGAGCGCCTTGTCGTCCGCATCCTTGGCGATGACCAGATGCTCCTCCTCGTAGCTCGGGAACATCAGCTTCGTGATGGAACGCGTCGTGTCATGGGAATCCACCAGGTTGAGCATGGCCTGCCACGCCTGCTCCGGGTAATCCTCGCGGATGGATTCAAGCGTATCGTTGAAGGTTTTGGCGTCGCCGCCGATGAGGAACGCCTGCAGCGCTCCGCGGAAGCGGTAGTTCATGACGGAGTCGAATTGGTCTCCGAGCAGGTAATGGGTCGCTACGCCCCACTCCTCGCCCAAAATGATCGGATCCTCGATATCGTTGCCGCCGGCGTCCTTGAGGCCCGCCGTCGACTTGACGGCTTCGCGGAACTTCTGCCAGGTTCCGGTCGAGACATCGGGAGCGACGTCCAGCCGCCAGCCGCCGGAGCCCATCCAAGGCCAGCGCTGCGAGACGACGTCCTGCATGGCCGCTTCGGCATCCTCGGCGGATTTGCCGCTCAGATCATGGCCGATGACCGCTTCGCGGTAGCCGATATTGTTCCACTCATGCTGCTCCTCGGAGGAGCCGATCGCGTCCGCGTCACCCGGCTGCGGCGTCTTGGCATCCATCGCCGGCAGGGAATCGTAGCCCCACCAGGCATCGTATTTGTAATGCGTGCTCGTGCTGTCCTTATCCGCCACCTTCACATTCTCCACCGTGAACCAGTCGATGAAGCCGAAGTCGGCCGGGTATTCGTAGTTCTTGCCCGTCGCGGAGTTCACCTTGCCCGTAAAGAAAGCACGGGCCTGCTGCTCGGCAGCCGCCTTGTCGAGGCTCTCTCCTTTATCTTTCGCCGCGTTTTGCAAGTCATAGACCTTCGCCCAATACTCGTAAGCGCCGATCTCCGGATATTTGCTGTAGCGGTCGAAATAAATGCTGTCGTCGCCGACGTGGTTGAACACGCCGTCCGTAATGAGATGCATGCCCCTGGCCTTGACGGCCTTGGAGAAGTCGATGAACACTTTGTCCGACGCCTTGCGCGTCTCCTCGTAGTTGAGGCCGGAGGCCGGATCGCCAGGCGTGTTGTACACCGGCTCGCCGAACATCGGGTCCAGATGCTTGTAGTCGGTGGCATCGTATTTGTGGTTGGACGCCGCCCAAGCGACGGGATTGAGGTAGATCGCGGTCACGCCGAGAGACTGCAGGTAATCCAGCTTCATCCCGATGCCCTGGATATCCCCGCCGTAGAATTCGTTGGTCCAGGTGCCGTCCGAAGTCGCGTTCGGGTAATACGGCTTGTTTTCCGGCTTCACGCGATCCGGATTTTCCGGCACGTCGCTCCACTGGCCCGCGACTTGTCCGGGAGCGGGGTCGTTCGCTACGCCGCCGTCAAAGTATTGCAGAGGCAGCGACTTGATCGGAGCGTCCTTGACGGCCCGCTCCTCGTTCCGATCCCCGCGGTAGCCGTCCACCAGCTTGGCGCGGTTGTTGTCCGGATTCCCGTCGAAGAAGCGGTCCGGGAAGATCTGGTACACGACGGCGTTCTTCATCCAGTCCGGTGTCTTGAAGTCCGCTTTGTATACCGTCAGGTCGAACGGCACCGCGCCGTCCTCCATCGCGACGCCCGTTCCGCCGCGGCTGGCCGTGCCGTTCTTGTCGTCGCCGAGCTCCAGCTTGGCCGAGCCGTCGATGAGGATGAATTTATAGCCCCAGATTCCAATTCCGGTAAAGACGGATCTCGGAATGACGGCTTCCCAGTAGTCCTTGCCGTCCACAGTCGTCACCTTGCGCATTTCATGCGTCGATGCGAGACCTTCCGCATTCGTCAGCTCCACCCGCGCCATCTCCACGTCATCCTGGGCAGCCGCCACGCGGAGAGTGAGATCCGCGCCGTTCTCGGCGATGGCGCCGAACGGCTTCTTGAAGGTGAGCGAGCGGCTGTCGAACTGGATCGCGTCCTTGTTGATCTTGCCGTTCGAGCCGCCGCCGGCAAGGAATGTGTCGGCCTTCAGCTTTTGATCTCCTTTGTAGTCGATGCTGAAGATGGCGTACAGATCGTCGCCTCCGACAATGTTCAGATTTTCGCCGTTTTCACCTGTCGCTCCGTAGTTCTCATTCCAGTTCGGGCCAAAGGCAACCTTGGCCTCATACCGGCCTTCAGGCAGCTGCACTTGGAGCTTGTACACGCTGCCGTCCAGGTTGTAGTCGAGGAACCGGTATGTCGCTCCGGCCGGATCCCAATCCGCGGGATCGCCGAGCTTCTTCTGCATGGTTCCGACCAGAC
The DNA here is from genome assembly GCF_056711585.1 of Paenibacillus sp. SJS-P3. Classification (NCBI taxonomy): domain Bacteria; kingdom Bacillati; phylum Bacillota; class Bacilli; order Caryophanales; family Paenibacillaceae; genus Paenibacillus; species Paenibacillus sp. SJS-P3. The sequence continues at coordinate 128,183 of NZ_CM160043.1, read as the reverse complement.
GCGGCCATTTGTTCTCGTCCAGCGACGGAACGTATTGAGCCAGTCCATGCACCCCGGGCACCGAGATACGGGCTTGTCCGATCTCGTCGTTGACGAAGAAGGTGACCGATTCGGCTTGGTCCAGCTTCAGCTTGAAGTTTTCCCCGTTGTCGCCGAAGCCGTCCCAAGTGCCGTTCTTGGTCAGCTTGAACTCATAATTGCCGGCATCGAGCGCCGCCGTATAGGCGTACAAGCCGCCGGTCAGATGCTTGAATTTCCAATTGGCGTCGGCATTGTTCCAGCCGTTCACGGTGCCGGCGACATACCAGCTGGACGTGCCGCCCGGCTGATCCTGATAGACGCTCGATGATGCTGTAGGAACAGGCGTCTCGGTGTTAGCGCTTACAATCGGAGCCTGTCCAATGCCGGCCAACAGCTGCATGACAAGCAGGCAGGCCATGACGGCGCCTATGCTGCGGTTGCGGATGATCCGCTGCCATTTCATCTTGTTTCCCCCCAGATTAGAATAGGGCCTATATAAGGCCAATGAAAATAAGTGCAAACGTTTGCGCATGATTCTATTATTTAGCATATCATTCCCTTTTTTCTTCTGTCAACGAAAAAGTAATCGCTTCCATTTTCATTGCAAGCCGATTGCTCTTTCGATATTTTACGCATGCAAAAAACCGCCTCGGGCCGAGGCGGTTCCATGGAAGGACAGAAGCCGATTCAAGCATGGCTTCAGACCTATTCTTATTTGCTGCTGGCTGAACCTTCCAATGCTGCTTCAAGCTGCTCGACCGGAATCGCATCGGTCGGAATGGCGCCCGTGAAGGCAGCCTTCTCGCCGACCTTGCTGTATGACGTCGTCGAATGCATGACGAGCTTGAGCGGACCGGATTCGCCTCCGGCATACTCGATGTTGGCGTCGACGCTCTCGTAGGCCATTTTGCCGTCCTTGACCGCCCCGAGCACCTTGACCTCGCTGAGCTTCAGCTGTTCCTTCAGCTTCTTGGACAGCTCCGATTGCGGATCTTGCAGCTGCTTCCTGCTGGTCTCCGCTTCCGCCTTGTCCATGCCGAGCGCCTTCAGGTACTGCTCGTTGCCGAGCAGCACGTCAAGCACGGCAGGAATCGCCTTCTGCGCCGCTGTCGCCTTGACATCCTCGGCATTCGAGGAGTCGATCAGGAATTGGGAGACGGAGTCCGGCTCCAGGCCTTCAGGAAGACCTTGCACGTCTTTCGCTTTCAAGCTTTTGAAGTAGGTCTTCTCTTCAAAAGGCTTGATGAAAGCCGCTCCGGCTTCCAGTATAAGCTTCTGCTGCACCGCAGGATCCAGCGCCGCGGCTTGCTCGCCCTGCTCCTCGGCCAGCTTGTCCGTATCGATGACGACATACTTGTCCGCCAGCTGCGCGGTCGCAGGCAGGGCCGGAATCGACGGAACCTTCACATACAGTTTGTTGCCGGTCATGATGATCGGCAGCGTCAGATTCATTTGGGGATTGCCGGGAAGCGCCAGCTGGACATTGGCGTCCGTGCGCATCGGATCCTTTTGGTAGACGCCGTCCATCGTTATGTTCATTCCCTTCAGCAGGCTGGCGGCTTCGCCGGATGTTGCGCCGGCAGCGCGGCTGGAAGGGAGCTGAAGATCGTCAAATTTAACGGTCGAGTGGAAAGCATAAGATGAAGCCGCTGCGATGCTTGCAAGGGCGGATTCTAGCTCTGCCTTCGGAGATGGGGATTTGCTGCATCCGGCGGCCGCTACAAGCGCCGCAGCGGACAGGACTGCCAGCGTTTGCTTCCAGGGCCGGTTTTTCGCTTTCAATGTATTTCCTCCTTTGAATCATGCGTGAAATCTACTCTTTGTATTCTACCATTGTCGATGGGAATTGAATAAGGGGGAGAACAAGTAATCAAAAAAATTATTCGATTCGAATAATAATCTGCATATGGAAAAAACCGCTCCCGCAGTACGGGAACGGCCTCGATCCCACCCTCTGTTCCTTCCGGCTCAACCGCCTTCGGGATTGTGATGGTCGACATGATTGCGGTTTTTGACCGTCTTGCTGCCCGACATCGGCTGCTGCGGCTGTCCATGGTCCCGGTCGCGGGATGCCTTGCGGTCTTCATCCGGATTCGGAACCGGAATGCTGTCCGGCTTGCTCATCGGCTTCTCCTCCTTTTGCTGTCTAAGGTCAGGTCAATTGATGATCCAGATCGGTCTCGTCCTCATGGTTCAGGTTGTCCTGATGCCTGCGGTCCTCCGACTGGCGCTGCAGCTGGTTGGCATTATGCGCGTTCACCGGCTCCAGTTCAAGATCCTTGGCCACATTCTGCAGGTTTTTATCCGGTCCTTTTTGCTTCGTCAAGCTCCATCACCCTTTGCATTAGACTTTGGTCAAGCGATGCAGCGCCTGGGCGCATTCATGCAGATGCCGGATATAGTCGGCTACCTGCTCCTGAACGAGCTCCTTGCGTTCGTCGATCGTCTGCTTGTCCTGGTCGACATCGATCAGCGTCACCTTCACTTCCCGGCTGTCGACATACGTGACCTTGAAATCATACGAGTACATCTGGTGCCCGGCGCCGAAGATCGTGACGCGCAGCGAGCGCGGATCCTCTTCATCGGCATGGACTTCACAGCGGTCGGTCTCATTCATCGTTGTCGGGAGCGTTTCGTTCCAGGCCTCGACCAAGCGGGACTGGTCCAGCAGAAGCATATCGGGATTGCTCATTGGCCTTCCACCTCCATCCCGTAGGTTGCATCGAAATCAGGTTTTCTATGCCTCGACGCAGCCTGATGCGGCGCATGACGAAGATGCCTCGCAAGATGCTCCCTGGCGGCTGAACGACGAGCTGCTCCGGTCGCCGCAAAAACAAAAAAAGCCCGGACATTCCTGTCCCGGCTTGAGCTTTAGTTGAAATGAAATGGCGGAGAGAGTGGGATTCGAACCCACGTGGGCTTGCACCCTAACGGTTTTCAAGACCGCCCCGTTATGACCGCTTCGGTATCTCTCCATCGTTCAATACCTGAGCATTGTACCATAGCCGTTTCCCTCTAGGCAACCGATCCAAGGGAAAAAAAGCGCCATCCCTCGAAGGAGTGGCGCTTCAAAGCATAAGAATCAACCGCGCGGACCGATAACCTCGATGCCGCCCATGTAAGGACGAAGCACCTCAGGCACGAGAATCGTTCCGTCGGCTTGCTGATAGTTCTCCAGGACTGCGGCGACCGTACGGCCTACCGCAAGACCGGAACCGTTCAGCGTATGCACGAATTCCGGCTTGCTCTTGGCGTCGCGCTTGAAGCGGATTCCGGCACGGCGGGCCTGGAAGTCCTCGCAGTTGGAGCAGGAAGAGATTTCGCGGTACGTATCGGCGCTTGGAAGCCATACCTCGAGATCATAAGTCTTCGCGGCCGAGAAGCCCATGTCGCCGGTGCAGAGCTGCAGCACCCGGTAGGGAAGGCCCAGCAGCTGCAGCACGCGCTCGGCGTTCTGCGTCATGGACTCCAGCTCGTCATAGGACTCCTCGGGCTTGGCCAGCTTCACGAGCTCCACCTTGTTGAACTGATGCTGGCGGATCAGGCCGCGCGTGTCCCGTCCTGCCGCTCCGGCTTCGGAACGGAAGCAGGCGCTGAAAGCGACGAAACGCTTCGGAAGGTCATCCGCGGCAAGAATTTCTTCCCGGTGCAGGTTCGTTACCGAAACCTCCGCCGTCGGGATCAGATAGTACTCGCTGTCCTTGATCTTGAACAGGTCTTCTTCGAACTTCGGCAGCTGGCCGGTTCCGACCAGGCTGTCGCGGTTCACGATCTGCGGAGGCAGCACCTCGGAGTAGCCGTGCTGGTCGCTGTGCAGATCCATCATGAAGTTGAGGAGAGCACGCTCCAGACGTGCGCCGAGACCGGTGTAGAAGACGAACCGGGAGCCGGTTACCTTGGCCGCACGCTCGAAGTCGAGAAGGCCGAGTCCTTCGGCCAGATCCCAATGGGCCTTCGGCTCGAACTCATAGGTGCGGGGCTCGCCATGACGGCGGATCTCGACGTTGTCTTCCTCGCCGCCGCCGACCGGCACGCTTTCATTCGGCATGTTCGGAATCGCGAGCAGAAGAGCTTCAAGCTCCTCGTCAAGCACGCGCAGCTCTTCGTCGAGCTCCTTGATCCGGTCGCCGACCTCGCGCATCTCCACGATGAGGGCTTCGGCGTCGCCGCCGCTTTTCTTCAGCTTGGCTACTTCCTGAGACACCGTGTTGCGGCGGTTCTTCAGCGTTTCGCCTTCCTGCAGAATTCCGCGGCGCTTCGCGTCCAGCTCCGGGAAGGAAGAGATCAGATCCAGCGGTTTCTTGCGGTCGGTCAGCGCTTTGGCTACCCGGTCATATTCATTTCTAAGCAGTCGTACGTCAAGCACGGTCGGGGCACCCCTCTCTGATTCTTGAAAAAAACAGACATCAGGGCGGACGTTGTAACGTCCACCCTGACGGATTGATTATCGCTTCACCTGCGCCGCTTCTTGAACCATGCTCGCAAAATAGGCGTGCAGGCTGTAATCATCGGTAAGCTCCGGATGGAACGATGCCGCCAGCAGCGTTCCTTCGCGTGCAGCGACAATCTCGCCGTTATGCGTCGAGAGAACCTCGACGCCGCTGCCTACCTCGCCGATCAATGGAGCGCGGATGAACACGGCACGCACCGGATTGTCGATGCCTTGGATGGCGAGCTCCGTCTCGAAGCTTTCGCGCTGGCGGCCGAATGCGTTCCGTACGACAGTCATGTCCATCAAGCCGAGATGAGGATCCTCGCCCCCTTCGATCGTCTTGGCCAAGACGATAAGCCCCGCGCAGGTTCCGAACAGCGGCTTGCCCGCCTCATGGAACTCCCGCAGCGCTTCGATGAAGCCGTACTTGCGCATCAGCTTGCCGATGGTCGTGCTCTCGCCGCCAGGGATGACAAGCCCGTCCAGCTGCTCCAGATCCTCGACTCGCTTGACCGCGACCGCTTCCGCGCCGGCAGCCTGGAGACTGCGGATATGCTCTGCTACGGCGCCCTGCAGCGCCAGTACACCGATCTTCTGGGTCATTTCGCTAAGGCCTTCTTTCTTTCTGCCGCTGCAGCCGCTTACCAGCCGCGGTCGGACATGCGCTCATGCGGCGCCAGCTTGGAGATCTCGATGCCCTTCATCGCGCCGCCGAGGTTTTTGGATACTTCGGCGATTAGCTTGTAGTCCGTATAGTGAGTCGTCGCTTCCACGATGGCGCGGGCGAATTTCTCCGGGTTGTCGGACTTGAAGATGCCGGAGCCGACGAATACGCCGTCAGCGCCCAGATGCATCATCAGAGCTGCGTCGGATGGCGTAGCCACGCCGCCTGCAGCGAAGTTGACGACCGGCAGCTTGCCCGTCTCGTGCACGTCGAGCAGCAGCTCGTAGTTGACGCCAAGGTTTTTGGCTTCCGCATACAGCTCGTCCTTGGACAGGCCTTTGATCTTGCGGATCTGGCCCGTGATCAGGCGCATGTGGCGAACGGCTTCAACGATGTTGCCCGTTCCCGGCTCTCCCTTGGTACGCATCATCGATGCGCCTTCCTGAATGCGGCGCAGAGCCTCGCCCAGATCCTTGGCTCCGCATACGAACGGAACCGTGAATTCGCGCTTGTCGATATGGAACACTTCGTCGGCCGGCGTGAGCACTTCGCTCTCGTCGATATAGTCGGCGCCGAGCGCTTCCAGTACGCGTGCTTCCACATAGTGGCCGATGCGGGCTTTGGCCATGACCGGGATGGAAACGACCTTCATCACCTCTTCGAGGACGGTCGGGTCCGCCATGCGGGCAACGCCGCCTGCCGCGCGGATATCCGAAGGCACGCGCTCAAGAGCCATGACTGCCGTAGCGCCTGCCGCTTCGGCGATCTTGGCCTGCTCCGCGTTCATGACGTCCATGATGACGCCGCCTTTTTGCATTTCCGCCATACCTCGTTTAACTCGCGATGTTCCTGTTTCCAACATGGTCTGAAAGCCTCCTATAGTCTGTTCGCCCAAGACAGGGCGATGACAACTTTTCCGAGTTGATTATCCCAAATTCTATCATGTACGCCAAGCGGCGACAACTCATGCATGAAACTTGCTGCAGGAAAGCCATAGGAGCAAGTGCCCGCTTACGAGGCTCTTCTGGCAGACACCTGACACCTTTGAGGTTGTCCTTGCAGACAGCTCGACCAGCTTAACCGATCGCGGGCAGCCTGGTCGTTGCTGGCCTGCTGCTATTTACCCGTCCGGTTAGAACAAATCCACGATGCCCTTGAACAGCCCGGAGAAAAATCCTCCGATGCCGCGCAGCATCAGCTTGAACCAGCCGGCCTTCTCCACGCCTTCGGCTGCGATCAGATTGATTTCTTTCGTAACCGCAGTGCCGGTGTCGGCATCCGTATACTTATACGTAACCGTTCCGATCTTCTGTCCCTGTGCGACCGGAGCGACAAGCTCGCCCGCCTTGGGGATCGACGTGGCAATGATCTTCGGCTCGACTGCCGCGCCTTTCTTCACCATGAGCGTGAAGTCGGATTCCGTCACCAGGCCGACGGTTTTTTCTTTGCCTTTTGTTATTGTAGCCTCCGCGGCGGATTCTACTACGGTTTTCGGCTGAACGATCGTTTTGCGCTCCAGGTTGCTGAACGCCCAGTCGTACAGCTTGCGCGTCTCGAGGAAACGGGCGCCTTTGGTCTTGGTATGGTACACGACGCTGATCAGGCGGGTGTCGCCGCGCTTGACCGTTCCCGTGAAGCAATACCCGGCTGCGCTGAGGTAGCCTGTCTTCATGCCGTCCACGCCGTCATAGACATACTGCTTGAAGTTGGTGTTGCCCTTGTTGCCTTCAAGCATCCAGTCGTTGTTGATCATCGGCTTGGCGTCCCGTTCGCGGAATTTCACGGAAGGAATCTTGGAGTAGTCGAGGAACTCCGGGGTTTCCTTCAAAATGATCATGGCGAGCTTGGCCATATCCTTGGCCGCGATGACGGTCGTGTCGAGAAGCCCTGTCGCGCTCGTGAATTCAGCCGTCTTGAGGCCGAGCTCCTGAGCCTTGGCATTCATCTCGGTGACGAAGCCGGCCTCGGATCCTCCCAGGAAGGAAGCCAGCGCGACAGTCGCATCATTGGCAGACGCGACCGACATAGCGGTGTACAGTTCCTTGACCGTATGGGTATCGCCTTCCGCCAGATAGATCTGGGATCCGTCCTTCGGCGTGCTTGCCGCTTCATTGCTGACCGATATTTCCTGATCCCACTTCAGCTTGCCGCTTTTGACGGCGCTGAGAACCATATATTCCGTCATCATCTTGGTCATGCTTGCCGGAGGCAGGGGCTTGTCTATGTTATAGGAATAGAGCACTTGTCCCGTGTCGGCATCGATCAGGATGGCGGCGTCGGCAGCCAGGCCAAGCGGATTTTCCTTGCTGACTGCCGGGGCGTTGCTGCTGCTCGTATTGGGCGCCGCGGATGCCGCGGGAGTAATAGCCGGAGCGATATAAGAGCCTGTAATGAGAGTAGCCGCCACGATGGCGGAGACAACCGGCTTCACGAGAGCCGGGGCGAATCTTGCTTTCAACTTTGTTCTCTCCTTCACCATGGATTAATCAGGTTTCATTGTACCATACCGTTAACGAGGCGGGGGATGTTTTTGCTTTATCCGACATGCAAAAAGAGCAGTCCGCGCGCGGCGCGGACTGCTTCTTAGAAAAATCTAATCCTTGGTCTTAGAGCGAATAGTTCGGGGCTTCCTTCGTGATCTGCACGTCATGCGGATGGCTCTCCCGAAGTCCCGCGCCCGTGATGCGAATGAACGAGGTATCGTTCTTGAGCTCTTCTATGTTCGCCGTTCCGCAATAGCCCATTCCTGCGCGAAGACCGCCGATCAGCTGATGGACCGTATCGGCCAGCGGCCCTTTGTAAGGCAAGCGGCCTTCGATGCCTTCCGGTACGAGCTTGTTCTCGTTCTCCTGGAAGTAGCGGTCCTTGCTGCCTTCCTTCATCGCTCCTAGCGAGCCCATGCCGCGATAAACCTTGAAGCGGCGGCCCTGGTAGATCTCCGATTCGCCCGGGCTTTCTTCCGTACCGGCGAACAGGCTGCCGATCATGATCGCGCTGGCGCCGGCTGCGATCGCTTTTGTGATGTCGCCGGAGTACTTGATGCCGCCGTCGGCGATGACCGGCACGTTGTATTCGCGTGCTGCCGTCGCGCAGTCATAAATCGCCGTTACCTGCGGCACGCCGATGCCGGCGATGACGCGCGTCGTACAGATGGAACCAGGACCGATGCCGACTTTGACGACCGAGGCTCCAGCTTCGATCAGGTCTCTCGTCGCTTCAGCCGTCGCGACGTTGCCCGCGATGATCGTCAGCTCTGGATAAATGCTCCGCAAATTGCGGACGGCTTCGATAATATTAATATGATGCCCGTGCGCGGAGTCCACGACCAGGACGTCGATGCCTGCTTCTACAAGCGCCGCAGCGCGCTCTTCCGTGTCCTTGGAGATGCCGACGGCAGCTCCGCATAACAGCCTGCCTTGCTTGTCCTTGGCAGCGCTCGGGAATTGAATCGCTTTTTCGATGTCTTTGATCGTGATGAGGCCTTTAAGCGTATTCGTCTCGTCTACGAGCGGCAGCTTCTCGATCTTATGCTTCTGAAGCAGAACTTCCGCTTCTTGCAGCGTCGTTCCCACAGGAGCCGTTACCAGCTCTTCGTGAGTCATCACTTCTTTGATCTTCATGGAGTAATCATGCACGAAACGAAGGTCGCGGTTGGTCAAAATGCCGACCAGCTTGCCCTCTTCGTTGACAATCGGTACGCCGGAAATGCGGTATTTGCCCATCAACTCTTCCGCGTCGTACACATGATGCTCGGGAGTCAGGGAGAACGGGTTCGTAATGACGCCGCTCTCGGAGCGCTTGACGCGGTCGACCTCTTCCGCCTGCTGGGCGATCGTCATGTTCTTGTGAATGATGCCGATGCCGCCTTCTCTCGCCAGCGCGATCGCCAAGGCAGCCTCCGTTACGGTATCCATGCCCGCGCTGATCAGCGGGATGTTCAGCTTGACGTTCTCGCTCAGCTGGGTACCGACCTGGACTGCGCGCGGCAGCACCTCCGAGCGGCGGGGTACAAGCAGCACATCGTCGAACGTGAGGCCTTCTTTAGCGAATTTCGATTCCCACACGAATGATTTCCTCCTATTTGTTATGGCTTGCCGAAATATATTATTGACCATCTTAGCAGAGGGGTATAGGGCTGTCAACCTAGCGGAATCTTGCTTTCATAGTCATTTTCAGAGGTGCTTCCACCTCTTTCCATACCTTGTGTCTCTTGGATGCAAGCCTGCAGCGGCAGGTGCTGTCCATGCTTGCCCTTCAACCTTGACGGATGCTGATATCCTTGCTTGCTGTACTTCAACCTTGACGGATGCTGATCATCCTTGCTTGCTGTACTTCAACCTTGACGGATGCTGATCATCCTTGCTTGCTGTACTTCAACCTTGACGGATGCTGATCATCCTTGCTTGCCGCAAATGCCATTCCCTCTTCTCTTCGCCTAACGTTGCCAATTAAGATGACGAAGTTAAAGGATAGATGCAGCGCGGACTCCAGAGCAGATATTGATCGACTCCTGCTTCGCGGGCGGCCCGAATCTGCTCCCGGATTTCCTTCTCTCCATAGGCAAGGTGAGGATGCAGCCATGTCGCCGTAAAGCTTTGCAGCCAAGGCCTGATCTGAGCGGGCTTGATTCCGCTCTGGATCAGATAGCGGTTGCGGGCGGCGGCGTCGCTCATCGCTTTCCGGATGACAGCGGACGGATCCAGATCGGGCTGTGGAATTCCATACATACCCGCCGAGTAATGGGAAGGATAGACCATCGGCGAGATGGCATCCACGCTCGAAGCTACCGAACGCCATGTCTGACCGATCCCCATATCATCCGATGAGGATGTAACCAGGCCGAATACATCCGCCGATATCGGCTTTCCATGCAGCTTGTCCCGCGCGCGGCCGAGGAATTGCCCGATCGCTTCCGGCTTCGTTGTCCCGTGCGAGCCGTAATCAATGACCGCATCTGCCCGCTTTCCATTGGCGGGAAAGCGGACGTAATCGAATTGAATCTCATCAAATCCCAGCTCGGCGGCTTCCTGGGCGATCGCGATATTATAATTCCAGACCTCGCTTCGATAAGGGTTGATCCAGGCCTTACCCTTTGAATCCTTCCATACCTTGCCGCTCCGCTCATGCAAAGCCCATTCCGGTACACGGCTGGCCAGCCAGGCATCCTTGAAAACGACGAGCCTGCCGATGACGTAAAGCCCTTCGGCGTGAAGCTCCTCGATCAATTGCCTGGGCTGAGCCATAAGGGGCCTGCGATCGGCTCCAATTCGATGGGCCAGCAGCAATTTGGAAGGATACGTCAGCAAGCCGTAATCATCTTTGACATCGATGACCATGGCATTGATTTCTGTCCGCTTCGCCAGATCGCGAAGCCTTCCCATCGCCTTCGGGCTTCCTGCTGCGTATCCGGATACATAGATGCCTCTGACGGGTTCGGCAACAGGCCCTTTGACTGAATCCGCCCGCTCTCCGAGTCCGGTCGGCTCTTTCGTGCCGGCTGCCACGGCTGTACTACTGACTGCGAAAGGTTCCTTAAGCATCTCTAAAGGATTTTCAGCAACCGCTTGGGCATGGTCAGCCTGCTTTTCGAGATCATCCGAATGCTTCTTCTCGATACCAGTGCTCCAGCCTTGGTTGGAAGCCGTCAGCATATGCGCTCCGGGTGCGATTCCATTGCCTTGGGGGATGGCAAGCCCCAATATCATGATCCCGGCTGTGGCCAGCGCGACTCGAATGCTTCGATTCCCCTTCATCCGCTTCACCTCCAATGTCCGATTTGTGTTGATTAGTATGAGCGGATTGAAGGGAAATAATCGGGAAAAGACGGTTATCCGAAAAGTGCATCTATCCAAAATACATGCGCCTGTTCTGAATATACAAAAAAAGCCTGACCGGCGATTGCTCGCGGATCAGGCTTCTCTCTGTGCTTGGCGACGTCCTACTCTCCCAGGACCCTGCGGTCCAAGTACCATCGGCGCTGGAAGGCTTAACGGTCGTGTTCGGGATGGGTACGCGTGGTTCCCTTCCGCCATCGCCACCAAACGTTACGCTTGATTCAAGACGTGGCTTGCGCCTTGAAAACTGGATCGAACGAATATCATGGATGCTGAGTCCATTTGCTTTTCTTACCATAGGATAAGCCCTCGACCGATTAGTATTCGTCAGCTGCACGCATTGCTGCGCTTCCACCCCGAACCTATCAACCTGGTCGTCTACCAGGGGTCTTACATACTGGGAAATCTCATCTTGAGGGGGGCTTCGCGCTTAGATGCTTTCAGCGCTTATCCCGTCCGTACGTAGCTACCCAGCGGTGCTCCTGGCGGAACAACTGGTACACCAGCGGTACGTCCATCCCGGTCCTCTCGTACTAAGGACAGCTCCTCTCAAATTTCCTGCGCCCACGACAGATAGGGACCGAACTGTCTCACGACGTTCTGAACCCAGCTCGCGTACCGCTTTAATGGGCGAACAGCCCAACCCTTGGGACCTACTTCAGCCCCAGGATGCGATGAGCCGACATCGAGGTGCCAAACCTCCCCGTCGATGTGGACTCTTGGGGGAGATAAGCCTGTTATCCCCAGGGTAGCTTTTATCCGTTGAGCGATGGCCCTTCCATTCGGTACCACCGGATCACTAAGCCCGACTTTCGTCCCTGCTCGACTTGTAGGTCTCGCAGTCAAGCTCCCTTATGCCTTTGCACGCTGCGAATGATTTCCAACCATTCTGAGGGAACCTTTGGGCGCCTCCGTTACATTTTAGGAGGCGACCGCCCCAGTCAAACTGCCCGCCTGACACGGTCCCTGTACCGGCTTCACGGTACCAGGTTAGAACTCCGATACGATCAGGGTGGTATCCCAACGGTGCCTCCACCGAAGCTGGCGCTCCGGCTTCTAAGGCTCCCACCTATCCTGTACAGATCGTACCAAAGTCCAATATCAAGCTGCAGTAAAGCTCCATGGGGTCTTTCCGTCTTGTCGCGGGTAACCTGCATCTTCACAGGTATTAAAATTTCACCGGATCTCTCGTTGAGACAGCGCCCAAGTCGTTACGCCATTCGTGCGGGTCAGAATTTACCTGACAAGGAATTTCGCTACCTTAGGACCGTTATAGTTACGGCCGCCGTTTACTGGGGCTTCGGTTCACAGCTTCGGGTTGCCCCTAACCGCTCCCCTTAACCTTCCAGCACCGGGCAGGCGTCAGCCCGTATACTTCGCCTTACGGCTTCGCACAGACCTGTGTTTTTGCTAAACAGTCGCTTGGGCCTTTTCACTGCGGCCCCCTCGGGCTATTCACCCTACCGAGGCACCCCTTCTCCCGAAGTTACGGGGTCATGTTGCCGAGTTCCTTAACGAGAGTTACTCCGCGCGCCTTAGCATGCTCTGCTCGCCTACCTGTGTCGGTTTGCGGTACGGGCACCTTCGCCTGGCTAGAAGCTTTTCTTGGCAGCTGGAGATCATGACCTTCGGTACTAAAGTTTCCCTCCCCATCACAGCCCAGCCTTACGGTTTGCGGATTTGCCAACAAACCAGCCTCACTGCTTGGACGGACACATCCATCGGTCCGCGTCACTACCCTTCTGCGTCACTCCATTGCTCGTAACGGCTTGCGGTGGTACAGGAATATCAACCTGTTGTCCTTCGACTACGCCTTTCGGCCTCGCCTTAGGTCCCGACTTACCCTGAGCGGACGAACCTTCCTCAGGAACCCTTAGGCTTACGGCGGATCAGATTCTCACTGATCTTTTCGTTACTCATACCGGCATTCTCACTTGTGTACTGTCCACCAGTCCTTACGGTCTGACTTCAACCTATACACAACGCTCCCCTACCCAAGTACCAAAAGGTACATGCCATAGCTTCGGTGGTGTGTTTAGCCCCGTTACATTTTCGGCGCAGAGTCACTCGACCAGTGAGCTATTACGCACTCTTTAAATGGTGGCTGCTTCTAAGCCAACATCCTGGTTGTCTGGGCAACTCCACATCCTTTCCCACTTAACACACACTTGGGGACCTTAGCTGATGATCTGGGCTGTTTCCCTCTTGACGATGGATCTTAGCACTCACCGTCTGACTCCCGGTTATACATGACTGGCATTCGGAGTTTGACTGGACTTGGTAACCCTTGGCGGGCCCCGCACCCAATCAGTGCTCTACCTCCAGCATGCTCAACACCGAGGCTAGCCCTAAAGCTATTTCGGGGAGAACCAGCTATTTCCGAGTTCGATTGGAATTTCTCCGCTACCCCCACCTCATCCCCGAATTTTTCAACATTCGTGGGTTCGGGCCTCCAGTGCGTGTTACCGCACCTTCACCCTGGACAGGGGTAGATCACACGGTTTCGGGTCTACACCCACGTACTATGGCGCCCTATTCAGACTCGCTTTCGCTGCGGCTCCGTCTTCCCGACTTAACCTTGCACGTGAACGTAACTCGCCGGTTCATTCTACAAAAGGCACGCCATCACCCATATAGAGGGCTCTGACTTCTTGTAAGCGCACGGTTTCAGGTTCTATTTCACTCCGCTCCCGCGGTGCTTTTCACCTTTCCCTCACGGTACTGCTTCACTATCGGTCGCCAGAGAGTATTTAGCCTTGGCAGATGGTCCTGCCGGATTCCCACGAGGTTTCACGTGTCTCGCGGTACTCGGGATCCGTCTCGGAGGGAATGGACTTTTGGGTACAGGGCTTTTACCTCTTGTAGCGGGCCTTTCCAGACCTCTTCGCCTAACCCATTCCTTTGTAACTCCATGTGAGACGTCCCACAACCCCAGGAGGCAAGCCTCCTGGTTTGGGCTAATCCGCGTTCGCTCGCCGCTACTGACGGAATCACTATTGTTTTCTCTTCCTCAGGGTACTTAGATGTTTCAGTTCCCCTGGTATGCCTCACGCAGAGCTATGTATTCACTCTGCAGTAACTGGACATTACTCCAGCTGGGTTTCCCCATTCGGAAATCCCCGGATCAACGCTTGCTTACAGCTCCCCGAGGCCTATCGTGGTTCGCCACGTCCTTCATCGGCTTCTGGCGCCTAGGCATCCTCCGTGCGCTCTTAGTAGCTTAACCTAAGGCTGTATAGCCTGGTTAAGAAACAGCTAAGGATGTTTCAGCATTTCATATTCGTTCGTATCCAGTTTTCAAGGAACAAGTGTTTTTACGGATGAGCCGTCCACCGAGTGTTGCCTCAGCAAAAGACACTTCCAATAAAATGGTTGGTGGAGCCAAGGAGGATCGAACTCCTGACCTCCTGCTTGCAAGGCAGGCGCTCTCCCAGCTGAGCTATGGCCCCGTATAAGGTTGTCTGCAAAGACAAATGGTGGGCCTTAGTGGACTCGAACCACCGACCTCACCCTTATCAGGGGTGCGCTCTAACCAGCTGAGCTAAAGGCCCTCGTCGATATTGACTTGGTTCCCATGTGGAGAACATTTTTTCCTCCAAACAGAAGAAAAAAACAAGAGCTCCTGTAGAAAGAGACTTGCTCTTTCAAAACTGACAACGAGTGAGTGACAAGCCGGTTGGAATCTTGCGATTCCGATTTGAAACCCGAGGGCTTCTCGTGGAGTGTCTGGCGACACTCCGAATTTGAATGCTTCCGTTGCAGGAAGCGATTCTCCATAGAAAGGAGGTGATCCAGCCGCACCTTCCGATACGGCTACCTTGTTACGACTTCACCCCAATCATCTACCCCACCTTCGGCGGCTGGCTCCCTTGCGGGTTACCCCACCGACTTCGGGTGTTGTAAACTCTCGTGGTGTGACGGGCGGTGTGTACAAGACCCGGGAACGTATTCACCGCGGCATGCTGATCCGCGATTACTAGCAATTCCGACTTCATGCAGGCGAGTTGCAGCCTGCAATCCGAACTGAGACCGGCTTTTAAGGATTGGCTCCGCCTCGCGGCTTCGCGGCCCGTTGTACCGGCCATTGTAGTACGTGTGTAGCCCAGGTCATAAGGGGCATGATGATTTGACGTCATCCCCGCCTTCCTCCGGTTTGTCACCGGCAGTCATTCTAGAGTGCCCACCCGAGGTGCTGGCAACTAAAATCAAGGGTTGCGCTCGTTGCGGGACTTAACCCAACATCTCACGACACGAGCTGACGACAACCATGCACCACCTGTCTCCCCTGTCCCGAAGGCCGCTGCTATCTCTAGCAGATTCAGGGGGATGTCAAGACCTGGTAAGGTTCTTCGCGTTGCTTCGAATTAAACCACATACTCCACTGCTTGTGCGGGTCCCCGTCAATTCCTTTGAGTTTCACTCTTGCGAGCGTACTCCCCAGGCGGAATGCTTATTGTGTTAACTTCGGCACCAAGGGTATCGAAACCCCTAACACCTAGCATTCATCGTTTACGGCGTGGACTACCAGGGTATCTAATCCTGTTTGCTCCCCACGCTTTCGCGCCTCAGCGTCAGTTACAGCCCAGAAAGTCGCCTTCGCCACTGGTGTTCCTCCACATCTCTACGCATTTCACCGCTACACGTGGAATTCCACTTTCCTCTTCTGCACTCAAGCCTTGCAGTTTCCCGTGCGACTTGGGGTTGAGCCCCAAGATTAAACACCGGACTTACAAAGCCGCCTGCGCGCGCTTTACGCCCAATAATTCCGGACAACGCTTGCCCCCTACGTATTACCGCGGCTGCTGGCACGTAGTTAGCCGGGGCTTTCTTCTCAGGTACCGTCATGGCGGAAGCAGTTACTCTTCCACCCGTTCTTCCCTGGCAACAGAGCTTTACGACCCGAAGGCCTTCCTCACTCACGCGGCGTTGCTCCGTCAGACTTGCGTCCATTGCGGAAGATTCCCTACTGCTGCCTCCCGTAGGAGTCTGGGCCGTGTCTCAGTCCCAGTGTGGCCGATCACCCTCTCAGGTCGGCTACGCATCGTCGCCTTGGTGAGCCGTTACCTCACCAACTAGCTAATGCGCCGCAGGCCCATCCTCAAGTGACAGATTGCTCCGTCTTTCCCGGTCTCTCCAGGAGGAGAGACCGCATATCCGGTATTAGCATCCGTTTCCGGAGGTTATCCCAGTCTTGAGGGCAGGTTGCCTACGTGTTACTCACCCGTCCGCCGCTAACCTTGTCCCGAAGGACAAGATCCGCTCGACTTGCATGTATTAGGCACGCCGCCAGCGTTCGTCCTGAGCCAGGATCAAACTCTCCATAAAGGTGTTTGACTTGCTCATTTATAACGTTGACTTGCTTCACTCGTTGTTCAGTTTTCAAAGAACAAATTCGCTTCTGTTTCGCTTGTTTCCGTCGTGCCTCTCAGCGGCGACTTAGATAATATATCACGGCCGCATAGGCCAATGCAAGTGTTTTTTATAACTTTTTTCATTTCTTTATTGATAGTCTGCTAGAGAGAAGAAAAACCCGCATAAAACCTAGGTTTTATGCGGGTTTTCAGCTATTCGTTTCTCATATGAGGGAATAGAAGCACATCGCGGATAGAAGCCGAATCCGTCAGCAGCATCACTAGACGGTCGATGCCGATGCCGAGACCGCCTGTAGGCGGCATGCCGTATTCCAAAGCGCGGATGAAATCGTCATCCATCTCATGCGCCTCGTCGTTGCCCGCTTCCTTCTCCACCATCTGAGCCTCGAAGCGCTGCCGCTGGTCGATCGGATCATTGAGCTCCGTGAAAGCATTGGCATGCTCGCGGGATACGATGAACAGCTCAAAACGGTCCGTAAAGCGCGGATCCTCATCGTTCTTCTTGGCGAGAGGCGAGATATCCACGGGATGGCCGGTAACGAACGTAGGCTGAACGAGCGTATGCTCCACGAAAGTCTCGAAGAAAGCATTGACGATATGGCCATAGGTCATATGCGGCTCCACCGGAACCTTATGTTCTTTGGCCAGCAGCTGCGCATCCTCAATGGACAGCTGCTGCGTGAAATCGACTCCGGTCGCGTCCTTGATGAGCTCCATCATCGATACGCGGCGCCATGGAACGGTCAGATCCACTTGCTGGCCTTGATAGTCGATGACCGTGCTGCCGTGCACCTCTTGGGCGATATGCGCGATGAGGTTCTCCGTCAGGGACATGATGTCCTTGTAGTCGGCATAGGCCTCGTAGAGCTCGATCATTGTAAATTCAGGGTTGTGGCGAGTGCTCATGCCCTCGTTGCGGTAGACGCGGCCGATCTCATAGACCTTCTCGAGACCGCCGACGATCAGCCGCTTGAGGTGAAGCTCGATGGCGATCCTCATATAGAGCTGCATATCAAGCGCATTGTGATGCGTAATGAACGGCCGAGCAGCCGCTCCGCCGGCAATCGTATGGAGAGTCGGCGTTTCAACCTCGAGATAGCCGAGAGAATCCAGGTAACGGCGCATGGACTGGATGATGCGGGAACGCAGGATGAACGTCTGCTGCACGTCCGGGTTGGTGATCAGATCGACGTAACGCTGGCGGTAGCGCTGCTCCACGTCCTTGAGTCCATGGAATTTGTCCGGCAAAGGAAGAAGCGACTTGCTGAGGACCGTTACTTCCTTGGCTTTGACGGAAATTTCGCCCGTTTTCGTTTTGAATATCGTGCCGTCGACGCCGACGATATCTCCGATATCGAGCAGGTCAAAAGCCTTGTACTGGCTTTCTTCGACCGAATCCTGACGGACATAGATCTGAATGCGGCCGGTCAGGTCCTGAATCGTGGCGAACGCGGCCTTGCCCATGCCGCGCTTGGTCATGATGCGGCCGGCGATACGAGCGGCAGCGCCCTTCTCCTCCAGCTCTTCCTTTGTCAGATCGCCGAATTCGGAAGCAATGCCGCCGGCTGTCGCCGTGCGCTCGAACTTGCTGCCGAACGGGTCCACGCCCAGATCGCGAAGCTCATCGAGCTTCGCCCGCCGAAGCTGCAGAAGCTCGCTTAGGTCCTGCTGTTCCTGTTGATCCACTGTGCCGTTCTCTTGACTCACTTGATCTTCATCTCCTTGCTTGTCTATCCCTTAAAAAAGCTTCCTATAGGTAGGAAGCTCTTGAATGGAAGTATAGCTGTTGGGTCTTGTCTGGATGCCTGAATTACTTCTTGATGTCCAGGATTCGGTATTGAATGACGCCGGCCGGAACGTTGACCTCGACGGTCGTGCCCTTCTTCTTGCCGAGAATCGCCCGCCCGAGCGGGCTTTCATTGGAGATCTTGTTCTGCAGCGGATCGGATTCCGCCGTGCCGACGATGGCGTATTCGATCGTATCGCCGAACTCGAGATCCTCGATCGTCACGATGGAGCCGATGCTTACCGTATCTACGGCGATATCGTCATTATTGATGATGCGCGCGTTGCGCAGCATTTTCTCAAGCGTAAGGATGCGGCCTTCGATAAAAGCTTGCTCGTTTTTGGCATCTTCATACTCGGAGTTTTCGCTGATGTCGCCATAACCGATAGCGACTTTGATCCGCTCGGCCACTTCGCGACGTTTCACGGATTTGAGATTCTCCAGTTCCTCTTCCAGCCTCTTGAGTCCGTCCTGAGTCAGAATCACTTCTTTGTCGCTCATTGCCGATTCTCCTGTCGTGGCGTATTTGCTTACCTCGCGTTGAAAGCGAAAGGAATTAAAGCAGGATTCCCAGTGCCTGAAACCGTGTCCATAATCCACCAAGAACAGACGGCACAGGATTATATTGCAAGATTATATGCAATTGCACCCGGCGTGTCAATGAGAGGCTCCCGGCAAAGACGGCCGCCCGCGAGGACGCTCCCCGCAAGGGAAAGTGTCTTGACGCGGGCGGCAGTGCTATGGCTTCAGTTGACCGCTGCTTCCGGAACGGCCGGCGTCTGGGCATCCTGGCCGAGAGACCGGATATACTCGTTCAGGATATTGACCATCACATCGCGGCTCGTCTCTTCCATGATGCTGTCCTTGATGCGGGCAGCGCCCTTGAGGCCTTTGAGATACCAGGCCAGATGCTTGCGCATTTCCTTCACGGCCACGCCCTCGCCTTTGAGCGCGATCAGCCGATCCATGTGAAGGATGGCGATCTCCATCTTCTCTACGGCGTTCGGCTCCGGCAGCAGCTCGTCATGCGTAAGGTAATGAATCGTGCGGTAGAGCATCCATGGGTTGCCGAGCGCCGCGCGTCCGATCATGACGCCGTCGCAGCCGGTTTCGGCGATCATGCGCTTGGCGTCCTCGGGAGTGTTGACGTCGCCGTTGCCGATGACCGGAATGCTCACCGCTTCCTTGGCCTGCCGGATGTAGCTCCAGTCGGCATGGCCCGTATACAGCTGCTCCCGGGTGCGTCCGTGCACGCTGACGGCTTTGCCTCCGGCGCGTTCGACGGCGCGGGCATTTTCGACCACGAAGATATGGTCGCTGTCCCAGCCGATCCTCATCTTGACCGTAACCGGCTTGTCGACAGCGTCGACGACCGAGCTGACCATCTCGTAGATCTTGTCCGGATTGAGCAGCCAGCGGGCGCCTGCATCGCATTTGGTCACCTTCGGCACCGGACAGCCCATGTTGATGTCGATGATGTCCGCGTTCGTCTCCTTGTCGACGACTTTCGCCGCCTGAACCAGGGATTCGCGGTCTCCGCCGAAAATCTGCAGGCTGAGCGGCTTTTCGCGCTCATCCACGAACAGCATTTCGCGCGTGCGCTTGTTGCCGTGGACAATCGCCTTGTCGCTCACCATCTCCGCGCATACGAGCCCGGTGCCGAACTCTTTGGCGATGAGCCGGAATGCAGGGTTGCAGACGCCGGCCATGGGAGCGAGAACGACATTATTCTTCATTTCAATATTTCCGATTTTAAGCATAACCGTTCCTTCCTTCTATCGCAGACCGCCGCTCGTCACGGACGTCAATTCTTCATAGTCGATGCCGAGAGTGTCGGCGATCCGTCCCAGAAGCTTGGCTTCCGGCTTGCGCGTGCCGCGCTCGAGCGAGCCGAGCACCGCGACGGATACTTCCAGCTTGTCGGCCAGCTGCTGCTGGGTGAAGCCCTTCAACTTCCTAAAGGCGCGGATCCGCTGCGCCAGTTGATCGTATTCCATTGAGCAATGCCTTCCTTTCCATCCCGTAATGCCGCGACCGCCATCGACTCCGCCTTGGCCAGCAGAGGGTGGCCCGGTTCCAGCACTTCGGCCAGGGGAACCATCACGAACGCCCGCTCCTCCATTCTAGGATGAGGGAGCTGCAGCTCTTCCTTATCCATGAACACATCTTCATATAAAAGCAGATCCAAATCAATCGTTCTTGGGCCGTTGCGGATATCGCGGACCCGGCCAAGCCGGCGCTCGATGTCGAGCATCAGGCGCAGCAGCTCCAGAGGATCGAGGCGCGTCCGCAGAGAAGCCGCCATATTGAGGAACGCCGGCTGGTCGGCGTAACCGACCGGATCGGTCTCATACGCGGAGGATACCTCCTCCACCGCTACGCCTTCGCTGCCGTCAAGAAGCTTCAGCGCCTGCGCGAGCAGGTCCGCGCGTTTCCCTATATTGGAGCCGAGAGCGACATAAGCCCTGCTCATGTTCCCGGCAGTCCCGCTATGCGGGGACGATTTGTCCATGCTCATCCCGCTTTCGCACCAGTTCGACGACAACGCCGTCGAAGTGGATCTCGAACGGAGGATTCGGTTTCGTCACGCGAACGGTCAATTCAGTAATGCCAGTATACGTCTCGAGCAGTGCAGTTGCAATACGGCCCGCCAGCGCCTCGATCAGCTTCACGGGCGGCCCTTCCACGATTTTCTTGGTCACCGCGTGCAGGTCGGCATAGTTGATCGAATGCTCCAGCTCGTCGGTGCGGGCAGCCAGCTCAAGATCCAGCTTGAGAACGAGGTCGACATGGAAGTTCTGTCCCAGCCGGTTCTCCTCCGGAAATACGCCATGATAACCGAAAAACCGCATGCCGTTAAGTGTCATCTTGTCCATTGTCGGCCGGTCCATTCCTTTCTGTCCCACAGTATTCAGCGAGGACCGTAGACGATCGCGTCTGTCATCGCGCATGTTTTCCGGATCGCTTCGACATCGTGCACGCGCACGATCTGGCAGCCTTGAGCGATTCCAAGCGCTACCGTCGCTGCCGTCCCCTCGATCAGCTCTCCGGCCGGCAGTCCGAGCGTGTCCCGGATGAACCGTTTGCGCGAAGTGCCGAGCAGCACCGGGTAGCCCAGCTCCGCAAGCTCGGACAAGCTCCCCATCAACGCTATGTTGTCTTCATGGGTCTTGGCAAAACCGATGCCGGGATCGAGCCAGATGTTCTCCTCCGCCACGCCCGCCGCCCTGGCGATCTCGACGCTTCCCTCAAGGTCGGAAACGACATCCGGAACGAGATCCTCATAGTTCCTCTCCTGGCGGTTGTGGCTGATGATGACCGGGCAGCCGAACTCGGCGGCGGTATCCGCCATTCGGGAATCGAACCGCAGACCCCATATATCGTTGATGATATGCGCCCCGGCTTGAAGCGCCGCCCTTGCCGTCTCGAACTTGTACGTATCAATGGAAAGAGGCATCTCCGGCAGCTCCAGGCGCAGCCTCTCGATCAAGGGGACGACGCGCCGCAGCTCCTCCTCATGCGGAACAGGGGTGAAGCCGGGACGGGTGGATTCTCCCCCGACATCAATGATGTCCGCGCCCTCCCGCGCCATCTTCAGGGCGTGGCGCACCGCTTCATCCACCTGAGCATGGCGTCCGCCGTCGGAGAACGAATCCGGGGTCGCATTCAGGATGCCCATGATCAAGGTTCGCTCTCCAAGCTCGAGCTTGACGCCGCCTCCCAGTTCATAGCTCCGCTTCATAACCGTATGGCGCTTTCGTTGAAAATACATCGGATCCCTCCCAAATAGGTTGACGGTCAAGCTCGTTATGCTGCCGTATCAGCCAGTCAGGCTTCATCTGGATGGCTCTGCCGGATCCGCTCGTCAGGCATCGCCTGAACAGCCGCTCTGCGAGTCTGCGCGATACCGCTCGATCAATTGGCTGCATATCGGACCCGCCGCCGCTCCTCCACGTGGATGGGCGGGTTTCCCCGAACCGTCAGCCAGCAAGGTGACCGGAACCAGCTCCTGCACCGACCCGGTCGTCCAAACCTCGTCCGCCTCCAAAAGATCCTTCCACCGGTACAGCCCTTCCTCGACCGGCATCCCCGCTTCCCGCGCCAGCTCCATGACGCGGCCGCGCGTGATTCCGGGCAGGATCCCCGTCTCCAGGGAAGGCGTGCGGACGATGCCGCCCGATACGAAGAACAGATTGCTGACGATCCCCTCCGCCAGCCATCCATCGGCTGTAAGCATCAGCCCTTCGGATCCGGGTGAAGCTCCGGAGACCATCAGCTCCTGTTTGGCAACAATGCTGTTCATGTAATGCAACGACTTCATCCGAATGCCGAGCTCGGGCGTATTGCGCGTTGTCCGGAGCAGGCGAAGTTCGCGCCCCCGGACATATAGATCCGGAGACGAAGGCGGCAGATGCTTGACCATGACGATCTCCGAAGGCGAAGTGTAAGGACCGGCCGGCAAGCCAAGTCCTTCGTCGCCGGCGGACACCGTCATGCGGACATAGGCATCGCCGTCGATTGCTGCGGCAGCCATCAGCTCGCGGACCAGCCTGCGGATGGCAGCCGGCTCCGGCCGATAGGAGATCTGAAGACGCATGCAGCCGTCCTCCAGCCGCTGCAAATGCCGCTCCAGCAAGTACGGTTCGCCGCCATACGTGCGGAACGTCTCGAACAGTCCCATTCCATATAAAAATCCGTGATCGAAAACCGAGATGCGGACATCTTCGGAATCGGCCACGGATCCGTTATAACCAATCTTCATCGAACGGCCGTCTCCGACAGGAAATTGCGCAGCAGCGCCAATCCGTTCTCCGTAATGATGGATTCCGGATGGAACTGCACGCCTTCAACGGCATATTTCTTGTGCCGCAAGCCCATGATCTCGCCTTCGGCCGTCTCAGCCGTGATCTCCAGCTCGTCCGGCAGCGTCTCGCGCCGCACGATGAGGGAGTGGTAGCGGGTAGCGGTGAACGGCGACGGCAAGCCCCGGAATACGCCCCTTCCCTCGTGAAGGATCGGAGACGTCTTGCCGTGCATGAGCCGCTCCGCCCGCACCACTTCGCCTCCGAAGGCTTGTCCGATCGCCTGGTGCCCCAGGCAGACGCCGAAGATCGGAATCTCGCCCTTGAAGCGCTCGATCAGAGCGAGGCTGATGCCGGCTTCGTTCGGCGAGCAAGGTCCCGGAGAAATCAGGATGTGATCCGGAGCCAGCCGGGCGACCTCCTCCAGCGTAATCTCGTCATTGCGCTTCACGACGATCTCTTCGTTCAGCTCGCCCAGGTACTGCACGAGGTTGTACGTGAAGGAATCGTAATTGTCGAGTACGAGAATCATCTCGATAGCCCCCTGTCAGTTGGTGTCGGATGCCGGCGCGGCATCCGCGGCACGATGCAGCTCCGCGTATTGGAAAGCGCGCCACAGCGCTCTTGCCTTGCTGATGGATTCCTTATATTCCCGCTCGGGGTCGGAATCGATCACGATGCCGGCCCCGGCCTGGATATGCACTTGACCGTCCCGGACGGCCATCGTGCGGATAATAATATTAAATTCCATATCCCCGCTGTAGTCAATCCAGCCCATCGAGCCCGTATACGGACCGCGGCGGACCGGTTCCAGCTCCTCGATGATTTCCATCGTGCGGATTTTGGGCGCGCCGGTAATCGTTCCCCCGGGAAACACCCCGGAGATGACGTCGAATGCATCGAGCCCTTCGGCAAGGCGGCCTTCCACCTGGGAAGCCATATGCATGACATGGGAGTAGCGCTCCACCGCCATCAGCTCCTCCACGCGCACGCTGCCATAGCTCGACACGCGTCCGAGGTCGTTGCGTTCCAGGTCGACGAGCATGATATGCTCGGCGGTCTCCTTCTCGCTCGCTCTAAGCTCCCGCTCCATCGCTGCGTCCTCCTCCGGAGTGCGCCCGCGCCGCCTTGTTCCGGCGATCGGACGCGTGGCCAGCCGGCCGTCCTTCATCTCGACGAGCAGCTCCGGCGAGGCGGACACCAGCTGGAAGGCCGGCGTGCGCAGCAAGCCCATATAAGGAGAAGGATTGATGAGCCGAAGCCATTCATACAGCTCTTCCGGAGACGTCTCCGTCCGGCACTGCTGCCTGAGCGAGAGATTGACTTGAAAGACGTCGCCCGCCGCGATGTATTCCTGGATCCGGCGGACAGCATTCATATAGCGATCCTTGAGGAACGGGCTCGCGGCCCCTTCGGGCACATCCGCGAAAGGAGGGGCAGAGCCGTCCCGCTCCTGCGCCAGGAGCTGGCGGCGGGAATCGGCAAGCTCCGCTGCCGCACCGGATGCGGCGCTCCAGTCCGCCCATTCCCGAAGCATTTCTTCCGCCCGGATGACAGCCGCATCGTATGCAGCTCTTATGGCGCCTGCATCAGCTTGGCCGGCCAGCGGGACATGAACCGAAGCGTACAGCAGACGCTCCTGGTGGTCGACGATCCACAGCTCGTCCAGCCGCATGAACAGATAGTCCGGCAAGCCGAGATCGTCTTCGGCCAGCTCCGGGAGACGCTCGATGGAGCGGATGATGTCGTAGCTCCAGAACCCGCCGATGCCCCCGGTCCACGCCGGACCTTCTTCCGCAGGAAGCCTCGGCCCCTCCGATCCTCGCATCCATCGCCTGACCGCCTCCAGCGGAGCGGCCTCGAAACGCTCGACCAGCTCGTAATCTGCCGGCTCGCCATCCTCTCCGGTCCGAAGCCGGAGCTGTTCGGCATAACCGCCCTTGCCCTGCAGCAGCTCGGCGGGCCGCCGTCCCATATAGGTGTACCTTCCGCTTTTGCCGCTCTCCAGAACGATGGAGCAAGGCCCCGCCTCCAGCCACATCACTTCCCAGGATTCCGGCAGCAGGCTCTCCTCCGGCAGCGGCAGGCTGGCCAGCACCGGCAGAGTCGTGTACCTCTTCTCCCCGCCCAGCCAAGATTTCCACCGCTCCCAAGACGTGCATCCGATGATCTCTGCCATGGCCCCGCTTCCCCCGTTCATGCTTCGTCCTTTTCTCTATCGACTGATCGTATCCTTTTGATAGGGCAAAATCAAGCTGAAAAAGACCCCATTCCACCCTGATGGAAACCGCTCGCCTCCGAAAGCGCTTGCCATGGAAACACGGAACCCCTCCTCTGCGGGATGGCGTTTCCGGCCATGAAAAAACCGCCCCGCGCCATCGATAGAGATGGCGTCGGAACGGCTTGCCCTGCATGAAGCCTCTGCCTCCGATCGTCGGCGAGCCTTCGTGTTATCCGGAACCTAGTTCTCGAAGTTGAACAGCGGCGTGCTCAGGTAGCGCTCGCCGTTGCTCGGCACAACCGCGATGACGCGCTTGCCCGGGCCCAGCTTCTTGGCGACCTGCAGCGCTGCAGAGATGGCTGCGCCGGAGCTGATGCCGACGAGCAGGCCTTCTTCCTTGGCAGCGCGGCGCGCATACTCGAATGCTTCCTCGTTCTCGACCGTAATGACCTCATCGTAGATCTCGCGATCCAGGATATCCGGAATGAAGTTGGCGCCGATGCCCTGGATCTTGTGGCCGCCAGGCTTGCCGCCGGACAGCAGCGGCGATGCCGCAGGCTCGACCGCGACGATGTGGATGTTCGGGAAGCTCTTGCGCAGCACTTCGCCCGTGCCGCTGATCGTGCCGCCGGTACCGATGCCCGCTACGAACGCATCCAGCTTGCCGTCGTAGCCGTTGATCGCCTCGACGATCTCAGGTCCCGTCGTCTCGCGGTGGACCTTGACGTTGGCCGGGTTCTTGAACTGCTGCGGGATGAAGTAGTTCTCGTTCTCCTCCGCCAGCTGCTCCGCCTTCTTGACGGCGCCGTTCATTCCTTCCGCTCCAGGCGTCAGCACCAGCTCAGCGCCGTAAGCGCGAAGCAGGTTGCGGCGCTCAAGGCTCATCGTCTCCGGCATGACGAGCACGGAACGGTAGCCTTTGGCTGCAGCAACCATGGCCAGACCGATTCCTGTGTTGCCGCTCGTCGGTTCGACGATTGTCGTCACGCCCGGCTGGATCAGACCTTGCTCTTCCGCAACATTGATCATGCTGATGGCGATGCGGTCCTTGACGCTGGAGCCTGGATTCTGATATTCCAGCTTCACGTACACTTCGGCGCTTCCCTCCGGCACCAAGCGGTTCAAGCGGACAAGCGGCGTATCTCCGATCAGTTCGGTCACATTCTGCACAATTCTGGCCATAGTCAACTGCCTCCTCATCTATATTCCGACTAAAATAGTAGGTTATAACTGTTTCTATCTTAACAAGGCCTTTCGGCCCTTGTCAATAGAATCGCGGAGGACAGCATGACCGTATCGTCATTTCGCTATCCTTTGGTCGGTTCCGGTGTCGGATCGGGCAGCACCGTTGCCTGATATTGCTTGAGAAGCTTCTCTTCCCCATCCTTCAGGGACCCTGCTTCGTCCAGGGCGATCATGCGCTTGACCCGCTCGCGCATGGCGGCCTTGCCGGGGTCCGGAGGCGTGATCCGCTCCAGCAGCTCAATGACCGCATAACCTCCGGCCACCTCCACCGGCCCGGCGATGTCGCCGGGCTGCAGGCCGGCGGCCGCCTTGGCCGCCCCCGGGTCGAGGAATGGATCCCGCTCGTCGATCAGGCCGAGATCTCCACCGCTTGAAGCCGTTCCTTCATCCAGCGATTCCCGCTGCGCCAGCTCCTCGAAGTCGGCCCCCTGCTCCAGCTCATCCAACACCGCAGAGGCCTTGTCCGAATCCGCAAGCACGATCCAGCGGAGATGCAGGCGCGAGGAAGGGGAGAGCTCTGCCTGATGCTCCTTCATATAAGCGTCTACTTCCTTGTCCGGAACCTCGATGCCGCGCGTCATCCACTTTTCCAGAAGCAGGCGGTACATGGCGTCGCTCCATACGTCATCCCGGCTCATGCCGAGCTGCTCCTTCATTTCCCGGTAGAAGGCGTCCTCATCCTCGTAGCCTTCCATCTGGGAAGCCAGCTCCGACTGAATCTCTTCGGCCGTCACTTCCAGGCTCCCCTTGGCGCTCTCCTGGTCCAGCGCGCTGCGCAGCATCAGCATCCTCAGCACGCTGTCTCCGTACTGCTGCTTGAGATGCTCCACCCAGTCCGAATTCCGGATGGACTGGTCCCCGACGACAGCCGCTTCGCCGTCCGAGCCTCCGGCTCCCGCTCCAGGCATGTCGCCCGATGCGGGAGCCGACTCGGGAAGCTGCTGGAGGACAACGAAAACGGCGAGCACGATCATGCAGACCGCCTGCAAGCCGATGATTCCCTTGAGCATTTTGTCCTTGCCCATATCTCCAGTCTTCCCTTACCCGTTCTTGCCGGCGGTGGCTTCTTGGAGCAGCCTTTCCAGATGAGGCTTGTCGAACGTGTAGGCCTCGTTGCAGAAGTGGCAGACGACCTCCGCCGACCCTTCCTCTTCGATCAAGTTCCTCAGTTCGGCCTCGCCCATGCTGATCAGCGTCTGCTCCACCTTTTCCGGAGAGCATTGACAGACGAACTTCACGTCCATCGTCTCATGCACAGTAAGCTCGTCGCCGACGACCCACCGCAGAATTTCTTCCGGGGTCTCTCCCTGATCCAGAAGGGCCGTGACATGCGGCAGTCCGCCCAGAGCCGTCTCGAGCCGCTCGATCTCCTCATCGGTCAAGCCCGGCAGCAGCTGGAGAATGAAGCCTCCTGCATGCAGGACCCTTCCGTCCACGTCCACCAGCACGCCGACTCCGACCGCCGAAGGCGTCTGCTCGGAGGAAGCGAAGTAATAGGTGAAATCCTCGCCCAGCTCGCCGGAGACGATCGGAACGCTGCCGCGATAAGGCTCCTTGAGGCCTAGATCCTTGGTGACATGGACGAAGCCCGTCGTACCGACGACGCCTGCCACATCGAGCTTGCCGAGCGAATTGCTCGGCACATGCGCCTCCGGATTGTCGACATAACCGCGCACCTCGCCCTTGGCGTTGGCATCCACGACGATCTGGCCGATCGGACCGTCGCCTTTGACCTGAAGCGTCAGCTTCTCCTCGCCCTTGAGCATCATGCCCATCATCGACCCGATCGTCGCTGTGCGTCCCAGCGCTGCGGAAGCGGTCGGGTAGGTTCCGTGACGCCGCTGCAGCTCGCCGACCAGCTCGGTCGTGCGCGCCGCGAATACGCGGACTTTGCCGCCCCATGCCGTTCCCCGGACGAGATAGTCGCCCTCGCGGGCTCCTTCCTTGTAATCGCTCATCAATGAATCCCTCCTTGTCCTCCATTGGTTTCTTCATTGCCGTTGATGCTCAAGATTTCAGCCTATCTCACTTGCTCCTATTTAAATTTGCTCGTTCTCCGACTTTATTAACCATGCTGGTCCTGGTTGCGCTCATAAATGATGCGCAGCCCTTCGAGCGTGAGCAGCTGGTCCACCTTCTCGATCGTCTCCGATTCCGCCGCGATCATGTCGGCCAGGCCGCCCGTCGCGATGACGCGCGGGTCGGTTCCGAACTCCTGGCGGATCCGGCGAACGATGCCGTCCACCTGTCCGGCATAGCCGAAAATGATGCCGGCCTGCATCGAAGTCACCGGATTGCGGCCGATGACGCTGCGCGGCCGGACAAGCTCTATGCGCGGCAGCTTGGCCGCTTTCTGATAAAGCGCTTCCGTCGAGATGCCGATGCCCGGCACGATGGCGCCGCCCAGATAAGCGCCGCTCGGATCGATATAATCGAACGTCGTCGCCGTCCCGAAGTCGACGACGATGAGCGGCGAGCCGTATTTCTCGATTCCGGCGACAGAATTCACGATGCGGTCCGCACCGACCTCGCGCGGATTCTCGTACCGGATGTTGAGTCCCGTCTTGATGCCGGGACCGATGACGAGAGGGGAGTGCCGAAGGTAGTTGACCGACAGCTGCTCCAGCGTCCTCATGAGCGGCGGCACGACCGAGGAGACGACGACTCCGTCGATGGCATCGATGGAGATGCCGGCGAATTGGAAGAAGTTGTACACCATCATGCCGTACTCGTCGCTCGTCGCCGAGCGGTTGGTGCTCATGCGCCAGTGATGGAGCAGCTCCTGTCCGCGGTAGATGCCGAGCACGATGTTCGTATTGCCTACGTCAATGACGACAATCACGGATTACGACCTCCCCTTCTTGCCGCCCAGGTCGAGGCTGATATCGAGAGCTTCGAACGAATACGTGAGGGCGCCGACGGAAATGATGTCCACGCCGGTCTCGGCGATGGCCCGGATCGTTTCCAGCCGCACTCCGCCCGAGGCTTCCGTCCGGACATGAGGAGAACGGCTCTTGACAAGACGAACGGCCTCCGCCATAAGCTCCGGCTTCATATTGTCGAGCATGATGATGTCCGCGCCGCAATCAAGGGCTTCGCCGACCTGCTCCATCGATTCCGTCTCGACCTCGATCTTCATCGTGTGCGGGATGGCGGAACGGGACGCGGTCACGGCCGCCGTGATGCCGCCTGCTCCCTTGATATGGTTGTCCTTGATCATGACGGCGTCGTACAAGCCGAAGCGGTGATTGGCGCCGCCGCCGACGCGGACGGCGTACTTCTCCAGCATCCGGTGGCCCGGAGTCGTCTTGCGGGTGTCGACCAGACGTGTCGGAAGCCCGTCCAGAATGTCGACGAAGCGGCTCGTTTTGGTCGCGATGCCCGACAAGCGCTGCATCAGATTGAGCGCGAGGCGCTCGCCCGTCAGAATGCTGTGCGTGCTGCCTTCCACTTCCGCGATGACCGTGCCGGCCGTTACCCGGTCTCCGTCCTGTACATGAGCCGTGAAGGCAAGGGAGGGATCGACGACAGAGAAGACGGTCTGCGCGACGGGCAGGCCGGCGATAATCCCGTCCTCCTTGACGTGGATGACGGCTTTCATGTTGCTGCCAGCCGGAATAGTCGTGCGGGTCGTCACATCCCCGGTGCCGATATCCTCGGCCAACCAGCTCTGGATGCTGTCCCGAAGACTTTTATCATAACCGCCGAGGCCTAGGCCGGCCTCAAATCGCTGATCCATCATATACCGATTCCTCCGTAATGCCCTGCACTCGGTGCAGAACCGTATGTTTGCGCCAATTGCGGTCATCCCGCTGAGGATGATCCACCCGGTAATGCGCGCCGCGGCTTTCCTCGCGTGCAGCCGCGGACTCTGCAGTCAGCATGGAGATGGTCAGCAGATTGGCGAACTCGAAATCTTCCCATTTGGCCATGACCGACGAAAGGAACGGCAATTGCCTCTTCAGCTCGACAAGCCCTTTGGCCAGGCTGTCCGAGCTGCGGCGCAAGCCGACATAGCGGACCATGACCTTCTGCAGCTTGAGCCGCTTCTCCACGACCGCCTGTCTGGAGATGGCGCTATGCCCTTCCTTTTCTTCCCGTACATGAACCGCGCCCTCAAGCGGCGGCAGCTCCTCGATGCGGTGGATGATGCGGCGCCCGAACACGATCGCCTCCGACAGCGAGTTGCTCGCCAGCCGGTTCGCGCCATGCACGCCGGTCGAAGACACTTCGCCGCAGGCGAACAGGCGGGAGAGATTCGTCTCCCCGTTCAGATCCGTCTTGACGCCGCCCATCGTATAATGAGCCGCCGGAGCGACCGGAATCCAGTCCGTCGTCAGATCGAGGCCGTATTGCAGGCAGGTTTCGTAGATCGTCGGGAACCGGTGGCGAACCATCTCCTCCGACTCATGCGTCACGTCCAGATAGACGAATGTCGACCGCGTCTGCTCCAGCTCGCTGACGATGGCATTGGCCACGACGTCGCGCGGCGCCAGCTCCAGCTGCGGATGGTAGCGCTCCATGAAGCGGTCGCCGTGGATGTTGCGCAGAATCGCTCCTTCCCCGCGGACGGCCTCCGAGATGAGGAAGCGGGGCGCGCCTGGATAGCAAAGCGTCGTCGGATGGAACTGGATGAATTCCATGTCTCTTATGTAGGCTCCGGCACGGTAAGCCATCGCGACGCCGTCTCCGGTCGCCACTTCCGGATTGGTCGTATACCGGAACATCTGTCCCGTGCCGCCTGTGCACAGAATCGTCGCTTTGCCGCGCACGAATACCCGGCTGCCGTCCGGCTTCTGCACAAGGGCGCCGCAGCATTCATTGTCCCGCGTGATGAGGTCGATGGCGAAGTGGTCGTCCCATACTTCGATCCTCTCGGCGGACATCGCCTTCTCCGACAAGGCGCGGACGATCTCGAAGCCGGTCGCGTCGCCGTTGGCGTGCAGGATGCGCCGCTGGCTGTGCGCGCCCTCCTTCGTCAGGGCGAACTCCCCGTTCTCCAGATCGAATTGGGTGCCCATGCCGATCAGGCTGCGCACGCCCTTGGGCCCTTCATGCACCAGCACCTCCACAGCGTCGCGATCGCATAGGCCGGCGCCGGCCACGAGCGTATCCTCCAGATGGAAGTCGGGAGAATCCTCGTCGGAGATGACGGCGGCAATGCCCCCCTGCGCGTAGCGCGTGTTGCTGTCCATGAGCGATTTCTTGGTGATCATCAGGACCGAATTGCGTTCGCTGGCCCGTATAGCGGTAAAAAGACCGGCAATGCCGGCCCCGATGACGATGACATCCTTCTCCACGACAGGCAGCTCGTCGAGATTCAGATCGACTAAATATCTAGGTATCATAGGTGCAAGCTCCTCCGGACATGGGAGTAGCGCATGCTACTTCACCAGCAGCATGCGCTCCAGGGACAGACGCGCCTTCTCGGCAACGGCATCCGGCACATAGATTTGCGGAGACATATTTTCCAGGCAGCGCACAAGCTTCTTGAGGTTGTTGACCTTCATGTTGGGGCATACCAGGTATTTGGTCGCGAAATGGAACGTCTTGTCCGGGCTGTCCAGACGAAGCTGGTAGCCGGTGCCGTCCTCGGTTCCGACGATGAATTCCTTATTGGGCGATTCCTTGCAATATTTGATGATGGCCGTCGTGCTTCCGACAAAATCGCCGAGCTCGACGACTTCCGGACGGCATTCGGGATGGACGACAAATTCCGCGTTCGGGTATTTGGCCTTCATTTCCTCGACGTCCTTGACGGTCAGCATGTCATGGGTATTGCAGTAGCCTTCCCAGATGATCATCTTCTTGTCGGTCTTCTGCTGGACATAATGGCCCAGGTTCTTGTCCGGCACCCAGATGATCTCGTCGCTGTCGACCGAGTTGACGACCTTCACGGCGTTGGCCGACGTGCAGCAAATATCCGTCTCCGCCTTGATCTCGGCCGAAGAGTTGATATAGGTGACGACCTTCGCATTGGGATGCTGCGCCTTCAGCTTGCGCAGGCCCTCGACATTGACCATGTCGGCCATCGGGCAGCCGGCCCGCTCGTCGGGAATGATGACGGTCTTGCCCGGAGCCAGAATCTTGGCGCTCTCGCCCATGAAGTGGACGCCGCAGAATACGATCGTATCCGCGTCGGTTTCTGCCGCCTTTTGCGCCAGCAGGAACGAATCGCCCCGGAAATCGGCAACCTCTT
This sequence comes from Paenibacillus sp. SJS-P3, assembly GCF_056711585.1. Classification (NCBI taxonomy): domain Bacteria; kingdom Bacillati; phylum Bacillota; class Bacilli; order Caryophanales; family Paenibacillaceae; genus Paenibacillus; species Paenibacillus sp. SJS-P3. Next base: position 95,607 of record NZ_CM160043.1, on the reverse strand, counting down.
GAATTTCATCCCTCTGATAATAGTGGGCGAGAATGATGGCGTTGCGTTCTTTCTTCAGCTGCAGCAGCCTCTCGCGCAGTTCCCGGTTCTGTTCCGCCTTGCGCTCCAGAGCCAAAGCTTCCACGTCGATCCATCTCCTTCAAAGTCCGTCACTGCCTTGCGTCGACGCAGGCGCGGACCCGTTATAGTATGCTCAACCATCCGGACATTCCATGCCGGATGCCCCTTTTAACTCGTGAAATGATTCACAATGTTGATAAGATGTGACGATTCAGTACCACCTAATTTACACCCCTGCTCCGAGGCTGTCAACCAAGGAATTTTGCTTGCGGAGCCGCGATTTTCAAGGATGACCGGCTGTCTGGAGCTTATAGGTCCCTTCGGTGAAAATGGGGGCAGAGAGCTCCATCGCTTCTGTGGCTGGAATCCTTTTTTTGACGCATGGCCAACATGGCAGTCCTCCTTTCTTTCTTGTTCTCTCCGTTTTCGAGGTTGTAAAAAAAGCCTCTTGCATATGAATGCAAGAGGCTGTGAGTCGATATTAACGCTTGCCGGGATCGTAAGGCTCTCCCGCCGCCGCCGGAGCACGGTTCTTGCCCGCCGCGAACGCGAGCAGCAGAAGCGTGAGCACGTAAGGCAGCATGTACAGGAACTCGTTCGGAATGGCCTTGGACCATTCGAACAGCTGGGCTTGGAACCGCAGAGCCTGGGCAAAGCCGAAGAACAAGGCCGCCCCTGCCGCGCCGATCGGATGCCAGCGCCCGAAGATGATCGCCGCGATCGCGATGAAGCCCTGGCCGCTGATCGTCGTGTGCGAGAAATCGTACGTCGTCGTCAGCGAGATCGCCGCGCCGCCGAGACCGGCGAACGCGCCGCTCAGCATGACGCCGATGTAGCGGTACTTTGTGACGCTGATGCCGACGGTGTCCGCCGCGCCCGGATGCTCGCCGACGGCGCGCAGGCGCAGGCCGAAGCGGGTCCGGTACAGGACGAACCAGCTCAGGAACACGAGCACGTAGCAGATGTACGTGGTCGGGTAGGCCTTGAACAGCGCTTCGCCGATGAACGGGATATCGGACAGGCCCGGAATGTTCCATTTGGTGAAGGCGATGCCGGTCAGGTTCTCCGACTGGCCCTGGCCGTCGAACAGGCTCTTGACCAGATAGATGGTCGCGCCCAGAGCAAGGATATTGATGACGACCCCGATAATGACCTGGTTGGCCTTCAGCGTGATGGAAGCCACCGCATGCAGCAGGGAGAAGATGACGCCGCAGACGACCGCCATGAGGAGGCCGAACCATGGCGAGCCGCCGCCGAAGCCCCATTCGCTGGAGAAATACGTGAACACGGCAGCGCTGAACGCGCCGACGATCATGAGGCCTTCAAGGCCGATGTTGACGACGCCGGAGCGTTCCGAGAAGATGCCGCCGAGCGCGGCCAGAATCAGGGCGGTCGAGAAGACCAGCGTCGTGTTGATCAGCTGAGCCAAAAGATCCATTTACGCCGCCCCCTTCTTTTCTTCCCGCCGTTTTTTGAAGAACGGCTTGAGGAACCATTTGACGATGCCGTGGCTGGCTACGAAGAAGATGACCGAGCCGATGACGATCCGGATGATTTCGTTCGGAACCTCAAGCTCGAAGTTCATGCCTTGCGAGCCGTAGCTGAGGAAGCCGAACAGAATCGCGCCGAACACGATGCCGAACGGGTTGTTGCCGCCGAGCAGGGAAACGGCGATGCCGTCGAATCCGTAGCCTGGCTGCGCGTTCATGACCGCCATGGACTTGAACACGCCGAGAATCTCGAAGGCGCCGCCGAGACCGGCGAAAGCGCCGGAGATCATCATCGCCTTGACGATGCTGCCCTTGACGTTGATACCCGCATAGAAAGCGGCATCCGCGTTGTGGCCGCTGGCGCGAAGCTCGTACCCTTGACGGGTCTTCCAAAGAATGTAGTAGAAAATGCCGGAGCAGAGCAGAGCGATGACCGTGCCCCAGTGGACGCGGGCATTGTCCATCAGAGCGGACAGCCAGTCGATGGATGCCGAAGCCGACGGCAGCACATCCTGGGAGCGGTTCTGCCCTTTCTCGATCATGACGACGCGAACCATGAAGTTCGCGAAGTAATAAGCGATCCAGTTCAGCATGATCGTCGAAATGACTTCGTTGATTCCGCGAGTCGCTTTGAGCCAGCCGGCAAGCCCCGACCAGATCGCGCCTGCGAGGCCGCCTGCCAGAACGGCCAGCGGAAGATGGATGAACCAAGGCAGATCGGTATTGATGCCGACCCATGTAGCGGCCGTCATCCCCATGATGAACTGGCCTTCCGCACCGATGTTGAATAATCCCGCGCGGAACGCGAACGCAACCGACAAGCCGGTGAAGATGAGCGGCGTAACCTGGCGGATGGCTTCGCCGAAGTCGTAGGTTGTCCCGAAAATTTTGACCAGCATGGCTTTATAGGCTTCGAAAGGGTTGAATCCGCCCATCCACATGACGATGGCGCCGACGATCAGGCCGAGAATAATGGCCAGAATCGGAACATAGGTGGACTGTTTCGTAAAGATTTGATTGAGACGCTGCATCCGTTGTCCTCCTGTCTCAGCCTGTATGGCCGGCGGCGGCTCCCATGGCGTTGCCCGCCATCATGAGTCCGATTTGCTCTTCGTTTTTCTCGTCCGCTTCCATCTGGCCCATGAACCGTCCCTCATAGATGACCGCAAGGCGGTCGGAGAGGCCGTACAGCTCCTCCAGCTCGAAGGAGACGAGAAGCACTGCCTTGCCTTCGTTGCGGGCTTCGATCAGCTGCTTGTGCACGAATTCGATGGCGCCGACGTCAAGACCGCGAGTCGGCTGCACGGCGATGATCAGCTCCGGATCGCGGGTAAGCTCCCGGGCGATGATCGCCTTCTGCTGGTTGCCGCCCGACAAGGAGCGGGCCTCCGTATGGATGCCGGACATCCGCACGTCGAACTGCTCGGAGAGCTTCTTGGCGTTCTGGTCCATCGCCTTGTAGTTCAATAAACCTTTGTGGGTAAAAGGCTCTTTGTAATAGTTGTTCAGCACCATATTCTCGCTGACGCTGAAGTCGAGCACGAGACCGTGCTTGTGCCTGTCCTCGGGAATATGCGATACGCCGGCTTCCGTCACCGTACGTACGGAGGTTCCCAGCAATTCCTTGCCGAGCACCTTTACCGAGCCGCCGCTTGCCTTGCGCATGCCGGTGATCGCCTCGACGAGCTGCGTCTGTCCGTTGCCGTCGACGCCGGCGATGCCGAACACTTCGCCTGCGCGGATGTCGAAGGTGACATGGTCGACGACCGGCTTGCCGTGCTCGCCCGGAACGACCAGATCCTTCACTTCCAGCACCGGCTTGCCCGGCTTGCTCTTCTGCTTGTCCACTTGGAAGCTGACCGAACGGCCAACCATCATTTCCGCCAGCTGGCGCTCGTTGGATTCCTTCACGGAAACGGTGCCGATGACCTTGCCGCGCCGGATGACGGTGCAGGTATCCGCAATCTCCATGATTTCCTTGAGCTTATGCGTGATGAGAATGATCGATTTTCCTTCGCGAGCCAGATTGCGCAGAATGACGATCAGCTCTTCGATCTCCTGAACGGTCAGAACGGCTGTAGGCTCGTCGAAGATGAGAATGTCCGCTCCGCGGTAAAGCGTCTTCAGAATTTCGACCCGCTGCTGCATGCCTACGGTAATATCCTCGATCTTTACGCGCGGATCCACTTTCAGGCCGTACTGCTCGGAAATCTGCTTCACGCGTTCATTGGCGCTTTTGATATCGATCGTAGCGCCTTTGGTAGGCTCGTTGCCCAAAATGATATTCTCCGCTACTGTAAAAGGCTTGACCAGCTTGAAGTGCTGATGGACCATGCCGATCCGCAGCTCGATCGCCTTGCCGGCACCGTCGATAACCACGGGACTGCCGTTGATTTCGATATGCCCCTCGTCTGGCTGATAGAGCCCGAAAAGGATATTCATGAGAGTCGACTTGCCGGCGCCGTTCTCTCCTAGAAGGGCGTGGATCTCTCCCTTTCCAAGCTGCAGGCTGATGTTGTCGTTCGCGACAATGCCGGGAAATCTCTTGGTGATTCCTTTCAGTTCTGCTACGATCGGCCTTTGCTCCATCCTTGCATCTCCTTCCCTTTTACGGCAAAAAGAACAAGGCCGGCTCTAGAGGCTGGCCTTGTCTTTGGGCTCGGACAATCTTACTTGCTTGGCGCGGTTGGTACCGTGATTTCTCCGCCCGTAATTTTCGCTTCGTACTCTTTTACTTTGGCCATTACGTCCTCAGGGACGTTAGGGTTGTTCTCAGGAAGGCCTACGCCGCCGTCTTTCAGGCTCAGCGTACGAGTCGATCCGCCTTCGAATTTGCCGTCGGCCAGATCTTTGGAAACCATTTCTACCGCTTGGTCAACGCGCTTGATCATGGAAGTCAGCGTGATGTCATTGCCGAAGTCGACGGATTGGTCTTTGTCGACGCCGATAACCCATACTTTTTGACCTTTGCTGACGCGCTCTTTGGCTTCGGTGAAGACGCCGTTGCCGCTGCCGCCTGCTGCATGGTAGATGATGTCGGCGCCATCGTTGTAGATCGTAGCTGCTGCCGCTTTGCCAAGGTCAGGCTTCGTGAAGTCGCCCACATAGCTGACTTTTACCGCAGCATCCGGGTTGACAGCTTTCACGCCAGCCGTGAAGCCAGCTTCGAATTTGCCGATCAGGTCCCCTTCTACGCCGCCGACGAAGCCGATTTTGTTCGTCTTGGTCGTCAGGCCCGCAACGACGCCGACGAGGAAGGAGCCTTCGTTCTCGGCGAACATGACAGATTCTACGTTAGGAGCGTCTACTACGGAGTCGATGCTCGCGAGCTTCGCATCCGGGTTTTGAGTGGCCACATTGGTCATCGCTTTATTCATCATGAAGCCGATGCCCCAAGTGAGGTCGTAGCCGCCTTTGATCAGCGTGTTCAGGTTAGGCTCGAAGTCGGCGTCGCCCTTCGATTCAAGAGCCTTTACTTTGATGCCGGTGTCTTTCTCGAGCTTCTGGAGGCCTTCCCAAGCGGATTGGTTGAAGGACTTGTCGTTGATGCCGCCGCCGTCCGTAACCATGCCGATCTTGAGCTTGGAGTAGTCGGCGTTGGAGCCGCCTGCACTCTCCGTATTGGCAGGTGTATTGGTACCCGCTGCTCCGCCCGCATTCTCGGAGTTGTTATTATTCTTCGAACCGCAACCGGAAACAACGAGCATCATAGCGAGCGCAGATACACTCAGCACTTGGAACGGCTTGCTTGTCCATTTCATCTGTGTATTTCTCCCCTGTCCTATACGTTTTGATTGGATATAGTTATTATAGCCTATAATCAATAAGAGTCAATGAGAAAATGTTATTAAAACTTACACGGTGAAAGCATTTACATCTGAATAATCCAAAGCATTTTCATTTTTCATGAAATAAATTGGATAAATATGACCTCTATTCATCTATAAAACTTACATAGCCCTTACAGAGGGAATTATTTCTACCCTGTTACCTTTCCCTCACCCTCGGATATTATACCGGACCGCCTGAGCATAAGCAACAGCCCTCATGCACAATTGTGCATGAGGGCTGCAAGGTTTCAATCGATAACTTAGACTTTGTCCGGACCGCTGCCGGTACCGTCTCCGCCGATGTCGGAGCCGCCTGTATTGGCGTCAGTAATGCTCTCGCCTGCAGACGATCCTTCGCCGGGATCGCGAGGCTGGATGCGGATCTTGACACCGCCGATCGTGTCGATCGTCGGCTCGCTGGAAGGTTCTTCGCCGCCTGCGTCGCCGCTGCCCGAACCGTCGCCGTTCTCGGAGCCGGTCTCGATCAGGTTGCGGATCTGCTCCAGGTCGAGCGTCTCGAGGCGAAGCAGCGTCTGAGCGATCAGATGCACTTCCTTGCTCTTCTCGGTAAGCAGCTGCTTCGCGCGGTTGTAGCTCTCGTTGATGAAGTTCTGCATCTCCTGGTCGATCTCGTAAGCGATCTTGTCGGAGTAGTTCTGCTCGTGGCCGATATCCCGTCCAAGGAATACTTGGCCTTGCGTGCTGCCGAACTGCATCGGGCCGAGCTTGTCGCTCATGCCGTATTCCATGACCATGCTGCGGACGATTCCGGTCGCTTGCTTGAAGTCGCTGTATGCACCGGTGCCGATTTCTCCGATGAACAGCTCTTCGGCTACGCGGCCGCCCAGCAAGCCGGTGATCTTGTCGAGCATTTCCTGCTTGGTGATGAGCATGCGGTCTTCCTTAGGAAGCATGATGACATAACCGCCGGCGCGTCCGCGAGGAATGATCGTGACCTTGTGCACCATGTCGGCATTCTCCAGGAAGTAGCCGATGATGGTGTGGCCCGCCTCGTGGTAAGCCACGATGCGCTTCTCGCGATCGCTGATGACGCGGCTCTTCTTCTCCGTGCCCACGATGACGCGGTCGATCGCTTCATCGACCTCGGTCATGCCGATATCCTTCTTGTTGCGTCTTGCGGCAAGCAATGCCGCTTCATTAAGAAGGTTCTCGAGATCGGCGCCGGTAAAGCCGGTCGTCCGCTTCGCGATGATCTCCAGCTTGACGTCCTTGTTGAGCGGCTTGTTCCGCGCATGGACTTTGAGGACGGCTTCGCGTCCTTTAACATCCGGACGGTCAACCGTGATCTGACGGTCGAAGCGGCCTGGACGAAGCAGCGCGGGATCCAGAATGTCCGGACGGTTGGTGGCAGCTACGATGATGATGCCTTCGTTGGCGCCGAAGCCGTCCATCTCGACGAGCAATTGGTTGAGCGTCTGCTCGCGCTCGTCATGTCCGCCGCCGAGGCCTGCGCCCCGCTGGCGTCCGACAGCATCGATCTCGTCGATGAAGATGATGCAAGGCGCGTTCTTCTTGGCGTTCTCGAACAGGTCGCGGACACGGGATGCGCCTACGCCGACGAACATCTCGACGAAGTCCGAGCCGGAGATGCTGAAGAAAGGAACTCCGGCTTCGCCTGCGACAGCGCGGGCCAGGAGCGTCTTGCCGGTACCCGGAGGGCCCACCAGCAGCACGCCTTTCGGAATGCGGGCGCCGACTGCGGCGAACTTGCGCGGATCCTTGAGGAATTCGACGACCTCGACGAGCTCTTGCTTCTCCTCGTCGGCGCCGGCGACGTCCTCGAACGTGACCCGCTTCTTCTCTTCGTTATACAGACGGGCTTTGCTCTTGCCAAAGTTCATGACCTTGCCGCCGCCGCCCTGTGCCTGATTGATCAGGAAGAAGAACAGGATGAAGATGATCACGAACGGAATGATGGAGGTCAGGAATGTAAGCCAGATGCTCTGGCCTTTCATTTTCTTGTACTCGATCGCGATTCCATTCTTCAAGGCTGTATCCGAAATCTGCTTGGAGGTGTATTCCTCCGCATTTGTGTAGGTGAAGAACTTGAGCGAATTGCTTTCAGACCCCGCTGGCGCTTTCTTGTATTCACCGGTCACCAGATACGTGTAACTGTCGAATTGAACCGTCAGCTTGTCGATATTGTCAGCCTGGAGCTGATGTTGGAACTCGTCGTAACGAATCTGGGTGCTGTTTTCGTCCTGATTGCTGATGAATTGGACAATTCCGACGGTTACCAGGAAAATAAGCAGGTAAAATCCAGTGTTCCGGATGATTCGATTCATCCCCTACCTCCTCTCAAGACGCTTCAAATATTTTACCATAGCCTGTCTGACCATCTCAACAGAACCCCGGTTCAGGGCAGGCAAGGGAAATCGCAAAGGGACTATTTGGTGTAGACTTCCGGTTTCAGGATGCCGATGTAAGGGAGATTGCGGTAGTATTCCGCATAGTCGAGGCCGTATCCGACGACGAAAGCATCCGGCAGCGTGAAGCCGGTATAGTCGGCATCGAGATCGACCGAGCGTCCCGACGGCTTGTCGAAGAGGGTGACGACCGTGACGGACTTGGCGTTGCGCCTCTCAAGCACGTCGATCAGATAGCTGAGCGTGAGCCCGCTGTCGATGATATCCTCCACGATCAGCACGTCGCGGCCTTCCACGGAAACGTCCAAATCCTTGATGATCTTGACGACCCCGGAGGATTTCGTTGAAGCTCCGTAGCTCGATACGGCCATGAAGTCCATTTCCAGAGGCACGCGTATTTCCTTAACCAGGTCCGCCATGAAGATAAACGCGCCCTTGAGCACACAGATGACAAGCGGATTGCGGCCTTCGTAATCGCCGGTCAGAATCTCTCCGAGCTCCTTGACCTTCCTCTGGATCTCTTCCTCGCTGTGCAGAATCTCTTGAATGTCGTTATGCAAGTTGTGTTCCTCCCGATGACCTTAATCCTATAATTATGAATCCAATAAGCCTGGTTATTCTCCATTCTCTTCGCTGCCGAGGCCTCGGGCCGGATTCGGCGCCGATTCGACGACGAGCAGCCGCCGGCTCTCCGGCTCCGCCGCAGCTTCCGCCGAGCGGCGGATGCCCGGAATCCAAAGGATTGTTCCCTCGCCGTCGCACAGAAGCGGCAGCAAGTCCCTGCGGGAAGGCGGAACCTTGGCGTCAACGAACATATCTTGCACCTTTTTGGTGCCGTTTAGTCCCATGGCGCTCATCCGGTCGCCTGCCCTGCGGGGCCGCACGGGAAGAGGAAGCGACAGCTTATCCAGGTCGAATACGGCGCGGTGCGGACCAGCCTGCGCCGCCTTCCCGACTGCGTCCCCGTCCAGATCTTCCAGCGTCCGGAATGCAAACAGAAGGCCCGCCTCTTCAAGAACGAGCCGTCCGTCCAGCGGAGCCTCGCGTTCCTCCAGGGCTGCCTTCACGGCGGGGCGCCGCTCCCAGGAGAGCTGCCCGTATTCCCGGCGGAAGCGCAGTCCGCGGGAGAGGTCGATGCGCCAGTTGGACGGCTCCGCCGCCAGGGCGCCAAGACGTATATTCTCCACCTCTTCAAACCCGGTGGGTTCCTTTTCCAGAGCGAGATAATCTAATATTAGTTTAATCAATCTCCTTTGTAAAGCGACGTGGAGACCCGCCAAATCCGCGCCACGCATCGTCATTCCGCCTGCGGTGGAGGCGACCAGAGACCGATGGAGGGACTCCGTTTCCCGGTCCAGGAAATCCGCTTCCGCCGAGGCGGCCTCGGCAAGCCGGCACAGCGACGGCCGGAGCCGGGAGTTGAAACGCTCCAGCGAAGGAATCGCCTCGAGCCGAACGGCGTTGCGGAAGTAATCCGGATGTTCGTTGCTGCTGTCCGTGAAGGAAGGAACGCCGAAGCGGCTGCAGTAATCCAGGAGGTCCGACTTGCCTATACGCAGGAGAGGACGGATAAGTTCCACTCCCCCTTCGCTGCGCCGGGGCGCAATGCCCGCAAGGCCGGACGGCGCCGTGCCACGGATGATCCGCATCAGCACGGTCTCCGCCTGGTCGTCCGCATGGTGGGCAAGCGCGATCGCCGACGCCCCGTGGGCTGCCGCGGCTTCATGCAGGAACTTGTAGCGCAGCTTGCGGGCCGCATCCTGCTTGTTGCCGCCTCTTCTCTCCAGATAAGCCGGCACATCCAGCTCCGCGGAATAAAAAGGGATGCCGAGCCGCTCGGCGAAAGCCCGCACTCCCTCATGCTCGGACCTTGACTCCTCCGGCCTGAAGCCGTGATTCGCATGGGCCGCCCCAAGCCGCAGCTCCCAGCGCCCGGCAGCTGCATGGAGCGCATGCAGCAAAGCCATGGAATCCGGCCCCCCGCTGACGGCGACGACGATCGCCGCCCCCCGTTCCCAGAGGCGATCCTTGAATCCGCGCTCCAGCTCTTCGACCAGCCTCTCCATGCTCCAACCCTCCCCCTTTAAGAACGCCTTTTCTTATCCCTGGCCGAGCAGAAGCCAGTACAGGACCGCGGCGAGCGCCCCGGACGACAGCAGGAACAGCGCCTTCGTCCATCCCGGAACGGCGCCCTTCCGCTTCTTGGGGCCGCCTCCCGTCCCGATTCTCCGCATGACGACGCTCCATGCCGCGCCCGCCTCCTCCGCATTTCGGAAGCCGCCGGCAAACGCCCTCTCCAGCCAGCCTGCGAACGGACGCAGCTCGGGGCATTCTGAAGCAAGCTTCAGCAGCTCCTGCGGCGAGCGGTTTTGCGGCAAGGTGCCGGCCGTATGGCGGTAGAGCGCCTTTTCTTGAAACAGCTGGACGCACAGCACCCCGAAGGAGAAAAGGTCGTAGGCCGCGTCCGAAGCGCGAGTGCCCGCATTCCAATAGCCGCGGTCGTAAATCTCCGTGAATTGGCGGATGCTCTTGCCGAACGCTGTAACGCCTCCGTAATCGACCAGCTCCACATGCCCGTATTCGGCTGCGAGAATATTGTCCATCTTGAGATCGCCGAAGGCCCATCCCGACTCATGCAGCTCGGCCAGACGCTGCAGCAGGTTGTAGCCCGCGATCGGAAACCATTCCGGCCCCCGGGCAGCAAGAAAGGCGGGGAGCTTCGTTCCCCGCACATATTTCATCACATAGAATGGATATTCCTTGCCGCCTGCGAGCTTCAAATCGTCGACGTCATGCAGGAAAGGCTCGGCCCGGCTCCCGGCCCGGCCTTCCAGCGCCTGCAGCACGTTGATCTCGGACTGCAGGTCGACCGTGTCCGAGCCGACCTTCAGCGCCAGCAGGCGCCGGTCCCGCTCGACCAGGTACACTTTGCCGTTGGCCCCTTCTCCGAGCATGCGCTCGACCCGGTAGCGGCGTTTGCGCCACTTGCCGGTGATGACCATGCCTTTATCCAAATGAAGCTTAAACGACGTATCCACTCATCATCCCGTCCTCTTCGCCGCCCCGCCGCCGGTCGTCCCTGCCGCGATAATGCTCGATGACCTGCAGCAGAGCGGGGCCTGTCGGCGTCGTGCCGCGCATCTGCAGCTTGGGAAACAGAGACTGCACGCCGCTCAGGTTCGTCGTCCAGTCCATATCCAGGGAAGCGTCGTCGCCATGCCCATTGCCTGGGAAATGAAAGACGGACAGCTCGCTGATTCCCTGCCTCGACTGCAGGCTGAGCATCAGGTCGCGGATGGCTTCCTCCACGGCCGCCATCTTGGGCTTCATGCTTGCGCTGGCGTCGATGAGCAGCGCGACCCGCAGCTTGCTCGTCTCTCCGAGCTCGTCCATCACGCGCACGACCTCGCTGCGCTTCTCCGGCGGCAGCTCCTCGATGGCGCCTTGGCCGCCGAGCACCGACTTCAGTTCCTTCTGCACGACCTGCTGGATCGTCTGCACGACGGTTTTGCGCGTCATCATCTGCACTGTCTGCGACAGCTGGCGGGTGCTCGCCATCCGGCTCATGCCGCCGCCCGCATGGGCGATCTCCTGAATTTCCTTGGCTCCGTATTCGCCGAGGTCCCCGCCGTCGAGCACGCCGACCACATTCACCGTAATGCCGTCCGACAGCGCCTGAGCCGCCGCCACGACGGGGCTGAGGCCGACATTGGAGCAGCCGTCCGTTATAAGCAGAATTTGTTTCATGATTTGCCCTCCAGAACTTGGGATGCAGGTAAGTCTAGAAATCAACTTATCTATCTACCAGCTTTCCCGATTCTGGAAGGATTCATAACTTAGCGCAGAGGATATCCCCGTTTGTAAGGAACCTGCTCCGTGCGGCCGCCCTCCGTCTTGAGGATGGCATTGACCGCCCAGTAAGGATTGCGCAGCATCCCGCGGCCGACGGCCGCCAGATCCGCATCGCCCGTTCCGACGACCGCGGCGGCGACTTCGGGCTCGTCGAGCATGCCGACAGCGATGACGGGGAGGCCCGTCTCTTCCTTGATCCTGCGAGCCATCGGAACCTGATAGGCAGGGTAGTTGCCCGGCTTCAGATCGCCGTTCGGAGGCGCCTCGCCGCCGGAGGAAACATGAAAGGCATCGACTCCGGCTTCCTGATAGCGGCGGGCCAGCTCGGCGCCGTAGTCCAGATCGTACCCTCCTGCGATGTATTCGATGGCCGAGATCCGCATGACGAGCGGCATGCCTTCCGGCAGCACCTCTTTGACCGCCCGGATCACCTCGCAGCCGAAGAGCATTTTGTCCTGTCCGTACTTGTCCGTCCGATGGTTGAGAGACGGGGAATGGAACTGATGGATCAAATAGCCGTGGGCGCCATGCAGCTCGATCGTGTCGAACCCGGCTTCCACCGCGCGGCGGGCGGCTTGACGGAACAGCTCCACCTGGGCTTCCGCCTCCTCCGTCGTAAGCTCCCGGGGAGTCTTCCAGCCCTCCGGCTCGACGGGAATCGGAGAAGAGCTGACCGGCACCGCCGCATCGGTCGCCTTGCGTCCGGCATGCGCGATCTGCACCCCGACCTTGGCGCCGTAGCGCCGGCACTCGTCCACGATGCGCTTATAGGCCGGAATCTGCTCATCCGACCACAGGCCGAGGCAGCGGTTCGTAATCCGTCCGTCCGGCTCGACATTGGTCATTTCCATAATAATCAGCCCGGCTCCACCAACCGCCCGCGAGACATAATGCACATAATGCCATTCGTTCGGCGTGCCGTCCTCGGCATCAACCGAGTATTGGCACATCGGCGGCATGACGATCCGGTTCTTCAGCTCGAGGTTCTTGACGATGATCTTGTCCGACAGCTTGGCCATTCCACTCTCTCCTTCTTTCTCTGCTTCCGGTAATATCGACTTGCCTCTATTATATCCATTCCGCAGGCAAAACAAAAAAACCGCGTTCCCCTCGGCAGGGGAACGCGGATAGAAAGCGGCCTTTAGGCCTGGACGGTGGAGCGCCGCAGCAGCATATAAGAGACGGCGGCCAGTCAAGGCGCAGGCGAGCAGGAGGAATGTCGTCTGGACGATCGTAAAGTCGAGCTTCATGAGCCTCCATCTACAGACCCGATTGAGCGTGATTCGAACTGATTCTACGTGCTCAGGCAATAAATCATTCCGGCCATACTCCAACCAAACTCAATTAACCCGTACACAAAAGGGAGTTTTATGGTCATGAAGCAACAACGGCCTCTAGTTATTTCTTTCAATTATTCGGCATTATTTCGAATAGACCTAATCGTTCGAAAATTCCGGGGCGGTATTCCTATTTTCTTCTTAAACATTTTGGAAAAAAGAAGCGGGTCCTCATATCCGACAGAGCGCGCAATGTCGGCGATCGACAAACGGGAGTCGCGAAGCAGTTCGCAGGCTTTCTCCATTCGGTATTTCATCAGATAGTCCTGTGGCGACATGGACAAGGCCTCCTTGAACAGGCTTGCCAGGTAAATCCGATCGATGCCGACGTTAAGCGCGATGTCGGATATGTAAATCCGGTTGCCGAAATTCATGTGCACATACCCTATTGCTTGACGGATATACCGCTCTTTCTGGCCCTGCGGCCTACCGCTCTGGTTTCGTTGCGTGACAACAGCCAGGTCGGCGAGCTCTTTGAAAAAGCGGTATAGCGAACTTTGGCGAGCGAATGCCAAGCTTGCACTATATGCGCTATGAGCATCGAATGCATGGATGAACGTCTCAAACCACGAGTAGTCTGCAGCGAAGAATATGGGATTGTCTCGCGTCAAATTAATTTCCGCAAGCAATGGTTCCGCAGAACTGCCGCTGAACGCCAGCCACGAACAAATCCACGGATCCGTTTCGTCGGCGGTATATTGCGATACCGAATCGGGGTAAATCAAAAAACCTTGCCCCCTGCCCAGAGACCAGGTCTTCCCTTCCGCCTTGAAGACACCTTTTCCGGAATGAATGAAATGGAACTTATAGTGGTCCTTGACCCCAGGCCCCCAGTTATGACCAGGACAGCCGGATTTCTTGCCCGTGATAATGATAAAGTAAGTCAAACCCGGTATCCATTTCGACTCCCCCTCACCAACAATTCCTTTCATTATGCCATATTAATCTTTCATGACAACATGGAATTATTCCTTCGCTTCCTTTATTTTTGAATAAGCACAGATAGGAGGAGATTAAACCGGGAACTGCATATGGGAAGGTTCCTAAGACGAGTGGGATCAAAAAGAATGCCGCCAGTCTCAATCAAAGCCTGAGAACGGGAAGATAGCTGAATAATATAAATCGGATTGAGGGATAGATGTGGGAAATATCATCTTATCAAGCGCGAATATTGGAGACCCTTCGATACAAGGTTCATTCAAACAGCAAGCCGGACGTTACGAAATTGTCGCGGGCGGCGAAGACATATGGGGTGTCAGAGATCAGTTCCATTTTGCCTATGTCATTCATACAGGCGACTTTGATTTTAAAGTCCGTTTGGAGTCGCTGGACATGCCTCACTTATATACGAAGGCAGGGATAATGGCTCGTGCAGCTCTGGACGCCGACAGCCCTCACGTATATATGATGGCATTCCCCGATAATAGCCTGCGAAATAAAAACAACGGAGGCTGCGAGTTTCAATACCGTGAGACAGCGGGCGGCGATAGCGTTGCAATCTATCCCGATGATTATACAACGGTGCCGCCGGAGTTCCCTGTCCAATATCCGGATACATGGCTGCGTCTGAAACGGATTGGCGACGAATTCACGGCATTTCACAGCTCGGACGGTCGGTCTTGGAAGCGCTATACTCAATTTACGATGAAGCTTTCTCATGAATTTTATTTAGGTCTGGCTATTACTTCACATGCAAGCGAAGCTGCCACCACGGCTGTTGTAAATGACATTACTCTCGAATAATCAGCGGTCATAACCCAAAATCCAAGAATTGCCCGCAGAATAGCCGTTTCTTTTGATTACCCATGCAAACCATACGAAGCACAGATGAAAGGATCGTGATATCGTGCCTTATCAAGCAAATAAAAACCGCTACGGTTCCATGAAATATTTCCGCACCGGAAAATCCGGACTTAAGCTCCCCGGAATTTCGCTCGGCTTGTGGCATAATTTCGGGGGGGTCGATAGTTTCGAAAATTCCCGAGCCATGCTGCTCCGGGCATTCGATCTGGGGATTACGCATTTCGATTTGGCTAACAATTATGGGCCGCCTCCAGGATCTGCAGAAGAAACGTTCGGCGAAGTGCTGCGAAAGGATTTGAAACCTTATCGGGACGAGCTCGTCGTCTCGACGAAAGCCGGATATGGGATGTGGGAAGGTCCTTACGGAGAATGGGGTTCCAGGAAGTACCTGATTGCCAGCTTGGACCAAAGCTTGAAACGGATGGGACTGGACTACGTCGATATTTTCTATTCTCATCGACCGGACCCGGAAACACCAATGGAAGAAACGATGGCGGCGCTCGATCAAGTCGTTCGTCAAGGGAAAGCGCTTTACGTAGGCATTTCGAGCTACAGCCCCGAACAATCGGCCGAAGCCATCCAGATTTTGAAGCAGCTCGGCACGCCGATGCTCATTCATCAACCTTCCTACTCGATGCTCAATCGTTGGGTGGAGGATGGTCTGCTTGATGTGCTTGAAGAAAATGGTACAGGCAGCATCGCCTTCTGTCCGCTGGCTCAAGGGCTGTTGACAAGCCGCTATTTGTCTGGAGTTCCGAGCGATTCCAGAGCAGCAAAGCCGAACACGTTTCTTCGCGAGAACGACGTCAAGGAAGAGACGGTCCAGAAGGTGAGAAAACTGAATGAGGTGGCGGCCGCACGCGGACAAAGCCTCGCGCAAATGTCTCTTGCTTGGGTGCTTCGCGGCGGCAGAGTAACCTCCGCACTGATCGGAGCGAGCAAAGTAAGCCAAATCGAAGAAAATGTTGCCGCTCTAAACAACCTTGAATTCAGCACCGAGGAATTGCAAAAAATCGATGACATTTTGAAACCGTAACCTTTGTCTCTGCTATAAGAGGCTGTCTCATAAGTCATTGTTGGTGACTTAATGGGACAGCCTCTTTCGATTTTCTACGCCTGAACCGTGGAACGCCGGAGCAGCATGTACGAGACGGCGGCCAGCGCCAACGTGCAGGCGAGCAGGAGGAATGTCGTCTGGACGATCGTAAAGTCGAGCTTCATGAGCCAACTGCCGACGCCCCGCCACCAGTTTTTGGCCGTCACGACCGCCGTCCAGCCTCCTAAGCCGAGCATCGACAGGAGGAAGAAGGAGAACAATCCTTTCTTGCCGAAGCGGCGGAACAGGCTTCCCGTCGCCATGCCTCCGAAAAACATGAACAGCAGCAGGCTGAAGAACGTCCATAGCGCGAGTCCCGCTCCGGAATCGCTGAGGTAAGGAATCTCGAAGAAATGAAGACCGACTCCCCAGCCATCGGTCGCCTGTTCCAGCAGAAGCATAACGGTCAGCAGCAAGGCCGACAGGAGAATGAATCCGCCGGCCGCCGCGGCCGTCCCGGCAAAATAGCTGCGGCGGGTGATACAAAGCCCGAGCGAGAAGGAGAACGTCTGGTGGATGACGACCATGCCGGCCACCAGCATATAGATCAGGATGGACAACAGTCCGCCCGTCGTGAAATTTTCCGGCCGCGCGATGAGTCCGATCGCAAAATTGACGATGAAGCTTGACAGGAGCACCATCCAGGGAATGTACAGCCAGGTCCACTTGTCCCTGGCATGCATGAGCGCTACGCTTGCCGTCCGGTTCATGCCGATCCCTCCTCGTTTCCGGATTCATTTGCGGTCATCTGCACGACCAGCTGCTGCAGGGTGAGCGGCGCCGCCTCAAGGCCAGCCGTCTTGGCTGCCGCCATGCCGCCGTCGCCCAGCTCTCCGAACACTGAGGCGCGGAGAAATCCACCCAGAGGCTCCTTGCCCAGCACGCTTCGTCCCCGAAGGAAGGCGTCCACCTTGGCTGCCGGACCTGCCACGCTGTACGCCCGCGACCGAAGCAGCTCCGCTTCCTCGTCCAGAATAAGCCTGCCGCGGTCGATCAGATAGATGTGCTCCAGCAGCCCGCTCACTTCGTCGATAAGGTGGGATGAAAGCACGATCGTACGGGGAAGCTCGGCGTATTCCTGAATCAGATTGCGATAGAAGATTTCCCGCGCGACCGCATCCAGGCCGAGGTAAGGCTCATCGAACAGCGTCAGCTCGGCGCGGCTGGCAAGGCCGACGATGATGCCGACAGCAGACAGCATGCCGCGGGAGAGCTTCTTCACGCGCTTCTTCACCGGCAGACGGAATTCCTTGAGCAGCTGCTCCGCCGTCTCCTGGCTCCAGCGCGGGTACAGCGACGAAGCTACGGCCAGGACATCGTGCACATGGAAGTTTTCCAGGTATTTCTGGCTCTCTTTAATGAAGCAGATTTTGCGGAGCATCTCTTCGTTCTCGAAAGGATGGCTGCCGAACACCTTGACTTCTCCCGATGTGGCGAACAACTGGGCGGTCAGCACATGCATAAGAGTCGTCTTGCCCGCCCCATTGCGTCCGAGCAGCCCATAGATCCGGTTCTCCTCCATCTTCAGCGTAATGCCGTCCAGCGCGTGCTGCCCTCCATAGGTCTTCGTAAGCCCATTCAGTTCCACGGCATGCATGTCATCCGCCCCTCCCTTTGTCCGTTATGAGCGAAGCGAGCTGCTCCCCGCTTATGCCCAGCTTCTCCGCCTCCTGCAGCAGCGGCACGATATACTGCTCGTAGAACTGATTGCGCCTGCGCGCCAGCAGCTTCTCCCTTGCGCCCTCCGCCACGAACATGCCGATTCCCCGCTTCTTGTAGAGAATGCCTTGATCCACCAATAGATTCACTCCCTTGGCCGCCGTCGCCGGATTGATTCCGTAGAACTGGGCGAAATGAGTGGTCGACGGCGCCTGCGCTTCCTCCGCCAGACTTCCATCGACGATGTCGTCCTCAATCCGCTCGGCAACCTGCATGAAAATCGGGCGGCCGTCATCCACCGGAAACGTCACTATATCCACCACCCAATTGGTTAATTACTCATGTAACTAACCATATAACCTATGCATCACCCTGTCAAGAGGTGCAGGCAAAAAAAGACCGGCAGCCCGAATGGGGGCTGCCGGTCTGCTTTATGGGAACGCCTTGCCCGGATGAGGGCGGGCGATATTGGAATCGGGTCTTAGTCCAGGCCTTTCGTCACCTCCTCTTTCCGGCTCCCGAAGGAGCCTCTCTCCACGCACTCGCCGCATGGACTTCTTGCCGGACCGAGCCGCATTCGGCGGTCATGGAGCCAGGCCGTTCGTCGACGCATGGCCGGCTTCTCCTCAAGCTGTGCGACGACAACCTCTATCTTCGGATGAAATCCTGCTGACTTCGTTCTCTTATCCGCACTCATGCTGTCATCCCCGGAGGCTTGCTGCTCCGCAAGCCGGCCTGTCGGCGAGCCATCCCTCGCTTGAGACGCCGATCGTCCGCCCTGCACCGCGACCAGCTGCGACGACCGCTCCGCTTGTCGATGCAAGCCCGGCTTGCCGCCGCCCGCGGACAGCACCTCCATCCTGCCTTCGGCATACCCTCTCTGCTCTGCCTGATGGGCGGCTGCCGACGCTGCTGCCGTCTCCATCAAAGCCGCCGCGAAGACGCGCTGCGCCATCCGCTCTTCCGCTGTCCAGAGCCGCTTGCCGCGCTTGCGGTCGGTCCGCAGGCGCATCCGGTCCATCTCCCTCAGCAGCATCTCCTGCAAGCGCAGCTCCTCGAGCCTCAGCTCTTCCTCGCGGCGCTTGGCCCGCTCCGCCTCGCGCCGCCGCTCTTCCTCCAGCTTGCGGGCCTCCTCTTCCTGCCGCTTGATCTCCTCCAGCCTTTGAAGCTGCTTCATGAGCAGATTCTCGCGCTTTTTACGGGAACGGGCACCGCTTTTACGGATGGATATCGCCATGGGAATTGTTCCTCCTAAATAATTGGGTTTTGGACGCTCCGCAAGGGAGACGGCTATCATAGCCCTCACGCCGATCTCGGGCGCAAGGAACGGACTTGGGGGGAAAACAAAGCGACTTCAGCTCACCGTGCGGGGACGCTCGAACTTGTTCACTCCCTGCCAGCGGAAGGACGCCCATTCCGGCACATGCTTCTCAATCTTCGCCACGACGACCGTCATGTCGTCGACGATCTCGCCTTTGTAGTGGCGAACGACCCGCTCCAGCAGCGTATCGGCAATCTCCTGCGGATCCGTCGTCTGCATCTCCTGGATCACCCTTTTCATCCACAGCTCCTTGTTCACCGCGTGGCCCGGCGCATCGTAGATTCCGTCCGTCATCATGATGAGCGTGTCCCCCGGCTGCAGCTGCATGCTGATGAGATCGACGTCGATTTCCTGCAAAATGCCGATCGGCAGGTTGTTGGCCGCCACGGGTATGACCTCATTGCCCCTCTTGATGAAGCTTGGCGTCGACCCGATCTTCATGAAGGTCGTATTGGCCGTGTACATATCGATCAGAGCCACGTCGACCGTGGCGAACATCTCATCCGGCGATCGGAGCATCAGCACCGAGTTGACCGACTTGATCGCCAGCTGCTCGTCCATGCCGGACTGCAGCAGCTGCTGCAGGATGCTGAGCGCTGTGCTGCTCTCCAGCCGCGCCCGCTCCCCGTTACCCATGCCGTCGCTGATGGCGACCGCGAACTTGCCGTTGCCAAGCTCGACGGTGCTGAAGCTGTCTCCCGACAGCAGGTCGCCGCCCTTGGCCGCTCCGGCGATGCCCGTCACGATCTCGTACTCCTTGGCGGAACCGAAGACGACCAGGTTCGGCTCTCCGTGCTTGGCGGGATTCCGCTCCGCCTTTACCGCGACATGCTCGCCCAGGATATCACTAAGCAGCGGCGCGATGATCTTGCGGCTTTCGTCATGCCCCTTAGGGAACGTGTGGTACACCTCAATCTCAACATTTCCTTCCTCCAGGCTGATAATATCGAGTCCATGTATGGACAATCCCAGCGACTCCAGCGCGTCGCGGATCTGCTCCTCCTGCAGATGAAGCGTCTGGCCCTCTCTCTGGATCTCCCGCGCGAGATCCTCCATGATCTGCGAGACGCCGCTCAGCTGATCCGCAACGAGCTGACGCGATTCGAAGATCTGCTTTTTCCAATGAAGATCATGCTTGTACCGCTCATGCTGCTGCTGCAGCGCCGCTATCACCAGATGGGTTTTGCTGCAATGGCTCGTCCAGGTGCGGGGCTTGTCCTTCCGGATTCCGTCATGGCCCTCGTCCACCGCCGTCATCATTTCCGTCATCATCTTATAAGTGTCGTAGAACTTGCCGTTCCAGCACATATCCTTGCGGTGGCAGTTCGAGCAGACCTTCTGGGAGGCTGCATTCATAAAATGCTGGATCTCTTCCTCCGCGGGCTTCTGCGCCGCCGGCGTATTGAGCTGTCCGAAGCTGCTCGCCAGCTGGCGGAACACTTCCGAGAACTGCGTGACCCGCTGGGCCGTTACTTCCCGCACTCTTTTCGCATATTCATGCTGGGACTTCACATGCTCGCTCGTGCCGGGCACATACCTCGAGATCATCTTCACCACGATCTTGGGGGTGAGCAGGAACAGCGCCGCCGCTGCGACCGACTCCCAGGTGCTGGCCATCACATCCGTCTGGCCTCCTATATAAAGAGAGAGAATGGAGGAACCGAGCAGCATCCCGAAAGCAACGGCCATCCGGCCGCCTTCCTTCATCAGCCCGGCAAGCATTCCGGAGAACGCGAGCAGGCTCATCTGCACGATCGCATTCAGGTTGGCGAGGCTGAGGATGAGGCCGGCGACGACGCCGACCGATGCGCCGAGGGGGGCTCCGCCCGCCAGCGCGAACAGCAGCAGCATGTAACGGGAGAGCACATGCTCCAGGGACAAGCCCGAGACGCTCCATCCGACCGCCCCGGTCATCACCGACGCCATCAGGATCATGAGGCAGATGATCTCCTCATTCTTGAGCGCATTGCTCTTGCGGGTGAGCGTCAGCACCGGGATCGCCTGGACGAACACGAGCGTCAGGACGAATGCCAGCGCCGACTCCACGCCGACCATCATGAGATCGTACCAGCCGAGCGTAGAGTGGACGAACGCCCCGAACAGCTTCACGACCAGCGTGGCGGCGAAGACGAGGATGGGGGCTTGGGACAGCTCCGCCTTCTCGTACATTTCCAGTCCCTTGAGGAGCAGGAACAGCACGGCGATCTCCATCGCGATCGGGATCACGCTCGGCGTCGCCGCCAGCAGGCTTCCCGCGACGAGCGACACGGCCGCCAGCTTGTACACGTCCCTTCGGAGGAAGAAGACGACCGCGAAGTATGCGGGAGCGAACGGCATCAAATTTTCCAGAATGACCGCCCTTCCGAGCAGGAACCCGACCAGAGCCAGCAAGATCGTCCACCTCTTCGAGGCGATCAGCTGCACCGCTCTCAGGGAGGCGGCTCTTTCCTTTCCTTTGCGCAGCGCGTCCGCCGTACGGCTTGTCCGCTGCTGTCCCGGGAACAGGACGATGTTGGCCTTTTCCTTCATACCGGCACCACCATTTCCGCTTTGTGTAGGTCTGATTATAGAGGGCCGTTTTAAGAAAGTTTGTCAGAACAAGGGTCCGCGCCAAAAGTTTTTTCCGACAAAACCTCCGGCTTGGCGAATACGCCGCGCGCGTTTGTCGGCGGCAGGCAAGAAAGCTTGCCGCGCTTGAAGCGGCGGGATGCGCGGCTGCGTCCATACCTTGCAGGCCATGCGGGGAATTTCACCTTCTGAAAGATTCTTAACGGGATTTAGTTCATTGCTTAACCCGTCGAATGGAGGTGGCGCCTGTCGGGATTGAAGGAGATCAGGGGAAAAGTTTTTGGCATAATCGGGTATAAGGCGAAAGAAGGGCTGCTGCAGTCGAAGCTTCGGGGCCGAAAAGACGCGAAAAAGCCGGTCCATGAGGACCGGCTTGGATGAAGAAGTGCTTGCAATTACTGGCTTGGCGCGGAGGACTCCGCGAAAGGAAGCAGGGCGTCTTCGACCTGGCTGCGGTAGGAAGGGTCGAAGTAGGCCGTGAAGGCGAAGTTCACGGTCAGCTCCCGTCCGTCCTCCGAGCCGGAGGCGCCCCGGGCGATCTCGAGCGAGTCGACGGTCGTAATCCGTTCCATGAGGTTCACCTGTTCCACGTAAGCCAATATGGACTCGTAGCTGCCTTTGATCACAGCAGCGACCTGCAGCTTTTTGGGTTCGGACGCTGCGGCTTGGGCTTGTCCGCCATCTTGGGCTGCCCCGTCCGGCGATGCCGTCTGGCCTTCCGCAGCAGCGGCCAGAGAATCGGACGCGGCGTCGGGAGCCGCTTCATCCGAGCCTGCGGCAGCGCCTTGGACGCTGCCGGTTCCGGCTGCCGTCCCGCTGCGTTCGAGCAGCGGCTCCGACGCGGACAAGTCGCCGGCGAAGCTCAGCGAAGCATGGCTGACCTTGGCTTCGGCGCCGATGCGCTCCAGATCGAGCGCCAGCTGCTCGGTATTGTCCCAGTAGGGCAGCGCTCCCTGGACGCCGTCGACGGGACGGGCATCGGCTGCAACCTGCTTTTCCGCCAGCTTCTTGCGCAGCACTTCGGTCAGCCTCTCTTGCTGGGCGATCTCTCCGTCCAGAGAGGCGGACTTGTCGAAGGCCGGCTTGACGAAGTAGAAAGCGTACAGCAGCAGAAGCAGGAACAGAATGACAGCCGTGAGCAGGATAAGCGTATTACGGCGCCGTGCCATCGGCTGTCGCCTCCTTCTCTTGCTGTTGATTGGCCGGCATGATGCGGATGGAATAGGAAACCGTCAAAGCCGAAGCGGTGCGGGCATCGCCCGGGCCAAGGACGGCTCCCGAATCGGCGGCGGCGATCGTGTTCATCTCCGCATGGCCGATCCAGGAAACCCTCCGCAGATCGAACAGGTACTTCGAGGCATCGCCCAGCGTCGCCATTCGGACGTCGGCGAGGAGCTGGCCTCCCTTGGCATACCGGAAGTTGACGAGCCGGGAAGCCGGAGGCAGAATGTCCTCCAGACCGCGGGCGAGCGCGGCAACATCCTGCTTGGAGGCGCGCAGCAGCTCGGCTTGCTCGTACGGATCGGAGCCGCTTGCCGCGGAGCTGCCGGCCTTGCTGATCTGCCGCTGCAGCGCAAGCCGCTCCTGGCCCAAAGCGAGTATCCGCTCTTCTTTGCGGGACGCATCTGCCGTTGCCGCCGCATAGCCGTAGACGGACAGAGCGGCGCAGGCGATCCAGGCGACCGCGATCAGCGACACGGCCAGCGGAGCGTAGCGTTTCTCGCGATCGATGCGCGGCAGCAGCGTGAGCCGCCGAACCGATTCGCTGCGGACGAGCAGGCCGCCGGGAATCAAATAATTCTCGGCGATGTCCGATTCCATGCCGGCCGCGATGGAAGCCGCTCCCGCCTCATAGAAGTCTACATCCGGCAGCGCTTGGCGCAGAGCGTTCATCAGCGTTTTGGCGCTGTCGCCTCCGCCGGACAGGATGCCCTTCGTAATCTTGGAGCTTCCTTCATGGATGCCGAACTGGTAGAAGCTGAGCATCCGCGAAATCTCGGCCGTCAGCTCTCCGACGCGCAGGCCGCTCAGCCCTTCCGAGGTTCCGTCTTCGTCGATGGAACGAATGAAGACAGGATTCCCCTCGTGGAACATGGCGATCTCCACCGAAGCTCCCTTGAGATGAATGTACATATGGCCCGAAGGCGGCTCCAGGTTGAGCGGATTCACCGCTCCCTGGATGGCCGTCGCCGCGATGCCCGTGCCGACAACCTTGATCCGGGCTTCCCGGAGCATGGAGACGAGCGGATCGATCCAACTGCGCGGAGCCGCGTAGACGAGAACCTGTGTCGTCTCCTCTCCGCGAACGACCGGCACGTAATCGTAGACGGGATTGTCGAAGGGAAGATGCATCGCTGTCTCCACCTCGAGGTGGATGAGCTCGCGAAGCTCCCTGTCGTTCACCGCCGGAATCATCAGCCGCCGGACGATGACCTGGGAAGTCGGCACGGCGAGGATGGCCGAGGCCCCCTGCAGCCGCTCTTCCTTGGCCCACTGGCGGATGGAGATGCGCAGGCTTTCGTCATTGATGATTCCGTCCTGCTCGATGAGCCCGGGCGGGAACGGGTAGAAGCCGGTCTTCTCGATCTCCCATCCATTTTTCTTCCGTAGAGTCGCATACCGGATTCCGGAGGCGTCCACCGTCATCCCGATCCGCTTGCTGCCCATTGCGAGCATAGATATCATCACTTCCCGCTATGTGAATAAAGTCAGGTAACCGTCAATCAGCGCATCTCCGTATCCGTAAGCAATGAGCGCGCCCAGCGCCAGGTAAGGCCCGAACGGAATCGGCTGCCGCGCAGCGCCGCCGCTTCGTTTCTTGGCCCGGAGCTGGATACTGCCGCCGATCGTGCCTGCCAGGCTGCCGAGCATGAGCGCCAGCAGCGTTCCCGGCCAGCCGAGCGCGAGACCGAGCACCGCGAGCAGCTTGACGTCGCCGAGCCCCATCCCTCCCCGGCTGAGCAGGGCGGCGGCGAGCAGAATGCCTCCGCCTGCCAATGCGCCCAGCAGGTAATAGAGGATGGTGTGCTCGCCGGGGCAGAATATGCGCAGCGCCAGAAGTATCGGCGCGAAAGCCAGCAGCACCGCGTTGGGAATCCGCATATAGCGGATGTCCGACACGGTGACGATGACGGCGAGGCTGGCCAGCAGCATGCCGATCGCCCCCTGCGCCGTCAGGCCGAACCGGAGGTAGGCCCAGACGAACAGCAGGCCGGCCGCCAGCTCGCCGGCCGGATAGAGCGCCGACACGGGCGCAGCGCAGTGTCGGCAGCGTCCCCGGCTGAGCGCATAGCTCAGCACGGGCACGAGGTCCCGCGCGGCGAGCCGCTGCCCGCAGGACGGGCAGCTCGACGGCGGCGCGACGAGCGACTGGCCGAGCGGCACGCGCAGGCCGACGACGTTGAAGAACGAGCCGCAGGCGAGGCCTAGGAGGAAGAGGTAAAGAGTGATTATGACGATCATGCTTACCTTAAAATCATTGTAATTGGTCAGCTGTGAATACTACATCAGTAGCTGAGTTTGCTACATCAATACTGATACTCGCAAATTCATTGTCCGTAAATGTGACATTTCCTCCTGAGATAGCTGCTCCAGTACTCGGTAAAGTGAGATTGTTCTCTAGAAAACCCTCTGAAGCGAGTCCAGGACTGGTTGCAGATCCATAAATAGGAATTACTCGATCGCCAGCTCCTGCATTTCCATTCATTTCACTTGTTACATACAATTTAGCTGCATCTCTAATTTGACGAGCCGTGTTCAAATCGGAAGTGTCTCTAGAATTGTCCATTACTCTCCCAATCAAAGGAATCGCAATCGCAGCAATAATACCCAAAATAACGATAACAGCCAAAAGCTCGATCAGCGTGAAGCCCTTCTCATCCTTCTTCAGACGTTTCAATACTGCTGTCATGTCGATCACTCCCATATTCATTGATTTGTTGTCATTCTCAAGGGCATCAGGGTTCACTGTATGCCCCGCCTTGCCTTCCAACCTGCCAATCCATCTATGTCATCCATTCTTGTTGTCTATCCCATCTGCCCATACAAGCTGAACATCGGCAGCATGATCGCCGCGACGATGAGGCCTACAACCCCCGCCAGGAACACGATCAGAAGCGGCTCGATCAGCGACTTCAGCCGGTCGACGGTGTTGTCGACGTCCATCTCGTAGAAGTCCGCGACCTTGGCGAGCATCTGATCGAGCGCGCCGGTCTCTTCGCCGATCGCGATCATCTGCGTCACCAGAGGCGGGAACACCCACGCCTTCTTGAGCGGCTCGGACAGCGGGTTGCCCCGCCGCAGCGAGTCCGCCGACTTGCGCAGATAACCGGCGATGACCCTGTTGCCGACAGCCTCCTCCACGATGTGGAGAGACTGCAGCATCGGCACCGAGCTCGCATAGAGCGAGGACAGCGTGCGCGACACCTGGGCGATGGCGCCCTTCTGCTGCAGCTTGCCGAATACCGGCATCTTCAGCTTGAGGTAATCAAGCCCGTATCCGCCCCGGTCCGTACGCGAAATGCCATAGATGCCGCCTACGACCGCAATCGCGACGAGAATCCAGACGTACCATTGGTTCTCGACGCTTTTGCTCATCGCCATGACGATCTTGGTGATCGCCGGCAGCTCCGCGTTCATCGACTCGAACATCGCGACGAACTGCGGCACGATCGCCTTGAGCAGGTACACGACCGCAGCAATCGCCAGCAGGCCGACGATGACGGGATACGTAAGCGCAGACTTGATCTTCTCCCGCGTCACATGCCCCTTCTCGAAGAACGTCGCCAGCCTCTCGAGCGTCCCTTCCAGATCGCCGGATTCCTCGCCGGCTCGAATCATGCTGGTGAACATGACCGGAAAGATCCGCTTGTGATCCTGCGCGGCTTGGGAAAACGAGCTGCCCCTCAGCAGGGCGGAGTGCACATCCTGCAAAGCCTTGCGCAGCGCCTTGCTCTCCGTCTGCTGCGCGAGAATCTCGGTCGCGTCCACGATCGTGACGCCGGCGCGGATCAAGGTGGCGAACTGGCGGCAGTAAACGATGAAATGAGCCATCTTGACGGGATTGCCGATATAGATGTCCATGTTGAACACGGTGTTCCGGTGCTCATCCAGCGAAAGGACGATGAGGCCGCGCCGGCGCAGCTCTTCCATCGCGGACGCCTTGTCCATCGCCGTGAGCATGCCCTTCAGCTGCTTGCCGCTGCCGCTTTTGACGTGGTATTGAAATTGCGCCAAGCGTCATTCGCCCCTTTCGCTCAAATAAGCCCTGGCTTCCGCCGAATCGGCCAGCCCCTGCTCGAGCAGCATCCTCACGCTGCCCTCCAGCGTGCACATGCCTTGCGCCCTGCCGGTCTGCATGACGCTGCGGATCTGGTGCACCTTCTCCGTCCGGATCAGGTTGGCCACCGCCGGAGTGTTCACCATGATCTCCGCCGCGCACAGGCGGCCCGTGCCGCCCGCCCGCCGCAGCAGCCGCTGCGACTGCACGGCAATGAGCAGCGAGGCGAGCTGGGAGCGGATCTGCCCCTGCCTGGATGCCGGGAACGAATCGATGATGCGGTCCACCGTCTGCGGGGCGTCGGCCGTATGCAGCGTCGACAGGACGAGATGCCCCGTCTCTGCCGCCGTCAGAGCGGCGGCCATCGTCTCCGGATCGCGCATTTCGCCGACCAGGATGACATCGGGCGCCTCCCGCATCGCCGCGCGCAGTCCGCTCTCGAAGCTGGCCGTGTCGACTCCGACCTCCCGTTGGTCGATCAGCGACTTTCCGTGGGGGTGGACGTACTCGACCGGATCCTCCAGCGTCACGATATGGCGGCTCGATGTCCGATTGATATGCCCGATCAACGAAGCCAGCGTGGAAGATTTGCCGCTTCCCGTCGGACCCGTAATGAGCAGCAGCCCTTGACGGCGCTCTGCCCATTCCCGTGCGACGGCCGGCACTCCGAGCTCTTCGAGCGAAGGCACCGAGGCAGGTATGACCCGCGCGGCAAGACTGATGCCTCCCCGCTGGCGAAAAGCATGAAGGCGGAACCTCGCTCCATCCGCCTCATAAGCGAGATCGGCCTCGCCTTGCTCGCGCAGGCTGGTCTCCATGACGCTGCCGAGCAGCGGCAGGATCATCGCCTCCGTATCGGCGGCGGCGAGCGGCGTTCCCCAGCTCTCCAATCGTCCGGCCGTCCTCAGCATCGGAGGCGCGCCAGGCGACAAATGAAGATCGGAGCTTCCTCTGCGGCGGGCTTCGCCGAGCAGCTCCAGCATCCTGTCCAGCGGCTGCTTCATCGCGATCTCTCCTGTCTCATGCTCATTCTCCGGTTCCGATTCATTCCACATGCAACTAGGTGAAATCCTATTATTGAAGAAGAGCCGGCCGCTCTTCTATTGCATGACCGCTTCGCGCATGACCTCCTGAAGCGTGGTCAGCCCTTGCCTTGCCTTCTCCATGCCGTCCTGCAGGAGGCCTGCCAGTCCGGCCCGCTCCGCAGCGGCTCGCATCTCCAGCACCGATGCCTCGCTGCCGATCATCCGGCGCAGCTCGTCGGATACGGCCAGCACCTCGTGGATGGCGATCCGTCCCCGGTAGCCGGTCTTGCTGCAGTTGCCGCAGCCCGTGCCGCGATTACAGCGTATCTGTCTCCACGCCGTAGCTGCGGAGCAGGATGGCTTCCTGCTCCGTCGGGGCATGCGCCTGCTTGCAGTCGGGGCATACCCGGCGCACGAGCCGCTGCGCGACGACGCCGACGAGCGAGCTGGCGATCAGGTAAGGCGCGATGCCCATGTCCCGGAACCGGGTCACCGTGCTGACCGCGTCGTTCGTATGCAGCGTCGACAGCACGAGATGGCCCGTGAGCGAGGCGCGGATGGCGATCTCCGCCGTCTCCGAATCCCGGATTTCCCCGACCATGACGATGTTGGGATCCTGCCGGAGAATCGAGCGCAGGCCGGCTGCGAACGTCAGGCCGATCGCCGGATTGACGTGGACCTGGTTGATGCCTTCAAGCTGGTACTCGACCGGATCCTCGATGGTGATGATGTTTTCGCTGTCCTTGTTGAGATGCTGCAGCGCAGAGTACAGGGTCGTCGTTTTGCCGCTGCCGGTAGGCCCGGTCAGAAGCACGATGCCGTAAGGCGATTCCACCATGCCTTTGAACAGGCTGTAGTTCGGAGCGCTGAAGCCGAGCTGGTCGATGCCCTTGACGCCGACGCTGAGATCCAGAATCCGGAGCACGAGCTTTTCGCCGTGTATCGTCGGAAGCGAAGAGACCCGGATATCGACGGTGCGGTAATCCACCTGCATCTTGATGCGTCCGTCCTGAGGCAGCCGGCGTTCCGCGATGTTGAGCCGGGCCATGATCTTGAGTCGTGCCGTAATGAAGCCCTGCATCTGCTTCGGAATGATCCGCTCCGAGCGCAGCATGCCGTCGATCCGGTAGCGGATGACGACCTGGCTCTCGCCGGGATCGACGTGGATGTCGGATACCTGAAGCTGGACCGCCTGCTGGATCATGCCGTTGACGAGCCGCACGACAGGAGAATCCTCGTCGGTGATCTCCATCTCCCCGATGTCTTCCTGCAGCGGCAGATCTCCCATGATCTGGCTCATAGAGTCCTGCAGGCCGTAGAATCGCGCGATCGCCCGGTTCAGCTCCTCCTTGCTGGAGATGGCCGGCTCGATCCGGAAGCCCGTGCTCATCCGCAGCTCCTCGATCGCGAAGTAGTCGAGCGGGTCCGCCATGGCGACCATCAGCTTGCCGCCTTCCTTGTGCAGCGGGATGACCTGGTAGCGGCGGGCAAGGCTCTCCGGAATGATCTGGGCGATCGAAGGGTCGATCTGATATTTGAACAAGCTGACATGCGGGATGCCGAGCTGGAACTCCAGCACTTCGATGAGCTGCTGCTCCGTGATATATCCCTGCGCGATCAGAAGGTCGCCCAGCTTCTGCTTGGATTTCCCCTGCTCGCGCAGCGCTTCCTGAAGCTCCGCCTCCGTAATGACACCGCTCTCCACAAGCAGGTCGCCCAGCCTCTTTTTCCCCATGCTCATGCCTGCTCCGCCCTCCGTCCGTTGCTCTATGTAGTAGTAATTCGGCAATTGGAATCAATTTTTTTAGGTCTTAGGTCTGGAATTTAACTCTATTTTCAGGACGGAATGTGAAATAACATTTAACAAGTATTGATATATCGTTATAAACTCTCATAATCATGGCCGATTTCGGCTCGATACCAATCCTTTGAAACTATTTTTTTACCGAAATATATCCTTATTCAGGCATTTGAATTATAATCTTAGATGCCTAAAATAGTCTATATTCCCTATAAAACTTTCGACATTCGGAAGGAGAGTTTATCATGCCACGCAGCCGGCGCGCCTTCGTCTTCTATTCGCTCATCCTGTTCCTTCTGATCCAATGCCTTCCGCTAGGAAAAGCTGCCTCGCATGTCTCTGCTGCCAGCGCGGGCGACCCCGTCCGCATTCTGGAAATCACCGAATCCGGCAAAAGCGACCT
This sequence comes from Paenibacillus sp. SJS-P3, assembly GCF_056711585.1. Lineage (NCBI taxonomy): Bacteria > Bacillati > Bacillota > Bacilli > Caryophanales > Paenibacillaceae > Paenibacillus > Paenibacillus sp. SJS-P3. The sequence goes on along the minus strand of NZ_CM160043.1, from coordinate 65,697 downwards.
CAGCCTCGGAGCCGGGTACCAGATCGACACCTTTCCCATGAAGAGGTTTGTCGCTTTGCGGACCGATATCGACGGCCTGTACGACGCCGTATACATCGGCAAGGGCCTGTACAGTCCCGAGGGTATGACAGAGACGACGGCCGCCAACCGCCAGGACAAGCATAATACTCTCAACAAGCTCAATGACATCACCAACCTCAAGGCCCAGGCCATCCTGGACGGCTATGTCAACAAAGGTCTGCTTGTCTTGCTCTACAGCGACGCGGCCAGCAAGAACGGCTTGCTGTACCAGCAGACGAGCGCCGGAGTCCTGACTCCCGGAGTACTGAATGAAAAATTCAGTCCCTTCAGTACCGCTTCAGGGAGAAGAGACAATGTCCTTTATATCAATGCGGCAGGGCTTCAAACTCTCGCCGCCACACTCTCTCAACCTAAATATGCTTCCATGCTGAACCAGCGGCCGCAGCTAAAGCTCACCGCTTCCCCTGTCAACTATTCCAAAAATCCGAATCAGATCTATCGGTCGGGAGAAACGCTGTCCTTTCAATTCGAAAAACCGGACCGCAGCGGGCTCCGCACCAATCTCTATCTGAATCAAGATTCCTCACTTCCTTATGCAACGGATCAAATCGTGGCTACATCCGATACGTCCGGCCCGACAGGCAGCCTCGAGTTCAGGTTGCCCCGCGGCTTCTCCGGACTGTATTATTGGAAGCTGGAGCTTTTGGATATGGAGAGCGGCCTCAAAAGCTACACCTCCGGCATCATTCGCTTTCGCGACAAGCAGACCCAAATCAGCGTACTGCAGGTCATGCCCAATAACGATGCGAGCAGCGCTTTGACCAGCAGCACTCGTATGAACCAGTCCTATTTGACTTCAGACGACTATAAGATCAGCATCCGCACCATAGATATGACCGGCTTCAACCGCAAAGGAACGGAAACAAGCTACGACATGATCGGCAACGGTCGTTACGACATGCTTATCTTTGGATTCAAGGATTCCTACAACACCACCGCCGGCATCTCGCAGGCCGCGGCAGATGCCGTCAAGGACTTCATCGGGACGGGACAAAGCGTCATGTTCACCCACGATACCGTCTTCATCAGCGGCGGCACCACGGATAATATCTGGACGAGCAACTTCAAAACGATTACGGGCCAGACCAAAACGTATACAAACATCGGCTACGGAGCTCCACTCACCTCGACGACCGTTCAAAATGTCAACGACGGATTATTGACGCGCTTCCCGTTCAACCTCATTACAGATTCGGCCGGAAACGCGCGGACTCCAGAGGTCGCGAAGACGCACGATCAGTATTTTGTGCTGGATCTGGAGGACCCGAGCATCGTGCCCTGGTACAACATATCCGGTGGACTCCGCGATGACAGCGGCAAAAAAAGCTATGACAGCTATAACCACTACTACACCTATTCCAAAGGGAATGTCACTTATTCGGGCACAGGACACGACCTGAGCTTCCCGCCGTGGGAGCAGCAGCTGTTCGTCAACACGATGTACCGGGCCTACATGGGGTCCAATCACAAGCCGGAGCTGAACGTGCAGCTTCCGGTCGCCTACAGCGCTGCCGCGGCCAACATCATTCCGGCTTACCAGGACATTCCAGTGAGCTTCACTCCGGAGGATCTCGACCTGAACGACCGCAAGCTTCAGGCAAAGGTCGAGTTCACCTACACCAAGAACGGCAAAAAGGTCACGGAAACCAAATACCAGTCCAGCCAAGCGCTTTCGGGAGCCCTCATCTCGGAATCGTATTCCAATCCCCTCCCGCAAGGCGGGGATATCGAGGTTAAAATCTCGGTGCAGGACAAGCAGGGAGCCCGATCGGAGATCTCCATTCCGGTCAAGATTGAGGTCGTATCCGCGAATCTCGAGGTATCCCGAAGCATAGACGGTCTGTACAAGGACCCCATGGCCATACGCGGCAAGGACTTCCAGCTCAACTACCGGATCCTTCCCAAACCGGTGCAGAATCGCCAGGGAGAAGCTAGCCGCATGGTAATAGCCTCGCCCGTCTTCACGGAGAAGCTGCCCGCCAACATCGAGGTGAGCGGCCTCCCATCCGGCTTCACCAAATCGGGCACCCTTGCCGAGGGCTATACGATAAGCGGCAATCTGGCCGATATCCAGTACCGGCCGGATGCGTCCGGGTCGTCATACTCCGCCGATCCCATTTCGTTCACCGTGACTGCCAATGCAGCGAAGACCGACAGGTATTCCATGAATGCCGCTGCGCTCAGCTTCCGCAACATCGGCCAGCTGACGCCCTCGCAAGCCACGTTCAACGCCGTATCGCTGGAGGCGGTCGTGCCGCTGACGAAGCTGGAGATTGCAGGTGCCGAGCTCGGCGTCGGCGACAGCTACAAGCTGATTCCGGTCTATGAGCCTGCAGATGCGACGATTACGAGACTCAACTGGAGCTCGAGCAATCCATCTGCAGTCAGCGTCACCGATACCGGCATCGTGACGGGACTGCAGCAAGGCACCCGCTCCATCATCACCGTCACGGACAAGATTACCGACCTCAGCTCCTCCGCCGAGGTCATGGTCATTCAGACCGGCCTGACCATCTCGGTGAAGAGCAATCAGCTCACATATGTCCTGGGCAGCCGGATCGATCTTCAGGCCGCTCTAGTGAAGTCAACGGGCAGAAACGTGACCAGCAATGCCATCTGGACCGTCTCTCCGCTGCAAGCAACGGACATGGGCATCGAGGACACGGCTGCGATCGACAGCAAGACTTGGAGCGGCTCCTTTTATCCGACTGTTCCCAAGAGATACACGATCAAAGCTGTCGTGAACACCACCGGCGGTGCATACGAGAGCAATACGCTTGTCCTTGATGTGGTCGAACCGGATCTTACGCTGACTGGTCCTAATCATATCGTCACCGGCGACAACAGGGCACAGTGGAGCCGCTCCTGGGGAGATATCGTTCCTGTCGGCGATCCATCCAGGCCACTCATTTACCGCTGGTCGTGGAGCCCGCTGAACGGCGCTTCCGGAGCCTTGTCCGGGAATTCGGATTCTTTGAGCAGGAAAATGGAAGCGATAGCGCCGGGCAGCGGCATCCTGAGGCTTGAAGCTCTGCAGAAGCTGCGTGCGGGAGATAAGGATAGCGAGGCCATTACCCTCAGCATCCGGACCATTAATGTCAACATCGTGGCCAAGCCCGAGCTGGCTATCGGCAAGAGCAGCCTGCTGCCTTCTCAGACGAGTAATCTTGCGATTCGATGGGCCGGCGCAGCTCCTCCCTACTCTGTATCCTGGACAGCCGGAAACGGACTGGACATTTCGGACAGCAGCAACGCAGGCGCCACCTTGACGGCCTTGAAGCCGGTGAGCCCTGCCGGCAGCATCGAAGCCATAATAAGCATGAGAGATACCGGATATACGTTCCCGCTTCAGACCGCTGCATCTGTGCGGACACCGATTCTGCAGATCAACGGTATCGGAGAGCTGCTCCTATCCGGCCAATCGGCGGTAAGCTCCGCCATCTGGTCGTCTGGCGAAGATTTGCCGCTGAGCCCCCTCTCCTGGTCGCTGGGGAGCGGAGCCGCGCGGGTTCAGCTAACTCCGATTTCAGGATCACCAGGCATGAAGCTCAACGCCCTATCACCCGGCCCGGTCACCCTCCAGGCTGGCGTCAAGCTTACAGATGCGTACACGGTTTCCGCCAGTAAGGTCTTTACCGTCGTTGATTACAGGCTTGCTCCCAGCCTGACCCTGATCCAGAAGGATACCATTCCGCTTGATAAAGTGCTTACCGTGCTGCCGGACAAGTCCTATTATGCCAAGGTCAGTTCCATGTTGACCTGGACCAGCAGCAATCCTAACATCGCTGACGTCAGTCAAGGCCAGATCGTCGCTAAAAACCGCGGTACTGCTACCCTGACAGCGAAATATGGTCAAACCGACGTCGTAAAAACGATTCAATTGACCGTTACCGCCCCTTCAGGCGACCGTTACTGAATCACGGATTGAAAAATAATAACCAACCCCCGCAGGGATTGCGGGGGTTGGTTATTATTTTAACTTTTATTGTTCTACAGAAGCTTAAGCGGCCCCGTTGTCAGCCGGACCTTGTTCACGCGCGGCAGAGCGACATTCTGATGGGCAAAGACTTGATCGTTGTATTCGATGATGAAACGCGCTTGTTCCTTGCCAAGACCGGTCTGTTCCGCAAAACCCAGCCGGTCCTCAGCCGCGTTCTCCATTGTGGTGCCGAGAGTGGCGTTGAGCGTCAGATTGCGCTTGGCGAAGAAGCCGCCGTTCATCCAAAATGCGCTGCCTACACCGTATAGGCTGGCCGAGCTGTCCGTGTACAGGAACGCGTCCAGCACTTGCTGCTCGCGCTCGGATGCCGAATTATACCCTTGCTCGTCCAGCTGTTGGAATGAATCCACCCGGTACAGGTCGATAGAACCGAGCCCGATCAACACGAGTTCCTTCTTGCTTCCGGCCTGCCCGTCCGTCTTCAGACCACGGATTTTGGCGTCGCGGATATCCGTGCGTCCGAGCGTCAGGATGGTGGCGTCGACATCTACATCACCCGAGATCTGGACATTGCCGGTGACGAGCAGATTGCCCCGCAGCAGCAGCTTATCCGTCGCATCCTGCTTGTTCCCTCGCAGAATCAAATCCCCATTCACGATCAGCCAATTGTTGCGTCCCTTGTTGGCAAAATCAACGGTCTTCAGACTGGGACCGAGCTCCAGGGAACCATCGAGAATGGCTGATCCCGGGCTTCCCTGAGCCGTGTCGCCCAGGGAAGCCAGCTTAACGGCCAGCTCATCCATGCTTATCTGGTAAGCTGCTTTTTCTTGCTCATACGCGAGGAGATCTGCCTGATAACGGGCAAGAGCATCCTCATACTCATCTGAGGGCAGATTGACAGAGACAGGCGTTCCACCATCTGGAATCCCGCCCTCCGTTTCTCCATCTTCTGGGACGACTGGATCCGGGCTCGGCGTCTGGTTAAGCAGAATGTCCGGCAGCTTCGGCTCCTCCCGAAGCGTAGGCATCGAACCCAGCTTTTCATAAGCTCCGCTATAGTTCTTATCCAGCAGCAGTTGAATCAGGCCGGGTGCTTGATTGTTTGCATACACATCCTGGATGACCGTACGCACCTCTTTCGGGTCGTTCACTGAATTCCCGAGCGAATCCCGCACCTTGTCGAGGAAGGAGCTCAGCACGTCGATGGACACGAACTTCTGAGGCGGCATAGGATCGATGACATCGACGAGCTTTTTGGTCTTATCCTTTTCGGGAAAATCAACCGCTTTCTCCAGATCCTTGTCGTAGGGAAGATCATAGCCGCTCGGAATTTCCCCTCTATTCCTGTACGTTTGTCCATAACCATATTTCAAATTCAACGGAGCACCGGTAATCAGCCTTCCGGAGCCGGCGATGTCCTTGTTGTCCTTATCCTTCTTGGCGCCCAGGAACATGAACTGGGATGTCTGCGTCCGTGCCGCTGAATTGTAGATGTATTCCGCTGTATCGTTCATCCGGAGTCCCTGACCGGCATACAGATTGCCCATGAAGTAGGGAGCGCCATTGACGGTCAGCAATCCCTCGGTGCCGAATGCATACTTGAGGAAATCGGGATATGTATCGAGAACGATGACCTGCTGCAGCCGGCGCCTGGCTCCATCCACCTCCGCCTCGGCCGTCACGGTCAGTGAGTATTGGTAATTCGCCTCCGCTCCGCTGGATCCGGGAGGAAGGCAGCGCCCCGTCCCCTCCTCTTCTTTTGTGCAGCGTACGCTGACAACCTGATAGAACGGCTTCGCTCCCGCTGACAACTCGCTGTCGCCTTTCATCGCTCCGGTCGAAATCCCATTATCGAGCTGCTCATTGAAGCTCTGCGTAAAGCTCGTCAGCTGGTTGCCCAGATCATCGGGATCGATGGTCCGGTTGTTGAACCTCTCGTAAATGACGGCGATTGCTTCGTCCAGCCCCTTCTGCGCCAGATGAAGGCTCTGCACGTTCTCCTCGCTGCGCTCCGTCCGCATCGCCCCTCCAAGGGCAGCTCCCAGCACGGCCACTCCGAGCATGGAGAGCAGGAGAATGAGAAACACGACGAGCAGCAAGGACGAACCGCGCTCGTCTCCAAGAAGGCTGCCTCGTCCCCTAGAAACCGAATCTGCTTTCCAGATCAAGCGCATAATCCCGCCCCCCGTAGGTTTGTTGCAATCTCAGCCGGATCGTCAGCAATCCGCTGGCGCATTTATTGCCGGCTCCCTCGCAGGTGAGTACGATTGACGAGGCCTTCTCGCCCTCCGTCACCAATGAAGAAGTCAGTGCCAGAGACTGTCCGGAGACGGATTCCATCTCTTCCGAGCCGGCCTTTTTGCCCATGTACAGCTGTCCTTTGCCCTGATTATCCTTTGCAATCCAAATCGATTCCTGCTGCGGCGCTCCTGCGACCGCAAGAGCAGGAATAAGCTCGACACCGCTCCCCGAGCCCAGCTGAGACAACTCGGCCGGACCGAAAGCATACAGCTTGGTCATAATGGCCGTCATCGCCAGATCGCCTTCATCACGCAGGGAATTCTGGATCTTTACCCGCTCATAGGAGCTCATTCCGAACGTAATCGTCGCGTAGATAACGCCCAGGACAACCGACAGCAGGCTGAGAGCGGCAATCAGCTCGATCAGCGTGAACCCTCCATCCTCCCTGCGGAGACGGTCAACGAATCGTTTCATCGATCAAATACCCCTCCACTTCCACGCTGTCGCCGGGGCTTCCCGAATTCGGAGCGACCGTCACGACGACAGGCAGCAGATAACGGCCGATCTGGCTTTGCATTCCATCTCCCTTGCGCACTTCATCCAGCTCGTCGGGGGCGAGCTGGAGTCCGGGAGCAAGGCTCTCCTGATAACGTACTGATACCGTATACAGAACTCCGTTGATGGCAGGATGCAGAACCTGCTGGAGGACGGCCGGATTTTTAGCCAATCCTTGGCATGCTTCCTGTTCGGATGGATCCAAACAGGCTTCGCCGCTTAGAATCCGAGGCGAGGCGCCATCCTCCTTTTCCGATAGATAATCCTTGAGCGGCTGGAAAGGCTGCTTCTGGAGATAGGAGAGCGCGTTGCGTCCGAGCTGAACGGCGATCGTCTTGCTCTGGTTATGCTTGGCATAGGACATCGCTTGAATGAAAAACCCGCTCAGCGTCAACGAAACGACCGACAGGATCACGATCGAGGCCATGATTTCGACCAGAGTGAACCCTTCTTCTCCCCCGCTGCCGCCTGGTTTGCACATGATCGATAACCTCCGCAATCTGGTTGATGCTATATTCAAATATCATCGTCAAAATCGAGAGTCTCCGTTAGGTCTTCTGGAATAAACACGGAAACTTTATAGGGTCTAAGGGCTCAGTATTCATTGTCATTCCGATAGGCAGCATCGGTTTTCCGTCAAGGAGAGGGTGCCGAGCATCCCGAAGTCCTCAAAACGCAAAAGAACAGAGCCCCCTAAAGGGCTCTGTTCTCCGGGTCTATCCGATCGGCTTGCTGTTAGACCCGCTTGGCTCCGCGTCCTCCGCGTTTGCCTTCGGTATTCTTCTTGAGCGACGAGATCCGTTCTTCGCTGTCTTTTAGGAAACGGGACATCTTATCCTCAAAGGAGGGCTTGCCAAATGCAGGTCGGCCTGCGCCGGACTTGTTGAACGGACGGCCTCCGCCGCCTCCCCCAGGTCCACGGCCTCCGCCGCCGAAGCCTCCACCGCCGCCCGGACCGCGTCCGGCACCGCCTGGACCTCCGGGTCCGCCTGGGCCGCGTCCGAATCCGCCGCTCGGGCCTCCGGATCCGCCTTCGCGGTTGAAGCGCTCGCGAGCAGGTGGCGCGCTGCCTTCCGGCCGGTCAATCGCCTGCTTGATGGACAGACCGATTTTGCCGCCTTGGTCGATGTTGATGACTTTGACCGTCACCACATCCTCCAGCTTCAAATGGTCCTTGACGTCCTTCACGTAGTTATCGGCAATCTCGGAGATGTGTACGAGGCCGGTGACACCCCCCGACAAATCGACGAATGCCCCAAAATGAGTAATGCCTGTCACTTTGCCCTGTAATTTGGCGCCCACTTCTATTGCCATAAAATAAAATGTTCCTCCCTAAAAGTATGTGCGAAGCATGATCTGCTCCTCATGGGACCGTTCATGCCGACCCTCCCTCAGGAGGGCACGCTTGAATCAATTATAGCGTAATCGCAAAAGCAAGGTCAACAGACCCGAGCCTGCTTTCCCTGCTGTCCTGAGGCTTCTTAGTCATTAGGCTGTATAAGCTGCTCCCCGGGCTTCACGAGTCCCTGCTGCTTGGTTGCCAGCTGAGCGATATATTCCGGGTCGTTGAGCTGCTTGATCTTGGCCTGCAGCTCCTGCGTCGTCTTCTGTATTTCCGCGAGGCGGGCTTCCGAGGTCCCGAGACGTTCCCGGGTCGCGGCCTGAGCCTGCATTTGAGAGAACAGGGTATACCCTGCCCACGCTAGAACTACCGTCATGAACAGAAGCCATAGCTTGTATCTTCTGCGCGAACCATCCGTCACGTGATTTCCTCCCGTTCCATCGTGTAGATTAAGGCTTGAAGGACCGGAAAGCATTCCAATCACTTGCGGAAAAGCCTCTTCCAAGCCTGAATGAATCCATTCGACACGCGGCGGGCAGTCTCCTGCACCTTCCAGCGAATCATTATTCCCTGCAGCCATGATAGGAGCGGCCGCGTCAGCGGGCGGATCATCCAGAGAATCAATTTGGCGAGCGGTCGCAATAATTGTAGCACAATCTTCACCACGAAAATAGAAAAGACAACCAAAAATCCGGCCAAAACCCGAAGAATCCGGTAGATGCCTATGACAGGCCGAATCAGCAGCAGATCCATGCAGCGCAGCAAAAAGCGTATGACCGCTCTGGTCGCGACGATCAGCCAGCGGACCAGCGCGATGACCGTCCCGCTCAGAGCCAGAAAGTAGAAGCAGATCCCGATCAGGATTCCAAGATATACATACGCCCGCACCTCGCCGTTGTTGGTGGCGTACAGAATCCGGAAGGCGGCCAGCGCCGCCGCGAGCCAATAGCCGATATCAAGCGCAGGCAAAATCCACCGGGGAAAGCGCAGCTCATGGGATACGACCCGGTATCCGTCGAACACGCCTCCCATCAGCAGGCCTGTCGCCATCATCATGGCAAGCGTCCAGCCTTGGGTGTCCAGCGTCACTTGAAGATCTTCCCGAATAATCCCTTGGATTTGGCGCTCTGGCTTCCGTCCAGGTAGGCGAGAGAATGGACAAGCCCTTCGATCGCGACGAGCTCTTGCTCCAGGCTGAGATGCTTCATATGCAGATTCTGGCCTCGAATGGCTAGAAAGCCAAGCTCTGTCTCGAGCAAAAACTCCTCGTTGTCGAAGCTTTCGACGTTGAGTACGCCCGTTATCTCCAGCAGCTTGCGGTTGAGCATCTTGACCTCTTGCCGCTTCTGCCCTTTTACAGGTTCAATCATGCCTCGTCCCCTCCTTATAAGCCTATGCTTATTAGGAGGGGACGAGTTTTAGAACCTATAGGAGTGGGGGGTAGGCATCATTAACCTCCTGCCGGAGAGTTGAAACAGACGCCTCCCGAAATTTATTGTATGCCTTGTCCGGAACTTAAATGCCGGCTTGGACTTCTTTCACCATTTCGGACACGGAGAGAAGTCCGCCGCCGGAGAGATACCAGTATTGCGGGCTCAGGTAGATGATTTTGCCTTCCTTGGCCGCATTCGTTTTGTTCACGAGTTCATTCTCGATGACGCCCTTCGCGTTGTCCCCTTCGCCTAGAGCGGCGTCGCGGTCGATGACGAACAGATAATCCGGATTTTTCTCGCCAATGAATTCGGAGGTGATGCTTTGGCCGTGCGTTTCAACCTTCAACGTCGGATCTACAGCTTCTACTCCCATGGCGTTGTGGATGATGCCGAAGCGCGAGCCTACTCCGTACGCGCTCAGCTTGCCGCCCGCAGCCAGCACGATCAGGCCTTTTTTGCCTTCCGCTTTCGCTTTTTCGCTGACGGCATCCACGCTCGTCTTGATCTCGGCCAGCTTCGCATCCGCGTCGGCTTCCTTGCCGAACAGGCCTGCCAGCGTCTTCACGTTGGTGGAGAAGGAGTTGAAATAATCGGTCTGGTCCAGCTCGACGAACAGAGTCGGAGCGATTTTGCTGAATTCGTCATAAGAGTCCTGCTGGCGTCCGCTGATGATGATCAGGTCCGGCTTCACGGAGTTGATCTTCTCGAAGTCGGGCTCTTTCAGTCCGCCTACGTTCGCAACCTGGCCGCTCTTGTACTTTTCCAGGTAAGCTGGAAGGCTTGTCGCGGGAGCGCCCGCGATATTCGCCTCCAGGCCAAGCGCGTCCAGCGTATCGAGAGCGCCGAAGTCGAAGGCGACGATCTTCTGCGGATTCTTCGCGATGGTCGCTTCGCCGAGCTTGTGCTTGATCGTGACCGTGCCGCCGTCCGCTGCCGCTTCGCCGCCTGCATGGGCTGCCGGGCTCGCTTCGGGGGAAGCCGTTGGAGCAGGAGACGCGCTGCCGCCGTTGTTGGAATTCGAGGAGCCGCATGCCGACAGCACCAGCGTCAGCACCATGATCGCAGCCAAGGAGAGCCATTTCATCTTTTTCATATGTGTTGCCTCCATATAGTCATAGTTGGAATTTCCGCTTGCTTCTTCAGCCGAAATAAACGCATACCCGCCTGCCGTCCACTTCCTGGATCGGAACATCCATCCCGTACAGCTCCTTGAGCACTTCCTGCGTGACGATCGTTGATGTCGTGCCTTCCCGGACGACCTTTCCGTCCTTCAGAGCGACGATATGATCCGAGTGGAAGCTTGCGAAATTGACGTCATGGATGACGAGGATGACGGTCTTCCCCTTCTCCTCCACCAGACGGCGCAGGACATGCATGATGCCGACGGCATGCTTCATGTCCAGATTGTTGAGCGGCTCGTCGAGGAAGATATACTCCGTGTTCTGGGCGACGACCATCGCGATATACGCGCGCTGCCGCTGTCCCCCGCTGAGCTGGTCGATGTACTTATGCTGCATCGGACCGAGCTCCATATAATCGATGGCTTCTTCGACGTAAGCCCAGTCTTCCTTGCGAAGACGGCCCTGGCAGTAAGGAAAGCGGCCGAAGCTGACCAGCTCCCGGACGGTAAGCCGGACATTGATATGATTGGATTGCTTGAGAATGGAGAGCTTCTTCGCCAGCTCCTTGTTGTCCCAGGAGCCGATCGGCTTGCCCTCGACGAGAACCTCGCCCTCGTCATGCGCCATCAGGCGGGTCATCATCGACAGCAGCGTGCTCTTGCCTGCGCCGTTCGGACCGATGAACGAGGTGATCGTTCCCGGACGGATCGTGACCGACACGCCGTCGATGACTTTTTTGCCGGCATAACTCTTGGATACGGATCTGGCTTCAATCACGCTCGATTCTCCTTTAGCAGCAGGTAGAGGAAATAGGCTCCGCCTACAAAGTTGATGATGACGCTGATTGTCGTTGAGAAGGTGAACACATGCTCGACCAGGAACTGTCCTCCGAGGAGAGCGATGAAGCTGACGAGCGCCGCGCCCGTTATCAGAGCGGGATGGCGGTACGTGCCGAGGAACTGGTAGGCCGTGTTGGCGACGAGCAGGCCCAGGAAGGTGATCGGACCGACAAGCGCCGTCGATACGGCGACCAGCACCGCGATGATGATGAGCAGCTGTCGTGTGACCCGCTCGTAAGGAATGCCGAGATTGAGCGCGTGATCCTTGCCGAGGGACAAGGCATCCATGTACTTGGACAGCCTCCAGTACCACAGCAGGACGGCTCCGATCAGCATGTAGGACAACGCCAGCAGATCATACTCGATGTTGTTGAAGCTGGCGAACATCTTGGCCTGGACGACCAGGAAATCATCCGGATTGATGAGAGCCTGCATGAAGGATGAACCGCTCTGGAACAAGGTGCCGAAGATGAGTCCCGTGAGCAGCAGCAGGTAAATGTTGCTGTTCTCGCGGCGGAACATGAGCCGGTAAAGCAAAGCCGAGAAAATCATCATGAGCACGATCGACAGCAGGTAGTTCGCCTGCTTGCTGACGACAAGGAAAGCCATGCCCCCGAATGCGTACACGATGATCGTCTGCAGCAAGTTATAGAGCGCATCGAGTCCGATAATGCTCGGCGTCAGAATGCGGTTGTTCGTAATCGTCTGGAAGATTACGGTCGACAAGGCGATCGCAAAGCCGGTAAGCACGATCGCCGCCGCTTTCTTGAGCCTTCTCGGAAGGGCGTAGCTCCAATCGTCCACCCCGTACGTAAGGAACAGCGCCGCCATGACGGCGGCCAGGCCTGCGAGCACCAGCAGCTTGCTCTTCACGGACAATCCGCGGGACGCCTCAGCTTGCATACGCATCCCTCCTCATGATGAGGTACAGGAAGATGATGCTGCCGAGAACGCCGACGATCAGGCTGATCGGCAGCTCGTAGGGGCGGATGAGGACACGGCTCAGAATGTCGCAGCCGATGACGAATATCGCGCCGAAGACGGCCGTGATCGGCAGGTTGCGCTGCAGGTTGTCTCCACGGAAGATGGAGACGAGATTCGGGATGATCAGCCCGAGGAACGGAATCGACCCGACGGTCAGGATGACCGAGGAGCTGATCAGCGCGATCAGGACGAGGCCGATGTTGACGATCTTGCTGTAGCTGATGCCTAGGTTGACTGAGAATTCCTCGCCCATTCCCGCGATGGTGAAGCGGCTGGCGAACAGATAAGCCGCGATCGTCGCCGGCACGCTGATGTACAGCAGCTCGTAGCGGCCTCTCAGCACGCCGGAGAAGCTGCCCTGCATCCAGGAATTCACGCTCTGGATGAGGTCGTATTTGTACGCGAAGAAGGTCGTCACGCTGGCCAGCACGCCGCCGAACATAAGTCCGACAAGCGGAATGAACACCGCGTCCTTGAACTTGATCTTCTCCAGCATCTTCATGAAGACGAAGGTTCCGGCCAAGGCAAAGGCGAAGCTGATCGCCATCTTCTGCATCATGCTCGCGCTGTCGAATACCAGCAGCGCGACGAGCAGGCCGAGCCCTGCGGCCTCCATCGTTCCCGACGTCGACGGGGAGACGAACTTGTTGCGGCTGAGCTGCTGCATGATGAGGCCGGCGATGCTGAGGCTCATGCCGGCGATGATCAGGCTGATCAGTCTCGGCATCCGGCTGATCCAGATGAGCTCCTTCTGGTCGGCCGTCAGGGAGAACAGATCGGTCAGAGACAGCTGCTGCACGCCGATAAACAGGGAGGTAAAAGACAGAATCACCAGCAGCGGCAAAAGAATGGCCATTCTCACCGGCTGAAAATCTCCATAGGCCTATGTAGTTGTAAATCTTTTAGTTGTATAAGAATGAGAATCATTATCACTTACCCCCTTGTTCACTATAATAAAGCATGCTCGCCGAGTCAACCCTATAATAGCCAAACTCTCAAATTTTCTTGACAACATGACAAAAAAGCCGATTGGAATGCAGATGGCCTGCATTCCAATCGGCTTATTCATTCGCGCCCGCGGCGCGGAGGGTCTCGGGAATCACGGCTAGAAGCCGAGGCCGTCATCCTCCCGCTCGCGCGCTTCTTCCTTGAGCAAGGTGTACATCGTCGCAGCCTCGTCCTTGCGGGTCGTCTCCGCCGTCCGCTCGATGCGGACGGTGATGTACTTCTGCCCGTACTGGATGCGCAGCTCATCACCGGCTTTGACCGAGCTGCTCGGCTTGGCTTCGCGGCCGTTCACCCATACCCGGCCTTGCTCCGACACATCCTTGGCGACCGTGCGCCGCTTGATGAGCCGGGAGACCTTGAGGAATTTGTCCAGACGCAATTTACTTGATGGCTTCTTTCAGTTTGTTGCCGGCTTTGAATGCCGGAACTTTGGATTCCGGAATCGTGATTTCTTGGCCCGTTTGCGGGTTGCGGCCGGTGCGGCCGGAACGAGTGCGGGTTTCGAACGTTCCGAAGCCGATCAGTTGGACTTTGTCGCCGGATGCCAGGGCGTCGGTTACTTCGCCGAGGAAGCTGTTGAGTACGGATTCTACGTCGCGCTTGGTCAGGCCGCTTTTCGTTGCGATGCTGTTGATCAGGTCGTTCTTGTTCATAGTAATTTCCTCCCGATAATGGATGTTCATGTAAAGTGCGACAGTTGCCCTGTGCAAGCAGCAGCCGTTCCCTTATTGACGGACAAGGCGGCGGCTTCCTGCCGCTTCTTGCCTTCTCTCCCGCAAGCGGTGCCCAAGAGCATGAGAGAAAATTTTACGAGGGTAACGTATTCGTCTCAAGAACGGAGAAATCCTGCTGCCTGCCCAAATTTTTTTGCGGAAAAGAGTCGAGAAGCCGCGAATAGGGTCGAACGGAGGCTATTAACCTTTCTTCTTCGCTTCATCCCACCAGCGATCCATTTCTAGTAGATCAGTCTGGTCAAAAGATTTGCCGTTTATACGGAGCTGCTCCTCGATATAGAGAAAGCGGCTGCGGAATTTGGCGTTCGTGCGGGCCAGCGCCTCTTCGGGATCCGCATCCAGGAAACGGGCCGCATTGACGACCGCGAAGAGCAGGTCGCCGAGCTCGCCGGCCTGGGCGTCCTTGTCTCCAAGCGCCGCAGCCTCCCGCACCTCGCGAAGCTCCTCTTCGATCTTGGCGAGGACCGGACCGAGCTCGTCCCAGTCGAAGCCGACCTTGGAGGCCTTCTTCTGCAGCTTGTAAGCGCGCATAAGCGCGGGGAGATCCTGCGGAATTCCGTCCAGTACGGAGATGCGGTCCCCGTCCCGGCCTTTGATCCGCTTCTCCTCGGCTTTCATGCGTTCCCAGCTGGCGAGCGCCTCTCCGGAATCCGAAGCTCCCGTATCGCCGAACACATGAGGATGGCGGAACACGAGCTTCTCGTTCAGCTCCTGGATGACGTCGTAGACGTTGAACGCCCCGGTCTCCTCTTCCATCTGGCTATGAAGCATGACTTGCAGGATGACGTCGCCGAATTCCTCACGCATGCCGTCAGGGTCGTCCTGGTCGATCGCTTCGAGCGCCTCGTACAGCTCTTCGATGAAGTTCTTGCGGATGGACTGATGAGTCTGCTCCCGGTCCCACGGACAGCCCCCGGGACTGCGCAGAATGGAGACGATCTCATGCAGCCGGTCGAAGCTGCGGTTCTGCAGCCGCTCATCGAAGCTGGCCGGTATGTAGATCAGGCTCAGGTTGCCGTACTCTTGGCCCCTGTCGAGCTCGTACAGAGGCACGGTGAGAATGCGCTCCTCGCCCGGCACGCCGAGCGCATGGCCGATGACGACCGGATGGTCCTCCGGATACCGCTCCATCAGCGTCAGCTTGACGTCCGACGCGGTGAACGCATCGTAGACCTGGCCGATCAGCGTATGCAGCTGCGGCCGCAGCATCGACGTCTTGAGCTCTGCCGAATCGAGCAGCTGGAAGCCCTCGATCGGGTCGAAGCCGAGCCGGGTGAAGGCCATGTCGAGGAAGCTCTCGCCGCCGAGAACGGTCAGCTCGATGTCCTCTTGCGGACAAACCTCCCGCAGCAGCTGCACCGTGCGCTCGGCGACCATCGGGTGGCCGGGCACGGCATACAGGATGCCGGAGCCGGACGATTCGAAGTCCGCCTTGGCCAGGGAAGACAGCTCGGCGACGATCCGGTCATATACCTCCGGGAATGAATCCGATTCCTCGTAGAACAGGTCGAACGGCTCCACGGCGATGCCTTGCTCGCGAAGCATGCTCATCATAGGATGTTTCTCGGTGCGGACATAGACTTTGGCCGCTGCCTGCAGCCTCCGCCATATGCCCAGCGTCAGCTGGTCCGCGTCGCCTGTGCCGAGACCGGCTACGGTGATGGACGGCCGGGCCGTTATGTGTTCAGCCGCTCCCGGCAGGCTGGATGATCCGGATGTCATGGCTGTGAATGCCTCCTTTTGGGACGAAGAAGAGCGCTCTATGAGGCAAGAAGAAGCTAAAGCCCCGGTAAGGGCGGCTTCCGCATGCGCTTGGCCCTCCTCTGACTTTACTTGTCCCGAGCCCCGGAAGCAAGCCGGACCGGTTCCAGAGGCCGAAAATAAGGATATTTTAACCTCAAACTCGGTTTTGGGCAGGGATAATGCGGAAGCGGCAGAGGGAATTGGCGTTAAGCTGGGCGGAGGGCATGGGGGATTACGTGTCCGCTGCCGGGCTATCGGACATCGGTTCCGCTATTTGACCGTATTCGTGTCCGCTGCTGGGCTATCGGACATTGGTTCCGCTATTTGACCGTATTCGTGATCGTGGCTGGGCTATCGGACATTGGTTCCGCTATTTCCTTCTCCACTCTCGCTATCTTGATAAAAGTTCACAAATAACGGATCTTATGTCCGATAAATTGCGAAAAACCCATTTTAAGTGCAAATAACGGATCCTATGTCCGATATTCGTCGAAATGCCACATGCCGTTCATTTGATTTGCTCCTGTACTATTACTATGAGTCTATGAGGCAGTTCCCGTAAGGAAGAGTTGTTGTCTTCGGACGCGAAAATGATGGCTAACCACCATGCTATAGGCAATTAACAGTTTTTTGGAGCGCTCATGCAGTTTGAGTGCTGAGCCTCCCCGGGAAGCCTGCCCTTATAACAGCAACAATATATTTAGGTCTGGGTCTGAGCTGCGAGTTTCAGGCCGGAGGCAGAAGCTTCAGGCGGCGCAGCCCGGCTTCGAGCGTCTCGCCGCCAGGCAGCTGGCGAAGCTCCGCGGCGCTGACGCCGCCCAGCCGCAGCAGGGCGGCGGCATAAGCCGCGCCGCCGGCCAGCACGCCGGCGAGCGTGAGCGCCGCGGCGAGCAGGCGCGGCGGCAGCGCGGCGGCGAGCAGCGGCTCGAGGCCGCGCGAGGCCGCGAGCGCCGCGGCGGTCAGTGCCGCGAGCGCAGCCAGCGCCGCAGCGGCGCCATTGGCGCGCCGAGCGCCACGGTTAGGCGCGCCGAGCGCAGCCGCCGAGCGCGAGGCCGCGAGCGCGCCGAGCAGCGCGGCGGCGCCGGTGGCGGCGATGCCGGCCCAAGCGGCGCCAGCGATGCCGAGCGGCGGCACGAGCGCGGCGTTCAGCGCCGTCTTGATCAGCGCGGCGAGCAGCAGCAGGAGCACCGGCGCGCGCACGGCGCCAAGCCCCTGCAGCACCGGCGCACTGACCGCGGTGACCGCCGCGAAGAGCGCCGTGCCGCATACAAGCGCCAACGTCCCGGTCGCCTCCGCATCGGTGTAGAACATGACGTTCAGCGGCTCTGCCAGCAGAACGAGCCCCGCCGCCGAGGCCAGGCCGATCAGCCAGGCTGCGCGCATGGCGAGCCGGGCTTGCGCCGCTGCCGCCTCCGGGCGGCTCCGCCGCTGGCGCACCAGCGCCGGCACGAGCGCTCCGGCGGCGGCGGCGGCGACCATCGAGACCAGCTGCACGAGAGGCTGGCCCCGGCTGTAAAGGCCGAAAGCGCTCATCGCTTCGGCCGGACTGCTGCCCGCGGCTGCAAGAAGACGCGGGACCGTGAAAGCATCGACGGCCCCAAGCACCGGCGCCACGATCGCGCCGAGCGCGACGGGCAGCGCCAGCACTGCAAGACGGCGAATTTCAATCCCCATTGCAGCCAGTCTCAGCACAAGCGGCAGCGGCAGCCGCCGCTCCGCAGCCTTTGCCAGATCCTCTTGGCCCCTTCTTCTCCCCGCAACCTTTGCCAGATTCCCTGCTCCCCTTCTCCCCGCAACCATCCGAATCATGAACAGCAGGCCGGCAAAACCGCCGAAAAATGAGCCCGACATCGCCCCGGCCGCCAACGAGGAATCATCCCAGCCGGCGGACCATCCCAGATCAAGCAGCAGCAGCATGACCGCAACGCGCACGAGCTGCTCGATCAGCTGCGACCAGGCGGTCGGCCTCATATCCCCTGTTCCCTGCGTATAACCACGCAAAGCGGCCATCGCAGGCACGACCCACAGCGCCGCCGCGACCGCCCGGATCGATGTTTCTGCCGAGGAATCGCCGATCAGGTCTGCGAAACCGGAAGCGCCGGTCCACAAAATGGCGAACCCGGCCGCTCCAAGCACCGAGAGCAGCAGGACGCCGGCCGCTCCCGCGCGGCGCGCTCCCTGCTTGTCCCCTTCTTCCAACAGCGATGCGGTACGGATGGCGACCGCCACGGGCAGCCCGGCCGTTGCCAGCACCAGCATCAGCTGATAGAACGGATAAACGGCATTATAAATGCCGAAAACCCGGTCGCCTGCAATATTTTGCAGCGGTATTTTCTGGAGCGTCCCGATAAGCTTGGACAGCAGAGCCGCTCCCGCAAGCAGCGCCGCACCGCTTAACGCGCCTTTCTCCCACTTCTGCTTCGGCATATCCTCTTTGTCTCCCCGACCGAATTCGTCGCCTCATTATACCTTATTCGCCCGAACGGGATGAAGAGGACGACTAGCTGTCGAAAGTACGGGGCCCAACTCCGTATGTTGGATAACCATTGGCGCATATAGTCGAATAGCAGGTGTTGAAGAGCGATGACCCAGACAGGGAGGAGACTTGTCCATGTCCAACCATCAGCCCGTATGGGAAGAATGGCAGAAGGCCAGCCTTTACGGCATGCTGGCCGGACTTTACGAATACAGCGAGCCCGAATGGGGGCGTTATTACCGCCAGCTTCACTCCGAGGCGCTGTCCCGGCTGGCCGCGCTTGTGCGGCAGCACGGTCTTCCGTTCGGCGCCGCTCCGGCTCACGGAACTCCGGCTGCCGCCGTGTCCGGACTTCCCGGACTCGACGGCCCGCAAGCCTGGCAGCCGGCTGCGGCCTATCCCGGATCCGCGAACTACAACGCCGCTCCTGGCTTGTCCGGATACGCCGGCGCCAACCCCTACGGTTATCCCGCCCCGCATGGGCAGCCAGGAAATGCCGCTCTGCCTTACCAAGCGGCCGCACCGCATTGGAGTTCCGAGGAAGCGGGGTTCCCTCCCTCTTTCCCAGGCTTTCCAGCTCCCTCCGGTTTCCAAGGGCTCTCCGCATCGACGGGTTATCCGGGCAGCTACGGCCACCCCTCCCCAAGCTTCTGGCCTGGGCCAGCTGGCGCAGCTTCAATCATGCCCGACTGGGCGGCCGGCGCAGCCCCGCAGAAGTCCGCTGCAGCGGCTGCAGGCGGATTGCCGCTCTCTTCGGCCTCTTCTTATGGCAGTTCGACGGATAGCCCCTATTTGTCGAATTCGGGAAGCCCTGTTCCCAGAGAACCGCAGACAGGAGGCGGCGAGCTCCATCCCGCTCCCGAGCTGCCCGATTCAGCCGAGCTCCCGCCCGCTTATATCCGGCTTCTCCATGTCCAGACCGGCAAGGAGAAACTTGAATTCCACCTCGGAACGACCGTTCAGCAGCTCGATTATCTTGGGGCATCCGCCTATCTTGAAGTCCGTCCAGGCCGTTGCCTGCTTAGAATTCAGGAGGAGCAATCCCGATCCCCCGTCGCCGCAGCAGACCTCGACTTGCGCAGCGGAACTTGGATGACGGCGGCTGCAGCCGGAGACGGGGAGCTTCTCCTGTTCGAGGATGAGCGGGAGTCGTCTGCCGACCGCGCCCGGATCCGGCTGCTCCATCTGGCTGCCGGCCGAGCCCCTGCCGACCTCATGATTCGGGATGGAGGCACGCTGTTCCGGAGTGTGGCTTACGGCTCATCTTCGTCCTACATCACGCTGAACCCGGCCGAGCTCGAGCTGGAGCTGTGCGAGGCAGGGTCGCTTCGGACGCTGCTCTCTCCGCAGTCGGTCACGCTCTCCCCCGCCCAAGCCGCGACCCTTCTGTTTGCGGGCGACAGCGGCTTGATCGTACTTGCGGACGGATCTTGAACGCTTCATTCGGATGCAAAAAAACAAGCTCCCGCTCGCGTGATGCCCGAAGGAAGCTTGTCCTGCTGTATGCTACTGTTCCATTTGCTTGGCCAGGAAGCCGGCTGCGGTTTCCGACATCTTGATTTCCATCTGCGCCATTTTGACGGAATCGTCCTTGCTGAGCAGAACGACCGTGCCGATCGGATCCCCGCCGGCGATGATCGGGGCCGCGACGAAGGAGGAATAGGTTTCGGGACCGTTCTTGACGACTTCGTATTCGCCGCTTGCCGTTTCCACTGCCGTCTTGCGGTTGTCCATCGCCGTTTCCAGCAGAGGACCGACCGGCTTGTCCATATATTCCTTCTTGGAAGCTCCCGCGCTGGCGATGACCGTATCCCGGTCCGTGATCAGGGTGATGTGTCCGGTGCCTTCGCTGAGCGATTCCGCATATTCCTTGGCGAAGTCGCCCAGCTCGCCGATCGGGGAGTACTTCTTGAGGATGACTTCCCCGTCGCGATCGACAAATATCTCCAGCGGGTCTCCTTCGCGGATGCGAAGCGTACGGCGGATTTCCTTCGGGATAACGACACGGCCGAGATCATCGATCCGGCGCACGATTCCAGTTGCTTTCATTGTCATGTTGCCCCACTTTCCTTGAAGAGTAGTAAAGTCGACTGGACGCTGGCGTTTGCTTCTTTTATGCGGAAACAGGAGCTGATCCTTGTCAGGCGTATATCTTCGAATCTGACCATAGTATTCATCCGCTCCCAAATTCTTATGCAGGCCCGGCCGGTCCGAGCCTCCGCGGGAGCTAGGCCGGGCGGGGTTCGAAATCCCGCCTGCAGCTGCCTGAGGCCGCCCGCCTGAATTCGGCTTGCCGACTTATTTTGCCCAGTCTGGCTTCCCGTACTCCCAAATTCTCCAGCCGCCCGTCCCGCCCTAGGCGAACAGGAGCTCTATTCAGAACGGGGGAATTCCGAACGGGCGGCTCCTGGATTTCCCTTATGCCTTATGGGTTTCAACCGGTACAGGAGCCGCTCATCTGTTCCTGCTTCTCTCCAGCTGCGTTCGATTTCCAAATCATACATAGTATTACCAAGTAATTCGATGGGATGGATACCATCTTCTTAGCCGTATCTGCATCGGTGCTTTTTATTCTCTTCAGGAAAAAAACACCCGCATGCGGAAGCCGCGCGCGGGTGTAGCCATTGGTTTACTTGGAGCCGTTGTTCGCTGCCGCGTCGGAGGAATTCGTAGCCGCACCGTTCTCGGCGCCGGAGTTGGCCGCCGGGCTAGCTGCAGGGCTGGCTGCAGGGCTCGGGGACGGATCCTTGAATTCTTCCTTCTTCGTGATCAGCTTTGGAACTTCATTCTGCATGTAATCGTTCAGCTTGGTCTGGCCGATCGTTTCCTTGATCGTCTGCTTGGAGTTTTCCAGCGTCGGCTCATCGCGCTTCTCGACCTTGATGACGTGGTAGCCGTATTCTGTCTCCACAGGTTCGCCTACGACGCCGACCTTCTGCTCCAGGCAAGCTTTCTTGAATGCCTCTACATATGTGGAAGGATCGGCATTCGAGTACAGGCCTCCGGTGCTGCTGGAGCCGGGATCATCGGAGTATTCCTTGGCGAGGGCATTCCAGTCCGCGCCTGCAGCTTCAAGCTTCGCCTTGGCTTCCTTGGCGCGCTTCAGAGCGTCTTCCTTGGAACGTTCCTTGCCGGCGGAATCCTGGAAGCCGACCAGCACGTGGCGCACGTCGACCTTGATCAGGCTTTGCTTGTTGTCATTGAAGTATTTCGTCACGTCTTCATCCGTAACCTTGGCTGCCATCGCTTCGGATACGCCGATAGAGAGGCGGATGAAATCCTTCACGTCGGTCGAGGTGATGCTGTTGGTCTTGAGCTCTTCGTCGAGCTTGTCCTTCGTAACGGCTTCCTCGATCTTGCCATATTCGGTATCCGCGTCCTTGGTTGCTTTGTCCTTCGCTTCCTTGGAGGCGTCGTTATAGACGATGTGGTACCCGATATACTGGTCGAGCAGCATATTTTTGTATTCGGCCATTCCGAGGTATGGCTCCATTTGCGGGTTGATGATCTTGAGCACGTTCGTGAACGTGGTGAATTCCTTTTCCGTTACCGTTCCGCCCTTGTACTCGGCGATCGTCTTCCCGGAATCCTTGGAGCCGGATTCCCCATTGTCCTTCTTGCCGCATGCTGCCAGCGACACGGCCAGGACAGCCGCAAGAATCAGCAGCAGGCTGCGTCCCCAGGCAGGGCGCTTGCTCGAAATATGCATAACGTTCTCCTCTCGGTCTTTTCAGGCTTGATTCCAGTGTACCAGATGTTTTCCATCTATGCCATGTAAGCGGTTTGCGGTCTGCAAGCCGGACAATAGTCCATTGAAACTGGTCGCCTGAACAGGGGGACTTATTTGCCCCCTGCCGATTTCTCCAGCTGTGCTGCCGGCTTCACCGCTTCCTTCATCCGCTCCAGGAAGCTAAGCGTGAGCGCGAGACGCTCCTCGCTGCCGAGTCCCTTGCCCCGCAGCGCCAGCTCCGTCACCGCGTCCTTGGCGCCGCCGCGCTTGAACCGGTTCTCGAAGTCGAGGCATAGCTTGTCAATCGCCCGGATATCGATCCGCTGCGCCGCGCGTGCCGCGAAATTGAGCGTCCATTCGTCGCCCTTGCCGCTTACGGACTCGATGCCGTACAACGAGCCGTAGATTTTCAGCCTCGCCACGTCGAGCAGAGTATCGACCGCCTGCGGCAGATCGCCGAAGCGGTCGGTCAGCTCCTCGCGCAAGTCTTCGGCATCGTCCAGCGAGGACAGGGAAGCGACCTTCTTGTAGATCTCGATCTTCTGGATGCTGTCGTAAATATAATCCGAAGGCAGGTAAGCATCCAGGCTGAGGTCGATGACGGTGCTGACAGGCTTCTCCGTCTCTTCTTCCTCCCCGTACATTTCCTTCTTGCGGCGGGCGATCTCGTCGGCCAGCATCTGCGAATACAGATCGAAGCCGACCGAGGCGATGAAGCCATGCTGCTCCGCTCCGAGCAGATTGCCCGCTCCGCGAATGGCAAGATCCCTCATCGCGATCTTGAAGCCGGAGCCGAGCTCCGTGAACTCCTTGATCGACTGGAGCCTCTTCTCGGCGACTTCCGTCAGCACCTTGTCGCGCTGGTAGGTGAAGTAGGCGTAGGCGATCCGGTTGGAGCGGCCGACCCGTCCCCGCAGCTGGTACAGCTGGGACAGGCCCATTTTGTCCGCGTCATGGACGATGAGCGTGTTGACGTTCGGAATGTCGACGCCGGTCTCGATGATGCTCGTGCTCACCAGGACATCCGATTCCCCGTCGAGGAAATCGAGAATCGTCTTTTCCAGCTCCTGCTCCGACATCTGCCCGTGGCCGACCGCCACCCGCGCCTCCGGCACGAGCGAGGAGAGCAGCTCCGCCATCTGATAAATGCCTTGGACCCGGTTGTACAGGTAGTACACCTGTCCGCCGCGGGCCAGCTCGCGCTCGATCGCCTCGCGCACGAGAGCCGTATTGTATTCGACGACGTAGGTCTGCACCGGGAACCGGTTCTCAGGAGGCGTCTCGATGACGGACAGGTCGCGCACGCCGAGCATGGACATATGCAGCGTCCGCGGTATCGGAGTCGCCGTCAGCGTCAGCACGTCCACATTGGTCTTGAGCCGCTTGAGCTTCTCCTTGTGGGACACGCCGAACCGCTGCTCCTCGTCGACGATGAGCAGTCCGAGGTCCTTGAACACGATATCTTGCGACAGCAGACGATGCGTGCCGATGACGACGTCGACCGTTCCGGCCTTGAGCCCTTTCATCGTATCCGTCTGCTCCTTGCGGGAGCGGAAGCGGCTGAGCACCTGGACATTGAACGGAAAGTCGGCGAACCGCTCCCGGAATGTCTCGTAATGCTGCTGGGCGAGGATCGTCGTCGGCACGAGCACGGCAACCTGCTTGCCTTCGATGGCAGCTTTGAAGGCGGCGCGGACGGCAACCTCGGTCTTGCCGTAGCCGACGTCGCCGCACAGCAGCCGGTCCATCGGACGCTGCAGCTCCATGTCCTTCTTGATTTCGCGAATGGCGCGCAGCTGGTCAGGGGTCTCGTCGTACGGGAACATCGCCTCGAATTCGTTCTGGTAGGCCGTATCCTGTCCGAAGCCGAAGCCCTTGGCTTCCTGGCGCTGGGCGTACAGCTTGATGAGATCGTCGGCGATATCCTTGACGGAGCTGCGGACCTTGTTCTTGACCCGTGTCCATTCGTTGCCGCCAAGCTTATAGACCTTCGGCTCCTTCTCCTCGGATCCGACGTATTTCTGGATGAGGTCGATCTGGTCGATCGGCACGGAGAGCTTGTCGCCGCCGGCATACATGATATGCATGTAGTCCTTGTGGATGCCGCCGATCTCAAGCGTTCCGATGCCCATGTACTTGCCGATGCCATGGTTCTGATGGACGACATAATCGCCGACCTTGAGCTCCGTATAGCTCTTGATCCGCTCGGCATTGTCGATATTCTTGTCCACGCGGCGGGTCTTGCGCGATTTCTGCGAGAACAGCTCGCTCTCCGTAATGACGACCAGATGCGAGCCCGGAAGCTCGAAGCCGCTCTGCAAGCCGCCTTCCAGTATGACTGGCGGTTCGATGTCGTAATCGCCGAGCACCCGGCGCAGGCGCTCGATCCGCTCGCTGCCGCCGGCCAGCATGAGCACGCTTGCGCCGGCTTTTTTCCATCGCTCCATCTCCGCCTTCAGCACGTTCATCTGCCCATGGAAATTCTGCATGCTGCGGCACATGAAGTTCAGGATGTTCTGCGGCTGCGTATGCGGAATCTGGCGCAGGAACAGTGAAAGGAAGAGCGCCGGGAACTTGCGGTTGTGCAGCACCTCGTCCGCCTCGCGGGCCAGCTGGATGCCAGGCAGCGACTTGCCGTTCGAGAGCAGATGAGCCTGCCACTCCGCCTCGTCGCGCTCCAGCTGGCGGCCCGTCTCGATGAGCCGCGTCGGCTCGTCGAGCACGAGCAGCGTATCCTCCGGCATATAGTCGAACAGCGTCTGGCGCTCGGGATAGAGCAAGGCGATGTATTTATAAAGATCGGGGAAATGGATGTGCTGGCGCAGCCGCTCCAGCTCCGCTCCGATTTCCGTGCGCAGCCGTTCCTTCGCGGTTCGGTCGGTCATGCGCTCCAGCTGCTTCTCGAGCAGCTCCGCGCCATGCTGCGCGGCCGCGCCGAAGCGCCGTTCGTCCGCGATCAGCTCTTGGCACGGGGGAACGGTGTATGCGTTCATCTTGTCGATGGAGCGCTGCCCTTCCGGATCGAACGAACGGATGGAGTCGATCTCGTCGTCGAACCATTCCATCCGCACGGCGACCGGCGAAGTCAGCGGGTAGAAGTCCGCTATGCCGCCGCGAACGCTCATCTCTCCCCGGTTCTCTACGCGGTCCACACGGACAT
Source organism: Paenibacillus sp. SJS-P3 (assembly GCF_056711585.1). Lineage (NCBI taxonomy): Bacteria > Bacillati > Bacillota > Bacilli > Caryophanales > Paenibacillaceae > Paenibacillus > Paenibacillus sp. SJS-P3. The sequence continues at coordinate 40,310 of NZ_CM160043.1, read as the reverse complement.
AGCCTAAGCTGTTCATGCGCTGAAGAAACTGCTCCAGCGGGAGCGTATCCCCGACCTTGATCTCGATCTGCGCTTCTGCCATCACGCCTTTGAGAGGCAGATAGCGGCGAACGCCGGAGAAGGGAACGACAACGATCCCGCGGAATCCCCTGGACAGTCGGATGAGCACATCCATCCGCTGGGCGAGCATCTCGGGACTCGAGACGGCGGCTTCGGCGGCGACCAGTTCGTTCGCGGGATACAGCAGGACTTCATCATCCTTGCAGAGCTCCTGCAGGTCCTCGGCGATTTTCTGTGCCGAGAACATATTGTGGGTCACGACCAGGATCGGCTGATCGAATTCGCGGCGCAGAGCCGCCATCAGCACCTGGCGGGAGGAGCCTGCCAAGCCTGAAATCAGCTGCTCCCTCATCCCTTTGCGGAACCCGGAGACGACCGATTGGAAGTCCCGGTCCGCGGCAAAAGCCTCAAGTAACGCTTTCAATGGCTGCGGCACCCCTTTTCATATGAAAACCGTGCGCTGCGCAGGCATAGAGCATCTGTCCCGAGGGACAGCAACAAGGCCCCATACCGCTCGGGGCCAAAGAAGTCTCCGCCTTGAACACGCAAAGAAGCCTCAGCTTCAGGCCAAGGCTCTTGCTATACGCGAAGCGCGAAAATCTGCTTATCGTCCATCATGCTACTGCAGCGGGCTTGATACCAGCAGCAGTTCCGGATTCCGGGCGACGGCCTCGCTGCAATACTCGCAGACAACCTTTACCACCATATCGCCATCCGGGTTATACGCTATTATATCGCTGCGTTCTTCGAGGGTCAAGAAATGCAGGCCGAGCCTATTCTCCGTAATTCCTTGCAAGCTGGAGATCGAGCCGAGCGGCGTCCGGCAGTGCCGGCATTCATAATGGATTGCCATGTGGGGCCTCCTGTCCAACATATCGTTGACTACAGTATGCCCACTTTCTGGTTTTCTAACTCCTGTCCGGCAGGCGGCAGCGATCTTCCTGTTCTATGCCGCTCTATTTAGGCGGCTCCGCAATGATCATTGCAACCGTTGGCTTGCCGTCAAGCGTTGAACTTGCCCATCGTATCGTCGAACGGATGATCCAGCGCGTACTCCGCCGCATCGCATGCCTTGTCGATCATCGCCTGCACAGCATCCCGGTCTGCCTTCGGGAAATTCGAGAGCACGTAATCGGCGATGATCATGCCGTTCGTCGGGCGCGACACTCCCATGCGGATCCGGTTGAAATTCTGTGTGCCCATATGCTGGATGATGGATTTGATGCCGTTGTGGCCGCCCGGCCCTCCTTGATAGCGCAGGCGGATCTTGCCCGTCTCCGTATCCATGTCGTCATAGACGACGATGAGGTCTTCCAGCTTGGCTCCAAAATAATCCATATAGGCCCGCATCGACTCGCCGGACAGGTTCATATATGTCATCGGCTTGATCAGGACGACCTTCTCCGCTCCCACGCGTCCTTCGCCGATCAGCGCCTTGCATTTGCTCGTATTGACCTTTATATCCCATTTTTTTGCCAGAGCATCCACCACTTTGAAGCCGATATTATGCCGGGTATCCTCATACTGGCTGCCTGGATTCCCCAAGCCGACGATCCATTTCATCTGCTGCCGCACCTTCCTTGTCCTGCCGCTCCTCATGGAGCGCTTCTATCCTGTCACTGTACCATAAAGACCGCTGCTGCGGCTACGAGCAGGCGGTGCGGGCGACAGCCTTCCCTGCAGCAAGAATGGAAACGAAAAAGCGCGCCCGCTGGGGACGCGCCATGGCTGCGGCAGGACTATTCCTCGTCCACCGCGTTGGCATCTTCGGAACGGGCAGCCCCCTTAAAGTCTTCCTTGGCCGCTTCGTCGGCTTCCTCCTCGGAAACTTCCTTCTGCGGAGCAAGGACGGCCACGACGACCTGCTCGGCATCCGACAACGCCGTTACGTTGCCAGGCAGCTTCAGATCGCCGACAAGCAGGTTCTCGCCGACCGCAAGGGAAGAAATATCCGCCTCGATGGATTCTGGAATGTCATTCGGGAGGCATTGAATCTCAAGCTCATGCAAAGACACCGACAGGACGCCGCCTTCGCGGACGCCGGCGGAATCTCCCATAAGGTCGATGCGCACGGTTGTCTTGATTTCCTCATTCATATTGATCTGATGAAGATCGATATGGACCACCTTGCGGGAAAGCGCGTCGCGCTGCACGTCCGTGATCATGACCGGCTGCTTGCCCGCATCCGGAATCGAAAGCTCGATGATCGCGTTCGGATGGGAACGGAGCAGATGCATGATTTCCTTTTCATCCAGGGAAATAACCGATGAAGATTCCAATTTCTTGCCATATACAACCGCAGGCACCTTTCCCTCCTTGCGGAGCTGGCGCAGGCTTCCTTTGGAAGCGTTCGTGCGGGTCTGTGCTTGCATCGTAATTGCCATAATCGATTTTCCTCCTCTATAGGTCATACACCTGTGGACATATTGTCCGACTTTCCCTAACTATACCCATCCGGGCGCTCGTTTAAACACCTGGCGGGCTTGCGGCGTATCTCCGGCCGCTTCCTTTTGGAGTGCTTCTCTCTTTCCCGAGACAGCAAAAACCCCCCGATCCGCTATAGAGGATCAGGGGGAATGGCAAAGGCTATTCCGTTTTGCTGCGTTCCTTTTTCGCCTTGGCTCTCGAGCGGATCTTGTCCGCATAGCCCGGCTTGTTCACCTGGCGCTCTCGGGCGATGGCGAGATCGCCTCCCGGCACGTCATGCGTGACGGTGGAGCCGGCTACGACATAAGCTCCATCTCCGATATGGACCGGAGCGATGAGATTGACGTTGCTGCCGATGAAGGCTTCGTCGCCGATGACCGTCTTCGACTTGTTGAAGCCGTCATAGTTGACCGTGATGGCGCCGCAGCCGATATTGACCCCGCGGCCTACTTCCGCATCGCCCACGTAGCTCAGATGGGATACTTTGCTGTCATCTCCGAGCACGGCGTTTTTCAGCTCCACGAAGTCGCCGATCTTGCAATCCTTGCCGAGCTTGGAGCCCGGCCGCAGATTGGCGTAAGGGCCGATCGAGCTGCCGGCGCCCGCTTCGGACTGATCGATCGTGGAATAGCGGACGGTGACGCCGTCTCCGATGACGGAGTCCGCGATATCCGCCGACGGGCCGATGATGCAGTCCTCTCCGATGACTGTGGAGCCCCTCAGAACGGTGCCGGGGTAGAGAACCGTATCGGCTCCGATCTTCACATCCGCTTCGATATAGGCGCTGCCCGTATCGATGACCGTGACGCCGTTCACTTGATGGCGGCGCACGATGCGCTGGCGCATGAGGCTTTCCGCCTCTCCGAGCGCGACGCGGTCGTTGATGCCGATCGCCTCGGCCAGATCGCTCGTGCAGTAGGCCTGAACCGTCTCGCCTTCCGAGACGAAAATGCCGATGACATCGGTCAGGTAGTATTCTCCCTGAGCGTTGTCATTGGTGACGCGGGAGAGCGCATCGAACAGCTTGCGGTTGTCGAAGCAGTACGTGCCCGTGTTGATCTCGCGGACAGCGGCTTCGGCAGGGGAGCAGTCCTTCTGCTCCACGATGCGCTCGACCGCGCCTTCGGCGCCGCGGATGACACGGCCGTAGCCGGCCGGATTAGGGAATTCGGCCGTCAGCACCGTTGCCGCCGCGCCGCTTGTCCGATGAAGCTCGATCATCGCATCGACCGTCTCGACCGTCACGAGCGGCGTATCCCCGCAGACGACGAGCGTAATGCCTTCCTCTTGCCCGAGCAGCTCCTTGGCTTGAACGACCGCATGTCCGGTGCCGAGCTGCTGCTCCTGCAGCACGAATTCGGCGCGATCTCCCAAATAAGATTGCACGGCTGCAGCTCCGTGGCCGACGACAACGACGGTTCTGGAGCAGGACGCCTGCTCGACCGTATCCACGACATGCCCTACCATCGGCTTGCCGCATACGGGATGCAGCACCTTGTACAGCTTGGATTTCATCCGCTTGCCTTGTCCTGCCGCAAGCACGACCGCCATCACATTCACCGGTTGATTCCCTCCTGTGTTCCCCATTATGTACACTGACTATATCCCATCATAGGGCAAAAAGAAAGGGAGCCCGAGGGGCCCCCCATCCATGCATTTGTCCGAAAGGCCCTAATGATTCAGGCACCTTCTTCGATTGCAACTTCTTCTTCCGTTGCTGCGCGCTCGTACTCGGCGAGTACGGCAGCTTGAATCTTCTCCCGAGTGGTGGAAGAGATCGGGTGGGCAATATCCCGGAATTCCCCATCCGGCGTACGCTTGCTTGGCATTGCGACGAACATTCCATTGTTGCCGTCAATGACGCGAATATCATGAACGACAAATTCATTATCAATGGTGATGGAAGCAATGGCCTTCATACGCCCTTCGGAATTAACGCGGCGGAGTCTGACATCGGTAATCTGCACTTGTGTTCACCACCTTTGCCTATCGAAGACTTGGTGTATAATTCCACATTTCCATGCAGATTCCTTCTTAATTCTGGGAATTGAAACCCGTTTTAAGAAATAAATTTTGGAAAAAAATATAATTCGTTACGATTCGACAGGGATCGAAGCGATCAGTTCGATTTCGACAAGAACATCCTTCGGAAGGCGTGCGACTTCTACGGCCGAACGGGCCGGCTTGTGCTCTCCGAAGTAGGAAGCATAGATCTCGTTGACCGCCGCGAACTGGTTCATGTCCTTCAGAAAGACGGTCGCCTTGATCACATTGCCGAGCGACGAGCCGCCTGCTGCAAGCACGGCTTGCAGATTGCGGAATACTTGATGGGCTTGTTCCTGGATGCCGCCTTCGATCAGGGATCCGTCCTCAAGCAGCGGAATCTGGCCCGATGTGAACAGAAGGCTGCCGAACTGGACCGCGTGGGAGTAGGGGCCGATCGCGGCAGGAGCGCCGGCGGCTGTAATCGGTTGGACATTCATGGATAAGTAGCCTCCTAGGAAGTGAAATAGTTGCCTGGAACGACGGTCGTCTGCTTCGTCTTCATATCCACGGCCGTCAGCTTGGCCAGAGACACGTAATCCTCGAGAAGCCGCTCCTCGGTCCCGACCTCTCCGGATTCGACGAACACGCCGACGCCGGCGACGGTCGCGTTGAATTCATGCAGCAGGTCCATCATGCCCTGCACGGTTCCTCCCGCCTTCATGAAGTCGTCGATGATCAGGACGCGGGACTGCTCCTTGAGCGCGCGGCGGGCCAGCGACATCGTCTGGATCCGCTTATTGGAGCCGGATACGTAGTTGATGCTGACGGCAGAGCCCTCCGTCACCTTGTTGTCGCGCCTGACGATGACGACGGGAAGATTGAGGCAGCTCGCGGTAGCGTAAGCGAGCGGAATCCCCTTGGTCTCAACCGTCATGATGACGTCGATGCGGCGGTCCGCGAAAGCGGTCGCAAAAATCCGGCCGACATCGGCGAGCAGTCCGGGCTGCCCGAGCATATCCGTCATGTACAGATAGCCGCCCGGCAGCACACGCTCCGGAAGCTCAAGCTCGCGGCATACGCCCCGGATGATCTCCATCGCCGGCTCCTGCGGCATGCGCGGGATATAGCGCACTCCGCCCGCCGCTCCAGCCAGCGTCTGGAGCTGGCCGATGCCTTCCTCTTCGAATACTTCCTTGATGATAGCCAGATCCTCGCTGATGGAGGATTTGGCAGACTGATATCGATCAGCAAAAGCTGTAAGAGATATTAACGTATGGGGGCGGGATAATAGATATTGGGTCATCTCGACCAGTCTTGCGCTTCGCTTTAATTTCTTCATTGGGAATCCCCCTGGCTAAATCCGAATATTATAAAGACAATATACCATCTTTATACGGATTCAATCAAGGTTGATGTCCATTCTATGTCAGCATTCTTACCACATAGACTTCCTTGCAAAATCCTCGGAGTCCATTGTAGATTCTGGCGAGCTTGGATTCCTTGGTTACGAGGCCGAATACCGTCGGGCCGCTGCCCGACATCAGCACGCCGTCCGCTCCGAGGCGCTGCATGCTTTCCTTGAGCTGCGCGACTTCCGGATATAGGGACAAGGTGACGTCCTCCAGCACATTGCCCATCTCCTCGCAGACCCCCTGGAACGATCCCGTGCGGATTGCCTCCATCATGCCGCTGAGCGAAGGATGGCCCGGCATGTTGTCGGCACGAAAACGTCCGTAGACATCGGCGGTCGACACGTTGATGGGAGGCTTCGCCAGCACGACCCAGCAGGAAGGCGGGTTGTCGATGCGCTGCAGGATCTCTCCGCGTCCCGTGGCAAGGGCCGTTCCTCCCGTGACGCAGAACGGCACGTCGGAGCCGAGCTCCGCTCCGAGCTTGCACAGCTCCTCATCCGGAATGCCGAGCTTCCACAAGCGGTTCAGTCCTCGAAGCGCCGCGGCGGCATCGCTGCTTCCCCCTGCGAGTCCGGCGGCGACCGGAATCTTCTTGTCCAGATGGATATACACGCCTTTGCGCACATCGTAGCGCTCCTTGATGAGACGCGCGGCTTGGAAGGCCAGATTCTTCTCGTCCAGCGGTATGTAGCCCGCCTGGCTGGAAATGATGATTGTGTCTCTCTGAAGCTCTTCCATCTCCAAGCGATCCGACAGATCTACCATGGTCATGATCATTTCAACCTCGTGGTAGCCGTCCGCACGCTTGCGCAGCACGTCAAGCAGCAGATTGATTTTGGCCGGGGCCTTCTCGTAGACTTTCATATGTCGTCACCCGTTCGTTAGATAAACTGGATTTATTATACCATCCGAACGGATAAAAGCGAAAGCGGCCCCCTGCGCGGGAAGCCGCGCCGGAAGCCGCTTGTTATGCTCTAACGCTGGTTCTGGCGTGCTGCGGCCTGCTCGGCCATCTGAATGGCGCGCTTGACCATATTCCCCGCGTCCTTGGCTTTGATGCCGCCCCATCCTTCTTCCTGGACCGTGTCGTAAAAGCCAAGATCCTTGGCGAGCTCCACCTTCAGCTGATCGGACATCATGCTGCGTCTTCTGCGGCTCATGCGTAGCCTCCTTGCCCTGCGGCTGTATTGGGCGTCCATCGGCGACAGCCCTTCCTGTAGTATGAGAGCGGACTCCCGCTTATATGCGGTCCCCGAAAGCAAGCATAAAAAAAGCACGACAGCCGGCAGCGGTCGCGCGAAGTTCCCCGGTTAAGCATATATGGGACGATCAGTGAACGGGATTGATCCGAACTTGGCCCTCGTCGTTGCAGACGGTGACCTCGACGGAATCCGTCAGAATGTCCGCGTAACTATAGGACACACGCTTGAAAGCATGCTGATCCTGATCCAGCTTGACAATGAAAACAGATGGGTAGGTTTCTTCCAAAACACCGGAACGTTCAACCGTCTTGCGCCGGCCTCCGTTAGCCCGCAGCATGATTTTGGCTCCAACATGTGCTTCCATGCTGCGCTTGATCTCAGACAAAGCATTTCTAGCCATTGGCAACTACCACCTCTTTCCTTGTCCATTATAGCCCAAGGGAGGAGGCGTTGTCAAATAAACGAAAATTATATCATCGGTCTAACTTTAGTGTCAATGAAAATTTTTTGACTTCGTTTTCAAGATGAATAAGGATTTACAGCTTACGCATAATAAGGGTTTGGCTTCACATTTGCAATCGTCTGCGGTTTCGGAAGACCGACCCTGTAGCGTCCCATCGTCTCGATTCCGCCCACCCCTTCGATTCCCGAAATCGTGCCGTGAATGACATCCGGCAGGTTGATCGGCTCCCGAATCGAGGTGTAGCTTGCCTTGATTGCGATATAGACCGGATCGAGCGCATGGATGAGGATGCGTCCCGGCGAGCTGGCGAAATTGGCTCCGGACTGCAGCAGCGCCTCATAATGGGACTGGCACGCCCCTGCGACCACGATCAGATTGTCGCGGTTCTTGTCATACTCCCGGGCCACATGAACCGCGTTGACGAAGTTCTGGGAGTTCTTATAACTGCCTATGCTGTAGAGATCGCCACTAGGGCGGTTCTTGAGCAGGCCGTCATGGCCGGTAATGACGACGACATCCGGCTTCACCTGCGGCAGCAGATGGTACAGCAGATCCGCCATCTGCGCTTCGCCGACATGAAGGCCTTGAGCCGGCACCTTCATCTGATTGTACAGCTGCATGCTTTTGCGCATATAATTGGCGTCGCCGTCCAGATGCAGAACTTTGCCTGGCAGGTCGAAATATGCTTGTGCGGAAGCATTGGAGTCTCCGGGACGGAAGTCCATCTCGTGATGGACGGACTGATCGATCAGCTCTTGGCTCATCCGCTGGTTGGACGCCTTCACCTTGCTTCGGACCGACTTCGTGACGCTCAGCTCCTCCGGATCGCCCACCTTCGTCAGGTCGCCGAGCGGCGCGTCGGCGAGCAGACGGTACTCCGCTCCCTTCAAAATGGCGGTATCCCCGCGGACAGCTTCAATGCGGAACAATACATCCCCGCCGTAGGAGCGCCGAACGACAAAATCCCCTTCATTCATTAGGCCCATCACCTCTGCCTTATGGTATGGGCATAGGCCGCCGGAGGTGACAACGGGTTTTCGGCGCTGCGTCTCTGGCGCGGCTCCCAATACAAAAAGCCCTCCATGACAGAATCCGAACGGATCCTCATGAAGAGCTTCGCTTAGCCGGAGCAACGCTGCCGGGTCTGTCAGCCCTTTAGGCCATGCGCTTCAAGCGCAGCCGTCAGAGAGGCATATTCCTGCAGCGACAGCGTCTCGCCGCGCCGCACGGGATCGATTCCCGTCGATTCGAGGATGCGGGTAAGCTCTTCCCGCTTGTCCTTGCCCAGCCAGGAGGACAGATTGTTGTGGATCGTCTTGCGGCGCTGCGCGAAGCAGGCTTGAACCGTGCGGAAGAAGAAATCTTCGTCCGCCACGTCCACGGCAGGCTTGTCCCGCATCGCCAGCTTGATGACGGCCGAGTCGACGTTCGGCTGCGGAATGAATACCGTATGAGGTACGATGCAGACAAGCTCCGGCACCGCGTAATACTGGACTGCCACGCTGAGGCTGCCATAGGCTTTCGTGCCGGGCTTGGCCGCCATCCGCTCGGCGACTTCCTTCTGGATCATCACCACGATGTTCTCCAGCGGCAGCCGCTCCTCCAGAAGCTTCATCAGGATCGGAGTCGTCACGTAATAAGGCAGATTGGCCACGACGCTGACACCGCTCACCTCGCCGAACTGCTCCTTGAACAGCGCCTGCAGGTCGATCTCCAGCACGTCGCCGTGAACGATATGCACATTCTCGTCGGCTTCCAGCACTTCCTGAAGAATCGGGATCAGCCGCCGGTCGATCTCGACCGCTGCCACCTTGCCCGCTTCCCTTGCCAGCTGCTGGGTCAACGCGCCGATGCCGGGACCGATCTCCAGCGCCCCTTTGGTGGGGTCCAGTCCGGCCGCGGTTACGATCTTGTTCAGAATATTGGGGTCGATCAGGAAGTTCTGCCCCAGGCTCTTCTTGAAGGAGAAACCATGCCTCTCGATGATTTCCTTCGTTCTTCTAGGTGTCGCTACGTCCATGGGCGATCTCCTCCTCCATCTGCCGCAAGGCTTGTCCGAATTCTTCCTTCGTGATCTGAAAGCTGGCGCAGCGCTTCAGGAACTGCTTGCCGTTGCAATAGCCGATGCCCAGCCGGTTGCCCATGAGCAAGCGCCGCCGGGCCGCATCGCTATGCACCAGCAGACCCGCTTCCAGCAGATCACCGTTTGAGATTTCCGCCTTCTCTGGATCTCCCTCCGTCCGAACGGACGCCAGAGCCCTCCTGACCGCTTCGGGAGAAGCGTTCTCCACTCCGATGTCGCCTTTGTACAGGGCGTCCTCCTGCGGCAGAAAAGCATGCTTGCAGCCAGGCACCCGCTGCGAGACGATTTTGCGTATTCTCTCTCCTGCATGGTCGGGATCGGTGAAGATGATGACTCCCCGACGCTGCATGGCGAGCTCGATCCGGCGCAGCACTTCCTCGCCGATCGCCGAGCCGTTCGTTTCGATCGTGTCGGCTTCCACGGCGCGCCGAATCGCTGCCGTGTCGTCCTTGCCCTCCACGACGATAATTTCTTTGATCAAGGCCTTGTCTCCTTTAATTCAATACGCGTTTGAGGGGTATAAAAAGAAAAAGAGGCTTGAGCCTCTTGAATGACAGCCAGGTCCGAATCCGGACTGCGGCCGGAAAAGGACAGCAGTGGTACTAGCATGGGCCAAAAAAGCCCTCTCTACTCTCCTCATGCCCGGTAAACGTCCAAAACGGGACCGCCTCGTAGAGGCGGACCCGTATCGCTTGAATCAGCTCAGCTTCGGCTTGGTTGGACCCAGCACGTATACGGTGTATCCGCGCTTCTTGCCGAACTGCCTCGCGTAAGATTCACTCTCGTAGAACACGTCGATCTTCTTGCCGTTGATCGCGCTCCCCGTATCTTCTGCACGACGGAAGCCGATTCCTTCTATATATACCCACCATCCCAACGGGATGACATCCGGGTCGACTGCAATGGTACGGCCTTCCGATACTTTTGCTCCGGAAGCAGTGATGCCGTAGCCGGCATCGCCTTTGGATTTGCCCGTAGAGGCCAAGCCGGCGGTATAAGCCGTCAGGGTTACGTTGTTCAGCACTTTCTTGGCTTTGAGCGATAGGCCCGATTTGGTGACGGATTGCGATGCCGAAGACGCCGCGCTGAGAGCGACTGCTTTAGGCTTCGGCTTTTCCTTGGTGCCGACCGCAACGATCTTGTTCACGGCGGGCTGTTCCATCGATTTGGCGAGCAGCGTCATGGATACCATCTTGCCATCCTGGTATACCTTTTCGAAGGTTTTGACCAATTGGCCATTTTGGCCGGCCTTCACCATTTTTAGCTGCCCCTTTTCCAAGGTAGCATCCTCTTTGCGGATGACGGTGAAAGGAATATCGTGCTTTGTCGTGGTCGTATGCTTGTCGATTCGCAGCACCCGAATCGTCATGTTCGGTTTCAGCTGCGAGGAGGTGTCAGGGAAAATTTTGTCTTGCTCGCGAATCGGAATATTGGACTCTCCGATCGCGGCCTTCACGGTTTTTTCGGTCGTGTACACCGTCGTAGTCTTTCCGTCAGCCATAATCGTCACCGGCACAGCCTGATCGACAATGATCCGGTCCCCATCCTTGAGCGCCGCGCTCAGCGGAACTGAAATCTGGTCGTGCGGTCCGACAGTTATAGCTTGTTCATCCAGTAGGTGCTGCAGGACATCCTGCTTCGTGCTCAGGATCGTTTCCTGTCCGTTCAACACTACGGAGACGTTCTTCTCAGACGTTCCGTGCAACAACACCAAAAACATGAAAGTCATCGCGATTGAGATAATTAAGCTCAGTAGGATCAAACGCAGGTTTTCATGCTTCCATCGCCATTGGAAAGACTTGCTGGATGATCGTTGTACATGGGTGTCCTTAAAGGGAATTGCGCCCACTTCTTCGGTCCTCCTTACATAGCCCCGCCGCCTCGTGTTACGCATGACTATTTAAGACGCGACTATTAGGTTTTGTACGTGCCGAGCAGCACGCCTATCAACCTCTTGCTTCACCTCCACGGTTAACCCTATGTCGACGGTTTACGCAATATTCAAACAAAAAGAAGCCGTCGACAGAGGATCTGTATCGTGGCTTCCCGGGTTGGTCACGCTGAACACATGGAAAGTGGAGCACGAGGTTGATCTCTCTTATATGCGCTTACGAGGTTAGCTGACGGGTTCGGACAAGAGAGCTGCCCTATTCGCCTACTTGGCCTGCTCAAGGCCTTTTGGCAAAATTCACCCCTGGAAAAGGTCAGTTCGTCCATCCAGTCCGCTCCGGAATATCATGTCATCCGGGACTGCATGGAATCGCTGCTTGGTTCCCCCGCTCTCCCTTGTGGGGAGATTAAGCGAATGAATACAAAACTGCATCACTCAAAGCTCTGAGTTGAATCATACAGTTTTGGTCAACCGATTGTAAAGAAGAGATAAAAGACTCTTTCAGCCAAATTAGAGGAAAATCCGGCCGTTTTTGGCGGTTTGATGGAGCGAAAATATAATTTTTCTCAACCAAGCACCTTTTTACAAGCTTTTTCGCCCGATTTTAAGAAAGCTGGAAACATTTTCTTGCATTTGCGGATGTGATGGAAACGATCTCATTCACATTTTTACCTTTTATTTCCGCCGCTGTCTCGGCAACCAATGCCACGAATGCGGACTCATTCCGCTTCCCTCGATGAGGATGAGGAGCCAGATATGGGGAGTCCGTTTCGATCAGCAGACGGTCCAGTGGAACCTGCGCAAGAACTTCTTTCGGCACCCTGGCATTCTTGAATGTCACCGGCCCGCCGAACGAAATATAGAAGTTCATGTCCAGACACTGCTTGGCGGTCTCCCAGCTGCCGGAGAAGCAGTGCATGATGCCTCCGACCTCAGCCGCCTTCTCTTCCCGAAGAATGCGGACGACATCCTCATGGGCATCGCGGTTATGAATGACGATCGGCTTGCCCGTACGCTTCGCGATGCGGATCTGCTCCCGGAATACTTGCTGCTGGACATCCTTGGGAGCGGTATCCCAATAATAGTCCAGTCCGATTTCCCCGATAGCGACGACCTTTGGATGCGCCATCAGCGCCTCCACCCGTTCGAGGTCCCCTTCCCTCACATCGGCGCTGTCCGTCGGATGCCACCCGACAATGGCGTAGATGAACGGATATTTTTCGGCAAGTTCCAGCGTCGTCGGAATCGTCTCGCGGTTGAATCCGACATTGAACATCAGCTCCACGCCCGCGTCGCGGGCGCGCTGGATTACTTCCTCGCGGTCATTGTCGAATTTGGGGGAGTCCAGATGCGTATGCGTGTCAATCAATCCTGCCATGTTTCGACTCCTTTCGAATACGGCCTACAGGCCAAGTCTTTCCCGAATTTCCGGTTCCATGCGATAGCTGAGCAGCGAAGCCGCTTCGGCATCGTAGAAGAGCCGGTATTGGCCGCGGTGCATGCCCGTTATCGACCTCACTACATCGGACTGCGCGGATATTTCCGTCAGCTGCATGGAGCTGTCAAGAAGCAGGATCGGAGGCTTGCCCCGGTTTCCTTCCTCCTGCTTGTCCATTCCCGAACGATACACATGATAGGGAAGATCATAAGGGAAATCAATCTCCAGCTCGTAATCGCGGTCCATTCCAGCGGCGGCCAGCCGTTCGCAGAAAAACTGGGCGTCTGATTCATGTTCGCGGTCGAAGGTTATATATTTGTACAATTTGCGATTAAGGAATCGGGTGCATAATGATGCCAGCAACTTATCCTCCTCTTCGGTCCAAGCGGCAAAAACCGTTTGGACAAGCGATTCGTCCAGCTTCAAATAAGAAACCACATCCAGCTCCTGGTTGAACAGCCGCTTGATCGGCTCGGGAATCCAGGAGAAGGAATAGCCCGAACGGCACAGCTCCTGGGCCCTCAGAAGAATTTTCCTCAGTACGATCTCCGAGCTGCGTGTCACCGGATGGAAATATACCTGCCAATACATCTGATATCGGCTCATCAGATAATCCTCGACCGCATGCATGCCGCTGTCCTTGACGACAATCCTGCCTTGGTGGGGGCGCAGCACGCGGAGAATCCGGTCCAGATCGAACGTACCGTAATTGACCCCGGTAAAGTAGGCATCCCGCAGCAGGTAATCCATGCGGTCCGCATCCATTTGGCTCGACACCAAATTAATGACGATCGGCTTCTCGTAGGTTTTCCGGATAACTGAGGCTACTTTGCCAGGAAATCCAGGCTCGACGGAACGCAGGAGCCGGTTCACTTCCGTATCTCCTTCTATAATAGAGCAGCTCCATTCCTCATGGTCGAATTCCATGATTTCTTCAATGGAATGGGAGAACGGCCCATGCCCGAGATCATGAAGCAAAGCCGCGCAGAGGCTAAGAAGCTTCTCTTCCCTGGGCCAGTCGGGGTATTCGCTGCGTTCGAACTGCGAGATGATGCGGCGCGTCAGCTCATAGACGCCGAGCGAATGGCTGAATCGGCTGTGCTCCGCGCCATGGAAGGTGAGAAACGTGGTGCCAAGCTGGCGGATTCTTCTCAGCCTTTGAAATTCCGGCGTATCGATCAGGTCCCAAATCAGCTGATCCTGAACGTAAATGTACTTGTGGACCGGATCCTTGAACACCTTTTCCTCTTCCAGCTTTGTCATCGTCATCCACCTTTCGTTCAAACTTTCGACAAAATAAACATGCTGTTTGTCGAATAGTGTCGTAATAAGATTTCCAATTTTTCTAGTCTTGTAGTAAGATAACTAGAGATTTAATCCCTTTCCTGTTCTAAAACCTTGAATTTACGTGCTAAAACTAGACTTTTTGATGGTTGACTGATTTGGGAATGGTTGGTATTATTAAAATCATAAAAAGTAGTTTTATGTCGAACGTTGACGAAATAAATCAAGAGAGGCTGGTCGCCCATTATGATGAAATCCACCGGTATCGTTCGGAAAGTTGACGAGCTTGGCCGCGTTGTTATTCCAATCGAGCTGCGCCGTACGCTTGGAATCGGCGAGAAAGACGCTCTGGAAATTTATGTAGACGGAGAACGCATCATGCTCAAGAAATATGAGCCGGCATGCATCTTCTGCGGCAACGCGGAGAACGTCGCATACTTCAAAGGCAAAATCGTCTGCAATTCCTGCCTTTCCGAAATGCCTACCCCTGTGACAAAATAAGCATAATCAGTTATACTTAACTTTAGCAACTTTAACCAAGGTATTTCTAACCTTTTTATACTCCTACCTTGCCTTCCTGAGCTGGCGACAGCCCGGGAAGGTCCTTTTTTTATTCCGGGCCGGTCTCCTGTGCTTCTTCAGCCTCCCGCTCCATTTAAAGTTCGCTTTTTGCGAAACACTGTCACGAGGCTGGCCGACAAGCCGGCTTATTTGCGCATGAGCTCGTTGTAGACATCCCGTTTCTGGAGCCCCCGGTCTGCGGCGGTTTTCCGAATGGCTTCCTTTCTCGGCTCCCCTTGCTCTTCGTACTTGGATGCATGCTCTTCCAGGCTGAGTCCTTCCCACCAGGACGGGCCTTGCTCCGCCGCTTCATCTTCTCCCGCTCCCTCGACAACAAGACAGTATTCCCCGAGCGGCTCGTTCTCCTCCAGCCATTGTTCGCATTCCGAGACGGTTCCCCGAACGGCTTCTTCATGCTTTTTGGTCAGCTCGCGAATCATCGCCATCCTTCGATCGCCGAGCACGGCCCGAATTACAGGCAGCGTTTTCGCTACCCGGTGAGGCGATTCATAGAACAGCAGCGTGCTGTCCAGCCGCTTCAGCCCGAGCAGCCAGTTCTCCAGCGATTTCTTGTCCCGGGGAGGAAAGCCGGCAAACATGAAGCGTTCTGTGGGCAATCCCGAGATGATGAGCGCGGCGAGCGCGGCATTGGCTCCCGGCACGGGTACGACGGGAATGCCCCGTTTCACGGCATCCTTCACCAGATCGGCTCCCGGATCGGATATGGCGGGCATCCCGGCGTCGCTCACGAGCGCGATGCTGCTTCCTTCCTCCAGAAGCCGGATAAGCTCAGGGCCGCTGGCTGCTTTGTTATGCTCATGATAGCTGACGAGGCGGCCGTCGATCTCGAAGCGGCTGAGCAGCTTGCGGGTCTGCCTCGTATCCTCCGCAGCAATCATGGAGACTTCCTTCAGGATGCGGATGGCCCGCATCGTGATATCCTCCAGGTTGCCGATCGGCGTTGCGACCAGATAAAGCGTGCCGCAGCTGTGCTCCTCAAAGCTCTTTTGCCTGTTCATCCGCAGAGCCTCCTTTATGTCCATAGTAAATTTCCATGATTTCCTGACTGTATCGCTCCTTGTCCGCATAGACGATCAGCGGCGGCTGCAGCCTCAGCGAAGGCTTGGCATCACGTACGGCTTCAATCAACACCATATTCGCTTCGGAGCCGGCATGGGGATGTACGAATCGAAGCCGCTTCGGCTCCAGCTTCCAGCGGGTCATCGATGCCAAGATTTCCACGAGACGCCCTGGCCGGTGCACCATACATACTTTGCCGCCGGTACGGACCAGCCTGGCGCAATTCTCGACAATTTCCTCCAAAGTGCCGTGCACTTCATGACGCGCGACCGCATAATGCTCATTGCCGTTCCGGTCTCCCGTAAGAGGAGGCATATAAGGCGGATTGACGGTCACAGCATCATAGCTTCCCCAGCCGAGCTCTCTTGATTTCTCGCGCAGATCTCCCTCTACGATCCGAATCCGCGTTCCCATTCCGTTGATTTCCACGCTGCGGCGAGCCATGTCGGCGAGGCGAGGCTGAATTTCCACGGCATCGATTGAAGCGCGGGTCCTCGTCGTCAGCAGCAGCGGGATGACCCCGTTGCCGGTGCATAGATCCACGATTCGTCCAGAGGGCGGAACTCCGGCAAAATGCGCAAGAAGCACCGCATCCATGGAGAAGCTGAACACTTCCCGGCTCTGGATGATGCGAAGCTCATGTGTAAGCAGATCGTCCAGCCTTTCGCTTGGCTGCAATTCGATATCCAAAATGCTTCCTTTCCCCTTTCCGGCCTCTCCCACTTGGAAGGAACCCAAAAACCTCTGCGACGACAAAGAGGACCCGCTCACGGGTCCCTTGGTCTGCATTATTTATTCAGGAACGACAGGCAGAACAGGCAGTCTCCTTCAGTACGGAGATGACCATAGTACACGTTGCAAATATGGAAGCCTTCGTAATAAAGCCTTGCCAGATTATCGTGTCCTTCTCCAACCGCCTGTGGCAGTTCCTCGGTCAAAGCCCCCGAATCGGAAGCCAGCTGCCGGGCAGGAGCCGATGAACCGGAATGCACCGGCTGCATCGCCTTCTCCGTGTGAGGATTGGTTTCCTTCCTCAACACCTTGCGCAGTTGCCGATTCTCGATCGAGAGCTGTTTGTTCGCCTCCACCAGCTGCTTGACGATTTGTTTGAGCTCGCCTAATTCCTTGTGAAAGCCGCCCATTCTAGTTTCAAGCTCATCCATATGAAGGAAAAGATCTTTATTCTCCAAGAACTCACACCCCAGAGCTTTCATGCATGACGTTCAGGTTCATTTTCATTTTACAACAACATCGTCGATCGGCATTTCTTTCGGTCTTCCGCTGATCTCGAACAGCTGGACGTAGACGCTCTTGGAAGCCGCATTGATGCCGGTAACCCGTCCTTCTCCGAGTGAGGTGACGACGGTCTTGCCGATGGCGGGCATTTCCTCCCGCACGCTTTCGTAGTTATCATGCTCAAATTTCAGGCAGCACATGAGCCTTCCGCATAATCCCGATATTTTCGTCGGGTTCAGCGACAAGCTTTGATCCTTGGCCATCTTGATGGATACGGGATCGAAATCGCCCAGCCAGGAAGAGCAGCACAGAACGCGTCCGCAAGGACCGATGCCTCCGAGCATCTTGGCTTCGTCGCGCACGCCGATCTGTCTGAGCTCGATCCGGGTACGGAATACGCTGGCCAAGTCCTTGACGAGCTCACGGAAGTCGATCCGGCCTTCTGCCGTGAAATAGAAAATGATTTTATTGCGGTCAAACGTGAATTCGACATCCACCAGCTTCATCTTGAGCCCATGCGCGCGGATCTTATCCAGGCAGACCGAGAACGCGTTCTGCGCGGCGCCTCGATTCTCCTCGACGACCTTGGCGTCCTGATCGCTGGCGATGCGAATGACTTTTTTGAGTGGGAGAACTACATCCGATTCGTCTACCTGCTTCTGTCCGACTACGACTTTGCCGTATTCCACACCCCTGGCGGTTTCCACAATAACGTGATGGTCCGTGCCTACGGGATGCTCGACGGGATCAAAGTAATAGATCTTGCCCGCTTTTTTGAAGCGGACACCGACGACATTATACAAGGATTTAACCCTCCTGTAGACGTACCAATAATTGCTCTATGGCGAGCTGGGGAGCCACATTGGCCTTGATCTTCCCCGCTGCCTCCATTGCATGCTCCATGCACGAAACCCAGTAAGCGGCCGGCTTCGTGTACGCATGCTGACTAATCCAATCCAACTGATCTATGAAAACCATCTGTTCAGACCTTCCAGCCTGATAATGAATCATGTCTCTGAACCATAACACCAATAAAGACAGTAGCAGCTGCGAGCTCGAACCCAGATCGGCCTTGATCAGCCTCTGCTGGACGGTCACCATGCCCGCAGTGAATCGGGAAGTGCTCTCCTTGCCTAATTGTATCACTACATTTCGGATTTCTGCAAACCCAATCTGTTCTATTACAGCGCGGCATCCGTCGAGGCCGGAAGCCAAATGGACGGCTGCGCGGACATGCGCGGCAGGATATCCTTCCTGCGCGAGCTGCTCCAGCATCTCCTTGGGCGAATAGGGCAAAAAAGGGACCGGCTGCGTACGGGAGGCAATAGTGGGCAGCACGGCTCCGGCATGCGTCGCGAGCAGAATCGCTACTGTCGGAGAGACAGGCTCTTCAAGGAATTTCAGCAGGCTGTTGGAGGCGGGAGGAGTCATCGATTCCGCTTTCTCCATGATATACACCTTGCGCCGGGAGGGATCCGCTGTCCGATAGGACATCTCCCGCTGCAAGTCGTCAATTTGTCCAAGCTTGATTGAATTGCCATCCGGAGCGATCCGGTGAAGATCAGGCTGATTGCCATGCTCGAACTTGCGGCATTCCAGGCATTCTCCGCAGGCGTCGTCTCCGCCAGCCGTGCAGAACAGAGCCTGGGCAAAGGCAAGAGCCGTCTGCAGCCTGCCCGTGCCTCCCGGCCCGTGGAACAGATAGGCATGAGATACCTTGCCGCTCTGAAGCGCATGCCGCAATATTTGCTTGGCCTTTTCCTGGCCGGGGATTTCCGCAAGTCTCATAGCTGTCCTTTCCTCGCTCTAAAATAACAGGTTGATCAGCAAGCCGCGGATGTCTCCGACGCGCTGCAGCAGCTCCATGCGCCCTTGCTCGCTCAGCAGCAGCTCATCGGCCATGGCGAGCAGGCTCTCGTCAATCTCGTCCAGCAGCTTATGCCGCTTGATCCTGCCGCGCCGGTCCATGCTGCGCACATCCTTGATTCCGACGCCGCGTCGAACGGTCATCTCCAGGAACTGCTTAACCATCGCTTTGTAGGCTTTCAGCTCGCGCATCGTCATCGAGCGGGAGAGACGCTCTCCCTGCTGCTGGATATCCTGCAGCTTCTGCTCCAGCTCTTCTCGGCTTCGGCTTTGGTCCTGATAGCGCATCGCATCGGCGAATGATTTGGACTGCACCGGCTTGCCCGCCGCGCTGTCTCTTGCGCGATCCTGCCCCAGCGGACGCCAGCCCGGATCGATCTTCATCTGCGCACGCTCCTGTCAGGTAGATCTGAATTAGAAATGTTCAAAACGCTCCACCGGCATGACGAATACGGCGGCACCGCCAACCTGAACCTCGACCGGGAACGGGATATACGAATCGGTCGTCCCGCCCATAGGCGACACCGGCGTCACGAGCTGGTCGCGGACCTTGCAGTTGGAACGGATGCAGTGCAGCACTTCATGCACTCGCTCATCCTCGATCCCGATCATGAACGTGGTGTTGCCCGCCTTCAGGAATCCTCCGGTGCTCGCCAGTTTGGTGGCACGGAATCCTTCGCGGACAAGAGCGTTCGACAGACGGTTGCTGTCCTTGTCTTGTACAACGGCAATGACTAGCTTCATCCTCATTCCTCCTATTTGTTTAGATATAAAATTGGACAAAACAGGCCGAATTCCTGCTTGTCACATCGATAAAGCGGCCATCGCGTCGATTAATACCGATTCTGGCGATTGCTCCGCATCGATGCGGACGATCCGCCGCGGGTGCATCTTCAGAAGCTTCAGATATCCGGCGCGCACCTTGGCATGAAAGGACTCCCGTTCCAGATCGAGACGGTTGATTTCCCTTTCTCCCGCCTTGGCGATCCGCCTCAGGCCGATCTCGACCGGCAAATCCAGAAACAGCGTCACATCCGGCATCCAGCCTTCGATCGCAAACCGGTTGATTTCTTCAATGGCGCTCATTCCAAGGCCGCGCGCATATCCCTGATAAGCGAGGCTGCTGTCGATGTAGCGGTCGCAGATGACGGTCATCCCCGCCTCCAGCGCCGGAATGACCTTCTCTGTCAGATGCTGCCTTCTAGCCGCCGCATACAGGAGCGCTTCCGTCCGGCTGTCCATTCCGGTGTGCGTCCGGTCCAGGATGACCTCTCGGATCTTCTCGGCAATAGGAATGCCTCCGGGCTCCCTCGTTGTCAGGACTGCATATCCTTGCTGCTCCAAGCCAGCGGCAAGGGATTGGATCAGCGTCGTCTTGCCCGCGCCTTCCCCGCCTTCTATCGTAATAAACCTTCCTCGCTCCACTTGTAACATGCTCCCTGCTCGGTTTTTACCTATCATACCATGACCGGCGCCGCTTACCTATCGGAATGCTTCTAGAGCCGAGTTTTCCCAGCATGGGAAGACAGTGAGGCGAGCCTAATTCTGCCGCTCATTTCCGGACCGGGAAGGAAAGCAAAGCAGCACCCCTCTCATTCCCAGAGACCAAATAGAGCGGCTCACTCCGAGGAAGGAAGACGGACTGCGATGCAACCCCGGTCCTCATCGCTCATTCCTTGGAATCTGGCTCCCGCCTTCAGCAGCTTCTGCATATGAGCCGCCGTTTCAGGAGTTATCCGCTCTCCCTCATAAACAAGCGGAATTCCCGGCGGGTACGGAATGATTCTCTCAGCGGCAAGCCGGCCTGCCGAATCCTTGATCATCACCTTTTCTTCTTGATCCGGACTCCTCTTGCTTCGCCTCAGCACCACCGGCAGCGAGACAACCTCTGCGCGGCTTTTTTCCGATTCCGGTTGCGGAGAGAGAATGCGTCTGCTGGCGGCTGGCTGGGCCAATCGATTAACGGAGGCGATCTCCTCAAGAGCGGCAATAAGCGCATCGGCATCTTTTGCTCCACTCCTGGCTCCAATGACAAGAACGACATAACGGACATCCGCCATCTCCGGCCAGCAGCCGCGTTTCTCAAGCTCCTTCTGCAGCCTGAACCCGCTTAGACAGCCGCTGGCGTCCTCTAAGACGATTCGGAGAGGATCCAGCCGCAGCTCCTCCTGCTGCAGCTCCCGTTCCAACAACCGGAAGGGATGCAGCGCATTGTGATCCGATGCCCAATCCCGGATTCGCTTCGCGGTCTGTAATCCAGGCTCAAACCAATTCTCGCCATAGATGCCGACCTGGGCGCGGGCAGCGTCCAGCGAGGCCAAGATCGGGAACGACGGCGAAGAGCTTTGAATCATCGTCAGCGCCTGCTTGACGCTTGAACGATCCAGCCTCTCTCCTTGCATATGAAGCATGGCTCCCATCGTAAGGGCAGAGAGTGTCTTGTGCGTGGACTGGACAACTCCGTCAGCCTCTGCCTGGAGCGCTGATCCGGGGAAGGAGGGGTGCAGCCCGTAATGAGCTCCGTGGGCTTCATCCACCAGCAGCACCGCACCGGCCTCATGAATATAATCCGCATAAGGGCGAAGATCGGCCGACAAGCCGTAATAGTTCGGATTCGACAGGAACACGGCTTTGGCCTCCGGATAGAGGGCGAGCCCCTCTTGAATCGTCCGCAAGGAGGGAACCGATCCTATTCCGGTGTGCTCGTTCATTTCTGGAGCCAGGAATACCGCTTTGGCCCCGCTTAACTGAATGCCGTTCAGAACCGATTTGTGGACATTGCGCTGGACGAGGATCAGATCCCCCGGAAGACAGGTTCCGATGATCAGAGCCATATTTCCCGACGTGCTTCCGCCGACCAGGAAGGAGGTTTCCTCTGCCCCGAAGCATTCTGCCGCGAGCAGCTGAGCTTCCAGGATCGCCCCGCTCGGATCATGGAGATCGTCCGTGCTTGCCAGCTCGGTCACATCGATTGCCATGACCATGTCGAGCCACTGCGCATTTCCGGAGTTCTCAGCCCCAGCATGATCAAGAACAGTCTTGCTGCCGGTTCCCCCTTTGTGGCCTGGAACATGGAAGGAGACCGGATTGCGGGCTGTATGGGAGTTCAACATAGCGAGAAGAGGAATATTCGTTTGATTCATAAAAGCTTTCCTTTCGTTTGCATTCATTTCTTCCATTGTAATGAAAAAAGAAGCAAAAAAAAGCTTTCTTCCCGCAGGAAGAAAGCTCAGACATTCTTATGCACCCATATTTGCTTCATCTGATGGACATAAAAGGGGTATTTCTCGTCCTTTACATCCGTCTGAACCATTTCATTCTCGCAACTGCCGCAAATGAATTCCGATACGATATGAAGTCCCTGGTCCTGGGGCTTGAATTGGCCGCATACGATGCATTCACACAAAGCGTCCTCCTGCATAGTCCATCCGCCTTTCTTTCAAGTACAATGATATTATCAGGATCCCCTGAAATCTATTAATCCATACATGTAAATTTCGTATAAACGTCTTCCTACACCATATTCAGCCTGCGTCTGCCGGTGCCTATCCCAATTAAACTGAACCGAGTCCCCGGCTCGACCGATAGTAAAGAAGAGTCCCTAATTAGGAGGAGCAGCATGTTTCAGCCTTTGTCCGAGCAAAAGGAAGCTACGATCTATCAGTACCGGCTTGTCCGCAAGCTGCATTTTTCACCTGCACTGGTCCGCTATCATTGGGCTGTCGGGCTGCTTCTGGCAGTTGCATTGCTTGTCCTGTCTCCGATCAGCAGCGTGGCCGGCTTGGCAGCAGGTATGCTGTTCATACCCCTTCTTCATTTCGCTCTGATCCGGTTGATCGGACTGCGCAGCCATCATGAGTTCAAGTCTCGAAGATGGACCTGGAGATTTGCATTTCCCCTCGTCGGCTATCTTCCCGAGCTCCCTGTCGAGCTGGCTGCCTTCACCCGCCTGCAGATTCATCTGCTCTGGACAGGGCTGTGCTGCATCATGCTGTTCTATCCCTGGCTGCAGCCGGAAACTCTGTCTTCCCTGCTGCTTGTACATTTCTGGCTGCTTGCGCCTCATCTGACCGCCGTTTTCTTTCTCCTGAAAGAAAGAAGGGATGGCGTCGTCAAGCTTCCCTGGGAAGAGCCCTATTATTTGTATTATCACCGATAAGCGTCGGAAAAAGAATCTCTTTTTATTACCCGCACATCCTCCTGCAAAACAATAATCTCCAATTCAAGGGGGATTATTGTCGCATTATGCCATTGAATATCAAAAAAAGCCTGACCGGCGATTGCTCGCGGATCAGGCTTCTCTCTGTGCTTGGCGACGTCCTACTCTCCCAGGACCCTGCGGTCCAAGTACCATCGGCGCTGGAAGGCTTAACGGTCGTGTTCGGGATGGGTACGCGTGGTTCCCTTCCGCCATCGCCACCAAACGTTACGCTTGATTCAAGACGTGGCTTGCGCCTTGAAAACTGGATCGAACGAATATCATGGATGCTGAGTCCATTTGCTTTTCTTACCATAGGATAAGCCCTCGACCGATTAGTATTCGTCAGCTGCACGCATTGCTGCGCTTCCACCCCGAACCTATCAACCTGGTCGTCTACCAGGGGTCTTACATACTGGGAAATCTCATCTTGAGGGGGGCTTCGCGCTTAGATGCTTTCAGCGCTTATCCCGTCCGTACGTAGCTACCCAGCGGTGCTCCTGGCGGAACAACTGGTACACCAGCGGTACGTCCATCCCGGTCCTCTCGTACTAAGGACAGCTCCTCTCAAATTTCCTGCGCCCACGACAGATAGGGACCGAACTGTCTCACGACGTTCTGAACCCAGCTCGCGTACCGCTTTAATGGGCGAACAGCCCAACCCTTGGGACCTACTTCAGCCCCAGGATGCGATGAGCCGACATCGAGGTGCCAAACCTCCCCGTCGATGTGGACTCTTGGGGGAGATAAGCCTGTTATCCCCAGGGTAGCTTTTATCCGTTGAGCGATGGCCCTTCCATTCGGTACCACCGGATCACTAAGCCCGACTTTCGTCCCTGCTCGACTTGTAGGTCTCGCAGTCAAGCTCCCTTATGCCTTTGCACGCTGCGAATGATTTCCAACCATTCTGAGGGAACCTTTGGGCGCCTCCGTTACATTTTAGGAGGCGACCGCCCCAGTCAAACTGCCCGCCTGACACGGTCCCTGTACCGGTTTCACGGTACCAGGTTAGAACTCCGATACGATCAGGGTGGTATCCCAACGGTGCCTCCACCGAAGCTGGCGCTCCGGCTTCTAAGGCTCCCACCTATCCTGTACAGATCGTACCAAAGTCCAATATCAAGCTGCAGTAAAGCTCCATGGGGTCTTTCCGTCTTGTCGCGGGTAACCTGCATCTTCACAGGTATTAAAATTTCACCGGATCTCTCGTTGAGACAGCGCCCAAGTCGTTACGCCATTCGTGCGGGTCAGAATTTACCTGACAAGGAATTTCGCTACCTTAGGACCGTTATAGTTACGGCCGCCGTTTACTGGGGCTTCGGTTCACAGCTTCGGGTTGCCCCTAACCGCTCCCCTTAACCTTCCAGCACCGGGCAGGCGTCAGCCCGTATACTTCGCCTTACGGCTTCGCACAGACCTGTGTTTTTGCTAAACAGTCGCTTGGGCCTTTTCACTGCGGCCCCCTCGGGCTATTCACCCTACCGAGGCACCCCTTCTCCCGAAGTTACGGGGTCATGTTGCCGAGTTCCTTAACGAGAGTTACTCCGCGCGCCTTAGCATGCTCTGCTCGCCTACCTGTGTCGGTTTGCGGTACGGGCACCTTCGCCTGGCTAGAAGCTTTTCTTGGCAGCTGGAGATCATGACCTTCGGTACTAAAGTTTCCCTCCCCATCACAGCCCAGCCTTACGGTTTGCGGATTTGCCAACAAACCAGCCTCACTGCTTGGACGGACACATCCATCGGTCCGCGTCACTACCCTTCTGCGTCACTCCATTGCTCATAACGGCTTGCGGTGGTACAGGAATATCAACCTGTTGTCCTTCGACTACGCCTTTCGGCCTCGCCTTAGGTCCCGACTTACCCTGAGCGGACGAACCTTCCTCAGGAACCCTTAGGCTTACGGCGGATCAGATTCTCACTGATCTTTTCGTTACTCATACCGGCATTCTCACTTGTGTACTGTCCACCAGTCCTTACGGTCTGACTTCAACCTATACACAACGCTCCCCTACCCAAGTACCAAATGGTACATGCCATAGCTTCGGTGGTGTGTTTAGCCCCGTTACATTTTCGGCGCAGAGTCACTCGACCAGTGAGCTATTACGCACTCTTTAAATGGTGGC
>NZ_CM160043.1:0-12500 GCF_056711585.1 Paenibacillus sp. SJS-P3 | reverse complement strand
TTACAAAGCCGCCTGCGCGCGCTTTACGCCCAATAATTCCGGACAACGCTTGCCCCCTACGTATTACCGCGGCTGCTGGCACGTAGTTAGCCGGGGCTTTCTTCTCAGGTACCGTCATGGCGGAAGCAGTTACTCTTCCACCCGTTCTTCCCTGGCAACAGAGCTTTACGACCCGAAGGCCTTCCTCACTCACGCGGCGTTGCTCCGTCAGACTTGCGTCCATTGCGGAAGATTCCCTACTGCTGCCTCCCGTAGGAGTCTGGGCCGTGTCTCAGTCCCAGTGTGGCCGATCACCCTCTCAGGTCGGCTACGCATCGTCGCCTTGGTGAGCCGTTACCTCACCAACTAGCTAATGCGCCGCAGGCCCATCCCCAAGTGACAGATTGCTCCGTCTTTCCCGGTCTCTCCAGGAGGAGAGACCGCATATCTGGTATTAGCATCCGTTTCCGGAGGTTATCCCAGTCTTGAGGGCAGGTTGCCTACGTGTTACTCACCCGTCCGCCGCTAACCTTGTCCCGAAGGACAAGATCCGCTCGACTTGCATGTATTAGGCACGCCGCCAGCGTTCGTCCTGAGCCAGGATCAAACTCTCCATAAAGGTGTTTGACTTGCTCATTTATAACGTTGACTTGCTTCACTCGTTGTTCAGTTTTCAAAGAACAAATTCGCTTGTGTTTCGCTTGTTTCCGTCGTGCCTCTCAGCGGCGACTTAGATAATATATCACGGCCACATAGGCCAATGCAAGTGTTTTTTTAAGATTTTTAAAATCCTTTTTTTCAAAGCCTCTTCCCCCTCCAAAACGGCTGCTGCAATCCAGATTTACAACCATTCGTATGTTTGGTTCAAGCTTCCCCTTTCAGCGATCATAGACTATGAGTTTCCTCTATAGAGAAGGACAGATAGGAACCCTTGGACTGATCTTCATCCCGAATACATCTTCGTCTTCTTCATCATCCTGGTTTCTATATCCGCTAGCTAATGCCGGGCGACCCGATAAAAAAAGAAACCGCCAGGATCATCCTGACGGTCTCTTGAAATTAATGAGCGGGTTCTCTTATGAAAGAACTTCTTCTATATGAAGCCGGCGCTGTGTGGAAAGGTCCACGATGCTGCCGTCGACGGAAACCCACGGACGGGTAATGTGATTGCGATCGGTGAAGACGATCTCTCCCACGCGCCCATCGCTTAGCCTCACGAGAGTGCCATTATGGAACTGAGTCGCTTTCTCGATGAATGTCCTTACATAGGAAGGATCCAGCTTGCCGAAGGCATCCTGTTGAATCTGCTCCAGAACGAGGTAGGGCGACGAAGCTCGGCGATAGATCTTGTTCAGGGTCATGGCATGAAAGATATCTGCAATGGCAACCATCTTGGCGTAAGGATGAATGTTCTCCGCAGCCAAGCCCAGCGGATAACCGCTGCCGTCGATTCGCTCATGATGTTGAAGGGCGGAGAGCTTCGCCCCCTCATTGAGGGCGGCTACGCCTTTCAGCAGCGAGTAGCCGCTAAGGGTGTGCCTCTTCATTTCTTCCTGCTCGGTTGAAGTGAGAATCCCCGGTTTGGCCAGTATGGTCCGATCCACCTTCACGTTGCCGATATCATGCAGCAGGCTGCCCATCGCGACTTGCATCCAATCCTTGGACGGGAGTCCCGCCCACTGCGCGAGCTGATAGCAGGTCAGGGAGGAGAGTACGCTGCTGTGAAAGTAGAACTCCTCCTGATTGACATGCCTTGGGGAGAAACTAAGAACCTGATAGTTCCTGGAATGGGAGAGCAGCTTCTCCAGACCGGTCCGCAGCTCCAGAATAGGCAGGGCAGCCCCTCCCGCCACTTGTCCATAGGCTTTCTTCAACAGAGCGACCATCGAATCGTATTCGAGAGTCAGGCCGCTATGCGGAAGAGGCTTGCTTTCCGATTTGGCTGCAGGAGGAGCCTCGGCTCCACCGCGTTCAATGGCAACCTGCTGCACCATGAATGCCGTCAGAATATCCATTTCGCGCATCGTGACGACACGGCCCTTGTGGAACAGAACGCCCCCCAATGGAGTCAGCACATCCTGCGAAATGACATCACCCAGCTTCAACTGCGCGCAATCGACCGTAATCAAGACGGTTCCTCCCCTTATGACGCGTTCAAATGCCTATTCGCTATCTGTACCGGCCTCTTCGTCTCCTGCCGGCACATCGCCCGGTTCTTCATCTTCTTCCTGAATTTCTTCGCTTCTGGCAACCCGTGTCACCGTAGCGACCGAGTCCTCGTCGCGAATGTTGATCAGACGCACGCCCTGCGTGTTGCGGCCCATGGAAGAGATCGTATCCATGTTCATGCGGATCATCGTTCCCGATGCGGTCATGATCATCAGATCCTCGCCGTCTTCCACCATTTTGAGGCCGGCGATCGGACCGTTCTTCTCCGTTACGTTCAAGGTCTTGATCCCCTTGCCGCCGCGCGATTGCGTCCGGTATTCGCTTACCGGAGTCCGCTTGCCGTATCCTTTGGCCGTAACGATCAGAACTTCCTGCTCCGGATCCACGACGTCCAGGTCGATCACCCGGTCGTCATCATCGAGAGCGATGCCCTTGACTCCTGTGGCCGAACGGCCCATGGAACGCACATCGCTTTCCGGGAACCGGATCGACATGCCGTCCGCCGTACCGATGATGATCTCCTGTTTGCCGTCCGTCAGCTTCACGCTGATCAGATCGTCATCCTCGCGCAGGTTGATGGCGATCAGGCCGACGCGGCGGATATTGGAGTAATCGTCGAGAGGCGTCTTCTTGACGATGCCTTGGCGCGTTCCGAAGAACAGGTAGCAATCGGGATCGAAAGCTTCGACCGGAATGACGGCATTGACCGTCTCGCCCTGCTCGATCTGCAGCAGGTTGATGATCGGCGTTCCGCGGGCCGTACGGCTGAGATCAGGGATCTCGTAGGCTTTGAGCCGGTACACCTTGCCTTTGTCGGTAAAGAAGAGCAGGTAGTGGTGCGTGTTCGAGATGAACAAATGCTCCACAAAGTCATCGGACTTGGTGTCCATGCCGATGACGCCCTTGCCGCCGCGGCGCTGGCTGCGGTAAGTCGATACCGGCAGCCGCTTCACGTAGCCCGAATGGGTGATCGTGATGACGACATCCTCGCGCGGAATCAGGTCCTCGTCAAGAATCTCGTCCTCGCCGATCGTCACTTCCGTGCGGCGCTCGTCGCCGAAGCGTTCGTTGATCTCGGCAAGCTCCTTGCTGATGATCTCGAGCACCAGCTGCTCGTCGGCCAGAATGGCCTTGTACTCGGCGATGCGGGCAAGCAGTTCGTTGTACTCGGCTTCGATCTTCTCCCGCTCCAGGCCGGTCAGGCGCTGCAGCCTCATGTCGAGGATCGCTTGGGCCTGCTCCAGGCTGAGCGAGAAGCGGTTGATCAAGCCTTCACGCGCTTCGTCGGTCGTGCGCGAGGAACGAATAAGCGAGATGATCTCGTCGATATGATCAAGCGCGATGCGCAAGCCTTCGAGGATGTGCGCTCTCGCTTCCGCTTTTTTAAGGTCGAATTCGGTACGGCGGCGGATAACCACCATCTGGTGCTGCAGATAGTGGTACAGCATGTCGCGCAGCGTAAGGGTGCGCGGCTCGCCGTTGACCAGCGCCAGCATATTGATGCCGAACGTCGATTGCATCTGGGTATGCTTGTACAGGTTGTTCAGGGTTACGCTCGGGTTGACGTCGCGCCGCAGCTCGATGACGACGCGCATGCCGTTGCGGTCGGACTCGTCACGCAGGTCGGTAATGCCCTCGATCTTCTTCTCGCGGACGAGCTCGGCGATCTTCTCGACAAGCCGGGCTTTGTTCACCTGATAAGGCAATTCATGCACGACGATCCGGGCTTTGCCGCCATTCTCTTCGATCTCGGCCCGGGCGCGCATCGTTACGGAGCCGCGTCCAGTCGTATAGGCCTGGCGGATGCCGGAATGGCCCATGACGAAGCCCGCAGTCGGGAAATCCGGACCTTTGACGTAATCCATCAGCTCCACAGACGTAATGTCCGGGTTGCGGATCAGCGCCTGGACGCCGTCGATGACTTCCCGCAGGTTATGCGGCGGGATATTGGTCGCCATGCCGACAGCGATGCCGGAGACGCCGTTGACGAGCAGGTTCGGGAAGCGTGCCGGCAATACGGCAGGCTCCCTTTCCTCGCCGTCATAGTTGGGATTGTAGTCGACCGTATCCTTGTTCAGGTCGCGGAGCAGCTCCATCGCGATCTTGGACAATCGGGCTTCGGTGTAGCGCATGGCAGCCGCCATGTCTCCGTCGATGGAACCGAAGTTGCCATGTCCGTCGACGAGCATATAGCGCATGGAGAAATCCTGCGCCATCCGGACCATCGATTCATACACGGCGCTGTCGCCGTGCGGGTGATACTTGCCGATGACCTCGCCCACGATCCGGGCTGATTTTTTATAAGGCTTGTCCGGGGCCATGCCCAGCTCGGACATAGCGAACAGGATGCGGCGGTGGACAGGCTTAAGCCCGTCGCGCACATCCGGCAGCGCGCGGCTGACGATGATGCTCATGGCATAATCCATGAACGACTCGCGCATTTCCGTGCCGATATCCCGGTCTTTAATTTGAGAACGTTGTTCTTCCGCCATACTTACCTCCTGTGCGGTCAGGCCTTCAAACGGCTCAACCTGATGGTGGCGACTTGCGCGGCGCCTGCCCGCCCTATCTTATCTGTCTTGCACAAAGCGGGCATAATTAAACGTCGCGGATCGCAAAAAATAGGTGGATGCCGAGCTCCATTCATAGCGGGAATCCATAAAATAAAGGGATTCAGCACGAATGGTCAGTACACTCTATTATATCATTGTTTAGTCGCTTAAGATATCGGAAATTGGACTGAAATCTGGAAGGGCTGCGGGAATTGCACGCGATTTATCGCTCTTTCGACAGATGAGGAAGGATGAGATCGGTTGGCCATCCAAAGGGTTATGAGCAAGCAAATGAAAACGGGGGTGCTGCTCCAGTCGGATTCGCTTAAACCCTATATTCCAGACACAAGAACCTATTCCAAGGACACGCTGCGAGCCATGCTGGAGCAGTACCGGATGCTGTACGTCAAGCCCGACGCAGGCACGTTCGGCAACGGCGTCATCAAGGTCCAGAAGCTCGATCGGGGCTACAGATTCCAAAGCGGGACGAGGATCCGATCCTACGCCAGCTTTGACGGACTGTTCGCCGGGCTCGAGAAATCACGTCCCAAAAGGAGATACTTAGCACAACAAGGAATCGATCTCCTGAAGCATCGGCACCGGCGCTTCGACCTGCGGGTCATGGTGCAGAAAAACCTCAGCGGGAGATGGGAGACTACCGGCATCATCGGCCGGCTTGGACATCCATCCAAAATCGTCACCAACTACCATAGCGGAGGCACGATCACCCCATTCGAAACGTTGATGGCAGGACATTTGGACGATGCCGCGCAGAAGGAATTCAAGGACCACTTGCGCCATATCGGCGTCAAGGCGGCGGAGCAGCTCGCTACCCGTTATGCCGGCCTCAAGGAAATCGGACTGGACGTTGCGGTCAGCGCCAGCTTGAAGCCGTGGATTCTCGAGGTCAATACGATGCCGGATCCGTATATATTCCGTAAGCTTAAGGATCAGAGTATCTTCCGCCGGATGAGACGTTACGCCGCCGCCTATGCTCCAAGGCGCAAAACCCGCTGATTTCTTCGAGCAAAGCCGATGAAAAAAATCCCGGGCCGAGTAGGCGCCGGGATCATTGGCGTGGAATCAGATATCCAGGTTTTTGACGTCCTTGGCGTATTGCTGGATGAACTCGCGGCGAGGCTCGACGTTGTCGCCCATCAACGTGTCGAACATGATGTCCGCCTTGATCGCATCCTCGATCTGAACCTGAAGCATCGTCCGGCTCTCGGGATCCATCGTCGTCTCCCACAGCTGCGAAGCGTTCATCTCGCCGAGGCCTTTGTAGCGCTGAACGTTGATTTTGGCTCCTTCGCCGAATTCGGCCATGATCTCCTCGCGCTCCCGCTCGGACTGCGCGTAACGAATGACCTTGTTGCGCTCGATCTTGAACAGAGGAGGCTGGGCGATGTACACGTAGCCCGCTTCCAGAATCCGGCGCATGTAGCGATAAAGGAATGTTAGCAGCAGGGTCCGGATGTGGGCGCCGTCGACGTCGGCATCCGTCATGATGATGATCTTGTGGTACCGGGCTTTCGCGAGGTCGAAATCATCCCCGATTCCGGTGCCGAGAGCCGTAATGATGGCGCGGATCTCAGCATTGGAGAGAATCCGGTCCAGACGCGCCTTCTCGACGTTGAGGATCTTGCCGCGCAGCGGCAGGATCGCCTGGAAATGCCGGTCGCGGCCCTGCTTGGCCGAACCGCCGGCGGAATCTCCTTCGACGATGTACAGCTCGCTGATGCTGGCATCCTTGGACGAGCAGTCGGCCAGCTTGCCGGGCAGCGAGCTGACTTCGAGAGCGCTCTTGCGGCGCGTCAGCTCGCGGGCCTTCTTGGCCGCTTCTCGGGCTCGCGAAGCCTGCAGTCCCTTGTCCACGATTTTGCGGGCAACGGACGGGTTCTCTTCCAGGAATTCCTGCAGCTTCTCGGCGAAGAACGACTCTACGATGCCGCGCACCTCGCTGTTGCCGAGCTTGGTCTTGGTCTGTCCTTCGAACTGCGGCTCGGGAATCTTGACGCTGATGATCGCGGTCAGACCCTCGCGCACGTCCTCGCCGGATAGATTGGAGTTGTTCTCCTTGATCGCGCCGCTCTTGCGAGCGTAATCGTTGATGATCCGGGTCAGAGCGCTCTTGAAGCCGGACTCGTGGGTGCCGCCTTCATGCGTGTTGATATTGTTCGCGAAGGAGTAGATGTTCTCGCTGTAGCTGTCGTTGTACTGCAGCGACACCTCCACCTGGATACCGTCCTTGGAGCCTTCGACATAGATCGGCCTCTCATTGACGGCTTCGCGGTTGCGGTTAAGGTACTCGACGAACTCGATGATGCCGCCGTCATACTTGAAGCTGTTGCTGACTCCGGTGCGCTCGTCGGCAAGGACAAGCTCGATCCCTTTGTTCAGGAACGCCAGCTCGCGGACGCGCGATTGCAGCGTCTCGTATTCGAACACGGTCGTCTCGGTGAACACCTCTGGATCCGGCTTGAACAGCGTCTTGGTACCCGTCGACGTGCTGTCCCCGACGATCTTCACGTCGTACTGAGGAGCGCCGCGGCGGTATTCCTGCTCATAGACCTTGCCGTCGCGGCTTACCTGCACGACGACCAGCTCCGAAAGGGCGTTCACGACGGAAATGCCGACACCGTGCAAGCCTCCGGATACTTTGTAGCCTTCGCCGCCGAACTTGCCGCCGGCATGCAGGACAGTCATGACGACTTCCAGCGTAGGACGCTTCATCTTCGGATGCTCGCCGACCGGAATTCCCCGTCCATTGTCCGTTACGGTAATGCTGTTGTTCTCGTGAATCGTTATCGTAATCCGGTCGCAATAACCGGCGAGCGCTTCGTCAATGCTGTTGTCGACGACTTCCCAGACGAGATGGTGAAGTCCTTTGCTGCTGGTGGAGCCGATATACATACCCGGACGCTTGCGGACTGCTTCCAGTCCTTCAAGCACCTGTATCTGGCTCTCGTCGTACGTATGCTGTGGGTTCGTAGACATGCTTGTCTTCACTGCTCCTCTCGAACTGCACTAACCAGCCGCCAGCGGATGCAGCGGCCCTAACTTGATTTCGGCTTTTACGCAGCGATCAATAAGCCGCGAAATGATGTCCGCGCTTCTTCAGCGTGGAAGATGAGATAGGGGAGTAGTAGACGCGGTTCTGGGTGACGACGATGGATTTGGGCTCCTCTTCGCCGATCGTCTCCACGTCCTTGCGTTTTTTGGCATCGGCCACGAACTGCTTGGAGAGCTTGGAGGACTGCTCGATGGATATATCGAAGATGGCGACCAGCTCCGATGCCCGAATAATTTTTTCTCCGCCGAGATGGATATACATGCGTGCCTTCAGCTCCCCTCTATGATAAATCCTTGCAGGAATAGAATCGCCCGAGCAAGACAAGCTCCCCGCCATAATGGCGGACTGGCGTCGGCGCCCAAGAGAAGACAAGGAAGGATGCGCCGGTCGGCCGGCCTTGCTCTCTGAAAATCAAAACGGCTGCTCCGCCTTATGTCTATGCTCGGGTGCCGTTAACGTAGAGAAGAGAAGAAGGTATGCGCATGACAACCCTTCTTCTCAAGAAAGGGCTGGAGCGGTCATAACGTTACCTTGCCGCCCTCAACCCGGTAAACCCCCGCATCCGACAAGCGGCTCGTGTTCACGCTCTCCAGCCCCGTAGCGGTTATGAATGTCTGCACTTTTCCTTGGAAAGTCTCGATGAGCTGCGTCTGCCTGTGCTGGTCCAGCTCGGACAGCACGTCGTCGAGAAGAAGAAGCGGGTACTCCCCGATCTCTTCCCGGATCAGCTCGATCTCGGCCAGCTTCAGCGACAGCGCCGTCGTCCTCTGCTGTCCCTGGGAGCCGAAAACCTGGGCTTCCTTGCCATTGATATGGAACGCCAGATCATCCCGGTGAGGGCCTGCCAGCGTCACTCCGCGGCGATATTCCTGATCTTTTACCTGTGATAACTTTAACATAAATTGATCGAATAAAACAGATTCATCTTGCTCTCCTTCCATTTCGAAGGAAGGGCGGTAGCTGACGGCAAGCTCTTCGCCGCCTGCGGTGATGCCGGAATGGATCGCTGCCGCCCAGGTCCGGAGCTTCTCTATGAATTGTTGCCTTTTTCTCATGATTTTAACACCATGCTCCGCCAGCTGCATGTTCCACACTTCCATCATCGCAGGCTGGACGGAGCCCGGCCCCGATGACTTGAGGTAGTTGTTGCGCTGCAGCAGCACCTTGGCGTATTGCTGGAGCGTATGCAAGTACCCCGGCTGCACCTGGCCGATCTCCATATCGAGAAAGCGGCGGCGAATCCCCGGCGTCCCTTTGACGATCTCGAGATCCTCCGGAGCGAACATGACCACGTTGAGCGTGCCGACGAAACCGCTCAGCTTGCGCTGCTCCAGCCCGTTGATCTTCGCTTTCTTGCCTTGGGCGGAGTAGACCAGGTCCAGCGCCACGTTCCCGTATCTCTTCTCCACTTCTCCATGAACGGAAGCTTCCTTGCCATTCCAGCCGATCAGCTCGCGATCTTTGGAGGTCCGATGCGACTTGGTGAGAGCCAAGGCGAAAATGGACTCCAGCAGATTGGTTTTACCCTGCGCGTTCGGCCCGATGAACAGGTTGACCTTATGGCTGGTGCCGAGCTCAAGCTCCTCGTAATTCCGGTAGTTTTTCAACTTGATTTCGTGTAGGAACACCTGCTCAATCCCCCTGGCTGAAGCCTTGTCCGCGTGGGGCGGACATTTCACGGCGAGACGAGTTCATGATCTCTGAACCCGAAAGGATCCGAACCCCTCTACTTCGACTTTGTCCCCGTCATAGAGCTTGCGTCCTCGCCGATTGTCCGGCTCTTCGTTGATGAGAACGGTGTATTCCTGGAGGAAGAACTTGGCCTGTCCTCCGGAATCGATGCAATCGGCCAGTTTTAGGAATTGGCCGAGAGCGATGTATTCGGTCTTGATCGTGATGGTTTTCATGGCGATAGCCCTCCTTGGAATGTTGAAAAAGGGGTTGGAACAAAAGAAGCGGACGGTCCGTGCGCGAATGCGCGGGATCGTCCGCCTGCTGGCCGCACCGGCTGCCCGTCAGTTCGTCGTGCGGTAAGGCAGAATGATGTACTGGCTGTTGTCATGATCCGCCGGGCGGATGATGATCGGGCTCATGGCGCCGGTGAAGCTGATGACGAGCTGCTCGCTGTCGATGACTTTCAGCGTATCCAGCATGTATTTGGAGTTGAAGGCGATGCGGAGCGGCTCGCCGTTCTGGCGCATGACTTCAAGCTGCTCAGTTACGCGTCCGAGCTCCTGCGAGCTGGACGATATCTCGATGTTGCCGTTGTCGAGAGTTACGAGACGGACGATATTGGTTTTTTCTTCCCTCGACATCAAGTAGGCGCGTTCCATCGCGTCGATCAGCTTGCGTGTTTCGAGGACGAGTTCTGTTTTGAACGATTGCGGAATAATCTTGGAAGTATCGGGATAGGTTCCGTCCAGCATACGGCTGTAAAAGAGGGTGTGCCCGAGGCGGAAAAGCACCTGGTTGCTGGCGACGACGATATCCACGAGGCCGGATCCGTCCGGCACGAGCTTGGACAGCTCGACCATCGTCTTCGCGGCGATGACGATATTGGTCAGCTTGTAGCTGTCCGGAGTTTCGACTTGAGCCAAGCGGCTGGCTAGACGATGGCGGTCGGTGGCGACGAACTTCAGCTGGCCTTCAATCAGGTTCCAGAGCACTCCGGTCAGAACGGGTGTCTGTTCGCTGGTCGAAGCGCAGAATACGGTCTGTCTGACCATCGCTTTGAGAAGATCGCCCGGAATCTGCAGCACTTCGTCTTCTTCGACGGAAGGAAGGACGGGGAATTCCTCGGGATCAAGTCCGACCATCTGGATATCCGTTGAACCGGAACGAATCAGCGTCTGGTAGTGCTCGCCCACCTCGATCTGCACTTCTTCTGCAGGAAGCTTGCGGATGATCTCCACAAAAAACTTGGCCGGCATCACGACGCTGCCTGGCTTGTCCACTTTGGCGACGACAACCTCATCCGTTTCGGCTGGAATGAAGCTTTGGATGGAGATATCGGTATCGCTAGCCGTCAGCGTGACTCCTTGGTGGGTTACGTCGATCTTGATTCCACCAAGTATTGGAATGGCAGGACGTATCGATGCAGCTTTGGCCACTTGTTGGATAGCGTCGTTGAGTTCGTTTTTGGAGATGGTGAGTTTCATGCGTTCCTCCTTGGGCGGCATTCGACGTGATTCGTCTTTTTTAGATGATGTTTTTTTAAAGATTAATAGCAGTAGTAGTCGTAGGGGCGGTGGATATGTGGATAAGCCCTGTTTTCGCCGATGGCAGAAGCCTATCCACATGTGTACAGAGTGTGCATAGGCTTGGCTACTCGTATAGGACTTATCCACGGATGGCGATCTCCGATTGGGAGGCGCCTACATGTGGTTTTTGACTTTTTCCGTCAAATTCTGAATGACCTTGAACAGCTCCTGGTCGATCTTGAGCTGCTTGGAGATTTTCTCATGGGCGTGGATGACGGTCGTATGGTCTCGGCCGCCGAAAGCTTCGCCGATCTTGGGCAGCGAGTAGTCCGTCAGCTCACGGGACAGATACATGGCGATCTGCCTTGGATAAGCCACCGCCTTGGTTCGCTTGCGCGCCTTGAATTCATCCATTTTGAGGCCGTAAAACTCTCCTACACGCTGCTGGATGTCCAGGATGGTGATCATTTTCGGCCGCGTTGAGGGAATGATGTCCTTGAGCGCCTCCGCCGCCAGATGCGAGGAAATATCCTCGTTGATGAGGGAAGAATAGGCGACTACGCGGATGAGAGCGCCTTCCAGCTCGCGGATGTTCGTATCGATCTGGTTGGCGATGTAGATCATGGCTTCATTCGGAATGTCCAGGTTCTCGGCTTTGGCCTTCTTGCGGAGAATGGCGATCCTGGTCTCGAGATCCGGAGGCTGGATATCCGTGATGAGCCCCCATTCGAAGCGGGAACGAAGCCTCTCCTCCAAAGTCGGGATTTCCTTCGGTGTCCGGTCGCTGGAGATGACGATCTGCTTGCGCTCTTCGTGCAGGGCGTTGAACGTATGGAAAAATTCCTCCTGGGTCCCGTCCTTGCCGGCCAGGAACTGGATATCGTCAATCAACAGAACGTCGATATTCCGGTATTTGTTGCGGAAGCTCTCGCCTCGGTTGTCCCGGATCGCATTGATGAATTCATTGGTGAATTTCTCGGAAGAAATGTACATCACCTTGGTGCTCGGGTTGTGCTCCATGATGTAATGGCCGATCGCGTGCATCAAGTGGGTTTTCCCCAGGCCGACGCCTCCGTAGAGGAACAACGGATTATAGGCTTTGGCCGGCGCTTCGGCGACCGCGAGAGATGCGGCATGGGCGAATCGGTTGTTGGCGCCGATGACGAAGGTGTCGAACGTGTATTTCGGATTGAGCATATTGGAAAAGGGCTCTTCGGATGATGATGGAGCCGCTTTGGCCGCGGGGATGGCCGGCGCAGCCGGTTCGGGCGGCCGGTTTTCCTCAATGACAAAACGGACGTCAACAGAGCGTCCGATGTAATCCGATACAGTGGATCTGACCAGCTTCGTGTAGCGGCTCTCCAGCCATTCGACCGCAAACGTCGTCGGCGCCGTCACGATGAGGAGTCCGTCATCCGAGAAATTGGCTTTCGTCGCCTTGAACCAGGTGTCGAAGCTCGGTTTGCTCAATTTGGTTTGGATGACTGACAGCACTTGCTGCCACAGATCCACAGTATGGCTGTCCAC